>JAHDHL010000026.1 GCA_020631355.1 Saprospiraceae bacterium | reverse complement strand
ATGCGGGAAGTTTTGATATCATAGTATCTCCTGAACCTACGGTAAGTGCTAGTGCAGATGTTAATTCATGTGCTGGGAGTAGTGTAGTTCTTAATGCTATTTCTGTTCCTGCAAATGGTTCAACAATATATACATGGTATGATGATGCAGGTTTGACAAGTGCAGTTGGAACAGGAGCTAGTATTACAGTTAATCCAAGTACAACAACCACTTACTTTGTGACGGCTGATCTTAATGGATGTGTTTCTTCAACTCCAGCAGATGTAGTAGTTACAATTACCGACCCGGCTGTTCCTACAGTTACGGATGCTACAGTATGTGAGGGAGATGCCACTTTGGCATCCTATACACTTGTTGCCGATTGTGGTGCTAATAATGTAAATTGGTACGACAGTGCAAGTGGAGGGAATTTATTATTAGCTAATAGTACTTCATTCACTCCTGCAAATGCAACTACTTTTGCAGCTGGAAGTTATGTTTATTATGCGGAATGTATGGATGCGAGTGGATGTGTAAGCACCAGAGTAGCCACGACATTATTAATCGAGCCTCAACCAGCTGCGCCAAGTGTGGCTGATCAGTCAATATGTGAGAATACTACAGCTTCAGATATTTTGTTAACAGGCGGAGCTGGAAGTTCTTACACGATTACAGGACCTGGAGGTAGTGTAGGACCATTATTAACGACAACAATTACGGATGCTAATCTAGTAGCTGCTGGTTTGGATAATACTACTTCTGGAACGTATAACTTCTCAATTGTGGAAATTAGCTCCGCAACATGTGAAAGTGATCCGGATGCATTTTCTGTAACAGTAATACCAGAGCCAACGATTGTTGCTAGTGCAGATGTATCTATTTGTGCAGGAGATGCTACTACAATGTCTGCTAATGCTTCACCATTTTCATCAAGTACGACCTATACATGGTTTGATGATGCTGGATTGACTAGTGTCGTAGGTACAGGTGCAACCATCACTGTTAGTCCAGTAGTAACAACAACTTATTTTGTAACAGCAGATCAGAATGGCTGCGTATCCTCAACTCCTGCTGATGTGGTAGTAACTGTTACTACACCAGTTGCTCCGACAGGCACCGATGTTACTTTATGTGAGGGCCATCCTACCGATACGGACTATGCTTTGGTTGCGGATTGTGGAGGTGAGACAGTCAATTGGTATGATGCCGCAACAGGAGGCACGTTATTGTTTGTAGGTACGAACTATGTACCGATGAGCCCAACGACTCTAACGGAAGGGACCTATACATTCTTTGCAGCTTGTGAGGATGCGAATGGATGTGAGGGATCAAGAACGGCAGTTACCTTAACTATAGACGCAAAACCAGATGCTCCAAGTATTTCTGATCAAGCTATTTGTGTAGATGGTACAATTGTAGACATTACACCTTTAAGTTCTAGTGCAGGTAGCTCATTTACAATAGTAGGCCCAGCTGGTTCGGTTGGTCCACAAAATACATTTACTCAAGCTGATATGCAGACTGCTGGCTTGGATGAAACTACAGCAGGAATTTACAGTTTCCAAATAACAGAAATAACTACTGAAAATTGTGTTAGTGATCCATCATCTTTTGATATCACAGTAGATCCAGAACCAGTAGTCAGCGCTAGCGCTGATGTAACGATATGTGAGGGGGATGCCACGACAATGACTGCATCATCCACACCTTCTAATGGAGCGACGATATTCACATGGTATGATGATGCCGGACTAACGAGTTCTGTTGGTACAGGAGCCAGCATCACGGTCAGTCCAACTGCTACAACGACCTATTTCGTGACGGCAGATTTGAATGGCTGTGTATCCTCGACACCCGCAGATGTAGTGGTAACGGTTACCGAACCGTTGGCCCCAACAGGAACAGATGCCACGGCATGTGAGGGTAGCACGACCTTGTCTGATTATGAACTATCTGCTGCCTGTGGAGGAGGCGAGAATGTGAACTGGTATGATGCCGCATCAGGTGGCAACCTATTACTATCGAATAGTACGACATTCACACCAGCAAGTCCTACGACCCTGGCTGATGGAACCTATACATTCTTTGCGGCTTGTGAGGATGCGAATGGATGTGAGGGACCAAGAACGGCTGTAGTACTAACGATAAATGCTAAGCCAGATGCACCGTCTATATCGGATGAGACCATCTGCGAGAATGGATCCGTAGCGGATATCATTCCGACAGGAGGAGTAGGTTCAACATTTACGTTGAGTGGAACAGGAGGTACAGTTCCGTCCCTGACCACGATTACAATGGCGAATCTGCAAACTGCAGGATTGGATGAGACGACAGCTGCTACCTATACATTCAATATCACGGAAACGAGTGCGGACGGATGTACGAGTGACGCAGGTTCTTTTGATGTTATTGTGACTTCAGAACCAGTAGTCAGCGCTAGCGCTGATGTAACGATATGTGAGGGGGATGCCACGACAATGACTGCATCATCCACACCTTCTAATGGAGCGACGATATTCACATGGTATGATGATGCCGGACTAACGAGTTCTGTTGGTACAGGAGCCAGCATCACGGTCAGTCCAACTGCTACAACGACCTATTTCGTGACGGCAGATTTGAATGGCTGTGTATCCTCGACACCCGCAGATGTAGTGGTAACGGTTACCGAACCGTTGGCCCCAACAGGAACAGATGCCACGGCATGTGAGGGTAGCACGACCTTGTCTGATTATGAACTATCTGCTGCCTGTGGAGGAGGCGAGAATGTGAACTGGTATGATGCCGCATCAGGTGGCAACCTATTACTATCGAATAGTACGACATTCACACCAGCAAGTCCTACGACCCTGGCTGATGGAACCTATACATTCTTTGCGGCTTGTGAGGATGCGAATGGATGTGAGGGACCAAGAACGGCTGTGACATTAACTATAGATGCCAAGCCGGATGCACCAGTAATTGCAGATCAATCAATTTGTGAAGATGCTACAACCACAGATATTCTACTTACAGGAGGCGCAGGTAGTTCTTATACAATTACGGGCCCTGGAGGTAGTGTAGGTCCATTATTGACCACTACAATCACTGATGCTAATTTGATGGCGGCAGGATTGGATAATACTACTTCAGGAACATATAATTTCTCCATTATAGAAATAAGTGCGGCTACTTGTGAAAGTGATGCTGGTACATTTGCTGTGACAGTATCTCCTGAGCCGATTGTAAGTGCAAGTACTGATGTAACCATTTGTGAGGGAGACGCTACGACTCTAACAGCAACAGCAACTCCTGCAAATGCTGCTACCATATTCACATGGTTTGATGATGCGGCTTTGACGAGTTCTGTAGGGACAGGAGCGAGTATTACTGTGAATCCAACTGTAACTACAACCTATTTCGTAACAGCTGATTTGAATGGTTGTGTATCAACTGCTGATGATGTTGTTGTAACAGTAACATTACCTGTTGCGCCTACAGGAACGGATGCTACAGTATGTGAGAATCATCCTACGGATGCAGATTATGCTTTGGTAGCTGATTGTGGTGGAGATGCTGTGAATTGGTATGATGCCGCAGCAGGCGGAACATTGTTATCAGCAAATAGTACATCATTCATTCCAATGAGTCCGACAACCTTGTCTGAGGGAACCTACACATTCTTTGCTGCTTGTATTGATGCGAATGGATGTGAGGGACCTAGGACAGCAGTTACATTAACGATTGATGCTAAACCAGATGCACCGAGCATTACAGACCAAACAATATGCGTTGATGGAACAATTACGGACATTACACCACTAAGTACGAGTCCTGGAAGTTCTTTCACTATAACAGGTCCGGCTGGTTCAGTAGGACCACAGAATACATTCACCCAAACTGATATGCAAACTGCAGGATTGGATGAGACGACTGCAGGTACCTATGGGTTCCAAATTACTGAAACATCCGCTGAGAATTGTATTAGTGATCCATCATCCTTTGATATCATTGTTAGTCCAGAACCAGTTGTGAGTTCTAGTGCGGATGTAACCATCTGTTTAGGAGATGCAACTACATTATCAGCATCTGCAATACCAGTGGATGCAGCTACTGTATTCACTTGGTACGATGATGCAGGTTTAACAAGTTCTGTTGGAACAGGAGCGAATATTTCAGTAAGTCCAAGTGTTACAACAACCTACTTCGTTACAGCCGAATTGAATGGATGTATTTCATCTGTTCCAGCTTCAACGGTAGTGACGGTTACAGAACCACTAGCACCAACGGGTACTGATGCAACAGCTTGTGAGGGCAGTATCACATTAACAGATTATGAATTATCTGCCACCTGTGGAGGAGGCGAGAATGTGAATTGGTATGATGCCGCAACAGGTGGAACATTATTATCAGCTAATAGCACTACATTCACACCAGCAAGTCCTACGACTCTTGCAGATGGAACCTATACTTATTACGCTGCATGTGAGGATGCAAATGGATGTGAGGGGCCAAGAACGGCTGTAGTATTAACCATAAACGCCAAGCCAGATGCACCATCCATTACTGACGAATCAATTTGTGAAGACGGAACGGTAGCTGATATCATTCCTACCGGTGGTGTAGGATCAACATTTACATTGAGTGGAACAGGTGGCACGGTTGCTTCCTTGACTACGATTACAATGGCGAATCTACAAACTGCAGGATTGGATGAGACAACAGCAGGTACCTATACATTCAATATCACTGAAACGAGTGCGGACGGATGTACGAGTGATGCTGGTTCATTTGACGTAGTAGTGACTCCTGAACCAATAGTAAGTGCAAGTGCAGATGTGACGGTATGTGAAGGTGGATCCACTACATTGACAGCAACTTCAATTCCTGCTAATCCGGCCACTATATTCACCTGGTATGATGATGCAGGATTAACAAGTGCAGTGGGAACAGGATCTAGCATAACTGTTAGCCCAATCGCTACAACAACCTATTTCGTTACAGCTGATTTGAACGGATGTGTATCCATGACTGCTGCTCAAGTAACAGTAACGATTACAGAGCCATTAGCTCCGACAGGAACAGATGTTACGGTATGCGAGGGTAACCCAACTGATGCGGATTATACCTTGAATGCAGCATGTGGTGCAGGAGAAAATGTCAATTGGTATGATGCTGCTACAGGTGGGAATCTTTTAGCGGCTAATAGTACATCGTTCATTCCGATGAGTCCAACAACCCTTTCTGAGGGTACATACTCATATTATGCTGCTTGCGTGGATGCGAATGGATGTGAGGGACCAAGAACATTGGTTACCCTAACAATTGATGCCAAGCCAGATACTCCTGTGATTGCTGATCAAGGAATCTGCGAGGGTGGAACAACTACGGATATTCTTCTTACGGGAGGTGCAGGTAGTTCTTATACGATTACTGGCCCAGGAGGTAGCGTAGGTCCATTATTGACAACTACGATTACAGATACTAATTTACAATCTGCAGGTTTGGATAATTCTACTGCAGGTACATATAATTTCTCCGTTGTTGAAATCAGCGCAGAAACTTGTGAAAGTGATGCTGGTACATTTGCTGTGACCGTATCGCCTGAACCGATTGTAAGTGCAAGTGCGGATGTGACAATCTGTGAGGGAGATGCAACAACATTGAATGCAACTTCACTTCCATCGAACGCCGCAACCATATTCACATGGTTTGATGACGCAGGCTTGACGAGTTCTGTTGGAACCGGAGCGAGCATCACTGTGAATCCGGCTGTAACCACAACCTACTTCGTAACGGCTGATTTGAATGGTTGTGTTTCCACAACTGCAGCTGATGTTGTAGTTACAGTAACATTACCTACGGCACCTACAGGAACAGATGCAACAGTATGTGAGAATCATCCTACGGATGCAGATTATGCTTTGGTAGCGGATTGTGGGGGAGATGCTGTGAATTGGTATGATGCTGCAACAGGCGGAACATTGTTATCTGCTAATAGTACATCGTTCATTCCGATGAGTCCGACAACCCTTTCCGAGGGAACTTACACATTCTTCGCAGCTTGTTTGGATGCGAATGGATGTGAGGGACCAAGAACTGCTGTGACTTTAACGATTGATGCCAAGCCTGATGCACCGAGTATCGCTGACCAGACCATTTGTGTGGACGGAACAATTACGGATATTACTCCATTGAGTACGAGTCCGGGTAGTTCATTTACTATCGTAGGTCCAGCTGGTTCGGTAGGACCACAGAACACATTCACTCAAACTGATATGCAAACTGCAGGTTTGGATGAGACGACCGCAGGTACTTATGGATTCCAGATTACTGAGACATCCGCAGAAAATTGTACAAGTGATCCATCTTCATTTGATATCATAGTAAGTCCAGAACCAGTTGTAAGTTCAAGTGCAGATGTAACGATTTGCGAAGGTGCATCAACTACACTCACGGCTACTTCATTACCATCTGATGCTGCTACGATATTCACATGGTATGACGATGCAGGATTGACTAGTACAGTGGGTACAGGAGCAAGTATAACAGTAAGCCCGACAGTAACCACAACATATTTTGTAACGGCTGATTTGAATGGTTGTGTATCTTCAATTCCTGCTTCTACAATAGTCACGGTTACAGAACCAATGGCTCCTACTGGAACAGATGCCACGGTATGTGAGGGTAACCCAACTGATACGGATTACGAATTATCTGCAACATGTGGCGCAGGAGAGAATGTCAATTGGTATGATGCTGCAACTGGAGGTACTCTGCTTGTAGCTAATAGTTCTACTTATATTCCAATGAGCCCTGCAACTTTGGCAGACGGAACATATACATTCTTTGCTGCTTGTGTGGATGCGAATGGATGTGAGGGACCAAGAACTGCAGTTACTTTGACAATAGATGCCAAACCAGACGTTCCAGTTATTGCTGACCAGGCAATTTGTGAGGATGCAACAGTCTCCGATATCATTCCTACTGGTGGTGTTGGCTCAACTTATACCTTGAGTGGAACAGGCGGTACAGTTGCTTCCTTGACTACAATTACAATGGCGAATCTGCAAACTGCAGGTTTGGATGAGACCACGGCAGGTACTTATACATTCAATATTACAGAGACAAGTGCAGAAGGTTGTACAAGTGATATAGGTACATTTGATGTGGTAGTTAGCCCAGAACCAGTTGTTACTGCTAGCGCTGATGTGAATGCATGTGGAGGAGATGATGTAACATTGACAGTGACATCATTGCCTAATGATCCCGCTACGGTTTATAATTGGTATGACGATGCTGCTTTGACCAATTTTGTTGGAACAGGTGCAAGTATTACCGTTACCGCAACAGCAACTATTACTTATTATGTTGTAGCTGATTTGAATGGTTGTGTATCAAGTGTGTCAGATGATGTAACAATTACTGTTACAAGTCCGGCTGGTCCAATTATAAAGAATGCACAAGCTTGTGAGGGTGATACTGATTTGACCAATTATACTGTTTCTGCTACTTGTAATTCAGGTGCAGGTGAAACAGTGAATTGGTACGATGCATTGACAGGAGGCAACCTAATCGGCACAGGTGTGGATTATATCCCGCCAAGCCCAACAACCTTAACAGAAGGTACTTATCAATTCTATGCGGTCTGTGTGGATGTGAATGGATGTGAAAGTGATCCTAGGTCAGTAGCAACATTGACAATATACGGAGTACCTGATGCACCAATGATTGCTGACCAATCCATCTGTTTGGGTGAAACAGTATCTGATATTATTCCAACAGGTGATCCTGGTTCGACTTATACTGTAACAGGTGCTGGAGGATCTGTAGCCTTGTTGACTACAATTACAATGGCAAATCTGCAAACTGCAGGTCTGGATGAGAATGTAGCGGGAACCTATACTTTCAACATTACTGAAACGAATACGGATGGTTGTGTAAGTGACCCAGGTACATTTGATGTGGTTGTGAGCCCAGAACCAATCGTGAGCTCAAGTGCTGATGTAACGATTTGTTTAGGTGATGCTACTACACTTACTGCAACTGCAATCCCTGCTGATGCAGCTACCATATTCACATGGTATGATGATGCAGGATTGACAAGTGCAGTGGGTACCGGAGCAAGTATCAGTGTAAGCCCAATTGCTACAACTACTTACTTCGTAACAGCTGACTTGAATGGTTGTGTATCTGCTACACCAGCTTCCACTACCGTAACTGTAACAGAACCATTGGCACCAACAGGTACTGATGCTACAGTTTGTGAAAGCAACCCAACAGATTCGGATTATACATTGGAGGCAACTTGTGGAGCAGGTGAGAATGTTAATTGGTATGATGCAGCTTCTGGTGGTAACTTATTGGCTGCAAATAGTTCAACTTTCATTCCTCCTAGTCCTACAACTCTTGCGAATGGAACATATACCTATTATGCAGCATGTGGAGATGCAAATGGATGTGAGGGGCCGAGGACAGCAGTTACCTTAACAATCGATGCCAAGCCTGACGCACCTGTTATTGCAGATCAGACCATTTGTGAAAATGAAACAACCACAGATATTCTTCTTACAGGAGGTGCAGGTAGTTCATATACGGTAACTGGTCCTTCAGGTAGTGTTGGTCCATTATTGACAACTACCATTACAGATGCGAATCTAACTGCAGCTGGATTGGATAATACAACATCTGGTGTATATAATTTCTCTATAGTAGAAATCAGTGCAGAAACATGCGAAAGTGATCCAGGGACATTTGCTGTAACAGTTGATCCACTTCCAACTGTAAGTGCAAGTGCGGATGTAACCATTTGTTCAGGTGATGCAACAACATTAGTTGCAACATCAACACCCGTAAATGGGGCAACTATATTCACATGGTTTGATGATGCAGCTTTGACAAGTTCCGTTGGAACAGGAGCTAGTATTACGGTGACTCCAACAGTTACCACAACTTATTTTGTAACAGCAGACTTGAATGGATGTGTGGCAATAGCTGCAGATGATGTGATTGTTACAGTTAATGATCCAGCAAGTCCTACTGTAACGGATGCAACAGTTTGTGAAAACAATCCTACAGATACGGATTATGCATTAACTGCGGATTGTGGAGGAGAGACAATTAATTGGTATGATGCCGCAGCTGGTGGAACTCTATTGTCCACAGGTGCATCATTCGTACCAATGAGTCCGGCAACATTGGCAGATGGTACTTATACATTCTTTGTAGCTTGTATGGATGCAAGTGGATGTGAAAGTGCGAGAGTACCTGTTACATTGACCATTGATGCGAAGCCTGATGCACCAAGTATCGCTGATCAGACGATTTGTGTGGATGCTGTAATCACGGATATCACTCCATTGAGTACTAGTCCTGGTAGTTCATTCACTATTACTGGCCCTGCAGGTTCTGTAGGTCCACAAAATACATTTACCCAAACTGACATGCAAACTGCAGGTTTGGATGAGACTACTGCGGGAACATATGGATTCCAGATTACGGAAACATCCACGGAAAATTGTACTAGTGATCCATCATCCTTTGATATCGTTGTAAGTCCAGAACCTGTAGTAAGTTCAAGTGCGGATATCACAATATGCTTGGGAGATGCAACGACACTTACGGCTACATCCCTACCAACGGATGCCGCAACGGTATTCACCTGGTATGATGATGCAGGCTTGACAAGTGCAGTCGGAACCGGAGCAAGCATCAGTGTGAGCCCTGGAGCGACAACGACCTACTTCGTGACGGCTGACCTTAACGGATGTGTATCCTCCACAGCAGCATCTACAACGGTAACGGTGACGGAACCATTGGCTCCGACCGGAACAGATGCAACGGTATGTGAGAACAATCCTACGGATTCTGATTATACCCTGACTGCTGCATGTGGAGCGGGTGAGAATGTAAACTGGTATGATGCCGCAGCGGGAGGTACTTTGCTTGTTGCGAATAGTGCGACATTCATTCCTGCAAGTCCAGCGACATTGGCAGACGGAACCTATACCTACTATGCAGCCTGTGTGGATGCGAACGGATGCGAGGGACCAAGAACTGCAGTGGTATTGACGATTGATGCGAAGCCTGATGTACCGGTAATTGCAGACCAAACAATTTGTGAGGATGGAACGGTAGCGGATATTATCCCGACAGGCGGTGCGGGTTCGACCTATACATTGAGTGGGGCAGGAGGCACGGTTGCTTCCCTGACCACGATTACGATGGCGAATCTTCAGACAGTCGGTTTGGATGAGACGACTGCAGCGACCTACACATTCAATATTACAGAAACGAGCGCTGAGGGTTGTACAAGCGACATCGGAACATTCGAGGTTGTTGTCCAGCCAGAACCTGTGGTAAGTTCAAGTGCGGATATCACAATATGCTTGGGAGATGCAACGACACTTACGGCTACATCCCTACCAACGGATGCCGCAACGGTATTCACCTGGTATGATGATGCAGGCTTGACAAGTGCAGTCGGAACCGGAGCAAGCATCAGTGTGAGCCCTGGAGCGACAACGACCTACTTCGTGACGGCTGACCTTAACGGATGTGTATCCTCCACAGCAGCATCTACAACGGTAACGGTGACGGAACCATTGGCTCCGACCGGAACAGATGCAACGGTATGTGAGAACAATCCTACGGATTCTGATTATACCCTGACTGCTGCATGTGGAGCGGGTGAGAATGTAAACTGGTATGATGCCGCAGCGGGAGGTACTTTGCTTGTTGCGAATAGTGCGACATTCATTCCTGCAAGTCCAGCGACATTGGCAGACGGAACCTATACCTACTATGCAGCCTGTGTGGATGCGAACGGATGCGAGGGACCAAGAACTGCAGTGGTATTGACGATTGATGCGAAGCCTGATGTACCGGTAATTGCAGACCAAACGATTTGCGAGAATGGAACAATCAATACAATTATTCCTACTGGAGGAGCAGGTAGTTCTTATAATATTACCGGCCCATCAGGTGGAGTAGGACCTTTATTGACAATAGAACAAGCGGACCTACAAACAGTTGGATTAGATCCAGCAACTGCAGGTACATATAATTTCACAATTGTTGAAATCAGTGCTGAATCCTGCGAAAGTGATCCTGGTACATTCGATATTATCGTATCACCAGAACCAATTGTAAGTGCAAGTGCTGATGTAACGATTTGTCCAGGAGCTAGTACTACATTGGTAGCTTCATCTTCACCGGCTGATGCGAATACAATTTATTCATGGTTTGATGATGCAGGATTGACAAGTGCAGTAGGCTCTGGAGCTAGTATTACTGTAAGTCCATCTGCTACAACTACCTATTTCGTTATTGCTGACCTGAATGGATGTGTATCCAGTGTAGCAGCAGATGTAACAGTTACGGTAGATAATCCTGTTGCACCAACAGGAACAGACGCAGAAGTATGTGAGGGCGATTTGGTTAATACCAATTATACAATATCTGCAACTTGTGATGCAGGAGTAACAGTTCATTGGTATGATGTTGCTTCTGGTGGAACCTTATTAGCAACAGGTAGTGACTTCACACCTGCAAGCCCAGGTGCATTAGCCGATGGAACATATACCTTCTACGCAGAATGTGTAGATGCTAATGGTTGTCCAAGTGGCACCAGAACTCCGGTTGTATTAACTATCCATCCAAAACCAGATGCACCATCAATTGCTGACGCAGCAATTTGTGAGGGTGAATCCGTAAATGATATAGTGCCGACAGGATTGTCTGGTAGTAGCTTTACAATAGTTGGATTCAGTGGTTCTGTAGGACCTCAGAATACATTCACAGAAGCAGACCTGACCACAGCTGGCTTGGATGTGAACACTGCGGATGATTATGTATTTACAATTACTGAAACTTCCGCTGATGGATGTGTGAGTGATGGAAGTACATTCATGATTACGGTCAATGAAATTCCATTGGCTAGTGCAGGAGCTGATCCTACGCCGATTTGTCCAGGTGATTCCAAAATGTTGAATGGAGGTATCAGCAACGGATTAACAGGCGTTTCATTCATTTGGTATGAAATGATAGGTGGTGCACCTGCACCATCAACAGACCCATTGGTTGCAGTGACTCAATCTGCTACCGTGAGCCCATCCGTTACAACCACTTATTATCTAGTGGTAATTTCTGATGCAGGATGCGAATCGGTTAATAATCCTCAGGTTACTGTAGAAGTAGAGGATGTAGCAGACCCAATCGTAACAGGCTATGTAGCTTGTGAGGGAGATGCAGCAGCTATGGCAGCAATAGTACTAGATGCCGATTGTACTTCCCCTCTACCACAAGTAGAGACCAGATGGTATGATGCCTTGGGTAATTTGGTTGAAACCAACTCCGCTACATTCACACCTGCAGGAGCTGCTTCCTTTGCCGTAGGAACCTACGATTACTTTGCAGAGTGTTATGATCCTGTATCAGGATGTGCGAGTAACCAAGTATTGGTTCAATTGGTGATTACTGCTGCTCCGGATGCACCAACAATTGCCGATATCACAATTTGTGAAGGTGATACACCTCCCTCAATCTTCCCGCAAGGTGAAGTAGCAGGTAGTGTATTCAATTTCTATTATAATTCGACATTGATTAATGCCGTTCCTGCTAATAGTCTGGATTTATCCACAGTAGCAGGTATCGGAGCGAATCCTACAGCAGGTGATTACCAGATTATAATCGAGGAAAATGCTGGAGGATGTATCGGAGCAAGTACAACATTCACCCTGACTGTTGATCCTGAACCGATTGTTTCCGTAAGTGCAGATCAGAATATCTGTGGAGGTGAATCCGTAACATTGAATGTGGTATCCATTCCAAACGATCCAAGTACATCTTATATCTGGTATTCAGATGTAACCTTGACTACTTTCGTTGGAGTTGGGCCATCCATTACGGTTTCTCCTACAATGACAACTACCTATTATGTAGTCGCTGACCTGAATGGTTGTACTTCCAGCACACCAGGTTCGGTTACCGTTACCGTTACGGAACCTGCTCCACCTATCATCAAGAATGCAACAGCTTGTGAAGGGGATAATGATTTGACCAATTATGCAGTTTCGGCTACTTGTATGGCAGGAGAAACAGTGAATTGGTATGATGCGCTTACAGGCGGTAACCTAATAGGTACAGGAGTGGATTACACCCCACCAAGTCCGACGACATTGACAGAGGGAACTTATCAGTTCTATGCTGTTTGTGTGGATGCCAATGGTTGTGAAAGTACTCCTCGCTCCTTAGCGACATTGACGATTTATGGTTTACCGGATACACCAAACGTAGCTGATCAAACCATCTGTGAAGGAGAATCAGTGAATAATATTACACCAATAGGTGATACAGGTAGCACATTCACGATTACTGGATCTGTAACAAGTGTGTCATTATTGACAACTATTACAGAGGCTAATCTGACTGCTGCCGGATTAGATGTGAATACTGCAGATACTTATACATTTACTATCGTTGAAGTAAGTGTTAATGGATGTATCAGTGATCCAAGTACTTTTGATATCATTGTTCTTCCTGAACCAGTTCCTGTAGCTAGTGCGGATGTAACCATTTGTCCGGGTGATAATACCACATTGACTGCTACGGCATTACCCAATAATGCTAATACGGTATTCAATTGGTATTCCAATGCAGCACTTACGGTATTTGTAGGAACAGGCTCAAGTTTGACTGTTGCTCCATCTGTTACCACAACATACTTCGTAACGGCTGAATTGGATGGTTGCTTATCTTCCACTACAGACGATGTAGTCGTGACAGTGAATGATCCTCAACCTCCTGTAGGTACGAATACTGAAGTTTGCGAGGGTGATATTGACCCAGCTAACTATGCTGTTTCTGCTGCTTGCGTCGCAGGTTCTACAGTATACTGGTACAGTGCACCAATTGGTGGTACTTTGTTAGGAACTGGAGATACTTATACACCGCCAAGTCCAACACTAATGGCTGATGGTACTTATCAATACTATGCAGCTTGTAGTGATGCTAATAATTGTATCAGTGCTGCTAGAACATTGGTTACATTGACAATCCATCCAAAACCGGATGCACCAATGATTGCAGACCAAACCATTTGTGAGGATGGAACTATCGTGGATATCAATCCTGTAGGTGGCGCTGGTAGCTCTTATACCATTACCGGACCTGCTGGAAGTGTTGGACCACAATTCACATTCACACAGGCTGATATGAATACTGCTGGATTTGATGAAACCACTGCAGGTACATACAATTTCAGCATTGTTGAGATTAGTGCCAATAGTTGTGAGGGTGAAGTGGGTACTTTTGATTTGATTGTAAATCCAGAACCAATTGTTACAGCAGGCCCGGACCAGACGATTTGTGTCGGAGATGCTGCTACACTAACAGTAAGTGCAGTACCAAATGATGCTGCTACCGCTTATCAATGGTATGAGGATGCTGGATTGACCTTGTTTGTAGGCTCTGGAGCTACCTTGACCGTTTCGCCGGCTACAACCACGACTTATTTTGTTACAGCTGAATTGAATGGTTGTATCTCTACTGTCGCTGATGATGTTGTAGTTACTGTGAATGAACCTACTCTTGCTGTAGGCACGGATACTGAGGTTTGTGAGGGTGATTTGGATGTAGCGAATTATACGGTATCCGCAACCTGTGCAGGAGCAGGAGAGACTGTTAATTGGTATGATGCTCCTACAGGAGGTACATTAATAGCTACGGGTGATAACTTCACTCCACCAAGTCCAACACTAATGGCTGATGGTACTTACCAATATTATGCTGTTTGTGAGGATGCGAATGGTTGTGAAAGTGATACGAGAACTCTAGTAACATTGACGATTCATCCAAAACCTGATGCACCTGTAATTGTAGATCAGACCATTTGTGAAGATGGAATGATTGCTGATATTACACCAATTGGTGCTGCAGGAAGTTCATATACAATTACAGGACCTGGAGGAAGTGTTGGACCATTGTTCACATTCACTCAGACTGATATGAACACTGCTGGATTTGATGAGACGACAGCTGGTACATATAATTTCAATATCGTAGAAATTAGTGTTGAAAATTGTGAGGGTGAGACAGGAACATTTGATTTGATTGTGTCTCCTGAACCTATCGTAACTGCAAGTGCGGATGTAAGCATCTGTGAAGGAGCTAGTACAACTATCTCTGCTACAGCAAACCCAACCAATGCCACAACGGTATTCACCTGGTTTGAAGATGCTGGCTTGACCATCTTCGTAGGAACAGGGGCAAGCATTACGGTTTCACCAACAGCTACGACAACTTACTTCGTAATTGCTGAAACAGATGGTTGTGTATCCACCACTCCTGATGATGTAGTGGTAACTGTAGCTACACCAGATGTGGCTGTGGGTACTGATAACATAGTCTGTGAGGGTGATTTGGATATAAATAATTATGCTATCACTGCTACATGTGCAGGAGTAGGAGAAACTGTACACTGGTATGATGCCGCCACTGGTGGAAATCTACTGTCTACCGGCGAGACATTTATCCCAACTAGTCCGATTACATTAACAGATGGTACATACACATTCTATGCAACATGCGTAGCCGCAGATGGATGTGAAAGTGCACCTAGAACAGCAGTTACACTTGAGGTTCAGCCGAAACCAGCTGCTCCAATGATTGCTGATCAGGAAATTTGTGTGGATGAAACCATAGCCGATATCACTCCAACAGGATTGACAGGTAGTTCTTACACGATTACAGGACCTGCTGGAAGTGTCGGACCGCAGAATACATTCACACAAGCTGATATGAATACTGCTGGATTTGATGAGACGACTGCAGCTGATTATACATTCTCTATCGTAGAGACTTCAGTTGATGGCTGTGAAAGTGATCCCGGGACATTCACATTAACTGTAAACGATTTGCCATTGGCTTCAGCCGGAGCAGATCCTACACCAATTTGTCCAGGTGATTCCAAGGACTTGGTTGGAGGAGTTAGTAATGGCATCGTTGGAGTATCTTATTCATGGTATGAATTAGTCGGTGCAGTAGCAGACCCATCAACGGATCCATTGGTAGCTAGTACAGCTACTACCACAGTGAATCCTACAGTTACAACAACTTATTATCTAGTTGTCATTTCAGAAGATGGATGTACATCCATCAATAATCCTGAGGTTACGGTGACCGTGAATGAAATTCCAGAACCTGTGGTAACAGGCTATGTAGCTTGTGAGGGCGATGCAGCAGCAATGGCCGCTATCGTATTGAATGCGGATTGTACCGCTTCCACAGTAGCTGGTACCGAAACACGTTGGTATGATGCAATGGGTAATCTAGTGGAAACCAATTCCGCTACATTCACACCAGCAGGTGCTAGTTCATTTGCTTCTGGTACCTATGATTATTTCGCAACTTGTTACGATCCTGTATCTGGATGTGAAAGTGCTCAGGTATTGGTTCAACTGGTAATCACTGACCAACCTGATGCTCCAACCGTGGCTGATGAGACAATTTGTGAGGGTGATGTCGTTCCGACCATCTTCCCACAAGGAGAAATCACAGGTAGCGTATTCAACTTCTACTCCAGTGGAGTGTTGGTAAATGCCGTACCTGCTATTTCATTGGATCTTTCAACAGTAGCTGCTATTGGAGCCAATCCAACAGCTGGCGATTATCAGATTGTCATAGAGGAAGTTGCCGGTACTTGTATTGGTGATGCAATGATATTTACATTGACAGTACTTCCTGATCCTATCGTGAATGCAGGTCCTGACCAAACCATTTGTGAGGGAGAGACAGCAACACTGACTGCCAGTTCTGTACCTAATGATGCTAGCGCATTGTTCCAGTGGTACACGGATGCAGCACTGACACAGTTTGTTGGTTCGGGTGCTAGCTTGGATGTATCACCAACTGTTACGACTACTTACTTCGTAACTGCTGAAGTGGATGGTTGTTTATCATCTGTTGCTGCAGATATAGTAATAACTGTGAATACACCTACCATTGCAGTGGGTACGGATACGGAAGTTTGTGAGGGTGACCTGATGGTCGCTAACTATAGGGTTAATGCTAGCTGTGGAGTAGGAGAGACCGTTCACTGGTATGATGCTCCGACTGCGGGTACATTATTAGGAACGGGCGATGCTTATACTCCACCTAGTCCAACATTGTTGACGGATGGCACATATCAGTATTATGCTGTATGTGTGGATGCGAATGGATGCGAAGTTGATAATAGAACGCTTGTTACATTGACCATTCATCCGAAACCAGATGCTCCATCTATAGATGATCAGACAATCTGTGAGGACGAGGTAATCAATGATATCATACCGTTAGGAGCAACGGGTAGTTCATATACCATTACTGGTCCTGCGGGAAGTGTAGGTCCTCAGTTCGTATTCACTCAGGCAGATATGAATACTGCTGGATTCGATGAAACCACTGCAGGTACTTATTCCTTCAATATCATCGAAATCAGTGCAGAACAATGTGAGGGCGAAGTGGGAATGTTCGATTTGATTGTGAATCCTGAACCAATTGTAACAGCAGGTCCTGACGAAACCATTTGTTTGGGTGATGATGTGATCTTGACAGTTGGATCTGTTCCGAATAATGCGAATACACAGTATCAATGGTATGTGGATGCAGGATTGACAGTATTCGTAGGATCTGGTGCTACCTTGAATGTATCACCAACCACAACAACGACCTACTTCGTAACGGCTGAACTGGATGGATGTATCTCGTCCGTTCCTGGCGAAATCATTGTTACTGTAAACGAGCCTACTGAAGCTGTAGGAACAGATACGGAGGTTTGTGAAGGCGACTTGGTTGTAGCGAACTATACGGTTTCTGCAACATGTGCAGGAGGAGAGACTATTAACTGGTATGATGCTCCTACAGGTGGAAACCTGATTGGTAATGGACCTACTTACACTCCAGCCAGTCCGACATTATTATCTGATGGAACTTATCAGTTCTATGCAGTTTGTGAGGATGCGAATGGATGTGAGGTGACAATCAGAACCTTGGTTACACTAACAATCCATCCAAAACCAGATGCGCCTGATGTGGATGATCAAACTATTTGTGAGAATGAGACAATCGCTGATATTACACCAATTGGTGCTGTAGGAAGTTCATTCACCATTACAGGCCCTGCAGGTAGTGTAGGTCCTCAGAATACATTTACTCAGGCAGACATGAATACTGCAGGATTCGATGAAACCACAGCAGGTACGTATTCATTCGATATCTTCGAAACGAGTGTGAATGGTTGTGAGGGTGAAATCGGAGAGTTTGATTTGGAGGTACTTCCAATACCTACGGTTACAGCTAGTGCAGATGTGGGTATTTGTGAGGGTGAATCCACTACACTAAGTGCAGGTGTGGATGTAATTGGTACAACAACGACATTTACTTGGACTGAACAAGGAACAGGAGCCTTTATAGGAAATGGTCAGACAATCATTGTATCACCAACTGTTACGACAACGTATGAGGTTGTGGCTAATGTGGATGGCTGTATCTCTGCTCCTGATCAGGTTACAGTTACGGTTAACACTCCGGGTGACATCGTTAGTACAATGGATAATACCACTGCTTGCGAAGGTTCAACGGATTTGAGTGAATATGAAATCAGTGCAACTTGTGCAGCCGAAACAGTTTACTGGTATGATGCTCCAACTGGAGGTACACTTCTTGGAACAGGTGATACATTCATTCCGGCAGGTGCTTCTTCGTTACCTGCAGGTAACTATAATTACTACGCGGAATGTATAGATGCTGATGGATGTACTACAGGTAACAGAACTTCTGTACTACTTGTCATTCATCCTGTACCTGGCGCACCAATTCAGGATGATATTGAAATATGTCAGAATGATGTAGCACCGATTGTTGATCCGTTGAGTACGGACCCATCTGCTGTATTTAATCTTTATACAGGCAACACCCTTATGAATGCAATGCCTCAGGCTACATTCGATATGGGTACTTATCCAGCAGACTTTGATAATACTACTGCAGGTGTTTACACTTATGTAGTAACGGAAATCGATCCTATTACAGGATGTGAAAGTCCAACGACAGCATTCGATATCACAGTGAAACCAACGCCAATCGTTGTAGCTAGCCCTGATACAGCAATCTGTATCGGTGATTCAGTTACATTATTGGCTAACACCATCACTTTGGAACCTGCATTCTATGAATGGTTCGTAATAGGTTCAAGTAATGGATTGGCTTCAGCTTCGGCTTCATTTACGGTATCACCAATAGCAACCACAAGCTATGAGGTTTATGCGACAGTGGATGGATGTGTTTCCGAGCCAGATACGGTAATAGTAGTGATCAATAATCCTGATGCACCATCGAATATTAAGAATTCCACAGTCTGTGAACAACATACTACAATATCGGATTATGAAATATCCGCTCAGTGTGGTTCTAATGATGTGAATTGGTTCGATGCTCCTGAAGGAGGTACCTTACTTGGAACGGGTATCGGATATACTCCACCGAATCCTCAGAACTTGGCTCCTGGAACCTATGTATACTATGCGGAATGTGTGGATGAGAATGGATGTCCGAATGCAACAAGGGTCCCTGTCTACCTGACGATATTCCCATTACCTGATGCTCCAATAGTGGAAGATGTAACAATTTGTGAGGATGATACCGCACCAGTGATTACTCCACTTCCTGCTACTGCCATCAATAGTGCTTATATGTTCAATTTCTATGATGGTAATGGTGTTCAGGTAGGACTTCAGCTTAATAGCTTGGATTTATCAACGGTTCCTTACTTTGATGCAACTGTTCCGGGTGTATATAATTTCACTGTCCGTGAGGTAAGTGCATTCATCTGTGAGGGTGAACAATCATCATTCACGGTGACAGTTACACCTAATCCTGATGTAACTGTAGGACCTGATGTTACCATCTGTACTGGAGAATCAACTGATTTGACTGCAGGTACCAATACATTAGGTACTGATACAGTATTCGAATGGTACATTAGCGGAACAACCAACTTCATGGGTAATGGTCAGACCATTACAGTTTCACCAACAGTTACTACAACTTATGATGTATATGTGGTAGTGGACGGATGTGAATCAGAAATGCCAGCAATGGTAACTGTAACAGTGAATGACCCAGCTGCTCCTGCTACATCTATGGATGCGGTAGTCTGCGAGGGAGATGTCGACTTGGCGAATTATGAAATATCTGCTGATTGTGGTACCAATGATGTGAATTGGTATGATGCTGCAATCGCTGGTAATATCATAGGAACTGGAAATACATTCACTCCAAGTGATGCATTATCCTTGGCTCCGGGTATCTACACTTATTATGCTGAGTGTTTGGATGCCAATGGATGTTCTAGCGGAATAAGAACTCCTGTTTATCTGACAGTGAATGATAGCCCTGATGCTCCAATCGTATCTAGCGAGGTTATCTGCGAGGATGATACGAATCCAGTAATTGTGCCTCAACCATTTGATGCAACTGGAAGTACATTCACATTCAACTTCTATGATGGAACAGGTGCATTGGTAGGAACGGGATCCAGCTTGGATTTGGCAACAGTGGCTTACTTCGATGTAGCTACTCCTGGTACCTATGAATTCACGGTTCGTGAAGTCAACACAATAGGATGTGAGGGTACTGTCACTTCATTCAATGTGATTGTGAAGCCTAATCCTGATGTATTCGTAAGTGCTGATGTAACCATTTGTGTAGGTGAGTCCACAGTCTTGACTGCTGGTTCCACAACTCCTGGTGAGGTGAAAGTCTACGAATGGTTCGAAAGTGGCACAACGAACTTTGTTGATAACGGACAGACTGTTACGGTAATGCCTACAATGACTATAACATACGATGTCTATTCCATCGTTGATGGTTGTCGTTCCGAGGCTCCGGCAATGGTAACCGTAACAGTGAATGATCCTGCAGAACCTACCATGGCAATGAATGCAGCTACATGTGAGGGTGAGACAGATTTGACACAATATGAAATGTCAGCTGATTGTGGTGCGAATACCGTTTACTGGTATGATGCTGCAACAGGTGGTAACCTATTAGGAACAGGTAGTACATTCACACCTGCTACACCTGAGAATCTTACTGCGGGTACATATTCCTACTTTACGGCCTGTGTGGATGCAGACGGATGTGAGAGTGATGATAGGACAGAGGTTACATTAACCATCCAATCTGTACCTGCAGCACCAATCGTATCTGACGAGACAATCTGTGAGGATGATACTGCACCTGTGATTGTACCACAACCTGCTGTAGCGAACCAAAGTGGATTTACATTCAACTTCTACGATGGAACGGGTGCATTGGTCGGAACAGGCGCAAGTTTGGATTTGGCAACGGTTGCCTACTTTGATAATGCAACTGCCGGAATCTACGACTTCACGGTTCGTGAAGTGAGTACTGCAGGCTGTGAGGGTGAAGTTGCAGACTTTGCCATAACAGTAACGGCCAATCCTGATGTGAACGTAAGTGCTGATGTTACGATCTGCTTGGGTGAGTCAACCGACTTAACGGCAGGTACGACTACATTAGGTACTTTAATAGAATTTGAATGGTTCGAAAGCGGAACAACGAACTTCGTTGCAAATGGTCAGACAGCTACCGTTTCACCAACTGTAACCACATCCTACGATGTGTACTCAGTAGTGGATGGTTGTCGTTCTGAGGCTCCTGCTACAGTGACCGTAACAGTGAACGACCCAGCAGAACCAACCATGGCAATGAATGCTACGGTTTGTGAGGGTGATGTCGATTTGGCCAACTACGAAATCACTGCAGATTGTGGTGCCGATAATGTAGTTTGGTATGATGCTGCAATTGGAGGAACGGTTCTTGGAACAGGAACGAACTTCACACCAAGTGATGCATTGTCCCTTGCTCCTGGTACCTATACATACTATGCTGAGTGTGTGGATGCGAACGGTTGTTCCAGTGACAATAGAACAGAAGTGACAATCATAGTGAATGATAGTCCTGATGCTCCTATCGTATCTGATGAAACAATTTGCGAAGATGATACAGCACCAGTAATCGTACCTCAGCCTGCCGATGCAACTGGAAGTACATTTACATTCAACTTCTACGATGGAACGGGGGCATTGGTCGGAACTGGATCTAGTTTGGATTTGGCTACAGTTACTTACTTCGATAACACAACTGCCGGAATCTATGACTTTACAGTTCGTGAAGTAAATACCAATGGTTGCGAAGGTGCAGTAGCGGATTACACAGTAACAGTGACTGCCAATCCTGATGTGAACGTAAGTGCTGATGTAACGATCTGCTTGGGTGAGTCAACTGACCTGACAGCAGGTACGACTACATTAGGTACTTTAATAGAATTTGAATGGTTCGAAAGCGGAACAACGAACTTCGTTGCAAATGGTCAGACAGCTACCGTTTCACCAACTGTAACCACATCCTACGATGTGTACTCAGTAGTGGATGGTTGTCGTTCTGAGACTCCTGCTACAGTGACCGTAACAGTGAATGATCCTGCGGAACCAACCATGGCAATGGGTGCTACGGTTTGTGAGGGCGATATTGATTTAGCCAACTACGAAATCACTGCTGATTGTGGTGCCGATAATGTAGTTTGGTATGATGCTGCGATTGGAGGAACAGTTCTTGGAACAGGAACGAGCTTCACACCAAGTGATGCATTGTCCCTTGCTCCTGGTACCTACACATATTATGCGGAGTGTGTGGATGCGAACGGTTGTTCCAGTGACAATAGAACAGAAGTAACAATCATAGTGAATGATAGTCCTAATGCTCCTATTGTATCTGACGAAGCAATTTGTGAGGATGAAACAGCACCAGTAATCGTGCCTCAGCCTGCTGATGCATCTGGTAGTGGATTCACATTCAACTTCTATGATGGAACAGGAACATTAGTAGGAACTGGCGCTAGTTTGGATTTGGCAACAGTAGCTACATTTGATAATTCTTCAGCAGGTGATTATGACTTCACGGTTCGTGAAGTGAATAACATCGGTTGTGAAGGTGCAGTTGCTACATTTATAGTTACAGTGAATGAAGAACCAGTGGCTGTAGTAGGAGCTGATCCAGCTTCTATCTGTCCTGGTGAGTCCAAGCAATTGAATGGCAATGGTGTTGCAAGTCTGGGTGGCGTATATGAATGGTACTTGGATGTGACTGCTGATGGTGTAACTGCTGATGATATCTTCGTTTCTAACGATCAGAATCCTGTGGTTACTCCAGCTGAAACATCAACATACTACCTAGTGGTAACTTCACCAGAAGGATGTACAAGTACTAACTTCGCGTCAGTAACAGTAACAGTTGCTCCTGTTGCTGATCCTATGACTACCGATGTGGTAGTTTGTGAAAGTGATGCCGCTGCAATGGCAGCAATCGCACTGACTGCAACTTGTGATGCTGGTTACGATACTTACTGGTATGATACCAATGGCAATCTATTGGCATCCGGTACTCCTACATTCACACCTGCGGGTGCAAGTTCATTCGCAGCAGGTACATATCAGTACAATGCAGTATGTATCGATCCTGCTTCAGGTTGTGAAAGTAATTCAGTCTTGGTTCAGTTAATCATTACACCTAAGCCTGATGCACCAACTGTTGAGGATTATGTGATTTGTGAATCTGATACTTGGCCAGGTGTAGCACCTGTAGGTGAAACATCAGCTAGTACATTCAATTTCTACTATCAGAATACATTGGTAGCAACGGATAACTTCTTGGATGATGCTGAATTGACAGCGATTCTAGGAACACCGGCTGAGGGAGATTATACATTCTTTGTCAGAGAGGTTGAGAATGGATGTGAAAGTGATGCGGTTTCATTCACTATCACGGTTCTTCCAACACCAATTGCCTTAGTAGGACAGAATCAGGAAATCTGTGAGGGAGATGATGCTACAATAACAGGTGGTACATCTACTCCGGGTGCTAATGTAGCATATGACTGGTATATCAGTGGAACCACCACTTATGTGGGTAGTGGACAATCCATTACAGTTTCACCGACAGTGACTACAGATTACGATTTGATAGTTGCAGTGGATGATTGCCCATCACTACCTGCTACAATTACTGTAACGGTTCATCCGTTGCCAGCATTACCAGCAGGAACAGATGATGCTGTATGTGAGGGAGATATTACACCTGCCAATGGCGGTTTGATGGCTCCTTGTAGCGGAGATACTTACTGGTACGATAGTGCTGCTGGTGGTAATCTACTATATGTAGGTGCTACATTCATTCCGGGTGATATAGCAACACTACCTGCGGGAGCTTACATCTACTTCGCTGAATGTATTGATGCGAATGGCTGTGTAAGTAACGGACGTACTCCTGTAACCTTGGTCGTATCACCAGTACCTGAGGCTCCGATTGTGGAAGATGTTGAAATTTGTATGGATGAAACAGTACCTACCATTGTACCTGATGGTTCAGTAGCCGGTGCAACATTCAACCTATACTTCAACGGTAGTTTGGAAATGACTGGAATGACCACATTCGATGTGAATGGCCTAGTGGATAACATGACAGCAGGTGACTATGTATTCACTGTGACTGAAATCGGAGCTGCTCCTCTTAATTGCGAGGGTGCACCTGAACAGTTCGTAGTTACAGTACTTGGACAACCTACTGCTCCTGCTCCTACGAATAATGGTCCGGTATGTATCGGTGATGATGCACAATTGTTTGTTGGAACAGTAAGCAATGCAACATCATATGCTTGGTATAACGCAATACCTGATTACAATGACTTATCTGCAAACCTCATCTCTACGGAGGAGGACCCAATCCTTTACAATGTAGGATTAGCTGACGCAGGTGATTACTATGTTATTGTATATAGCGAAGATGGTTGCCCATCTGAATATGGTACTACAACATTGGTAGTGAACGATCCTCAAGAACCAGGAGGTGCAGTTGACCAGACAATCTGTGAGGGTGAACTATTGGATACTCCACTAGAAGTAGCTGCTTGTACTCCAACGGCTAACGTGACTTGGTGGGATGCTCCTATCGGAGGTAATCAGGTTGGAGTAGGTGAGACATTCTTACCTAACTTTACAGACCAATTCGAAGATGGAACATATACTTACTATGCACAATGTGAGGATGCTGCAGGTTGTATCAGTGATAGAACTGAGGTAACACTTACAGTTGAGCCTTATCCGGCAACACCAACGATTGCTGATGGTGGTGAAATCTGCGAGGGTGAGGATTTAGTATTATCTACATCCGAAGTACCTGGTGCAACCTACGAATGGGTAGGTCCTCTAGGTAACAGTACTGAAACATTGGCTAATCCATTGTTGACTACAACGACGAATACAACAGTAATTCCTGCTACGGATGCAGCTTACCTATCAGGTCAGTGGCAAGTACAGGTAACTACACCTAATGGTTGTACTTCATTGTTGTCCGATCCGATTGATGTAGTGATTCACCCAATACCTACGGCAGTAGCAACCAATAATGGGCCTATTTGTGAGGGTGAGGATGCAGTATTGACAGCTGGTGCTATAGATGGTGCCACTTATGAATGGTTTGATGATGCAAACAATCTGATTTCCATAGATCAGGAAGTAACAATTTCAGGTTTGACTGCAACAGCAACATATGAATTGGTTATTACTGTAAATGGTTGTTCTAATACAACAACTACTACGATTGAAATCAACAGTAACCCAGTAGTGGATCCAACATTGAATTACACAGCTAATGCTGATTGTTCCTTGGGTGATATTGATTTGGATGCCAATGCTACAGGAACTGCTCCATTGGATTATGAATGGACTGGACCTAATGGATTCTCATCAACTGAGGCTGTGGTAACAATACCGGATGTAACTACTGATGCTAATGGAACCTACACCGTGATTGTTACGGATGCGAATGGATGTATGACTGAAGCTTCAGTATCCATCAATAATATTCCAGATCCTCTTGCCCAACCAGTCGTGACAAGTTCAGGCCCTGCTTGTGAGGGAGGAACAGTAACATTGACAGTGGATGATTATCCAGGTTCGGTAGTATCATACGAATGGTACTTCAATGGAGCCGCCATTGCATTGGCTGATGTAACAGGAGTGAATTCAAATGAAATCACAATCAGTCCTGCTGTAGCTGCCACTCATGAAGGTGATTATTATGTGGTGATTGATGTGGATGGTTGTATTATTACTTCTGATGTCTATACAGTGGATCTATACGAGCAACCAACAGTTTCTCCATCCTACACCATGCCTGATGATTGTACGGGTAGTACCATCTCATTGATGGCGAATGCCGGTAATATCGATGATCCAGCCACTGTAACATACAGCTGGACTGGACCAGAAGGATTCGCATCCAATGCCGAGAATCCTGTGGTAACGAATGTGACTATTGATAACAATGGAACGTATACCGTAGTAATTACCACATCTTCAGGATGTGCTGCTACAGGAACAGTAGAAGTCAACAATATTTTGGCTCCTCCTGCTACGCCAACCATTGCATCCAATAGCCCGGTATGTATCAATGAGGATATCGTAATGACGATCCTTGAGGCATACACTGGAGGTACTATTGATTACGAATGGTACAATGCCGCCGGTATCCTGATTGGAACAGGTTCTTCATTGACTATCCCTGCTGCTGATCCATTGGCCATCTCGCCATATACGGTACAGGTAACAGTCGATGGTTGTGAATCCTCGATTTCATTCCCTCATCCAGTGAAAGTGGATCCTCTACCAATTGCTACGGCTACGAATAATGGCCCGATTTGCTTGGGTGATGATGTCCAGTTATTCGCTGCAGAGGAATTGAACGGTTCTTACGAGTGGAGAGATGAGAATGGAGTTATCGTAGCTACAGGTCAGAACCCTGTCATTACAGGATTGACTCAGACTACCACATTCGAATTGACAGTAATTTCTACTAACGGTTGTGTATCCGATCCATTGGATTACACTACGGTAGAAGTGAACCCATTACCGATTATTGCAGGTATAGGAGGTGACGGTACTTACTGTGAGGGTGAGGATGTTACCTTGACAGGATTGAATTCCGAAACTTCGGATATGACACTTGTAAGCTACACTTGGACAGGACCTAATGGATTCAGTTATACTGATATTACATTGGCTTCAGGTCCATTCAATGTAACCTTACCGAATGTGAATGCCACTGATGAGGGTACTTATACACTGACATTGACTTCGGATAATGGTTGTGTAGGATTACCAGTTTCAGTGAATGTAGTAGTGAATGATGAGCCAGAAACACCAATATTGTCAGCTGAGGGTGACTTGTGTAAGGGTGAGGATCTACTATTGACCGTAACCAACACTTACTCAGGTACACCAGTAGTGTACGAATGGTATTATGACAATACAGGTATCGGATTCGGAGCCGCTTCCTTGATTGGAACATCAAGTACGCCAAGCTTCATCCTGTATGATGTAGCAGAAGCTACCTCAGGTGATTACTATGTTGTCGTAACGGTTGATGGCTGTGAGTCCTCTCCATCCAATGCAACTTCAGTGAATGTTACGAATCCTCCAATGCCTGTACCAGCAGTGGTTAATGGTGTCATTTGTGAGGGCGACGATATTGAATTGCTTGCAGGTGGAATGTATGATAGCTACTTGTGGACAGGTCCTAACGGATTCTCATCCACTGAGCAGAATCCATTGATTGAGAATGCGACTCCTGCGATGTCAGGTACTTATGAACTAATCATATTCATCAACGATTGTGAATCAGATATGGCGTCAGTGAATGTAGTCGTGGTTCCATTACCTGAAACACCAACATTGGTTAACAATGGTCCATTGTGTGAGGGTGACGATCTCGTATTGACAGTGACTGATCCTGTGGATGATGGTAATACAACCTATACTTGGTTCGATGCTGAAACGAATTCTGTCATCGGTACGACTACCACACCGAGCTTCACCATCTTGAATAGTGATGTGGATGTAGAGGGAGGATATTATGTTATCCTTTCAAATCCATTTGGTTGTGAGTCACCAAATGCAGGTTCAACATTCGTAACGGTATTCGATGTGCCAGCTAATGCTGCTGATGCAGGTCTTGACTTTGAAGTATGTGGTCCTGATGGAGTCAGCTTGAGTGCAATACCTCCAACCATCGGTACGGGTGAG
Organism: Saprospiraceae bacterium; assembly: GCA_020631355.1. GTDB lineage: Bacteria > Bacteroidota > Bacteroidia > Chitinophagales > Saprospiraceae > JAHDCE01. The sequence goes on along the minus strand of JAHDHL010000026.1, from coordinate 46,005 downwards.
TGGACAACATTGACTGGTGCTACGATTGATAATCCTAATGATCCGTTCACTACGGTTCAGGATCTGCAGACCGGAGATAACATCTTTGTATGGACATTGAGCAATGGTGCTTGTGGTGATTACGATAGTGATACCGTAACCGTAACCGTAACAGCTCCTGCTTCTGATGTTGCATATGCAGGTGATGATATGACAATTTGTTTGGCTGCGGGTGATGTGATTGCTCTTGGTGGTTCAGTACCGACAGATCCGAATGTGACAGGTACTTGGACACAGACCCTAGAACAGGCTAGTCTTGGAATTGTGATTGCTGATCCTAATAATCAGAATACACCAATCCTCAATATTCCGGAGTCATTCGCTGGAACGACCTACACATTCACTTGGACATACAGTAATGGTGCTTGTGGGGATTACAGTTCTGATATCGTGGAAATAACCATCTACAGCGTACCTGCCAATGCAGCTGATGCAGGCGAGGATATTGATGTCTGTGGTGGTTCTACTGTAACATTGGATGCTACTCCTCCAAGTATAGGAAACGGATTCTGGACCAGCACTTCAGGTGCTACCATTGCAAATCCTGATGTAGCCAATACGGAAGTACTGGATCTGTTGCCGGGTGAAAATGTATTCGTGTGGACATTGAGTAATGGAATCTGTGGACAATACGATCAGGATACCATGATTGTGAATGTTACAGAGCCATCCGATGATATAGCTTATGCAGGTGATAATATGAGTATTTGTGGTGACGTGGAAATTCCTGATGGAATCCTTACACTACAAGGATCCACTCCAACGGATGCTGGTGTGGTCGGTACTTGGACCCAACCTGACGGACAAGACAACCTAGGTGTGGTCATCACTGATCCGAATGATCCGAATACTACCGTAACGGGTATTGTCGGTTCGCCGGAAGGTACAGAATACTTCTTCACTTGGACCTATACGAACGGAGCTTGTGGTGAGTTCAGTTCTGATGAGGTCAGTGTAGTGGTTTACAGTATCCCAACCAGTCTGCCATTCTTGGGTGAGGATGTTTACTCTTGTGGTAGTGATACCTATGAATTATCAGCGAATGAATTGGCTGGTGTAACAGGTATCTGGTCTACGGACGAACCAGGTGTGACCATCATAACTCCTGAATCACCGACGACTACCGTTACAGGATTGAATGTAGGAGAGAACGTATTCTACTACTCTATTAGTGCAGGTGCTTGTAGTGGCTATGCACAGGATACCATCATCGTAACTTACGAGTTGGCTCCTGAAGCTATAGAAGACCAGTATCAGATAGAATGGAATACGAATCTTGAAGGATTCGATGTGACTGAGAATGATGACTTCTTCGGAGTGAGTGATTGGACAATTACAGTCGTTCAGGAACCCATCTTCGGTGAAGTAGTGAATTATGAGGATGGAACATTCGATTACCTACCAAGTGACAACTTCTTGGGTAACGATAACTTCATCTACGAAATCTGTAATGCAAATTGTCCTGAATTGTGTGATACCGCAATGGTGGTCATCTCAGTTGAGGATGTGAATGAGTGTATGGTACCAACCATCTTTACTCCGAATAATGATGGAGTGAATGATGCATTCATCGTTAACTGTCTGATGGATTATCCTCAGAATGAAATCATCGTATTCAACAGATGGGGTGATGAGGTATACCGTCAGAACGGATATCAGAATGATTGGACAGGTACATACAATGACCAACCACTTCCTGAGGGTACATACTTCTATATCATCTCATTGAATGATACGAGTGGAACAGTATACCAAGGATTTGTAATGATCAAACGATAATGTGAAATAGATGGGAATCCTCTCGAAAGGGAGGAATTCCCATCCTTTTTGTGGAATAGGAATAGATTAGGTTTACGATAACTTATATTATTATGAAGAAATTAATCTTTACATTTTTCATAGTTGGATTGGGATTTGCCGCATTTGCCCAGCAGGATGCACAATACACCCAGTTCATGTTCAATAAATTAGCTTACAACTCAGGTTACGCAGGTAGTGGCGAAACGGCATGTATTTCCTGTTTGTATCGTAATCAATGGGTAGGTGTTACTGGAGCTCCGCAAACTGCCGTCTTGAACTTTGATACGCCACTTTTCAAGCGGAAAGTAGGAATGGGTGTAAATATCGTTTATGATCAGATTGGTGTAGAACAGCGTTTGAAAGCCAGCTTGATGTATGCCTATAGATTGAAATTAGGTGACGAAGGTTCCTTGGGAATAGGAGTTAGGGCTACGCTCTGGAATTATAGAGTGAAGTTCAGCGAACTCGATGCCACGGAAGTCAACGACACGGAAATTCCCGTTGGTAATCCTAATTCATTCGCTCCCAACTTTGGAGTAGGAATCTATTATAGTACAGATAAGTTCTATGTGGGTGTATCCGTCCCCCACTTATTGGAAACAGATATCGATTTTAGTGATAATGGAGGTTCTGCTACGGTAGAAGTGTTATCCACTTTGGATCGTCACTACTTCATAATGGGTGGTGCCATATTCAGAATATCAGAGAAAGTACAATTGCATCCTAACCTGCTAGTTAAATATGTGCCAAATTCACCATTTGATATGGATGTTAATGCAAATTTTGTTTTCTTTAAGAAACTTTGGGTAGGAGCAACTTACCGTCTTGGTGGTTCGTCCCAGAGAGGTTTTGGAGAGTCTATTGATGCGGTACTCCAATACCAATTCAACCCGCAATTCAAGATAGGTATTGCATACGATTATACTTTGAGTGACTTGACGAATTACAATAGTGGTTCATACGAAGCTATGGTACACTACTGTTTCAATTATCAGGATAGGAAATTAACAAACCCTCGTTTCTTTTAATAGTGATTATTTAAAACACACTTCAGTATGAGAAATTACAGAACCAAAGCATTACTCGGTTTCTCCATTTGCTGTCTGCTTTTTGCCTCGCCTGCCTTGCAAGCTCAGGAGGATGATACCAAAGAAGAAAAGAGGGCTGAAAAATGGTATGATGATTTAGGATACAGTGCTGCACTGGAAGCATACGAAGCCAAGCCGGATGGAAGTTATGACCTGGAGGATTTGGTGAAGATTGCTACGAGTTATAGAATGAATGCGGACTACTATAATGCACAAAAGTGGTATGGTCAGGTTGTAAAGAAATCGGACGAACCCATTCATAAACTCTATTATGCCCAAGCACTCCAAGCTAATGGACACTATGAAGCTGCCAAGGAATTCTTCCTTCAATATGACAGTGAGGCCAATCAGGGCTTAGGCGAAACGGATACACCTGACCGTAGGGGTAAGATGGGAGCACAAGCCTGTGCAGCAGTACAAAACTTCAGATATGCAAAGGATGTATCCATAAGGAATGTAGCAGAATTGAATACGGAAAAATTGGACTTCAGTCCGTCCTATGTAGAGGGTGGATTGATATTCGTTTCCACAAGGGATAAGGAAACAGGTACCAAGCGTAAGGATACCTGGATCAATGATAACTTCATGGAGTTATTTATTGCAAAGAAAGGAAATGTAGAGGGTGTATATTCAGAACCTGAATCATTCTCACCTGAGGTGAATACCAAATTTCATGAGGGACCCATGACCATGTCTCCTGATGGAAAGACCATGTATTTTACCCGTAATAATTATAATAAGGGAAAAAGAGGAAGGGATGCCCGAAAGATTACCCTACTAAAGGTTTACTCAGCTACAAAAAACCAAGATGGAGAATGGGGCAATGTCAAGGAACTGAGCTTCAACAGCGACCAGTACCATGTTTGTCACCCAACCCTATCACCTGATGGAATGAGATTGTATTTTGCTTCCAATATGCCTGGCGGACAAGGTGGAATGGATATTTATATGTCCGAATTGTTGGATGGTAACTGGAGTCAACCCATCAATCTGGGTGAGGAAGTGAATACCAAAGGAAACGAGGTATTCCCGTTCATCCATGCGAGTGGTGTATTGTATTATGCATCCAATGGCCTACCGGGCTTAGGAGGTCTGGATATCTTTACAACTTCCCCTTTGCAGAAAAATGGAGAAATTGTATGGAGTAATGTGAGCAATATCGGCCAACCATTCAATACCAAAAAAGATGATTTCGGTTTCATTATGGATGATAATGGAACCTCGGGATATTTCACGTCCAGTCGTGAGGGCGGTTTGGGAGAAGATGATATTTACTCATGGAAATCATCCTCTGGACCAAGCAATTTCGAGGATGAATTATTGGTGACAGGTACCATTGGTGTATGTGATGCAGAATCAGGAAAACGTATTGCTGGCGTAAAGGTTGTGGCTTTCGAGAATGATGAATTGGAAGCCGCTTCAGGAGATGGTGAAATATACGATGACGGTTATGTCCTCGGACTCAAGCCTGCGGATAATGAGGGCGATTTTGTATTGTCCATCAAGAAAACAACCGAAAAGGGTGGAGGAAGTGAAGTATTCACTACGGATGAAAATGGTGAATTCACCTACATGATGAAACCCGGAAAGAAATACATTTTCAAAGCCATCAAAATGGGATATGTGGATGCACATGAGGATTATGAAACCATGATGGTCAGTTCTCCATCCACAGCCGATTATTGTATTCCTATGATAAAGCGTTCCTGTACACAATTGGTAGGTAAGGTAATGAATGAGGTATATGAGGGTAAGGCCATTCCTGCAGCTAAGGTAACCTTGATGAATAAGTGTACAGGTGAAATTACCCAAGTGGAATCCAAGTATGATGGTTCCTATGAATTCTGTTTGGAGTGTGGATGTGAATATGAATTATTGGGTACCAAAAAGAATTTCTCACAGGATAAGGAAAGGGTTTCATTGCTGAATAGGGAATGTGACGAACCCGTAGAACAAAACCTTGAGCTGAAGTTCGGATTCGAAGAAACAGTTGCTTCCAATAATCCACCTCAGAATCCTTCGGCTCCATATCCGTATCCTCCTAATCCGGGAGCTTATCTGACAAATACCTTCGGAGGTAATTATGTAGGCGGTAATATCACGAACAGAGCCATTGTCCTAGAAAAATTATACTACGATTTTGATGAATTCTACATTCGTCCGGATGCCTCCAGGGAATTGGATAAGGTAGTACAGCTGATGAGGGAATTCCCAAGTATGGAAATCGAATTATCATCCCATACCGATACCAGAGGTACGGATGTATACAACGAAAAGTTATCACAGAGCCGTGCAGATGCAGCTGTTCAGTACATCATTTCGAAAGGCATTGCTGCAAGCCGCCTTACAGCAAGGGGCTATGGAGAACGTTATCCTAGGAATAAATGCCTGGATGAGGTAGAATGCTCAGAAGAAGAACATCAGTACAACAGACGTACTGAAATCAAAATAACCAGATTCGCACGCTATAATGAAGTAAGGGTGGATTATATCGATAATGCCCCAGAGGTCATCGATAGAGCCGACCCGAACCGCAAGTGGATTTGGGACTAGTTTTTTAATGTGTGAATTAAATCATTGAGGGCGGAACCGTACGGTTCCGCCCTTTTTTTTGGCCCATCCCATATTTTTTTGTTAATGCCCCAAAAGACTGATAACATATTCCATTTCTATGGGAATAGTAAATGAGGCCATGAGAATGGCCCGGATAGAACCTTGATTTTTAACCTAAACACACCATACGATGAGAAAAGAACTTGACAACCTCCTCTCGTGCGGAGCCATGCCTAGGGCCCCCACATGAACTGTACTCTAGTTGGGAGAAAAATTGATGAAATTATTTATATGAAAAATCGTGGAACCATTAGATGGTTTCCACAAAAAAACATGAAACATGCCAAACGCTATTGAGCAAATTTATGACCAGCTGATGGAGGTATTTGGAGGAACCAACCCCCGTCAGATTTTTACTATGATGATGCCGGGCACAACACTGAATGCCACGGATTTTGCCTATGATACCACACTGGAGAAACCAGCTATCGTACAACAGGCAGAATCCAAACTCGTAGACCAGATGTTTGATATTTCCAAGGTATCCGGCAGTTCGAATGGACAGCATGTATCATCCCAATACATGCAGGCACTCAGTGTACTGGTGCCGAAGTTCAATTACATGATGCCTGAGGTGAAGCAAACCTTAAGGAATTTTCTCAATCAGAAAGTACCCGATGGAACCCTCCTTGATGACAAGCCATTCGATGGAACCCTCCAACAATATTATTTTCATTTATATGATGAATATATTGCTGTCAAGGAAGCTTGGGAGCAGAAGATTGTGGATAAGAAAAATGAATTATCCAGCAGTCCCGGCAATGAAAAAGAATTATACCTTGAATGGTATGAGGAAGTTGCAGAGGGAGAACTGGCGAAAATAGATGAGGCCCTAGGGAAAATATTGGGTGTATTCTCACCCTCGGATATGAATGCCATACTGGGCACCTTGGCATCGGGCCCCGGAGGGGAAGTAGAGGAAGCGTCGAATACTGTTAGGGATATTCGATTGGCTTCACCTACGGGCGGATTTTTCTACCCCGTGGATATAACACCTACGGATTGGTTCTTGGATTTGGCCAGTGATATGAATCCTGTTGATTTACTCAAGGACCCAGAATTCATTGCCAGTTCCATCACTGCCAAGCGGAAAGCTGTGGCTTCAAGTGTCTTTCAGATTCAATCCATGTTGGTGGATATGCCGACCAAGAGAAATATCAAGGCCGCTGCTGACCAGATGGCTGCGGCGCAAAAAGCTTATACGGATGCACAGAACAATATCATGAATGTGTATACGGATAATACGGCTACTGCCATCGAGATGTATCTGTCGAAGTATGGTGCTGATGCGGCAACCCAGAAAGCAACTGTCGACCCCAGTGGTGCTAAAAAGGAAATTGATGGGAATGCTGCCAAGGCAAGTAAAGCCAAGAAAGAAGATCCACCTGCAGAAAGTGCTGAAAAGAGAGTGGAAGAAGCAACTATGCCCATTACCCCTGAGGATGTAAAGAAATTGGTCGAGGGACAAAAGAAACTGATTCAGGCCCAATCCAATCTGACGACCTCATCCCAACGCTTATCCGATGCAGGAATGGATTTGGCTTCCAAGGAATCCCAGTATTTCGGACAGCTACCATTGGTTCTGAAACGCCTACAGGCACAGTTGTCCGAGATTGATAATCAGATTAAGAATCTGAATATGTCGTCTAATAATTCTGATAGTGATGGTATGGATGTCAATCCAACATATCCGGACATTTCTGCAGCGGATTTGACAGCTGCCGCAAATACCTTGAAAACAGTAGAGGCCCTTGATGCCAATTCTGATTTAGCAGCTGTAAAAGCAGCAGTAACAGCTCCAACATATCTGACGACCGCTATGGGTACATTCTTGGGTGATGCCTCAGCTAAGATACAGAATATGGTAGAAGCCATGAGCGAAACAATGGCTACGCAGTCAGAAGCTGTAAGTGCGCTTAGGCAAGCGATTGAAACGGCAGTGAGTGCCAGTAGTGTTACGACAAAGACTAAGTTTATTGCAGCTGTGAAAACTGCTGATACGACAACAGGAAAGGTTATCTGGACTAAGATTAAGGATAATACAGGGGATATACCTGCTTTGAATACAGCATTGGGTACCATTCTCGATGGCTATGAGGGAGATCAGACAACCTTATTCGGTAATATCGTACAAGCTGCAAAGGATGCGGCAGCCAAGAGTGATGCAACTGCAGATACAGTACTTACTGCCATCACTACGGCTGATACCTCGGATAAAACACCTTTCAAAGCTGCAGCTACGGCTGTTAATACGGATGGTGCCTCAGCAGAGGAATTAAGGGCGTTCATAAAGAAAACGGTCAATTGGTTGGTGGCAGGTAAGCATACCCACAAGAAGTCGGAGGTAGCACAGCGATTCATGGAGATGCAACTGTCATTCAGTTCTGATGATATGAGTTCGTCGTCCTCTACGGATACCTCGTTTAGTCATTCGAGTTGGGGAGTGGATTTGTTCTTTGGTAGTGTAGGAGGGAGTAGTTCTTCTTCCAGTTCCGTTACGGCCAAAAGTTCATTCGATAGCAGTACGGAAATTAAGATTGGTCTGAAAGCTGCCAAGGTGGATATTGACAGGGGATGGATGAATCCGGGCGTATTCAAATTAACGGATAATATGAATCGTATCTCCAAGGTCAAGGTGTCTGAGGGACCGATGTCCACGGATGATGACAAAAGTGTTAAATGGGATAATGTAAGTACGATGAACGAAGCCATTTTCCCTGCATTCCCGACAGCATTTATCATTGCCAAGGATATTTCCATCACGTTCAAGGTTTCGGAAAGTAGCATGTCCGCCGTACACTCCGTAATGGATTCCAAGTCTGTGACCGGAGGTGGATTCTTATGCTTTAGTGCATCCAAATCGACATCATCGCACAGCGACCACCAATCATTCCATTCCAAGACCAAGGGACAAGTCATCAATATCAAGATGCCTGGCCCCCAAATTCTAGGATGGTACTTGGAAACGGTCCCTACGGATAATAGTGAACAACTCACGGATGCGGCAGCTTCCGGAAATCAGGAATTGAATATTCTCCAGTATGTGAATAAGATCAAGGAATTGAGTAAGGAGAAAGACAATGATAAATTATCTGCTGGTACATCCAGTAATGGTACGAATGGTCAGAATGGCCGTGTTGTACCTAATTTGTCAGAAATTCACCATTCTTAATTCCCAATTGGAATTGGATCAAAATTGTATCTTATAGAACTAGGGTGGAATCAAATTGATTCCGCCCTAATCTTTGATAAAGTATTTCTAATTCAAAGTAGTAAGGAATTGTTCGAATTCTTTTTGACTGATGATTCTGGGGTTGGGTAAATCCAATCCTCCAGTCTTTGAAATGGTTTCCAATTTGGAAAAATACAATTGTCCATTTTGTGTTTTTTGGGCAGAGAAAATAATAATGGGTTCACCATCCGGGATATCCCTGAATGTTGCAGTAGCATTCTTTTTTGTCTTCTTATGAACCATACTGAAAGAACCCTTGAAAGCAATGGTAATCTTCGCATTCCTTGTATGTTTGACTAGGATTTCCTCCTCGATTCTTTCTATTTTTATATTCAATGGGCGATCCAAATTTAGTTTTCCTAATGCTATCATTTCAAAGGAAAAGAATTGCCTTGTTCCCTTGAATTTATATTGGGATTCATCCATTTCTTCCCAGTAATAATTGGCCCGACCCAGAATATCACTTTTTCTTATTTTAGAATAATTCCGCCCGGAATAACTTCTTTTCATCGGTTTTTTCTTATGTCTATGGTTTTTTCTTTTAATTCGACTCTTATATAATTTGACTCTATTCTTAATGACTTTTTTAGAACGGTTACTCTGCATTTTTTCAATGATTTCCTTTCGTTCCAATTCCATTTCAGCCTTTTTATTTTTTGGGATTTTTACCCAATAAAAAATGGTATAATCCCTAGTGTTCCTACTGACAATATTGGGGCGTTGTGGGGTGAGTTCCCATTCTGTAATAATTTCTCCATCCACATCTTTTTCTACTGCATTATAAATAGAAAACCCCTCGGTATCATTTAAGTCATAATCCTTTGTAGGCAGATTAATATTCAATGATTTACCATTTCGAAGTTGTAATGTTTCTCCTGAAAAAGTCTTGGCATGGATTTCAATCATGCCTCTGGATTCCAGAATGCCCTGGTCAGACATGGTAGAAAAATTCTTGGCATAAGCCGATGCCGGATTGAATATTTCCTCAATTTCCATAATGACCCTGCCCTCATAGATTGTACCATCCGTGAGTTGGAATGCCGATTCGGGAATATCAATAATGCTTCCTTGTTCCAGATGAATCGTTGTCTCTTGGTCTGTATATATGACCTTTTCTTCGACCTCTAGGGGACTGGCGGGGCTAGTGTTGATATAGGTTACATCACGATTTGGTGTCAATGGTGAGGAAATCCATTCAACTAATATTTGTTCTGTTCCAATGTTTTTCAAATAAGTCGGAATATCATTGCCATTGGATGTGAAAATGATTTTTTGGGTTTCAATATCCCATGCCTCAAAAATCCGTGCAATGGATTGACCACGATGTTGCTGGAGTTGATAATGCTTTCCATACGCATCATCCTGATACAAACAGTGGATTAGAATTTCTATTTCCTGACTACTTGGAAATCTGAGATTAATCCATTGTTCTAAATCCTGTTCGTTTTTTGGAATGAATTCAGAAGATTCCTGTTCAAAGGAAATAGTGAAAAAGGAATGCTCTTGGGCATAAGTCGAAAAGTAAAATAGGGTGGCAAGAAAACAAATGAGATACTTCATGTTGTAGAATGGTTTTATAGGATAACTCATTAATGGGATGAATATTTTCTATGAAGCTATTTTAATGATACACCGAATAAATTTTATTTTCTTGTTGTATGATGAATTATTATTTGAATTGAACAGTCAGCTGGGTGAGTTCTCCTTTGTCAATTGTACCATTCAGATTCCTATCCAATAAAATGGAAAAATAAATTTCATCCATTGTACTGTCAGTTACAGGGATGATATCCCCTTTGATATTGAATTGGCTGATGTCAAACTCCAATTTTAATTGTTTCCCTGTTTGGGATAAAAGATTAAGTCTACGACTATTTTCATCGCCATACATCAGGTAATGATGACCTATTTCCTTGAAAAAAATATATTCGTATTTTCCGCTTCGATTACAGGCCATTCCCGTTCCGGGCCTGAAGTGTGGTGTGTCATCAATCATCATACCTACATTGACCTCATCTAACCCATCAGCAAGTAATAATGATTTGATTTGGGCCGCATAGAATTCATCTGAAGCAGGTTGGTATTGTTGATTGAAGAATCTGATTGAAAAGGCAGACCTTTCAATTGTAATCTTATCCCGTTGTCCTTTGATGGGAATTTCCTTTCCATTCTGAAAAATCCAAACTTGTTCAAAGGAGGTAAGAGGGCTTGCATTCGAAGTTTTCTGACTGGATGAACAATTCGTTAGTATCAGAATCAGGCAGAAGAATAAAGAGAAAAGAACAGATGCTTTCATGGGGTGATTTTATGATGAGTAAAGTGTATTTCTAAAAGTAAATAAAAAGGTCGACAATTCCCATTGCCGACCTTTCGAATAGAGATCTATTACCAATCATGAAAAACCTTAAAACTATACTACTTCTTCTGTCGTAAATTCACTTTCTAACTCCACAGCTTGTTCGATGTCCCAATCTCCCTCAATCATTCTGTGGATGTAACAATTATCTGCTTGTTTTAATAATTCATCTTTCTGTTCCTGTGTGATATCCCCCTCAATCTTAATGGCGACCTTGACACGGGTAGATAAGTGACCTCCTTTGCCACGTTTGACTTCCTGTATCAATTGTGCATCCACATCACGGATATCCCATCCCTTTTTCCTTGAGATATATCGTACCGTAGCGACCTTGCACATGGCCAATCCTGCCAGTACCAATTCCGCAGGGTCCAAACCTAGGTCTGTTCCTTTGCTCTTGATGGGTTCGTCACCGATGATGGTGTGTTTTCCGTTTGTAATGATAGATTGGTATCCTTGAGGTATGTTCTTGATATTAATTGTAGTCGCCATAATATTGTATGATTTAGGATGAAAAGAATAGGTGGTTGGATGATGGGACACCAGATGCTAGACAATGCTAGAATCCAGTGTCTCTTGATGTTGCAGTATTCAATCTGTGATTAAACGCCCGCCTCAACTTCTGAAAGCTCGGGTGCCAAAGGAAAATCAATGGCAAAGCCCGCAAGGTTATGGATATAGTTACTAATGATTTTGTCACCGATTACGAAGACCACATCAATCAGGTTGGCTTCGGTATATCCTGCTGCAAAGAATGCTTCCTTGGTTGAGTCATCCACACGTCCCTTGTTGCGGGCAGTAGCGGCTGCGAATTGGGCCAAGGCATTCAGTTTGGAATCGAAAGGTGCATTACCTCCTCTGATTTCAAGGATTTGTTCCTCTGAGAAGCCATTCATCTTACCCAAAACCGTATGTGCGGATTGGCAGTAACGACAGCCATTGATTTCACTGACCACCAAATTGATGACCTCTCTCTCCTTGGCCTTAAGCGTGGATTTTCTATTTTGGAAACCAAGGTAATCACCCAATGCAGTATCGTTGTGTGCATAGTAGGCATATAGGTTAGGGACGAATCCAAGATTCTTTTTCAATTGGTCGAAAATCTGTTGGTTACCTTCTGAAACTTCTTCTCTGGTTGGAACTTGAAACTTTTGCATTATCATTAATTTTAAATGGTTAATTAAATTTGACAATACAAAGATGCAGGCAAAACAAGGCTTGGGAATAGGCCATCTTTCCCGAGGTGTTGTCCATTTTTCCCTAGGCCCGATTTATCCGTTATCGCGGTAGCCCGTAGGGGATACGCCCTCCTTTTTCTTGAAGAATCGACTAAAGGATTGTACATCATCGAAGCCGATATCATAGGCGATTTCGGAAATGGCCTTATCGGTATACCTCAGGCTGCGTCTGGCTTCCAGCATTCTCCTTTCTTGTATGTATTGAAGCGGTGTCTTTTGGTTGACCTTGGAAAATATGTTGGAAAGTGTCTTGGGCGAACGATGCATCAGATCCGCATATTCCTTGACGGAATGCTTACTTCTGAAATGTTGTTCTACTAAAAAATTGAATTCCCGAATGACATCATGATGTGCATCTTCCTTTTTCTCCACATGGCATTGTTCCTTATAATAACGCGTACAAAGGATCAGATATCGCTTCAGCATCATCTGCAACATATCAATCTGATACGAATCATGATTACCCATTTCATTCATAAAGGTGTCCCAAAACAATTCCATCATGGGAATTTCCTTTTCGGGAATGCGGATAATGGGCACCTGGGAAGCCCCGAAGAATAGGATACCCCTGCATCCTACTTCAGAATCATGGTCGAGGATGCAGAAAAAATCCCGATTGAAACGAAGGAAATGGATATTACATGTGGATAAGGTTTCCACTTGGTGGAATTCCGTAAGGAAGACAATCTGGTTATTATGGAATGTATATTCCACACCATCAATTTTCAATACATTATCGTCAGACTTGAACCAGAGTGCGGACAAACCATTTTCAAGGACTTCATTCATCTCATGGGCTCGTTCCTTAGTGATATGGGCCAGCTCAATATATTCGTTGGTTCTTCCTTTGAATTTCATGTCGGACGATAATTATGTTTGAATATAGTTCTTATTGGATTAACAATATAACAGACTCTTGAGTTGAATCGATTGGTTTATTACCTCAAATCTTAAACAAATCTTAAAATACATAAGCGTTTTAAACGCAAGGGAAGTTCGATGGTCAAAAGGGCGTAATTAGATTCGAGAAATATTTAAAACCACATTAGAAATGAAAAATGCAATCTTATTCGTAGCCATCACCCTCATCAGTTCCTTATCATATGCTTCTTCACCTATTATTCCGAATGTGGATTTAGGAAAATGGGAAAGATTGGGTTCCAAAAAAGTCAATTTCCGTTTGGATAAGGATGTCATTAGGGTAGGTGTAAGGGATGGTGGATTCACCAAGTTGAAAGTACAAGTGACAGGCGGCAGTGTGAATATGCACAAGATGGTTGTGGAATATGGTAATGGACAAAAGGAAACCATCAATATCAAACATCAGTTTTCACCCAGAACAGGAACCAGAGTCATTGATTTGAATGGAGGTAAGAGAGTGATAAAGGATATTACATTCTGGTATGACTCCAAGAACCGCCCGGGAGGAAAAGCTACTGTTCATGTTTTCGGTAGACATTAATCCGAGATATTAGGAATATTCGATTTTTAGTTAGATACTTTGAATGCGCTACACCATGTGTGGCGCATTTTTTTATAAAAAAAATTCCCCTCCATTTTAGAGGGGAATCAGGGGTAATTTTAGATCAGGTGTTAAACATTTGGTCTTATGAGGAAATCAGAGTAGGGTCATAGGTATTCAAGTTGTCTTCCAGTACAAATATATGTCGAATCGTGTCAGTGCAGAGGGGTCGGTTGCTGAAATGTAGGAATGGATTGCCCAATGACTCATTTTGGGTATAGATTGTGAATATCGAAGCAGATGATATGGTCTGAGAGGTATTATCTTAGTGATAGATAATACAACGAGCATCACTTAATACGACTTCTGATGAATAAACTCTACTTCCTACTCCTTTGTGTCTCATGCATAGCTTGTTCCCAAGGAGAAACACCAACGAATAATATCGACTTCCAATATGATTTAAGGGAAACCTATGAAATGGAAGCCAAGAGAATGGCCCAGTCTAAAGCTGCTCAATCGAACGATGACATTGAGGTCGTTACGAATAAGAAAAAAGTAAGGGAATTATTACAATACATAGAAAGCAAGGAAATTCAGACTTCAAGCTACACACCATCCACTTATCAGCCTGAAGAACCCCAATATTCAGAAGTCTGGAAAAAGGGAGATGCTTATAAGAAAGGAGATGATAGCGTACTCCCACAATTATTGGAAAATCTGGCATCGGATGATACCCAAAACAGAATGGATGTTTATAATTCTATCCACCAATTTTCTAATGATACGATACACCCGGGAATCAGACATAAGGAATTATCCCAAGCGATACTGGCTAACCTTTCCAAGGAGTCGGACCAAATGGCTATTGTCAATTTATTAAGGTATTCGGAATTAGAGGGTGAAACGGAAGCCTTGCACCAATTATTGATTTCCGGGGAATTCAAGAGGGAGAAAAGACTGATATTTCTCATAAGTAGCAAGGCCAAGGAAAAAAAATCCCTGGATTATATCGTCGGGAAACTCATGAATAATGATGGGAATTTATTTGATATCAGATATCTGTTCCAGTCGCTGGAGACATTTGCAAGGAATGGTGATGCATCCATGAAAAGCAATGTTGTTAAGCACTCCAAAAAAATTGTGGGCCAATTTGTGGATATGGAAAATCCATACAATGAAAATCGCGTTAGTGCAGCTTCGACACCATTGAGTATTCCGATGAGAATGATACTCCAACATGGAGGTAAGGAAAATATCCCCTTTGCTAAGAAATGTATAGCGCATGGGATATTATTCGATGATGCTATAAAGGCACTTGCTCGATGGGGAGATAAGGATATTGGTAATCTCTTGAAAGAGCGATTGTCACAGGCCAAGACCTATAATGAGACCTTGCCATATGCCAAGGAATATTACCTTGAGCACAAGGATAAGGAAATGCTTGATGGGATACTTAAGGGTTTCGAAATAAGCATACCTCGGATGAATTGGCATTATGAAAGATTCATTTCCACACTCAAGGAAATAGGACAAGAAAGCCAGTTGCAGAAAATGGAGAACTTTGTTTCCCAACCTGAAATCATTGAGACCACCAAAAAGATTTATGTCATCAAGAATGGTAATCATGACTCCTTTGCCAAGGAATTATTAGATATGGGACTCATCAGTCAGGCCATTCCAAAGGAAAAATTAGAATTGAATAATTCGAATGAATACGGAACCATTAACCAGTATGTGTATCAGGTTCTGGAGGAGTCAGGGATTAGTCATTGGTTTGATGCAGAACCCGGGATGGTACCCGTTGATTATGATGTTCTCTTTCACAGACTAATTCAGAATACAGATAACAGATTATCTGAAGCAAAGGTTAGGATGGATACCCAAGTGGATGGTGATGGTCAGGTACAATATGATATATATTTATATTGGGATGAACGGGTTTTTATCGGCCATCCAAGTGATATTGGTGATTGGTATCAGGTCGGATTCGTCATTTCCATCTTCAATAAGGCCTTGGAAGCATCAGGAATGAAAGAACGGTTCGTTTCCGCTGATACCGGAGACCAGACAGCCTTACTGATTTTCGGTGAACCGGAAAAGATTTATTATTTATTGGCGAAGTATAGGGTAGGATTTTAAAAAACAACTTCAAAAAACCTCAATCATGAAACTGGGATTACAATATTTAACCCCCTTTTTATTTTTTCCAATAATATTATCTGCGCAGTTGGATGACTTTGCTCCTTTGGGTGCTACCTTTTACTATCGTCAGGTTAATATTCCCATCTCACCTCCATCACCCTTATTGGAAATGCAAGTCATAGGAGATACGATCATAGACGATAAACCATGCAGGATTTTTGGGCTGTTCAATGATATTGGGAATTGCATACTAAAGCCCGAGGAAAGCGATACGTTTTTTATTCATGAATCAGATAATCAGGTTTATTTCTATGAGCAGCAGCAATTCCGATTATTATATGATTTCAATAAGGGAATAGGGGAGAGTTATTACATGCAAATTCCATATTCATCGGGTGTTGAGCCCGATAGTATATTGGTGGAAATCATTGATGTGGATGAAATAGAAATAGATGGGAATCCATATGCCCGTCAGATTGTTCCTGATCTGATTTCCGATTTTGTTGGCAAGGAAATTATTCTTGGAATAGGAGGAAGCAAGTTCTTTTTGCCACATATCGGGGTTTGTGATCCTCATGTCCAATATTTGATTTGTTACGAAACTGAGGATTTGCAATTATCCATCCATGAGAACGAAACCTGCGATGTCATTAATCCTGTTTCGGATGTATTTTCGGGTATATCCATAAAATCCTATCCTAATCCTGTGGATAATGCCTATCATATTGAATCATCCGTTCCCTTGGATAATTATCATATGCAACTGATAAGTGTAACAGGCGAAATGATAATCAAGATTCAAATACTTCATTCTTCCCAAGTCATAAGAATGGATCATCTGGAAAGTGGAATTTATTTTATTCACATTGAGGATGAGCAAGGCCACTTGGTTTTCATGGAGAGGATTGTTCGGTATTGAATATTTACAATTCCATCCAAGGATACAAAATACAAACCCTAAAATGAAAGCAAGGGGTATGACGGGAATGCCATACCCCTTATTGGGAACAGAATCAAGTTGTTATTTTAACACTGAAAACTTGATGTTTTGTATTTCCTTTTCATTGGAAATCCTTAGAAAGTAGAATCCTGAGATGAGTCTGTCCGTAGGTATCCTTAGATAGTTCATTCCTTTTTCAACATTCGTTTGTACATGACTCATGAATCTTCCATTGGTATCTACAATTGCAATTTCCACATCATCATTATCCTGAATGTCTAGTTGCAGTGTCATGTCCAGTCCGCCCTTGATTGGGTTAGGAAAAAGGTTGGCGGATGTCTCACCCTCAAATACGACTTTTCTTACATCACTAGGAGAAGTGGTACCGTCCCAATCTTCCTGTATAAGTCGGTAGTAGTTGATTCCCATCATGGGTTCTTCATCTACGAATCGATATTCCTGAATATCGAGTGTACTACCTGCTCCATCCACCCAGCCGATAGTTTCGAATTCGAAGCCATTCGATGAACGTTGGATATGGAAGCCCATGTTGTTTTCCTCAGATGCTGTTTCCCAAGTAAGTACAGCAGTTTTACCCTGTTTTTCCACTTCGAAATAAGAGAGTTCCACAGGAAGCGGAGTAGAGCTTGTCTTTACCCAGAACCCACTGAATCCTGTGACGGATAGACTCACCTCCCATCTGTTGGCAGTAGCATTCCATACGATATCTGAGTCGATGGGGTCTATATTGACTCCGTCGGGATAGGTAGAATGATGTCCTGAACCATCACTGCTTTGTCCGGGTCTTTTTTCTATTAATAGATTGGCAATACCTGCTACATCTCCGGGTTCTGTTGGTAGTTGGGTGGTATTGACAGCATTGAAATCATCAAAATCCTCTTGGGTGAAATATAAGGTGACCTTGGCTGTGGCTGTTCCCGGATTCGTAGCAGGAGTGATTTCAAAATGTCTTTTTACGAACAATGGGTCCTGTGTATCATCCACCCAAAGTTGTGTTTTGACACCACCTGTTAGTGGATTATTACCTTCGGCTTCTGTTGTTTCGATAAGATGACCCATGATGTCGCATCGGCATGTTTGGTTGTTATTGCCTGACTGGACTTGATCATTGAACGATAGCGAATTCCTCCTTGATTCGTTCACCATATCCACCGCTAAGGTATTGTTCGGTGTGCATTGACCAAGGGTGAATAAGGATGTGTTGTATTGCAATTCATTATGAGTTGTACGAGCGTAGAAGAATAATCTTCCATTAACATTAATCAGTTTTTTCGGATTGGACGAACCATTGGTATCAATGTCTTGTACGATTGTGGTGCCAGCTTCTGTACCATCTGATTTCCACAATTCCCTACCATAATTGGTATCAGATGCAGAGAAGAAAATGGTATTCCCGACTACTTCAAAATCATCTATACCCGAACCATATGTACTGTGTATATCCTTAATCATAACTGTACCGGCGTTGGTACCATCAGATTTCCATAACTCATCACTATGAACACCATCATTGGCCTTGAAGTAAAGTGTGCCATTCATATTTTTCAGATTGCCTATACTGCTGTTTCCGGGGTTGATGTCCTTTACAAGGGATGCTGTTGTTCCGTCGAATTTCCATAATTCACGATCAGTGGTCGGTTCATAGGCTACAAAGAATAACACTCCATTTACTTCCATGAATTGTGTAGGTGACGATCCACCACTGGGATTGATATCATGGACTATGGTTGTACCTGTTTCAGTTCCATCAGATTGCCACATTTCAAATGAATATGTGGGGTCATAGGCTGAAAAATATAATGTTCCATTAAAATTGACCAGATTGCTTGGGTTTGAGCCACTTGTTCCGGGGTTGATGTCCTTGACTAGGATTGTTCCAGTTTCGGTACCATTGGATTTCCATAATTCCTTACCATCAGTTCCGTTATCTGCAATGAAATAGAGTTGGCCTCCCACATTAGTGAGCCAGTTTGGATTGGAACTTCTCACATAGGGTGTGGTCACGTTATAGATATCCTTGACAAGAACGGTACCAGCCTCGGTACCGTCTGATTTCCATAGTTCCCTACCTGTGGATGAGTCAAAGTTAGAGAAGAATATTGTCCCATCGACATTCGTAAGTTTTTCGATGGATGACCCATTCATACCAGGATTAATGTCCTTAACCATGACCGTTCCTACAGTTGTTCCGTCTGATTTCCATAGTTCCTCTCCATGAGTGCCATCTCGGGCAGTGAAATAAAGTGTTCCTTCAGCATTGATTAACTCATCAATACTGGAACTCATAATGCCAGGATTGATATCCTTAATCATAGCGGTACCTGCTGCTGTTCCATCAGATTTCCATAATTCCTTACCGTGGATTCCATCATCGGCCAAAAAGAAAAGTGTATTACCGATATATGCCTGAACGTCATG
The DNA here is from genome assembly GCA_020631355.1 of Saprospiraceae bacterium. Lineage (GTDB taxonomy): Bacteria > Bacteroidota > Bacteroidia > Chitinophagales > Saprospiraceae > JAHDCE01. The sequence continues at coordinate 26,653 of JAHDHL010000026.1, read as the reverse complement.
ATTGAACACCGATGGTGAATATCCTTTGAAGATATCTTTTACGATATGGGTTCCTGCTGTTGTTCCATCGGATTTCCACAATTCCTGTCCTATTTGGTCATTCATGGCAGAAAGGAACAGCGTGCCATTAACATCCATTATTTGTGGGACATAAGATGATCCTCCGGGATTGAATTCCTTGACCATTATCGTGCCTGTTTCTGTACCGTCTGATTTCCAAATATTAAGCTTGTAGCTTCCATCATGTGCTGTAAAGTAAAGAATATTACCTACTGCTAGAAAAATAGAATAGCTGTCATCTGTGGAGTTCCCTGTCGGGTTGATATCCTTTACTCTTACGGTACCAGCTTCGGTACCATCGGATTTCCAAAGTTCTGCACCATCTGTTCCGTCATCGGCTATGAAAAATAGGATGCCGTTGGCATTAACAAGATGATTAGGGTTGGAGGAATAGTTGCCAGGATTAATGTCCTTGACCCTTACGGTACCTGTTTCCGTACCGTCTGATTTCCAGAGTTCCCTTGCGTTGGTTGCATCAGAAGCTGTGAAAAAGAGTTGATTGTTGAAAGCGGTGAGTTGTTTGGGTTCGGACCAACTGGGACCAGTATAAATATCCTTGACCATCACCGTTCCTGTCTCCGTACCGTCTGATTTCCAAAGTTCTGCACCATCTGTTCCGTTATCGGCTATGAAGAATAGGGTGTTATTCACATTGACCATTTCCCTGATGTAGGGTGATGAATTCGGATTGATTTCCTTGACCAAAACGGTGCCGACCTCAGTGCCGTCGGTTTTCCAAAGGTTATAATTATAATTTCCATCATGAGCAGTGAAGAATAGTGTATTGTTGACTACTTCCATGATGGTATTGTAATATCCATCCACACTATTCCCTGTCGGATTGATATCCTTGACCCTTACTGTACCAGCTTCGGTACCATCTGATTTCCAGAGTTCGGTATCATAATTAGAATCCTGAGCTACAAAATAGAGTGTACCATTTACATGGGTCAACCTTTGAATATTCGAGCTATTACTTCCTGGATTGATATCCTTAACAAGTACCGTACCTGCCTCTGTACCGTCGGATTTCCAAAGTTCTTTTCCTGTATCTTCTGTGTATGCGGCAAAGAAAAGTGTACCGTTGGCATTAATCATACTTTCTATGTTGGAACTATTATAACCGGTGAATATATCCTTGACCATCATCGTACCTGCCTCGGTTCCGTCAGATTTCCAAAGTTCTTTTCCGTTTAGACTATTCGATGCCGTGAAGTAGAGTGAACCATCCATTTCGGTAAAGGCGTCAGGGGATGAGTTCAGGAAACCTCCCGTCTCATTGATGACTTTTATGATATGTGGAGCATGGCCCGTTTGGGCATGTATTCCCATGGAAACGAATAGAATACAAACGAAGATGTATAACTGTCTCATTAGATTTGAGTATTAGGTGAAATAATACCTCAAATCTATTTTGAAACCCAGTCTGGATTTGGAAATACCCGTGAATGGTCCGAATCCTACACTGAAGTGTCAAGTTTTGGCGGTGAAGTAAAAATTGGATTTCGGATTAACTATCCCAAATTCATGATTTCCATAATCTTCTTTTTCATGGCTCTACTGATAGGAATCTGTTTGTTATTTTCCATGATGATGACATTATCTGCTGGGTCGATTGCCTTGCAAAATTGAATATTCATCAGATAGCTACGGTGTGTTTTGATAAATTTGTCAGGAGGGAGGAGTTGCTCCAAATCCGTAAGACGAAGATTACTGATGAGCGATTTATGCTTCAGGTGGACATAAGTGTAACCATCACTGGCTTCCACATAAAGTATATCTTTGAATTGTACAAGGTGGTAGAGCTTGTTATGCTTGATGAGTAGTTTGTTTTGGGTATCCAGATTGATTCCTTTGTTATTAAGGAAATCCTGATTTTTCTGTTCGTCTATGATTTTTTGTGCAACAGCATCGAGTGTCGATTCGAAAGTGATGGGATTGACTGGTTTGACCATATAACTTGCCAGATTCGAGACTTTCGCCTTTTCATACATCTCCCTGTTATTATGATTGGTGATATAAATGAATGGGATTCCAAGATGCGCTGTTTTCTCTCCGATTTCCAAGCCTGTAAGTTTACCCTTGATGTCAATATCCATAAGCACCAAGTCCGGTTTTTGGGAATGGATGACTTCCATTGCATCCTCGGAATTATCTACAATGCCTATTACATTATATTCCATTTCATCCAACATCATTTCCAAGTCCAACTGATAGGAAACTTCATCTTCTACTATTAGGATTCGTATGGGATTGGTAGACATATTACTACGCGGCTTTAGGTAATTGTATGATGAATGTGGTACCCTCATTGACCTTGGAAACGACAGAAATATATCCTTGGTTCAAGTCCATGAGTTCCTTGACGAGGTGTAGTCCGAGTCCGGTCCCTTTTTCCCCCTCGGTACCATGAGTGGATTTCTCTTTCTGCAAGAGAAATATGGTTTGCGTCCTATCTTGTGGAATACCCACACCTGTATCCTTGACATACAGGTCTATCCCCACCTCACTCTCTTTGGAGGAAAGTGTGATGATTCCGCCTACGGGCGTATATTTTATGGCATTGTCCAGTAGATTCCTGATGATGGTTAGCATACTATCCTTGTCTGCTAGTATCCTTGTATGTTCTGGAATCTCTGAAATGATTCTGATTTCCTTGGCTTCCGCCAATCTGCCCAGTACAGATTGGGATTCCATGACGATTTGATTGACATCCAGTGATTCTGGGTTGATACTGATGGCATCCTTTTGGGTCAGTGCCCATTTGAGAAGATTATCCGTGAGTGAGGATAGTCCAAGGGCATTGGTTTCGATGGAGTCACCTAGCTGTTGTACTCTTTCGTAGTCCTCTTTTTTCAATAAATAGTTGACTTTTTTAGCGATTCCCCGAAAAGCATTGGCAGGTTTTCTTAGGTCATGTCCAAGGATGGCGAATAATCTATCTTTGGTATTGTTGCTTCGTTCCAAGGCCAATTTTTGTTCAGAAATCTGTTGGTTTTTCTCCTCAAGCAGTGCATTGGCCTTTGCTTTGGTCCTATTGTTTCTAAAGATGAGAAAGGCTAAGAGGGCTAATGCTGAAAGTCCAATGATAAGACCTGTCTGAATGGCTTTCTGTTCTGCTCGTTCTATCTGTTGTTGGAGTTCGATTTCTTTCTTTTCTTGTTTGAATTGGAAGTCCTTTTCCATCTTGGTCATCTCACGGATATTTTCCTTACTGTCAAGGGAGTCAATCAAATTCTCACTTTCCAGGAACAGCTCGTATGCAGTCTTGTAATTTCCCTTTTCGGCATTCAGTAATGCTAGGTTATTGGAGACATTTGCCATCAGACGAGATTTCAAGCTATCCTTTTTCATTACTTGATAAGCAGCTTGTAAAAGTACGAGGGCCTTATCTTTCTTTCCTTGTTCGAAATAGATGAATCCGAGTTCCATTTGTGCTTGAACGGCTTCTTTCTCGAACCCTTCCTCATTAGCGACTTTCATGGTTTGAACCAGGATTTTTTCTGCTTCATCTGCCTGATTGATTTTGTAGAGTGCGCTTCCTAGTGTGGTGCCCCGCGCCACCCATAGGTATTTTTGGCTTATGGAGTCCGTATATTCGTATACTATTCTAAGGGTATCCACGGCTTCGGAATAGTGTCCCTGCTTGAATTTGATGTAACCTACATTGGCGAGTACATCGATGTAATCAGACTCGTTACCTATTTCCGAAGCTATGGATAGAGCTTGTTGACCATATTTCAATGCTTCATCATAATCTTCTAATCCCATTAGGATTTCTATCAGATAGGTCAATGCAAAGGCCTTTTTGTCTGGTCTGCCGAACTCATCTGCCTTTTCTATTACTTTCAGTTGGTATTCTATGGCTTCCTTTTGTCTTCCTAGGAGTAGGAGGATTCTTCCACAATTTGCATAGTGGTTTAGAATGTTGTCACTATTTTCTACTTGTTCTTCAGCTTCTATTCCTTTCAGAAAATGGGAGAGTGCCTCCTCATATTTCCCTTGTTGGGCATTGAGTATACCCAATCTTGTGTAAATGGTGCTAAGGTACTCGTGATTTCCCTTATCCTTATGGTACTCCAATGGTTTTTTCAGTGTGTTTTCTGCCTCGTCAAACTTGCCTTGATAGCCAAGATAAGTAGCCATTTCTCCATAGATCAGCATCAGGCTTTCATCTTCACCCACATCCGAGGCGAATACTTTCGCTTTTTTATAGAGGTCCATTGCATCAAGTGAATTTGTATCCCTTGCGATTCTTGCTTTCAGATGGTAATAATACATTTGGACTTCGGGAATAGTAGTGCTTTCGGCAAAAGCATATAATTCTTCTGCATGTTCCAGTGATTTGGGATAGTCGGACTTACCGATGTAATAGACTTTCTTGAAGTATAAATCCGCAAATGCTATGGAATCCTCTGTGTTGGCGAGTTTGTTCTTACTTAATGCTTCCTCTACTTTCTGAAGTTCCTCTGAAATAGGATTACTTGCACTCAGACTTTGGTAGGATAGCAAGTAGCACAGTGATAATATGGCATAAAGGCTGAATGAAAATCGAATCTCCATTTTACAAGATTTATCAGTAGAGTATGGATTCACATGAATGACAAAAAACATCAGTTGTAATTTAGGCCTTTTCTCAATAAAAATTTCCGAATTTGAGAAATATGATATTCTTTTCTGCATCATGAGTAAATCCATCGGTTGCTTTAGGATAATTAGGATAAGCCAATTTGATATTGAATTGATTCTTCATGAAAAAATACAAGCCCCGATGATTCAACTGAATCATCAGGGCTTGCTTACTCGAGAATAGTATTGACGCTGCTAACCTTAGTCGGCCACTATGAATTTTTCGTGTGTTTTCTCTCCATCGGATGCTATCACTAGGATATAATATCCATGATTCAGCTCTGAAATATCAATACTTTCTGTTTGTGTGCCTTCCTGTTGGTCGAGGTAGCTTTGGTAAACAACCCTGCCTGAAATATCGGTGATTTGGAGCTGCACATCCGTTGCTGATGGATTATTGAACTCCACATTCAATACATCCTTGGCAGGATTCGGATAGATGGAGTTAATTGTAGTGGAACTGGCAGCGACTTCCTCGCTTTCGATGTCTCCCCATCGGGTTACGGCAACAACATTGGCAGTATTGAATCTTCTCAGCTCACTCTTGGCACCAAAATCCCAAGTACCATCACAGGATGAACGGACAAAGTACTCGTACCATGTATTGGGTAATAGATTTCGTAGATATCTCTGACTATTGGCAGTTGTAACTCTGGTCCAATCTGTGGTTCCCTGTACCCTGTAATGTACATCATACCAATTAGCACCAGGTACGTCATCCCAAACGATATAGCATCTGGAGGGAGCCTCCACGGCATGATTGATATTGCTTGGAGTAGCACATATGTTATTCACAATCAAGGTAAGGACGATTCCTGCCCAACCGGCACGAATGGAAGTGGGCTCAGAACAATCAGCTAGGTAGTGGGTAATCAGGCAGCCGTCATTTTCATAGGCCACAAGGATTTGGTCTGAAACACCCTGTCCGGCACTGGTTCTACAAGATTGTAAGATAAGATTGCTTGTTCCATCCCAGGTATAAGGGGTATCAAACATGATACTGTGTGTACCTGTATATTGGCCAGGGTCAGCTGCATTGGTAGCTACTGGTGTGAATGGACCGGTGATGAAAGGGAAGTCACTAGCCTGTTGGATGACAGGACCGGTATAGCCATCATAGATGGAAATGTCCCATGTACTGGTGGCAGGTGTGTTGTCTGTTCCCACTTCCCATGAAATACCCAAGATTTCCGCATTGGGCAGTATACCTGCACTGCTTAGTTCATTGCTATAAATAGGCATTTGTACCCTTGATTGGGGAAATGTGGTGGGAAATAAGGTGAATGCTTCATCTCCTCTCATGAGTTGGGAACCACCTGGCACCACATTGTGTGATGTTTGTGCTTGCATATCTACTAAGGCAAATAGGGAAATGATTGTTAGGGCCAATATCCGATTCAGTATGCTGTATTGGGAGTTAGCTGATTTACATGTTGTCAATTTCTTCATGTTGTTTGATTTTTGAATGTGAGAAAAAGTTCGCAGTCAATTAATTGATAATGTAAATCTAGGCTGTACGGTGGATGTATCAGGGATTTTCCTGTGAACGACAGGGTTTTGATTGTGAATGGTAGGATTTTGATGGTGAATGGGAATTGGGGGAATGTGTAGTTATTGATGAATGCGCCTTAGGGGCAACTCATTGAAGTAAAAAATTGTCCTATCAATTTAGTGAATCACATTTTAGCTCTATTTTTCCTCAAGGGATGTAGTTCTAACCTATTATCATGATATGATTCCTATATTTTAATAACTATCAGAAACCGTAACTGCCACTTCGAAATCATTGGCCTCAGCCACATTCAGTATGGCTTCGATTCGGGTAAAGTGGGCTTCGTATTCCCTGATTTTTTTCAATATGGCAAGTACCTGCGTATGATTATTCGAATTCCTTTCCAAGGAGGACAAGAAATCAGTATTGGCAGTATTGAAAAAATGAATACTCGTTTTCTTGAAGATGGCCCGCCATTTGGATGGGGCGTCAAAAGTAGGAGCAATGTACGGTTGGTCATATTCTGATATTGACATGGCCTCCTTATCCAATACAATATTGCCACATAAATCATTTTCACTTTCTGAAAGGACATGTTCCAATTTGAAAGGAAAACCCGCATATACCGCCTCCAATAGCGGTGGACAAAACATACGGATGAGGTCATGCCATTCCGTAAGTGCTGTTCTGAAAATGATGTTATCGCTATTCTTTTTCCTAGCCAATAAATAGAGTGTGAAGTCGCCGCCCATAATTAGGATTCAGATGTTTGGGTGAAGATATAGGTAATGTCATTGAGTCCGAAAAGGAGGTGGTTGCCCAGTCTGTATGGTCCTCTTTTTCCCCGTTGTTTGAAAAAATCAAAATCAGTATATTTCCAAACGATTTTTTCTTGTTCAAGGTCTATGGCCAACAGGACATAATTCCTTAATGGATGACTACTATTGCTTGGTAAATCAACGATGAATGAACCATCTGCGAATAATAGATGGTCCTGAATCAGGAATAAATGATTGACACTTAAATGATTTTCCTTTAGTTCTTGATGAATATCCAAAACTGTGATTTCATCATGTTCCAAGTTTAATTGGGCAATATAATAATCACGATCTTCCCTTGAATAATATTTGGTGCAGACCCGATGATGTTGCGAATCGTATTGATACATACCCATAAGATTGTGTTGGGTGTCATCCACATTGAAATGAGCCCATCTCCGTATGATTTTACCATTGTTCCTGTCGATGCCAAGTAATCCGTTAGCCCCAACCAGTAATATATCCTTGTATATTCCCAGCATATGATTGGCCTTGAATATTGAATTTCCATCTTTGAAAAAACCATCATCCACACTATAATTATCCAATTGGTTCAAATCGATTTCCCAGGAGATCTCAGCCGTATCTATTTTTCTTCTTTGGATGGAAGTACCTGCTCTGCTGGTAATGAAATAAAAATGATGTTCATCAAAGCAAATGATTTGTTGATACACCATAAAATCCAATTCCCAGATGATACCATAATTATCCTGGCCCAATTTAGCCAAGGCCATTTTTTGATATGATGTCAATAGTATCAGATGGTCATCATTCTTAAATGTAACGATATTCGAATATTCAGGGATCTCATACAACTTTTGTTCATCTTGGAATACAGAGAGTAATTTTGTTTGTAGGAATATGCTGAAATCATTGAATTCTATTACCGCACGGGGTTGGGTATCAGCTAAGTCATGTTGTTTCAATTCCTGATCGAATGCATATGTCTTACCATCATGCTTCAGGTATATATGATCGGCTGCCGAATCTGTGTTCAACGTTTCTTCACCAATCAGTATTTTTTTTAATTCAAACATCTATTGTCTAGGTTAAATTATATTTGGATTCAAAGGTAGTGATATCTTTTAATTCACACTTTCTATCTGACTACCCATATGGATATAGGTACTTCCGTGTACATAAATGGAAAAAGCCAATGTTACGAAAAGCGTAAGGAGTATCAGTTTGATATCAAGATGGAAACGTTTCCTTACATTAGGTAAGAACAATAGGATAATGGAAATGCCACATAGTATTATCTTCAGAATATGCAATTTAGGAATAAGGCCAATGAAATGATTCCAAATGATATATTTATAGAATTGGAAATAGATTTCTACCGCCAGTGTAACCATCATAATACTATTGGATAGCACATAGATGAGTGTGCCAATGGCAATATACCAACCCAATGCCTGTCGTTTCCAAACGAGACCTGCACCCAGTAGATACAAGGAACAACCAATCCCCCAAGTGCATACCTGACCGAAGTCGAATAAACCATCCAGATGAAAATCATAGATGACAAATTCAATGAATAATCCAATAAGAACAAGGGAAACGAAAAGAATTGGAGATGGGTTAGGATGTCCGGTCGAACTTTCGGGAATAAGGTCTGTATCGAGTTGGTTGTTCATATGTTATTGTTGTTTTGATGGGAAAGAAAAAATCTCCCATCATCTAGCAAATGATGGGAGATTCGATACCTGAAGTATTTATTATTGTTGCATGTATGTCTGTACATCCACTCCGACTACGGACTGTAGGACGGATAGGGCCAAGGCATTGGCCTGATATTTCTTAAAGCCCTTTTCAATGTAATAATCCTCCAATTGTATCCAAGCCTTGTGATAGGCCAGTTTGAATGGTACGGCAAATTTGGCGAAGAACTTATCCTCACCAATGCGCAAATCCATTGATTTCCATAGTTGGTCATTCCAAGCTACGATATTTTTCTCCTCATCTTGGTTCAATGCCCTTGGGATAAGGTATAATCTATTTCTTCTGGAAGCATAAGCCCTTTCCTTTTTCAACATCTCATCCGTGAAATGGTCCTCATCCGGATTCAGGTCTGTAGAAATGGTCTTGAGTAAAATTACATTATCCCATTGTAGGAAACCCTCGCAGTTCTGCATCTTGTATCCATCTATTCCCTTTTCGGTTGCTTTCCTAAATGCAGAGTAGGCCTCATCCTTATGTTTGATGAACAACCAACAAGGTGTGATCGGCTCCTCATTCAGCGCAGCCTGTACATAACGGGTATGCAAAATCAGTTGCTCCAAATCCGTATAGGCATATGTGGAGGAATAATCGAATGGTGCCTCACCTGCAAATCCTGCATAAGCTTCGTTGATGGCCTCATTCATCAAGTCATTGATCTTATCCTGATTATTGGGTTGGTCAGCAATGAATAGGATATATGCACGATAAGCCTTGGCCATTGGCGATTTCTGCTTGGCCAATTCGGCATAACTGCTCTTGGGGTCATTATGCAAGGTGACAATGATGGATTCCAAGGTAGTCAAAGGTTCCTCCTCAATGGATTTGGAACGCTCGCTACTGATGATTTTGTAGCGGTTGAGTTGTCTGTTGGATGATTCCAACATCGCAATACCACTGGCCGTACCCTTGCCATAGATACCATCCAGACTACTGGAATAGGAATTCTGGTTTTTCAAGAATTTCTGGAGTGATTTCACGGACGTCCTACTGGTCTTGTCCACACTTGTAGGTGCCTTGGGCGCAAAATCAGGAATACTCGTCGTAGGTGATTCAATAGTGACCACGGCCTCCTCATCCACTTCTGTTACTCCTTCCGTATTACTATCCTTGTCAATGGATACAGCAGCCGGCATGAAATTGATATCCCTTACGGTATTGAATTGTGTCACCTTGTGCAAGGCCAATGTATTGGCATTCTTAACAAATGCACCATTGAATCCGAGTTTGTTGAGAATGGCGGCTTTTTCCTTGGCCTTTTCCAAATCCCTGAACGGCATGGAGGTAATCTTGATATTGGTTCCATTGGTAATGACATACATCTGACCTCCTCTGGCGTATTTGTCCCAATCAATGAAATCACGACAATCCTGACTGGCCAGTTGGACCACATATACATTCTCCCCCTTGGCCAATGGGCGTTCGGATACGAATGCATCGTCATACCCTTTGCTCTTAACGAGATACAATACGTCCTCAGCTCGTTTCTTATCCTTATAATTACTCACGAAAACGGACATTTGACCGCCTTGCGCCAGATTTTCTGCATAGAGATAACCCGCATGTCTGATATCCTCGAAATCTGCGATACTCATGTCTTGGAATGTACCCAATTGTACCGTATAGATGGTATCCATCTTGGGTGCTGTCGCATGGGCCAATGTGATTACAAAGGTGAGGAATGATAACGTAAGGAGCTGGATAATGGATTGGAATGACAATTTCATAAATTGTGTTGATTTACCTTGGAAATTTGTATTTAGGTTCAAGATGTAACGTTCCTGAAATAGCTTTATTGCAAATATATAACGCAACTATCAACAACCGGTTACCTCAATAGGGTTCAATTCAAATAAAAGTTACTGGAAAATGGTATGAGATTCAACTTTTCAATGCTAAGAGGGTAGGATTCCCAATCCTGTTCTTCAAATAGGTATCAATTCAATTTGAATGGGGCCACCATTTTGAAAACAGGTACATTGACCTTGAAATAAGCGGAATCCTCCGAACGGATGAATGTGAAATGCCCGGACATCCTACCCACACCCGTAGTCAAGGGACAGCCTGAGATGTAAGTATGGCGTTCTCCTGAATTGAGGGTAGGCTGCTGGCCTACGACACCCTCGCCCTCGACTTCTCTTTTCTGGCCATTGGAATCTTCAATGAGCCAATACCGTCGAAGTAATTGTACAGGGAAATCATTCAGGTTCTTAATGGTGATGCGATAGGCAAAGAAAATCTTATTTTCTGTTGGTACAGAATAGTCCGTATGGTAGAATGTCTCAACCGATATCTTTACGCCGTTGGTGATGAGTGTTTCCATCAAGATATGAATTCAGGATTCGGCAAAACCTACGCTTCGTTGAGGAAATCATTTACGATTTTTTCAGCTTCAACCAAGGCCTTTTCCAAATCATCGTTAAGTAGGACAGCATCGAACTTGTCCTCATATGTGAGTTCTAATGTAGCCCTTTTTACTCGTTTTCTATAACTTTCGGGTGTTTCCGTTCCTCTATTCTGTAATCTTTCGAATAGGATATCGGCAGATGGAGGTTTTACGAATACTGCCAAGGAACCCTCAGGGTAATTCTGTTTGATATTGGCTGCCCCCTTGACATCAATATCGAAAATGATGTGTTTTCCCTCATTCCAAAGCCGTTGGATTTCACTTTTCAGTGTTCCATAATATTGACCGGTATAGACTTCTTCCCATTCTAGAAAATCACCATTTTCTATTCTTTTTCTGAATTCGGCAGGGTTGAGGAAGTAATAATGTTCACCATCGATCTCATGGTCTCTCTTGGGACGGCTGGTAGCAGACACTGAAAAGGCCAAGCTATCTATTTCCTTGAGAAGATGCCTAACAATTGTCGTTTTTCCTGCACCTGATGGTGCTGTGAATATGATCAGTTTGCCTTTCATGATGGCGAGCCTAAGCTTTTTGTTTCGAATTGAAGTGCAAAGCTAAAATTTCTTTTGATTTAAGGTCAAACCTAGAAAGGAATTAGCCGCAGCATGTTATGAATATGCAACGTATCCGCTTCAATAAAGGTTGGGGAACACCATGATTATAGGTGTAAAACCTAGGACATCTATAAGATATTGGCAGCTTGTTCCTTAACTTTTTCGAGTTCGTCCTTCATCTTAACGACCAGGTGTTGGATATTGGAAGAATTGGCCTTGGAACCAATCGTATTGATTTCACGGCCCATTTCCTGCCCGATGAAAGTCAGTTTTCTTCCTTTCTGATTCTTGTTGGATTCCAATTGTTGGAGAAAATACTCACAGTGCTGTGTCAGCCTGACTTTTTCCTCATTCAAATCGAATTTTTCCAAATAATAAATCAATTCCTGTTCGAACCTTCCCGGATCCACGTTTTCTTTTCCGACATAATCGTCAAGATGTTGTTGTAAACGTTGCTTAACCTTGTTGATGCGTTCCTCCTCGTATGGAGCTACTTCTCTAAGGAATTGATTGATATTACTGATGCGTTCCCTCAGGTCTATTTCCATAGCCTTACCTTCCGTAGTCCTGAATTCAACAAGTTGGTCCATGGCTTCCTGTACGGCCGACTTCAGAACTTGCCATTCGCCATCCGGCATGCCATTCTTAGGGACATCCACAACACCTTGAATTCTTAGGATTCCTGTAATGAAATCACCCTGTGGCATTTCTAGTTCATCACTCAATTCCTTGATATCCCTGTAATATTGTTTGAAAAGGGTCTTGTTGATGGAGTAGTCTATACCGCCCTCTGGAGTAGTCACATCTATGGAGGTCTCTATTTTTCCTCGCTCGGCTTGGGTCATCACAAGCGTTCTGATATCCATTTCCTTTTCCCTATATCGCTGGGGAAGTCTGACTTTGAGGTCCGTGGACTTACTATTCAATGATTTAATCTCTACAGTGATGGTCTTTTCATTCCATTGCTTCACTGACCTGCCAAATCCCGTCATGGATAATATCATAGATTCCTTTTATTTCAGCCAAAGATAAAAAAATAACGAGTATGGACTTTATCCCTTGATAAAGGAGTCCCAAAATGTGGATAACTAAAATTTAACGTAGACTGGTATTTTTTTGTCAAAAAAGATGTTGAAACCCTAATCAATTCTTCTTAATTTTCGTTCCAGTATTAAACAGAGTCATCCTTTATCATGCCCACGGATTATTCAGTCCTTTCATCTAGTGTTTATATCGCCTTTAGGAGCATTCCTAAAAAGGGATGGAATGAGGTCATCAAATTGTACGAGACAAAGTCTGTACAGGTTGCCCTCTTACCCACACCCAAGCGTTTGGATGTATTACACATGTATGTGGAGTCCCTACATGAAATTAAGGATTATCTCAAATTACAGGAAGTGGTAGGAGAGTTGATCATGCTATCTCTTTCGGATGAGATTCCCGTTGATGTGGGTAGGCCTTATTATGAGGATGCACTGTTTTGGAAAGCGGATGCCTCCCTGAATCTTATGTCTTACAAGGAAAGTACGAATATCCTGCAGCAACTTATCAGGCTGAATCCCCGCGAAAGAATGTATGCGAGGAAATTGGTTCGTGCCACTTATAACGACAAGCCTAATTATGTGAGGAAGTTCAAGGCAGTAGCTGTTGTTCTATTCTTTTTGTCTGCTGCCGTTATTTTATTGGAAATAATGATTGTCAAGCCTTTCTATGGTATGCATACGGCGTCTGTGGAATGGTTGAGGAATATGCTCTTTCTATCTGCTTTGGGAACTGTGGCTTCTGTGGAATTATTCCATTGGCTGAATTGCGAATTGAAAGTAAAACGATTAATCCAATCTGCTCTGGATTCCTAAGTATAGCTTAGGCGGAACCATTATCTGACCAACATGAGCGACCCTTTCTGCTCATCTACCTTCCCATCTGTCTGGACCATTCTCATCTTGTAGATATAGATGCCCTGTTTGGCTTTATTCCCTTTGATTTTTCCATCCCATCCTCGTTCGGGTTGGTTCGTTGTGAAGACCATCTGGCCCCAACGGTCAAAGATGTTCATTTCATAACTCGCAATGATACTAGGGTAGACAACCAATGGTTTGAATTCATTATTCTCGCCATCCGGAGCAAATGCATTCGGGAATTGTATGGTTGTGAACTGATTGAGACAAACCGTATTGGACCTGCTGTTGACAAAGGCAATGGTTCCGTCAGGAAAGGATACCCGAGCAAGTGCCGTTACATAATAACAAGCATTGGCATCATAAATATTCCCATTGGAAATATCATCCAGATAACTGGTTTCTCCTGCTGGAATAACATCCAGTATCGTAGTACCGACATCCGTTTTCTTGTACAGGCGATATTCAATCAGTTCGCCATTCTCAATATCAAAATCAGTCCACTCAAGATAATTAAGGAAATTGGAATTGGCCTGTCCGTCTATATGGATAGTAGCCGCATAGGTAGATATGGATGTGGAGTCGCAATCATCGGTGGTCACGACTTGGAAGTATCTTTTACCAAGGTCAGCATCGTGATTACTGACGTATGTGGTATCGTATAGTGTTAGAGGGAATGATGGCGCAAAGGCATCCACATTTCCGAATGATAGATTATCTGATGATATATTAATGTCAACATTATTAATTTCAGCATTGATATCCCATCTCCAAATGAGTTCGATATCATCGTTTTCCGTGAAACTGGCAGAGAATAGATTGAGGTTCCGATTCGGTTGGATGATACTGACTGTTTCGCATACCTCATTGGAAGCGGATGAGAAAGTACTATTGGTCCTATTGGCCCTTACGGTAAAACAATAGTTGAGTCCGTCATTCAGATTCTCATAGACATAATTGGTAGCTGAGGCGGAAAGTGTTGCTGCAAGTTCGGCAGTTGCACCATCTATACTGACCCATACTTCATGCGAATCAACGCCCTCAGCCCAATTCTGATATAGGTTCCAATCCAACAATGCGGATTGTGTACAGGGATCAATCGTATAATTCAAAAGAATAGTGGAATGGGGTAGGGTATTGAAAATACTGGTATTTCCACATTCGTCTATTGCAATAATGGTGTATTCTTCAACTTGAACCGTAGGGTCGGCATTGCTATCCAGAAAATAATCAGCCGTACCCGGATAGACCGTATCAATCGGTTCGAAATTGCCATTGGCCAGTTTCTTATAAATGATATATCCTGAAGTTTCTGGTGCTTGGCTGGGAGTCCAGAAGATTTCCACATCATTACCCGTTACCGTAACGGCATCAATCGGAGGGAAGTCAGGGTCTCGATTATCCAAGGTGTCGGAAGCGATGATGGCTTCCCCGGGACAATCATGCACTGCTTCTATATAATAGTACCAGATATTGACTGCACTATTGGCATTGTTATGATGATATTGAACAGCGTTAGGGTCGGTAATACTGGAGAGTAATGTGTAGGGTCCGTTGATATCGTCACTAAAATAAATATCAAAGGAAAGGAATGGCCCACATGGATTGGCTTCAGGGACCCATCTGAGTGTATCGTTTTCAACACAAAGGAAATCAGGGGGATTAACTTGTGCATGACTGTTTGAGGAAAACCCCAAAAGTAAGTTACATACAAGTATAATGACAGGAATTCCTGTTCGCCAACTTTTGATCCGATTCATACAACAAATATAATCCAATATTGAACTTGCACTTATAACGTACTTTCCCTTAATATTGTACTCCCAAAGTACCATTCATCGCAAATAAACCTAATTTTGTATAATTTCAGCTATTCAGATTCTTCAACACACATAACTTTCTATTGTTCTGACCATCATAGCTTATTCATTAAATAATACTTGAGCCAAAATTGATATCACTGAATCCACTCCAGAACAGATTGCATGAAATAATGCACGAAGCGGATACGCCGGCAGGTAAGTTCTTCGACATCGCTCTTTTTACGATGATTGTCGCAAGTGTGGTTGTGGTGATGCTGGAAAGCATCGAGCCGCTGAGTGAGCGTTACGGACAACTATTCCTGATTATAGAATGGATCTTCACCATTATATTCACAATTGAGTACATATTGAGGTTGTATTGTATTGCCAAACCCTGGAAATATGCATTCAGCTTTTATGGAATCATAGATTTACTGGCCATTTTACCTGCTTATATAGGAATGTTCATCGTAAGTGCGAATCCGCATTCCTTGGTTATCATCCGTTCCTTGAGGCTGTTGAGGGTTTTCCGTATTTTCCGATTGGCCAATTATACCCGACAGGGTAATATCATCCTTATCTCATTAAGAAAGAGTAGACAGAAGATTTTTGTATTCCTTTTCTTTGTTTTGGTCGTTGTCATGATTGTCGGTTCTTTGATGTATGTTATTGAGGGTGACCAGAATGAATCATTTGCAAATATTCCCATTAGTATCTATTGGGCCATTGTGACCATCACAACCGTAGGATATGGGGATATCAGTCCGATTACACCCATGGGACAATTCTTGGCTGCTGTCCTCATGATTATGGGATATGTGGTGATTGCTGTACCTACGGGAATCGTTTCGGCCGAATTGGTGAATCCGACACCACAGCTCAATACACAAGTCTGTCGTGCCTGTGCAAAAGAGGGGCATGATGATGATGCGGAATACTGTAAATATTGTGGTGAATTGTTAAATGAAGATTAACGCTCCCCAACTTCCTTACGAATTATAATAATTTATATGTTTTGGCAATGTTATTGCTCTTTCCAAAGTTGGATTTGATATTTTGAGAAAGATGTAACAAGGTATCTGCACGGATACTCATGCCTGCGCCTCCATACAACCCTTGGATTAGCAATCATATCTAACATACTGCATCTTTCCGATTAAAATGGAAGTTATGAGAAAACTTATCCTTCTAATCGCATTTTGGATGTTTGTGCCTATTGGGGTGTTTTCCCAATCATCCGAAATCAGCAAGTGGTACACTACCGGTAAGACTTACCAGTCCAAGGAAGATTTCCTGAACGCAGTCAAGGCTTATGCAAAGGCGGTGGAGCTATGTCCCTCGACATTGGATGTCAATGATGAAATGGGAAGCAATTGTATCAATTCATATTTTAATATAGGGGTTTGTGCCCAATCATTGGGGAAGTATGAAACTGCTGAGGAACAGTATTCCATAGTGCTGACGCATATGCCATCAGACCATGAGGCTTACGTTCGTAGAGGAGCATGCCGGACAGAGATGAATAAGAAAACATTGGCCCTTTCCGATATGGAAAAAGCAATGTCTCTCGTAGCTCCACAATGGGGGCAATTACATCCGGCTACGCAATATTGGTATGCACACGACTTGGCGTTGGCTTACAGGAACGCCAACCAACTCGATGAGGCCATTACCTATTTGGATAAGGCGATTCAGGTAAAGGATGGTGCGGAAATCAGGTTGGAGAAAGCCAAGATTCTTCTTCGGATGGGAAAGTACAATGAGGTAGAAAAGGAATTGAATGCCATTGAACGAATGAAATCCAAGAGCGTGGATTACACTTTCATAATGGGAGAGGTCCTCATGAAAAAGGGTGAATATGCACAAGCCCTGAATTATCTGGGACAGGTAAGCAATCCGGAAGAACAATTGGATGCCCAACGCCATAGAACCTTTTGCCAAATCCAATTGAACTATACAGATGCAGCGAGAAAGCAGATTCAATATCTAAGAGAAAATGGATACAATCCTACGGAGATACATTGGCTGGAAAGTCTAATGGCAGCTAAGGAGGGGCGTTGGTCTGATGCCTTGGATAAGGCGGATTGGGCAGAGTCCATACATACTTCCAACGATACGTTACTTCATCAGATAAGATTACAGCGTGCAAGGGTCCACTATAGACAAGGGGATTTCCGGGATGCATTAGGGGAATGTAGTTTGGTGTTGTCAGAATATCCAATGCACATTGAAGCCAGTACACTGAAAGGATTATCTCACTTGGAATTGGGGCAAAGAACAATGGCAGGTGATATTTTCAGGTCTATGGCAGAATACTATCCCGGTCATCCGATGGTTGAAAGTAGGTATGGATGGTATCTGTACAGGTTAGGCCAGAAAGAACAGGCTGCCGATAAGTTATTGAATTTAGTAGCTCAGTATCCTGATGTAGCTGAAATAAGATACTATTATGCGGAAGTCTGTTACCAATTGGAAATTTATGATCCACAGGAATGCAAGGCCAATTTGGATATTGCAATCGGATTGGATCCTGCAATGGGGGAAGCATATGCACTCAAGGCAAGGATATTACATGAGAATAGTCATTTGGGTGAGGCCATGATGTTCTTGAATCGAGCGGAGGAATTAGGACTGGTACATAGTTATGCTTCTGTGAATGCGGCTAAGGTGTATTTGGATGCAGGGGATTATGAAAAGGCCTTGGAGAAATCCAAGAACGCCATGAGAGATGCGGATGAGGCTGATTTCCAGAGAATGTATGGTCGTGCCTTGGGATATAATGGTCAGTGGAGAAAATCCATCCAGCATTTGGATTATTGTATCCAATTGAATCCTAATGATTGGAAAGCGTTGAAGCTAAGAGCCATAGCCCTGACTCAGGTGGGAGAACACAGAAGTGCCATCAAGGATTTGGACAGGGCTGTTGCATTGAGTCCCAATGATGCCGAATTATACAATCTGAGAGGTAAGTCAAGATCCATATTCGGAAAGTATGACGAAGCCATTTATGATTTTGATATGGCTGTGAGAATCAAACCGGGATTTACGGATGCACATTATCAAAGAGGACGAATGTATCTGGACCAAAGGGATTATGCGAATGCATCGGTTCATTTGGGTGAGGCATTGAGGGTGGCTGCCAATGACCCTGATTTCAAAGGTATCGGTATGTTGTATAATGATTTGGGATTGGCCAAGTCCGAATTGGATGATCCCTATGGGGCCCTTGGTTTTTATGATGAGGGAATAGAACTGGATCCTAACGACCTATTATTTGAGAATAGGGCCAGGTTGCATTCCGACTTAGGAAAGAATGACTTGGCAATGCAGGATTATCAGAAAGCCATTAACCTGAGCGGAAATGATCCTGATCGTTATTATGAATTGGGTAAGATTCAGAAAACGTCCCTATTGTTCTGGGAAGCATCCAACTCGTTCACATTTGCTATCCAAATCAAAGTGACGACCCGACAGGAAGTGCCAATGGACTATTATAGGAAAAGAGGAGAATGTTATCTGGCACTTGGTGGTGAATACCTGACTTCGGCAGAGGGAGATTTCAATCAGTTGAAAGAACGTGATTCCCGTAATTGGCAACCCTTGTATTACCTTGGTAGGTGTAAGTACGAGAAAGGGGATTATGCTAGGGCCATAAGGTATTATACCGATGCCATTGGCATAGATAACCAGCACGAGGAAGTGTACATTGCGAGAGGTGATGCATTCAGTATGGTCGAAGCATTCGGAAAGGCTTCCTTGGATTATGGTGCGGCAATATCCCTGAATCCCGGAAAAATCTGCTATTACAAAAAGAAAGGCCATGCGAATCTTCGTGGTGAAAACTGGATAACAGCTATCAAGGATTATGATGATGCAATTGCATTGGCGAGCCGTGAAGGAATGGTCATTGAAGTGGAATTGTACCACGGAAAGGGTAGGGCCTATACCGGAAAAGCCTATGCTGAAGAAAGTGATTTGGCCTACCAGTTGGCGATAGACAATTATAAGAGAGCATTGGAATTACCCCAGATTTCCGAACAGGAAAGGTATTTCGTACAGTTGAATATGATGACGACGTATGAAAAATGGGGCATGTATGATCAGATGAATGCCATCAAACAGAAACTGACACGTCAGGATTCTTATAGCGAACCTGCTGTCATGAGTTGCGGATAAGACAACCATTGATGAGATGGATAATAGAATGTCCTGCCTGGTGTGATAACCAAGCAGGACATTTTTTATTTAAAAAAATCCGAGGATGGGGTAACAAATCCGAAAGGGATTGAACTGTAGGGTGTAATCCATGAAAAATAACACCCCAATTAGCCATTTGAAAAACGATAAAACTTGAATCCAATGTCATCATTACAACAACACTCCAATCAAACCCCACTACCTTTTTCACCCATACAATTGGATGTTTCGATTGGTTACCAATCATTGCCACCCTGAATGTAATGGATATGCCTCCAAGATAACTACCATCCGAGAACAGAGAGGTGATAAAATCGGCACATCACTCTCAATACATTAAAGATGAAACCTTTATTATTCGTTGTCTTTGCAGCCCTTGTAGGTTGGCAATTAAAATCCATACCCCAAACTTCAGATACACTCCCATCAGACACCGATTCTCATTCGGATATCATCCATAGGGATGCATTCGACAAAGTACTGCACCACTCTTATACACAAAATAAGTTTCCTGAAACAATACATCATGCCAGTAGGATTAGGAATAGGATGAAAACAGGCTGGCCAATGGTGAAATCCGAAAGAAATTAGCATAAAAAAAGAGGTAGTGTTTGCCCAACACTACCTCAGCCCTAACCAAATAAAACCAAATTATTACTCTTTAAAATGTAATCTTGTTGATTACGATACTCAAATATATAGATATTGTAGTTAAAACACCAAGTCCTTTTGGCAATTTTTTGAAATCACCTCCAAGGCTAACTTGTTGTTTTTGAATGTGATACAAACAGTTGTTAGTACATGGTTGTTAGAATTACTACTGTTATTATTGAAACAATATTTTGTTTTTAAGTTTTTTTTAGAATTATTGTCTACTTTTGTAATTATTTTAAAACATTATTGTTTTGATGAACAATTTGGATTTTGTGCCTAGCTCTAGGATAGGCTACTTTTGTTTAAGTTTTCGACTCAAAACTTTAACACTTTAAAATTCACTTTTTTCAAAAGATATTGTCTTTTTTACAATAAGTGACCAATGAGCAGCCTTAACCAATGGAATAAGACCCTTTGATTTTCGTTACTTTAAGGTACATTTGTCTTATGCTTTCGAAGTTGGATAGATATATCGTTAAGAAGTACCTCAATACATTTTTCTTCATTGTATTGATTGTATGTATGCTGGCAGGAGTCATTGACTTTTCTGACCACATTGACGATTTTTTAAAATCCAAGGCTCCCATTACCAAAATCATTGGTCAGTACTACTTATTTTTCTTTCCTTATATCAGTGGTTTGTTGTGGCCATTGTTCTCATTGATGGCTGTGATTTTCTTTACATCAAGAATGGCATACAACTCCGAAATCATTGCCATCCTGAATTCGGGGTCGAGTTACTTCAGACTCATGCGGCCTTATCTCTTTGCTTCCACAGTTTTGGTATTGATACATCTATTGTTGAATGCATTCATCATTCCATTGGGTAACAAGGAAAAAACAGACTTCGAAAACAATTATCTCTATTCCCATAATGATATGGGAAAAACAAGGAATGTCCATTTGTTTATCTCTCCTGAATCCAAGATTTATATCAAGCGATACGTCAAGCGGGATTCTACAGCCAAGGAGGTCATGATAGAAAACTTCAAGGATGGGGAATTGATATCCATACTCTCTGCTGATAATATCAGGTGTACAGGAAATGAGGACGGAAAGGAATGGTCTGTTAATAAATTCTACCAAAGGACATTCGATGGTCTCAAGGAAACTGTGGTGGAGGGTGAAAAATTCGACACCTTATTGAATCTACTTCCCGATGATTTCATCGCCTATGATAATGCAAAGGATGCAATGACATCGTCGGAACTGACCTATTTCATTAATCGTAAGAAATCAAGGGGAGCAGGAGGGACGGAGTTATACGAGGTAGAACTCCATCGCCGTTATGCACAACCATTCATGGTTTATATCCTAACGATATTGGGCATGTCACTTTCCTCAAGAAAGGTGAGGGGAGGAACAGGTCTGCACCTTGCCCTAGGAGTCGGACTGGGTTCATTGTATATCTTCCTATTCCAATTCAGTACCACACTCAGTATCAATGGAGGCCTACCTCCGATGCTATCCGTTTGGATACCATCGTTTTTATTCCTTGGGGTAGCACTTTATCTGGTTTCCAAAGCACAGAAATAAGCAGGGAACCCATTCGCATGTTTTTTCGTTGATTTATCCGTAATTTTGTACCATCAAACGGTAATGGATGATGTAAAGTGAACAATTCGTAGAATAGGTCATTTTTCATTAACAATTATTCATTCATAATTCAATCGAATGTTTCCAGAGTACGATGTCATAGTAGTTGGAGCGGGCCATGCAGGTTGTGAAGCAGCAGTTGCTGCAGCGAATATGGGTTCCAAGGTCCTATTGGCCACTATGAATATGAACACCATAGCACAGATGTCCTGTAATCCTGCAATGGGAGGAGTAGCCAAAGGGCAGATTGTAAGGGAGATAGATGCCTTGGGAGGATATTCAGGAATCGTTACGGATCATACCATGATTCAGTTCCGATTATTGAATAAGTCCAAGGGGCCTGCCATGTGGAGTCCAAGGGCTCAGAGTGATAGGATGCTCTTTGCCGGTAAATGGAGGGAAATGCTGGAAGCACATCCCAATATCGACTTTTGGCAGGAGATGGTTACGGGTATCATCGTTAAGGATGGAATGGCCAAGGGGGTACATACTGGATTAGGATTGGAAATCGCATCCAAGACCGTCATCCTGACGAATGGCACATTCCTCAATGGTCTGATACACATTGGTGATAAGCAGTTCGGAGGTGGCCGTGCAGGAGAAAAGGCAGCAACGGGCATTACGGCCCAATTGGAAAGTCTGGGCTTCGAATCCGGAAGAATGAAGACTGGTACGCCTCCAAGGGTGGATGGTCGTTCATTGGATTGGGATAAGATGGAAATCCAGCCCGGAGACGAGGAACCTGGCAAGTTCTCATTCACGGATACACCTAGATTGGCGAAGCAGCGTCCTTGCCATATTACCTATACCAATAGTAAGGTTCACGAAATACTCAAGGGAGGATTCGACCGTTCACCTTTGTTCAATGGTCGTATTCGTGGCTTGGGACCAAGGTATTGTCCCTCGATAGAGGATAAGATTGATCGTTTTGCAGATAAGGATAGGCATCAGTTGTTTGTCGAACCTGAGGGGTGGAATACCGTGGAAATATATGTGAATGGATTCTCGTCCTCACTTCCGGAAGAAGTACAATATAAGGCTATGCGCCTGATTCCTGGTTTTGAGGAAGCAAAGATGTTCCGTCCGGGATATGCGATTGAATATGATTTCTTTCCGCCTACCCAATTGAAATTGAATCTTGAGACCCATTTGGTGAAGAATCTATTCTTTGCCGGACAAATCAATGGTACGACAGGATATGAGGAGGCCGGTTCGCAAGGATTGATGGCCGGTATCAATGCACATTTGAAAATCAAGGAGGAAGAACCCTTTATCCTGAAGCGTTCGGATTCTTATATCGGTGTGTTGATTGATGATTTGGTGAATAAGGGGACCAAGGAACCCTACCGAATGTTTACCTCCAGAGCCGAATATCGTATCCTATTGCGTCAGGACAATGCGGATTTGCGCCTGACTCCATTGGCCAAGGGATTGGGGATGGATTATCTGGATGAACGAATGAGTAGGGTGGAGGAAAAGAATCGAAAGATTCTCGAAGTCCAGCAATTCATTCGCAATATGAGTGTTTCCAAGGATGATATGAATGGTTATCTGGAACGCAAGGGTTCGGCTCCACTCCGTCAGGGGATGAAACTGGAAAAAATCTTATTGCGTCCGGGTATCAACTTGGATGAATTATCCGAGGTATTACCGGACCTCAAGGCTTTCTTGGACCAACAGGACCCTGAGTTCGTTACTTCCGCAGAAATCGGAATGAAATACGAAGGATATATCCGTAAGGAAAGGGATATGGTAGAAAAAATGAATCGATTGGAGTCCGTACGTTTGCATGATACCTTCGATTATGAATCCCTTACGGCCTTATCGGCCGAGGCCAGAGAAAAATTGACACAAATGAAACCCATGACCATCGGACAAGCCAGTAGGATTTCCGGAGTGAGCCCGAGTGATATCTCGGTGTTGTTGGTTCATTTGGGTAGATAATATGATTCAGTCATAATGAATGGGACATCCTGGATACATCTGTTTGTATTCAGGATGTTTTGTTTGGGAATGGATGCTGATATATCCTCATTATCCAAAGGATTGTATATCCCAAGGATTACAATGGATGAAAAAGTCTTCATGAAAGAAATGATACTAAAATAAAATCAATACGGCGATGATAGTAAGTATCAGCATGAGAGAAAGTATGATAATACTTGATGAAATAAATAGTCCGTATTTCAATAGGGTCTTGGGATAACTTTGTTCATAGTATTTTTTCATGGCAGGAAAAAGCCAGATGCCTCCAATGGAATAAGGAAGTACATAAAAGAGCGCATTGGTAAAATAATATTCCAATATATTCGAAAAAATACCAATCAGGAAAATAAAGGTTCCGAGATGCATCATGAATACAAGGTGCTCTACATAATACCTATTATTCCTATAATATAACACCGTTAGAATACACGCAAGTAAGGGAATGGAAAATAATATGGACCAAGAAATATTATTGAATAAAAAATTGACATAATCCCCTGGTGATTGATGTATCCTTTTGAATTGTTTATAAATTATTTGATTTACGAATCCGTTGATTTCATATTTTTCGAAAATTTCCTCATCAGTGAGTGTTAGGAAATCCTTAGGTTTCACTCGACTGTGTGCACCTGAAAGAATATTGATATCCTGTAAGTGTTCTTCTGCAAATAATCCAAGCGTATCCACAATTCCATCCATTTCCTGATTCGGATATTTCTCTGTTAGGAATTGTTGTAGACTATCTTCTTGGTGATAAATGAAATTATGATAGTGCTCTAATTCTAATAATTGGGTATCATAAGTACTCTGAATATCCTCCTTGTTGAAAAATAAGAAAGTGGATAAATAAATCAATAAGGTGATGAATAATAAACGGGAGGGATGAGTATATCTCTGTCGTCTTCCCTTGAAGAATTCCATGGTAAGGAATCCGGGTTTGAATAATAGGAATGGTGTTTTGATATTCTTGGATTCCAGATTGAAAATCTGAGAAGATAATTCCTTGGCCAAGTCCAAGATGCGGGGTTTGGTTCGTATTGCTTTTTGTCCGCATTGGCCACAAAAAGGCTGTTTTTCGGGTAAGGGATGATGACAGTTCGAGCAATAATGATCCTTCATGGATTAACTGTGTTTTTTGTATGTTTCTAGGATTTTCTGGAAATCGTAGTTGATGGTATTGAATTCTAAATTAGCATTTTCCCCACTAATAATACCATTGTTTTTCTTTTCCTCTAGTTGATTCAGTCGGGTTTTGAGTTGGACAGCACCGGATATATTTATTTCTATCGCCATGTCAATGGCTTTGGATAAATCTCCGGAAACAATACGGTCTTCTATTTGTAGGACATCATCCTGATTTCTTTTTTCAAAAATGCCCTCTAATAATTCCCTGATATCCACATCGTCCGTACTCTTGACGCATTCCATGGTCTTTTTTCTTTTTAGACCATATAAACGATTATTCAAATCCTGATACTTGAAATAATGGGGTTGCTTATCCTTGGAACAATCATAGCAATTGCAAGGAATCATTCGGTCAACCTTAATGTTTTCGAATGTATCATTCAGCTTGTCTATTTCTTGGGTAACAATCGTTGCCAATGCCTTACAATCAGAACCCTTGATTCGAATTTCTATCCTTTTATTCCCGTAGGTTTCGATGACCTGTGCATCCGTGTTGCCTAAATGAAAGATACAACCCATTCTCCAAGCCATGGAGTCAATATTCTTAATGTACCTGAACATCCTGACCATCAATCGGGCCAGCAGCCCTTTCGGCATGAATTCATATTTATAAAAGAGAATTAGATTTTCTGAATTATTCCAATCATAAATGGGTTTTTCCTTACTTAATAGTTGTGGTGAAACAAACTGCTTGGGTTTATTCGGAATTTCATAACACAATTCGAATTTTTTCATCAAGGAAATTAATTCATCCTGTTGGTCATCATATTCTGTACCATCTAATAATACTTCAATTTCCTGATGGGTGAAATGTCCTTTTTGTTGCTGGATGTTTTTATCGTCCAGTATTTTATATACTCCTTTGGTAGCCCAATTATTTTTTAGGATAACCAATCTTCGCAATACAGAATCATCCTGGAAGTGAAGAAATACACCCAAGTCATGGAATAGCTGACTCATTCGTTTGATGGCATCCTTTTCCGTAATTTCATTTTGTTCGGATACGGTTTTTAATCCTTTTAAATCAATTACAGGTTCTGTCTTTTCTATCTCTCCCAAAGCATCACGAATGGCAACCCATTTTTTAGGTAAGGGGCTTCCTACATGATCAAGTTGTTGGATATGGAAGTGAATGGCTTTTTCCAACTTATCAAAACGCCCATCATCCATGTTGGATAAATCCACGTCGAAAACCCCAAGGATATTTGAAAACTGTGATTGTAATCCCCTTAAATCCAAGGCCGTTTCGGAATCAGAAATCTGATTTTGCACAATAATTACTGGACTATTATCGGACAATAAGGCTATCCGTTGTAACCAATCATTAAAATCCGTTAAATTGGAGCGGGTATTATTCACTAAAATATAAAGACTCCTTTTGGTCAGGAAAAATTGGTGGGTAGCATGGTAGATTTCCTGTCCACCAAAATCCCAGACATTCATCTGGAAATCCTTTTTATTAGGAATAATATTTTTTATGGGTAATTTATGAATGTCAATGCCCTCCGTTCTTTCTGTTTCTCTCTTTGGCATTTCTGCATTCCTGTTTTCCAGTTTTCTAGCAAGGGTGGTTTTTCCAGATTCTCCATCACCAAGGATAAGGAGTTTGGCTTCAAAAAGTTCTTCTTCACCTTGTTCATCCAAGTCTTCGAA
>JAHDHL010000100.1 GCA_020631355.1 Saprospiraceae bacterium | reverse complement strand
AAACCCCAAAACCCAAACCCCAAAATATCAAAGACTTTGAAAAAAATTTAAATTGCCTCCAACTGCCAGGCTGAATTAAACCCCAAATAAAAGAACGAGGCAATAAAGCTCTGAAAAGTTATAAACCAATGGTAAACTTTACTATCGATCAAATCAGAAAAATTATGGACGATGCCAGCAAAATCCGAAATATGTCGGTTATTGCCCACGTCGACCACGGAAAGTCAACTTTGACTGACTCTCTGATCGCCAGAGCCGGAATCATTGCCACCAAGGCTGCCGGAGATGAGCGGTATATGGATACTCGAGAAGATGAGAAAGAAAGAGGAATCACTATCAAATCCACTGGAGTCTCCCTGTACTTCAAGTACAAAGATGCTGGTCACTTGTTCAACCTGATCGACTCTCCTGGTCACGTTGATTTTTCTTCAGAAGTTACCGCAGCTCTGAGAGTAACTGATGGTGCCTTGGTTGTTGTTGACTGTATTGAAGGAGTCTGTGTGCAGACCGAGACTGTCTTAAGACAAGCCATGCAAGAGAAGATTAGGCCTGTTCTTATGGTTAACAAAGTTGATAGAGCAATCCTCGAGTTGGAATTGGATGGAGAACTCATTTACAAGAGCTTCCTCAGAGTTATTGATAACGTTAATGTTGTTATTGACACCTACTCTCAGGATGATATGGGTGACTGCAAATTGTCCCCTACTACTGGAAATGTCGCCTTTGGATCCGGAAAGGATGCCTGGGGTTTCACTCTCAAACGATTTGCTCAGATTTACTCTGACAAATTCAAAATCCCTTATGATAAGATGATGGACAAGTTATGGGGAGAAAACTACTATGACCCTGCCAAGAGAATGTGGAGAAGTGAAGGAGTTTCCCGAGAAGGAAAGCCCATTCAAAGAGGATTCGTCTTCTTCATTATGGCCCCAATTGTTAAGTTGGCCAAAGTGTGCATGGCCATGGACCAACCTGCTATTCAGAAAATGTTGAAGGTTCTGAACATCGAACTCAACAAACAGGAATCTGCTCTCCAAACTAAGAAATTGTTGAAGTGCATTATGCAGAAATGGATTGATGCTGCTGATACTCTTTTGGAAATGATGGTGTTGCATCTCCCTTCTCCTAAGACTGCCCAGTCTTACAGATACAGTTACTTGTATGAAGGTCCCAAGGATGACGAGTGTGCCATTGCTATGAAGAACTGTGATAAAGATGGACCTTTGATGATGTACGTTTCAAAAATGGTGCCCACCTCTGATAAGGGAAGATTCTATGCTTTCGGAAGAGTGTTCTCCGGAACTATTTCCATGGGACAGAAAGTCCGAATCATGGGACCAGGATACGAACCTGGCAAAAAGGGAGACCTTTACATTAAGACTATCCAGAGAACCGTTCTTATGATGGGTAGAAAGACTGAAGCCGTTGACAATGTTCCTTGCGGAAACACTGTTGCTTTGGTTGGAGTTGATCAATTCCTCACCAAAACCGGAACTATCTCTTCTTCTGAAGTTGCTCACAACATCCGAGTCATGAAATACTCAGTGTCTCCTGTTGTCAGAGTTGCTATTAAACCCAAGAATCAGGCCGAACTCCCCAAATTGATCCAAGGAATGAACCGATTGGCCAAGTCCGATCCTTTGGTCTTATGTATCAACAACGAGGAAACTGGAGAAAACATTATTGCTGGATCCGGAGAGTTGCACGTTGAGATTTGTATTAACGATCTCATTAATGAATACGCTCAAATTGAGATCATCAAGTCTGACCCTATTGTGTCATACAGAGAAACTGTTACTGAAGAGTCCAAGACTGCCATGTCTAAGTCTTCCAATAACCATAACCGACTTACCTGCTCCGCTGAACCTATTGAAGAAGAACTGTCCATTGCCATCGAGGAAGGTCAAATCCCATACAGAGATGCTAAGCAGAGAACTAAGATCTTGTACGATAAGTGGGACTGGGACAAGAGTGAGGCCAACAAGCTCTGGGCCTTCGGACCCGAGGGAGAAGGTCCTAACCTGATTGTCGACATCACCACTGGATGCCAGTTCATGAACGAAATCAAAGAACATATGGTCTCCGGATTCGAACAAGTTACCAAGGCTGGTGTCTTGTGTGAAGAATCTTTGAGAGGAGTTAGATTCAATGTTGCTGATACTCACTTGCATAATGATTCCATCCATAGAGGAGGTGGTCAGATTTCCCCCGCCACACGAAGAGTGCTCTACGCTACTGAATTGTTGGCCAAACCTTCTCTCCAAGAACCAGTTTTCTTGGTTGAGATCACCACTCCTAATGACCATGTCGGAACCATTTATGGTTGTGTTGCCTCTCGAAGAGCCAGTGTTGAGGATGAAGTCCAAGTTGAAGGAACACCTTTGACCATCATGAAGGTCTACTTACCCGTCGCTGAATCTTTCGGATTCACTGGATTCCTCAGAGAAAAGACTGGAGGACAGGCTTTCCCTAATATGGTCTTCGATCACTATGATGTTATTGATGGAGAATACAACAATAAAGAATGCAAACTCGGAAAGATCGTTTCCACAATCAGAAAGAGAAAGGGACTCAAAATTGATGTACCCGATCCTACTTATTACATGGATAAACTCTAATTGACCGTATGTATCTATTTGAAACACATAGAATTTTGGATTGGGGTTTGGGGTTTGGGGTTTGGGGTTTGGG
>JAHDHL010000099.1 GCA_020631355.1 Saprospiraceae bacterium | reverse complement strand
GCATCCTCTACTTGGAGGTAAATGTCCACTACAGATAGGATTGAAACCCAAATTGTTCTACTGCACTTCCTAACGGATTGTCTTTTTTAAATCCTTACACTTTATTGTGATAAGTGTCCAATATAGATGGGAACTCACTTCCTAAAAGCCTGACATATTTTTAATATGGACTCCGCCCAATCCTAAGCCACACTTAGGAAAGCACCACATCACAAAAGAAAATCCGACCGATTATTCATTCCAATAATGAATCCAATGGAAAGTGCATGCCCATCCAGATTGTCTTGGAGGACATCGACGGAGGGTTTGAAATTCTGGTAACCATAGCGAACCGTGAAGCCATAATTGAAACACCTTTCGGTTTCGAAATTGAAAACCAAACCAGTGTGTAGCAGATAACCCGTTAGGAATTCATTCTTGGTTTTTTCCTCGGGATGTTCGAAGTAGGGTTGGGAAATGTATTGGGATTTGGCCCCACCCAAGGAAGCATATAGCACAAACCGATCTGTTTTTCTATGTATCGGAAAAATGATTTCTGCTCCGCTATGCATCACCGAATGTGTCTTGATATCAATAGATTGGCCATCATATTCCACAGGGATACTGCTACTGAGGTTGGAAACCTGATATCCGAATTTGGCATGTACTTTTATATTGTGATAATCTATTCCAACATTCAGATTGAAAATGGCTGCATGGGGATGATAGGCCCGCATCTTACCGAAGTAGGATGCATATCCCGCCTCACCTGAAATCCTGACCAAATACAAAACACCGAATTGATCCCGATTCCTGCATTTCTGTGGGACTTTTTCCAACTCTACCAATTTGATTTGATATTCCTCATAATCCTCTAATGCCTTTTGGTATGCCTCCCAATCGTTGCTATAAAATGAGCAGATGATTTTCTCCTTATAGGAGAGGTCATTCATGACGTCCAATAATTTTTGGGCGAATCGCTGGGTCAAGGAATCGAAGACCTGATGTGTAGGAATGTCGTCAGATGTTCGGGACTTGCCCATCTTATGCTGGTATTGCTTGGAGAATATCGGATGGTACTCATCATATAAGTCATCTATCGGTTCACTTTGCCTGATGTTCAATAACATTCTTAAACGGTATATGGGTTCTGTCAGGCCGCACGAGTCTTGCCACTCATTCATCTTCTGTTGGCTGTATGAGAGTGGAAACCAATCCTTTGACCCGAAGTGTCGCATCATCTTATTCGTAGTTGCTTCACAATGATTATTCTGATGACTATTGGGGGACTTAGGGATTTCGGTTTGCTGTGCATGTAATGCCGAAGTACCGAGTAACCAACCAATGAATATGATTCTATACATGTTGTGATGTTTGATATTCAAAGGTAAATTTGCAAGCAAATGGCCGTTCGGCCTAATGATGGTTTAATACAAGCCCTAATCAGATTGGCGGGAAACAATAATAGGGCGGATAAAATCCAAGGATTTGCATTTAATGATACTAAGCACTGAATCGGGTTCGGTTTTTGGGAAAAATTCCAAAATCAAATCGGATATTAGTGATGATGGATGAACATTTGCAGATATAATGTACTTCCATAATAGAAAACCGTGACGCATTCGCAAGTATGCGTCAGAATTAGTGTAAGGGATTTTCCCACCATAACTTCTTAAATAGAAAATCTAATGTTTGACCAATTAAAGAATTTAGCTGTACAGCAGTTGACAGAGAAAATGTTCAATAATAGCCTTGGACAAAAGGAAACAGAAGAAGCAGCTGCGGAGGGCAGTAATGCTTTGATGCAAATCGTTCAGAATCAAATCGCTCAGGGAGGTTTGAGCCAGATTACGGATTTGTTTTCCAAGGGAGGTGACAGCATGCAGAATAATGGTCTTTTCCAAAATCTTCAGGGACAGTTGCAGAATATCCTACAAAACAAGGGAATGAATGCAGAGGAAGCTCGCTCTGAAGCAGAAGCTACTGCTCCTGACTTCATCAATAGTCTGAGGGACCGTTTCGAATCCAAGGATGAGGCGGATAATGCATTCGATCTGAACCAGATTACGAATATGATTCCGGGTGATGCCGGTGATGCCATCAATAAGTTGAAGAATTTGTTCTAAGCCTTAACCAATGATTATCATTGGAAATAATAAAGCCGCATACTCAAGCAGAGTATGCGGCTTTTTGAATCATTATTCAATTACTTCTTATTTAACCCTTGAATAGGTTGTGGTAGTAGATGGACAACCCAAGTACTGATATTGCTTCAATTGACCATCAATCACACCGAAAGAGCCCTTGATACAATCACTTTCGAAGTAATCCTCTAATTCTCCCTTAGGCATATGGGTCTTACTAGCTATCAATGTACTCTCACAAGTGACTTCACCATTCTCAATGACCTTAACGGAATAATCCGCACCAATCACAATTTGTTTTGTCATACTTTCGGATTCAGGATTCTGAACGATTTCTCCGCCCCTGCCCTTGGTAATGGACTGTTCCCATTCCCAGGTGCCCTCGTAAGGATGTGTGGTCTGCTTCTCCATGATGTCTCCTGTGGTAGCCCCTGTAATTGACAAGGACATAATGATGATTTTAATGATGTCAAACATAGCTTATGGTTTTGTTTAAAATGATGGATTGTACACTTGTATAGACGAACACTTTACCAAAAGGGGTGTGAATGACTTTGTTAACGACTTGCTAATGTT
>JAHDHL010000066.1 GCA_020631355.1 Saprospiraceae bacterium | reverse complement strand
AAAATGGTGAGAAATTAAATTTATAAAAATAATCAACTTTCACTGATTTTACTTCGTTCGCTATTTCTTGTTCTTCCAAAGAAAACCATTCCATACCAGAACAGTCCAATCATAATACAAACATCTCGGATTCTTCCTTGATTATGATAATAATACCATCAACGATGCCCTGTTGGCTGTAAGAAAATCCCCAATTTGATGGAATGAGAATTAAATTCTGGATTAAATCTGATACCAAAATGTGTGTACAGATGTAATACTTCGGTCTAATTTTATCTCTTTCACATCTGTTAATCCGGGCAGCAGGCATGTCATATCTCATCAAAATAATCATTATAACAAAAATATTAATCGCTCTCGTTCAATAAGATACTTGTATTACATAATTTTGTATATTGATTCCAAGAATTTAGAGTAAGGACATTAACTATGGATGTTAAATCATATAAGGATGATAACATAGTTATAAAAGATGATGCAGAATGACTAATATTATCCTAACCTTATTGGTAATCATACTAATCCTATCGTACTGGTTCTTCTTGTATGTAAAGGCTACATTGTACTCAATCTTTACGCGATACCAACATTTCTCGGCCCAAAGTGGATTGGTTAGGAAAGCAAAGATTGTAGGTGTTAAGGTATTGTCTGAAAATGGGAGGATTCCATTGCTTGAATGTGAATTAGAATTCCCTAATTTTTCAGGAGAGTTGATTAAGGAAAAAGTGAAGCTGGGTGACAGCAAACCCAACCTGAAAAGGTTTGAACCCGGAAAAGAGGTTGAAATATTCCTAAATAGGGATAGCAAGTTTAAAAGCCCTGTTTCCATGAAAGGATTGAATGTAGGCATCAAATGGATGAGTATAGCTTTTTATACCTCAATAGGTGGACTATATTTGTACCTATGCCTTAGAATCATGAACAGGGCTACGACATTAATTTGGTCTGACATCCCTATATATGAAGAATTATTAAGCAACATGGGTCTTCATTGGATGTTTCTTGGGTTCATCGGATTGATACTCTTTAATTTATTCATATTACGCTTATTTGGCTTTGGAAAACTCAGTGGAAAGAAGAAAGACATCCATAAACTTCGGTATTATGGTCTGAAATCAATGGGTCATATCTCCAAATACGAGGATTCGGGCATGATGATTAATGACAATCCTGTTGTCCGTTTTTACTATACGTTCAAAGGTTCGGACGGGCAAATTCATCAGGGGAATGACCAGATATTAATTGGTAAGTTAGAAGTGGGAAAAGTACCAAATATGAGGGAAAAGTCTATCTATTATTTACCGGATTCTCCTGAAATATCATTATTTGAAGAAAATTTGATGAACCCCTCGAGTATAAATAACACTTTTCTAAGAGGCATATTCATGTTAGTCGGGTTTATCCTTTCTGCTGTTATTATTGGTATATTCCTAAGCATTATTTGGTAAGTGATATGTGAGTCCAAAGTGTCAGTATGGATACGCTCTAATTGTTGGACTTTCATTCTGATCAACTAAAAAATTAAGCCTACCTAAAATATTCAACAATCATATATCATTACACGAATGGGACAATGGAATACCCTACATCTTTTCAATGAATCAATTCTACAAAAGGATATCATCCCACAACTACAAAACAACCTCACTTACATTGAAGATAAATTCTCATCAATCAATCTTGAATTATATTTTACTAATCCTGACCATGATAATAAATCAAGGATAAAAGAGATTCAAAAAATCAGTAGAAGCATATCATCAGATTTCAGGGAAAGTAATCTATTGCCAACCAATAGACTTAGCAAAGAATTTCAGGAAATTTACTATTCACATCAATTCGAAGAATTCAGAATATTATTATTCATTATATTCTTTTCAGAATGCGCCCAACTGTTTCCTTGCTTCAAATTAGGTCGAGCACTATTACATCATAATTTAATCAGTGACAACAAGTTGTTACAAGAAATACTTTTAAGTTTACTTTATCCTAAAGAGAGCAGAAGTATCTTTCCATCTGAGGATGGAATAAGGAATTGGATAACATATAGTGATGTCAAAACACTATATGAAAATTATAGCCAAATCCATCCTAATATTCTTCAGAATGCTCCAATACATAATAAGAATGCTAGAATTTATCACACAGAATTCAAAGAATTCTTATCTGTTGCTTACACCAATCATCTGGGATTGGTTAGTTGCGTGGATATGCCCGATGAGATCATTAATAGTCCCTGTGAACTGATTCCAAGGAATCTTTGGAAATCCTTTAATTTGGAAAAGAACCTAATCTTAAATGACTAAGCTGCCTATCCCCTCAGGACATATACTAAATCAGTCTGGATATAGCTCTATTATTAATCACATCAATGGTTCAGCTAGGTTCCTGTTATTCGACAAAATGACCTTTCAGATTTTTGTATATTTACCCTGCACTCCACTGATACGGTATATGAATAGGTCGTATCGGTAAGAAGATGAATTCAGGGAGATTTAATATTAAACAATAATTGAATGGCTAAAAAGTTGAATTGGAAATATGCAATAGGTGAGATTATTATCGTCTCTATCGGAATCCTGATTGCATTTAGTATAAATACCTTTTCCTCAAATTTGGCCTCTAATAAAAAACACAGGGAATATAGAGAAAGCTTGATTATTGATATTGAGGACAACCTAAAAAATATCAATAGAATCATAGACCAACAGCATCTGAAAGTACAGGAGTTAGAAGTGATGATGAATAATTTGGAGAACAAAAGCTTCAAAACTGATTCTATCTGTAATATTCTATATAGACAAAGAAAAAGTCCGACCTTCTTTCCTGTAAGTGGCACATTCAAGGCATTGGTATCACAAGGAGAATTCGGCTCATTCAGTACTGATTTGAAACGGGAACTTTTTAATCTATACGATGCAGTTTACCAAAGAACAGAATATAATGGAAAATTGTATGATAAAATTTATGTTGAAACCTACGATAAGGAAATTCATAGAATCCTAAATATAAGAACCAAACAGATCGAGGACTTCGATAGGCTTCAATCTCCAGAATTCAAAAAGAATATTTCCCTGATCATTGATGAGGCTAAATCATATTTATCATTACTTGAAAAATGCAAAAAGGAAAGTAAAAAGATTGTTGAATTGGTAAAAGATGATGAAGGCTAAAAACCAAATACCAGGGCTTTATTCATAAGGGATATCAATCATGCGACAAATCATCAGATAACAATCTATATTACATCAAGAACTCCCCCCCTACTCCCCTACCGAAAGTTCTGCATGTTGGCAGGAATGGTCATGTGGTCCATTGCAAATTTGCGTATATTTACATCAAATCTACTTGTTACAGACACAAAACCATTAGGTTTGGCCCCCATCTAAACGGCTTACATTGGATGCATTTGCCAATGCTAGTCCTTTGGGAAATCGAAGCCTTTTCAAATGAATAGAATAACCACAATATTGATTGTGCTATCACTGGGAATTAGTCCTAGCACACAAGCACAAACCTATCAGGACCATTTTGGCAAAGGTAATACCGTTGGTGTAACAGTCACCTCCAGTGCTGAAGAAGGTACAGATGAAGCCAATCACACCCTGAATGGTACAGGTTTCTTTCCTGATATGGCAGGTGCTGCCCGTTTCTTGGCACAAGCACAATTGGGATATAGCGAAGCCGATATTCAAAATGTCATGAGTATCGGGATTCAAGATTGGCTTGACCAACAAATCTCAATGACCGCATCTGCGGATTATGAACAAACGTACAGAGATATCCAAGATGAAATCATCACTATGATGCACGATAGTCTTGGAGCTGCCGATTCCTCTAGGAGAGACGAACATATTCCTTTCGTCTTTTACCAAAAAGCATTTACGGATGATGATGCACTACGTCAAAAAATAGCTTTCGCATACAGTCAGATTTTTGTTATTTCCATTAATGGAACCCTGGGCGACAAAGGTTTTGGTATCACGAGTTATTACGATGTACTCTACAATGGAGCATTCGGGAATTTCAGGGACTTACTCTATAACATATCATTGCATCCCATTATGGGGATATATCTGAGTCATTTCAATAATGAAAAGGCTAATCCCACTGAGGGTACCCTACCCGATGAGAATTATGCCCGTGAAATCATGCAATTATTTTCCATTGGCCTATTTGAACTCAATAATGACGGTAGTAGAAAATTGGATGAGAATGGCGAATCCATTCCGACCTACGATATAGGCGACATACAAGAAATGGCTAAGGTTTTCACAGGTTTATCTGGTGGTGACTATGACTATGTTTCCCATCCGCAATATACCCCCGGAGAACCCCTAGTATTCAGTAAGAACTATGGACACTATGATTTGACGGTCCCAATGATGATGTATGATGAATACCATAGTACCGGAACGAAAATCTTACCGGATGGAACCATTATTCCTGCAGGACAAACAGGAATGCAGGATGTGAATATGGCAATAGATTGGTTGTTCAACCATCCGAATGTCGGTCCTTTTATCGGATACAGACTCATTCAGCAATTAGTAAAATCGAATCCTAGCCCAGAATATGTGAATCGGGTTGCAGCAGCATTTAATAATGATGGTCATGGTACCCGTGGAAATATGGAAGCAGTCATAAGGACAATCCTAACCGACCCGGAAGCCAGGGATTGTGCATATATAGATGACCCTAGAGCAGGTAAGTTATTACAACCCATAGAACGTGTGATGAATTTATTCTACGCCTTTGATATCAGCTCACCCTCCGGAAGATTTTGGTTCAGGGATTATGGTGAAATATATGACAGAGTAGAACAATCTTACCTTTATTCCCCGACTGTCTTTAATTTTTTCTCTCCATTTTTTGTCGAGAGTAATTTTGTAGCTCCCAATGATATGGTGTCGCCTGAATTCCAATTATTACATTCGACTTCCGGTATCCACTACCTGAATATGGTCGAGGATATGATAGAGATTCGGCCATTCAAGAATAAAACAGGAATTAATGATAATCCAAGCAATCCTAGGGTGGTGAATAATAGTGCTGATGTTCCATCCTTGGATTTCTCACCGCTTGTGACAATTTATGTGAACAACGGAATCACAGCCCTGATTGACCACTTGGATTTATATTTATGCAGGGGGCAGTTGAGTGCATCCACAAAAGCACACATAGAAGATAATATAAACCAAAACTTAGCCGACGGTACAAACTTGGATGATTTGGAAATCGTGGAAGATGTATTGTATTATATCATGATTTCTCCCAATTATGTGATTTTGAAATAATCTAATTAGAACGAATTAAAATGGGAAAACACAATCATAATAGAAGGGATTTTTTAGGGAAATTAGCTGGTTTGGGTTGTGCTTCCCTTAGTCTAACGCCTCTTTTGTCAAGTATTACAAACTTAGGTCTTCTGAATGCAGCAGCTGTAGCTAACCGACCTACTTTTTCCAATTCGGCTTCCTCCGGATATAAGGCTTTGGTTTGTATAATGCTTTCCGGTGGCAATGATAGTTATAACATGTTGATTCCCCGCGGGACCTCCGAGTATAATGATTATGCAGCAAGAAGAACAAATATGGCTATCCCCCAGGCCGATATTCTTCCAATCAATCCGATTGTATCGGACGGAAAGGATTATGGTTTACACCCCAACTTACCGAATATCCAATCTATGTTCGAATCCGGCAATCTTGCATTTGTTGCCAATGTCGGTACGCTGGTCGAACCGACAACCCTAGCAACCTACAATGCGGAACAGAATCTTCCGATTGGATTATTTTCCCATTCCGATCAAAACACGCATTGGCAGACCTCAGTACCGCAAGACAGGGATGCCTTGGGATGGGGAGGAAGACTGGCAGATATTCTTTATTCAAATAATACCAACCAAGATATTTCAATGAATATTTCCCTGAATGGAATCAATGTTTTCCAGCAAGGAGTGAATGTTCGGGAGTATGCTATTGAAAGAAAAGGAACGGGAAGTGTCCAGGTGAATGGCTCAACCAACAATAATTTCTATAATACGATGAAGCGCCAAACGCTTGATAATATTTTAGATGATACATACCAAAATGTCCTGGAGCAAGCCTATGCCAGTTCGGTCCGTGGTTCAGCAGGTAATTCCATTCAGTTCGGTTCTGCGATAGCCAGTGGTACTCCTTTCACAACCGTTTTTCCAAGTACAAAATTTGGGGAACGCTTAGAAATGGTAGCAAAAACAATTGCAGCCCGTAGCGTTTTGGATGTCAGTAACCAAACATTCTATGTGGATATGGGTGGATACGATACGCATAATAATATGCTATTGGAACATGCCGCCCTGATGTCTGAATTAGACGAAGCACTCCATGCCTTTTATAATTGTATGGTCGAATTGGGCGTAGAAAATGATGTACTCGGGTTTACGGTATCGGATTTTGCCAGGACATTGGTATCGAATGGTGATGGCTCTGATCATGGTTGGGGTGGACACGCACTTGTTTTCGGAGGCGGGATTACAGGTCAAAAAATCTATGGAACCTATCCGGATTTATATGTAGGCAATCCCTTGGAAGTCGGTAATAATGGAGGCAACGGAAGACTGATTCCTACTACTTCCTGCGATGAATACTTTGCAGAATTGGCCCTATGGTTTGGAGCCTCCTCATCGGACCTCAATCAAATTCTACCGAATATCAATAATTTTTGGACACCATCTGGTTCTACCGGCCCTATAGGGATGTTTTCATAAACGAATTCAGTATTGGCCCTCCATATAAATGAAAGGGTTACGAGGGGTATTAAGGGTTTTCAAATCACCCAGCCTAAGTATAGCTTAGGATTCGGTCATTTGTATCGTCTCCCCTATCCCATCCGTGAGTGCGCTCTGAGTCAAAAAGTCCAATTCAGAATTTTGTATATTTATCCTGTATAAAATTGATGCAGACACATGCTTCTGGCCTAGGTCTGCATTTTACTCAATAATTCAACTATTCGTGTTATACCTTATTCAATCCAATATTAAGTCCGACCCACAGTATTCTAAAATTTTTGATGTAGTAAGAGCATTGAATCTGGATCATGAACTAATCGAACTTCAAAAGGATACTTCGGAATTAAATCTGAATCTGAACAGAAATGATGTCTTCATTATTGGATCGGTCCGTCTCGCCAGATTAGCCAAGAAATACAAGGAATGGACCCCGGGTTCATTCTATGGGGGAAACCATACATTCGAAATCCATTCAAAATATTACAAGGATAATATGCTTAATTATGATGCAGAAATCCGTACGTTTTCCCAGCCAATCAATTGGCATGAAGATTCCAGTGAATTATTCATAAAACCCTACAAAAATGCCAAATTATTCACGGGTAAGGTATTTAATGAAAAGTCTTGGGATAAATTTGTGAATGAGTCGCTGAATACTCCCAAAACAGCATTATTGAATGAGGGAACACCCATTCAAATATCCAAACCTAAGGACATCATTAATGAAGCCCGAGTATGGATAGTTGGACAACAAGTAATCGGAGGAGTATATTATAGTTATCCGGGCTTTATCTCATCCAATATGAGTGTATCAAGGGAGGGACTTGATTTTGTAAGTGAAATGGTGAAGATATTCAATGTAGCAGATGCATTTGTCATGGATATATGCCTGACTCCACAGGGCTGGAAAATCGTCGAGATAAATTGTATCAATAGTGCTGGGTTCTACACCATGAATGTCAAGACCCTCATGAGAGCAATAGATATCTACTTCTCAACTCATTGACAACATCCACATCCGAACATGATTCCTAAATTAATATGATTCGAAAAGAAATATTTACTACCCAAAAATATACTTCCTATCTCATGAAAAATTCACTATATCCAATCCTATTTTCAATAACCCTGCTTCTGGGTTGCTATGAAAATCATCAAGAAACAAGTAATACCTCTAACGATACACATCCAACACAGAATCAAGTAACAGAACAAATAACTCATAGTCACCGGAATGAAACCCTTGTTCTTCGGACAGATTATACGAATCAAAACTCTTGGGAAAAGATTTGTCAAGAAATTAAGGCATCAGGCAAGGATTCAGGATTCAGTCCTGATGTATATTTTCTGAGCGATAGGAAATATGAGAACTTTACTTTGGAAGAATTCAATGATAGTTTTCCGGATTATGGAGCATCCATCATTTTTATTGTTGATAGTATTTCAATGTCCCATCCTGACAACCTTATACATTGTATATATTTTGAAGATACTCCCGGGGATTCATTCCGTAGCACAACGCGACATATTTGGAGCATAGAAAATAATATCAATACTGCCAATATGGATTTCGAAACATTCAAATCAAGCCTGGTTAAGAATGGCATCTTCAATGGCTTCTGAATCCTAGGAATCAGTATCTTGTTGTCCAATCCTAAAACAGGTCTCAGTTAAAAAATTCCAAAAGTATGAATACTCAGAAAGCAGCATTTTTCATATCCTTTATCATCAAGGATAAAATCATCTGGGATATTGTTAATCTAGGTGCGCCGGAATAATAAATGTAAGTACAACCAATACTTATAAACTCAATAAAACTTCTTATTGTATGACAAATAATATGATGCCGAATAGAATTTACTTCCTAAATAATCCTTATCCAAACGGTCATTTAATTAAGGAATTTGTCTGGACAGGTAGAATCATTCCCGATAAGGGAATATATTTTGATTTCCATTTGGAAACAGAAGAATATTGTAAGGAAACGCCAAGGAATAACCCAGATGAAGATATAGACTGGGAATCACCGGGAGTCTGGGAAAATTATGGACAATGTACAATATCCTCGTATTTCTATGGGAATGAGGGCATCCTCATTGGTTCGAAAGATAAACCGTTCAATTTTCAGGAGATTTGTAATTCGGTTATTTATGCTGATACACTGACAAATGCCAAGGAACTTATCAAGCAAGATACCGGTTTCCATATTTACATCCTCGGACATGATTCTTGTGCCAATCATCGATTCGAATTGATAGGAAAAGATAAAAAACACAGTATCAAATGGTCCGGAAAAATTGCATTGAGTTATGCCGGGCAAAATGAGTATAAATATGATTTCCAAGCAATAATCAATGATGTTACTTTCTCAGGATTCAAATCATCACCGAATCACTCGAAAGAAGACAATATTGCCTATCTAAGGAAATCAATTATTGACTTTGAAAAGTATGACCCGGATTGGATAATTGAAAGTTAGTGATAATATATTTTGATATAAGACTTACATGTAGATGATAAGAACACTAAGAATGTATTCAGCATGAAACATGCTCTTAATCCACGAAATAATAAAGACCTCCATGACTACAAAAATATGACCATCACCGCTTGGATTGAGTCAAAAAAAATCAAGGGATTCCTATATGTCATTTGGCAATTCATGAATCATGAATTAAATAACGACGATTTCAATGCTATCCAATATGGTATGATTGACACCAATGATGAGAAAAACCAATGATTCAGGTATTCATTGAATACCGAACATGGTAAATCATATTTTAATTTTGCCTACGATGATGATTCCAAGGACATCATTCATTATAAAATAGAAGTAAATGAGCCGTATGCTTTTAAAATCCTGCTATTACAGGAAATTGAATGTCATTTTGCTAGTTGGGATATTAATGAGATAACACAACCATAAATTGTAGTTTGTTTTATACATATTTAGTTACCACCCTCATTACAATGCTACAAATCGCTTCCTTACAGTTTTCGTATATTTAGACTTGTATTCGCTTGATATTCGTATGTTTGGAGTATCCTATGATAGAATAAAGGTAGTAAGCCAATTTGATGAAAGAGCAGAAAGATAATAAGGATGGGACAAAGACCAACTTACATCCAAGAAACAAAAATAGGGAGAAGTATGACCTAAAGGGATTAGTAGCATCAGTTCCAGAACTCAAAAAGCATATTAAACTGAATCAATTCGGAAATGAATCAATTGATTTTTCGAATCCTGTAGCGGTAAGGCTACTCAATAAGGCAATCCTACACTTTTATTACCAAATTGAATACTGGGAGTTTCCCAAGCAAAACCTTTGCCCTCCGATACCTGGCAGAGCTGAATACATTCATGCTATTGCAGATGTGCTCAAAGCATCAAACAGAGGTATGCTTCCGAAAGGCAACAATATAACCTGCCTGGATATCGGAACAGGAGCCAGTTGTATTTATCCCATTCTGGGAATTAGTGCATATGACTGGAAATTCATTGCTTCTGATATAAATCAGGATTCTCTGACACATGCGAGGAAGAATATCGAATCGAATCATAACCTAAGAGGAAAGGTACAATTCAGATTCCAGGAAGATGTTCAAAATATATTC
The DNA here is from genome assembly GCA_020631355.1 of Saprospiraceae bacterium. GTDB lineage: Bacteria > Bacteroidota > Bacteroidia > Chitinophagales > Saprospiraceae > JAHDCE01. The sequence goes on along the minus strand of JAHDHL010000066.1, from coordinate 6,655 downwards.
AACGGTATCCTTACCAAGGAAGATACAATAGATATTTCCATTTGCAACCCACCATTCCATTCATCAATCGAAGAAATGACAAAGGGTAATAAACGTAAACTAAGTAATCTGTCAGGAAGAAAAAAAGGAAAAACCAAACTGAATTTCTCAGGAATAGATACCGAACTCGTATATGAGGGAGGAGAATTTGAATTCATTAAGAAAATCATACAGGAAAGTAAGTACTACGGAAATTCGATTCATTGGTTTTCATCATTAGTTTCCAGGGAATCAAATCTAAAAAGACTCATAAGGATACTCAACAAGGAAAAACCTACAAAATTCAGTACGATTAATATAAAAACAGGAAATAAATTGAGCAGAATCCTAATTTGGACTTTCTTGAGTTCAAAGGAAAGAGATAAATGGAGAACCAAACGATGGAATGGATAACCAGGCTATGTTATCGCCTTATGATTCGTCCTATGGTTTTCATCCTTTATAACTAGACAGCTTCAAATTTTGTATATTTATCTTACATTCAATTGACTTAAGGTACTTTCCCTTAAACAATTAAGAACCTATTGGGCTCTGGATTCATTTAATAAGTAGCTGGCAAATTATTATTCTATTTTTGCATAAAATTTAACTCATGAAAAACTTAATTAATAGTCTTATTGTATTCGTATTTATTGTGGCAATGACATCCTGTTCTACAAGTGTTGACCGACAAATCATCTATGAACAAATAGCCGGAGACGATAATTATCAGGCACTGCGTGAATCAATGTCCGAATTGGCTATCCTGATGACCACGGACCAGATTGACCTCGATGCAATTTCAGAACACATCCATAATAATCCAGGAACAGTAGACTGTAAATCTGAAGATGAAGCATTCTTACAAATCAAGGGAAGCTTAGAATACATGCAATTGAATTGTAAAATCAGGCAATCCCGCAACTCCCTAAGAGAAAAGTATCCTGAATATGCCGACTTCTCCAAATCAGATATCAAGGAATTGAGGAATGTGTATGAGAAAAAAGGTTTTTCCACGACTGAAGCTACGTCCTTGACTATCATTGAAAACAACTAACTTAAATACTAAAGTCATTGGATTTCATTTTTATTTAAAAAAAGTATTAATATAAAATTCAAAATATTATAATTCATTTAAAAAATTATTGCTCAAAATGAAAAATAAATTATTAAAAAATTTCACCATTCTATTATTTTCATTTCTAATTTTCTCTTGTTCTGAACAACAAAACAACTCTAGTACAAGAATTAGTTACAAGGCTAGTCCAACGACTTCTGATCGTCTAAACACCCCACAACAACGCTATAAATCCAATGCTGATATTTATAAGACACCCTCTGGGAAAAAATATCATCTCGCAAGTTGTAGAATGGTTGAAAATGTATCCAAAAAATTACTGACAGATTCTGATATTTCCGAATACAATCTAAAACCATGCAAAATCTGTAAGCCTCCTAGCAAAATGTCATTCGGACATAGTTATTCGGATTCTAACAAAGCCGTTGGGGAATCAAAATCGGTAAGATGTCAAGGAAGAACTAAAAAAGGTACGAGGTGCAAGCATAAAACTAGAATTGCAAACGGATATTGTTACCAGCATACAAGTCAAGGTCATTAAGTGAACACAGTCTTGTAGGCAAAGACATTCGGACAGAATGGTGATAAAATCCGAAAATCCTAATCATATACCAAATGGTTTACTGTATATTCAATCTTTCATAATCACAAAAGGAATGAGGTATACTCACACAGGAATAGCAATAAAAATATGGAGGGGAATCAAATAAGAAAGTTATTTTCAAGGAACCATGATACTGTTTTTCCAAAACTAGGTGTATTCTTAGGCGGGCCTACACCTCCGAATGGGGAAATGAGACAGGGTTGGCGTAGAAAAATCATTGAGCAGTTATTGGCTGATGAGAGATTAGACCCTAGTATGATAATCGTATCCCCTGAACCAGAAAAAGGGGATTGGTCGGATATTGACAATGAGAATCCTCAAAATGATTTAGAAATTGTAAGGGATAAGCAAATGCCTTGGGAATTACAATACTTGAACCTGTGTGATATCACCACTTTTTGGTTACCCACTTACTGGAATAAGGAAAAATCAGGAATATTCGCTCCTAATATCGGACCGACAAGTAGATGGGAGTTCGGTTATTTTCTACAAGAGTATCTTAAGAATCCACAAAAACGAGATTTCATTATTGGAAGTCCTGAAGATGCAGAAAGCATCAAATGGGCCAAGAAAATAACTGATATACATAATATAAAATGGCATTTCCTGAAAGTGGAGGACAAATCAAAATTAGTAGCTGATTCCTTCATAGAAGAAATAGCTCAGACGCTATTGAAAAATAAATGGAAATACTAGCCATCAGTTATATACTTCACAAAAGCAGTGACTGGTATTTTTAATTATGAATTCAATTTTTTTTGAAAATAAAAATCCATACATTGCACTAATATTTTGATATTATCAAACCACTAAAACAACGTTAAAATGAAACCTGTTTTCACTACCTTTCTATTTTTGCTTTCTTTCATCCTTTGTTTTTCCCAACAAGTAGTTTTCACAACCCAAGCAGAAGTTGATGCTTTCGACAGCAATATCACAACAATTAATGGGGATTTACTCATAGGGAATGATACACCCAACTCATCTATCACAGACCTATCCAATCTTTCAAACCTGACGACTATCCAAGGAGGACTCAGTATCGAGAATAATACTGTACTGACCGACTTATCCGGGTTGGATAATATCACCAATATTCAAGGTGGTCTGGGTATCTATGACAACACCATGCTATCAAGCATTGAAAGCCTTGGGAATCTGACGACCTCACAGCCGGTCTTCATTCTGGGAAATACATCCTTATCCAGCCTGAATGGGTTACAAGGGTTAACAAATATAAGTTCCATAAGCCTTGGTAATAACAATCTCATCACCAACCTATCGGGCCTAGATAATATAACCTCAATCGTAGGAAATGTTCAAATATGGAATAATGGAGCATTGGTTAATTTATCCGGTTTAGATCAACTCACTTCCATAGGTGGCACCTTGAATATCCACGACAACCCTATCCTATCCAGCCTAGAGGGACTGGATAATCTGGCCTCCGTAGGAGCAGTCATTCCTGTTGATAATTTCCTGATTATTCAAGACAATCCCAATCTCAGTGATTGTTGCAGTATAAAAGAACTCTTATCTACTCCAGGAGCAGTAGATGGCGTAATTTCAATTTATAATAATGTATCTCCTTGTGATCACCCTACAGAAATCGTCAATGACGATTGTACCGTAAGTATTTTTGATAATGAGGAAGCCCCAACCATCAAGGTCTATCCCAACCCCTCGGATAATGATGTCTATTTCGACTTGAAAAATATTGAGGGGACAATTGACATCATCATATATGATTCAATGGGTAAAGCATCATTCCGTAGCTTACAAATAAGTGATGCATCATTCATATTAGAACAAGATGCATTACCCCATGGAATTTATTTCTATCAAATACAACAAGATAGCAGAGTAATTTCATCGGGTAAATTCTTATTGCAATAAAATTATCGGATACATTTCATTTTCCTCCTGATTTTATTCGGATATAATATCCTAAACGAGCCTCATTCGATTTAAAATCGAATGAGGCTCGAAAATATATGTAAATCAACCAATCCAAATAAGTTATCAATTTCCTTTCTGGAATAATAAACAATTGAATCAGAATTTCAATTTTGGTAATCCTATGATATCCCTGGATGTATTAATCTGATATTTTTCCTTGGGCGAGTATTCATATTTATCCACTAGTGGAAATATTTCCTGATCTTCCCGGAGTGGCAGTCCGAATTGTGTCCCGTATTTCTGCGGCTCCCCTTTCATGATTCGAATACGGTCAATGATAAATGCATAATATTTCCAATCTGCCTCTCCTTTCCTGCAAAGTTTTTCGTACTCTGGAAGATATTTCTCCATTATTTCCAGTTCGTTCTGATGGAGGATAATTAAAATGGGTGCCTTATCAGCAGACCAGCTAATTCGGGATGATCGAGGGAAGCCATATTTTTTAAGATGTACTTCCAATCTTTGAAAATTGATTTGGTCTTCCTCTGCCATTTCCTTGGAATTCAAATCCGGAAAATCCACATCCCAAATGGTATCCTTTGAATCTATATGATGCAGATATGCCTGTAAATTCTCAATATACCTCGAAAGCGTCCGATATTTTTGGTCACTGGCCCATAATTGGTATAGACTCAGACTTTCCTTGTTCTTGAATCTACCATGAACCTTCATCTTGAAATTTTTCCATCTCCCATCATCCCGAAGCGAGCCTAACCGAGGGTCCTCGAGCATCAGTATTTTTTCAAAATCCGTTGATAGATTAATCCATATCGTCAATTTTTTCAAAGCGGCATCAAAATCCTCTTTGATGTGAATATCCTGGATGGCCTTTCGATAGATTAAGGCATCCAAGGAGTAAATGGTCTGCTTGATTCCTACCCGACGATTCTTGGCTCGTCCATCTTCTGTATCATTACTCAGCGAGGGGGCATTTTCCCCTTCGTTAAATGTCAGGAAACGAAATTCTGGAATTTTATGCTTCTCATATAGATAGGTCTGAACCGTTTTCATTCGCTTATCTGCCAAAACCATATTGTCTTCATCACTCCCTACATTATCAGCATGGCTGGACAATCTATATGTAGCCAATGGATCGGCTTTCGCAGCCCTTGCGAATTCATCCAAAACCTTTCTGGATGAATCATTCAAATCCCATGCTCCTGATTCGAAATAACAGTTGATATCAGACAATATGGTCTTTACTCCTTCTGGCTCTTTCTCTTGGTATCTGCAATATCTCTTGACTTCCTCCACTTTTTCCACTTCAGCATCAGTAACATCAATAAGGGAGACATTATCAATAAAAAATGAATTGTCCTCCACATTGGATTCCGTTGTATGTATATAGGTTTCAGGTCCCATAGAATTCCTGAAAGTACCAAAAACGATGAATTTCAAATCGCATAAGGGCCTTAGGTTCTTTTTCACTTCATACCACTTATCGAAGATGATGGTATCCAATAAAAATTCTGAGCCATTTAACATGCCATTGTATTGATTCAATATTTTATCCGTATAGATATTGAATCCTATATGCTTGGTGTAATTAGGATTTGATGGTTTCTTCAAATATACCCAATAACTAATTTCGTAAGTCCTACCTAATTCCAGAGGTTCTGGAAGCAAATATCCTGCATATTTGGAACAACCTAATTTATCGTGGTTACTATCCATACAGCCTCCCATATAAGACAACTGCAACATGATATTACCATGAATTGGCTTGACATCCCTAGGGCAGATTTTCTCCCGTCTCTTGTCTTGGACTGTCTCACATTGGGCATCACAAATGGTGGCTCCTGCCGGAGAAACTCCATCCCAATGGGATAAGGCCCTACTGAACCATTCATGGCCCATACTGGTATCTTCACAAATTTTGTTGACTTGCTCAAAACTTCCATTCGAAATCATATTGGTTTGCGCCATGATATTAAATGGGACGACCCAATAGAATACAAGGAGCAGCATCACAATCCTAGTATATTCAATTGTGGTGTGGCATCTAGGAATGTTACTATCAGAGCATCGAAAAGGAATAGGAATGGCTTTCCTGATAAAAAGTTGGAGTTGTTGCTTCATGGTGAAATATTTAAAGTTTATACCCTACATTTACTTAGGGCTCCTTTTAAGAACGTGAAATATCCAATTGGTTACAGAAACATCATTCAGTATCTTACCCTAAAGAATATTAACATGAAACTATTATGTATCAGCAAATTGTCCTTTCTGGTCATTTGTATAATCACACTGTCCACATCTTGTAAAAGTGTAGTAACAGAATTTGATTGTGGTGAGGTAGAAACGGAAATATTAGACATGTTTTCGAGGGTAGGTTCCTACAGTTCATCATTCTCAAACAACCCATCCACCAACTACGAGGAAGCAGCAATAGCCATCTACATTGAGAATATTGCCATCCTTACAGAAACAGAAACCAGTTGTTTCTCATTCACTTCCATACCCAAAGTCCTGATTGACATAGGAATCATATCATCCGCAACTGTCACCTCCAACAATACGGCATATATGGCTGGAGACGAACTCAATGGCCTATTCAAATTACATACCCGAAATCAAGAGTGGACCATCTCAGATTTCATCAATGCACACCAGAACGACCCAACATTATTCCACTTAGAGAATGATGAGATCGTTTTTCAATTGACTGACCAACCTGACATAGCCGTCAACCAATCATTCTCTGTAATTTTCACTTTTGATAGCCAAAAGGTTATCACTATCGAAGTACCGGTTTTTGAAGTTTCTGACTAAATTCTTTAACGGTACATCTTCGGATATTACCCAACAAAGATTAAGGAGAACAGCCAAAATGAATAAATAATCACCGTGTGTTCTGTTTGGATAAATCAAATTGTATGAAATTGAAATACATCGGGCCCATATATGATACTTGGAATTTTCATTTAATCGCATTGACAGGTGATGCCATCATTGTCTTTAAATTGGGATTCGAATCCGTTTTGATTAATGCATTG
>JAHDHL010000098.1 GCA_020631355.1 Saprospiraceae bacterium | reverse complement strand
ATTGAGGGTTAGCAAAAACATTATTGCCAGATGCAACCTAATAATAGACCTAAACTAACAACATCAAGTAATTATTTTTACTATTTCACTTATCAAAATAGCATCTAACACATTCATCAATATAATTAAAAAATTCCATTGTATCTTCTTTTCAGTGATACGATGCTACCATTACCATCATACTTATACCTAGTAATGATTCATAGAATGAGAAGGAGAGATTCCTGAGTCGTCATCACACAACAGGGACAAAGAATATGACAAAATAATATTCCTCCCATCACTCAATAGGTAAAAATACCTGAATGTACAAATGAGGTGTTTCTGCTCTTTATAGCAATATGCATTCTATGGATATTTGTAATGACATTCCCATGGATTCTATTGGATTCAGACGAATGAATTAGAATTCCCTATTCAGAATCAAATGTTTCATCTTATGAAAGCTATGAATTTTTCATATTTCAATTTAATTGCTGCCCTACTTCTGATTACCCAATTGCTACAAGCTCAACAAACTTATGATATTGGCGACCGACATCCTTTGGGTGGTATCGTATTCAAGGTAACGGATGGAGGAAAGAGTGGATGGATTATCGCACTTCAAAACTCTCCCGGTCCTACCCAAAATTGGGAAGCAGCCCAACAATATTGCAAAGACTTGGGAACGGATTGGTATATGCCATCCAAGGAAGAAATGAGAACCATAGTATCCAACCTAGACCGCAATGACCTAAAATCCAAGTACTTCTGGACTTCCACCGAAAAAGGTAATGATGAGGCTTATATCGTCCTCCTACAAAACGGTGTTTTGAATTGGCCGACAGCCAAATCGGGTGGAAAAAACTATGTCCGCCCCATCAGAGCATTTACAGCAACGGAATCGGTGACTTCTACTGTGGAAGCACAATCAATCCCGACCCCATCCAACTCAAATAAAGCAACGGATTGGAAACAGCTAACAGCTAGCCAGACGCTAAGAAACATTACCCTAAAAACAGGCATAGAACGGAATTATGGCCAAGGAAGTGGTATCATTCGCCATATCCATTACGATGCACTTGACAGAATGCTCATCGGGGGAGATTTTAGTTTTACCCATGAGGGGAAAAAGATTGATAATCTAGCCATTTGGGAACATAATAAATGGACTGCCCTCACGAGTAAGCAGGGGGAACAACGTTCGTTAGGTCAGATCCTTGATATTGCAAATGATTCCAAGAATAATATTTATGTCATCAGCGAACAATCGGATGATAATTATGATAATGAAATTACCGTCCGAAAATGGGATGGCAATCAATGGACCATACTAGGAACCCTGAACGGAAGACTGGCCACTTCATTGGCTATTGGTCCATCTGATGAACTTTATGTTTGTGGTGATTTTGCACACATCACTACAGCCCAAGGGCGAAAGTTACCCATCAATATCGTAGCCAAATACCAAAACGGTACTTGGCAAGGCCTAGGAGCTTCGGTACTGATGCTGGATATAGCCGTTAATAGTAAGGGTGTCCTATACGGTTTGGATGGAAATGGTTTGGTACGGAAAAATGTTGGAGGAAGATGGACTAGAATTTCTCCTGAAATCATAACCAATTCCTATTCCCTTGGATTTGATAGTCAGGACAATTTATACATCACAGGGTACTTCGGGCAAACCTACCCTACGGATAGTCGGGGTAATTCGATTGTCAATGATAAGGATACCAGAGGGAATGACGTCTATTTTAGTAATGTGGCCAAGTTTGATGGAAATAAATGGACCAATCTTAACGGCGGGTTCGAACATATTTGCGATAAAATTATCACTCATGGCAATGATGTCTATTTTATTGATGCGACGCAGCCGATAAAAAAATGGGATGGTCAACAATTCACGGATATAATGCACAATGGTCAATATATTGATGATGCAAGTGTGAATAGCAAGGGAGAAATCGCCATTTTAGGAAGTATCAAGAATACACAGCAAAGTACATCAGAAAATGACAAAATAGCTGTCAGGAAACAAGAATGATTTTGTTCTTGGCTTCATATATTTATATATGCTTTCAAAGAAAAGTAGTTATGGATTAATTATCCATAACTACTAAGTGATTTATCTTGAAGACTACTACTGATTTTTATATTATTAGGTCTTCGGGTTGATAAGTCCCGAAAAGTCGGTCGTAGATGATTAACATTCCTCCATAATTTTATCAATATATTTTTCATTTGAACCATGATGTACTCGGTGTGTTGAAGGGGAATTCAACAATCAACCTTCAAAAAAACCTAATCGTCCGATTGCTTATGCAAATACACCTCATACTTTTCAAAACTGAACTCTAACAGCTTCTAAGAGAGACATGAATCTGAATGAACAGATTCATGCCCATTAACCATATAAACGTATAAATTCAAAAATCTACGTGGGATCTTGGCAGCCTTATTCAGTTCAAATGGAATTTTATATTTTTCTTTGAAAATCTCAATTTGATTGGGCCTGGAAGAAAAGTTAGGGAACAAGTCTATGAACTGGATTTTTTCGCAAAAAAAATCGTTGACTGCAGGGATGAAACTTTTAATGATTTCATAATAAAATAATTCTGATTCATGGTTAGTAAATGCGGAGTGTGACCGTTTAGGGAGTATTATCGCATAGACATTGTTGTAAGCAGTTATCTTTTAATTAACTTGTATGTTGTCTGATTGGAATTGTTTAGGATGGT
>JAHDHL010000065.1 GCA_020631355.1 Saprospiraceae bacterium | reverse complement strand
AGGCGTTTGTGGGTACGCAACTGGAACTGCTCACGAGATTTCTTGTTGACATGCGGCGAACGCAATACAGTGAAGATTTTCTTTTCAGTGGGCAGCGGAATCGGACCAGTCACAACAGCACCACTTGTCCTAACTGTCTTTACAATCTTCTCAGTTGACTTGTCAACAAGATTGTGATCATAGGATCGTAGCTTTATTCTAATCTTTTGATTCATACCTTAATTAAATAGCTTAATTAAATTGGACTGCAAAAGTACGCACTAACCGTTGTTTTTCCAAACTATTTGACGCACTTTTTTTCATTTTCCTCAACTTTTTTCAAAATGCTGCATCCGTATCGTGGATGAAGCACAAGATAAAGGGAGTCAAAGTGTTATATGGGCCCGTTTCAGACGGCAAAAGTGTCCTGAGAGTCTCATTTAGCCCCATATCCCGAACGAAATGAAACATTCTGGCCTTTATCCATAAAAAAAGCGGAACTGCAATGCAGTTCCGCCCTATATATTTCGTTTTATCCTAGGATTAAACCTTTACGGTACCCTTAGCCTTTTCAATCACTTCCTTAGCGATTCCACTAGGAGCCTCAGAGTAATGAGAGAATGACATTGTAGAATTTGCTCTACCAGAAGTAATGGTACGAAGATCCGTCACATAACCGAACATGTTAGCCAAAGGAACATCTGCCTCGATGGCAACTGCACCCGGACGTGGCTCCTGTCCCTTAGGCAATCCACGACGACGGTTCAAGTCACCAATTACAGAACCTACATATTCTTCTGGAGTAATTACCTCCAACTTCATGATAGGCTCAAGGATAACAGGCTTACACTTATGAGCTGCAGCCTTGAATCCTTCCTTAGCACACAATTCGAAAGCGATAGGCTTGGAATCCACTGCGTGCATGGATCCATCAAATACCCTTACTTTCATACTATCGATATTATATCCTGCGAGGATACCATTATCCATCATGGAACGGAAACCGTCCATAATTGGTTTTTGATAGTTCTTATCGATTGATCCACCGAAGATATCCCATACGAACTGAAGCTTTTCCTTACCTTTCTTGAAGTCCTCGCTTTCCAAGAACTCCTCATCGGCAGGTCCTAATTCGAACTGCATATCGGCAAATAGACCAGAACCACCTGACTGCTTCTTCAAACGCTCACGGTGTTCAACTGAAGCATTCAATGCTTCTTTGTAGTTCACCTGAGGCTCACCCTCATTCACTTCTACCTTAAACTCACGCTTAAGACGGTCAACGATGATTTCCAAGTGAAGCTCACCCATACCAGCGATGATGGTCTGACCCGTATTCTCATCCGTACGTACAACGAATGTAGGATCTTCCTCAGCCAACTTAGCCAAAGCCATACCCAACTTATCCAAGTCTTTCTGAGTCTTAGGCTCGATGGCGATAGAGATTACAGGTTCTGGGAAGTCCATTGATTCCAATACGATTGGAGCATCCAATGCACATAATGTATCACCTGTCTTGATATCCTTAAAACCAACAGCTGCCACGATATCACCCGCTTCAACACTATCGATTTGTTTTTGATTCTTAGCGTGCATCTGGTACAAACGAGAAATTCTCTCTTTCTTACCGGAACGTGAGTTAAGGATATAGGAACCTCCATTCAATTGTCCGGAGTAAACCCTCATGAATGCCAAACGACCTACGAATGGGTCAGTAGCAATCTTGAATGCAAGTGCGGAAAATGGATCATCCACAGTTGGCTTACGAATGATATCCTCATCGGTATCAGGGTTGGTACCCTTAACACCTTCGATATCTATCGGGCTAGGCAAGAATGCACAAACAGCATCCAATACAGCCTGAACTCCCTTATTCTTAAATGCGGAACCACACATCATTGGTACGAACTTATTGTCCAGTACAGCTGCACGGATTGCATCAATCATTTCTTTCTCAGTGATGGAATCAGCATCTTCGAAGTACTTCTCCATCAAACTTTCGTCATACTCAGCGATTGCTTCCAAAAGAATCTCACGACGCTCTGCAACAGTATCCACCAAATCCTCTGGGATATCGATTTCTTCGAAAGTCATACCCATGTCGTGCTCATTCCAAACGATGGCCTTGTTGGTAATCAAGTCAACCACACCTTTGAAATCATCCTCAGCACCGATGGGTACCTGAAGTGCAACAGACTCTGTACCCAATTTTTCCTTTACATCATTTACTACTGTAAAGAAATCAGCACCAGAGCGGTCCATTTTGTTTACGAAACCGATTCTTGGAACATTATAGTTATCAGCAAGACGCCAGTTGGTTTCGGATTGTGGCTCTACACCGGAAACGGCACAGAACAAGAATACCAAACCATCCAATACACGCAATGAACGATTTACCTCAACGGTAAAATCCACGTGACCCGGAGTATCAATGATATTGAAGTCAAAGGACTTCTCTTTCCAATTCCAGTTGGTTTTAGTTGCAGCAGAGGTAATTGTGATACCACGTTCCTGCTCTTGCTCCATCCAGTCCATGGTAGCGGCACCATCGTGTACCTCACCAATCTTGTGACTGATACCGGTGTAATAAAGTACACGCTCGGTAGTAGTGGTCTTACCGGCATCGATGTGCGCGGCAATACCTATGTTTCTAGTGTAAGTTAAATCCTTAGCCATGATTAAATTAGATATTAGACTCTTACAATATTAAAATACTGGACAACTGCCAGGGTATATAATAGAAATAGGTGTCAGTTCGTACCAACACCCTCCTGCAAACATCCGATTGATTACACTCTGAAGTGTGCGAATGCCCTGTTGGATTCTGCCATCTTGTGCGTATCTTCCTTACGCTTCACAGCAGCTCCTTCGTTCTTAGCAGCTGCCATCAATTCTGCAGCTAACTTATTGGCCATACCCTTTCCACTCCTTGCCTTAGCAAATCGGATCAACCATTTCATTCCGATAGAGATTTTTCTCTCTGCACGGATTTCGGTTGGGATTTGGAAAGTAGCACCACCGATTCTCTTTGATCTTACCTCAACCTGAGGCATTGCATTGTTCAAAGCTTTTTTCCAGATAGCGTGGGCATCCTCACCCGATCTTTGGGCGATGAGGTCCATTGCATCATAGAATACAGCAAAAGCAACACTTTTCTTTCCGTCCAACATCATGTTGTTAACGAAACGGGTAACCATTGGATCTTGGAATCTTGGATCTGGTGCAAGTATCCGCGGTTTTGGCTTCCTTTTCCTCATTTTATATTACTTCTTAAGTCCTTTGTTATTCAAAAATTATTTCTTAGGTCTCTTAGTACCATACTTGGAACGAGCTTGCAGACGATCAGTAACACCTGCAGTATCCAATGCTCCACGAACGATGGTATAACGAACACCTGGCAAATCCTTTACACGACCACCTCTCAACAATACGATGGAGTGCTCCTGTAGGTTGTGACCCTCACCCGGAATATAGGCAATCACCTCGATTCCGTTAGTTAATCTCACCTTAGCAACCTTACGCAATGCGGAATTAGGCTTCTTTGGAGTCGTAGTATAAACACGAGTACAAACTCCACGTCTTTGTGGACAAGCATCCAATGCACGGGACTTGCTCTTTACAACAATTTTCTTTCTTCCCTTGCGAACTAATTGATTTATAGTAGGCATAAACAGAATTTATCAAATTAAATGGGGAGTAGAGACACCACCCCCTCAAAAGCGAATGCAAAGGTAGGATATAATTTCCAAAAATAAAAGTAAAAATACGGAACAATTGAAAATATTATCCCCGGAGGGATTACAGTCCCTTGTACATCTCATTAATCATTGACAATCAATGGAATCATTCATTAACTTGCTTCGAACAGTTGTTTGGTAACTGTGGGGTTTTCCTTAAGGAATTCATTGAGTTTCCTATGATTGGCAAGGAAAAATATCTTCTTCCCGAAGTTCCCCGACTCCTTAAATTTCACAGTGATGACCTTCAACAGCACCATATCCCGCTCGATGATACGGTCTATATTATGGTAAGGGTACCGGTACCATTTGAAGTAATTCGTTACATATAGGAATTCCCCATCCATTTCAACCCGCTTGAGTCTGATGGTGGATAATAGGAAGAATCCGATGCCGAGAAGGAGTGTTACTACCATCAGGACGCTAAAGTATTCCTTGGGGATAGAGGTCGGTTTTATCTCCGAAAAGATAAGCCCCAGCGTAATGGTTGTGAAGAACACTATCCAGAATGTAGGCAAGAAGAACTTCCAAAATATGGTGGATGACGAAGTGATATTATGTCTCATACAGTTCTAATTCTCTTTTCTGTGCATTCCTCAGCACCCTTGCGGAAATGGAAATACTGATTTCGTATAGTCCATACAAAGGTACACCAATGAAAAATTGTGATATGACATCCGGTGGGGTAATGAATGCTGATAATAAAAGAATGGCGAGAAAGGCATGTCTCCTATACTGCTTCATACCCTCGGGTGTCACCAGTCCTACCTTGGACAGGAAGTAAATCACTACCGGTAGTTCGAAAACCACTCCTGCAGGAACTGCAAACATGGTTATCGAATTCACGAATGAGGATATCTGGATGCCCGGCGTCACCTGGTCTGATATATTATAGCTGGCAAAGAAAGAAACAGCGAATGGGCAAATGACAAAATAACCAAAGGCAACACCCAGGAAGAATAACATCGAGCAGATGAATACGATGCCTCGGGTGTATTTCCTTTCACTACTTTTCAGTCCCGGGCTGATAAACCTCCACATTTCCCAGAATATGTATGGGAATGACATTACGAATCCCAATACCCCCGCAACCTTGAGGTGTGTCATGAATTCCTCCTCCAAGTGTAGTCTTGTAAGTTTGAATGACGGAGGGGTAAAACATGCCGCATCCCCTAATCCGACCGCATCTGACAACCAACAAAGGAACCGGTAAGTCGGAAAGGATTCATTCTTGGGCCAGAACAGTACATTGTCGAATACCCAGCTACCCGAGAGGAAAACCAATATCGCACCTACGAAGATAGCCCCGATGGATCTGATCAGGTGCCATCTCAGTTCTTCGAGGTGGTCGAAGAAGGACATTTCCTTTTCGTCCCCATGCTCTAGTTCATCTACATCTATCTGGTCTAATGGCATGTTTTCCTTTATATTCAGTTTTCTTCCGGTCGGGAAGATCGTATCATAATACTGTTAAGACATCACAAGTTAGGATAACGTTTACAGTCATGATTAAAAATTGATACAAAAATAGGAAATTGACACAGTACTGCCCACTATTTATGCTCCAAACATCCATGCAGCGTACAGAAAAGGGCGCAATTATTTGTTTTTATGGAAACAAAACATTATATTCGCAGGAATGCTGTTGGAAATTTCATCACCCTATTTATCATATTTCCATGTTTTTAAGAAGTAAAGCATATCATTTTGATTAGAAAATTGACCCATATACCTCAATATCAAACCATTTCAACTAACCATTCCCAACTTTATACACATTCCGATTGTTTTTAGGCAAAGTAATACTGGATGCATTCACATTGTGATGACATTCATGTAGTTCAATATATTTTTTAATAAAATTTCATAAGATATTATGGCAAGACAAAGTAAGAAGATAGGATTGAAAGACGGTTATTACATTGAAATCAAATCCAATGTTGCCAATCACCAATCACCAATCCTGGTAAGAAGAAATTCTAAGGAGGAGATAGAGATTGCTTTGAGACAATATAGCAAGACTAAGAATGCCCGTTACTACGGCGAAATCAAGAATCAGAAACTTGTGAATTCCTAGTTAGGCATGCATTTCTAATACAAAAGGGATTGGACACTTGTCCAATCCCTTTTTTTATGCTTTCATTGATAATTTGGATATTAATCCAATTCATCATTCTCATGCGAAATGGGTAATTCCACGAAGAATGAGGTCCCGACACCCTCCTCGGATTTGAAGTAGATGCTCCCATCAAGTGCCTCTATGATACTTTTCGAAATGGCAAGTCCCAATCCGGTTCCCGAGGACTTTGTCGTAATATGAGGAACGAAAATGAATTCCTCCAT
The DNA here is from genome assembly GCA_020631355.1 of Saprospiraceae bacterium. Classification (GTDB taxonomy): domain Bacteria; phylum Bacteroidota; class Bacteroidia; order Chitinophagales; family Saprospiraceae; genus JAHDCE01. Next base: position 11,026 of record JAHDHL010000065.1, on the reverse strand, counting down.
ATCCATGGAAATCCCAGAACCATTATCCTTGACCTCCAATTGCACCAATTTATTATCCAATTGTCTCAAATGCACTTCAATGGCTCCCCTCCTATCCTCAGGAATGGCCTGCATCGCATTCTTAATCAGGTTATTGAATACACGCATCAATTGATTCTTATCCGCAAATACCATCACCGGATCAGATGGAAGCATGATGGACATATCCATTTCTTCCTGTTCACTGAACAAATCATAAACGGATTGTACCAAAAGGTTCAGTTCGAACCTTTCGTTCTCAGCCCTCGGCATCTTTGCGAAGTTGGAGAACTCCGTAGCGATATGAGATAAGTTATCAATCTGCTCAATCAAGGTGTTGGATACCCGTTTCAGCATGGACTCCATATTAGCAGGGTTGGAGTGATATGCGTGCTGTAGGTATTGGATACTCAACTTCATAGGTGTCAGAGGATTCTTAATCTCATGCGCCACTTGTTTGGCCATTTCCCGCCATGCACTTTCCCTTTCAGATTGTGCCAGCAACATCGTACTATCCTCCAGCTTCTTAATCATCTTGTTGTACTCACCAATGAGTGCTCCCAGCTCATCATTCGTCGTCCATTCCAAGGGTTCGTTCTTTTTTCCGATTTTCACCTCTTTCAGTTTCTCCCCTATCTGGGACAAAGGACTCGTTATCGAATTGGCAACAAAAATCGCAATCACACCTGCAATAGCCAACAGGAATACATATACATTCAATAATCGGCCTATGAAATCCGAAGTCTCATCCTGAATGATGGATATCTGCGAATAGTATGGCATTCCGATATAAGCAATGACCCTACCGTACCTATCCTTAAGGGTTTCGTACTGAGCTTCATAAATCAGATGCCCTACCTGCTCACTATTCGCCATATTCATGGTCACCTTATTCTTACCGAGTGTACTCAATTCATAAAATGCCGAGGCATTCATCAGGGGAGATTTGAGTCCCTTGGAGTAAACATCCTTTCCGGATGATTCTACCAATCGACCATCCAAGTCATAGATGTTGATATCCATTGTATGTATGGTGGCGATGGGTTCTACGATATCCTTGAACTTATCCAGGTTCTTGTCATTGATTTCACCTTGTTGTATTTCCCTAGCCGTATCCCGTCTGATGGATTTGGCCTTACGTCCAAGACGACCTTGGTGGTATTCGTCGTTCTTTTGTTCGAAGTAGATGATGGTAGCCACACCGATAACCAAGAACGAAAGGATAATCACAGCAATTACCGATACCTGTATCTTATTCTTAAGGGATGGTATGGGGGAGAATACCGGTTCCTGCCCGAATGGGAGTAATTGTATCAATGTATTGATAATCATCAAAACGCCCAATACGATAACCATGATGGTAAAGAGATAGGAATTCAACGATACTACCTTATCCCAGAAATCCGGAATCTTTATATCAAGCATAGCCAGATTTCCATTCCAGGCATGATAAATCAAATGGCTCTTACCATCCAATTTTTCAAAACGGTATTTTCCCTTACCGGGAATATTTTCAAGATTCAGTATATCATCACCGAAATCACCGCCATTCTCCAACACCAATCGCTTATCTATATATATGGCGTACTCGTATTCTTCCAGTCCCTCGATTTCCCTGAATTCCTCATTGATGAATAATTCGGTTGAAATACGAGTATTCTTACCTACTTCCCTTGTGAATTCGAATAACAGGATGACATCACCCAGTAACCTGTTCCTTGGATACTTCATCTTGAGGTAGTAGGTTCCGAGGTTATTCTTATCTTTCTTGAATCTGAGATTGTTCTCCAACGTGATATCCGTCTTATTGTATATTCTCAGTAACTCATCCTCACTTGGCCCGATTGTCGAAATATTAGAGAATGTGTCCTGGACAAATACATGCAGATTGTGTTTGTACCTGATGAACCTCAAATCGACACTATGATTCTTCATCAATAGTTCCTCTATCTCATCATAATTCAAATCCCCGGCAACTACTTGTGTAATCTCGCCATCAGCATTGATTTCCTTATCCAGTTCCTGGAGTCGTTCTTCCATGCTGAGGTCCCTATCATCCGTAAGGAATTTTGCATACGCAATCCTTTGTTTCCACTCTTTCCGTTGGTTGTATTTGTATAGGAATGAGGATGAGAATGCAGAATAAATGACCAACCAAGCCACAATCCAAAGTATATTGGCAGAATCGCCCTCAACATAAAGATCGAATGCAATAATGTAAATAATAGAGAATAACAACAACAGAACCAATGTCGTGATATCCAATCCCTGCCCTAGGGTAAACGTGAATGTCAATGCTACCGCTACAGCCAGGCATGCCAATCTGTTTACAAGATTCAATCCGAGTTGTCTGACAGATAATGAAACCCTGTAGGTAAACAGGAATAACATTAGCATCAACATCAGGATACTGATGATGGATACCATACTTGTCCAACGGAGGTTACCAATCTTTTCGAAGTCGAATGGGATATCAGTACCTAATACCAACCCTCTCAATACGAATGTTATCCCCAATATTCCTGCTATAATGGAGGAGTAAAAGAAGACCGATGAACTTAACTTAGGATATGTTTCCTCATCGTCCTTGGTTATCTTATACTCCTTGAAAAAGAAGATGGAAACCCATACGGACAACAAGGTATTAATTAACATATCACCGATGGTATCCGCAAAGAAATTGGTAGAATATCTTGTAGAAAACAGTGGGACATCCTGAAAACTCTCCACTGCATTAAGGTGAACCATCAGAATCCTTATCACGAAAAGGACGCCTGCCAACAGAATGACACCAATCAATGGTTCATGTGTTCGGGAAACATATCTGGCTACTTGCGTCAACCATAGCAAACCGAATACTGCCGCTACAGCATACAGGAAAAATAACAGATAGGATATCCAAGGCATCTTTACAGGAGCCTTGGCCACCAAACTAAAGACTTCCTGTCCCTTAGAATTCAGAATGGGTGTTCCCGTGCCGGGCTGGCCCACATCCACCAAATCCGAGGGGATAGTAGAATGCCATGTAACGCCCAAATCCCTATCTACAGCAAAAATATCCTTGAGGTAGAGGGTTTGTAATTTATATTCATACTTCACGGGAAAGAATGTCAGCATCCTACCCAGATTAGGAATACTATCACCCCTTATGTAGAAATGCCCATTGGGAAGCTGAATCAGTTGACCGGGTTCCTGCTCATATAGTATGTCAGATGTCGTGATATCATGCCCAACATCAACATTATTCCAAAAAATAAGCGAGTCATTCTTAAAGATGACAAATGTATAGGGCTTATCGAAGAAATCTATATCCTTGTAGGATGATGAAATGGGTTCCTTGTAGGCCAGGTTCCGCAGGGTGGGAATATCTTTCAGCAGACCATCAATATCTGCATCCATTCCTTGGAAATGTTCCTGTACCCTTTCGGCAAACATATCTGCATTCTCCTCAGGAGCCTTGACTTTCCCCAAGATCATACCCGCGATGAAAAAGCAAATGGAAACGATTAGTAGCCAACTCTTTGTCTGTTCAGACATATCGGTAAATGTTAAAATTCATAAGTTATTGTTCTGTAGCAGTACATAGGGTTATATCTACTTGCCACCATCTACAGAATCGCATCAAATTTCAAACCAACTATTATTTACATATAAATGTAAAGTGTAATATATGACATAATATCATTCATTGCCATAAGACTGCCACAAACATCCCCAACTAAATTATTCCCGATGATACCTTTTTCAAGTACGAAAGCCTTATTTTTGCACTTTATTTCAAAAATCTTTAGAATCGTATCTAACAATGGCACAAATCATAGATGCAAAAGTAGCAGCCAACCTAGGTCTGAATGCAGAAGAATTCGAGAAAATCAAGGAAATCCTTGGACGTACGCCTAACTTTACGGAGTTGAGTATTTTCTCTGTAATGTGGTCAGAACACTGTTCTTACAAGAATTCGATTACCTGGCTGAAAACCTTACCTAGGGATGGTGAAAGGCTATTGGTAGGTGCCGGGGAAGAAAATGCTGGTTTGGTGGATATCGGTGGAGGACTCGGATGTGCCTTCAAGATTGAATCCCATAATCACCCATCAGCCATCGAGCCGTTCCAAGGTGCTGCTACCGGTGTGGGTGGAATCCATAGGGACATTTTCACGATGGGTGCCAGACCCATTGCGGCCTTGAACTCATTGCGATTCGGGAATATCAATTCCGAGAAGACCAAGCACTTGGTCAAGGGTGTTGTCAATGGTATCAGCCATTATGGCAACTGCTTCGGAGTACCTACTGTAGGTGGTGAGGTATTCTTTGATGATTGTTATAATCAGAACATTTTGGTGAATGCCATGTCTGTTGGAATCGTGAAAGCAGGCGAAACAGTTTCTGCATGTGCGGATGGTCCCGGCAATCCGGTATTGATTGTAGGTTCTGCTACGGGTAAGGATGGCATCCACGGAGCAACATTCGCTTCCGCTGACCTTACGGAAGATTCCGCAGATGATTTACCGGCAGTACAGGTCGGTGACCCATTCCAAGAAAAATTACTATTGGAAGCCTCACTCGAAGCCATCAAAACCGGAGCTATCGTGGGAATGCAGGATATGGGTGCTGCAGGAATCACATGTTCCACTTCAGAAATGAGTGCCAAGAGTGGTACGGGTATGATCATTGACTTGGATAAGGTTCCTACCCGACAGGAAGGCATGTTACCTTTTGAAATCCTACTTTCGGAATCCCAGGAAAGGATGTTGATTGTGGCAAAGAAAGGAGAAGAACACAAACTGTTCGAAATATTCGACAAATGGGATTTGGAATGTGAGCATATCGGGGAAGTAACAGATACCGGCAGACTCCAATTCTACCAAGGAGGTGAAGTCATAGCGGATGTCCCAGCAGAACCATTGGTCTTAGGTGGAGGGGCTCCCGTATACCAAAGGGAATATAGTGAACCTAAGTATTTTGCTGAAATCGCTAAGTTCAATATCGACCAGATAACTGAGCCCACGGATTATGTGGCCACTGCCCAAAAGTTGTTCTCGGCCCCTAACTTGGTATCCAAGCGCTGGGTATATGAACAGTATGATTCCATGGTTCGAACCAATACGATGACAACCAACAAGGCTTCTGATGCTGCCATCGTTAGGGTAAAAGGAACAGAAAAGGCCTTGGCAGTCACTACGGACTGTAACTCATCCTATGTATATGCGGATGCATACCAAGGAGGAATGATTGCAGTAGCTGAAGCTGCTAGGAATATTGTCTGCTCAGGTGGAGAACCTGTTGCCATTACCAACTGCCTGAACTTCGGTAATCCATATGACCCTGAAGTGTATTGGCAATTCGTCCATACCATCAAGGGTATGGGAGATGCTTGTAGAAAATTCAACACGCCGGTTACCGGTGGAAATGTGAGTTTCTACAACCATAGTGTTATCGGTGACCAGAACATCCCGGTATTCCCTACCCCAACAATTGGTATGTTGGGAATCCTTGATGATGCGAATAAGGTCATGACCCTTGACTTCAAGAATGAGACAGACCTCATTTATTTGGTTGGTGAGTCTGTGAATGATATAGGAAGTACGGAGTACCTAAGGGTTGTACATGATGTAAAATATTCACCGGTTCCCCAGTTTGATTTGGATACCGAGCATACATTACAGCAGACTGTTGCGGGACTCATCAAGAACGGGCATATCGAGTCCGCACATGATGTGGCTGATGGTGGTTTGTTTACGAATCTTATGGAATCCTCCATCGTGAATGGTCTAGGGTTTGAGATTTCGACCCAAGATGGAATCAGAAAGGATGCTTTCCTATTCGGCGAAAGCCAAAGTAGGGTCATCATAACCGTAAGCAGGGCCAAGGCTGAAGCATTTGAGGCCTACATGGCAGACCAAGGCACCCCATTCTCAAAATTAGGCATGGTCAGTGGAGAAAATGCCATCATTGATGGTGAGGATTTCGGTAAGGTGGCCGATTGGAAGGATATACACGACAATACCCTACATCAGCATCTAGAAAACTAAGCTTTGGTTTGCTTGGATTGATGATACTGATTAATTTTAAGGGTCACGCAACAAATCTCGACTGAATGGTGTCATATTAGTTGTTAGTTGTCCAACCCCCTTACAAACAACTCAATACATTGTAATAATCGAAATAATTTGATTTGATGAGAAATTTTATGCTATTCCTAGTGCTCTCCACCAGCATCGCATTCTGGGGATGTGGAGGTGAGGGTGGCAGTTCTGCCAGCAGTGCTGCATTCCAAATAAATGGTAATATCTCGAATGCTGATAATCTTCAGATTTTCTTTGATAAGATGAGCTTCAGCAATGCCAATAATGTGATTCAGAAAGTGGACATCGGTTCCGGAGGTGATTTTTCCATAGGATTGGAGGAACATCCAGGTGAGGGAATTTATAGAATGAGAATCGGGACGAAGAAAGGATACTTCGTTTTTGATGGTAGTGAAAAGGTAGTTGAGGTCAATGGTAGCCTAGAGGATTTCGACCTATCCAAGCAACAAGTAAAGGGTTCCACTTCCACCACGGCTTACTTGTCCGGAGAACAGAAGTTGAAGTCGCAGGAACTGAACATGGATAACTTCGGTACTTTCGTTAGCAGTAACGATGGATTGGTAAGTGCTTACCTTGCGTATAATCTAATGGGCAGAACCATTAACGGTAAGACTATTGCCGCTTTGGAACAAGTGGAAGCCAAGCTGAAAGTCGACCATCCCACTTCCAAGGATTTGGGTGACTTCTCTGGTTATGTGAGGGGCAGAGCTGCCAAATTGGAGCAATTATCCATCGGTCAGGTCATTCCGGTAGAGAATAGAAGACAGGCCAAGGAAATTAACTTCCCAAGTCCTAGTGGCAACAATTATTCATTGGATGATTTGAAAGGAAAGGTGGTTTTGATTGACTTCTGGGCCAGTTGGTGTCGTCCTTGTAGAGCTGCCAATCCGCATGTGGTCGGACTATATGACCGTTTCAATAAGGATGGTTTCGAAGTATTCAGTGTATCCCTTGATGGAAGCAAGGACCGTTGGGAACAGGCTATCAAGCAAGATAACCTGAAGTGGCCATACCATGTAAGTGATTTGAAAAAATGGCAATCCGCACCTGCTAGGGAATATGGCGTAAGTAGTATTCCCAGAACATTCCTATTGGATAGGGAAGGGAGGATTGCTGCAGTGAATCCAAGAGGTAAGCAATTGGATATGGCCATCGAAAAATTATTGAATGGGTAATCCCTAGGGGTTGTTGATATAATAAAAGAAAACGGGCATTCCTGATATCAGGAATGCCCGTTTTCAATTGTGAATATGCTGATTATTTTTCCACATATTCGTTTAACAATTTTTCTGTCTTGGCTTTTTCAACTCTGTTGACCATCTGGTCTTCCTCGTGCTTGTCCCTAATCACCTTGGCTAGGGTAAAACAAGAGGATACCGTAAAGATAAATGCGATAGCTAGGAATCCTTTCACTGCCATAGAACCCTCCAATAACCAGATTCCAGCCAAACCACCCAAAAAGGCGATACAAAATGAAATCCATGCCATGGTATAATAGGCCCTAGTGTTCGATGAAACATAATAATTCATAACTCAATGGTTTTTGTTGAAGCCCCTGCGATGATTGAATATGATTCCAACATTCAGGCTAACTTCATTAAAAAATCAATCATGTAGGACAAGATGGAGGCATTTTATGAGAGGAACGAATGATTTTTCGCATATGCAATGAATAAGAATTGCAAATTATGCCAAATGGGTTGTTTCTCTCGTTATACTTCCTACAGTTGGTCCAGTTATATCAACGCCTATTTGTTAGCGAAAATTCGCTAAAACTGAATTTTAACACTTTAGTGATGTGATGTCGAGCACAAAAGCCTCTATTACAATTGATTAAAAAACAATATTCAAAAGCTACAGCCACAATCCGGTAGTGGATGTGGCTGTAGAAGACGCATTGGATTGGTTAGAAGATTAGCGTCTGACAATCCTTGCTTTCAACGTTTCTGAAAACTCCTTATTAAAGGCAGCTCCATAAAATATCCTAAGGATGTCAATTTCACCTATGATATGTGCATTGAACTCGTCCAGTTGTTCTGCGGGAACCCATAATTCATCAATTCCCCGTCCACCTACATTCTTGACCTCAAACTGCGCCACATAGCTATCACTGACTTCGAAAGCCGTTACCAAACCCATGTAATCGGATTGGATATCCTTGGTATTCCAATCCCTTGCAATCTGTGCGGCATAGTCAAAATTGAGTACAGGATAAAAGATAGGCTGACCTACCAATCTTGGAGGGTAGGCCTTGAACTGAAGCTGTGCGATGAGCTCCATCTCCTTGAGTCCGACCGGACGATACAATTTCATTATTGCTTTTTTAGAATGAATAATGTCATGTAAACGGTCCGGAAGACTCAAGTGGTTCCCTTGGTGGGAAACATACTCCAGATACTACTTCCCCTTGTCCAATTCATCTATTCTTGCTTGAAGCCAACGCTTATCAGACAGATACTCCGCATCCTGAATCATCTGTCGTAAATCATCCAAGGACTTCTTATAGTTGGGATTGGTTTTCTTGTGATAGATACATGTTAGGATCTTAAAGAAATTGATATAGCTATTAATGTACCTTTTGGAGTACTTGTCCTTGTGCCTATTCAATTTTGCCCTGAAAGATTGGACTGGCACATCGAATGCCCAATCCTGATGGGTTTCGTAGTGAATCTTATAAATAATGACTTCGGAAGCCAATGTGAAGACATCTTTTAGATCTATACATCCATTCAAGTAATCCGATGCCTTGCCATAATCCTTTTGCATGAAACATAGGTAGCCTCGGCAGTATTGTTCCGTAGGTTTTTGGTATGTGGGATTGACATCCTTGATGAATTGATCCAGAATATCATGGGCCTCATGTGCTTTCCCTATTTTGGTAGTGATGATAATCGCATTCCGTAATCTTGTATGATCCAAATACTTTCCCTCCTTGAAAACATCCATCTTAAAGATATACTGGTATATGTCATATAACTTTTGGTGATAGGAAGTATCCCCCTTATTGACTTGTTCGACACAATAATTAATGAGGTACTTATAAAAAAACGCATGATCCTCGTGTTCCACATGGGGATGGAAAGTCTTCAAGGCATTGAATAACTCTTTCATATCCCCCTCTTGTCCATTCGCCAGTAAGGAATAGAGTAATAAATGCAGGTGTATGAGAATCTCATTGGAATAGGGTTTCTGATTTGCCATCTCGACATATTTCCTCGAATTGTCCTGCAAAACGGCACTGAAAGGTGTGGGATGGGATAATAAGTTTTTCCGCTCTGCATTATCCAACCAAAACCTATTGGCGAACGTATATTTGTCGAATGCGTGAATAGAGGAAACCAATTGATTGAGGATGGCCTTATTATTATTCTTCTCCTCTTGGTATAGCATCCGTAGTCTACTTACCTCAAACAAATAGGCATCATAATATCCATCTATATTCTTCTTCCTTTTGTTCAATTTCCTTACACTACGATTATAGACCAATTGATAATGATTATGTTCTCTTTTCTCCCTCAATTTTTCCAATAAAAAATAATTCTGCAAATCATCCTGCTCCTGGAATTTCTTTACGGCAAGGAATTTCTCAATCAATTGAACGACATCATTCATGAGTGTATTCAAGGAATTCTTATTGGAATACACTGATATTGCGAAATCCTCATCATCTAATTTAGAAGATGTAAAATGGGGTCCAAAGGGTAGTAATAATTCAAGCAGTTCAATACATTTTTTATTCTTATTGAATAATCGGGAATGGATGAATTGCTTGAATTCTTTGAGTTCTTTTTTTTCAAGAAGTCGTAATAGTTTTACTGTTCTGGTATTTTTCATTATTGCGTCAGTTATTTCGTTATTACTTGATTATTGCTGATTTTCCCACTTTATGGTCTACATTTCTTCGTCACCTGCCCTACACCTCCCAAACAGGGGAATCCACCTAAACAAAAATCCATAAAAAATTAATAATCAACCACTTAAGCAGGTTACTAATTCATATTTCATCTAAAATCTATTTTTATCTAATGAGGAATTAAAAATCATCCCCGCTACCTTTGAATTATGATGAAATACAATTTGAATTTTTGATTCAGATGAGTGAATCACGCTATTGATTCGAAACAAATTAAAACAAAAAAACTAACAAATCACAACATGAATATCTAGGAAAGACATCAAGCCCTATTAAAAAACAGCAAAATCCGCTAAACACACAAAACACTGATTAACAACAAATTACCAACTAAATACAAATGAATCACAAATCATCCAATTCAAAAAACCTATTAATACTTCCGAAAAATTGTAAAAAAAACCGAACTATTCCAAGACTAACTTTACAATCATAGAAATCAATAAATCACGAAAATCTAAGAACATGAAAAAGTTAACATTATTAGGATTAATCCTTACGATTTGCATGGGTTTATCCGCACAAACCAACAAAAAGGATGAATCTCATGAGAAAGAAATGAATGAACTCTACAAGCAACTTTATGGCACATCCAAAGTGACTGAAAAGTCCAGTTCCATCATCAATAAAAAATCTGGAACAGATAAGCCTGATGATGGGCTCAACACCACTAGCAAAACCAAGCATTCACCTGGAAAAAGGAAAAATACTCAAATTGGAACTACTACAAAACAATCCGATAAAAATTCATCTTATACCGATGATGAAATGAAGAAATTGTATGCTGCATTCTATGGTGAAACTATTGGTAGAGAGGACGAAATTGCAGAAAAACAAAATGAGCCTAGAGTTATCGGTTCTGAATATGCTATTACGGAAAGACAAGATACGATACACGATGAGGACGGTATAAAAACCATGGTGGCAAAGGAAAGCGGTATTGGCACAGAAGAAGCCATTGCAGATAGAAACAGCACCATTGGTACAGAAGATGCCATTGCGGATAGAAA
>JAHDHL010000064.1 GCA_020631355.1 Saprospiraceae bacterium | reverse complement strand
GTGGTCCCACATGGGCTCGAACCATGGACCCTCTGATTATGAGTCAGATGCTCTAACCAACTGAGCTATGAGACCTAAATAATTGTTACTTTCACTTCGAAAGCGGTTGCAAATTTACATATTTGCAAATCATTATACAATACCATAACCTATATTTTTTCAAATGAGTTCCATTAAAAACATCATTTTCGATTTCGGCAATGTCCTGATTGACCTACATTATCCAAGAAGTGAGGCTGCTTACAGGGAATTGTTGGAAGTGGAGGGGCCACTCCGAACCAAGGAAGTCCTCATAGATAACGGTATCCTCTACCAATATGAGAAAGGTGAGATATCCGAGGATGATTTCTTTACTGCTTTCAAGGTTGCTTCGGAAAAACCCCTTGTAAGTAATGATGATATGCGGGATGCATGGAATGCCATTCTGGGTGATGTGCCTGCGGAGCGGATTCAAATGCTGAAATCCTTGGCCGGAGATTTCAATCTTTACATGTTATCCAATATCAATCATAGTCATGCATCATTCATCCATCAGTACCTTGAGGAAGTACATGGTATCAATGAGGATGACTGGCGGGGCCATTTCAAAAAGATTTATTACACCCATGAAATCGGACACCGAAAGCCTGATGCCAGCGTCTATGAGTATATGCTGAGGGACTCAGGGATGGTGGCGGAGGAAAGTATATTTTTCGATGACTTGAAAGTGAATACGGATATGGCCGAAACATTCGGAATACAAACCCATACCCATAATCCCAAAGATGACATCCTTGAAATTGTTCAGCATAAATTGGGTATCACACTATAAAATCAAACAAATCAGGATGATCCGTTCGGGCACTGAAATGAATGTTCCGATCTTTCATCCTGGTGATGATTCCCTGGTAATCCTCTTGACATTGGACTTCAACACCAACCAATGCGGGGCCATTGCTCCTACTGTTTTTCTTGGTGTATTGGAAATAGGTAATATCATCATTGGGGCCAAGGATTTCATTGACGAATTCCTTGAGTGCACCTGCACGCTGTGGGAAAGTCACCACAAAATAATGTTTCAAACCCTCATGAATCAGGGACCGCTCCTTGATTTCCTCCATTCGGGTGATATCATTGTTTCCTCCTGAAATAAGACAAACAACAGTCTTCCCCTTGATGGCTTCCCGATAATCATCCAAGGCTGCAACGGATAAGGCTCCTGCAGGTTCCACTACGATGGCTTCTTCATTATACAATTCCAATATGGTCGTACAAACCCTACCTTCTGGAACAAGATGCATACCTGAAAGAAAAGTTTGGCAGTATTCGAATGTGATATCCCCTACCTTACGAACCGCGGCTCCATCCACGAATGGGTCAATCTTTCCCAAACCTGTGACCTGACCATTGTCAAAGGAAGTCTTCATCGCCGGAGCTCCAAGTGGTTCGATACCTATGATTTGGGTTTCGGGACTTAATTGATGGAAACAGGCCCCCACGCCCGAGGCCAAACCACCGCCTCCTACCGCAAGGAACATCCAATCCGGTTTGACATCCAAATCCTCAAGGATTTCCAACCCCACTGTTCCCTGTCCCTCTATGATTCTTTCGTCATTAAAAGGATGGATGAATAATTTATTGTTGAGATTGGCATCATCCAAGGCACTAAGATAGGCATCGTCAAAGGTATCCCCGATGAGGATAACCTTGACGTATGCCTGTCCAAACCTTTTCACTTTTCCAATTTTCTGTTGGGGTGTAGTAATGGGCATGTAAATCACACCCTCCACTTTCAATTTTCGACAAGCCAGAGCTACGCCCTGTGCATGATTACCAGCCGAGGCACAAACCACTCCGTTTTCGAGTCGTTCGGAATCGGAAGTTATCATCTTATTGTAGGCTCCTCTGATTTTGTAGGATCTTACGGTTTGCAAATCCTCTCTTTTGAGGTAGACCTTGCATTCATACTTTTCAGACAAATACTCATTCAGCACCAATGGTGTATGATAAACCACATCCTTGAGTCTGTACTTTGCCTGATAAATATCCTCTAATCCTATCCTTTGCTTGACGATTTCCATATTTATGCTTTAGTCATTTCTTTCTGATTCTCAGGTCTAAGGCCACGAACAACCCTACCTGCCTGCCACATTTCAGACTCTCTGATTTCCCTTAATTCCTCACCCAATTTTTCCCTGTAATCCGCTTGGCTATTCGTATCAATAGAAATTTGGGCCTCATTTCCAGACGCTACATTATCATATAATTCATCAAACAAAGGCTTGGTTACATCCTTGAATCGACCTTTCCAATCCAAGGCTCCCCTTTGGGCCGTAGTGGAACAATTCGCATACATCCAATCCATCCCATTCTCAGCTACCAATGGCATCAGGGACTGAGTCAACTCCTCTACGGTTTCATTGAAAGCTTCCGATGGAGAATGTCCTCTTTCCCGCAACACTTCATATTGTGCCTCAAAAATGCCAGCTATGGCTCCCATCAGCGTACCTCTTTCACCTGTGAGGTCTGAATAAACTTCTTTCTTGAATGTCGTCTCAAAAAGGTAGCCAGCCCCTACTCCGATTCCCAAGGCGACAGCCCTTTCAAAAGCCTTACCTGTTGCGTCCTGATGAATGGCGTAACTCGAATTCAATCCCCTGCCAGCGAGGAACATTCTTCGCAGACTTGTTCCTGAACCCTTGGGAGCCACCAATATCACATCAATATCATCAGGAGGAATGATTCCTGTCCTATCCTTGTAGGTAATCCCAAAACCATGTGAAAAATAGAGGGCCTTACCCGGAGTCAGGTGTTGTTTTAATGTAGGCCAAACCGCAATCTGAGCCGCATCGGACAACAAATAAAAGACTACGGAAGCACGTTCGGCTGCTTCTTCAATGGAAAATAGATTCACACCCGGTTCCCACCCATCATTTATGGCCTTATCCCATGATGGCGAAGGTGATCGTTGACCGACTATGACATTGAAACCATTATCCCTTAGATTAAGGGACTGACCGGGGCCTTGCACCCCATAACCGATGACTGCAATGGTTTCATCCTTCATTATATCCAATGCCCTGTCCAAGGGAAACTCATCCCTTGTTACTACATTTTCCACTGTTCCTCCAAAATTCAGTTGTGCCATTTTATATTATGTTTTAATGAGTCAAAATGAATTCGCTATAATCCTAATTATCATAGAATTATCCCTATTCAAATCCAGACTTCGTTTAATTCAAATGTTTTAAAGTATTGAGATAATTATTCAATTGTTCCATCGGTTTTACGATGGCAATTCTAGCTGATCTGACAAATTCGAAAACCTCTCCATGACTTCTCAAATCATTGAGTAAGGCTTCGGTTTCTGATTTCAATCCCGTTTTTTCGATTACAATGTATTCCTTTTCGATGCTTAGAATCCTTGCATCATGCTGTCTGACCAAGCGTTCCATTTTGTCACCACCAAGAAACGAAGCAGATGGTACCTTATACAAAGCCAATTCCTGCTGTACGATTTCATGATTCTCATAATAGAATGATTTGATGATGTCCACCTGCTTATCCAACTGGGCTACCAGTTTCTTGACCAAATCTTCCGAGACATTCACTACGATAATATATTTGTAAACATCCTTGATGGAAGATACCGATGCACCGATACTCTCAATATTGACATGCCTTCTTGTGAATACGGCCACGACCCGGCTTAGGATACCGACCTTGTTTTCAGAAAAAGCCGTTATTGTATATTCCTTTTCCATTAGATTGTGATTTATGATTGAGCAATTTCCTCCTTGGTTAATACGATTTCGGACACAGACTTTCCGGTAGCTATCATCGGGAAAACATTGTCCTCTTTTTCTACCATAACATGTAATAAGTATGGACCATCATGTTCCAACATTTCCTGTACTCCCGCATCCAATTCATCTGTATGAGAGATGGTCTTTCCCTTTACTCCGAATCCTTTGGCGATAGTGATAAAATCCGGGTTTTGTAATGCCACTGAAGAATATCGCTTATCAAAGAATAATTGCTGCCATTGGCGTACCATCCCAAGGAAATTATTATCCAAAAGGATAATCTTCACGGGGACATTCCATTGTGCACACATTCCCAATTCCTGTATCGTCATTTGGAAACCACCATCACCTATGAATGCCACTACTGTTTCATTTGGTTTGGCCAATTGGGCTCCGAAAGCTGCCGGCAAACCAAAGCCCATGGTTCCTGCCCCACCTGATGACACCCATTGGTCCGTACTGAGATATTCATAATATCTGGCTGCATACATCTGGTGTTGTCCCACATCCGTTACAACGATGGCCTTACCATCTGTCTGGTCTGATACGCATTTGATGACCTGTCCCATACGCATCATCCCCTCGTCATTTGGACTCAAGGCCTTACGAATGACTTTTTCATCTTCTAGTTTCCTACAATTTTCGAATTCTGCATACCATTCCTGATATTCCTTTTTCTCAACAAGCGGCAGCAATCCCTCCAATGCCATCTTCGCATCGGATAAAATCGGTACATCAGCCTTTACATTCTTATTGATTTCGGATGGATCTATTTCGATATGAATGACTTGGGCTTGGGTAGCGTAATCATCCAATCTCCCCGTCACCCTATCATCAAACCTCATTCCTATTGCAATCAGGACATCACATTCGTTGGTTTTGATATTCGGAGCATAATTCCCGTGCATACCCAACATCCCCATATTCAGAGGATGATTGGTCGGAATTGAGGAAAGTCCGTGTATGGTAGTCCCGACAGGTATTCCTGTCTTCTCGACAAATTTCAAAAATTCGGATTTGGCCTTGGAAATCAATATACCATGACCTGCCAGTATGAATGGTTTCTTTGCTGTATTAATCAGTTCCGCAGCAGACAACAAGGCTTGTTCAGATGGAACAGGCAATGGGTGGTAACTCCTGATAAAGTTCATCTTTTTGTAGGACCATTCCATTTCTTGTAATTGGGCATCTTTGGTTATATCAATCACAACCGGCCCCGGTCTTCCGGAATTGGCAACAAAAAAGGCCTTGGCGAAAACTTCCGGAATTTCGGAAGCCTTTGTAATCTGATAATTCCACTTCGTAATGGAATTCGTAACACCAATAACATCCGTTTCCTGAAAAGCATCCGAACCCAATACCTTACTGAATACCTGACCAGTGATACAAACCATAGGAGTTGAATCCATGAAAGCATCAGCGATTCCCGTAACCAAGTTGGTAGCACCCGGCCCTGAAGTAGCCATACATACGCCCGTCTTCCTCGTCACTCTGGAATACCCCTCTGCTGCATGTGTAGCACCTTGTTCATGCCTTGGTAATATATGTCTAATCCTATCTGAGTAATCATACAATACGTCATATACAGGCATGATAGCTCCTCCCGGATAACCGAATATCGTATCTACACCTTCTTCAATCAGGCATTTCAGCACAGCCTCGGCACCCGATATGGTGGTTGGTTTCTCCAACACAACAGTGCCCTGTCTTTCTTTATCCTTTAGATTTCCACTCATTTTTTGCTGTTTTAATCGTTAGTGTTAGAATTCATCAGTTACACAGCCCTCACTGGCTGATGAAACCAATTTTGCATATTTATAAAGTGTTCCGTGATGAGACTTTAGTGATGGTGCTTTCCAAAGTTTCCTACGTTCGGATAATTCTTCATCTGAGAGATGAACCCGCATGGATTTGGCCTTAATATCTATTGTTATCTCATCCCCATTTTCCAATAATGCTATATTCCCGCCTACTTGGGCTTCCGGAGTAATGTGTCCAACGACAAAGCCATGTGTCCCTCCTGAAAACCTACCGTCGGTTATCAATGCAACTTCCTTACCCAGTCCTGCTCCCATGATGAGCGAAGTGGGTTTCAACATCTCAGGCATTCCGGGGCCACCCTTGGGCCCGCAATATCTGATGACAACGACATCTCCCTTTTCTACCTTACGTTGTTGGATGGCTTGGTTCGCTGCTTCCTCGTTGTCGAAAACCTTGGCTTTCCCCCTGAAGAAAAGCCCCTCTTTTCCTGTAATTTTCGCAACTGACCCCTGTTCTGCAAGGTTACCGTAGAGTATCTGGATATGTCCCGTTGGCTTTAGAGGTTGCTCTAAGGGTTGGATGATGGACTGTCCGGAAGCGAGTCCTTCAGCATCAAAAAGATTCTCACTAATCGTCTTTCCCGTAACCGTAAGACAATCGCCGTGTAACATACCATTATCAAGGAGATATTTCATGACACTTGCTACTCCACCCACCTCATGGAGATCCTCCATAAGATATTTACCACTAGGCTTCAAATCTGCCAGATAAGGCGTTTCGTCACTTATCCTTTGGAAGTCTTCAAGGGTAAGTGGTACACCCACCGACTTGGCAACAGCAATCATGTGTATGACTGCATTCGTAGAACCACCTAAAACCGTGATGACTCTCAAGGCATTCTCAAATGCCTTTTTGGTCATAATATCCCTTGGCTTGATATCTTTTTCCAACAGGTTTCTGATGGCCTTACCAATTCTATCACAATCGTCCTCTTTTTCCTTACTTGTAGCTGGATTCGAGGAAGATGTAGGGAGCCCCATCCCTAAGGCTTCTATGGCAGAAGCCATGGTATTCGCAGTATACATCCCACCGCAGGCTCCGGGACCGGGGCATGAATTCTGAATGATTTGCTTGAATTCCTTTTGGTCAATCTTTCCTGCTACCTTTTGTCCCAATGCCTCGAAAGATGATACGATATCCAATTTCTTTCCTGCATGGCATCCCGGACTTATCGTACCCCCGTAAAGAATAATCCCCGGGCGGTTCAATCTCCCTAAGGCCATGAGCGCTCCCGGCATATTCTTATCACATCCCACTACTGCCACAATTCCATCATACCATTGTGCTGAAGCTACGGTTTCGATAGAATCCGCTATGATGTCCCTACTTGGTAGGGAGAACCTCATTCCACTGGTTCCCATTGAAATACCATCACTCACTCCTATGGTATGATATATCAAACCGATGAGTTCTTCCTTATTTACGCCCTGTTTGATTTTTTCGGCCAAACCATTGAGGTGCATATTACACGGATTCCCTTCCCAACCCGTACTCACAATCCCGACTTGTGGTTTTTTCAAATCCTCAGGAGTCAGTCCGATGGCATGAAGCATGGCCTGAGCTGCTGGTCGAGTATCATCACTGGTGACATTCTTACTGTACTTATTCAATTCCTGCATATCCCTTGAATCAAAAAAGCCATTCTCGAATGAGAATGGCTTTTATTTTATTATTTGAATACAATCAAATTACCATTCCCATGTTATGAGTTGGATAATAATAATGACCACGACAATAATTTGATTGATTGTAAAATTCATACTATTTATAAAGTAATTATAAAGCCAATGTAGGGTTTATTCATTCTAAATTCCTAATGCACCCAGTGATTTTTTTCATACCTGAGCGACAGGAAAAATTCCAGAATTCACACTCCTAATCACTACTTTCAGTTTTATATTTCTAATACCCAATCATTTACAATATTTTATTTCATCAAAAAATTTAATTCCAATTGTTGAATAGAAACACATATTCGGTATCCCACCCATATCACATCAAGAAATTTTGAAAAAAATTGCTTCTTCTTTTCAAAAGCGAATATTTAGCTCTGATTGTTCTTACTTTTGCCCTGTATTAAAGCTAGGATATCCATGTTGAAAACTACTGTTAAGGCCAGTCGAATCACAAACCTCACAGATGCGAGGTATTTTGCTGCTTGGGAAGTGAACTATATCGGGTTCGACCTGGAAGTAGGAAGTGAATACTATATTGCACCTGAGTTGGTCAAGGCCATGAAAGAATGGTTGGAGGGGCCTCAATTTGTTGCAGAATTGGGCTCATTCCCTGATTTTGATGTTACAAAATCCCTGCTTGAAGCCTTGGGTATGGATGCCATTCAACTCGGAACAATGGCTAGTAATGAGACTATCGAAACATTCGCCCAATTGGGATTACCCATTATCAAGGAATATACATGGAACGAAACCTCCAACTGGCCAGACATTAGGAAATCATTCGAATCAGTACAAAATCATGTTGAGTGCTTTCTGATTGACTTTAGTCAGAATAATGTGGATGTAGCTTCCATGAAAATGGATCTGAAAGCCTTATGCCATTCATTTCCCATTCTCATTGATGCTCCCATAAGTGGTGATGCCATAGATGCATTCCTTGATGAAGTCCAACCCAAAGGGCTATCAGTCAAAGGAGGAGAGGAAGAAAAGGTGGGATACAAATCCTTTGATGAGGTAGATGATATCTTTGAGGCATTAGAAATCTATGTATAGCACCCGATTATGAAATTCAGAATCAAAATTAAGTTTGCCCAGTCGCCATCAGAAGTGTACCAACAGATGTGTTCCACCAATCTGATGGTCAAATGGGAAACAAATTTCCATGGGTACCAGCCTACCAAAGGACAAAAGAGAAAAATCAAGAGTGAGGGGTTCAGGATTTATAATGAACCTGATGGCAGCCAAACCAAGATAAAGGAATACATCATAGATAACCAAAGGAACAAACTCTTATCCTACCAATTGACCCATCAGAATTTCATGAGTTTTGTGGAATGCAAGTTCCTCGACCAAGGAGATGGAACCGTCATGATTGAGGATACCGAAATCAAATTCAGACCTGCCATATTGGGGCTCATTGGTTTATTCCTCAAAGGTAAAATGAGAAGGCAACGAGAAGAAGACCTTAATCAATTCAAACAATTATTGAATTCAAAAATGACCTAGCCTTGATTCTTGAACATACACTTACCATTCAAGCAGACATTGAGGATGTCTATTCTTACTTTGTTGATATCAATCATTTAGAAGAATGGATCGGAGGATTATTGGAAGTCGAAGTCTTGGGAGATGGCATTCTGAAGCAAGGAGCCCAATCCAAACAGGTCATAGAACAGAATGGCATGAAGATTCATTTCAAACAAACGGTATCCGTTTATGAACCTCCTCTAACGTTCAAGGTAGACTTGGTCTCCAAGGAGATGGATATCGTTTCTTCCTATGACTTTTCAGCTGTGGATGGCGGAACCCAAATCAAGGTACACCAAGCAGTCAAACTCAAGAAATTCATCTTGAAAGCAGCCAAGAAAATCGTTAGGGGAATCATGGAAACTACCATTAAGGAGGATATGAATCGCTTAAAACACAATATAGAGCATGGCTAAAGGCAAATTATACCTGATACCCATCACGCTGGGAGACAATGCCCTTGGGACCATTCCCCATTATGTGATAGAGCGCATTCACCAATTGGATACATTCATTGTTGAGCGGGCACGGACTGCAAGGAGATTCATCAGCCCTACCCGACCTCCCATTCCCATACAGGAAATGACTTTCCATGAATTGGATAAAAGGAATCCTAGACAAGGAATACAGGAATTCCTTAAGGATTGTGAAGGAGGCAAGGATGTGGGTTTAATGTCAGAAGCAGGGTGTCCGGGAGTGGCCGACCCCGGTGCCTTAGTAGTGGATATGGCTCATCAAAAAGGGATTGATGTGGTTCCCTTGGTTGGTCCATCATCCTTATTATTAGCATTGATGGCTTCGGGAATGAGTGGGCAGCAATTCGCTTTCCATGGCTACCTACCACTTAAGAAAGGAGATAGAATCCGAAATTTGAAAAAATTGGAACAAACTTCCAGGCAACTCAAACAAACCCAAATTTTCATTGAGACGCCTTACCGCAATCATGCATTACTTACTGATATGATTGAGCAATTATCGGGTAATACGAGAATCTGTGTTGCTTGTGATCTCACACTTCCTACGGAATATGTAAAAACACAGCGAGCCGAACAATGGAAAAAATCCGAATTACCCCAATTGGACAAACGCCCTACCGTTTTCCTAATGGCCAGTTACTAATCCTATGCAAACATCCCTACGACTAGCTAAGAAAAATTTGGATCGGAACGGATTCCTGGACATCGCCTTGGATTCCCGAATGGATATCCGAACTGCAATCGCAAATCTCAAAAGACAAAAACAAATCCTGGTATTGGCGCATTATTATGTCCATCCTGATTTGATTGCCATTGCGGATCATGTGGGTGACAGTTTGGAATTGGCCTTGAAAGCACGGGCTTCCGAACACCGGATTATTGTTGTGATAGGTGTCCATTTCATGGCTGAAACAGTCAAGGTATTCAATCCTGACAAAAAGATACTTTTACCGGACTTCAATGCTGGCTGTTCCTTTCTGACAGCTTGTCCAGCGCCAGAATTCAGGCGTTACAAGGAACAGTATCCAGACCATGTAGTTGTAGGTTATATCAAGTCGTCAGCAGCTTTCAAAACACAGTGTGATATCATCTGCACTGCTGCGAATGCCAAGGCTATCATTGATCATATTCCTAGGGATACTCCCATCATATTTGGGCCGGATAAGCATTTGGGCCATTACCTCAAAAAGGTATGTCAACGGGAGCACATGCGAGTTTGGGAGGGTCATTGTATGGTACATGAGACATACCAAATGGAGGATATCCAAACACTACAGGAACAATATCCGGAAGCTATTACCATTGCGCATCCTGAGTGTCCATTACCCTTACTGGAAATAGCTGATTATATCGGGTCCGCCCAACAACTCCTGGATTATTCGCAAGCATCCAATTCCAATACTTTCATTGTGGCAGCTACACCCGGTATCGTGCGAAATATGCAATCACTTTCTCCTGAAAAGACTTTCATACAAGCCCAGCCGATTGCATCCGATAGTTGCAATGATTGTCCACATATGAAACTGAATACATTGGAAAAACTGTATTTATGTATGGAGTATGAATTACCTGAAATCCATCTGGATATACATATCATGGAAGATGCCATGTTGCCTTTGGAACGCATGATGGAAATCCAAGTATAATTGGTAAGTGAAAAATAAAAAAGCAACGCCCTCCACTCCTTGAGTGCGGGCATTGCTTACGTCTAAAAACCTATCCCACTATTATAATCGGATAATTGTCGATATCGCTGCACGGACATTGATTTTTTTATAAAAGTTTGATTTGCACCATCATTTCTACATATATTGTAAACACAAAGCGAGTCCCACCTGTCCCTATAATGTAAGGTCTTAGTTGTCCATTGAAAATGGAAATCAGCCTTATTTCCCACATATGGGAGTATTAAAAATTATTCAGTTCCTTTCAAACATTGATACCATGAAGTACCGAATACTTACGATTCTTACACTGATGTTTTTCACGGCTTTCCATTCACAAGCACAGATAGCAACCATTTCGGATGACATTTATATCCGCAACGAGGAAAAATTTGAGGTGATTGGTAAGGTCGAGGGACATTTCTATATCATCAAGGATTTATCCGAGGGCGCCAAACTTTATTGTTTCAATCCTTTCCTGAAGTTGGAATGGGAAAATGACATCGTATGTGAGAAGAAGAACTTCAAGGTTTTGGGGACGGTAGCAAGACCGGATTATTTCGGTGTTATCATCCAGTTCAGGAGAAAAGGTGAGAATATTGTCGAATTCCAGAAACTGGATGAGACCGGTGCATTGATTGACAAACGCATTGTAAAGAATTATGGACGTAGGACCTTTGCTCCCAAGCCTATTGTGATTCGTTCGAGGGATAAGAGGAAATTCGTTATTTATAATGATAGGGATGATGATTTTATGGAAGCAGTTTCATTCGATACGGAAAGAATGGAAATCATGTGGGATGAGGGCATTACCGTGAATGATATTTCCCTTAGGAATGAATTGTACCAAATGATTGTCAATGACAAGGGCAGTTTTTTTGCTGTGATGTATAAGGAACATTCGAAATCCAATCGTGCCAAGAACAAATTCCTGATTTATGAAATCGGAAACCAGAAGAAATCATTGACGGAGATTCCTTTCGAGGGCAATATGTTGTATGATGTCTATTTTGATTACAATAATATGAGTAATGCCTTGGTGGGCGCGGGATTATATGATGACCGAAAAATGTATAGGGCCAGTGGAACGTTCCATATCAATATACCGAATGCAGCACCCTCCGATTATACATTGGAATTCCAAAAGATACCAAGTGGTACGATGAGTACCATCAGGGGTAAGGAATCCGATGAGAATGACTCATTCAATGAAGCATACGTCAATGAATTGATTCTCAAGAGCGATGGAGGTTTGGTCATGGTGGTGGAACGTTTCAAAAAGGTGACCCAAGCCCATACGTCACCACTCCCCAGAACGACCCAATCAAGGAATCCGACCTATACCGCACAAGCAGAATATCATTACAATGATATCATTCTGTTTGATTATGATACCAAGGGCAATGTCAATTATAAGGAGATACTCTACAAGAGGCAATATTCCCGTGATGACGGAGGCCGACTTTCTTCTTTCTTCCTCATGAAAACACCCCAGAAAGTGAGGTTCATCTATAATGATGAAATCAAGAGCAACAATAAAATCAGTGAGTATACACTGATGCGGGATGGTCAGAATGAACGGAATGCAATTCTGGATACCGATGGCTACGATGTGCATCTGATGTTCAAGAATGGCATGCAAACTTCAAAGAATGAATTCATTGTACCCAGTCTCAAAAGGAAATCATTAAAATTGGTGAGAATCACCTATGGTAATGGATAAAGCAATGAAAAAGGGAATGAATTTCTTCATTCCCTTTTTCATTATAGGATAACAACTTCGACTCTCCTATTCTTTTCCCTACCTGCTTCGGTATCATTGGAAAAGCGGGGTCTGCTGCTTCCGAAGCCCTTTGTTTCAATCCGGCTAGTGGGAAGTCCGTTCTTAATAAGATAACGCTTGACCGCCCTTGCTCTTTCCTCGGATAGTTGCACTGCTTTTTCCTCCAGGGATGATTGTTGTTCCTGACCTGCACTATCCGTATGGCCCTCTATCAATATCCGGATATTCGGATTATCCAATAATACATTCTTCAGGTTCTCCAAATCGGGAATTGAAATAGGTAGGAAATCGGATTTGGAACGTTTAAAGAGGATATTCTTCAATGTGAATCTGTTGCCTTTCTCCAATTTGGTCATATTCACATTCGGGATGGTTTCGTCTGTACCTGCCCCATCGCTTATAACCACATCTGATATATATCCTTTCTTAGTGGCGGAAATTGCTATTTGCTCATTATCCCGGAATGGCGTTTCATACTCACCATTAGGATTCGATTTAGCGTAGGAAATGTCCTGTTTCTTGGTTTTATCTCCACTAACGGTTTGGATTTCCACGTCCACTCCTTTCAGGGTAGCGCCCTGATATACTACTTTCCCTGTAACCAAAGGTGCTGAAGTTGGCGAAAGCAAATCATCCAATTCCACGGTATAGATATCCCTATCGGTTACTCGTTTCCTATTCGATTCGAAATAAAGTGTACGACCATCCGCAGTTACGAAAGGGCCGGAATTCTTTGTCAAAGGTAAGTTTATAGGACTGGGCAATGCAATGGGTTCTGACCAATTTTTCCATGTATCATCCAATCTTCTACTAACGAATATCTTGGTTTCCTTTTCGTTGATTCTCCTTGAAAAGTAAAGGGTATGTAAGTCAGCAGCCAGAAAAGGATCGTATTCATACAATTCACTATTGATATCCGTACCCACACTTTGTGGATATTCAAATTTACCATTGGACTGTCTAAAACTGATATAGATATCACCAAGTCCCTCAGTGTCGTCTCCTTGGAACCCTGCAAGGATAGCATTGTTATTCAATGTCATGAAAAAGCTGGCATTGAATACATTATGCATTTCTTCGAAAGAAATATAATTCCCCTTAAAATCATATGAATTTGTTTCACTCTGGAAATTAAATTCCATAAAACTATTGATATCGTGGCTTTCCACATTATATTCCTGACCTAATGTCTTCGATTCCGTATATATCCTTTTCCCGTCGGAAGACAATCCAATGATGAAATTGGGAGCCCAATCATTGAGGGGAAAATCCTGATGTATGATATGAGAGAATTCCCCTCCGAATTTCCTTGATACCATGATATCGGAATCGAAATCCCCCTGATCTCTGTTAAATTCCTCAGACCTTTCCATGTTCTCCTTTAGAGAGGCAGCCCTGGAGGCTTTTATGAATTTCATGTGTACCTCTTGTTGCTCCTTAAGGTACTGGCGTCTTACTGTAGCATTATCATTCCCTGTAGCCCTTAAATCAGCCAAGGTAATCTCATCCAATTGATCAAAATGCATGGGTTTGTTATTATTGATTTCCGGATGTATGAATGTCATACTATTATCGGGATCACCTTCCCTTAGAAAAAACAAGGTTTCACCATCGCCACTGACCATTGGAGCATAATCGTCAAAAAAGCTATTTATTTTTGACAACTCCTTGACCTTGAGATGGCCGGACCAATCAAAAAAGGTCTTATCCTGAATAATCGGATGACTTATCAGAATATCCTTACACACTTTGAGAAAGTATTCATCATCATCATTGGCTAGTTCGAGTGCACGTAAATCCATATCCTCATCTATGAAAAAATAGCTATCCAGAAAATAACCATTATTTGCAATCACTTCCATTTCCAGAATAGGGGTTTCCTCCCTGAATAATTGGAAAATCATGTATTTCTCATACCGAATCTCCTCCTTGCCATCCTTGTAATAGGTACTTTTATAATCCCCATCCTCCATGAGCCTAATTTCGTCATATTCCAACATCATGGCTCCGCCAAAGAGTTCCAGGCTGTATTGGGGTGTAGTACCTGATTGTGCTAATGAAACAAAAGGAATTAAGAATAGAAAGAGTAAAATCTTACTTTGAATGGAATCCATACCAGATATAATTTAATAGCCTTGGATGAACTTTGGCTAGGCATGATCCCATTTCAGGAACCATACCCATACGGTACGAAGATACCATTTATAGGGAATATCCAATTATGATGAACCCTTTCTATCGATTCAGAAAGGAAAAGGGACATTTCTAATCACAGAGATAACTAAAAACCAAAGTCCTTTCTCCGATAACATCCGTGGAGCACTCTGTTTGTTTCGTCCTTAATCCACATTCATCGTATTCCATTTCAGCACAATCGGTCTGAACTCCATCATCATAACTATTTCGGAAAATTAATTGCCCCGAATCATTGTATGTATATTCGATAGTCTGAGTACTGTTAGTAAGATATAAGGATTCCAAAATGAGCAAATCGTCCGAATTGTATTCGTAAGTCCGACTGGATTGTAAGCTACCCCCATTGGACTCGTACCAATTTTCTTCGACTAGTAAATCATCATTATATATGTATTCAAAAAATTGGGAATAAGTGTTCAATTCCTGATTGAATGACTCCTTGGAAATGAGATTTCCACTGGGGTCATAACTATAAAGATAAGTGGTCGCATAAGTACCGAAATTATAGAATTCTTCAGAAATCAGTCTACCATTTTCATCATTGGTATATAAACTTTCCTGATTGAAACCATTGCTGTATGTCTTTTGGTATCGGATTAAAAAGTTATTGGAATCGTATGTGTAAGACTCATTAATTGTAGCAGTACCAATTATTTCCTTGGTCTTGGAAATTAAATTTTGATTCGAATCATATTGATACTGGATGGTCTCAATTGTAGTCCCATTGTCTATCAATGTTTCCTCGGATATCAGGCAATTAGTATTACAATCTTCTGGATCATCCTTGCAAGAAGTAGCTAATAAAATAATGGCAAGGATGGTAATGATAAGTTCCTTTTTCATTGGTTATATCTATTTTAGTTGTTTTGGATAGAATGCAAAATTAAGGATTTCCAAGTTCAGATGAAATATTCTCCCCGAATTTTCATTCTAATTCTTCCAAGGGCCTATTCGCTTTCGAATCGCTAATCAAAAGGGCATAGTCCAAGAATCGTGTAGTAGCTTTTCCTTTGACTCCGGCCTTATTGGATTTACTAAAAATCATCTTGATTTCTATTAAATCAGGAACTGGCTCATGATAAGGACTTTCAGGTAGATTGAGTCGGAAAAGGGTCATATCCGAAAGCTTTGCTTTTTTCAATTTCCGAATCCCCCTAAAATATTCCTTCCAATAATCCCCAATACCGAAACCTGCTTCAGTAGAGTATCCTGTATATTCCCCATTTTCATCGTAATTGGTGTCCCATAAAACCTGGCTCTTTGTCAAATATCCGATTACTGTGAGAATCTCGTCTCGTTCATAAATATTATCCTCAATTAAAATGGTAAAAAAAGTCGGATAATCCGGCATTTCCCGTTCTTTTTCAAGGTGACCGAATCCGTATCGTACAAATTGCTTCTTCTCCTCTAATTCATAATACTTAAATGCCCATAGATAATTCTCATAGATTACCCTTTCTCTATTATACCTATCGAATGATATTTTCAAGTTCCTGATGATTTGGTTGAGTTCCTCACTTTTTATAACTGATTCCTTTTCCTCAAACTCAGCTACGAATTTTTTCATGATTGATTTGGCAGGGCTATCATAGTACGGTGAGAAGTCCGTAGTATCCATTTCGATTTGTCTACGAATTTCATTGATTACTGGTAAATCATTTTCTTCACCCACCAAGTCAATTATATGCTTGAATGTGAACTTATAACTAACTGTAGGATCTGTACCTATTACTTTTATCCTTTCCTCAACAGGTAGTCTTTGATTGATCTGATAAATTTCAATCCATTTATTATACGTTTCGACAGACCTCTCTTGTGGAACACGTATTCCGTAATTATCCACGAGTTCCTTTAACAATATCGTATCCCCATTTTCCAAAAATGTATTAAAAAAATGTCCTATACTGAAATCCGTTTCCATGATGTAATATTCCAATTCACTAACGGCCAATATGGAATTCATTAATTTTATCTCGGCTTCTTCTGTTTTACGGCTGCCATGGTATGCACCAAAACCTATTACCTTGAAATCATTTTGAGGAAAATGATTCTAATTGATGTAAATCAAAACGGTTTTCTTTCAGATACTGGCGTTTTGTTTGGCCACATAAAGAAAACTGAAGTAGGATGGTCGAAATTATTAGTATTGTTATTTTCATTTCGATTCGTTTTGATACTATTCGATACTGATTCTGTATACCTGAATCAAGTGGATTCAAAAGAAAGATACAAAATTATGTAAAAATCATTTTACCAAACGAAATGAACATGCGCAACAACTCGGAGGTACAAAAGTGATTGGCATCTATTACATCAATGCTAAAATTCTCTTTCATGAAGTCTTGGAATTGAATCCTTGGCGGTGTATCAAATGTAAGGCTGAAGAATTAAAAGGAGCAACTCGGAAAAGG
>JAHDHL010000063.1:2982-17433 GCA_020631355.1 Saprospiraceae bacterium | reverse complement strand
AGAGCAGATTACACTCCATCTTCGACGGATACACTCTCGTATCCTGATAAAATTAAGAATAGAATGAAAAAAACTACGATTGCCGCTCTCCTCATACTATTGATGGGAGCATCGACGCTTGTCAATTGCGCAGGTGTATTCCAAAAAAGAATAGAGGGCTCCTGGGCTGTTAAGAATATACAAGGTTGGGGAGAAGGTATATTACCCATGGCAGGGGAAATAGTAGAATTCGACGATGGTATCATTAAGTCATCCAATGAATTCCTCAATTTTCTACTAATACTACTAGGAGCTGGTGCAGCAACAGAAATTCCGATCAGATATAAGAACATTAATAATCGGAATATGATAATTTATATAGATCCATTCGAATCGTTCAACCTTGAGGTAGAAGTTTCCTACATGGATAGGAATAAGGTGATGAGATTGGATTACGATGGGTCGTTCATTGAATTAACCAAGAATAACCCTAGGAATAATAGATGAAAACGGCATGGATTATTAGAATCCCTATCGCTCGAATTCTCGGACCAATCCATCATTGATGAATTCACCATCATCCGATATTAACAGCTGATTTTTTTAGTGTAACATTCCTGGGATCGTTGGTTCGCATTGCATATGAACCATTAACCTTATCAATTTCATCATTGCCTAAAGGGATAGAATAAATACATTTGTCAAAATGGTCATTTTCACGATGGAATGGTTTGAAATGATTGTATTTGTATCGTTAAGAACTTCTAGCTTTCCTATAAAGATTGGGTAATTGGTTCTAGTATTCTGATAGGTGAGGATGAGTCATCTGATGGAACAAGGGAAATTTGTATGGAATATGCAAAAAAATATCCTGATAAGATTCGTTTGTTCTTGAATTCAAGAAAGAATAATATTGCCATCAATGGTAAGCCATCCGGCTTGTTTAATAGCCTTTACACCAATTTTGCTATCCAATCCAAATACATTGCATTATGCGAATCCGATGATATCTGGCAGGATGAATACTCCTTACAAAAGCGAATTGATTTTATGGAGGCGAATGAGAGTTGTTCTTTTTGTTTCCATAACGCCATTAACCAATATTATAGCGGAAATGAACTCAAGGAACATTTCAGGAGTCATATGGTCAATTTGAACCAATCCAAAAAAATTGGGCTAAAAGATGTTTATACCCTTACTCCGACTGCCACACTATTGTATCGGAATCATTTGATAGATGTCCTACTTGTGGGGCAGGAAAGAATCATTTGTGGTGATTTACTGCTACGACATAAGCTATTGTTACATGGTTATGGGATGTATCTGCATGATATCAAGCCCTCGATCAGAACCATTCATAAGAATGGTAGTTTCTCCCAGTTATCCAAGCAGCACCAAGCGAGTTATGCTATGGCTGCCAATGAATATGTCTATGAATATTTACTCCAAAAAGGAGTTAATGCCACTCATGTATTAGCTAAAATGCAACTGAGGAAGATGAGTGTATCACTGAGGCGAAGCCTGAATAAGAAACATGTGAATCGGGAGTTGTTCCATCAAGGATTCAAGACCACTAAATTGGCTATTGTTTATCCTGTTGCTTTTCTGAATATTCTCTTTAAGCGATTCACTTTCAGGTTTGAGAAGACGATATAAGTATCTTTCTTCATTCCTTGCACATCCCTCCTGTTTTTGATTGTGTAATCATTCATCCTTAAAAGGAAATGAGTTTTTTTAGGATAATTACGAGTGGTTAGAACCCTCGGGAATATTATTCTTTTCCTCGCTTTATTTTATGCATATGCTTCTTTTGGATATGGGATATCTCTGTTCCCCTAAGCTCATTTTTATTCTTTTTTAACACTTCAAAGGCCTGGGCCACATGCTTATGTGGTCTAATCATCCTATACCCATATCTACTTTTGCATCGGGGAACGAACAATCAGTTTCTATGAACAGGCACTTGTTGTTCTTTCATTTTTAATGTTTAATTCCAAACCAAATTCTTGTAAAATGCAAAGGATATTAAAATTCAAACTAGGGATAGGTTTCATCTTGTTATTCCTCTCCGTAAACCTATTTTCTCAGGGTAATGAAACAGATTTTGACCCATCGATTAAGGGGCACAATATTGGTTTAGCCATAGAGAAATCCGCACAGAGTACATTCAAATGGGTACAGATAAGCGATGATAAATGGACTTGTACCAATACCATGACAGGTAAGGACCAAGGGACATTCACACAGACAGGCAGAGGTGAATGGTCGGTCTTTTTGATAAATGATAATACAGGCAGAGATTTTCAGATTGACGTATGGAAAAAGAAAGTCTTCGATCGTTCTACTGGGTTGGAAACCTATGGAGAACTGATTCAAATCGGACTTCGTCCTTCGTCAAGTCCTACTCCTAATCTAGGCTCTGGTACAGATGGCTGGTCTGCATACACACCTCCGTCCGGATATTTTCTGATTAAGAATGAATCGAATGGTCAGGTTTTCGACGTGGCAGGTTCTGAAACTGCGGTAGGAACGAATGTGGTCATCTATAGCAACTATGAAACGAAGAACCAGAAATTCAGATTCATCTCCAAGGGAGGAGACTACTATGCCATTGAGACAGCATTGAAATCTAATATATTCCTTTCTATTCACGAATCGGGTAAATCAGATAATACGAATGTCAAGCTGAATAACCCAGTTGGGAATAACCAACATTTCAAATTGGAAAAGAACGCTTCCGGACAAGTTCGATTCGTTTCGAAATTGGGAAGTGACTTGTATCTAGGTATGGATGATAGCGGAGACAACCTCGTTATCAGAAAGGGAGACAAAGGAGATAAGACTTCCTTTACACTCGTCCAAACAACCATAGAAGGAAAGAATGATGATTCAACCGAAGATAATTCAAATGGTTGGTCTGCTTATACACCAGCATCCGGGTATTTTCTGATTAAGAATGAATCGAATGGTCAGGTTTTCGACGTGGCAGGTTCTGAAACTGCGGTAGGAACGAATGTGGTCATCTATAGCAACTATGAAACGAAGAACCAGAAATTCAGATTCATCTCCAAGGGAGGAGACTACTATGCCATTGAGACAGCATTGAAATCTAATATATTCCTTTCTATTCACGAATCGGGTAAATCAGATAATACGAATGTCAAGCTGAATAACCCAGTTGGGAATAACCAACATTTCAAATTGGAAAAGAATGCTTCCGGACAAGTTCGTTTCGTTTCGAAATTGGGAAGTGATTTGTATCTAGGTATGGATGATAGCGGGGATAATCTCGTTATCAGAAAGGGTGATAAAGGAGATAAGACTTCCTTTACACTCGTCCAAACAACCGTAGAAACAGAAAATAATGACCAAGTAGGAGGCGGAAATAATAACCCTGAAAGTGGTGTTGGTACAGGTAAGGTTATGTTTAAGAATATGGCTTCCACTTTCGTGGTGACGATTACCAAGGTAGGTGATGCTAGTTTTGAAAAAACAATAGCACCTTCTGGTACTGTTTCCGTGAATGCCAGGCCAGGGGATGTATTTATGTTCACAACCAATTCGGACGGATTCGAGGGCTTGCCTTACACCGTATCTACTCTAGGAATAACACATAAGGTGGTAATCGGATCACGATACAATACTGGAAAAGGGCAGAAATTACCAAATGTGAAAGCCAGTCGTCATTCATTCGATATCAAGAAAGTGGATCCTGTATTTATTGATTATACAAAATCACAAGCGATAACGGATGTGAAAGGAAAAACCATTGGTTATGGTGGAATGAGAAAGGAGATATTCGAAAAATTAAAGATTCAGGATATTGATTGGAATAACAATGACGGAGATTATGCAACCAAGAACCATTTCAGCTATGATATGCTAATGGAGGCGAGAGGAAGTGAGGAAACCAAGATGTTTTATTCTTCCAGTGCCTATGAAAAATCCTTTTCTGCCAATGTAGGAGCAGACACACCAAAGGGAGGAGGAAGTGCGTCTTTCTCATATACATCCAGTAATTCAAATAGCAGTACGAATATCTATACTTATTCCCGTACGAAAGTAAGGGCTTATAGTGTAAGTCTGAAGAAGGAATATATTGCACTCACTAAGGAATTCAAGGATGCAGTAAGGGCATTGCCGAAATCTTACAGTGCTTCTGCTTATCGTAATTTCATTAGCCAATGGGGGACACATTATCCGCTTTCCACGACCTATGGTGGTGTACAGGTTGCGTCGTATAAATTCAAAGCAAAGGATGTAATGAGTTCTGAAAGTATGGCAATTGGCATAAAGGCCAATATGAAAAAGGCTTCAGCTGGTGGTGGTTATAGTAGTTCCAAAGAATATAGGGAAACTCAGGAAAATTCAAAAGGGATTTATCGTTCCAAGGGAGGTACCGGAAAAGGTGATGGCTTTACGGTTACGAAAGATGATGCTGTCCCTATTGAAATAGATTTGAAACGCTTACATGAACTTCTATTGGCTGATTATTTCAATGATGGGACAAGCGATGCTGAATTATCCCAAAGAAAAGCCAATCTGAAGCGTGCCATTACGGATTATATTGGTTCACCTACGGATAGTGGTCGTTCTTTGAAGCCAAGAATGTATAAGATGACTGATGTGAAATGGACAGCTACTCGTGGGGAAAGTGATTTTAATGTCTATGGTAAATTATGGGCAAGTTTTTGGAAAAAGAGTAGTTCGGGAAAAGATAAGAAGTTTGAGGGTACAACGATATGGTCGAGAACAGATGCTAGTGGATCTAGGGTCAGAGCAATGACGAACGATAGTTATGGTGTTGGATCCTTGACCTTTACAGTTTATCCAGAGAATGGTAGGATGGATCTGAGCGATTATTACGCAAAAGTCTCCTCGGAATTGAGTGATTGGAATGCAAGTTCTAGTAATGAAACTCCTGGATACAGGAATAGGAAGTTCTCATTAAAGGATGCGAGTACCATGCCTCAGATGATGTCCTATGATATTGGTTTTCCAAGGGAAGAAACCAGGATTCGGGTATCAGCTACGATACAGGAAATCGACTTGGGTTTTGATAACTAAGGTTTGAATAGTATATCCGAATAGGGGAGGGGAATTCAATGAATTTCTTTCCCCTTTTTAATTGTGGAATGATGAAAACAGCAATATGTATTATTTCATAAGAAATATTCAGGGTCATCATAAAACCAAGAGGAATAGGGAAGACTTGGTTTGCCATGGTTGAATAATCAGAGCCTGCGATTTACAGTTTTTGCCAGCGAGAAAGAAACTCATCCTTATTCCGCATACTCAATGGAACAGATTGTTCTCCTAGAAAAACCAAATACTCATCCAAATCGATTTCAGTGATAGCGGCAGTATTCACAACATACGAACGATGGCTTTGTAGTAGGGTCAGATTAGGGAAGTCTTCCACAATATTACTCATTGGTTTACGGATATGAAAACGTCCCTTGCGAGTATGTATGAACGTATATCTTCCATCTGCATTGAGATAAAGCAATTCCTCTTGTTGGATTTTGATGAGTTTGCCATCTTTTTTGATGAGTAGGTCATCCGTTTGGATAGCATCGGTATCCGTCGGAACGGCTTCCTTATGGTCTACCTGTGAAAAGTAAACCTCAAGCATCCGTTTTAATTGTAATTCATCAAAAGGTTTGATCAGAAATCCAATCGGTTGTACTCGCATGGCTCTACGAAAAGTTCGGTCATCCTTTAGGGAGGATATGAACAAGGCAGGGATGTCATACTGATCCCTAATTATCTGGGCTAATTCCACTCCGTCATAATCGCCATCGATGTTGATGTCCATCAACAATAAATCCGGGGTTTTTTCCTTAAGTATATCCAATGCATCCTGACTATTATCCACTGTACCTAAATGTTGGAGATCCAACATGTCCAACTGCATTTCCATTTTACTGGCATAAAGTGGTTCATCTTCTACAATCAGTATGGATAAATCTTTCATGTTCACGCTTTCATAGGCAAATCAAAGATGAAAGAGGTTCCCACTCCCAATTCGCTCATTACTTTGATATGTCCTTTATTGAGTTCTATCATTTCCTTACATAAAGATAAACCGAGTCCTGTTCCTTTTTCTCCTTTTGTTCCTTTTTTGGAACGGGAGGATACATCGAATAATTTAGGTAAGGCATCTGCTCCTATTCCTGTTCCTGTATCATTGATGATAATGAAAACCCGATTGTCTTCCTCTTTGGCATCTACAGTGACTTTCCCACCAGCATCAGTATACTTCACGGCATTGTTAATCAAGTTCCTCAAGATGGTGGCAAGGGCTGCCTCATCGGCATAGACCTCTAGTTTTTCATGGACTTGATTGAATAATGTTATCCCTTTCAGCTGGGCTACCTCACTAAAAAGAGAAAGGCTCTCCGTTGTGGATTCATGAATATTCACACTTTTGGGATTATAGGTAATCATCCCTTTTTGTAATAGCGCCCAGCTCAAGAGATTGTCAAGTAATCCACTCATATTCTTTGCGGTCTTATCCACCCTTTCAGAAAGAAGATTGAGCTTGGGGATATCATTCTTTTTTAGATAATATTCCATTTGCTGTCCCACACCATCCAATGCTGAAATCGGACTTCGGAGATCATGAGCGATGATACTGAAGAATCGATCTTTCGTATCATTGAGTTGTTGGAGTTGGTTATTCTGTTCCGAAATCCTTTTTCTGGAAGCAGATAACTTCCTGTAGAAATAATAACCTGCAGCCAAGAATACCAATAAAGCGAGAAGTACGGTGATGAACAATTGGTTTCTGCGTTGTAGGAGTTGGGATTGTAGCTCTGCCTTCTGAGTTTTATATTCAAAATACTCTACATCCTGTTTGGTTTTTTCTTTTGCAATACTAGCCTGGAGTTGTTCCATTTTTGTAGTATCCTGAAACTGGAGATGCTTGTATAGGTATTGGCTGGCTTTTTCAAAATCCTTTCTACCATTGGCCAGATTGGCACGGAAAAGATAAGATTGTGATAACATTAAGAAATCATTGGTATTCTTAGAATAAAGAATCTGCTCGCCAAGTAAGGTATCTTGTTCTTCGTTACTTAGTATATCAATTCCCTCAAAAGCAGCAGAATAAAATGCGGCACGACATTCATTATAAAAGGAATCCCTACACAAGTCCAATCGCTTATCCATGATTGTATGCCATGAAGCAGTATCACCTTGTTCTTTATAAATATTTGCCTTATGAGTTTCGGCAGTAAGTAATTTCTCTTGATCCTGAACGGCTTGGTAATAAGCTATAGCATCATTGATGGTCTGAAAAGCCTGGTCAAACTCCCTGTTTTTGGTATGGATGATAGTCCTATTCACATTGGTATAGGCTTTCGTATAATCATCGCCATTTGCTTGGGCAATCTCCCAAGCCATGATATTGGATTCATCCGCCCTTTTTTCCATTCCCAGGGAACCTTGCAAGACTGCATTATCCACATAATGTCCAATAATTAAACCTTGGTCCTTAGCTTTCGGGATGATATCCATTCCCATTCTACTATGGTACAGAGCAGCTTCATAGTTTTGGACCTTGCCCTCACAAACCATAATTTGGGTATGACAATTTAGCTGCTGATCATAAAATTGTTCGGATAAGGTATCCAAAATAGATAAGGCAATAATGAAGTGTTGTTTGGCCTTTGGAAAATCTCCATGCCTGCCATAACAATCTCCGGTATATATATGCAAATTGGCCGTACTACTATTATTAATGTTTGTTGCTTTTTTCTTACAAACAATAGCAGTATCCAGCATATGTAAATCACTTTTTAACTGACCATTGGAAAAGAAAGATTGGATCAGGTAATTGGATTTGATCAGGTAAAAAGTTTCTCCTCCTTCCGGAGCGATATCCATTGCAGTTTTGAGTGTGGCAATCGTCTTATTATATTCTCCTTTTTTATTTTGTAGCTTGAAAAGTTCCAAGGCACTCAGAGCATATCCGACAGAATCTCCCTGGGATAATTGCAAACCCATCTGATTCCTCAAGGAATCCTCCTGAGAAAATACTGATGTTGTAACTAACAGATAAAGTAGTAAAATGATGTGTCTTCTCATTAGGTTGTCTCCTTCCATATTATACCAAAACCAAAAAAAGGGGAACATTACACTTGCTAAAGTTAATGAATTTTATTGGGATGATAACAGGGCGGAAACGCTCATGTCCTTATCCATTACGTTCGTGTACATTTCCCCATGCACTCATGTCCATCCTCATTTTTCAACCTCGATATGCGCTCATCTTTGATGTATTGATTAACCAAATGCGTTTTTAAAAATGAGAGCTTTAAATGTAAAACTAACACTCCTCTGTTTGTGGGTAATAAGCAGTATGTCTTTTGCCCAGCAGGAAATTGGCCAAGGAAGTACCATTACGATTTCTTCCATAGATGGCTCATACTCCGAAGAAAACATCAACGATGGATCCACTGAATTTGACCAAGAAAGCAAAACGGGGCTTACCAGAACCATGCAGGGCCAGTTTCAATGGATACAATTCGATTTAGGCTCAAAGTATGATTTGACCAAAGTCGTTTTTCATTGCCCGGCTAATGTGCAAGACGGTTTGGATGTTGCCATTTATAATAATGATTTAATCGTTGTGGTCAGTGATGATCCTAAGTTCAAAGGGGTTTATAATCCTAAGGAGGTAGCGCAATATTTACCTCAGCAGTGGATTCAATTAAATACGACAAGATTTGGAGCCAATACCACGCCAATCAATCAGAAATTAGAAGGTCGATATGTCCGAATTTGGGATTTGTATACTGGAGGTATTACAGCGACAGAAATAGAAATCCATGGTAAGGTATCTGCCTCCGCAGCTAGAGAAGCAGTTGCTAGTGGAGATGCACAAGCGACCATTGATTTAATCAAAGCCGGGGGGACGGTAGATGCTGAACAGGCACTGAAATTGGCTGTGGATAAGAGGAATACCGAACTGGTACAGGCGGTGTTTTCTACGAGTCGTTATGTTCCTGCTTCTGTAATAACTCATGCCATCAAGAGTGGTGCGCCTAGTAGCATTACGAATACCTTGCTTTCCGGAGATGTGGAAATCAATGCTACCGTTGCGGATGCTGCTGTTCGTAGTAAGGATGAGAAGCTTGTGGCTAAGATTTTGACAAAAAAGTCCGCTGCATTTACGATTAATCATGCAGAATTGGCCTTTGGTCAGGGTCAGAAAAAAATGGGCTTGGATATATTGGAAAAAGCAAATTTGACAGCTAACCGTAACATGCTACAAAATGCAGTTTACAAAGGCGACATGGTACTAGCCGGAGAATTGATTACTTATGGTGCCAAGCCGGATGCAGGTATGTTGAATACTGCTATCAAGGATAATAATACTCCCCTCATTACCTTACTGAATAACCATGTAAAGCCTAATTCCGAAACATTCCAAATCCTGGCTAAGAATGGAGACTATGAACAGTTCTTGGAATTCACTGCTGAGAATACCCTTCCGGATAATCGTGCTGTGGAAATTGCCATTGATAAAGGTGATACTAAAATCTTGAAATTGGCACTCAAGAAAGGAGGTAAGCTCAATCCTGCAATGGACTACGCGATTTCAAAGGAAAACATGGGAATGATAGAATTCCTTGTAGATTTCAAAGGGGCTGATGTGAATAAGGCCATCCCTTTTGTAGTGGTCAATTCAAAGAAAGAATTATTGAATAGGATTCTAAATGAAAAAAATGGGGATGCTGAGTTAGCATTAAAGACAGCCATTACGAATAATAAAACAGATATGGCCATTATTGCTCTGGAAACAGGGAATACCAATCCCACCCAATATCTGGCTCCTGCAGTAAGGAATCGCAATGATGTATTGGCCAAGTCCATTGTGGATAATGGTGGTGACCCTAATCCAGGAATGCTTCCTGCCATAGAGAACAATAATGTAGCGTTGGTAGAATACTTTTTGACTCATGGTGCTTCAGTTAGCAAACCTCAGTTAATGGAAAAAGCTGCTTGGGGTGAGAAAATGGAGATTGTGAGGATGTTGATAGATAAGGGCGCTGATGCCAACAATGGTGTTAACAGTGCATCTGGTTCAGGAAGTTTGAATGTATTGACATATTTGTTAGGAAAAGGAGCTGATCCGGATCGAGGAATGGCAAGTGCTGCGAAAGCTGGTCATGATCAAATTATCCAGACATTATTGGATGCAGGAGGTCAACCTGATAAAGGTATTGAAGCAGCCATTGATAACAATAAGACGAGATGTGCAATCATTCTTTTAGATGCAGGTGCGGATGCTACGGTTCCTGAATACATTGCTAAGGCATCAGGTAAGAACAACCTACTGTTGGTTGAAAGGTTGGTAGATGCTGGAGCTGATGTAGATAATGGATTGGGGTATGCTGTACATTATGATGCAGTAAAAGTCCTTAAGTATCTAGTGGAGAATGGAGGCGACCTCCATGATTCAGACTACATGAAAGTAGCGGTAAAGCAAATTTCAATAGGAGTGATTCCCATCATTGCGGAATCAGGATTGGATATGAATGAAAAGGTTTATAACGAGGGTTATTCCTACTTGCATCATGCTATTGCTACGACAAGCAACACGAACCTAAGCAGTGCATTGATTAATGCCGGAGCAGAAGTTAATGCTGTGGATAATGCCAAGGAAACACCATTGCATTACGCAGCTAGGAGAGGAAAGCAGGATAAGGGCTATTTCAACATAGTAGAATTATTGATGGAAAAAGGTGCCGAAATCAATCCAAGGAATAATAGTGGAGATACTCCCCGCAAGGTAGGTAAGCCCAAGAAGATGAGAAATCTCTTGAAAAACTACGGAGGAGTTAAATAGTAAGGAGCATTTGGTTAAATCCGCTGGATGGCCTTTAGCTCTGGCTGTCTAGCGGATACCTTTTCACAGATTCATTTCAATTTTCAAACTACACATCTCTAGACTTCATAATCATTCAACCCGAACATCGGGTCTGGAATGTGTCTCAATATCCACAATCATGAAACATGTATTAATATTAATCATAATCACCCTAATTACAACATTATCCCTTTCAGCCCAAGAAGCAGTTTATAGGGTCTCTTTCAATGCAGGCCCTCTCATCAAAGTCAAGAACGGAAGAGAGATACCTGGTGAAGCACAGGTTGGTGTGAGACTCATCGGAAAAAATGGTGAGGAAATCGTAGGAGGAAAAGTAGTCCAAGGAGCTTTGGCTTCCATTACCATAGATGAGGAAGAAGATATGAAAGTAGTCGGTGTAGAGGTCGTACTGAATGGAACCAACTGGGACAAATCCGTAAAACTTACGGATGTCATCGTTAAGAAAACGGTAGAGACAGAAGATGATGAAATCTTCAAAAAGTATGTTTTCCCATGTGGTTGTCAATTGACCCAAGGAAACGAATCGGTTTATATCACTCCGATGGGAGCACAGGACTTCGAGGAAGATGAGGCTGTCATCGCAGCAGAGGAAATGGATGATTTCGAGTTGGATGGAGAGTATTCTTCAGCAGATGTAACTTCTTCAAAAGGATTTACGATTAGTACCAGACAGAGAAGGACGGAAAACAAAGTGTCAGGGACAAAGAAAGAGACTGAAGTTGTCAATGGTAAAACAAGGATTTGTACGACGAAAAAAGTAGTGGCAAGTGCTTCCTTTGATAAAAGCTTTCTTACCAATCCTACCACACAAGCTATTTTTCCAGGAGCATTGATCTATGCAGAAAGTCTTGCTAATGGAAAATATGATAATATTCGAGTGGAACAAGCTCCTATAAAGATCTCTACAGACATTGCGATATTAGAGGGCGACCCAGTAAGAGAAGTTAGAACACCCTCGTTAAGTAGTGTCCGTAAAGCACTGAACAGTATGTTGGTGCACAATACTAGAGGACAAGCAACCACATCCGCTAATTATAAGATTTACGAGGTAGATACCAAAGAAGAATTAAGTTTGGAACTAGGTGGGCATTTCGAGAATGCGAGTGTAGATATAGATGCTCAGTTCAACTATAAATCCAATACGGAAAATTCCCTCAAGGTCATTCAGTTTGCTCAGATTTATTATACGGTAGATATCGATCAGCCTCTTACACCTGAAAGTATGTTCAGTAATCCAAAGGATGCTGAAGATGTGTTGGCAAGTGGTCAGACACCACTGTTCGTATCTTCAGTTACCTATGGAACCATTGCTTATTTCTTCCTCAGAACGTCATTATCTGAAATGGAAATCAATGCAACCTTGGATGCCATGCTTAGTAATGGGGCAAACACAGTGGAAATCAATGCAGCCTTGGATTTGTTGAAGTCCAGAAGTGAATCTGAGATGCAAGCTCTTATCGTAGGAGGAAACCCAAGGGATGGCGTACCCATTGGATATGAGGATTTTCTGGATATGATTCGTAATGGCAGTGAATTGAGCGACCAATCCTTAGCCGCTCCTGTTTCCTATACTCTGAGATTCTTGAGTGATAATAGCGTTGCTCGTGTGAACTTGACTACGGATTATGTCAAGCGTACTTGTAAGGAAGTGAATGACCCGATGCAAAACTTGTCATTTACGGTACATTCCATCACGGGTGATCAGGATATGAATATTCATGGAAGTTTTCAGATTTCAGTAGAGGAATCATCAGATATAAAAGCGAGATGGTTACGAATTCCAGGGCTGAATTTCTTTTCGTACCATGACCCAGCACATTTGAAGAAAGATGAAGCATATGAAATCAATAAGTCAAAGGTGTATGGAAAAATAGATACTCGAAAGTTCGATGACTTATACGTTGGAATAAGATTTTATGTAAAGGAAAACGACCCTTATGTATTCCAAACAGACGGAGAGAATTCTTCATACAATACCATAAAACTCAATAAGCTTGTTTCCTTGGAGGGGGGCCAATCTGCTAATCCCGGAGATCCTACATCCACAGGAGTTGGCTTGCAATCCATGAATGTTACAGTGGATGGTATTAAATATACCATTAAGTATTCCCTCACTTTTGATTAAGTAAAATCACCATAAAACCAAAAGGATGGATACTACATGATAGTGGTGTCCATCCCTTGATTCATGACTAAATCAGATAAGCAATGAAATCTCTATCATTCATCACACTATTACTTTATATGGTATCAGGAGTGTTTACTCCTGTTTTCGCCCAAGGGAATGATGCCAAACTCGCTACTAAGGCCCGGGATATGATTGGCAAAAAAGATAGGACTACCACTAAGATCAATACCCTACAATCTAACTATGCTGTATTCTACTGCGCCAAGAATGCAGGTGTCATCACTCAGAAAGAATCCGACAAACACAAGAGATTGGATTTGTTGAGTGAGCGTGATACGAAAACCAGTAGTGTCACCCGTATTCCAAAGGGTCATATCATCGGATTCCTACACAGGGATAGACTATTGCATGTGATGATTTCTACTGGAAACGGAAAGGCCGTGGGAACACAGAATAAGCGGGGTATAGGTCTGGGGCAAGATCGTGTATGGGAGGAAATTTCCTTACAGCCCTTGGTGTTTGATGGTAGAAAGGGGACGTTTAAGATCAAGGGTAAGGATGTTATCATCGTACATCGTACGGCAGATAAATTCATACTTCAGC
This sequence comes from Saprospiraceae bacterium, assembly GCA_020631355.1. Classification (GTDB taxonomy): domain Bacteria; phylum Bacteroidota; class Bacteroidia; order Chitinophagales; family Saprospiraceae; genus JAHDCE01. The sequence continues at coordinate 3,823 of JAHDHL010000063.1, read as the reverse complement.
CACAACCGGATAAAAACGGAAAAACAGTTGTGGAAGATGGGAACGACCCTGTGAGTAATCCAGACCCAACAACACGGAATAAGTGGAACAATGACAAGTACAACAATCATGCGGAAATGGATAAATATCCTTGGTCTGTAATCTCTGGAACCAGTCCGAGTACAGAATATGAAAAACATAAGCATGGGTTCTCGGAACTAGGGAATTGGAAGCAATATGCAGCCAAGGCCAATGATATGATTCGAACCATGAAGAAATCCAACGGAAGTTATAAATTCAGTAACCCTAACCTAACTGCAGAAATTTATGATGATGTATTTATTTATGATAAGGTAGACAGAATCGTTTTGAAGTTGGATAACCAAAGGAAACCTGCAACCATGTTCCGTGTCAAGAACCTTGGAGAGTACAAATCCTATGTCAATGAAAGCATCCATTGGTATTCCAAGTCGAATAATCCCATTGCACAAATCAAGAAGGAGTTCAAGAAATATGGCAGTGATTTCAACTTTGCCCGTTGGTCCGAGTATGGATATTTTGCACAACAAACCTTGGACAATGCTGTGAAAAAATCCAAATTCAAACAGAATGAATTCTTATTGGGTAGGCACAATGGCTACTTGGTGTATTACCACAAACAAGACCAAATTTTCATTATTGGCAATAGACACGAACATGAAGTTGTCACCATGTTCAAGCTCAAGGATGGGGAAGATGAATTCCAAAGGATTGTAGAAGAAAAGTACACCATCAATGATCCGGATAAGATAGATGAGCAAATACATGAATATGGTGTTGTTGATATAGGAGGTGGTAATGAATATGAGAGTACGGATGCTCC
>JAHDHL010000063.1:0-2882 GCA_020631355.1 Saprospiraceae bacterium | reverse complement strand
AATGAATATGAGAGTACGGATGCTCCATTAGGAGGAGGCGAACCAGCATCAACACGTCAGCAACCTAAGAAAGAAGAAAGTGAATATACAGGAGCAGCGCATTTGTTAGTTGATTATGATCCTACAACGAATTATGCAGGATACATGAAATATTCAACGAGAAGTTGGGGTAAGGTAGGTGATATGCCAGGAACTCGTGCTTGTATGTTGGAATATAAAAAGTGGAAATACAGTTTCCTCAAGAAAAATGGTTCTCCGGTATCTTTGAAAGAATATATAGCTGTTGCATATAATTTTATAGCAAATACACCTGAAAATACCCATCGTAAATCATTGGCAGTTGGAGGTGTGGCCTTATACAATGTCAAATTCAACCTATTGGCAACCTATGATGAGTCAGGCAAGCCTACATCATTGAGGAAACCGGAGAATCAACTACAAGCATATAATGACTTGGATGGTGCTTCTTCCAATGGTGGTAATTCTGGAAACTCATCCTCGAATTCTAGTGCTTCCGACTCTGCTAGTGCTTCTTCATCCCAGTATGATGTTTTTTATAATAATGCAAAAGTAAGGGCTTCCGAAAGTAAGGTCTCAGCTAAGTACGCTGAAATGAAAAAGGCTATTCCCAATCTGGATACAGAGGACTTCCTTGTCATTTACCATTACACGGATGCCAATTATCAATACATCAATGGCGCCTTGTGGAAAAACGAACGTCTGGATGATTACCTATATGCATTTAAGGTCCTGTTGAATGGAGCATTGGATAAACTACCCAATCGTCGTGGAAAATCATATAGGGGAACTCGCCTGCCGCAATCCACTATCCAAAAGTATGAGGATGCTTACAATAGCGGGAATACAGTGACCGAAACAGCATTCTTATCCACCTCAGTGGATGAGGAAGTGGCCAAATACTATGCAGCTATAGGAGGGAGAGATGAGGATAAGGCTGTATTGTATATCATCAAGGGAAAGAAAGGAAAAGATGTGGATTTGATATCGAAATTCGGAAGTACATTTGATGGGGAAGAAGGGGAGGTCCTTTTCAAGAGTGGTAGCACTTTCAAGGTGACGGATATCGAAAAATCGCCCAATAAGGGAAATGGTAACACTCCATTGATATTGATTACGCTAGAAGAAATGTAGGTTTATTATACATATGGAATTAGGAAAGACCTGTTACCTGTAACAGGTCTTTTTGTTTCCGCTTCGGAATTTTTATACTAAAAGTATGAGGAGGGTATCAATTGGAATAGTCCCAACGCTGAAACCCAAGATTAGAAGCGAATTGGATTAAAGGTTCAATTTGATTGCTCAATATTTCTTGGAAACGTTCTTTAGGAAACGAAGCAATATCCCTGGTCTGGTGATTGAATACAGTAGAATAATCCTCTAGTATTTTGGTTTCCCGTCCATACTCCAAATATCTTTTTTGATACACACATTGGAAGAAGTCATATTGCTGACTAGTAAACCGAGGAATCAATATTTGCGGTGGTAATTTATTGGATTTACTAGAATTCACTGCTTTTTCAATGGGAGCCAAGTTCCAGAGTTGATTATGGGAAACAAAGGACCAAGGCACATAATGATCCAAGTCAAACTCATGTAAAGGTTCTTGGGAATAAATGGAAATGATGGGTTGTTCCTGGGCTAGGAGTTTCCAAAGTTGGGTCTGTGTAGCCAAAGACTTCCTGATGGGTCTTTCAACCAGCTTCTCAGTTATGTTAGGAATATTAGGATTCTTAGGCTGTAGGAATTTATTTGTGAAATTCCACAAAGTGAAATCCCTGAGTATTCCTATATGCCGCTTAAGATACAATGTCCAATCAGGATGTAGGATGATGACTTTCTTTTCCTTACTCAATTTATAAGGAGCAGGAGATTCAGAACCATAGGAAACCATAGCTTCCTGTACATAAGAAGCCTTATTCTTCTGACTACCCACAAAAGGACTTAGAAAATGATAAGGCACTTTATCATTGAAAAAATCAATATCCTTTTTATATCTCAGGTAGTTTTCTTCGAGATACTGGATGATATCATCTTTTGATGCGTCTTCTGCGATTTCGCCCTGAGATTCCACTATGATTTTCTTGATAGCTCTCGCCAATTTATCCTGTATCCCAAAACTCAGTTTATGGAAATTAATGGTGTACCATGACAAGGCCATCATTCTTATGATAATCTTATGAAAGGGAATGATTTCTTCAGTTTTTGATTGGGCTATGATATCCAATATTCCTAGGAACCAATAGAATTTGTAGGAGGCAGATGTATTGGAGAAAACTTGGGCTAGATTGGAGATGGGGAGATGGTGGGATAATGGGAGATGATTCATGTCAGAGTTTAAAATGCTTCTTACAATATCCGAAAACTTTTGTTTGTTCATTAAGATTGATTCCTACAAGTTTTAAATTCTCGTTTCCAGGTAGTTGTTCTCCAATTTCAATCAACTTTTCGTAGTTACCTGTGGTAGGTGAACCAATGGGGAAATTGCCAATAGATTTCTTACGGTACTTGGTAAGTTCCTTATATTATCGTATCTCTTTAAAGCCCTTATTAGGATATCCCATTAAAGTCTTCTTTTATCAGTACCATATCTACTCCTGAACGATGCCATCTAAGCTATCTATTTTCATAAGGAGGGTTACAGATGGTATGATTATGTGTATGGATGAAAAGTTCCTTTTGAATTATTGAAATAGAATTCAATTTTTACATAAATAATTAATTATTAATTTTTTATGTAAAAATAAGTATATCACCCGGAATTGAAAATGGGTCACCTTTTGGGTCACCTGAAAAGGCGTACAAATAGGCATACAGTAGGAAGCAAGAAATAGGAGAGAAATGAATTGATATTGATAATCAAT
>JAHDHL010000001.1:49615-583027 GCA_020631355.1 Saprospiraceae bacterium | reverse complement strand
TAATTTTATCAGGATACGAGAGTGTATCCGTCGAAGATGGAGTGTAATCTGCTCTTGAACTCAGGTGGAAAATCATGCTGGTAGAGTCCTCTTATATATTTATGTCTGTAGGACTGATTAAAGGATTCCTCCACATTCTTATTTTTTCGTCCGAAACTAAACGTATTTACATCCAATAATTTATCTGTAGTTTCTCTCCTTACTTTTATCTGTAACTGCTTATCATACCCAATATGTAATTTTGCTTTCTCTAATTTTTTTGCATCAAAAGTATCCAAGGCATACAATACACCCCATTCATCAAAAATTCTCAATTTTTCAGAAATGTCTTTTTCGTATTTCTCAATATTAAGAACCTTGACATCCAATTCATTTGCATATACACCTTTCCCCTCTGTAATTCTAACATTCATCCCAGCGGCCTTACCAATATATCGAGCACTGGGATACTCTTTTATAAAATCATCTGAATTGATATCATAATCATATGCCCAATACCAAACGAACCCTTTAGTCTTCAGACTTTCAACCAGTTTGGTGTATAAACAATTCTCCACTATTGTTTCTTCATACACTTCAGAATCACACATCAAGCTTTCTACACAATCCTTTTTGATATCAAGTTTGATATTTTGTCCCAATAAATATTCTATTTCGGTATTTACCCTATTTTGAGAATTATTGATATTGTCATTAATCCTTCTTTCCAAATCCAAGGATGACAATCTATTCCCTTGCAGGAGATATAGGTCCTGTAATTGCTCCTTAACTTCATTTGCGAAAGCACTATTATTCTTTACTACTATTCCATAATGAAAATCAAATACAGAGAAACTCCTATCTTCAAGGTGTCTATGCGAATTCAACAGAATGAATACATAATTTTCATCAAGTCCCTCGTCAACAACAGTCATACTGTGATATGAGGTTTCAATCGTAGGGTCATGCTCTAGATTGGAATATAATTTCAGGTTATTTTGATAACCACTTTTCAAACTCAATATTTTTTTCAGCCAGAAAGAGCTTGTGTTCGAGGGATATAAGAAATTATACCTATATATTCTCACACCATTCTGTAAACTTTTCTCTATCGCATGGTACAATTTCATTGTCAGCGCCCTATTCTCTGAGCAGTCATCCCTGAATCCACCTCCTAGGCTATGAATTCCTTTTTTTGCATTGGCAATAGCATCGAAGTAGGTTTCGAAGAAAGAATCCTTATGGAGAATGACCTTACACTCATAATCATCAATATTGAGTTCCTGTATCTTTCTATAATTCCGCTTTACAAGTTCCTTGATTTCATCCCTAGTAGTCTTTTCATTATCATTAGGTGATACATTGAGTTCATTCTCATCAATACCTAACCAATTGAAAAAGAAAAAAACTACAACTGAAACAAGGATGGCAGCAGAAAAATTAGAAATCAGCCCCTCAATTAAACTCTTATAAGCAAAATCATCATTGATATTTACTGGTATGAATAAAAGGGCAGAACTAACCAATATCAAAATGATATTAATTGCAGTTCTATTTTTTCTTAATAATTTCCTTATGGCTACTTTATCCATTTTATATTAATTTTTATAAAAAGTAGACACTGTTAATTTCAATAATTTATCAGTACGGATAATCTTCTTTTATCACTTCTATGTTCATTCCGAAATTGCAGTTTTCACAATCTAATTGTTTCATTGTTGCGATTGCGACTACCTCTCCTTTCTTATTTATGATGGGGCTACCACTACTTCCCGGAGAAATAGCAGCATCTATTTGTATATATTCATTATCCCCATATTTATCCCTGATAGCGGAAACCACACCTTTTGTCAGGGTACATGTAAGTCCCTTTGGATTTCCATATACAAAGATATCATCTCCCTGTTCCGGAATGGATTTGCTTATAGGTAGAAAAGGCAGTTCATCCGTCGTATTCAACTTGAATACGATATAATCAAGTGGTTCGCTCCAACCGATGATATCGTCGGGTTCGATGGTATAAACCTTTTCCTCACCACAAGTGAAAATCCTCCACTTCATTCCTCCGTCAAATACATGATGATTACTCACTCCGTATCCTGAGGATGAGACAAAGAACCCTGAGCCCATCCCTTGTGCATTCCCATACTTATCATAATTTTCCACCTTGAATGTTGCTTGCCTTAATTCATCTATGGAAAAGTCATCATCATCCTTTTCTTCTTCTACTTCAACAACTTCCGGTACCTGAGCCTGTGCAGCATATTTCTTAAATTCGTATAAACTATCATAAAGAAACTCCTCATTGATACCAGAAATCTTCTCCTTTATCAGACTACTATTGATACAATTCCCGAACTGATCCAAAACATAGGCTGGAAACCTGATACCATTTACTTTCCTACGGGGTTCATGCTTGGAATCCGTTACGATGCGTAAAGGCTCTGATAGGTTTTCTTGGATATACCTTTCGACATCCCGAGTATTATTGACACCTATTAATTCTATGATAAGTTTATACCTGCGGTTCTTCACTGTCAACTCATTCCCATTGATATCATGAATGGAAAAGGTTTCGGCATCCTTGGACGTACGCTTTTTGGATGGTTCCGTTCTACGTTCGACCTTTCTGTTTTCTCTATCATTCCCACTTTCCTCGTGTCGCGAAGTACAGGAGGTGAGGAGGAGGAAAACAAAAAAGACCCAGCAAACTCGAAAAGATTTCAAACTCATATCATTACTCATTTTTAGCAGATATTTTAGGTAAAATTTGAATTAAAAACCTTTGATTTTCTTCTTCTTTTTTTTCTCTGAATGTCCCTCGGATACCACTACCTGCTATGAGGAGTTGTGTATTATCACCGAAATCGATTCCTAATTTCTTCCAAAGTTTGAATAGTGAATAAGCTCTTCTATAACTCAGCAGATAATTATGGTCATCACCGGCTTTATCCTTAGAAGCTGTCCCCTCAATCAGCACCACAAAATTATAATCGCTATCCAATTGTAGGCTCAGATCATTAATCAGTGCACTCACCTCATTTCCCACATCCCTTAGATAATCCTTATTCGAATTCGGAATCAGGTCACTGTCTTTTCCGAAGTTGATGGGTTTGGTCATTAATAAGACCTTATTTTCCTCGTTGTAATGGAAGTATTCGGTTTCTTCCAATTTCTTGACCGATTCTTCTACTTTCTGGATTTCTTGAAACCGCTTGGCATCAGCCTTGAATCCCTCTTTTTGAGCATTGAGCAGATAAAAGGTAAAGATGTACAAGACCAACATGACAAAGAAAAGACTCGTCATCAAATCGGCGTAACTGGCCCAGAAGTAGTTATTCTTTGATTTTTTTGCCATTCGTATTTAGAATTAGTTCTTTTTTTGTGGAGGAATGTCCCTCTTTTTTTGTGGAGGAGCATACTTGGATTTTTTCTTTTCTTGATTATTATTTTTCGATTTCTTCTTACCCCTGAATAAGGATTTGAATCGGGTCCACCAGCCTGTTTTTTCAACAGGAATAGGTCTGCTATTTGATAATTTGACAATATTCTTATTCAATAACTGCAACTCCTTAAGAATGGCACGATTGGAACTCGCCGCATCACTTGCATGAGAAACCATCTTATCATTGGCTTTGCCACTCTGCATATTTCCCTTATCCAACTGGGATTTAATTCCTCTGAGTTCATCCAACTTATTCAACTGCTTGAATTCTGGTGTCAGTTCTGCATATTTTTGCTTGAGCTGTTCCATTTCCTTTGTCGAATATTGATTCAAATCCTCATAGGATTTTTTCATCTTATCTATGATATTGGCACTGGCCAGCTTGGTTGCTTCTTCCTGACCTTTCAATAATTCTATCGAATCATACAATCTTTTGATGTAAGCTGACTGGATATTGATATTTCCTGATAATTTCTCTGCACTGCTATCGATATTGCCGAATGTCTTCGCAATATTCTTGAAATCAATATCCTTTATTGACTCCAGAAGTTTGGTTTGGTTCTGAATGATACCATCTTCCAATCGTTCTATCGAAGCTGTGAATGAATTGATGGACATATTCATATCCGTACTGAACTCCTTATTGATTTCGGATAACTTCGTAGATAATTCCTTGAAATTACTGGAGAAATCACGAACGGATGAAAGGAGTCGGGACTGGATGAATGTCAGGTATTTATTTTTCTTATCATCCGTTACTTCCAATCCTTTTCTGTAGCTATAGGATGTACTCACAATCGTCAGGAACAAACCGATGAAACTTGCTGTCATTGCAATGGAAACCCCCATCAGAAGTTCTGGAATCTGATTGGCCAGGGTATCCGTAAGCTCTGAATCCACATCCTGACTATTGGTAAGATAAAGCAGTCCTATAACGATACCTGCTATCGTCCCTAATAATCCGAGATACAATGGTGTATGCAAAGTCGATTCTACCTGATTGGATTGGGCTTCAACCTTCCGTTCAGCAATATCCTTGATGATATTAAAATCAATTGCATTCTCAGAATTCTGAATGAGGTAAGAATTCGTTTCAGAAGATATTGTACGAAATGTATCAGAACAACTATTGACCTTGATTAATTTCGTCTGTAGTTTCTTTTCTTTCTTCTTTTTCTTTCTTGTTGGAATAGAAATATCCTCAAGTGAATCATCCATCAGCTCTATCGGCTCCATGTCCCCGCTATATTCCGTAAAGTCAACTACGCCCTCCACTTCATTGCATCCATATAATCTTTGGCTAACACCAAGCTCATCCAATTCTCCCAATTTACTCTTGTGGAATTTCACATCCACCAATCCCATTCCTTTTTGGTCCGGGAAAATCTCTTTCATCTTTCTGATTTCTCTCCTAGAAATCAGAAAGGAAGCAAACTGAAATCCGATGATGATAAGAATAAAAATTATTTCAAAGGTGTGCATCATAACGTTTGTAATTTTAGACTATTCCATTAGAATACCTTTCCTGACGATTTGCCAGTTCTTTTTCTCTTTTCTTAGTATACCTTTTATTACCGTATGTTTTTCTTGATTGGGGCTCCCCCACACGTCAAAACCTGGATGAATGTAAGTTTGTGCCAGATTGAACGCCTTGGTAAGGGTACGCTCATTGTTTATCAACATGTACTCTGCTGATGTTTCACCAATCACATGTACTTCATAAATATGTTTGTTGGAATTCATTTTCTTTTCCAAGGAGCTTTCTGTAAATGTCCCATTGCCTAATGTGCCAATGTAGAATACTTCCTTACTGACATGCTCCTCCATATCCTCCAACATCTTAGTAATAGGTTCCTTATTATGCTCGGTTAGATGGTCCATAAGGTGAACCTTCATTTCTTGATTGACCAAATCCCTGATTTCTTTTTCAGAAAGGTTGGGTTGCTGATTGTCCAGTTGCTTTTTGAATGAGGAAAACTCTTTCAAACTCACAAAATCAGAAATCCAGTTATCCCTTTCCGCCTTGATTTCCCTGAGGCTAATCGCAGATATCGTAGTATTCAATTCATCTGGTGTAGGAACTCTTGGAATACCATTCTCAACACTTTTTATCTTATCTCCTAATAGGGACTCCATTTCAGATATCGTAGTACGCAAAGATTCAAACTCATCCACTATGCTGGATGCACGTTGATCAGATAGAGAAATTACTTTTCCTAATTCATCCTGCAATTCATCAATTCTCTTTTTTAGCGATAATACAGGTGCTTCAAAACGCTTAAGCCCATCCTTATTTTCCTGAAGAACCCGCTTGATAACTTTCTTGAATTCCGCTACTCTTACAGGCACATGTGACTCGCCATAATCCTCTAGGAGTTCCTTGTAATTATCACCATATTCATCCAGATCCATACTGAATTCAACCTTACATCGATCCGTCACTTTCCAATCATCCCCATCCTTCTCAATGATACCGAGTGATACATCCAATACCTGTGCGTTCATGATATTCCCTACACCTAATACCTGACAAGCCTTGAACAGATAATGCTTGGGGTTCGAGACGGCACGTCTCACATTCTCAGGCGTATCCAAGATACGGTAGTATCCTACTCTTGGATTATTGTTGGGAATGAAAAATTCAAACGAACTATCCTTTCCGATTTCCTTACTAACCAATTTACCCAGAAAAAAATTATCCTTTGATGGAGGCTTGGCATACAAACGGCTGAACCCATTGATGAACACCTGCTGGAGGGCCTTGTGTTTCAGTGCATTGTCCTCTTGAGTTTCGTTACTTGCCTGTTGTGCTTGTGGCTTGACGATTGTTTTGGGAGGCATTATCAATTCTTTCAATTCATCTCCCCTTTCTTCCAGCTGGTTCTGGGTAGATTTCGAAAACTCGATATTCGATTCAATCTTATCATTCAGAGTCGCCAATTTTTGTTGGATATCATTGGTTTGCTGAGCCATGCCAAGAAGTTTTGTCTCATCTTCCTTACCACTACCCAGAGCATGTTGTTCCACAAGATTTATCTTATAATATAAACCAGCAGCAACCAAAGCTATAATGATGATCTCTATAACCATTTTTGAGTTTTGTTTTGATTTGTCTTGATTTCCGTTAGGGAATGTTTTAGTACTTGATTTAGCGCATTTTGATATTTATAGATTATGTGAATTTCATGTTTGCATCATATGAATTAGCGATCCTCAATAATCCCTTTGGATATGATTTGCCAATTCCCTCCTGACTTACGAAGCCTTCCTTTTGTGATTCGTATATTGGAATTCATATTCAGGCCATTAGCATCCCTCATCCGTATTTCGAATGCAGGAGTAATGTAGGAATTGATGACATTGAATGCCCTCCTTCTTACATCAGAGTGATCCACCAATGTAAAACTGGCTTCGGTCTCACTTTGTATCTCAATTTTCAGAACACTCTTATTCGGTTGGATCTGTTGTGCGAGGGATTTTTCAGAGATACTTCCTCCTATGGGTACAGGAGCATAATAGACTCCTTGAACAACCTTGGATTCATTACCCGAATATGACCGCTGACCAGAGGATGAAGCCTGAATTCTGGGAAGTTGGCGTTGTATTTCCGACTGAATCATGGACTGGATGGAAGCTTCATCAATTCTTCCCGTTCCAATTCTATTAAGCTTCATTTGGAGCTGTGCTATATCATCCTTAAGGGGAGAAATATCTATTGATGGATGCTCTTTCTTGAATTTTTCTATAATAGCTTCCGACCAATCCTTCAATTGTGCCCTTGTGATACTAGGTTCTATTGCATCAACCCTTTGCTTGAGTTCGTCAAAACCTTGTTCCTTGATATAATCCTCTGTATTCCTTATACTAATAGAATTAATCAGATCCACATTTGCATCTGACAACTCCTGTTCTTTCAAGTCATTAAGATTAATTTTCAGTTTTTTCACCCATTCACTGAATTCCTCCTTGGTCAGTAATCCAACTTTCTCTTGAGAAAACTTAAGAAGTATTTCTTCTTTAACCTGCTGGATAGCGGTTAAGGAAACGGATGTATTTGTTACACCGCTATGATTACCCTTGGTTCCAAGGCCTTGAACAATCCGATTAAAATCCTGGCGAAGAACAGCAATATCTTTCCCATTGTTCTTCATCAAGTTTTCCAAACCCAGAATTTTATCGTCAAAACTGGGTGAAGCTTGATGATTTTTTGGGGATGGTTGATGATCATCCTTATCCGCAGCATATATATTACCTAAAGCTCCAATTTTAGTTTCCAAATTGAGAATCCTAGATTTCAATCCCTCCATTTCTTTTGCATCAATTCCACTGGAAGAATTAGGATTCTTATTCTTGGGAAAAAGCTTATCCGGAATTAATATGAAATTCCTCACGCCTTTGCTTGTAAGTTTACTTCCTCTTAATCGTTCGTAGAATTTCAACAGATATCCCAAGAAAAGCCAAAGGGAAAATATTAATATGAAAGCAGCAATTGCTGTAGAAACAAACCTAAATATATCTCCCAAAGAAATCATTGGAAAGAACAACAAGGGTATACTAGAGCTCAAAGTCGTATTCAAATATTTGGTAATTAGATGACTATGGGTTGTATCCATATCCTCATTCTCCTTAGAAATCCCAGCTTGTCCCTTAACCATATTAATGGTCACAGGCAATGAGTACAGTGGTAGTATGTATTTAAGAGCATTCATTCAATATTAGATTGACTTTGGTTTTCTACAATGGTTTTAATGGTTCAGGACCCTCCTTTCCTTATTGATTCCTCGGGAATTAACCTTGGATGATTCCCTTTTGGGTAATGCGCCAATTCTCCCCATCCTTAGCTAGCTTACCTTTCTTGACTATCGAATACTTAGCATAAGACGGATTCTTCCTTAATTCAAAGCCCGGGGTAATGTATGAATTAGGAACATTGAATGCCTTTTTCAAAATGACAGGATTATCATTCAACGTGTATTCTGCTGTATTATCATTGATGACATGAATCACATAGGTATGCTTATTGGGATTCATATTCTTTTCCAAGGACCTTTGGGTGAATACTCCATTACCTGGTGTACCAGAGTAGAATACTTTCTTGGGTGGTGCCTGTTTGGACGATGTTGGATTGGATACTGCTGGTGTGTTTCTTTGACTTTGGTTTCTGTTCTCCATATTCACCAATCTTCTGCGCAAGTCAGCTATTTCGTTACTCATTGATGAATTGGAACGATTCAGACTAGCGATTTCTGAAGAATAATCCACTTTCTTAGGTGATTCATTCTTTTTTCTTTCGGCTTCATCCTCTGCTCTTTTTTCTGCTTCGGCTTTCTGCTTCCTCAATTGTAGAAAACTCAATAACCCCAATACAAATCCTGCTAAGGATAAAAGACCAATCACACCAATAACGGGAGTCAGCCAGGAAGGGGTTTCTCCTGAAACAGTAGTACTTGCTCCTTTTCTTCTCGCAGCTTCTCTTTCTTGTATTTCACCCCCTGTTTGACCTCCCTCAGCACCAGACTCTTTTCCATGATAAAAAGCATAAAGGGCTGATTCCTTTGTATTCATGGTACTTGCTTCCAATGCCTTATGTACTTCCAAGGCATACAAAGTAGCCATATGGTATTTAGCTACTTGAAATTGTCGGGACATATTATCCTTGGGAGGATATGACGGGTTACAATCCTGTTCTTGAGATCCACAGATGGAAATTTTTGGTGCAGAAATTTCCATACCCTCATATTTGATTTTTTTTGCAGCATTATTAATAGCACTACTATAATTTTTCCCAGGATCACTAGTTTCTAAAAATGCTTTTAGACTTGCCACAAACTTCTGTCCTTTATCTCCTTGGAAATGAGAAAGGATATCCTTTTGATAAGCTTCCTCATTATCGACCTTGGCATCATCTTCCCCTAGGTTTGTTCTTATTTGTTCCAATTTCTTCTTGACTTCATCGTAAGAAGTTTCATTCGCAAAGGTTGACGATATATTGAATAATAGTATGAATATGGTGGAGGTAATTATTGATTTCATAATGCGTGTATTAAGTTTGAAGGAGGATGATTTTTTTCATTAGTGGTTAGACCCAGTCAACCACAAAAAGCAGTTCCCTGTAAAGAGAACTGCCTTTGATGGCTTCCTATAATTTTATCTTCCTTTGCCGTGGATAAACTTGGTCATTTCGAACAAGCCAATAACCAATGGGTAGAAGAATAGGGTTTCCTCTATTTCACTATCCTTGTTATTCATATTACCCAATCGGTCTGCAATCCCCTGATTGATTCTTCCCAAGGTCTCAGATTTGAGTATTCGCCTGTAATCTTCCAACTTGGTAATATCTAGGCCGAAATAATTCTCGTAACTGAATTCCTTGTTCAAATCAATCACCAAATCAGCAAAGTGATGCACTTCATTGACTACTGACTGACTCATCGTAATCAGTTTTTCACTGGTTGGTTCACCATCTTGATGGCTTCCTGATTCTGGAACTGAAATCTGATCACCTAACTCGGAATACTTCACCAGATTAGAGTCAAAATGTACTCTATTGTTATTAATATAAGTACCGATTTCATCACCAAGAAGAACCAACTTATCAAAGCTGCTCTTTCCTCCGGTCTTCATCAGTCCTCCTTGACAAGTAGCCCTCTTAGGTTGGTCACTTTGGATGATTCTCAAACTAGAGACATTCATTCCTCCATACTGCTCATCGTATACTTTTTCAAAAATCAACTGAGCTAGTTTGGCAGCAACTTCCAAGTCTGGGTCTTCGTCCAGCAAATTCACAATCTTGGAACCATTACCACTCAAACAGATGTACCCCGGCTTGGCCAAACCAAACTTGTGCATCAACTTGGCTATATGATAAATGATAGCTGAGAAGAATATGATGAATATGATTTTGAAGTCCTCATTATCTGCAATTCTCTTTGTAATGCTGAAATCCAAATCCTTATCCTTGATATAATTGCTATTTTCCAATGAGAAAAAGAAAGCCATGATATCAGCTGAACGACTTGAACCCACATTGGTCAATTGTTGGAATACCTGATACAGGTCGAATAGGTCTGTCTGATTTTGGGATAGGAAGTTTTCAACAGTTCCTCTGAATTGTTTGACAAACCCGTTTTGTGCAGAACTCACTTTGGCATATGCATCACCAAAACAAGCATCACCTGCAAACTTGAACGAAGTAAGGAACTTAGGATCTTCTTCTTCAAAAACTACGATGTCGGTCGTTCCTCCACCTATATCTATATTCAGCACAGGAGCTCCATGGGCATTTACTTCACCCTTGCCATAATAGATATAGAACGGAGCTTCTGACTCCGAGTATTCGATAGGTTTCTTTCGCTTATTGAAATACTTCTGGTAAGCTTCTGTCCAAATCCTTCTGTACTTACTGATTTGATTCGTTTTCATACTAGAAGGATAGAACCAAATAATATCCGTATCCTCCAATTTACCTCCATTCATTAAGATTTTATTCCTAATTTGAATCATTAATGATTCTATGAAAGCCTTGACCCTTTTCTCATTCCTAACAGCCATATTATCATCACTCAACGGCTGCCATTTGAGGTTGGTCGTATATACCTCATTACCCAATTTCGCTAAGGATTCGTATCCATACGGAATCGAGATATCAGCTACCGGATACATGGTTGAATTATGGTTGAATCCTTGAATTTCGGATACAACTGTACGAGTTGGGAAGCGGTACTTGCCTCTATCAGAAATTTGTATCGGACTGATTTCTCTTTCCAATAAATCAAATAGCATCGGATAATCCCTACATCTCCAAAAACTATCAACAGATGTGATAAGTTGCCTATCATCCTGACCATCATTAGGTCCTAATATTTCAAAAGACATTGGATTTTGCCCATCCCGCTTATATTCCACATGAGTATTTGTGGTACCAAAATCAATGGCAAAAACGAATTTAACTCCTTTTTTACCATCAATTCTATTACGAATAATGGGGACAAAGAAACCATTGTGATCCTTAGAGGGACAACTCACCTGAATCAGGTCATAATTCTTGTCCATGATGTGATATGTGGAAGTGGCATTGTGACTATGCTCATTAATATCACTCCTCTTTGTTGTCTTATAGTCCTTATTATGTTCATTTAGGATTTGGCAACTATCCGGATAGTTTCTGTAGAATGTTAGGTCATAATTATCTGTTGTTGCATCTATAAGCCCAACAATCTGGTGATTCGCCTCATTATCCACACTGAACGGTGTTATTCCGATACTAATCGGAGCTTCCTCTATCGCTCCCTGGTTGGAAGCCTCATCTGCTGCAAGGCCTCTTGTGTAAATCCTCTCAAAGACAATATTTTCATTATCCTTTGATATTGGAATCTTCAACTCAACCTTAATCGAATCATCATTAATTTTAATGATTCTCAATTGATCTTTCAAATCTTGAATATCGAAGAAATCAAAGTAGAGTTTGGTAATAGGTATCAGGAATCCGTTATCTGGGTAATCCATTGAATTCTGATCTCCATAGAAAAAATCCTGCCTATTCCCTGAGAAGAAATAGGTATCATCCAGACCATACGGAAGTTCCATCAAGGTGGATTCCAAGAAATCAGAAACTACCAAATAAGGATACTTGACATCCTGACCCGGACAAATTCGCTCTGACCAATGAGTATCAACCTTGAATGGTACGATTGTCTGCGGATTCCATGCGCCACCGAAATACTTGAGCCCACGGGCGAATCCATTTTGAAGTACTAATGGCTTCTTAGGATCTGTGAATTTTACTGATTTGATATGGAAATCATTGGCTCCTCCAGGGTCCTCAACATTCTTCTTCAAGTGCTCAATTCCCCTGTGAACGAATACTGGCGAACTGTTATCCCAGCGATCAAATTCCTCATGGAATTTTGCCTGTGTAATACTTCTGATGAAACTCTCTATTTCGCCATAAATCGTCTCATTATACTGTCTGAGTGCTTTCCTATTGGCTTCCAGATAATTATAGAACAGTGGCATATCTACCTGCAAATTCTCATATAGCTCAAATAAGCCAAAGAGATACTTCAAGAAGCGAATATCCGCAGTTCGCTTATACAATGGAAAATATTCGTCATCAAAAAACGTATCCTCGCCTTCTCTGAAATTGACAAATGTCTTATCATTTGCTGTTGAGAAAAAAAGCGTAGATGGGGATGTACCACCAATCATTTGATAATCTATCGTTAATAGATGAAGCGCATCCACTTTGGAAAACTTAGAGTTATCACCGTCCCTTTCCCAGAATAACTCCAGGGTTTCGGCTAATAACCTTTGGTTTTCCGTTCCATACTCCTTGATTCTTTGTACCCTATCTTTCAGGTTCCATTTATGGACGGTAATATCCCTATCGGGATTACTCAACTTCAATAAATCGAACTTGAAGAATATCTGGGCTACATCCAGTGAATCAGAAATGATTTTGTGATATAATGAATTCCCATTCAGGGCGTCCAAATCAACTCCATCCCTACGATTCGCAGCACTTGTAACGGCTTTGAATGCAGTTTCATGTAAGTGCAAACGAGCAAAAGGAGATGGGATAGAAGTAATTTCTTTCTTGTCTGTTCCTCCTGTAGGGTCGGAAATCTTCTTAATATCATTAGGGGTATAAGGATTACTTTCCACTTCGTGCCAGCCCTCACCTCCTGTACCGCCTTCTTGGTAAATCCTTAGTATATGAATATCTTTATTATTAGACATGGTTCTTTCTGAATTTGAGTGTTACTTAAAGCTTTTTGCAATACGATCGTTGAAAATCTCATCCGTTGCGAATTCGAATAAATCCATGAACTGGTTCTCTATACTATGCCCCGAGTCTATCTTCTTTACTGCTTTATTCAAATAATCGACATAGTTCCTATCATCCCAATTCGATGATTTACTGAAAAGACCTGTCTTCTTTTGTTCCACACCATTGACTTGCGTGTGATAATAATCGGATTCCAAATTCCATTTGAGGGGGTAGAATTTCCTCATGTTCTCGGACATTTCCCTCAACCATGACAAATAACTATTATTGAATTTCTTGAGATAATGCTTGAAAAAGGCCGTATCCACAATGCTCTTTTCATGGAATACCTTGGTATAAGTATCATTCTTGGAAAGATCCATATGCTTATTCACAAACTGAATCATGTAGGTGAATTGAATCATCCTTTTAGCTATATTCTTCCTAACGAAAGGGTCTAGATGCATGAAATTCACATTTCTTTCGTCGCCCCCCACAAGGCCGTACTCCTTGTAGATAGGATTCTTGGCCCTGCCATTTTCGGAACCCTCAATAGCTTCATCATTCTCAAGGAAATCCACGACGGAAAGTGCCGAAAGGAATTCAATCAAATGCGCCTTATTCCTCTGAGCGGATTCACCCTCATTATTCTCATAGGTCCCCTTACTCAGATCACCTATGTAATAGAGTGCATTCAATTCATTATTATCTGAGATATTCCTGTAATAATACTCCAGAGCGGCCTTAGCCTTATTCATGAAAGTACTGGAATCAATCTCACTGTCATTATTAACCGTTACATTAAAATAAGGTAGAACGGTGACTGCTCCTACCTTTGCATTCTTCAGGTGTTCTATCTTTTGGACATTGGTCCTCTGTGGGGGTTTCCTAAGGTTCTTGACCAAGAGAGGGAACCCTGCGGCTCCTGTACCTCCGAAAATCGAGCTAATGATGAATACCCTATCGTTTTCCTCTATCAGGTTGGAAAATGTAGTGAAATCAATGGATTCGGAGAACTTGTTCAATACAATTGTTCCCATGTGAGGCTTTCCTTTGAACCCCACATTCAAATCCTGATTGAGTTCTGCATTTTTATATAGTCCATTGACCAATAACTGATCAATCTCATCCAACTGGTTAAAATTGATGAAATCCCTGAATTTCCCTTCAGCTGTACCATCTATATTGAAGCGGTACGTGTTATCTTCTTCCCTCAATCTTTCGCCATCCTTGGCGGATTCTGCCTCAACCTTAGCCAAGGTTTTCATTTCCCTTTGGAAGAATTTACTATTCTTAAAGCCATTTTTCTTCAAGACATCCCTAATGGTATCATACTGTTTCATGATGTTCACTGTACGGGTCACGTCTCCGTTGGATTTATCAGGGTCGATAATAATCGGGATAATTTCGTCTGCCTTGACATCCACTCCTGATGCCATTAAAAAGACCAAGGATTTCAATACCCTGACCCCGGTACCTCCTATGCAGAAAAGATATAAGCGTCGCATATATTTTGAATTAAGGTTTTTTGTATTATTGAACTAGAACTAGCTGGTTTTAGAAAGGTGATCGTTTGGCATTCCTACTTCCCCATTTCAATATCATTGAGAAAAGGAAGAAGAAAAACATTGACCATACCAAGACGACCAAGATGAATGTCATATAATCTCCGAATGCGTAGGTTACCCCATTGTAGTTGAATGTATTGAACGCATATATCCAAGAGAATATCGTTGTTACGATAGAGCTGCCAAGAAACATCATCAGCCAATGTCTGAATCTACAGAATCTCACTGAGTTGATAATATAATAGTAGGCAATGACTGTCAGTAGAGCCAATGCTAGCATAACGAATCCCACCGTAGTGAATATCCCGAAAGAATAGAGGTCATTAGAAATAGGATGAAATACTAATCCCCAAAGCTCAAAGAGGTTAGCAAAGAATGCATTGAAGTCCATAATTATATTTGATTTTAAGTTATTGTAAGATTTATCGTTCCAATGAGATTGTAAAATCGCAGTAAATGTCATCGGATTCGTCAAGGGGTTTGTAACTATCGGATATTCCCTCAACCAAATACTCAAATCCGAATGTCTTGTCATATTCTTGGCCGGGCTTTACTCCCCTATCATCGGAAGTTGAGGATTCCCTAACCCAGGATGGCAATTGGCGGAGCAGCTGTATATCCAGATTTTGTGATCCGGAAGTAATACTTTCTGATTGTATCTTGATTACATGTGTACCCTCACCTGCATGTTCACGTGCATCCGTAGAAGTCAATTCCCCCTTATTGATTGGAATGACCTCAAAGACATTGAAAACATCATCCTTAGATGACTTTACGGCATAGTTGGCCTTATCCAACAAGTAATCATCACTGAGTCCGAGTTTGGACAAATCCGCAGTAATGGCAAATTCGAATATTTTCCCATCCCTTGTATTGTACTGTACCTTTTCTATCCCCTTGGATGGACCGGTTCTTTCTTTGGTTCTGAAACGGCCATTTCTGTAGGTTTCCAAAATGGAATAGTAAGGCACCTTATCCAGAGAGGAATTGTTATAGATTAAGGCATATGTTTCAAACCCCCTGTATTCCTCGACATCATACCGTTTGACGAATTGCATGAGAGCTTCCGTCTTTCCTGTCACTATCACATAGTATGGGCGCTTACCTTTGTACTGAATTCTATCATTATCCACATTGTAGTAACCACCATCAAATTCTGATTCGAATTTCAAAACGAGGAATGCATAACCTTTCTCTACTAATCTGGAATTATTGATAATATTAGTCACACCATATCTTTGGGTAGGTAACTGTCCCTCGATATCCCCACCTTTCTCTAATGAGAAGATAAAATCTGATAATATTACGGCCACCTCATCATCATGACCCAATGAATCAACCACTGTTTGTAATATCTGGCTGATCTTACTCGATCCAGTCTTACCGAAATCACCGGACCTTAGTTTATTGGGTTCAAGTAATTTTATGAATTCATCCAGTTCTTCCTTGACAGGATAAACCTTATCATTAATGAACTGAATATCTATCTTCTCACCATGTCTATTGATATTCGTCCATAAAGCCATAAGGGCATTCTTGAAATCGGAATTCCCTTTCATATAACCGAACATACTACCTGAGTTTTCCAGATATATGCTGAAATGACTAGGACTCTTGGGTGTATTAGTAGAACCATTGTCCGCACTTCCCTCTATCGGAAAATCACAATCAATGGGATCTCTTCTGGCCTGGCACATTTTATTGCCCCTGTCCTTTATCATATCCATGACTTCAGTAGCAGATAAGGGATTTTCCATATTTCCAGCCACATCCATGATTCCTTTCCATTCGGATGAGGAAATCCCCTCATTATCTTTCAGTCCTTGTGTAATGAGCCGATTGATTTCACCTGCGCCAGAAGAACCACATCCTGAGAATAGAATGAGTCCTAACGCAAAAAAAGATAATATCCTAAAACAATATTTCTTATTCATTTTATCGAATTCTCCTATTGTTAGCAAATTGGTTTCTTGTATTCCTTTGAATAAATTGATATATCAATTCTCTGGTTTGTTTATACGTCTGATTAAATGATCCATCTTCATTCAACATAAAAACATGAGGTGCATCCCTTACCACAACCAACTGACAATTCTGATTCCTCTTACTCAACCTTTCCTCTATACACTTTGAACCACACATGGGTGAAGTAAAGAGATTAATGAATGTTTCCATTGCCCCCTCTGATATACTTGCATCTACGTATCCCTTGATTTCCAAAGAAGTATTTTTCTCTACATCCATGATTACTTCGCCATCATCACGACCTTTTGCAGAAACTCCCAGATTAAAAGACATCGAAGCTTCCTTATGTATTCCCAAATTTCTCTTATATCCTGCAAATGGTCTCTCTTTACCAAGAGGTACAATTCCATCATTGCCTCCATGTATCATCAAGATAGGCGTTTCCAGTATATCCGTATCATCAACAAATTCGTAGTTCATTACTCCTCCTCCCAAGGAAATCACTCCTTTTACCAATGGAGAAGAATTTCGATTTTTCCCCAAAACAATCTTGTCTATACTCCTATTCCAAATAGCACCATCATTAATATACTCATCATCCTCAACATCATCCATAAACGCTAAATGACTACTGATTATTCCACCTGCACTGAAACCCATGGCATAAACATTATCAGGGTCAATACCATACTCATTATGATTCTCCTTGAGATGTATGATGGCCTCTACTGCATCCTTTGTTGCAATTACTATTTCTTTTCTCCCCTTAACCTTACTAACAGATGATAATAATACAGATTCAAAATCATCTATCTTATTATAATTGATACTTGCTACCGCAAAACCAATCCGACTAAAGTCCCTTGCATATTGAGTAATTACATAATTCCTTTTATTCCCTTTGATAAAAGCACCTGAATGCATCAATACAATCAGTGGTTTAGGTTTTACTAACTCCTTTCCATCATCATCAACCGGCACATACAAATCAAAGGTATTCTCTTCTTCATCCCGTGAAGAATAAGTTCCATTCTTAACAACTATCTTGCTGTAATATTCATCCCAGACTCCTACGTTTAACTTATCATGTGGCACCTTAGACTGATTGTACCTTATTGTGGATTTTCTTGCTGCAGCATCATTACAAGAAACGCAACTGATACATGAGAAAGAGGATATTAGAATCAATAATTTTAATAAAAAAAAGTTACTCTTATTTGTTTTCATAGTTTCTCAAATAGAAAATTAGACACCCAAGTATGGGTGTAATTACTACTCTACATCATCCAACTTACGCTAATTTATTTTTGTTGGTATAAGAGTAGTTAAGGGATTCATCCATCTTTGGTGAATGAATTAGTTTATCTTTTATTTAAAATAGTTTAATAAAGTGTTCTTAACCAAATGTATACATAAAAGATTATTTAAAGAAAAGATTAGAACAAAAGATTTTAACATTTGGCACAATTCTTCAACAACCTAATCTAACACATGATTTCCAGATAGAAGGTATGTATGAAAAGAGCAATATGCCAGCTTCTTAGATAAACTCAAGTAAAAAACAGATAAATGCTTTTAGTCATACGAATAGCGTTTAAAGGCCAAATTACCTGATTAACTTAATGGCATATACCCTGCTAACATCTTTATTCATACCTTATTATCCGAAAGTCTTATTTTAGCCCCAGCAAATCATCCTAGCATTTCATCAGACACAATAACCAGCGAATCCTATGTATTCCAAACTATCATTTCTTATCCTTTTCGGGATGTTGAGTCATGTGCCGTTTCTATCCGGCCAAAACCTGGATAGCCTCAAAACAGCCATTTTCCCTGATAATGGCCCTGCGGCTTTCGATGCATCCAATTTCAGTTTTACCGATACCTATATTCCATCCAATTCCTTTTGGGCATCCCCTTTCCCAGAATCGGATGTGTATCATGCCCTATTGAAATATGACCACCCAAGTAATCCTGACCAATCTTATGAATTGAGAATCGGAAAAGGAGCACAGATTTATTCTTTCCTGACTTCATCCGGTGAAACAGTCCCTCCACAATACCCGGCTAAGGCCCCTTGGATCGATGAAGTCTGGCAAATGGTAGCAGTAGATGGTACATTGAACAATCCTGGAGCCAACATGCCCTATTTCATCCATCAGGCAGGTGTTTATCTTAGAACGCCCGAACAAACCCAACCTTTCTACTCCCCAATAGTTGCTGAATTTTATGATGCCAGCCAAAACAGCTACACTGTTGTCAATTGGGGATTACAAGCCCATACGGATGGAAACCTGCTATCAGGATACACTTCCTCAATGATGTATTATACCCAATTCAAGAACCTTGGAAATGGTATCATACAAGTGGATTTGCTCATGTACAATTTCGGTGATGATAGCATGAATTTCATCAATATCCCTTGGGGAGGTGTTAGACGTTCCACTTATGATCATTGGTTCGTATCCAATACCGACCATACATATCAGGAGTATACAGGTACTTTCGGTGCATACACACAGAGTTTTACAACTAATGCCGGCTGGGCTGCCTTTTCATCCGATGCCCTAGGTAATGCACCCTCAATGGGTTTACTCATGGATAACTCCGAGGGAACATTGAGGATGGGTGATGCAGGTAACATTGACAATCGGGACTATACCGTTTTTGAGGGTATCAAATTCCCCAATAATCTTACTCCTGGCAAAGCGGTAAGGGCGAGGAATTTCTACATTCTGGATTCTCATATTGATAGTATTAAATCCATTATTGTTGATGAGCAATTGGATAATGCCACATTCTATGGCCCTTGGAACAAAACCGCTACGGAAGTGGATAGCACAGCTTACCTTTTTGAATACCAAGGCAATGAACTTATCGCTACTGAAACCAATTTTACAGATGGGCTGAATCTCAAACTGAGGCCTTACGAGGGAAGTTATCCTTTATTCATCATCCAATCCTCTAGTGGGGAATACCGCATTACCTCAGATTTATATACCTATTCGGCCTTTCCTTATGACGGACAATTGAAAAACATCCAACTCTTAGGTTATCTCGATAATAAAACGATCATAGGGCTAGATGACATATTGATTTGCTCCGGAGGAGATTATACTTTCCCCGATGGAAGTACTTCCACCAATATTACATCAACGACATATCATTATAGTGACGTAGGACTGGCTAGTAATGGTTACGACAGCTTGGTTTTGAGTATTGTGGAGGTAGATCCCGTTAATAGCCTTACGGCGAATACCTCTTTGAATGATGGTCCAGGTGGTGTGGGCTCCACCAATGGTGTTTCGTCACTTGCTCTCTGGTTGGATGGTAGTAATATAACAGGAGATGAATCATCACCTAGTAATGGGAGTCCCATCAGTCAATGGTCAGACCTCAGCGGAAACCAGAATCATTATACATCCATGGCTCCCAATGAACCCACATTCAATATGGGAACCCTACCGTCATTACAATTTGATGCCTCAGCTGCGAATCCGCAATTCCTTACAGGAAACCAAGAGAAGAACCTGACTTATGGTTCAGTTTTCTTCACTTTGAATGCTATTGATAATGGGAATGATAACCCACTCATCATCAATTCGGATTTCAGTCTTAAATATGAACAAACACCTAATACGGGTATGATTGGATATTCCGATATTGGTAATTCTGATTATTCATCCACCCTGCCCAGTATTTTCGGAATTGATAATATCATCTCTTTCCAGACGGATTGTGCCAGTAATACTTTAGGAATTCATTCTAATGGGAACACTACTTCCCTGAATATTGGAAGCGCAGATAATGCTATTCCATTGGGTGAATTAGGAAATATGAGCCAACAAGTTTCGGGTAATTTCTATGAAATCATAGCCTACCAAGCACCTCTGAATACCGCTCAGAAAATCATTGTGGATAATTATCTCAGTGCCAAATATGGTGGCTTGAATATCGTGACTGACTTATATGACGAGGATGATATCCCGAATGGGAATTATGACCATGATGTTGCAGGGATTGGTCGAATGGATGCCAGCAACATTCATGATAATGCTAAGGGAACGGGTATCATACAAATCAATAATCCACAAGGACTGGATGATACGGAATTCCTGATTTGGGGTTCTGATAATGGAGCGACCAGCTTTTCTGAAGTCACTGATATCCCATCCATCATTGTATCAAGAATGGTTAAAATTTGGGCCGTGAGTGAAGTCGATATCTCCTCATCCCCTGTCGATGTAGGAGCGGTAGACCTAACATTCGATTTATCAGAATTATCAATCGGAGATCTTGAAAACATAGCCCTTATCATTGATTCCAATGGCAATGGTAGTTTTGCTGATGAAACACATATCCCTAACACGAGCACCCATAAAGATGATTATGAGGGACAGGCCGATGTCCTTTTCCAAGGAATTGATTTACAGGATGGAGACAGATTCACCCTAGGATTATTACCTACTGATGCTCCTGGTGGTATATATCAGGATTTGGGGTTATGGTTGTCCGCAGATAAGAATATTTCATCTGACCCTAGTAGCCAGGTAAATCTTTGGAGGGATCAGAGTCAGGAGAATCATCTTGCATCAGGATTGGGTCCCGATTTATCCATATCCAATGATAAATTAATCAACTATAATCCAGTATTGTCATTCAACGGAATGGATGACAAATTCCAGATTTCAGGAGGAATCGTAGGAACAAATACCTACTCCGATTTCAGTATTTTCATTATTACTCGCTTGAATGCAGCCCCTCATCAATCAACAATTTTCAGGGAAAGCGTCGTTGGTGGAGGGATATCATCCCATCTACCTTGGGAAAATGGCCGCGTATTCTGGGATGCAGGTATTAGTAGTGGTGACGGCAGAATCAATACCTTGTCTGGGCTTTCGGCTGGTGATGATGCATTATGGGCCCTGACTTCCCATGATGGCACCTCTGATTTCCAATCCATCAGAAAAAACGGACAAATTCTCAATAGTGATAATACAGCTATTTCTATTACAGGCAATAATAGCAATACTACGATAGCATCTACCGGAGGAGGATTATATTATGAGGGGGATATTGCCGAAATCATAGCCTATTTGGGGAATGACCAAATGTCTGGAACCGACTTGCAAAAAATCGAAACTTATCTCTCCATTAAATATGCATATACATTGAGTAATGCCCTTGGTGGAACCAATGGAGATTATATCAACTCTAGGAATGAGGTGATTTGGGATGCGGATGCAAATCCTAATTACCATAACGAAATCATAGCAATATCAAGGGATGATGCAAGTTCATTGGAGCAAAAACAATCCACTAATAGAGATGCTACCCATTCGATTTATATTGGGAACATCGCCAATGACAACAATCAGAATACAACCAGCATCTCGAATGACGTTTCCAGCGTTGTCATGGGACATGATACAGGTTTATTATACGACCCTAATCCGGGTAGTGTCATGGAAAGGCCCGCAGGTATTGAGTCAAGGCTAGAAAGGGAATGGAAAATCACGAATACCAATTTCAGTGATGCATATACCATTGTCATAGAATGGGATGAATTGGGTTCTTTTGACATCAATGACATTCGATTACTGGTGGATACGGATGGTGATTTTTCCAATGCGTCCATTTATGGAAGTCCGGATGTGACCATCACAGAGGGTTCCATTATCATATCAGGAATCGGTAGCTCTATCATCCCGATGAATCAGACTCGATATATTACCATCGGTTCTATCAATGCTACGACCACACCATTACTTCCCATAGAGTTATTATCATTTGATGCTCAACTCAGGAATCAGGATGTCCTTTTGGAGTGGGTAACAGTATCAGAAATCAACAATGATTACTTCACTGTAGAACGTTCCAAAAATGGTGTGGATTGGGAAATCATTGAAATCATGGATGGAGCCGGCACATCAGAAGGGTTACTCAAGTATTCTACATGGGATTACAATCCTTATGGTGGAATTTCCTACTATCGCCTGAAACAAACGGATTTTGATGGGTCTTTCACCTATTCCGAAACCATTCCTATCCAAATAATAAGAAAGGAAACCATTGGTATTTCCCCTACCCCTAATGATGGCTCATTCAATATTATGAATACATCTTCAGGATCATACCAAATACTGGATTTGAATGGAAAGGTATTACATGAGGGGAATATCGAGTCTGGTAGTACATCCGTGGATATCAAATTCCTACCTAATGGAATTTACTTTGTACGGATTTATGAAAATGGGACCCACGTTCATCTTGAAAAATTCATCAAGGGATAATACCCCTTGCACATATCCTGCTTTATGGAAAGTAAAGTCAGCATTAATTGTAGTTTTTACATACATTGAAACATTACTTATTCAATCAACAGGATAATACAACTTGGTCGACCAGTTCATAGCATTCATTAATTGGATATTTGATTCCTTCAACAAACTCTTATCGGGTTCGAAAAAGGTACTCATCAATATCTCCGAATGGATGAAAAAAATCATTTTTTCATCTGCATTGTGGTGCAAGTCACAATTGGACAAGCAAATCAATTCCGACCAAAGGGAAAAATTGAATATTATCATCAATGAGTCGGAAACAGAAGAAGGCCGACGATTTGATACATTCATGATTTGGATTATCCTACTGAGTGTCGTGGCTGTTATCATGGAGTCAGTTTCGGAAGTCAAATCAGCCTATTGGTGGATATTTTTCTTCTTGGAATGGATGTTCACCATCATCTTTACCATTGAATATATTCTGAGACTGTACAGTTCTAAAAATCCTATAAAATACGCTACCTCCTTTTTTGGAATAGTGGATTTATTGGCCATCATACCTGCATATATTGGTTTGGTATTCATCAATGTACAAAACCTGATGATTGTCAGGGCATTGAGGCTACTGAGGATTTTCAGGATTTTCAAGATGGGACATTTTGTCAAGGAGGGCTCTATTATTATAGAAGCGCTCAAATCAAGTAAGATTAAGATTTACGTCTTTGTTTCCTTTATCTTATTGATTTCAGTCCTGATCGGCTCGCTTCTCCATTTGGTTGAAGGACAGGTGAATCCCAATTTTGATAATATTCCCAAAGGGATTTATTGGGCTATTGTCACACTAACCACTGTAGGATATGGCGATATCACACCCATTACTCCGATTGGTCGTTTCTGTGCGACCATTATCATGGTTATGGGGTATGGAGTCATTGCAGTACCTACCGGAATCGTTACAGCTGAAATCAGTCTGAAAGTCAGGGAACTAATGTTCGATTCTTCCAAGCGATGCAGCCGTTGTTACAATCAACAACACCATCCTAATGCAACTTTCTGCCATTCTTGCGGAGAGGAATTACCCCATTAAAATATATTAATGCCCATTCGAATCATCATTGGAAACATCCTCTATCGTAGGAGCTTTCCATCTTTTGTATCCAATGGATGTCTGTTTGGCCTCCACCAATGCTGCTGAAGACCTTGATTTATCAGCAATCATGGCAAATGTCATTATCAGACTCGTACCAATAATGATGAACAGGAGTATTCCTGCCTCGAAATTCTCAACCTGGGCACTTTCCGGAATGGCATAAAACAATAGTACAGTAATCAACCCCCTGGGTGCAATGAATAACTGAGGTAGGATATCCTTACCTATAACGATTCTCAAAAGAACGAACCTGATGATATAAATCGATACAATAATCAATAAACTAATCAGTGCCACATTGAGATTCAATAAGGAAACCAAAGAAATGGTCATACCGAATACGACAAAGAAGAACGTTCTAACCACGAATGCCGTTTCCATGGTAATAATGTGCAATCCCTCATAGATATGGTGAGCTTTCTCGTATACCAGGAATTTCTTGAGAAATCCCCTGAAGAATAATTTCATATTGGCAATCAATAAACCAAAGATGAGAATGATGATTAACGAAGAAAGGTGCATCTTCTTACCCAATGCATAAAGCAGTAATAAGACTGCAATCAATAGAAATAGCTTCGTATGGCTTCTGATGTTCTGGAAAATCAGTACAATCAGATAACTGGCTATTAATGAGATGACTATGGTAATGACAATATTAATAAGGAAACCTGAAATACCTGTGGAGTGCTCCGAAGCATGTGCTGCCTCCTCGATTTGCCCGGAAAGAAAATAGAACATCATGATACCCAAGATATCCGAAAACGTACTTTCGTAAATATGGAATTCTTTCTTATCATTCTTAAGTCCAGCTACGCTGGGAATGATGATGGCACTGGACAATATGGATAATGGAGTAGCATAAATCCAAGCCGTTTCCATGGTCATTTCAGGAATGAATGTATGCAATATCAATGCCGCAACATAGGCAGAGGCAAACAGACCGACCATAGCAATTCCGAATGCTTTCAGAATAGGAAATAGTTTTTCCCGCTTGAGTTCCAATTCCAAGGCAGCTTCTAATACAATCATAATCAATCCCACGATTCCCAATACTTCCAGTATCGGAAAGAAGTCGACTTCTTCCGCTGCCATATTGTCCAATCCGATCTTCAGAACAATACCCAGAATAATGAGCATCAAGACGGATGGTATGTTGGTTCTCTTTGCCAATTCTCCAAAGAAGAATGACAAAATCAGGATTACACTGGCTTCTATAATAAGGTTATATGAACTTAAGATTTCCATTATTTCGGTATCTAGATTTTAAATATTGGGATACAACTCGAATCGGGGTATCCTGATGCTATAGTATGTGATATTCGTAATTCCATTCTTTTAACAAGTCCAGGAAATGATTCCTGTACTTATCCTGTTTCAATAGTATTTTCACCTTTACTATTGATGGTGATGCGTGGTCCTTTCTGATTTCGGGTTGGTACATCTCATCCAGATAAGGACAATCAAAGAGTTTATCCTTGATGTTTTGGGCCAAGGCATCCCCCTCCTTATCCCCTTGGATATTCAGTTGGATAAAACTACCATTGGGTGTATCCTGTCTGGTTGTGTATCCTTGCTGGAGAAGTTGGTGGTAGTTGATAAAAGCATTTCCCTCATCCGTCTGAACCGTCAGGCCCAATCTGCCTATTTCCTTTAGGATTCCATCCTCTTTTTCCGTAGTCATATGTTGGCCTATGGATAACTGATTCGATAGAATGAGCATCCTGCCAATGAAATAATTTCGGATGGGAAAGTAGGCAAATACCAAGAATATGGCCGTAATGAATCCATTGACCATCGGATTGAATGATATGAAAATACAGATACCCAACAAAAACGAAATAGGTTCTATGATATGTAGGGATTTCTTGAGCCTACCTGCCAATTTGGTGCGGTAATTCCCTAACCAACTCGTATGTTCCAATACATATATCAACATCATTATGATGGCATAAAAAAGGACCAATAATATAACCCCTCTGATGATATATGTTCCATTGAATGAAAAATTCTCCATAATGGATATTTATGTTTAACTCCTTCTTGTATAATTCAGTATCCTTTCGATATCATTGACAAGGAAAGGATTGATTTCCATGCTTCCATCGAGATTCCTTTGTAGGATACCCAAATGAAACAGTCGTTGTACCACAGGTCTGAAATCCTGTTTGAATACGGTTCCGAATTTTTTTCTCAATTCATATTCATTCGATTTTCTCTTTTCCATCAGTGTGGTGAGTATCGTTCTGGAATCATCACTCAGATACTTTGGAAAATCGTAATTCAACCTATATTTCGGGGTAATGATATGTTCTCCCTTGGATTCGAATGCATAGGCCCATCTCATCAGGGATTCACCTATGATGCCCTCGGACCCTTTATGGATTTGTTGGATGATGCCCTGAATGGATGGACCATCCAGAATTTGCCCGGAAGCATTACTGATTTGGGATTGAGTGGCATTGTGCCGAATCAAAATGGCTTTCATGACTTCTTCCAATCCCATATATCCGACATTGATTTCACAATGGAAAACTTTTTGGATGTCAAAGAATGCTTCCACTTGTTGTTGGAAACTCTTATCCATTGTAACAACGAAAAAGAATTTATTGGAATACTGGTCGATTACCTTGAGTAAGCTCCGAATGTTTTGGGAAACACTGAATTCCTCGCTTTCCCATTCAGACAAATCATCAATCAGTATCATGGGCTTGGACTGGAGGCTATACTTGATCAGAAAATCCAGGCTCGATTTCAAATCAAATCCCGCCTCATGTTTCCTTCCTTTGATATTGATGATTGTATTGGGCTTGAGGTCAATGCAATTATCCTTGAAAAACACATGCTTTATCCAAATGGCCAAAGATGTTTTTCCAACATATCTTTTTCCCGAAAGCAGTAAGGATCCCCGATATCCTAAGGACCAATCATCCACAAGTTGCTTGATCCGATTTTGTTGTTCATCCCTTTGTACATAAAAAGAATCACCGATATATCCCTTGGTCAGGAACATATTGGTATAATGTTTCAATGATGGATGTGGTGTACGGTGACGAACCAAACGAATCATCTTCTCAGAAGCAGACAATCTACTTTCTCTTTTTGCCTTTTCCACATATTGGGTAACGGGCTGGACCAATTCCCTGAACCATTTTTTGGTTTGTTGCCACCCTTGGAGTTGGTAACGTTGGTATTGGTTGAGTGTGGAAGAAATCGAGACAGACAGGAAATCAGGTTCGAACATCCTAACAACCCGTAACTCCTTTTCCAATAAGTCATTCATCCCCGATTCCAACTCGCTTATCTGTTCCCTTTTCTGCTCAAGGGTTTCATTAATGGATTCAAGGGATGCCACAACCTCTCCATTATTGATGGGTTGATTGTTTTGCTGTGCAAAATCCATGGCATTGCGAAGCCCTAATTCACACATGCTCAATCGCCCTTCAATATCTTGCGTCAGATTGACCAAATCATATAATGTATTGGTCGTTTCTGAATCCAACCAGGTACTCAAAGCACGTTTGATTCCGGATTCTATATATACCAAATCACCTCCCTCATATCCTACGATATACCGTTTACTTTCTTCCAATTCATCTACAATGGATTCCAATTTTTCGGTATGAATCTCAACTGAGGGTACATATGCATAGCCCTCTATATTCTTCTTGATTTGGCTTGCCGTTTTCTTGTATGTAGAGGGTTCCTGATTATCAATCAGTTCATTTATCAGATTCGGAATGCTATCCTTAGCACCTTTCAATGGCGCCAAATGATATTGGAAAAAATTCAATATCTCTACACGGATAGACTGGAAACAATCAGCATATGATTTCAGTACTTGTTCCTGTTCCTGAATACTATCTACCTGCTCCGATAATTGTTCGAATTGTTCCTTGTATGTTGACCAGGGGTTATTCTGATGAACCCATTTCTTGACTTTCTTAGCTAATTGTTTGTCTTCCCAGAATGCGTCCTGAAAAATGGTAGCTTCCTTATGATAATTATCCAATGTTTCCAATACACTGGATTCCAATTGCAAGACCTTTTCCTTTGAAAGTTCCTTTTCGTGGTAAAGTACCCTTGATTTTGTGAGTTCGAATAAACTATCCCTAAGGAGGATGAGTCCCTCCTTGGCACCATTCATCCATTCATAAATCAATTTTTGATGCTGGGTATCCGAATGACTACCATCCATTTGTTGGGAAGCTGTATCTCCCATCTTAATAATGGATTGGACCAAACCTTGGACTTGGGTATGAAGAATCTGGGAAAAATTCTTTTCCTCATCATTCCTTAGCATTTGGATCATATTTCCAAACGCAGCATTATAATCCTGAACTTTGTCTCTCGAAGATTGAAGTACTTGGTT
The DNA here is from genome assembly GCA_020631355.1 of Saprospiraceae bacterium. Classification (GTDB taxonomy): domain Bacteria; phylum Bacteroidota; class Bacteroidia; order Chitinophagales; family Saprospiraceae; genus JAHDCE01. The sequence continues at coordinate 554,501 of JAHDHL010000001.1, read as the reverse complement.
TTCCATATCCTGTTCCATAAATAAGTAGGTCTAACGGAATAAACCGCTAAATGTGTTGTTTGGTTGGGAGAATACATTTCTATCCCTCTAAAGATAAAGATAGATTATATATTTTAAGATAGGGAAAAAGGGTTTTGGTCACTATCCTTATCTAGTAATAATACTTATATCTTTGTATAAATTTTCTATATGGAATCCCATAATATGGATGAGGGCTATGTTTATGTGAGTTATGGCAAGGTCAAGTATCTGGGTCATGCAGTCGTTTCTGCATTGACACTCAGAAGATATGATAAGAAAAGGCCCATCGGAATTGCTTGTCCCAAGGAGCATATAGAAGCTTTGGAACAATATGGCTTAGGTGATTTATTTGCTGTAAAGCATGAATTACCGGAAGCTAATCGTTCGATTGTGGGTTTCAAACATCATATCCATGAATTCCTATTCTTCAAGAAGAATATTTTCATTGACAGCGATATTGTCTGGTGCAAGAATCCTGATCCACTTTGGGAGGCATTCGAACCGTTTCCATTCACTATTACAGGAATTCAGATTTCTGATAATTTCTTTGGAGCGCCCAAAGGGCTGGGTGTAATCAAGGATATTCTTCTTGGAAGAAGAAAGAAAACACTCAAACGTTTCGGGCTGACTTACCTGAGTCGGGTCCAATCAGGTGTCATTTATGCCAAGGATTTCGAATTGACCCAAAAGGTAGCACTCCAGGCACAAGAATATCTAAACAAGATTGATGAAACACATTTCCAAAGTAGGCTAAAGGAAAGTGGTAGGAATATGGAATCCTGTGAATGGAGTTTGGCCATGGCCATGTCGAAATTGGATATTCCAGTTTACCCTTGGTTACAGGGACAGAGTAGTGCCCAGCTTGATTACATCTCCAACTATACCATCCATGATCCGGACTTCAAATCGGTCAAGTGTATTTATTATTCTGATACTTTTGTGTATAATCTTAGAGGACTGAAAGTGAGGTGGCTTCAGACTTTCCTTACACGATTCCTTTCCCTATTCCCTGGAAAGGGGGATTATCTACATGCTACTCCCTATTGTTTGCATTTTGGTTGGTTACACGAAAAGCAACCCTTTTTGGATTTTGCAGATCGAATATGGGAAGATCTGATTCAGAATGGTTGGAAAAAAAACCAGGATTACTAATGCGGCTATTTAATGAATGATGGAGGGTAATCTTGTTTTAGAAAGATGCTATCCTGATTATAATTCCTCTTGTATGATTTGTTGTAACTAAGAATATCCTTGAATCCTTGATAGTCTTGTTGTAGCTTTTCTCGTTTTCTATAAGTTGGAACAGTGAGGTTCATCAGAAAATAGAATGCCAAGGGAATCAGTTGGATACATTTGGTCAATAGATTAGCATCCGGATTAAATATGATGATCTTAGCTCGGTTAGCCACCTTGAGGTGAGGAGGCGTCTTTGCTTTTTTCCTATCCTGACGGTCATGCATGATTCTGGCAGATTCCGTAATTGCAATAGGAATCTTATGATAACGGAGTCGTTGGCAAAAATTATCATCTTCTCCTGTGTGAAAAAAAACAGGGTCGAAACCTCCATTCTTCAGAACGGCATCCTTAGTCATAAACCAAGCAGCAGCGTTCACAAACTTACTGGCATACAAACCATCTGAAATTCTGGATGATTGTGCGCGTTTCATGTAAATCTTAAAGCGATAATCGAATGCTCGTTCCTGGCCATCAAAATGCAGGGGTGAGATTAAGCCTAGCTTGGGATTGGCCTGATGGCATTCTACCAATTCTCCTATGGTATCCTCCTTGATATAGGCGTCTTGGTTCAAGAGGAAAACATAATCAGAACCGAACTTTTCGATGGCCTCCATCATTCCTATATTATTCGCCCTACCAAATCCTACATTCTTGGAAAGGGTAAGGAGATGGACATCGTTCGGTAGTAAATCGAGGGTATTATCCGTCGAATTATTATCCACGACAATAATCCGGGCAGGATAATTGGATTTTTGACAAGAAGCGATACATTCCTCTATCCATTTGGCGCCATTATATGTGGTAATAATAATGGAAACAGTCTTGTCCGTATTCTGAGTCAAAGTGATTTTCTTTGTAACAAAAGTAAAGAGAGCTACTTGAATTTTAGTATTCAAAAGTAAAAACATGTCAGTATTGATTCCCATCATTATCCAAGAAGCTACCTGAACATGCCCTGATTTGCTGTCTTAGCGTTTATCTTTGTGAACTGATATTATGATACAATCAATCAAGGAGCATCCAACGGTACAAAAATGGTCCTCACGACTCAAGGTATTTCGTGAGAGTGAGAACGGTAAGTTGTTGGGGAAGTTGCTCAGATATGCCATCCAAATATTCATCTTCGGGTCGCTTATCTACCAAATTGCTAAGATTGGTTGGTGGGAAGTCCTCCAATCCCTTCCTCTGAACCCATTGTTCTATATCTTATTGGTCGTACATTATTTCGTGCTACCTGTTTCTGAACAATACATTTACAGGATGTCCCTGGATTTTACATTTTGGGAGGGGCTCAAGGTTTTTGTCAAGAAGAAAATCCTGAATTCGGATGTTTATGTCTATACAGGCGAAGCCTATTTCTTTTGGTGGGGCAAGAAGAACCTCAAGGAGGATGACAAATACATATTCAATGTCATTAAGGATAATAATATCATTTCTTCGATTGCATCGACATTCATGGCCATTATCCTATTGGTCATTTTCCTTTATGTATCACAGGAAAATCTCTTGGATTTAATTTCCATTCCATGGAAAACAGTGCAATGGATACTCATCGGAGCAGTGGTTCTTGTACCTATTATCATTTATTTACTAAGGTTTATTATTTCATTTTCTGCAAAGGTCGCAGCAAAGGTATTCGGGGTACATGTTTTCCGTTTTGTGGTTACCTATGCCCTTGAGGTGTGCCAATGGATTGTTGTCTTGCCTTTGGTTCCCATTCATATATGGTTTGTCTATTTGGGTTCCAAGATGATTACGAACAGGATTCCCATTCCTAGTGTTGATATAGCATTCATAAGTATCAGTATCCAAATTTCCAACCAGCTTGGAATGGATGAGGCGGAAATCGCTGGTTTAATGATTGCAGTTCCTGCCATTAATAAGACCTTGAATCTGCTATTCTACTCAATGTTGGCTATTTTTGATAAGAAAGGTATCGAGGAATCAAAAGAGGATATCATGGATGACGAAAAAGCAGTTTGATATCTGGAGCTTGTTTCACAAAAATTGATTAGACACCAAATTATGTATAGACCTAATTAAATCTGTTATGAAGCATCTGATTTTTATACTAATCATTACGATTTCCTCGGGTTGGGCATTTGTTGAGGACAAACCTGCCTATGTCATATATGACAAGGATGGTAAAGAAATTGACTATAAGAAAATGGTCAGAATGGCGGCTCAATCGGATGTGGCACTTTTTGGGGAATTACATGATAATCCGATTTCACATTGGTTGGAACTTGAATTCACAAAGGATGTTTTCGACAAGAGGGACGGAAATATAATGTTAGGAGCAGAGATGTTTGAGGCAGACAATCAATTATTATTGAATGAATACCTAAGCGGGCAAATCAGGGAGAAGAATTTTGAGGAAGAAGTCAAACTTTGGCCGAATTACAAAACGGATTACAAGCCCTTGTTAGAATTTGCCAAGGAGAACAATACTGGATTCGTAGCTACGAATATCCCAAGAAGATATGCATCGATGGTTTTTCATAAGGGATTGAATTCCTTGGAACAACTGAGTGAATCAGCCAAGGACATCCTACCTCCGCTTCCTATCGAAGTGGATTTGGAATTACCGGGTTATAAAGCATTATTGGATATGGCGGGTGAGGGTCACGGAGGTGTCAATTTCCCTCATGCTCAAGCGGTCAAGGATGCTTCAATGGGATATTATATCAGTCAGAATCTACAAAAGAAAGGTACATTCATCCATTATAATGGAGCCTATCATTCGGATAATTTCGAGGGGATTTCATGGTACATTAATCATTATCAAGCAAATACCAAAATCATGACCATATCTACGGTTACCCAAGAAGATGTTTCCAGTATTAGTGTTGAAAACAAAGGCAAAGCTGATTTTGTTATTTGTATACCTGAATCCATGACACGGACTTATTAGATGTTGGTAAGGTACCAGATGAATCGGATTGTTTTGGAGATTATAAACTAGAATCAATGAAGAATATTCTTTTTGTTGTATTGGTATTATTTGCGGTTTCTTGTGGGGATCCAATGTTGAAAAAAGAAAAGGCTTTAGTGGATGATATCCATAGGCTCCATGATGTTGAAACCATGCCTAAGATGGGACAACTGGTTTCATTGAAAGAGGCATTGGGTTCCAAGGAAGGTTTGGATTCCATACAGGTTCTTGAACTCAAGAAAGACCTAAAGGATGCTGACGATGCCATGATGGGTTGGATGAATCAGTTCAACTGGCCATCAGATGCCACTCCCGTGGAGGAACGTGTCAAATACTATGAGGAGGAAGTCAAGAAATTAGAGGAAATGAAAGACATCATGTACTCTGCCATTGACAATGCCGAACAGGCTCTCAAGTAGTAGTCAATATCCTATTGTTGGTGAATGACTACCGTAGGGCTTTCTACCCTATTACTCCAATTTCCCGCCGCATCCCTGATGCGGAGTGAAAAGGTCGTTTGTTCGGAAGTATTCGAATCATCCAGAATAATGGAATGATTCAGGATGATGTCCAATGTACCTTGGATAGCGATATCTGCTCCTGCCGGTGCCCTTGGAGAGAGGTGATAATTGAATATCAAATTTACGGAATCCCTGTTATCAATCAATTCAATCGTCGTTTCATCCGGATCGGTGGTACCGATATCCCCATTCCCATCCTGATAGAAAATAGTGAATGCAATGGAATCCGCATATTCCACAACATCCGTTGTGGAAATACTTTCGAATTCTATTTCGGGGATCTCTCCCAATAATTCATAATCAAATGTTTCCGAATATTCGGTATGATTCCTTTCGCATCCAAAGGATAACAATACCAAGATGGGAATGAATATTAGAATATTTTTTTTCATGTTCTTTGAATTCGATTTGATACCAAATGATTGGAAAATTTCGAATGATTCATCATTTATAAAATATCAAATGAAAAATAGGAATGCATGTAAGCTGGTGAACTTGGTAATGGAATTTCAGTGGGTTCATCATGATCATTATCCTGTACATACGTCCGCATATATAATCTGTCTCCGCTCGTAAATCCGTAAACTGACGGATTGAATTTTACATGTTGATAATATGGAATATCCACTTCGATAGGTTCACTATAAGCGGAATTAATCCAAAGAGGTTCGAGTATTTCCACATCCATATCGAATTCTATTGCATTTGAAAAATCATAAGGATTCGTGGATACCTTGAATTTATTATATGTCAGATTAAATGGGAAAACCAAATTGCCATCCACATCAAAATCCGCATAGATAAACCAGAATTCTATTTCATTATTCCCTTGTACCACAAATGGGGTCACATTGGAGCCTTGACGCAGGGTATCGACCCTGATTGTATCGTTACCAACATACTCGAAAGCAACCATTCCATAACAGTTCGGTAATAGGCTTGTCTGCATGGGTTCGTTACCATAAATATCCCTTGCACCATTAGCTATCCAATTGTTAATCAGGTCAATCTGGCTTTGTGGCAAGGGTATTCCACTTGATGGCATCACCTCAAAGTTAGGTGGATTATCTATGGTTAGACGATGCATAATCATCGAATTTTCCGGGTCACCGGGCATCACCCTATATTCTAAGGGGTCCGTAGGATAATTCTTGATAATCGGATGATAAACCAATGTATTATATGCACTCTGAACGGTTCGGAAATCAGGTTCGAAAGTACCATCATGACAGGCCGGTTGATTACAACGTTGAGAGAAAATATAGGTATGTAATCCCAAAAAAGTACTGGAATCAATCGGTACATCCACGATCACACCCGAATCGTAATTGATGGTATCGTAAGGGTTATTCACATTTATAATGGGATCATTCGTTATCGTTGTAACAGATTCCTTACAAGAAAAAACAACTGCAATCATTATTGCAAAAAAAATAAAAATCGCATTCCTTTTCATACTAAGCCATTTGTAGTTCTATTGCCTTTATTGCAGCAATCAGAGTATCTATATCTTCCTTATTATTATAAAAATGAAGGGAAATTCTAATGCCTGTTCCACGATGTGAAACAAAAATATTCTTTTGGGCTAATTGGTTCTGTAGTTCAGGTTCTCCCTTGATAATGACAATTTGGGACCTATTTTTTTCGGGATATTCGAATACGGTTTCGATATTATTTTCCCTTAGTTGCGCATATAAATACTCATACAATTCCTTGACTCTTTTTTCGATTTTATCCATTCCTATTTCATGGAAAATATCCAAGGAATTTCCTAATCTGAAAAATGCTTCCGCCCTTTCATGGCCTATTTCAAAACGCTTGGCATCCGGACAGAAATCCAATCCTTCAGGTGCACGGAATTGCCAACAAAATCCGCCGGGATATTGCTCCAATAATTCCTTTTTGACATACATGATACAATTACCAAAACCGCACATCATCCACTTATAACAACTCGCAAAAAGAATATCAATACCTTGTTTCTTCACATCAATTTTCTGAGTACCCAATGATTGTGTGGCATCAAGAACAAAGAGCTGATTTTTTTCTTGGCAAATATTCGCAACCCGTTCGACATCAAGTTGGTATCCGGTATGCCATTGGACATGACTAATCGCAAATATCGGAGATTGGCTTTGTCGGATTTCCTCATAATTGATTTCACCCGCCTCATTATTACTGATGCGTTCCAACTTATGCCCATGGATTTCCCAAGGAGAATACAAGGATGGAAAATCCTCAACCGGAACGGCAATCCGACCAAGTGATTTCAACATCATTGCCAACCAATTCATCCCTGTGGACATATTGGGTACTATTGCAATTTCTTCTGTTTCAGCTCCAATCATCCTTGCTACCTTAGCACGTACCTCATCCATTTCATCAACCCAACTCTCAGCTGCCACTGCACCCCTACGAGCATGATAATCATAGAGTTGTGTTACTCTATCAATCGTACTGTCCGGGATGAGTCCCGTTGCTGCGGTATTCACATATACCGAGTCATTGAATGCTCGAAACTGCTTTCTTATATGATTCCAATCCGTCATCTTATACAAATGCTTCTTCTAATGCCCGTCCTTGGAATAAATAGGATGGAACATCGTCCTTGAATCCTAAGATGTGTCCAATAGTCGGTACCATATCAATTGCTTCTGCTGCTGGAGCACCTTCTGTTCCTAATTGTTGGCCTTGGACTACCTTGCCTGATGGACCAACAATGAGTGAGAAGATTCTCCTTGAATTACTATCCTCATCATTTGCAGAATGGTCATATGATTCTAATCCATTACCATCAAAAATATTATTGGCCAATAAGTTTCTGCCATGTTCCGGCATACAAACCATAATGGTATCATTGGCCAAAATAGGATGCGACTGAATCTTATTCCACAACCACCCTACTCCATAATCTGCTCTATGTAGATTTCTGACATAACCCGTAAAATTGTCATGGCAAACATCAGAATTGGTCATGTTTACTACCATCAACTCAGGTGCGAATTCATCCAAAACCTGCCAAGCGGCCGATACGGTATATAAGTCACCATTCAGTTTACTGTAATCATTTCCAGGTGTAGCGATTTCCATTGTATAGTTAGAAACTGCCTCGATTCTGGTATCTATAAAGCTCTTAATCAGTTCTCTATCTTCCGGAGTATTTATGATTCCGGGTAGCACACCTGTTGATTGATCGAAGTTGTTATCCAATAATTGCTTAATCCTTGCAATCTTGGATATTTCATCAGGATGATAAATATTAATAGAACTCAATTGTTGTCTACCCTCTCCACCAAAAATGGTATTCGGACGTAAATAATTAGCTCCATACATAGGACCATACAAAGGATGCCTACTATAATTCAATGTATAATATGGATTCAAACCCTCAGAAATCCACCATGCATTCATGGCACTGTGGACTGGGTCTGAATGTTTTCTATAATATTCGAAGACCGTAGGAAATTCTGGGTTTTCCACCAGATTCAATCCTGTTTCTGTATAATTTCCCGTCATGGCAACGGTATGTCCGTTGAAATGGCCTGTCGGACCTACACTGTAGGTTACTTCCTGAAAAAGTGTTCCCTGACTGGATAATGGATTGGATACTATCGGAGTCCAAGGGTCATATATTTCAGTAAATGCGGTAGGTGCATTTCCTGACAACATATTATTCATGATATTACCTTCGGTTGGAAAACCTTGATTGGAAAGGAATTGCTGACCGATGGATTCCTGATGCCTGATGCCTCCGGCAAACAATACATATACTACATGATTCGCAACCCGTGTACCTGTATTTGCAAACAATCTACCTGAAGGTAAAATGTAAGGAGCTGAAATAATTGCACCTGTAGTTAATGCTGCTTTTTTTAAAAATCCTCTTCTTTTCATAAAAAATAAATAATGAAATGTTGAGATATTTAATTCGAATTAAATTAATAATCGAATTATTTTTTTCCATTAAATTAGAATTAATTCTTTTAATAGAATTTATATTCATTAGAAATAGCGAATGCTGTATAAATGAATTCAGGAGTTAATTCCAAATCATTTTCTATCTCTTGTTTGAGTTCTACTTTTTCATAAGCAGTAGGCTTTCGCAAGAAGAAACGGAGATATACACCATCAATGAATTCATCGACATTGTCTCTCATTTGTTCATTAGTAGGTATAATTACATCTGAGTTATTAACTAATCCATTGATTATCAACTCATCTGCTAATTGTTTATCTCCTAATGCCGTACGAATCAGTGATAAATCCGTTAAATCTTCCTGAGGAATACTTTGTTGGAATAAATTAGAATAGAGTATGGAGACATATTGCTCTGATGTTTTCTCCTTGGTTTTTTCTGCACTGGATTGATAAACAGGTTCGCTATCTACATTAAAAATATAATCATCAACGATAGGTTGCTGAATAATTTCGGTTTCCTTTTTACAAGAAAAAAAGAAAAAAGAAAAAGACAGAAAATAAATTAAATAATAAAATCGATTCATATTTATTTTCATTTATGAATAAAATTGAAAAATAATCCAAGGATTAAATAATTAATTATTCAATTTTAAAATCCTTTGTATTCTTCCGATTTAATGATTTCTTTTTGTAATTCCTGATATGTCCAAACTCCTTGACTCAGGTTATTCATTGCTTCACCCATTTCAGGAGAATCTGGATTCCGGGCTAATAATTGAACATATACATCTATTCCCAATCCCTGATAATATTCATCATTATCCGTTAGGATTCCTATAAATGAATCCTTGGTTGCCCCATCCGTAAATAGAAGTTGGGCAGGAAATCCATTGACCATTGTAATACTACTTTCCAATTCTTCCTCGGTTGGAAGTCTCTTGAAAAAATTCTCAAAACAGGCTAGAACAAAATTTTCAGTTCCCATATTAATTTGGTCATAGAAAAAATTATTCACAATTCTAGACATGTAATCATTGATACCAATCTCACCAGATTGATATTCATCCTTTGCACTTTGCAGATTGGTTAGTTTTATAATTTCATTCTGAAAATAAAACTGTTCGAGTGGGTCAGTCGTCGCGGCTAGCTGGACAGTCATCACCTCAAGGCGGAAAGCAATATCTGTGCTATCCGTTGAATTCAGCATAGCACCAAAATATATATCATTGAGTCTATTGTAATAATCATTCGTAGACATGATTGAATTCAGAAACTGGTCAACAACCTGATTACTTATATTATCCGACCGAAGCAAATCTGCTATATTCTGTAATTCGCTACTATTGGGTTCACGACCGATAAGATCTATGAAAACCTTATTGATATAATTATTAAGTTGGACAGTAGTGACGCCACTATAAGGAGGAGGTTCATTTCCTTCGATTACCTCGATAACATGTTGGTCTTCGAAAATGGTTTCCTTATCTGTACAACCGAATGCCAAGATGAGTAAAGACAGAAAAATGATAAAATTTTTCATTTATCAACATTTGTGAATAAGAAGTGTGTAGTAGAGTGGTGTCCAGGTTAGGCCTAATGTAAAATTGCTGAATTTTGTCCACAATAGCAATCACTGCGGATTCAATCTTTGCTAGTAATCCGTTAAATATAAGACTTTTATTATAGTGTGAAGTTTAAATCCAAGCTACTTAAAATCCACATGAAAGTTTTCTATTTTGTTTGTTCATCACAAAATTGGATTCATGAATAATATCATTATTGAAAAGAAGGAAGGATATATCGTTGCACAGATGAATCGGGGTCGTGCTAATGCATTGAATGCAGACTTGATATCCGAACTCAGATTACTTTTGGAGCAAGTAGAAAATGATGATAGTCTAAGGGGTATTGTACTAACAGGACAAAGAAATTTTTTCTCTGCAGGTTTGGATGTGGTAGAGCTCATCACCTATAATGAAGGAGAAATGTTAGAATTCTGGTATAGCTTTTCAAGTTTGATCTATGAATTAGCAGCTTTTCAGAAAATATTGATTTCTGCTATAACCGGCTATAGTCCAGCTGGTGGTTGTCTTATTGCGATAGCTAGTGATTATCGAGTTATGGCTGAAGATTCAAAATTCATGATTGGACTGAACGAAGTACCTGTTGGGATTTTATTGCCACATGGATTTCTTGAATTATATGCATTCTGGATAGGAATGGGTAAAGCGTATCAAGCGGTACTTGAAGGAAAACTTTTCAATCCTCAGGAAGCACTGGCCATTCACTTGGTAGATGAAATTGTATCCCAAGAAGAAGTACTTGCTAATGCCGAAAAGAAAATGAAGCAATATTTGAAATTACCTAGTTCTACCTTGTACAAAACGAAGAAAGTTTTGAGGAGAGAATTATTAGGTAAATTGAAAGTAACCGAGGAAGAAAGAAAAGTAACTATTGCTCACTGGCATTCTGATGAACCCAAATTCATTCTTCAAAAAATGGTAGGTCGACTAAAGCCCAATAAAAAAGCATAACCGGTGGGCGCCAGTTATGCTTGAAAATATAGAGAGTGATTCATTTTTTAGAGTAATTAACTGAAGTATAATTTTTTAAGTCCGAGAAAATCATGTGTTCATAGAGAGATCATGAAAGACTCCAGTTAACTCTATAAAATCGGCAACTAAAAGTATCTATTTATAAGAGTCCAAATCCACAGATTTTCCATAAAATAAAATGCACTTTTTTCAAAAAAATTTAAAATTTCTTCGAAATCGCTGATTTACAGTAGAATTGAAATTATGATAATCTGGAAATTCGTATGATTAGAAATAATCAAAGGGAAGCACCCACACCAAATGCCAAGTATTCAGCAACTGATAAATGGGATTTCAAATAGACTGCCACAAAAAATCTTGTAGCAGGTTTACCTACGGGTTTGAAGTAATATCTTGCAGAAAGCTTGTTATAAATCCGACCAGGAATTTGTTCTTTCGATTGGAGATAAGTCCCAAGTAATATATACATACCAACATCACCCATTGTGAATTCGTGAGCTGCAAATACCATCGTTCGGTAAGATTGCTGTTTGGCATATTGCAAATCAGGATTCAAGGAGCTATGTTTCAAAAAATGATAAACACCAGAATTGTATTCCATCTCTAATCCCAAATGCATTCGATTCACAGCATTAAAATGAAACATCCCTGAAGAAGACAATACATAGATTGGATATCGGGGACCACCACTTTTTCCATATTCCCTGTAAGCCAAATCAAAATGAACTTGTCCACCCCATCTTTTCTCGGGTACATTCAAATGATGCTCATCGAATATGTAATCTTCTCTTTTTACGGGGTTGGGTGTATATCGTAAACCAATATTCGCGGCTATGACATTAATTCCAAAATTGGGAAGTTGGGAAGCACCATTCGAATAATGGGTAAGACTGAATCCCATCTGTGTAGACCAATAATTATTGATGTGAACACCTCCATCAAATTTAAAGAGTACTAAATTATTCCAGGCAGAACCCAAGGCGTTGTTTGTCGGATTATCTACAGGATGATAAAATTTGTTTACATATCCTAGCCCCCATCCGATTTGAAAATTGATAAAGCCTTTTTGGGTTCGAAGTAATTTTACAGTAGCATTGGGCATGATACCAATGGCTTGTCCCAAAACTTCCTTATCTCCCAGATTAAAATACAACAGGGAAATCCCCAAATCTGGGTATCGTTGAAACTGACTCCATTTGTCATTTCCGTAGGTTTGCTTCTTGAAATTAAAATCCTGACCTACGGCTAGTCGATTAACATCAAATAATATCTTTGGGGTGTGTTTTGTAATTTGTCCCACATAGGTATTACTCTCAAATGCCCAATTCTTCCCAATTTGTCCTTTTAGGGAAAAAGAAGAAAATACTAGAATTAGAATTCCTACTATTTTGACATTATGCCATTTCATTCAGAAGGTAGATATGATGATAAATCCAGATGCCTCAAAAAATGAACGCTTTGATGCATGTCTTTGTATAGTATCCTATCTTCTTTCAATGATGTAACATGCTTTCTGTAATCTGATAATAGTTGCTCTATTCGTGGAGATGATTTTTTAGGATGCCTAAATTCTAATCCCTTGGCCGCAACCATCAACTCTATTGATAGCAATGATTCTACATTTTGGACGACCTTATACAATTTGGTACCTGCATTAGCGGCCATACTTACATGATCTTCTTGACCATTACATGAAACTATGGAATCGACGGATGCGGGAGTACAAAGTTGTTTATTCTGACTTACTATCGAAGCAGCTGTATATTGGCTAATCATAAAACCAGAATGGAGGCCGGCACCTTCTGTCATGAAAACGGGCAAACCTCTTTGCCCGCCGATTAATTGATAAACCCTACGTTCAGAAATATTTCCAAGTTCGGCAAGTGCAATCGCTAAAAAATCAGAAGCCAAGGCCAATGGTTGAGCATGAAAATTTCCACCGGAAATTATCGCATCTGTTTCAGGAAAAATATTGGGGTTATCCGTTACGGAATTCAATTCGGTTTCCATCACTCCTCGTACATAATCAATTGTACTTTTACTTGCACCATGAACCTGAGGAATACATCGAAAAGCATATGGATCTTGAACGGCTGTTTTTTCTTGTGTAATAATTTCACTTCCTTCCAATAAATCCCGAAAACGTTTGGCAGTAAAAATTTGCCAGGGGTGCGGCCTATTCTGATGTACCCTATCATCGAATGGTTCAATTCTTCCATCGAATGCATCCAATGACATAGCACCAATCAAATCCGAAAGTTTGGATAGTCGGTTAGACATCATAGAACTCCATAATCCATATCCTAAGGAAAATTGTGTTCCATTCAACAATGCTATCCCTTCCTTGGATTGTAAGCGGAGGGCATTCCAATTCATTTTTTCATGAACCAATTTTGCCTCAATTCTTGAACCCTGAAAATTCATTTCCCCCTCACCTATCAATGCCAAACTCATATGTGCCAAAGGGGCCAAGTCTCCAGAAGCACCAAGTGAACCCAATTGATAAATTATAGGAAGAGCATTCGCATTATAAAAATCAATGAGTCTTTGTACGACTTCTATTCTTACTCCTGAATGTCCGTATGATAAACTTTGAATTTTCAGAAGAATCATCAACTTCACCAAATGTTGGGGTACCTCCTCCCCCATTCCACATGCATGACTCTTTACCAGATTATGCTGAAGTTCTTCTAATTCTTCTCCTTCGATAATTACATTACACAAAGAACCGAATCCTGTATTGATACCATAAAATGCAGTTTCATTATCGTTTAACTTCTTATCTAGATAATCCCTACAATTCTGAATTTTTTGAATAGCGTCCTCAGAAAGACTCAGTGTCTTATTCTCATTGATGATATTTTCAATATCTGTAATCGAAAGAGATTGGGTAGATATGTAATGGTGGTTTGGTTTCATTATCTATGCTTCGTCTATAATTAGGATTACAAAAATAATGAATTGGCTGATTAGATATATACATGTAGCGTATTGAGAACAACTGATATCTATTTTTTATCAAAAACAATCATAACTATCTGATTTTCAATTAATTAAATAAAAAAGAGGCACTACCCTAAAGCAGTACCTCTGTTAATCTATTGATAATCAATCAGTTACTAAGGATTCTTTACTTTCTTAGCTCTTTCAGCTCTCTGCATTGGATTTTCCCTAGAGAATGACTTCTGCTTGAATAATTCAAACCTTGAAGCTTCTTTCTTTTCAGGATAATAATTATTGCTTGTATCTGTATCTGCAGTTTCTAAAAATGGATCAAGGGTAATTTGCTTAACCTCCTTAGTCTTGATGAATACTTTTGAAATCTTTTCATTTCTACTCTTCCATACTTCTGCAGGAATTCGTTCTACTTCCTTGGTACCATCTGTATATTCAAACTCTATGATAAGTGGCATAATAAGTCCACCAATATTCTCAAATGAAATTTCATAGAAATTCAGACCTGCATCCAAAAGTGCTCTTTCCTCCTTGGATAGAGAAGCCAAGTATTCCTTATACTCTTTTGTATCTATAGCATCAGGATTTAGTGGATCATAAGTAGAATAGAAATCACGTAGACTAGGGTCAATTTCATCCTGGGTTTTCTTGATTGACTCCTTATTTCTGATATCTGAAATATTCACTGTAGCAGCATCTCTTTTCGCCTTATCAGTAATACTTTCCTTTAAGGGATTTTGAGAGTCCACTTGGTACCACTTTACATCAGAAATAGCAATATCACAATGGTCAGTTGTATAGAACCAACCTCTCCAAAACCAATCCAAATCTACACCAGAAGCGTCCTCCATAGAACGGAAAAAGTCAGCTGGAGATGGATGTCTGAATGCCCATCTTCTACAATACTCCTTAAATGCATGATCGAATAATTCTCGCCCCATTACAGTTTCTCTTAAAATATTCAATGCTGTAGCTGGTTTACCATATGCATTATTACCAAACTGAAGTATGGATTCAGAGTTAGTCATGATAGGTACAATGTTTTCCTTATCACCTTTCATGTAATTAACAATCTTATATGCTGGTCCTCTCCTTGATGGGAAGTTTCTTTCCCATTCATTTTGGGCCAAATACTGTACAAAACTGTTCAAACCTTCATCCATCCAAGTCCATTGTCTTTCATCCGAATTGATAATCATCGGGAAGAAATTATGTCCAACCTCATGGATTATTACACCTATCATCCCATATTTTGTTCTTGCTGTATAAGTACCATCTTTTTCAGGACGACCAAAATTGAAGCAAATCATAGGGTATTCCATACCAATACTCTTGGCATGAATTGACCACGCAACAGGATAAGGATAATCAATAGTATAATGAGAATACCATTTCAGTGTATGAGCTACAGCTTTTGTTGAGTATTGTTCCCATAAAGGATTCCCCTCTTTAGGGTACATGGATTCAGCCATTACTACTCTACCATCGCTCATCTTCACTGCCATAGCATCCCAGATGAACTTTCTTGATGATGCAAAAGCAAAATCACGAACATTTTCAGCCTTGAATTTCCATGTCTTCTTCCCTTTTTTCTTTGTCTTTTCTCTCTTTTCTGCATCCTTTTGATCAGAGATAATGACTATATCCTCAAAAGAATTCTTTGCTTTTTCCCATTGCTTAAGCATATTATCAGACATTACATCTGTAGGATTTTCAAGGGTTCCAGTAGCCGCAACAAGGTGATCTTCTGGTACAGTAATGTCTACTTCATAATCTCCGAATGTCAAAGCAAACTCACCTCTACCCAAAAATTGTTTATGTTGCCATCCATTTACATCGTCATAAACACACATTCTTGGAAAGAATTGTGCAATAGTATAAAGGTAATTATCATCTTCAGCAAAGTATTCATATCCAGAACGACCACCGATTTTCATTCGATCGTTGATATTATACCACCACTTTACATTAAATGTAAAAGAATCTCCAGTCTTCATTACATTAGGTAAATCAATTCTCATCATGGTTTTATTGACGGTATAATCCAATGCTTTACCATTGGCATCCTGGACAAAATCCAGCTTAAAACCACCATCAAAATCATTCATCATCCTACCTAATTGACCAATATTCATCTCCTCATTCATTCCATTCGTCGCTGTTTTATACGTATCAGAGTCTTTCGCACGCATATTTTGGTCCAACTGCAACCATAAATACCTTAATTCATCAGGAGAATTATTGAAATATGTAATGGATTCTTCACCATAGATTCGCTGCTTTTCATCATCTAATTCTAATTGAATTACATAATCTGCCTTTTGTTGCCAATACTCATGGCCTGGTGCGCCAGAAGCAGCACGGTAAGAATTGGGTGTTGGAAGCTCTTGGCCCAACTGTTTAAACTTACTTTTATTAGTATTATCTACTTGTCCATATATTAATATATGGTTAAATAGTAGCAGTAATACTAAAGAAGTAATAACTTTAAAGTGTAATCGCATCATTGAATATTTTATTTAAATCATCCTTTCTAGGAAATTACAACGTAAAAATAAGACTTTTCTCCCATCTGTTTCGATGAATTTTTGTCTTGGTTTCACGTGAAACAACAATGAATTATGCCTTATTTACTCTACTTTCTAGTCCTTACATCCATTCAATTAAGTCATGATTATCACTTCGGATATGGCGAAATCTATTACAATAAGGAGAATAAGAGCTTAGAAACATCAATAAAGCTATTTACTGATGATCTTGACAAAGCAGTATCAAAGGGTAAATCCTTTAAATTAAACCTTAATACAGAGGAAGAGTTGAGTAATTCTGATGGTTATATAGAAGAATATATACTTAAAAACGTAGCTATTTCTATCAATAAAAAGGATATTGAGATTAATTATTTAGGTAAAGAATACGAAGATGATATTATTTGGATATACCTAGAAGCATCGAAAGTCAAAAAAATAAAGGATTTCAAAATAAAGAATACACTACTATTCGACACTTTCAAAGACCAAAAGCACCTTTTAAATATCAATATTGATAAAAAAACAAAGAGTGCCCTCTTAGAAAAAGGACACTCTAAATATCAATTATCATTAGAATAGGATGTTCCACGTGAAACTACCCTACATAATTATCCAATAAATACCTTTTGAATACACTATAATCATTCTCAGTGAATACTGATTCTTTCTTTTTATCAGCAATTTCAGCCAATCTTTCAGGTACTACAGGTGCATTTCCAAGCACTCTCTCGACATCAGGTAAGAACTTTGATGGGTGTGCAGTCTCCAAAATCACACCTTGAGTATCGGGATTTGTCTCTTGATACTCTTTTAAAGCCCTATACCCTACTGCTCCATGTGGGTCAATTACATAGTTATAGTGGTCTAATACTTCTTTCATTCCACTTTCAGTTTCCTTATCAGTATAAGAAAAACCAGATATTTCCTGCTTCATATTGTTCCACGTGAAACCAAATAGGTCTTGCATCCTAGCAAAATTAGATGGATTACCTACATCCATAGCATTAGAAATAGTCCTTGTACTTGGTCTTGGGACATACTCACCACTGGATAAATATGATGGGACTACATTATTATCATTAGTTGCTGCAATAAATTGCTTAATCGGAAGCCCCATTTTAGATGCAAATAACCCTGCAGTTAGGTTACCAAAGTTACCTGATGGTATGCAAAAAATAACATTAGATGGATTTTCTAATTGCTTATATGCTTCGAAATAATAAAAAGACTGAGGTATAAGTCGAGCTATATTGATAGAATTAGCTGATGTCAACCTTATATTAGATGTCAAATCCTTATCTAAAAATGCTTCCTTTACCATTGCTTGGCAATCATCGAACGTCCCATCAACTTCCAATGCAGTAATATTATGCCCCAGTGTAGTTAATTGTTGTTCCTGCAAATGACTGACTTTACCACTCGGATAAAGAATAACAACCCTTATTCCAGGAGTTTGATAGAATCCAGCAGCCACTGCACCTCCAGTATCACCCGATGTTGCTACCAAAATCACGAGTTCTTCATCATTCTTTTTATCAAAATAACTCATCAAACGAGCCATAAATCTTGCCCCAAAATCCTTGAATGCTAAAGATGGACCATGAAATAATTCTAAGATGTACTTTTGATTATCTAATTTCACTAAAGGAGCAGGGAAGTTTATAGCATCATATACAATATCCTTTAAGTCATTATCAGGAATAAATCCATTGAAAAGATGCTGACAAACCTTGTAAGATATCTCTTGAAAAGAATAGTCTTTCAAGTTCTGGATGAATTCGGTTGGTAATGGTCTTATGTATTCGGGCATGAATAAACCATTATCATCTGGTAAACCTTTTAATACCGCTCTATCCAAGTCAACGAATTGGGTCTTATTCTTTGTACTATATAGTTTCATTATTAAAATTTAAATGCTCCCTCTTGGTTAATTGTAGAGATAAATAACTCTGATTCAATTTTCATATCATGAAAAACCTTAGTCATCGCTTCCCCTACATTTTCTGCAATTAGACTATTTGCACTCAAAGCAACTATGGATGGTCCTGCACCTGAAATACTACAACCCAATGCACCAGCATTCAAAGCTGATGTTTGAACTGAATCAAACCCAGGAATTAATTTGGACCGTTGAGGTTCTACAATTAAATCCTGAAGCGACCTACCTATAAGATCAAAATCAGAATTATATAACCCAATGATAAGTCCACCCAAATTTCCACTTTGCAGAATGTGTTGTTTCATTGTAATCGTATCACTCAATACTCCCCTAGCCTCTGCAGTTTTGATTTCTATCTTAGGATGAATCACTGTAGCATAAATTCCTCTTGGACTAGGAATCCGATGCACATCCATTTCTTCATTATTCCGAATAAAGATAATTCCACCCAAAAGAGATGGAGCAACATTATCTCCATGTAAGGCCTTGCTCGCAACTTGTTCCCCTGCTAATGCAAATGGTAAAAGTTCTCTTTTCTGTAATGGCCTTTTCAATAATTCATTTACGGCCATTACCCCAGCCACCGCACTTGCAGCACTTGAACCCAGTCCACTTGCAAATGGCATCTTCTTCCAAATCTCCATTTCAATTCCCCTATCAGATTCACCTATGTGATCTAAGAATTTTTGGGCCGCAACTCCCGCTGTATTAAGATTGGTCGCTTTTGGTATTTTTCCCTTAGCACCATATATCTGTGATATTCTCAAACCTGGTTGGTCAGAGAGTCTTACTATAATTTCATCTCCCGGACGATCTAATGCAAACCCCATTATATCAAAGCCAACAACCATGTTGCCAACTGATGCTGGAGCAAAAACTTTGATTCCTGTCTTACTCATTTATAACAATATAATTACATTTTATATACTATTCTATCAAAGATAGAACATGTAAAAAATAAAGTCATATATACACATTGACTTTAGTACAACAACAAACCCAAAATCATAATTTATATAAGTAAAAACCACACCATTCTTTTGAGTCGCTGTATCTTCGCATTGAAAGTCGATTATTTCCTTTCACCTCAATTTAAAATTATTTCAATATGATTGTTTCAGCTATCGTAGCCGTTGCCAAGGATAATGTAATGGGAAAGAATAATGACATCCCATGGTATCTTCCTGCTGACCTGAAATATTTCAAGGCAACCACATTGAATCGTCATATCATCATGGGAAGAAAAACTTTCACCTCCATAGGTCGTCCACTTCCCAAAAGAACCAATATTGTAATTACGCGCCAACCCTTTTTCATAGCTACGGGTTGTGTCATAACGAATTCCATAGAGCAGGCATTGGAAATGGCATACGATAATAATGAAGAAGAAGTTTTCATTATTGGTGGCGGGGAAATCTATAAACAGAGTATGGAATATTGGGACCGACTCTACTTGACTGAAGTTGATCTCGAAGTTGAGGGAGGTGATACATTCTTTCCTGAAATTGATTTTAGCAATTGGAATCATATCGTTAAGGATAGTTACCAGCCTGATGAGAAAAATGAACATTCCTATACTTTCAATATTTTTGAAAAAATTCAGAAAGAGGAATCTTAGATTATTATCAATTGAGAAATTTTCTCCTACATATAATACTTAGTTCCGCCTTACTTATACTGACAACTCATGTCACTTGCCAATCTGACACAACCAATCGGGTTGTAATTCTAAAATTCCAAATAGATGGAAATGATAAGACAAGAGATGAAACCATTATAAGAGAATTGGATTTTCAAATTGGTGATACGATACAACTCGGAAATCTATCTAATCGTTTGGCCAAGAATCAGACACTGCTTCTGAATACGAGTCTTTTCCTTGATGTCGAAATCAATGTTGGTGAATGGGATGCCGCAAATCATATTACTATAATTATTAATGTAAAGGAAGCATGGTATATCTACCCCATTCCCATATTCGAATTGGCCGATCGGAACTTCAACGTCTGGTGGCAACAATATAACCATTCATTCAAACGGGTAGATTATGGAGTCAGGTTATACCATTCCAATGTGAGTGGTAGAAGGGATTTGCTCAAGGGAGTCATCCAATTGGGATATACCCAAAAGTACGAATTGGAATATACATTACCATTCATCAATGAAGCCAAGACATTCGGACTCAACACCAATTTCCTCTTTACCAGAAATAAGGAAGTTGGGATAAGGACCCTAGAAAATGATGTTCAATTTTATCGGGATGATAATCGTCATTTACTGAGACGGTATAGATTTGGAGTCGGCTCAACTTATAGACCAGGACTGTATGAGAGTCACAAGATTGAAGCCACCTATTTCCATCGGAATGTTGCGGATTCCATTCACATCCTAAATCCTGATTTTTTCTTGGATGGAAAAAGTAAACAACAATTCTTCTCTCTTTCCTATACTTACCAATTAGACAAAAGGGATATTAGAGCTTATCCACTCAAGGGCCATTTTGCAGAGGGTGTAATTACAAAAGAGGGATTCGGAATTTTCAAAGGTAGGAATGCATTATTCCTTACAGGTACTTTTGCAGAATATTTACAATTCGGAAAAAAGAAGAAGTATAGTCTCGCACTCTTATCCAAAGGTAGGGTTCAGTTGCAACGGCAGAAACCAGACTACTATAATAATAAGGCCTTGGGATACGAGGAAGATTTCATAAGAGGATATGAATTCTACGTCATTGATGGATTGGACTATGCATACCTCAAAAGTAGTATTCGATACGAAATCCTGAACAAGAAAATCAAGTGGGGAAAAATCATGCCTTTGAAATCCTTTAAGCTGATGCCTTTCCAATTATACCTTAGTATCAATTCCGATTTGGGATATGTCAATGATCCCTACTATAATATTGGTAATCCACTTTCCAACGAACTACTTTGGGGCGGAGGTATAGGAATAGATTTTGTTATTTATATTGATAAGGTGATTCAAGTTGAATATAGTACCAATCGATTGGGTGAAAAAGGAGTATATTTACATTTCAGTCTATTCTTCTAAATGCAAGTTGTAGTATATAGCCGTACACTTAAGGACAAGGATGTTGCATATGTGCAACACCTTTTTGACGTACTCGATGAGTATGATATCACGGCTTTGGTATATACGCCCTTCTTGGAGGAAGTCAACAAAAAAATCAACCTACCCAGACCTGTTGGTAAATTCGATAGTAGTCTCGACTTCAAGGTCCGGGAAGGAATTGACTTCTTCATTACCCTTGGAGGTGATGGCACCATTCTACATGCATCCATGCTTATTCAGGATTTTGATGTACCCATCGTGGGTATCAATCTCGGACGACTTGGTTTTTTAGCAAGTGTCAATAAGGCATACATTAAGACGTGTATTGATAATCTTTGTAGTAAGAATTTCAGTCTGGACCAACGACGCCTCCTTCATTTGGATACTGATCCCGATGATATTTTTGATGGTTCCAATTTTGCTCTGAATGATTTTACGATTCTGAAAAGAGACACCTCATCCATGATTACCATCCATACCTATATAGATGGTGCATTTCTGAATTCTTATTGGGCTGATGGAATTATCGTAGCTACGCCAACTGGATCTACGGGATATTCCTTGAGTTGTGGCGGACCGATTGTGTTTCCCAATTCAGGAAATTTTGTGGTTACACCTGTAGCTCCACATAATCTGAATGTTCGCCCAATTGTTATTTCCGATGAATCGGTCATCTCTTTCGAAGTCGAAGGACGTAGTGATAATTTCCTATGTACACTGGATAATAGATTCGAGACTGTAACTTCCAATTACAATTTCGCTATCAAGAAAGCCAACTTCACTATTGACCTTATCAAGTTTCCAGATAAGGAATTTTTATGGACTATCAGAAATAAATTGGATTGGGGAAAAGATGCTAGAAATTAGGAAATGGGTACTAATACCTAATCCTCTTTTTTAATTCCATGAATTCATAAATAACACTTCGACTTAGTACACCTATAATTTCATTTTCTTTTTCTATCGGTAAAAAACGAATATTAGAAGTACGCATTATTTCTAATGCCTCATCCGTAATCATATTTTCATTTAATGTAGGAAAATCCATAATCAGATAATTGTCTATTTCATTTTCAAATGAATAATTCTCACTATCCAACCATTCTATAATTTTATCTTTTATTAATATGCCCTTTAAATTATTTTCTTGATCAAATACCAAATAATTTTTTTCATGGGATCTATATAATAAATATTCTATTTGCTTTCTTGTAGTGAATGAATCCAAACGAGTGAATTCTGTTTTCATCATATCACCTATATGGAATTGATTACGGAATGCCTCACCTTTTACCATCCTAAACTCACTGGCAGCCATATAATATATGAAAACACCAATCAATGCGATACCGTATTGATGATAACGTATTGATAATAAGATAATTAAGATAGATATGAACTTACCCAGGAATGTTGCAACCTTAGTTGCAGTCAACTTATCAGTGAAACTATGAAGAATAGCCCTAAACATTCGACCACCATCCATTGGAAATGCAGGAATCAAATTAAATACAACCAATCCTAAATTCACCAATATCAAAATAGCTATGGCCAAATTAATCTTAGAAAATCCATCAGGTAATTGAGCGACCCTTTTACCTTCTGAGAATAAGGAGTGATAAATTTCATAACCAAAAATGGAAAGAAACTCAGGGTTGACTATTTGTAAATAAATAAAGAAAATAATTCCAATTAAAATATTTACAGCTGGTCCCGCAACAGCAACAATAAATTCCCCCAATGGACTATCTGGTAATTTTTGAATTCTTGCTACACCAAATAAAGGAGACAAAATAATATCATCCGTTTTTATTCCATAATACTTGGCAGCCAAGGCATGTCCATATTCATGTAGAATAACACAGATACTAATCAGAATAAATAGCACTGAAAAAAACAAAAGATTCTCCGAACCAAAATTGGGCATCTCCATCAGGTACATACCCAGTGGAATCAAAAAAACAAAGGTCCAATGCAATTTGATTGGTATCCCTAGAATTTTCGCTATTTGTATAGATGGTCCCATATGATAATTAGAACTACTTTAGTTTTTCATTATTGGCATGACGATCCTTGTCCCTTTTCGTCTTCTTATCCAAACTTCGAGTCAGTGCCTCTGTCAAATCAATCCCGGTTTGGTTCGCTAAACAAATAAGTACAAAAAGTACATCGGCCATTTCTCCAGCCAAATCCTCTTTTGCAGAATCAGCCTGGGCTTGTGTCTTAAACGATTGTTCACCATAAATTCTTGCCATCAATCGAGCAACTTCCCCAACTTCTTCAGTAAGAATTGCCGTATTTGTCAATTCATTATAATATCGGATACCAATGGTATTAATCCATTCATCAACAATTTTTTGTGCTTCGGCTATCGTCATGATTTATTCTTTATTCTTGGAATCCATCAAAATGGTAACAGGTCCATCGTTCAAAAGTCTTACTTTCATATCAGCTCCAAACTCTCCCGTCTGCACCTCAATTCCAGATGTCTCCTTCAATACATCTACAAATTTCTCATACAATGGAATGGAAACTTCAGGTTTGGCAGCCTTGATATAACTTGGACGATTTCCTTTTTTCGTACTTGCATGTAAGGTGAATTGACTCACAACAATGATTTCACCATTTACATCCATCACTGATTTATTCATCACTCCGTTCTCATCATTGAAAATTCGTAAGCCCGAAATTTTCCTGCTCAACCATTGGATATCATCCAAACCATCTTCAGATTCGATTCCCAATAATATTAACAATCCCATACTAATGGAAGATTTCACTTTTCCATCAATGGTAACCGATGCCTCACTTACACGCTGAATAACTACTCGCATATATATTCTAAAATAATGTAGGTTGTTCAGGAATTTCCCGATGCAAATCTAATGAATTATTAATGGGTTTATTCACTGCTTGGGACACCCTATATATATGAAGCAATTCATCAGGTAATGGTTGTGTCAGTTCCTGAATTTTTGAATATGAAATATCCGAAATCCAGGATAATTGTTCTTCCTCAGTTTTCAACAATACAGGTGCTCGATTGTGGACAGTAGACATTTCCAAATTGGGAGCTGATGTGAGAATAACGAATCCAGAAAACTGATTTCCATTATTTATCCACTCATTATACAGTCCGGCAAACACCATCATTCCATCATCTTTCCATGATATCCGGTACGGAATACGATCTTTTCCTGACTTCTTCCATTCATAAAATGAATCTCCCAAAACCAAACATCTCCGGTTACGAATCGCATATTTGAATGTTGGTTTCTCAAAAATTGTTTCACTCCGGGCATTGATAAGTAGGTTTCCGGTAGTCTTTCCGTAAGGAAAAATTCCCCAACTCATCTCCGATATTTCATTAGGATTCGATTGCTTCACAACATAAGCAGAATGACTTGGCGCTATATTATAGTTAGGCTGAAGTGCATATTTCAGTTTCACCTTAGCCATATAAGCCTCAAGCTTTTCCTCTGTTAATTTGTTCGAAAACCTTCCACACATACCGGATACATTCAAGATTATACAACGTTCCGGTCTTTCCACACCGGTTCATTTATACCAACATTTATCAAAAACAAATCATTGCAAGCGTGGAAAACAGATTACTAACAGTTATATTTTTTCATATGTGTAAAGATATAATTATCTTCTGCTTAGCTGATTTCCTAATTCACATTACATATAGAATAACATGTAGAATAACTCCTTAGTTTTCCACCATGATTCACACTCATCCTAAGTTAATAAGAAAGCACTTCTGAATCAACACCCAAAATGTGAGTTTACACATAGGTTTTCCCCGGTGATAAACAGTTATTAGTTTTATACACTGTAAAAACTTTTACCGGGGAAAACATACTAACAAGCTGTTTATAAATCCATAACTATTTCATAGACAGAGAAAAGTGGTGTTGATATTGCGTTAATCAGTACCGGTGATTGTTAGCTTTTTAAAATCATAATCCCCGGGTCGATTTCTTTCAACGAATTAACACTACTGATGATGAGGGCTTTTTTTAAAATTTATACTCAATATTAATTAATACAATCACAGGAAACCTTTTTATTGGAATAAACAAAATGATTCTGTTTTGATTCATCTTTGTAGAATCAAATGTTTTCGTTCAATTAGATTTCAATCATTATGGAAAATAGAGTTGGATTACTTACAGATGTAGAAGCACAAGAAAGAGGACGCAAGTGGATTGCTCCCTGGTTATTCCTAGGATTGGTCCTGGTTTTAGGGCAAATCGTGATAGGAGGGATTACTCGCCTTACAGATTCAGGTCTTTCCATTACCGAATGGGAAATCATAGAAGGAACGATTCCTCCCCTGAATCAAGAACAATGGGAGCTGACGTTCGAAAAGTACAAGGTAGGAGCCAAACACCAGTTTAACATAAAGAATCCAGATATGACGCTCTCAGAGTTCAAATACATCTATTTCTGGGAATGGTTTCATCGCTTCTGGGCTCGTTCTATGGGATTCATCTTTATCATTCCATTCATTTACTTCCTATCAAAGCGATATTTCTCCAAGAGAATCATCATGCGGCTGGGCGTAGTGATACTCCTTGCCGCTACAGCCGCCATAATGGGATGGCTAATGGTAGACAGTGGTATCCAGAATACAGAAGCAGAACTCAACTCCGATATATTACGAACCCGGGTAAGTGCCTATCGTCTGATACTCCATTTGGTTGTGGCAACTGCGCTTTTCGGTTATTTGTGGTGGACTTATCTCATTGTGAAACATCCTGAAAAAATGGACCTGGATCTACCAAAAATCAGGAAATTTTCATGGGTGTTGATAACTATGTTAGTAATTCAAATCCTGCTCGGAGGCCTTGTAGCAGGGACAAAAGCGGGGGTTGTTCACCCTCATTTTCCTGCTTTCGTAAATGGTGATCAGCTCGTGAAACAATTATTCAATTCAAACCAGATGGATGTTGATAACTTTGTTAATTACGAGATACATTCTACTCCTAAAGCTTGGATACAAGTAAGTCATAGAGGATTGGCTTATGTGCTGGTTATCATGGTTTTAGTGCTATTCAACAAATTGCGGAAACTGGATATTCCACGCAAATTAAGGACAGGAAACAATATGTTGATAACATTGTTAGTAATTCAATTCCTCCTTGGAGTCTTCACAATAATCAATTATCAGAATGATGCTCCGCTTGTTTTAGGCGTATTGCATCAGGCTGTTGCCCTAATTTTATTTGGCGCGGCACTTTATGTTAATTTCTTACTCAGAAATAAAAGTTATTAACATAAGATGTGAATTAACCAGATTGCTTACATAAACTTCTGTCACACATAACTATTGGCCATATTTTATTGTTATAAAGTATGCCGTTCACCAAATAGATTTCCTATTTGGGTTTATGACTATTTTAGGCAGTTTGGAGCTATGAAAAACGATAAGAAGAAAAAGTATGTAAGCAAGCTCGATGCTTTGGAAAAATTACAAAAGTATTGTGCTTATCAGGATCGATGTCACAAGGAGGTCCGGTCCAAGTTGTTGGACTTGGGAATATATGGCGATGATTTGGAACAGATCATAGCGGAACTCATTGCTGAGAACTTTCTGAATGAAGAACGATTTGCCCAGAGTTATGCCAGAGGCAAATTCAGGATGAAGCACTGGGGAAAACGCAAGATATTACAAGAATTGAAAGCCAGACAGATTTCTGCTTATTGTATCAAGAAAGGAATGGCAGAGATAGACGATGATGAGTATGAGAAAAAATTATTTGGCCTGATAGAAAAGAAGAATAATTCACTTAAGGAAAATAATGTATATATAAGACGCAAGAAGTTATTTGATTATGCTTACAGGAAAGGATATGAATCTTTTTTAATACAAAATTGCATCAAGGTATTGACAACTACTAAATAAGCGGTTATATTTGTGGCATGGTTTTTGTTATTAATCCCGATTTTCAAATGAAAACTATAGTTAGAGTTTAAAGAATCTTTAACGAATAGACCTTATGGAAAACAAATGCACCCTGCCTCTATGAAATACAAACCGTAGTTAATTATTTAAACAGCACTACAGACTAAAACCGTTGTCATGATAAAGCAAAATTTAAGCCAGAAGCAGTTACAGAAACTATCTCCTCAACAAATACAGTTGATGAAGCTGCTTCAGATACCTACTGCTACATTAGAACAGCGTATCAAGGAGGAGTTGGAAGCCAATCCGGCATTAGAGGAAAGTGAGGATCAGGAAAATGATTTGGATAATGATGCGGATGATTTGCACAATACTGATCATTTCATGGAATCCAAGGATGAGAGTGCTTCCACTGAGTACGAGGAACCTGAATACGAAGCTCATAAGGATGAGGCCATCGAATTGGATGAATATCTAAATGAATACATCGAAGATGATGTTTCCAGTTATAAGTTGAATATCAGTAACTATTCCGCAGATGATGAGGAAAAGACAATGCCAATGTCAGTGGAGAATAGTTTCCATGAGCATTTGGAGCGCCAATTGGGATTGATTCGTTTCAAGGACGAAAGGGAATACACCATTGCCGAGCAAATCATAGGTAGCATAGATGATGACGGTTACCTTAGGAGGGAACCTACTGCCATTGTGGATGACTTGATGTTTGCGCAGAATATTTTCTCATCAGAGGAAGAAATAGAACGTACACTGAAGCGTATCCAAAAACTGGATCCTCCGGGTATCGGTGCCAGAACCTTGCAAGAGGCTTTGGCCATCCAATTGCATCGTAAGAATGATAATGAGGAATACGCCTATGAAGAAAAGGCTTCACTTAGATTGGCATTGAAAATCATTGAGGATCATTTCGCTGAGTTTTCCAAAAAACATTATGCTCGTCTACAAAGACAATTGAATATTAATGAGAGACAACTGAAAAAGGGTATTGAGGAAATTTTGAAGTTGAACCCCAAGCCTGCTAGTGGTTATTCCTCCGGTGCCAACTCTCGTGCAGTTCATTATATCGTTCCTGATTTTACCATTACGAATAGGGATGGTGAACTGGAATTGGAATTGAATTCTAGGAATGCTCCAGACCTGCGTATCAACGACGGATATAAGGATATGCTCCAGACCTATACGGTTTCCAAGCAAAAAGGTAAGAAAGCAAATAAGAGCCAAAGAGAAGCTGTCATGTTCATCAAGCAGAAGATCGACTCAGCTAAATGGTTCATTGATGCAATCAAACAAAGGCAGCAAACCATGTATCGTACCATGTATACGATTCTTCAGTTGCAATACGACTATTTTGTCACAGGAGACGAACGAAAGCTGCGTCCAATGATCCTTAAGGATATTGCAGACATGACAGGCTTGGATATCTCAACAGTTTCAAGGGTTGCCAATTCCAAGTATGTACAGACCGAGTTTGGTACCAAAAGACTCAAGGCATTCTTTTCCGAGTCACTTCAAACACAGGATGGTGAAGAAGTATCTACTCTGGAAGTAAAGAAAATCCTTACGGATATCATCGAGAATGAAAATAAAAGAAGACCCCTTTCCGACGAAAAGCTCAAGGCCCTACTTCAGGAAAGAGGATATAATATCGCTAGGCGTACCGTTGCCAAGTATAGGGAACAATTAGGTATTTCCGTAGCGAGATTGAGAAAGGAATTATAATAAGCACATAATTCTAACTACTGGAAAGGCACTGATTATTCAGTGCCTTTTCTTTTGGGATTAGTTGTCATCCTCATTTATTTGTCTAGCCAATAGGTCAGATAGGTTGGGGACCATCGCCTTGACTTCCTCAATAAAATCAAGTTTTCCCTGATTCACTTCCTGCAGACTGTCCCAATAGGCCCAATAAAAAACCGTATTTTTCTTGGATAGGGATATGCGATACCCTTTGGTTCCCGTAGCACCATCCGTTGTTTTATTGACTGCCCTACCTAATGAGGAAGTTTTTGTTACCAACTCCCTGAAACGGGTTTCATCAATGGGGTAAGTCTCGTTTGCCAGTTCTGTTCCATAGACATCCACCACACATTCGACTTGTTGGGCATTAATCGTAATAGTATAGCTCCGATGGTACATGGGAGGTGTTGAACTATCACTGAATCTGTATTCTATTTGGTCCATTTCTTTCTGTTCCATATCTGAGATTTGAGGCCCGCAGCTCAATAGGCCAACCAATAATAAGAGAGGAAATAATAACTTCAAGTTCATGATTAAATGTTTGCGCAGGAAGATTCAGAAAATTCATTTGTCAATATACCTAAGTGACAAAATAAACAAAATGTCCAATAGCCTCAAAAGTACTTTACACAGCATTCAAAAAAACGTACATTTGCATTCGGATGAATTGATATTCTCCATCATCAAAAAAGATACATGATCTTCAGTGTATCTTTTTAAAAGTTTGCTATTCCTTTCACTCGTGATACTTAGGAATTACCACTCTGAAAGTCTAGCGTCTAAAGTTTAAGAATAAATGAGCATAATAGAAATGAGGGTTCCTACCATTGGGGAATCCATCTCGGAAGTAACACTCTCTCAATGGTTGAAAGAAGATGGAGCCTATGTCGAAATGGACGAATCCATCTGTGAGTTCGAATCTGATAAGGCAACATTGGAATTCCCTGCAGAAGCTGCCGGTAAACTCATATGGGTAGCTGCGGAAGAAGATGACTTGGCTATTGGTGCACTTGTAGCAAGGATTGATACATCATTTGCCAAGGATGGAGGTGATGCTCCTAAAAACGAGGCAGCTCCCAAGAAAGAGGAACCTAAGGAAACACCTGCCCCTGCCGCTGAACCTCAGAAAGAAAATTATGCTACGGGACATCCATCCCCCGCTGCTGCAAAATTAATGGAGGAGAATGGCCTTACGGCTGGTGATATCAAAGGCACCGGAAAGGATGGTAGAATCACCAAGGAGGATGTGATGAAAGCTATCGAAGCTAAGAAATCCGCTCCTGCTAAGGAAACTCCGAAGTCATCCCCTAAGAAAGAGGATGCACCCACACCAGCTGCACCTGCCGCATTCAGTAGGAATGAGCATACAAAGAAAATGAGTCGTATGCGTAGAACCATCGCTAAGCGATTGGTTTCTGCCAAGAATAATACAGCCATGTTAACCACTTTCAATGAAGTGGACTTGACTGAAATCATGGCATTGCGTAAGAAATATCAGGAACGTTTTGTGGAAAAGTATGGTGTGAAACTAGGATTCATGTCCTTGTTCGCCAAGGCTTGTGCCAAAACACTCTTGGAAATGCCGGATGTGAATGCATTCATTGATACGGAAAACAATCAGATCATCTATCATGATTATGCTGACATTTCCATCGCTATTTCCACACCAAACGGATTGGTGGTTCCTCCGGTTAAGAACGCGGAATCACTGCAATTCCACGAAATCGAACTGAAGATCAAGGAATTGGCAGGCAAGGCAAGGAATGGTACATTGACATTGGATGAAATGAAAGGTGGTACGTTTACCATTACGAATGGAGGTGTGTTCGGTTCCATGATGAGTACGCCCATCCTGAACGAACCACAATCTGCCATCTTAGGAATGCACACCATCCAACAACGTCCGATGGCAATCAATGGGGAAGTCAAAATTCGTCCGATGATGTATTTGGCTTTGTCATATGACCATAGGATTATAGATGGTTCGACTTCTGTTACGTTCCTTGTGAAAGTGAAGAAATTATTGGAAGACCCAACTACCCTATTGTTGGATTTATAATATTCCCATTCTAAATAGGAAATCAGAGAACCTCCGAGTATATCTTTAAGACTCGGAGGTTTTTTCATCCCTGCTACAAGTCAATCATACCCATATCATTCAATATACTCATGCTGAAACTCAATAATATACAGACCTCCAAAATCATTGCACACCGAGTAGGTAATAAGAATCGGAGTGAGAAGAATTTTACCTCCACGGATTTGTTGGTATTGGATGAGCATTTGGAGGAAGTGTTGAATAAGTATTTCTTGAAACCTTTCAAGCAAATTGCAGATACCTACCACTTTTCCCATAGTGTGGATATGTCCTATCATTTATTGAATGGTTTGGTAAAAAAGGTTTTCGAGGATAACGAACAGTTCTATTCTGCTTCGATAGATATACTGAATCATCTCTACGAGCAGAGTAACCATCCACAAATCAAGTCAGGGGATTTGTTTGTCGTTCTTTTTGATGATATTCTGATTGAGGATGAATTGGTGCAGGCCATC
The DNA here is from genome assembly GCA_020631355.1 of Saprospiraceae bacterium. GTDB lineage: Bacteria > Bacteroidota > Bacteroidia > Chitinophagales > Saprospiraceae > JAHDCE01. Next base: position 522,596 of record JAHDHL010000001.1, on the reverse strand, counting down.
GGAATTTTCAAATCCGAGAGGAAGGATGCATTCCTTACACTCACGGAATCCTCCGAAAGGGTTATCGTCAATGCCAATGAAGGAATTAGCCTTAGGAAATTGGACAAGGGAGCTTTGGTTGTGAATGTTTGGGATGATGACGGGTACAGGGTATTCAGTGTGGATAATAATAATTATGATGCCAGCTACTGGAAAGCCGAATTCCTAGGTGTCGATTATGTACAGGATAAGAATTTTGATACTCGTTCCTATATAGATATGTGCAAATCCTTTGCGGATGAGGTCATCAAGGAAAAATCAGGTAAGAAAGACCAAATCGAATTCCTGAGTGATTCCATCCAGTATTTTACACTGAATGAGGAAATCGTTGATGATAACTTTCAGGATACCCTCTTTGAGTCGGATGAGGTAATGAAAAAGGATTTCAAGGAATACAAGAAAAAGTATGAGGACGAATACGAAATCAATATTCCTGATAATATTCCGATTTCAAAGCCCGTACTGAGGGAACAGAAAAGGGCCATTAAGAACTTCATCAAACTGGATACGGGAATCCAGGTTAAGTTGGATTTCAAGGACCCCGATTCCACTCGCCAATTCGTAGAAAAAGGATTCGATCCCGATAAGGGCATGCACTATTATAAGGTGTATTATAATGAGGAATTGGAATAGGCGATAATTCCTATTTCGCCAATACGAATTTTTCGAACAGGCTGGCATCTTTCCATGTCCTGTTCTTATCCTCTCCATCAATGTGCATACTTCCGAAGAAATGTTCCCTTTCCTCACTGTGGTCATTATCACAATAGGCTATGGCAATTCCCATTTCCTTATGTTCTGATAATTTCATTTTGGGATAGGATGGTGTCATATCGTATTCGTCATCATAAATATCAATGGATAATTCCCAAATGGATGTATTGCCCTCCGTCTTTCTGACATATTTAACATGATCATAATAATGAGGAATACTATCCCGACCGATATCAACAACCTTGTTATCCAGACTCAAATGGTAGGCAAAGGCATTATAGTTGAAAGTATGTTCCCCTCCCGAGGCATCCTCATCTACAAAAACTTCAAAACAATCGTCATTCCAATAGAACTCCAGACCATCTTCATTGATATCAATTAAGGTATCATCTACGATTTCAGCCAATACATACAGGTGGTCCTCATCCCAGAGTAATTTGAATTTTCCTTGGAAATCCTCCTTGGGAATATCCGGTCCTAACCACTTATGATTCATTTGCCGCCATTCCACTTTTTGCCAACTGACATCCGATGGATTCCCATCTATCTGGATTTCGTTCTTGGAAAAAGCAATCTGGTTACCATTATGATTTTCATTGCAAGAAAAATATATTCCAATAATTAAAAGGAAACATATTCGATACCAATCTTTCATGGTTTTTAAATTATGATGTTACATAAAACTAAGAATCGTACAATTATTCTAGTCCAGTAGTTTTCAAAATTTGATGCATCAGACTTAACCATTTATCTTATCGTGTTGGATAATGGTTTTTATCATGCCGATGGCAATAAGTATGACTAGGAACAAAGCGGGTAATCCACCGAGATTGGATAGCATCTTGATACCCTCAATCCCATTGTCAGAAAAAGCGACCATTACATAAGCAACAACTCCGATTAGACTTCCCCAGATGATTTTTATGGATAATGGTGAAGTGGCCCCGTCCTCATTATGAAGAATGTTGGTACTGATACCACCCATGACAGAAGTGTTGGAGTCCGCTGCGGTAACAAAGGAAATAAAGGCCACAGCCAAAAACATGATACTCATAATGGTAGTTAAGGGTAATGCTTCCAATAAAGCAAAGATGACCTTACTGGAACCACCTTCTTCTTTTAGTACATCATACATGGGTGTGGCCTCGGTCGCTATGTCAAGCCCCAAGGAAGAACCACTGAATATCATCATCCAGGCACAGGCAAAAAGGGATGGGAAAATAAGATTGAAATGGATGAATTCCCTGACAGTGTACCCTTTTGCTATCCGACCTAGGAACATGGCTGATATAGGAGTCCATGCCAACCAATTAGCCCAGTAAAAGATCGTCCAGCTCTTAGCCCATGTATGATCACCTCCTGCAACACCTATCAGACTCCTGTCAAAAAAGTGAATTATAAATTCTTGAATACCCTCCCACCCAACAGATAATATGGTTGTAGTAGGTCCGAATATGAATACGAATACAGCTAAGCCAATGAATATCTTGACATTCAAATCAGAAAGAATACGAATCCCTTTCATAAGTCCACTTGCTGCGGATACAATGAATGTGATAACAATAAGGGATGCTACAATTCCCATGGTGAATTTGCCATATGGAATACCCATAATCCGGTCCATCCCTCCTGTCAGCATGAGTATGCCAGTACCTAATGAAGCAGCCATTCCGGCTACCAAGGTATAGAGGCAGATTGCATCAATGATATTACCCAGTTTTCCCTGTGCCCGATGTCCTAATATGGGATACAACATCGCTCCTAGACTGAAAGGTTGTTGTTGGTTGTAGTACATCAAGGCAAACATAAGGCTGGCGATGGTATAGATTCCATAAGGAATGAAAGACCAATGCATGTACATGGTTGACATGGAAAAGGTAATGGCTTCAGGACTATTGGCTTCTATACCCATACCTGTTGGTGGTCCATGTAGATGGTAGAGTGGTTCGGCTGTTCCCCAAAACAAAATACCTGTGGCAATAGTGGTACATAAGGTGACAGAAAACCACTTCCAGCGACTAAAGAGTGGTTGTGCTTCAGGGCCTCCGATTCTCTTACGCCCAAGAGGTGAAATGTAGGCAACAACACATATGATAAGGAAACACAATGCTGCTACTGAAAACAAGGGCCCAAAGGTATCCAGTATCCAAGTATTGATTTTCGTAGTTTGGCTAAGGAAAGATTCAGGATTGGAAAAACTATAAACTGCAGAAAGAATCAGAATAAGGAAAGGGGGAATGAATACAGGAAGTTTAATATGCTTCATTCCCAAATATAATCAAATCATCTGGCCTATATTTTGACTCCCCTTAATTTAGCACCCGGGAACCTACTACCCTCAAGGTTGGCTCCTGTAAAATCAGCATTCGTCAAATCACAATTTTCAAAATCCGCACCTTGGAGGTTGGCATTCATAAAGCTGGCGCCTTTGAGATTGGCCCTTGAAAAATCAACGCCACTCAGATTCGAATCAGCAAATATGCATTCTTCCAGTGAGGAATCGGTGAAAAGGGAATAACTGAGATCTGATTCAGAAAAATCAACTCTCTTGGCATAGCATCCGCAAAAGTTAGCGAATGGAAAATCTGTTTCCACCAAATCCAATCTCGCAGGAATGTGCTTTCTATCAAATGCGGCTTGTTCTCCGTCTTGGTTCTTATTGGAATGGGAATAGATTCCTATGACCAATCCAGCGACATTTACTGTTTGCCATTTTCCTCCGGCTCCTCCACTGGCAAGGAACAGGTGATGCTTTTCAATGATGGATCTGAGCTGGGTGATGGTAAGTGGCTTACTGGAAAAAGCCATTTGTTGCATGGTACCCGTCTTGAGATTAGTGGTACTACTACCAGCTTGGTCGGATAAGGGAAATGTATCCTTGAGCAACAATGCATCTAAATCTAGAACCTTGTCCATTGTCCAAAAAGCATGCGGAGATGATACAAAATCATCCTTGTGGCCTTGGTATTGATAATAAAAACCTTTCCTTCGATTCACAACTCCCTTATTAGCCAAAACGAACTCGAGATAGGATTCGAAATCAGTGACCTTGGAATCAGTATAACAAGCCTGATGGTCGTCCCCTAGTATAACAGGAGGATTACTGGACCCATCAAGGAAGAATGCCATATCGTAATACTTATTGAAACAATCGAAAGGTTTGATTCTTTTTGAAAAATTGAGTAGTCCATAGGATTGATTCATAAAGGATTCCTCGTCATCATCATCCATGAAATCAAAGTAAACTTGGTCGTGCCAATCCTTTAGGAAAGCTTGTTCTATAGGAAGAATCATAACCGAGCCATCTTCTGGATGATAGTCCATATACTGATGTTCGAAATCGAGTGGACTTTCTTGGAGTTGATGCGAATGGGAATCGAATTGCTCATTGGATTTGAATATCCAGCTCAGTTGTAATCCATTGGTTTGTTGATAAAAGGAAATAATGGAAGAATGTAGTGGATAACCCAGTTGTTCCTCTACTTTTTTGATGTTTTCATCTGAAGCAGGAGGGAAAGTATGAAAGTGCAGGAGCTGCACTTTGGGATGGTGGTTGAGGGATTCCACCATTTTATGAAATCTGGCGAGATAATCGTTCATGTTTTGTTTAACTTTTCCTTACGGGAAATTGTGGATTTAAAAGCATACTTTCAAACAAACAATGCGTCTATATTGTAGTGTAAATCCTTATCCCTGACGTAGTTACAAGATAAAGTTAGGGGTAAATCAAAATTTATGCAAATTATTTGATGTTATTTTTTAATTATTTTGCGTATTTTATTCAAAATAACGATGCTCATATGAAATACCTTCCGTTCTTTTCATCACTCCTTATCGTGTTGTTGTCCTGTTTAGGAAGTCAGGCACAGAACACATTGGTATATGGCAAAATGGTGAATACCAGTTATGTGAATAAGATAGAAATCGTTGTGGATGAACGGTATATCAGTGGAGGTTCTGTCCAGTACCAATCTACTGTATTGAGTGATAATACCTTTGCCTTTGCTATCCAGATAGACCGCCCGATGAAAGCCAAGTTAGTATATTCCCGTAATGTGGCTGAGGTATATCTCGAACCCAATGATACCTTATATATAGATGGTGATGCGAATACATTTCCATATGGTACCACATATAGTGGCCGTAGTGGAGCCAATAATGTATTCATGGAAGAATATCAGAAGCAGTTTCCCCGCAATAAGAATGAGTTTGAATACACTCAATATCGCTCAGGATTGTATTGGTTTCTGGTGCCTCCGAAATTGGATGATATGATGCAACGAATGTCCAAGGATGGGTTTTCGAATTCAATGAAACTAAGAAGGGAACATCGGTTATCCGCCTTGCAAATGTATGACCAGAACCATCCGGGTAAATTGACAAAAGAATTCAAGAAATACATGATGGATGAAATATTCTACGAATATGGATACTATATGTTATGCTATGGAACCATATTCAAGAACAAGCATTATGTTACGCCTGACTTCTTTGACCAGATAGCAGATATTCCTGTACAAACCAATCAGATAGGTAGTTTTTATTATCGGGAATTCCTAAAGGCATATGTCAATTACAAATACATGAATTTGTATAATAATGATGTATCCGGTATCATCAATAAGCAATACGAACTCGCACCCAATTATTTGGATTCGTGGGCGCTGGCCTATTTTCGTTCGGATATCATAGCCAAGGCCCTGTACGGTAAGAAAGTCGATGTCATCTTGGATAAGTACAATGATTTTCTCCTGAATAATACTTACTACGATTTCAATGATAAGATTACGATAGCCTACCAAAAAGCCATCAAGTATCATATCGGAAGTCCTGCTCCTAAGTTCAACCTACTCACCAAGGATGGAGGTGTGGCAGATTTGGATGTGTACAAGGGGAAGCCCGTATTCATTAACTTTTGGGCATCCTGGTGCCATTCCTGCATGAAGAAAATGGATAAGATGAAAGATCTACAGGCAGAAATGGAAGCCAAGGGATTCATCTTCTTGAATATTTCCTTTGATAGGAGTAAGGAATCATGGGATGCAACCATTGCTAAGAAAGGATACCAAGGCGTACATGTATACCTGGAGGACGGCGTGGGTTCTACGATGGCACAGGATTACAATGTAAGGGCCCTACCCCAATATTACTTGATTGATAAGTATGGGAATTTTGCCAAGACTCCTCCCAAAGGAGATTTACTGGAAATGAAAGCCATTATGGAAAATCTTCTGAGATAAGGCTTATTGCTTGATTCCAAGTTGGAGGAATAGAGGGAATCGTACTGTTTGTTGTTGTCCCTCTTTCCAATGTGTCCGAATACGTTCAATGCTCTCAGCCACAGGATTGGGTAGTCCGGTCTGTTTCATATATCGTTGTACACTGGACCAAGAACCGAGGTATCCCTCCAGATGTTTTAGATCCCATTCCGCTTCAATGTAAAAGGATTGACTTACAGGAATGGAGGTATAAGGAAATGGAATTGTCTCATAATGGGCGTCAATGTGTTTTCTTTCCTCATTCCAATATGGGCCAATGATATCTTCATAAAATTCATCAATGATAAGGTCGATATCGGACTGTATCCTGAGTAATCCATATCCCCAGATAGCCATAATTCCTCCTTGCTTCAAAACACGATTGGCTTCCTGATGGAAAGCATCGAAGTCAAACCAGTGCATGGCCTGTCCTACCGTAATCAAATCAATGGATTGATCAGGGAATTGGGTTTGTTCCGCCCTTTGTACACTGTATTGGATATTATCTTTCTGGATAGCATTCGAAATTTGTCGCTCGGAAATATCCGTAGCCCAAACTTCCTCGAAATAGTGGGAAAGGAATGAAGCAGCCTGCCCGTTTCCAGTACCACAATCCCAACAAATCCCAAGATGGTTTACTTGTGCAAGGATAATATCATACAATGCTTTGGGATAGGTAGGCCTGAATTTTTTATAAATGGATGCCTGATTTGAAAAATTGTCAATGATTTTCTTCATATCCATTCTGTTTTCAGTTCTTCCTAAAATTACATCATCTTATCCTCAACATGATTCATCATCTGTACTCCATAGACCAATGTGGTACCTGCCTTGATGGCTGATGCAACATGTACAGCTTCCATCATTTGTTCCTCATCAGCACCTTTCTTGATACAAGAATCCGAATAAGCATCAATACAGTAAGGACATTGGATGGCATGGGCTACAGCAAGAGCTATCAGCGATTTTTCTCTTTGGGTCAATGCACCTTCCTTGAATACCTCTCCGTACCAATCAAAGAATTTCTTTCCCATCTTTTCTTGCCAATCGGTAATATTACCGAATTTTTTAAGATCCTCCTTATTGAAATATTGCTGAGCCATAATATTACTTGATATTAATAAAGAATAAAATGTGGATAGACATATCAACATCCTATATGATAAGAAACATTCCTAGCCTTGGAAACGTTTATCCAAGTCCTCCATGTCGAAAGTAGTAAAGCAGTTTCTTCCTCCTGGGCTTTTGTACGGCATCTTGCAGGCAAACAGTTGATCTATGATGACACGCATTTCTTGGCTGGTCAATGATTTGCCTTTTTTGATGGCTGCACTATAAGCCAATGAACGGGCGATATTCTCCTGGATATTAGGATTAATATCCAAGTTCCTCTTGTATTGTTCAATCATGGAATCAATCAATTCCTGTTCATTGATTCCCTTAAGGATATTTGCAGGAACACCATGTACCACGAATGTATCCTGACCAAATTCCCTGATATCAAACCCAAGCATATTGATTTGTTCCAACATGGATTTCAATACGGGAGCATCAGCGGGTGATACCTTGATGGTTTTGGTGAACAATTCCTTCTGCGTAACAGGTTTCTGTTCTTCAAGGACTTCAAGATATTTCTCAAAGAGAATCCGCTCATGGGCAGCCTGTTGGTCAATCAGCATGAAACCCGAACGAATCGGACTGACAATATAGGTGTTATGGATTTGGTAAGGTTGGATTTCTTCTTTGGAGAATGTTCCATCCTTATCATCCATTCCGGTATTTTCGGAAGCCTTACTCTGTATGGTAATGGATTCTTTGGGCTCATCATTGGAATCGGTTTCCTCATTGTCCAATCCGTCATATAGCTTTTGCCAATGCTTGAGATTATTCTCATGTCTATGGTCCTTATTGATGGAGGATGAAAAAACCATATTCTGTGGTTCTTTCTTAGGACTGGGATTAGCTGTTGGCTTCTGTTCTTTCTTGGGATAACGAGGTTGGAGATTAGAGAATGTAGGATTCGTATCGAAGTCCAATGTAGGAGTCACATTATATTGTGCCAATGCATGCCTGATGGTTACCTTGAGGTAATTATAAATGAGTCGTTCATCATCGAACTTAATTTCCTGTTTGGTAGGATGGACATTGATATCTACTCTGGCCGGGTCAATATCCACATACAGTACATATAGAGGATAATGATCCTTTTGGAGAAGGTCCTCATACGCTGTCATTACAGCATGGTTGAGATAACCGCTTTTGATGAATCGATTATTGACAAAAAAGAATTGTTCTCCTCTGGTTTTCTTTGCAAATTCGGCCTTGCCCACATAACCTCGGATATTGACCACATCCGTTTCTTCCTCCACGGGAACCAGTTTCTTATTGGTATGTTGTCCCAACAAACCCACAATCCTTTGCCTGAGATTACTGGCTTGCAGATGGAACATTTCAGATCCGTTATGATGCAATGAAAAGAATATATCAGGATGTGCCAATGCGATACGTTGGAATTCGTCGATGATATGTTTCATCTCCACTGTATTCGACTTCAGGAAATTCCTTCTGGCGGGAACATTATAAAAAAGATTCTTTACGGCGAATACGGTGCCTGGAGCGCACTGGCAGGATTCCTGGGTAATAACCTTTGAACCCTCGATGACAATACGGGTTCCTACTTCGTCATTACTTCTTCTTGTTCTGGTTTCGATATGGGCAATGGCCGCAATGGAAGCCATGGCCTCACCCCTGAAACCCATGGTCCTGATGGAGAATAAGTCCTTGGCTCGCTTGATTTTCGAAGTAGCATGCCTTTCAAAGCACATTCTGGCATCTGTCTCGGACATACCACAGCCATTGTCAATGACCTGTATGAGGGTCTTGCCTGCATCCTTGACTACCAACTTGATTTGGGTAGCCCCTGCATCCACCGCATTTTCCATCAATTCCTTTACCACAGATGCTGGTCTTTGGATGACCTCCCCAGCAGCTATTTGATTGGCAATGGAATCGGGCAAGAGTTGTATGACATCTGCCATTCAGCAAATAGTATTTATAAACAATTTTACTACAACAAATATCCCAATATCAGATTAAAACACTTGTGATAAAAATCAGATATGCCATCTGGATGGGATTTAGTCCAAAGACTCAATTAAGCTTGGCAAATATACTTCTAAAGCCATGAATCCACCTACTAAAAGGATGATTATAATGGCAATTAGTAATAGATTCGACCGAATCATGGCCTTTCTTCGTTCGCTCTTATATTCACCGTTGCTCCGCCCTTTCCTCATTTGGTGCTTAATCCTCGCCTTGGTACCCTCTATACTATCCTCGGCCAGGAGTTCCGCTTTCTTGATTTTTTCTTCCAAAGCCTCCTTGTCCGGATTATAATATCTGGGGACATAACCGTATTTACGGTGCTTGGGTGTTTTGAATAAATTAGTCCTTAAAGCCATACTCCAGAATTTTGGTATTTAATCATATAGATGACGAGGCTGGTATTTATGTTGTTTCCCGTAAGGGAAAATGAAAGAAAAAGCTTAATTATTTCAAGATACTTGAAAAAGCTATGTCGTTCAAAATTATTATCCCCAAGTTATTCACATCCTAGGGTTTCAGGGTTTGTTGATTGTTAAAAATGGACTTAACTTTGCCGCTTATCTCAAACAGGGAGAATAATGAGTGACCAGATCAAACACGAATGCGGAATTGCATTCATTAGATTATTGAAACCACTTTCTTATTACCATCGAAAATATGGTACTGCACTTTATGGGCTGAACAAGTTGTTCCTCCTGATGCAAAAGGAAAGGAACAGAGGACAGGATGGTGCAGGAATAGCAACCCTCAAACTGGGTATCGAACCGGGACGAAGGTATATCAGCAGGCATCGTAGTAATAACAAGGACTCCATTGAGGAAATCTTCAATCACATCCACACGAATTACTTCAATCAGCACAAGGATAAGTTGGCACACCCTGGTTGGCTCAAGGAAAATTTGCCCTTTACGGGAGAGTTGTTGATGGGGCACCTGAGATACGGAACCCATGGCATCAATAGTATTGAGTCCTGCCATCCATTCCTGAGACAGAATAATTGGATATCCCGTAATCTGGTCTTGGCGGGTAATTTCAATCTCACCAATGTGGATGAGTTATTCGATACCCTTACGGGAATAGGCCAGTACCCCAAAGAGAAATCAGATACGGTTACGGTATTGGAGAAAATCGGCCACTTCTTGGATATGGAAGTGGAGGAATTATACTACAGATACAAGGATCAAGGAATTGAGAATCCACATATCAATGAAAGGATTTTCAAGGAATTGGATGTATTGAAGATTCTGCAGCGTTCAGCCAAGGATTTTGATGGTGGATATGTGATGTGCGGTATGATTGGTCATGGTGATGCATTCGTTATGCGTGATCCGGGAGGAATTCGCCCCGCCTATTATTACAAGGATGATGAGGTTGTGGTGGTAGCTTCCGAGCGTCCTGCTATCCAAACGACCTTTGATGTCCATATTTCCGAAATCAAGGAATTACCACCAGCCCATGCTGTTATCGTGAAGAATGATGGTCGATTCAGTGTAGACCAATTCACAGAGAAAAAAGAACAGACTTCCTGTTCATTCGAATCGATTTATTTCTCAAGAGGAACCGATAGGGATATATATCTGGAACGAAAAAAACTGGGTGAGGAATTAGCTGATCGCGTTTATGAAGCTGTGAATGGTGATTTGGATCATACGGTATTCAGTTTTATCCCCAATACGGCCGAAACGTCCTTTTTGGGATTGATACAAGGATTGGAACGGAAACTGAATGGCATCAAGGTGGATCAGATCAAGGCTTTGGGTAAGGAGATAGATGATAAGCAATTGACCAAGATTCTGGGCAGCCATATCCGTGTGGAAAAATTGATTGTAAAGGATGCTAAGTTAAGGACTTTCATTGCTGATGACAGTTCGAGGGATGAATTGGTGACGCATGCATATGATGTGACTTACGGAATTGTGGAAAACTATGTGGATACCCTTGTTTTATTGGATGATTCCATCGTAAGGGGAACCACATTGAAGAAAAGCATCATCAGAATTGCATCAAGACTCAGACCTAAGCGTATCATTATCCTTTCGGCAGCTCCACAGATTCGTTATCCGGATTGTTATGGGATAGATATGTCTAAGATGAATGATTTCGTAGCATTCCGTGCCTTGTGTGAATTATTGAGGGATGATAAGAAAGAACATTTGTTACATGCAGCTTATGCCCGTTGTAAGGAGAATGAATACTTATCGGTAGAGGAGATCCAAAACCAGATTATTGAGTTGTATGATACCTATACTCCTGAGCAGATTTCCCAGAAAATTGCTGAAATCATCACACCTCCGGGTATAGAACCAGAAGTGGAGGTTATTTATCAATCCATAGAAGGATTGCATCGAGCTTGTCCGAAAAACAGTGGGGATTGGTATTTTTCTGGAAATTATCCTACGCCGGGTGGAAACCGAGTAGTGAATCGCGCATTCATGAATTTCATGGAAGGAAAGAACAAGAGAGCTTACTAGTAAGCATACCTGATACTTATAAAAACAAAAATAGCCTTGATGCGAATCATTCGTACCAAGGCTATTTTTGTTTTGGATAGGCTATTTTCTAATCATTCAGAATTTCAAGGATTTTTAATTCTACCCTTTGGTTCTTCTTTCGACCAGCTAGGGTGTCATTCGTTGCAATGGGCATGGTTTTACCATATCCTCTGTATTGTATGCGATGTCTTGGGACACCATTCTCAACGAAATATTCCATCACTTCCCTAGCACGTCCTCTTGAAAGTTCATCTGCGAACGAACTACTACACCAACCATTGGTATGTCCGCCTACCTCCACAACAAGGTTGCCATTGGTCGTAAGGAAAGTAAGGACACGTTGTAATTCCGTATTAGATTGTTCCTTGATGGATGATTTGTTGGCATCGAAGAAAATATTATTCATGGGAATGACCTGTCCTACCTTAATCGGAACCACCTTTATATCCTGATTCAATTCCACATATTCTGGGTCTTTCTTAGGTTTGGCCTGGGCCACAGGTCTGGATGAACTGGAGTTTTGTCTTCGTTTCTTCCATTCGTCCATTTTCTTTTGTGTCTCATCCTTTTCTTTTTCCTTGACTTTCAGGGAAACTTCATTCTTGAGTTCTTCCTTGATGGGAGCTTCTAATTCTTCCTTGAGTTCCTCTTTCATCTCAGCAACGATGAGTTGTTTCAGCTCCAATTCAATTTCATTATCATTGCTCACATCTGCTTCCAATCTAGGTATTTCTGATAATTCTTTCTGGTTTTCCCTTTTGACTTCGGAAACAACATCATCCAATAATTCTTCCTCGTCTTGATTGGCATCCTTTTCAAGTTCACGCTTGATTTCATCCATGAGTTCCTTTCTCAACTCAGCTCTGATTTGTTGGGTTAGTTCTTGTCTCATTTCCTGACGGACTTCTTGTTCGAAGTCCTCGAATGATGGAATTTCATAATAATCCTTACCCGAACCCTCGAAATCTTCATCAGGCTCAGTAGCTGCGATTTCTTCTGGTTCCCCTGCTTCTTTTCCTGGTTGTTCGACGGGTTCTGATGGTTCGGTAGTAGCAGTTTCGGTGGGTTCTGTGGGTTCGGTTTCAGATGGCGCAAAAGGATCCTTTTTGGGTTTTTCCTCCTTATCCTTTTTACCATATAATTTGGAATACATATCATTGACTTCCTTATCATCCTTACTAGCTGGATTTTTGGTCGGATTCCTACGTTCTTCTTCCTCCCTATCCTTTTTGCCGTAAAGTTTGGAATACATATCGTTGACTTCCTTACCATTCTTATTGGCTGGATCTCTTTGTGGGGTATTGGCTTGGGGTTTGTTCCTCATCTGGTCATAATACTTCTGCTTGAGGTAATCCAATTCTGAATCCTTTGGACGAGGATTATATTTAGGTTGTGAATAAGTACGGGGTTTGGGTTGTGGGTAGACTGATTGTTGTGCTTGGGTTTTGGTGTAAGGAGCATCATAGGCCAAGGGTTCGGATTTTTTCTTTTTCAGATCAGCCAGTTCTTGTTCTAATTGTGCCAATTTACGCTCCAATGCCAATTCCTCCTTAGAGGGAGGAGTCTCTTGGTATTCGAATTTTTTAAGCAAGGGGTCATTGGGGTCATCACCATCCAGTTCTTCCAGGTTTTCATCACCTAGTTCCATACTCTCACTAATGGCATAATAACCATCCAGGTCAGCATATACCTCCATATCCTTACCATATGGCAATACTACTTGATAGGAACCATCATCACCAGCTGCAATTTCCTTATCCTCCTCTTTTTTGATTTTTTCAAGTGGATTATATTTTACCTTGGCTTGGATGGGCTGATTGGTAGTAGCGTCAACAATCCTTCCTGTTACGAGCATAACGGGATCAGGTTTGGCTTCCTCAGGTAGTCTGATTCTGAACAAGTCGGACATTCCGAAACTGTTATCGTCAGATGAGAAATAAGCATATTCACCAGATGCGGGTATCGTGAAGTTGAGGTCATTTCCATTGGTGTTGATTTTGGGACCCAGATTTTTGGGTTCAGTCCAGTTGGTCCATGAATCATCCAACCTTTCACTTACGAAGACATCCAGTCCACCATAATTATAATGGCCATTACTACAGAAATAAAGCGTCTTACCATCAGCTGCAAGAAAAACACTGTTTTCAATATTATTGGTATTGATGGTACTGCCCAGGTTTTTAGGTTGACTCCAGGAACCCTCTCCTTTATGGAATGATACATAGAGATCCCTCTCTCCATATCCATCCGTTCTTTCAATGGATAGAAGAAGAACCTTTTCATCCACACTCACATGGTATTCTGCAAATACATTATTATTATAGAAATTAGCGATTTTCAAATCGAATGGCTTAGCCCAAGCACCTCTCTTGGGACTGGACATAGAAAGTCCCTGGCTTTTGGAACGGTACTTATTTCCTAGATAAATGCTCGTTCCTGTAGGATTGATGGCCACTACATAATTGTGGTCCGTATTATTCAGAGGCTCTCCAATATTCTCTGCGTATCCCCAATTTCCATTGGGCATCCTTTGTGATACCCAAATGTCATCCCTGTTTTCAGCACCCATATTGTCAGGGTGGAATTTACGCGTGAAATAAAGTGTATTACCATCCGGGGAAATGATGGGCAATCTTTCTGCATAGTTAGAATTGACCTGCCTACCAAGATTCTCCTTGTTGGGTACAGTAGACGCATACTGGATGTTATTGATTTGTTTCTTAATCTTAATTTCCCCATAATAATCAGTGATGCCTATCGCATCCAAGTTGGCACCCGGAACAGCCTTGGTATTCATCTCAACGGTAACTTCCTTGACGTAGTAGCTCGTAGGAGGAAATGTAACCCTGAACATTCGGAAAGGTTTGAATAACCCTTTCGGGAATTTATTTTCGTAGACAACATGCTTTTTGCCACTTTTCTCATGTAGAATGATTTTCGTGATTGCGCCTGGTGCCCTACTTTCGGATATGTAAACTTGCCTCACACCCCTTACTGCGTTATTGTAACTGACACGGATATATTCCTTTCCTGCATTGGGCTTTTTGGGTTGCCATGCCCAAGGACTCAAATCCTTTTCACTTATGGCATTGGGAACACCCAGGATTTGTTCCTTGGCAAAGTACCTGTAAGGGTCATTATACTCACTTGATACAGCCTCTACTTCATCAGCCCAATGGATTTTCTGGGTAAATGATTGAGATAGAAAAAGGAAAAGGAAAAAAACTACAGCCAAGAAATGCTTCATGTTGACAACTTTATGAATGGGAAATATGTAATTCAATCGGATTGTAGGTTGGATGCTTTCAAAGATAAGGGTAATGTAGGGTGAACTACAAATGTAGGGTTTGAACCTAAAGTTAGCATAATATTAAAGTCAGGATATTGATGGACTAATCCCATTGCATGTTACTATGTATTTGATGGATTATGGTTTGAAAGATTATATTTGAGTGGATAAAAGAGGAATGAATGAGCATCCAACTGGAAGAAGTGTTCAGGGATAATTCATGCTCCTTGTAAAAAGACAATGAAATGAAGAAGAAAATCGGTATTGGTATAGTTGTATTATTAGTCATCATGCAATTCTTCAGGATAGATAAATCCGTTCCGGAACACAATTCGAATGATGATATTTTGGTTATGAATCCTGCGTCCGAGCATGTGGGACAATTAGTAAAGGCAGCTTGTTATGATTGTCATTCTTATGAGACAAAATATCCTTGGTACACGAATGTTGCCCCGTTATCCTTTTGGATCAAGGGTCACATCAAGGCTGGAAGACAGAAGTTGAATTTTGCGGAATGGGCTTCATACAGTGAGGACAAGAGGAATCATAAGTTGGAGGAGTCCATAGAGGAAATGATGGATAACCATATGCCATTGAAATCCTATACTTGGTTACATCCGGAAGCGAAGCTTGGGGATAAGGATAAGAAGGATATTGCGGAATGGATGAAAAGCCAAATCAAATAAAACTGAATAGGCTATTCAGTGATTTGATGCTGAGTGCAACCGTAGTCAAAACAACGATACCCGATAATATATTTTGTAAGAATCCATTCTTGAATGTTCCAAGAATGGATTCCTTATTCATGATATAAATAAGAAAGATAGCAATGATAGGAAGCAAGATAGCATTTGCAATCTGTGCGAACTGAATGACGAGTATGGGTTTGAATCCAAGGAAAGAAAATAAGATTCCAATCCCTAGGATGAACATCCATACCATCTTGAATTTCATATCCTTGAAATGATTATCCCATCCGAATATTCCCCTCGCAGCATAAGCTGCAGCTAATGGAGCTGTAATGGCTGATGACAATCCCGCAGAGAATAGTCCCAATGCAAAAAAGTATTTGGCCCACGAACCTAAGAGTGGTTCTAATTGGAGGGCCATATCAGCTGCATTACTGACTTCACCATTACCCATCATGGCTGCTGATGTGATAATGATACAAACAGATATGAACCCACCGATGATAATGGCAATGGCGTTTTCTATCCTTACTGTTTTGAGTTCGCTTTGGTCTTTCCATTTTTCAGAGATGGATGAGGCATGTAGGAATAGGTTATAAGGAACAACAGTTGTTCCGATGATTCCCAAGACCAAAAGAGGGTCAGGAATAGAAGGAATGAACATACCCCGACCGAGTTGACTCAGATTCGGTTGGACTAAGATAGCCGTGACAAGAAACACCAAGCTCATCGTAAGAACCAATGCGATCAAGAATCTTTCAATCAATTGATACGAACCTGTCCATAGAAGTGCGAAAGCAATGGCCCCGATTATGATGGGATATATATTGGATGAAAAGGAATGGATGGTATCCAACCCCAATACAGCGCCACCTATATTTCCAGCTTCATAAGCTGCGTTTCCAATGATAATAGCAGAAAAAACAACAAGAATACTTGCTACTCTTGCAATGGGTGTGGAAAACTCCTTGCGGATTGCTTCGCCCAAACCTTTTTGGGTAACGAGCCCCAGTCTGGCTGCCATCTCCTGAAGAATGACCGTGGATATGACCGCAAAAATCAAAGCCCAGAGTAATTCATAACCCGTCTTCACTCCTGCCATGGTGCAGACAGTGAGCGTACCCGGACCGATGAAAGCTGCGGCTACTAAAGTGCTAGGTCCGAAGTATTTTCTAAGACGACTTAACATGTACTAGTTCGTGATGATGATAGGAATGGAAACTTGTTGTCCATTACCTAAGGTAGCAATTCCAAAATATTCACCCAAGGGAACTCCCTGTATATTTAGGCTGAATTGATTTTGACGAATGGAATAGGTTTTGACGAGTTGGCCATTGCTATGGAACAATTGGAAATCAAGGATGATATCATCATGGCTAAGATGAATCCATTCTGAACTGGGATTTGGAAAAACCCTGAGTTGTAAGGCATCATGAATAGGAATGATGGAATTCAGAGGTGCTCTTAATTTGACGATATATGCATCGGAATTCCCATGCCTGAGGTGGTCTACCTGTATACCACCGAATATGATGATATCCTCACCAACAGAGAGGATTTCGTTACCAATTTCGTTCAAATCATAACCAATGGACTGTTCCCAGAGTAAATTCCCATTGGCATCCAGTTTGACAAGCCAAACATCAGATGCTCCAAGATTGATACTGACATCCCCATTATCAGAGAATGTATTTCCTGTAGCAACAAAGCCGCCATCATCTGCTTCCTTTATGGATAGGAAGTAATCCACCATGGTTCCTCCAAGTGCATTTTGCCAGATGAGATTCCCATTCGTATCCAATTTGGCTACCCATGCATCCGTTAGGCCGTGATTCCCATCTACGTCACCATTGTTGGAAAGGACCTCTCCGGTTATGATTAGATTGCCATCTGAAGTTTCTATGAGGTCCGAGCCTTGGTCAGCCGAACTGCCACCAAGGCTCCTTTCCCAGATGAGTTGCCCGTCAATATTGATTTTGATAAGCCAAAAGTCAACACCTCCTAATGGGTTACTCACATTTCCATCCTGAGAAAATGCAGTACCTAGAATTACGAAATTCCCATCTTGGGTCTTGATGATTTTTCTAGCACGGTCTTCCATATTGCCACCAAAACAATTATCCCAGATGATATTACCATCAGCATCTAATCTGATGACCCAAAAATCAGCTGATCCTATATGGTTAGTAACATCACCATCATCTGAAAATGCAGTTCCTGCCACGATTACACCACCATCATCCAAGGGTATGACCGTATTGCCTATTTCATCCGAAGTACCACCAAAGGATTGTAGCCATTCAATGGTACCATCAGGGTATAATTTACTAATGACTAAATCCTTGCTTCCATTATTATTGGTAATATCAACATCAATTGACTCGGTAAATCCAGTGAAGTAATATCCTCCGTCAAAGGATTTTTGGATATCATTGGCTCTGTCGTTAGAGGTGCCACCATAGGTGTATGACCAGATTAGCGTACTGTCGGGGCTCATTTTGCCTACCCAGATATCAGTACCTCCAATGGAATCAGGAACTTCTTCATCATAGGATGCCGTTACACCTGCAAATACATACATGCCATCATCAGAAAGGCAAAGACCATAACCCCAATCGTCCTCTCCTCCACCAATTTCCTTTTCCCAAAGGATATTGGCTTGTCCCAAACAGCAGGATGTAATACAAAGCAAAAGATATGGAATGAATGACTTCATAGGTTTAAGATAAACGAAAACGTAGCTTAGTTGTACATCGTTTTCCAAAGGATTACAAATCAATGTATGTATGGTCTATCGAATGACAATTCAAATTCAATCAATATATCATAAATGGGAAATTAAGTGATATTGTTGATAAGTCGTTACGCCTCAGATTTCTTTCTGAAATATGGATTATCTTATTTTTTCAGAATTTGTGTTGGGGTGAAAATGCTAGAAAGCAATGAGTATCTAAGATCAGATTAGTGACTGATTGTATTGTCAATTTTGAATTTTTCAAAACGTTGCCCATTTTGTTTATATACTCCATCATTGTTTGTTCCTAGCCAAATTGTTCCATTGTTGTCTTCATAAATAGAAACCAATAACACAGTTTCCTTTCCATTGTGAATTTCTTGGTTTGAAAGTGCATTCCCATCATATTTCCAAACACCACCACTGTAGGTTGTCATCCATAGATTGCCCTCATGATCGGAAATACCAGAGTTGAAATAAAGGATTTTATCCTGAATGATATCCTTGGGGAGACTAGTGGCTTTTAATTTTTCATATCCTTTTGGGGAACCGGGCGTGATTTTGTATTTGCTATAAAAATTACTGAGCCATAAATAACCGTCGTTGTCTTGGATCATTGAACGGACACCCGGTACTCTGCCATCTGGGAGGGTGGAGAGTTCCTGCTCCCCTATCCACAAGAATGACTTGCCATCGAACCGAAAAGCGCCTGCCTTAACGGTTCCGAACCAAATATTTCCTTCTTTATCCTTATCAATACCATAAACAGAATAGGGACTGTAATTCAAATCCTCCATATGCTTATCAAAATCTATGTTCAATAGCGTCAGATCCATTTCGGGGAGTTGCAAATCGTGAAGCGATTCACCATCAAAACGATATAAATGATTACCATTGCAATTGAACCATAAATCGGTTGGGTTATTCTTCCATTTACTATTGGTTGGTTCCAATATCTTCAGGGTAATGAATTTTGTGCCATCAAATTTGCTTACACCACTGGGTGTTTCCAAGTATATATGACCATTGCTATCTTCTTGGATGCCACGTATTTGATTATCCACTAATCCATCATTTACGGTGTATTGCTTCAGTTCCTTTCCGTCAAGTTGGTAAACACCATTCCCATTACTTCCGAACCAAAAATTCCCATTCTGATTCTGATGAATTACCCATATTTCATTGTCAAGTTCAGAAGTGATACTACTCCGTTCAAAGGTTTTGGTCCCAGGCTGAGTATCCTCGATTTTGACTTGACTGTTGCATGATATGAGGCTGCTTAGAACCAGAATGAGTAGGATGATTTGATTCGAATGTATCATTTCCAATTTTTGTATTTGATTCCCAACTTAGTCATTCATTATCGAATGCTTGTAAACATGACGTTTAATCAGGAAACTGGATGAAGTTCACAGGAACATGATCGGTTAGCCAAACGCCATTCTTGGATTGGTAGAACTCATGACCACTAAGATGCATATCCTTGGATTTGACAATAAGGATAACAGGTTTTCCATGCCGACCACCGACATCCTTTGCTGTGGCTAATTCCGCAGATAGATGAACATGGTGTCTGTTGCGTTTTTCCAATCCTGTTTTTTCAATACTTTCAATGAAACGAGTAGCTGTTCCGTGATATAGGAATTCAGGTGGTTCGATTGCCGTGTAGCCTAAATCTAGCTTAAGGGAATGCCCTTGGCTAGCCCTGATTTTGGACTGGTCTTCGTTGAAAGTGAATCGTTTCTTATTGTTGTTTTCTACAACATACCCCAGTTCCTCAAAAGAAATACCTTTTCGATTCTGTTCCAGTTTGGATAATAATTCATCTACTGAAGCCCAACCTTGTTCATCTAGTGTGAGTCCAATGGTTTCTGGTTTATGCCTGAGAAGAAGGCTCAGGAACTTACTGATATTCTTTGTTTTCTTTTCATTCATGATAGTTCGTTTTGCTTTTAAACTATCTATTACAGGGAATAGTTCCAAGGTTCCTTAGAAACGCATCATAATTGTAATGGACCCAAACCTACCTTGTCTGGTATCATCATACCATTTTCACATAAAGGAACCAATTCAGTCTGAATGAAATCCTTGACATCGAAGTAAATGTTATCAGGATATAATAAGTGGATATTGGGTCCTGCATCCAAGGTGAAATAGATGGGATGTCCGGTATCCGCTCTGAAATTCCTAATTCGATTAATCATCTCTAAGGAATTGGGTTTCATCAAAATATAGGCAGGGTTACTGGTCATCATAAGCGCGTGGAGTGTCAGGGCTTCATTCTCTGTAATATTGCCGAATGTTTCCAAGTCCCCTGATTTCATGGCGGCCAATAATCTGTGCAATCTCTGATTGGCCTGTTTGTATCTGGGAGCGGCATAATCATTCCCATCCATTAAGGCATGCCCTGCCCTACTTGAGACTGCTTTTTCTCCTTGTGAAACAATGAGGATGTCATCATGGAATGTTTTGAAAATTTTATGAATCTCATCTTGGTAGGGAATGGCATACAAATCCGAAGAATCCTTTATGGAACCGCTTGTTCCCCATAATCCTGCATGCGCATAAACGGAGCGGCAAGCAGAACCAGAACCCAATCTGGAAATGTATGATGCTTTTCTTCTGAATTCCTTATCATCCTTTAGTGTTCCGAATAAATCGGACTCCAATGTGCATAGGCATAGTGCCAGTGCACTCATACTTGATGCAGACGAAGCGATACCGGATGAATGTGGAAAGGAATTCTCTGACTCAATCTTGAATTTCAGTTGCTTTACAAAGGGGAATATTTCCGACAATCCAGAAAGGAATTTTACAATCTTATTAGCAAAAGCCTGATTGGGTTGACCCTCAAAGTAAAAATCCAGATCGATATCCACATCCAGGTTTTTCTTTGGACTATAACTCATAAAGGTTTTGGTATGAGCCTCATCGAGCGTAAGGCTGATAGAGGGATTCCTTGGGAGTTGGATACCATGTTTTCCCCAATATTTGACCAATGCAATATTGGATGGGCTCTGCCAGGAAATCTTTCCCTCCTTTACGTTTGAGGAGTCTAGAATGAGTTTAGGATTCTTGTAATCAATCATAACCGAATTGTTGGATTTTCTTGTACAAAAGTAATGTTTTAGCTTACTTTTTTGTTGTTGTTGATGGAAGCTAATCCGATGTTGTTCCTAGTTTCATGCTAATTGTATGAAAACATTCATTTACTTTTATTCTAATAACTAAAAATACCGACCCATAATGAAAAGCAAGATACTCAAGGTTGATGATGAAATAGAACTCAGAGGATGTGATGAAGAATATGTATCCGCCATTTTTTCCATTGTCAATCAGCAACGGAGTTATTTGAGGGAATGGTTGCCCTGGGTGGATGTGACTAAAAAGGAGGAAAATACAAGGGATTATATGAAATCAGCCCATCAGCTCAATATGGGGGGGCAGCAGTTGAATACTTGGATTTTTTATCAGAACCGATTATGTGGTGCTATTTCTTTTGTAAGGATTGACAGAGTGAATAATGAGGGCGAAATAGGTTACTGGCTTTCAAAGGAGGTCATGGGGAATGGTATTATGACAAAATCCTGTAAACGGATGATACGGTATGGTTTTGAGCAAATGGGATTGAATCGAATCATTATCAGGGTAGCTGCCGAGAATCAACCAAGTTTGGCCATTCCGGAAAGGCTAGGCTTGTATTTTGAGGGAGTGATGAGGAAAGGTCTGAGAATCCGAGAGGCCTATCATGATTTGCATTTATATTCCATTCTAAGAGATGAATTCGGGTTAAAATGAATAGTTGACCAAGCAATTCTGCTTGGGAATCGTTTGAAGATAGAATACTTAAAATATTACCATGAAATCAAGATTATTAGTACTTATCGTATCCTTGTTGACCACTACGCTAATGATGGGGCAGGATAATTTTTCCTATGGAATCAAGGCAGGTCTCAATTTCTCCACTATCATAGGTGACCGTGAGGCCGATGCACAAGGAATGGAACTGGAAAGTGGCGGTTATTCGACAGGGTTCCACGCCGGAATCGTATTTAATTATGACATCATCGCCGATAAATTCGGAGTCTCTCCTGAGTTCCAATTTTCTATTAAAGGCGGAAAATATCGTTATGAGGGACCGGGTAGTTTGGCTTTGAGCACGAGTTTGGGATCCCCTGTTACGATTGACGGAACAAGGAAAGATGGAATTTCAATCAGTCAATCCTATATTAGTTTTCCTGTCATGCTATATTATTATCCGGTGAAGCGAATCAAGGTTTCAGCAGGAATGGAGTTTGGGTTTTTAGTAGCATCCACAGGAAGCGGCGGAGCCAAACTGACTTGGACTGATTTAGGAAACGAAGAACAAAGTATCTCGACATCCTTGGATTATAATTATAATCGGGATGAACCCGGTGAGGTGAAATCCGATGAAACAGCTACGTTGCCCATCAATGGAGGAGGAACCATATTAGAATACCCTACTTCACTAGGAGCCTACTATTTTCAGGATATGGATAATGGAAATCTATTCAAGACATTCGATATGGGACTTAATGCCGATGTGACCTTATTCGCTACAAAAGGCATCAGTATTGGATTCAGGGCCAATTATGGTTTGTTGGATTCTACGAATGACAGAGCAGATTTTTCACAACAAAATCCATCCGAGAATAGAGCAGATAAGGACAGAAACCTATCATTTCAGGTGTCACTTGGCTTTAATTTCTAATATTTAACCAAAATAGGATGGTAGAAACAAAGTCCAACACTAACTTTGTATCGTCCAACATTTTTAAAATCATACTAAACAAGTGTTATGAACAAACAACAATTCATTTTAACCATACTATTTTTCTGTGTTTCCATTCTGTCCATCCAAGCACAGGATGAAGGGAAGAAAGGCGGACTATTCGTAAGGGCGAATGTCGGTTATGCTTTTGAGGCAGTACATACTGTACAGGGTGTGGATCAGGATAGGGAGCAAATGTCCAATATCTATGGTTCCACTGCACCAGGTTTGAATTTCGGTGCTGGTTTGGGCTATATGTTCAATGATTATGTCGGTTTGGAACTAGGCGTGAACTACACCATGGGAGCAAAGAAATTCTCTGAGGTACAAGCGGAAAACCTACCATTAGGACTCGAGGGAGGAGGATCCGAATTCACTCTATTAGATGCATATATTTTTGAGAGATATACACACCAATCCACACAGTTGAGATTGATACCTGCCGTAGTTATCAGAGGTGGTAATGGTAAAGTGGTACCCTATGCTAAGGTCGGAATGGTAGTTCCGGTAATGGGTAAGACAAAGACAACTGTTGATGGTAGTTTGACGACGACTTCCATCCCAACATCCATCGCAGGTTTTCCGATTCCCGGGTTTACAACAGAGGGTGTTTCTCTAGTAGGAACAGTTGATGCGGAAGCAGAATCATTCGGTCAATTCTCTGTGGGGTTTGATGCTACTGTGGGTGTTGATTACCAAATAAGTGATAAGATTTCCATTTTCGGGGAATTGAATATGACTGCCTTGACCATCAAGTCCAAGGAGACAAAAGTATTGAGGTATGATGGTGTTTACGATCTCGAGGGGTCTCCGATGAGTTTGTCAGAACTAGAGAATACAATCAATACAGGGATACAAGCCATCAACCTGATTCCTGGTGTAGATATAGGTACATTGGATTTCGGTAATCTTGGCCTTTATGAGAATATCAGCGAAGTACCTGTGGCAGAGCAGCATTTTATCTATGTGGATCAATTGAACAGTATGTCCAATAATCCGATGTTCAATTCACAATTCAATGAGAATCTTCCTGAGGACCAATTGGCAAGGAGAGATAATAATTCAAGTATCGGAATCAATGTAGGAGTGAAATTCAACTTCTAATAATAAGAATTCGATGATAATCGAAGGGCTTCATCCTAAGGGTGAAGCCCTTTCTTTTTATACCATATTCATAAACCTTACCTTTGGTTCATGGAAAAGAATTTGGAAGTAGTCATTAATGAGGTAAAACCGATTATTCGGGAGGTAGGCGCATTCATAAAGGATGCGGCTGGAAAGGTCAGATTGGAGGAAATCGAACATAAGTCCTTGAATAATTTAGTGAGTTATGTGGATAAGACTGCGGAGGAACGCTTGGTTAAAGCCTTGGGGCCTGTTCTTCCAAAGGCATCTTTCATTACGGAAGAAGGGACGGTCGAGCAAGGGACAACCGAATGGAAATGGATTATTGATCCTTTGGATGGTACGACGAATTTCCTGCACCAGATTCCATTGTTTTCTATAAGTATTGGTTTGATGAAAGGGGATGAGATGCAGTGCGGATGGGTTCTGGATATAATGCATGACCAGTTATTCTATGCATGGAAAGATGGAGGTGCTTATATGAATGGCCAAAGTATCCAAGTCAGCCAACAAGAGGACTTTGTTCAGTCCTTGTTTGTAACCGGGTTTCCATATGGTGCGAATGAGATGGTTCGGGGATACATGGATGTCCTGCACGAAATAACACTCAAAACAAGGGGATTGCGTCGATTGGGCTCGGCAGCCATTGACTTGGCTTATGTGGCCTGCGGTAAGTTTGAGGGATTCTATGAGCATAAGCTCAATGCTTGGGATGTGTCAGCCGGAGTTTTGATTGTTCAGGAAGCAGGAGGAGTGGTTACGGATTTTAATGGGGGCGATGATTATATCTTCGGAGGACAGATTGTTGCAACGAATCGTCATATCCACGAACAATTGCGTACAATCATAGCTGCAAGATTGTTATAGGAATACAGTTACCCATTTTGCCTTTTTTCTACGAATTTCCTCTGAGTCAAAACCACAATGCTTTACATAAATGCGTCTAAGATTCGGAGAGGATAATAATTCGAAATCAAAATCATGTATTGGATTATCGGATAGGTTGATTTCAATAAATGATTGAAGTAATATTATTTCTTTTTTTGATATAGAATGAATAAGATTATTGGATAAGTCAATTCTTTTTATAGGTGAATTTTGAATTAATGGCGGAATTTCTTTTATCCTCGAATAAGATAAATTAATGGATTTCGAATTTTTTATTTCTAATAATATATTAGGGTCGTAATTTTCTTGAATAAATTTCCATCCTTTATGATTGTGGTTAAAAAATAAATATGATAATTCTTTTTTATTAATACTTTTTATTTTTTGTAATAAATCGTAGATGTAATATTCCTTGTGAATTTCTTTTTTAGTGTAGATTAATAAATCGGTTCTCGTATTGTTTTTTATGATTTGTCTGGCGAGTTGTCTGTGATGGTTGTGCTCCGAAACAACCATGATAAAAAAAATAGTTGCGAGTAAACTTTCACTTATCTGTTTCTCTTGTAATAATTGTAGCCCCAATTCCCTGTTGCTTTCGTTCGATAAAAGCAAACGTTTGACATTCTCAATCGCAGAGTCACTGAGTTCTTTTTTTATGGTGCTTGAGGTGATGTTATAATGTTCGATGATGAACGATTCTGAAACAAAAATTCCTTTCCAATCTTCTGGGATGTCTTTTGCATATCTCCCATTCCCCAATAGGATGGTATTGCAACTGAAATCAGGTGTTTTAGAAATTTCGATCCCTGTACTTAGCAGCTTTTCCACAATGGTCGATTTTTGGGTTTTCGTACGCCCTGCTATATATAGCTTAGGATTCGTGAGAGATTCAGGAATGGATACGAGTGCATTTTTTGCCTTTTCCATAAAAGGTTTGAACCCTGAGTTCAATAATTGGATGTATTGTGGTCTGTCTAAGGATTCGCTCTCATAGCTTCGCCAAAACATTTCCCTTTTGCTGAAATCCCATTTTTCCTTTACGGCATGTTTGATGAATGTCAGCAATGTTTTTCTGGTTCTGGCATCCCATCCCCTGATTTGCTCCAGTTTATCCAGCCCTACTAATCCTATCGGGAATTGGGGCAAGGGGCATTGATGTAAATCCAAATCATATAGTTGTTGTAAGTATGTGATGTTTTGATGTATGCTTTGTAATGGGTTTTTGCTAAGGTTTAATTTCTTGATTTTATAGGATGATTGTATGGAGTCAGGGATTTTTTCAATTTTATTATTAGAGAGATTTAAATGGAATAATGATTCTTGGAATAAATTAGGGTTTACTTGGGTAATTGAATTATTACTCAAATTTATTTTTTGTATTAAATAATTATTTTTAAAAATATCTGGAATTAATTTTATTTCATTAAATGATAAATCAATTGAATTGATTCTATTTAAATGAATAATTTCTTCTGGTATTTTTAATATTGAATTTTGGCTCAAATTCAAATGACGTATATTTTTTATTGAACCTATTTTTTTTGGTATTTTCCTTAATTTATTTTTAGATAAATCGAGAATTTTAATT
The DNA here is from genome assembly GCA_020631355.1 of Saprospiraceae bacterium. Classification (GTDB taxonomy): domain Bacteria; phylum Bacteroidota; class Bacteroidia; order Chitinophagales; family Saprospiraceae; genus JAHDCE01. The sequence goes on along the minus strand of JAHDHL010000001.1, from coordinate 495,883 downwards.
TGATTTAATTGAAATAAAAAATCAGGAATTTCTTCTAGATTATTTCCTGATAAGGATAATTCTTCTAGTGAGTCTAAATGTTCTATTCCCGGATTTATTTGTTTTAATTGGTAATCATTAATTACCAAAGCAATCATTGATTTTATTTCGTAAATAATCTGAGGGATATAATTGTATTGTCCGCCACTCATTAAAAGAGCCTTGAGTGGGATGTTCTTAATGGTCTTCGGAATAGCAGTAGTACCGCAACCCAATAAATTCAATACCTCCAATTGCTCCAAGACTTGGAGGTCGTTAGGTAGGGTATGGCATGGAATATTCTCTGCACTCAGCACTTTGAGTTTCGTCAGCGTCCAGACTTCATCAGGTATATGATGATGTAATCTTGCATCTAGTATCAAGGCTTGACACCTATCCCCCATTTCCATTCCTTGTTGGAGGGAATAAGCCCTATTCTGGGAGGGAATACCACTCATCACTTTTGATACAACCAGGGAGTCCACGTTCTATTTTAAGATGTTTGACATAAAAATAGTTGGATTTGGATACTTCTTGTTCTTGTTTTGTTGGAAATACCAATTTGATAGTTGTTAGGATGAAGCAGTTTCCTAGGAAAGAGAATAATGAACGGTTCCCTTGTATAAACTTTCATCTACCATTACCTTTGCGGAAAAGAACATCCGGATGGGATTTTTAAAAGAACTCCTTGCATTCAAAAAGTGGGTGAAAAGCATACAGCCCCAACATAAATTCGACAGGGCATTGGCCCCTGCACCACCTGATTATTCCAAGCTGGAATACTGGGCTGCCCACCCTGATAAGGAGGACTTGTCCCACTTTAAGCCTGAGGGAGTCGGAGCAGATGATTTACCACTAGAGGCGGACGTGTTTTTTTTGCATCCTACGACCTACTTTCGTCCGAATAATTGGAATTATGATTTCAAGCACAATCAGGCTACGGAAATGGTCGACTTGTCCATCATTCCCATGCAATCATCCGTATTCAACGGATGTTGCCGAATCTTTGCACCAAGATATAGGCAGGCAACCTTTCATTCCTTTTTGAAAGGCAATGACAATAGCCGTAAGGCATTGGAGTTGGCCTATGAGGATGTTTTGGATGCTTTCAAGTATTATTTGGAATATGAGAACAATGGCCGTCCGTTCTTCATCGGTTCCCATAGTCAAGGAACCTGTCATTCCATCAGGTTATTGGAGGAGTTCGTGGATGGCCACGAATGCTTCAGTAGGATGGTGGCTGCATATTGTATCGGCTTCCAGTTCCCGATAGAGAAATTCGAGAAAGGTCGTTTTAAGAATATTAGAATGGCTACTTCTGCAATTGATACGGGATGTGTCATTGCCTATGATACCTTTCTGGATTCAGGGAAGCCACCTCACTTATTGGATAAAGTGGAAATTTATTATCCCGATAAGAAAAAGTGGATTAGGAGAGCTCATAAGAAACCTGTTGGGGTCAATCCTGTTTCTTGGAATACCAAGGATGAGAAAGTAAACGCTGAACAGCATCTGGGTTGTGCCATCCTTGTACATGAAGACCCTAAGAAAATCAATCTCAAGAATTTCGGAACGGATGAATTGGTCGGTTTGAACCCGATAGGACTGAAAGCACCCGAAATGGAGGATATGACCACGCAGTTGCGTAAGGATGGATTCCTTTATGTCAGTAAACCCAAGAACCCATTATTGAGAAGAATGGTGCTTCCGGGTGGTAATCTCCATAATTATGATTACAACCTATTCTATATGAATCTTAGGGAAAACATCAAGGAACGATATCTGGCTTACAAGAAAAACCAAGCGTTATGAACTTGAAGAAACTCCAGGATAAAATATCACAATACAAGACTTACCTAGAGTCTGAGAATTGTCATCGTGAATTGTATAAATGGGAATCCATCAAGTATTTCCAGGAACATTGGAATACGGAAGCTGATGATTTACATGCCATGTATAATGCGAGTCTGAATAATCTGACATCAAGAAGGCAGTGGAAAGGACGTGATTTCTTTCCCAAGGAAATGATGTTGAAATTCATCAAGGCTGAACCTGAATATGTCCGATTGGCATTCAGGGACTTGTTCAATGAATCAAAAGGAGTGGATGGTCGTGTGGATAGATTCTTGTTCTATTGTGAGGAATTACTCAAAATCTACAAGGAAAAATTCCCGCATGCCAAGGAGAATGACCATTATCATACCCACAAGGTAGTAATGATGTATCTCACGAATAGGTATCCTGAGAATCATACCCTTTACAGATTCAAGGATTTCAGAAGGTTTTTGGAAAGTGTGGATGCCAAGAATATTTCATCTAGTCATGACCTGGAACGTTATGCGAAAGTGACCAAGACAATAGGTACTTTCCTCAATAAGGATGAGGAAATCATTTCCTTATCCAATGCTCGTTTGGAAGATAATCATTATCAGGGCGAAAACCGTTTAATGATTCATGAGTTCCTTATCGTTACCAACAGGGCGTAAAACTCGGATCTGTACTGTGTGTGGTGCTTTCCAAGGCATCTTGAACATTACTGGGTAGATTTGAGAAAAGGTCAAAACCTGTTCCCATTCTCTGTTCAATCTCATCCACTGTCGTGATGAATTGTGGGTCATCCCATTCAAAATTCGCCACCGTATTGGTATTAGGGATATCAATGGCAATCACAGTGCTTTGGGCATCAATGAAATCCAGGTCGTTGTCATCTCCCTTAGGAATCAGAATGGCTACTTTCCATATGGATTCAGGTACGGTAATGACTAGTCCATTCTCATCCTCGAAAGTTTCTGCATACCCATTATCACCGAGTCCGCCTTGGCCATAGTTCCCCATTACGACATACATCTCTTTATCATCATCCACCAAATACCTGAAGTAGCATTCCCAATGCTTCCATGTTTCCTGATTGTGTAATGGAGCTTGTGGTATCATATTGGACATGAAAAAAGTAGCTGAATTGAAGTTGTCGGAACAAAGGCGGTCAGCGGATGGACAATTGTGTCCCCTATTGAAACCTGTTCCTGAGAAACTTTCGCTATTGGGTACATTCCAGTCTGCAGGAAAGAATGGATTCGCTCGGAAATCATTTTGTCTCGTTCCGTTCCCCTCAAACCACTCGTCGCTCAAATGCCAACTAACCCAATTGGGAATGGCCCTATCCCTACTGTACGAAATGGCATATTCTTCCATTTGCATCAGGTAATTGTTAGGGTTGTTTTCGTTGGTGGTTGCTTCACTAGGATTACCCAATAAAAGATGAAGATTCGTAATATCCCCTGATGGGCAATCTGATTGGTTGAAAACCACTGGCGTCTCATCCCTACAGGATGAAAGGAATAAGATGAAACCAGCAAGAAGAAGCGTGTATTTGAATTGATTCATATCTTAATTTTATGAAACGGGAAACAAATATAGGAAAATGCCATATGAAACAGTATGGAAAATATCCAACTTGCATCGATATGACCAAATAACATGTGATTTGCTAGTGCTTCAGTTCTTCGATAAGGAAATGCCCCGTATGACTTTTCTTGGATTTTGCCACTTTTTCAGGTGTTCCGTGCACCACAACCTGTCCACCTCTCTTTCCACCCTCAGGGCCCATATCGATAATGTAGTCCGCTACCTTTATGACATCCAGATTGTGTTCGATAACAAGAATGGTGTTGCCCTTTTGTGCTAATTGGTTCAATACCTTAAGTAGTTGCTTGATATCCGCAAAGTGTAATCCTGTTGTGGGTTCATCAAGGATGTAGATGGTTTTTCCCGTATCCCTTTTGGATAATTCTTCCGCCAGTTTCACTCTTTGTGCTTCACCTCCTGAAAGGGTGACAGCAGATTGCCCTAGGGTAATGTACCCTAGCCCAACATCCTTGAGTGTTTTGACTTTCCTGTAAATTGAGGGAATGCTTTCGAAGAAATCCACAGCTTCATCAACAGTCATGTTGAGAACATCGGAGACGTTCTTTCCCTTGAACATGATTTCCAGTGTTTCCCTATTGTAACGCTTCCCCATACAAGTTTCGCAATCCACATATACGTCAGGGAGGAAATTCATTTCTATTACCCTTTTTCCTCCACCGTGGCATACCTCGCAACGGCCACCTTTCACATTGAATGAGAATCTTCCGGCCTTGTAACCACGTATCTTTGATTCGGGTATATTGGCAAATAGCTTTCGGATATGGTCAAACACACCAATGTATGTTGCTGGATTGGAACGGGGTGTACGTCCAATCGGAGACTGGTCGATTTCTATCACCTTGTCAAGGTGCTCCAGTCCCTTGATGCTGTCATATGCCAAGGGGTTCTTCTTGCTTTTGTAGAAATGTTGTCGGAGGATGGGGTATAATGTTTCGTTGATGAGTGTGGACTTCCCACTTCCTGAAACTCCGGTCACACAAGTAAACGTCCCCAGAGGTATTTTAATGTTGACTTTCTTAAGATTGTTGCCTGAGGCACCCTTGAGCTCAAGGAAATTTCCATTTCCTTTTCTCCTGATGGCAGGAATCTCAATCCTCAATGAATTATTAAGGTAGGAAGCCGTAATGGTATCCATCGTTGAGAATATACTGGGGTGTCCCTGCGCTACAAGTTCTCCTCCGTGTTTTCCTGCTCCGGGCCCTAGGTCTATCAGGTAGTCGGATGCGAGCATGATGTCCTTATCGTGCTCGACTACCAAGACCGAATTTCCAATTTCAGCAAGTTCCTTTAGTGCTTCTATTAATCTTTGGTTATCCCTTTGGTGTAATCCGATGCTGGGTTCATCCAGGATATAGGTAATACCTGTCAATTGCGACCCAATCTGGGTAGCGAGTCGGATACGTTGGGCTTCTCCTCCGGAAAGGGTTCCTGCCGGACGATTGAGGGTTAGGTAGTCCAGGCCAACGTGCAACAGGAAGCCTAGCCTGAGTTTCAATTCCTTGAGAATATCCTTGGCGATGCTGGCTTGTCTAGCAGAAAGATGTTTTTCTGCTTCTTCTAACCACGCATGCAGGTCTGAGATATCCATTCTGCTCAATTGGGAAATATTCTTATCGTTGATTTTGAAGTACAAGGATTCTTTTCTTAATCTTTCTCCATCACATGTTGAGCAAGTTTTTGTAGTCATATAGGCTTCTGCCCATCTTCTGACACCGTCCGAAGATGTATCCTTGTACCATCTGGCCAGCATTTTCATGAGTCCCTCATTGGCGAGGTAGTAATTGTGGTCAGAACCTTTTCCAAACTTCATCTTTAGGGCCATCTTACTGTTGCCACCGTGGAGAATCATGTCCATGGCTTCTTTGGGGATGTCTTTGATAGGAGTGGCAAAAGAGAATTTATATTCCTTGGCAATAGCCCTTAGTTGCTTGAAAGAATGGTTGTCCCTGACTTCCCCAAGTGGTGCAATACCCTTCTCATTGATGCTTTTGTCGTAGTCAGGTATGATCAGTTTGATATCAACTTCCTGTAAGTGTCCCAAACCTTTGCAACTCGGACAGGCTCCGTACGGGGAATTGAATGAGAACGCATTAGGTGAAGGTTCCTCATAGGATATACCGGAATCCGGACACATGAGATTTTTGGAATATTGGGATAGGGAATCGTCGTCAATGTTCTCTACCATGATGAATCCCTTTCCGAGTTTCAGGGCTGTTCTGAGGGAATTCGTTATTCGGTCGCGTCTATCCTCAGAAATTTTGAGCCTATCAATGACCAGTTCGATGTCATGAACTTTATAACGATCTACTTGTAATGCCGGTACCAGATCAATGATTTCTCCGTCGACCCTTACTTTGGTGTATCCTTGTTTTCTGTATTGATCGAATAGTTCTCGATAGTGCCCTTTCCTACCTCTTACAAGAGGAGCAAGAATGGCAGCTTTCTTCTTCGAGAAATGTTCCAGGATGTGAATGACAATCTGTTCCTCTGTGAACTTGATCATTTTCTTACCGGTATTGTAAGAGTAGGCATTCGCTACCCTGGCATAAAGCAACCGGAGAAAATCATAGATTTCAGTGATGGTACCGACTGTTGATCTAGGATTCCTGCCTGTGGTTTTTTGTTCAATGGAAATGACAGGACTCAATCCGGTGATTTTTTCCACATCGGGTCGTTCCATATCACCAATGAATTGGCGGGCATAGGCGGAGAAAGTTTCCATATACCTTCTTTGTCCCTCTGCATATATGGTATCGAAAGCCAAGGAAGATTTTCCACTGCCACTGATTCCTGTGATAACGACTAATTTGTTCCTCGGGATTTTTAAGCTGACATCCTTGAGGTTGTGAACCTTGGCGCCTGTGACAGCGATTAGGTCCCTTTCTAATTCATTTTCAGATACCTTGTCCATTAAACAAATATATATATGTGTGAATATTGTTAAAATTACACAATGTGCTGATTTACAATTAGGAATGGTTGTTGTACTGCATAAAACAACTACTCTTTTCTAATTGTTGGTAAAATGAGTGTAATTAGTGTCGCTTGGCATAATTATTGGCCTATTTACATTACATCTTAAAAGTATGCCATCATCTGACCCCAGATACGACTAGGAAACACACAAAGCTAATGATGGTTATAGAAAATGCGAAAGATTTTGAGAGTTATGAGATGGACAAAACACACAATTAGGCTTTTGGCAGTATGTTTCATCATACTACTAACTGCCAATTCTTGCAAAGACGATAATCTGGATATGTTCAATCCGGTATTATCCGCTAATGACGAGGGGCGTCTGGGTGTAGCATTACATCAAGTCATCCAAGCCAATCCTGGTGACTTTCCGGTACTTAGCAGAAATGATTATCCCGAAGCGTATGATTATTTGGATGAGGTTATCCGAATGATTGAGGTGAAGACCGAAATCAGGGATAAGTTCGAATGGGAGATTATCATGTTTGATGATGATGATACCAAAAATGCTTTTACACTACCTGGCGGAAAGATTTACATTACCACTGGATTCTTGAAATTCATTGATTCTGAACACAAGTTGTTCTCCCTTGTGGCGCATGAGGCTTTTTATGCGGATAGGATTAATCAGAATAGCCAAGGCGAATTGAGTCTTGCCATGCAGAAACTTAAGGAAAGTCCTAAGTATGGTTCATTGGGTACCAGGATTTTTCTAGAGGTGATTGCTGGTAATTCTGAGGAGGGAAGTGAAATGGTAGAGTTTATTATGGAGCAGGTCTACGAACCTTACGAAGTGATAGAAGCGGATGATTTTGCATTGAATATGATTTGTGAGAATTATTTGTATTCGGGTTATGGAATCAAGGAAATGATTCTTGAAGTGGAGGATACACCATCCATTACAACATTCCAATGGTTTGAGAATAAGCCACCTGTACCCAATACCCTAATCAGTCAGGGAACATCATTGACCGGGCCTTTTAGGGATGAAAGATTAGACAATATTGACATGCAGGCTCATCCGGGCAGTTGTGGTTCTGAAAATATCACATTGAATAAGAATGAGTATGCGGAATTTCTTGACATGTTACCCTAGATTTCAATAAAAAACTAAAATTCATTATCTTCATCAGTACATAAATGTACTATGGGGGTATCTAAACAAAGCACATCAACAATGACTTGGCTATCCAAAGGCTATTTGGCCTCTTTGGTTCTGGGCGTCTTCGTACTAATTATTCTCCAATCGTGTCGAAGGAATGATCTCGATTCCTATAATCCAGTCTTGAATGCAGCAAATGAAAGGGACTTGGGGAATATCCTTTTCCAAGAAATCATAGATAATCCCAATGTCTATCCATTCCTATCCTTTTCTGATTATCCTGAAGTATATGCTTATCTGAATCAGGCCCTACAAATGGTAGAGACCCGAACGGATATCAGGGATTTCTATGGATGGGAAGTCCTGGTTCTGGATGATGATGAAATTCAGAATGCCTACACCCTACCCGGTGGTAAAATTCTCCTGACTACAGGCTTACTTAAGTATTTGGATGGTGAACACCAATTGATAGAATTATTGGCTCATGAAGCCTATTATATCAATAGGGAAAATGATGGTGCTCCGACAAGCCTCAGCCTTATCATGCAAAAAATGAAATTCTCATTCATCAATAATAGAGGGCTTGGTACCAAGATATTCTTAGATGCTATTGAGGGGGATTCTGTTCTGAATTTCGATATGATACATGAGGCCAAGATAGCAAGCTATGACCCGTCCATCGTTTTCGATGCGGATGTCTATGCTGTGAATATGATATGTGATAATTATTTATATCCTCCTAATGGTTTGAGGGAAATCATTCAGAAAGCTGAAACGGATGAGAATATCGAATTCGTTTGGTTGAATAATAAGCCACCAAGCCTCACCTATGCCAAGCCACCGGAATTCACACTAGAAACGAGAATGGACAATCTTCTTATTCATGAGACTCCTTGTAATGATAATGAGTACGAAGAAACAAATCTCTACGCCGAGATGGTCAGTCAATTACCCTAGGAAATGGGGACTTCTTTAGATACTTCATCTATGATAAGGGTCAGCGCCTCAATGAGCATTGATAATGGTAGTGAAGGGTAGGCGATTTTCTTTTCCTTGCATATTTCTGCCGCGAGTCTTGAATTGAAAGGTATGTGGATGAATAGTGCATTGCCGCCATTGTTACTACACCACGATAGGGATTGGTAGAAAATATAATTACAATAGTAACTTCCCGCATAATTGGAACGAATACAAGGGATTCCTTTGTCACAAACGACCTGAGAGATGGAATTGGTATCCAATCTGGTCTTGAATGCTATTTCCTTATCATTATCCATGAAATGATTCGAATCCTTTAGGCTATTGATAGCAAACGTTTCGATGTTGATAGCGCCTGATGCGGCATTTAAGCCGATATTCAAGATCAAATCGGGTTGGAATGAATCCAGAATATTATTGTATCGGCTATCAATAGCGGGCTGATTCACTTCAAAAAAAGCTTTCCTTATTTGAATCCCTGGCATTTCGAATGCCTCCACGACCAAGGTGGACGGATTGGTATCAAAATCTCCGAACTGCCCAAAACCGGTTAATAGAATCTTCATCATTTAGTGTGCTTCAAGCCAATTGTTACCTAAGTCCATTCCCACTAATATAGGGACTTTCAATCCGGGTATGGCATCTTTCATATGTTGTTCTATGATAGGTTTGATGGCTTCGATTTCATCTTTATGCGCATCAAAAACCAATTCATCATGAACCTGAAGAATCATTTTGGATTTGAATTGTTTCTCTTGGAAAGTTTTATGGATACTAATCATCGCCATTTTAATCATATCCGCAGCAGTTCCCTGAATCGGTGTGTTGATGGCATTCCTTTCTGCATGGCTCCGAATCATCCCATTCCTTGAATTGATGTCCCTGAGATACCTTCTTCTTCCCAAAAGTGTTTCAACGTACCCTTTCTCTCTGGCAATCGCCACTTGGTTGTCCATGTATTTTTTGAGTCCCTGATACTGTTTGAAATAGTTTTCGATCAATTCACTGGCCTCAGTACGTTTAATACCCAATTGCTTGGAAAGGTTTGTGGCACCGGCACCATAGATGATGGAAAAGTTGACTGTCTTAGCATTCCTCCGTTGGTCCGCCGTAACTTCGTCCAGAGCAACTCCATATACCTTTGCTGCTGTTGCCTTATGGATGTCATGACCCTGGATGAACGCATCCAGCATTGCTTCGTCCTCGCTGATTTCAGCAATCAGTCTCAATTCAATTTGCGAATAATCAGCTGCAAGCAAAAGAAAATCCTCATTTCTGGGCACGAATGCTTCCCTCACTTTTCTACCTTCTGGTGTTCTGATAGGAATATTCTGGAGATTGGGATCCTTGGAGCTGAGTCTTCCGGTGGCAGTTAATGCTTGACTGAAAGATGAATGAACCCTCCCTGTTTTTGGATTAATCAATTTGGGTAATGCATCCACATATGTGGATTTGAGTTTGGTCAATCCACGATATTTAAGGATATCTGCCACTATAGGATGTTCCTCGGCAAGTTCCGTCATTTTTTCCTCATTCGTAGAGTACTGACCCGATTTGGTTTTTCGCCAACGATAAGGGATTTTCATATGATCGAATAATACTTCCCCAACTTGCTTGGGAGAAGCGATATTGAATCTCATACCTGCAGAGTCATGTATGGAGATTTCAGCCAAGGCAATCTTTTTGGCCAATTCATTGGAATACTCCGCAAGGAATTCTGCATCAACCTTGATTCCATTGTGTTCGATTTCGACGAGAACATCAATCAGGGGTGCTTCTGTTTTCCAGTACAATTCATCCAAACCCTCTTTTTTGATTTCCTTTTCTAGGATATCTTTCAGTTGTAGTGTCAAATCTGCATCCTCTCCTGCATATTCCTTGATTTTTTCAAAAGGAACATCCCTCATGGATAATTGATTCTTGCCTTTCTTTCCGATAAGACTTTCAATGGGTACAGGTGAATAATCCAAGTAGGATTCGGATAGGTAGTTCAGGTTGTGTCTCAGTTCGGGTTCAAGTAGGTAATGTGCAATCATTGTATCGAATACCCTGCCTTTCATGGATACGTCATACCATTTAAGGATAAGATAATCATACTTGATATTCTGCCCCACCTTAATGATATCCTCGTTTTCAAGAGTGGATTTGAATCGATTAATGATTGCTTGTGCTTCTTCTTGGTTTTCGGGGATGGGGACATAATAAGCCTCATTGGCCTTAACCGAAAAAGCCAAGCCTACAAGTTCAGAATTATTAGCATCCAACCCTGTTGTTTCCGTATCAAAACAGATGATTTTTTGTCCTGAGAGTATCTTAATCAATTGGTTGATTTCTTCCTCACTAGACATGATTTTATAATCATGTTCTGTATTTTCAATATTCTTATTGGCTACAATATTTTCCTTGACAGGAGGGAAAACAGGGCCTGCTGCAGGGGTGTCTCCGAAAAGGCTTCCTTGTGTTCCTGCCTTATTGGGAGCTGCCGAAGAACTAGCCTTTGGTTTGGCTTGTTGGGTAATACCAAGTATCTGATTGGCCAAGGTTCTGAATTCGACTTCCTTGAAAACCTCAGTAAGCGCTTCTTTATTGAATTCGGAAACCTTACACGCATTCGCATCGAATTTTACGGGTACATCAAGAATGATAGTGGCTAGTTTTTTGGAAAGAAGCCCTTGTTCCGCAAAGTTTTCCACATTCTCTTTCTGCTTGCCTTTAAGTTCATGACTGTGTTCTATCAATCCCTCTACAGAGCCGTATTTGGCTAATAATTTAACAGCTGTTTTGGCTCCGATGCCAGGAATGCCAGGGATGTTATCAACAGAGTCCCCCTGTAAGCCCAGAACATCAATGACTTGTTCTACCTTATTGATACCCCATTTTTCCAATACTTCAGGGACTCCCAGTATTTCCACTCCGTTTCCGAATCTGGCAGGTTTGTACATGAAGATATTTTCACTGACTAATTGGGCATAATCCTTATCAGGTGTCATCATGTAAACCTTGAATCCCTCCTTTTCAGCTTGCTTGGCTACAGTGCCGATAACATCATCCGCTTCAAAACCTGATTTTTCCAAAATAGGAATGTTCATCCCTTGTACAATCTTTCGAATGTAAGGGAATGCCGTAGTAATATCTTCTGGTTGTTCCTCCCTGTTGGCTTTGTATTCAGGAAACATTTCACGCCTGAATACGGTTTTGTCCGATATGTCAAAAGAAACGGCCAAATGTGATGGTTTCTGCTTGGAAATGATTTCCCAAAGTGTTCGGGTAAATCCAGTGATAGCAGAAGTATTCAATCCCTTGGAATTAATAAGTGGGCGCTTGATGAATGCGTAATGAGCCCGATAAACCAAAGCATGACCATCGAGAAGGAAGAGTTTCTTTTCGTCTGACATAAGAGTTGCATTTTAATTGCGTCGTAAAAATAGTAATGTAACACAGAGCTTGGCAACAATTACAACTATTCTTTCCTCCAAGAGGTTTCGATTCTCCGTGGATGACTTTTAATGAGGTATGGGAAACACTAATTTTGATATATAATGGAGGGTTATTATAACTTGATTATTAGTATAAACAACTAATAACATGTAATGTTATGAGATATCTAATTGTTATTGAAAGGTTATTAATTTGACAAATAAGCCTAATTCATACTATATTGGAATGAAGGTATTATTATTGCACGTTTGAATTAGCAACTTATATCTTGAAAATACGTCTTATCTATTAGAGTACCTTTTACTTCAAGTTTTCAATCACACTAAAGGATTATGGAAAAAATGAAAAGAATTGCATCCGTCTCGGCTTTTGCCCTGATTGGTTTTGTAGGAATTTCTTTTGTTACGGACAAACATGGCAAGTATTTCGAAATAGCCAAGAATATAGAAATCTTCACCAACCTTTATAAGGAAATCAATACTTATTATGTAGATGATGTCGAACCCGCCAAGTTAATGAGAACGGGTGTGGATGCGATGCTTGAATCATTGGATCCGTATACGAATTATATTTCTGAATCAGAGATTGAGGGATTCAAATACATGATTGATGGGAAGTATGGAGGAATAGGTGCCGATACCAAGGAAATAGACGGAAAGATTACCATAACCTTTTCACACGAAGGTCTACCTGCTGATGAGGCAGGCTTGAAAGTAGGGGACCAAATATTAAGTATTGATGGTAAATCAACGGAAGGTAAGAGTTCTGATGATATCTCTGATATATTGAAGGGGTCTCCGGGGTCTGTGGTCGAGATTGTTGTAAACAGACCAGGTTCCAGCAAGGAAATCAAGAAATCCCTGACAAGGGAGGAAGTAAAGGTGCCGAATGTACCTTTCTTCGGAATGGTGAGTAATGACGTGGGATATATCACCCTGACCACATTCACACAGGATGCAGGAAAGAATGTTTCCAATGCACTTAAGGACCTTAAGAAAGAGAATCCTGCCATCAAGGGAGTCATTCTGGATCTGAGAGGGAATGGCGGTGGATTATTAAGGGAAGCCATTAATGTCTGCAACGTATTCATTCCTAAAGGAGAGGAAATCGTAGTGACTCGTTCAAGGGTAAAGGATTGGGATAGGAGTTTCCGAACCCTGAACGCACCGGTGGATGAGGAAATCAAACTTGTTGTCCTGATTGATGATAACTCTGCATCCGCATCGGAGATTGTTTCTGGAGTGATGCAGGATTTGGACAGGGGTGTTTTGTTGGGACAACGTTCATATGGAAAGGGATTGGTACAAAATACTAGGGATGTAGGATATAATTCCAAGGTGAAGTTGACAACCGCAAAGTATTACATTCCGAGTGGTCGCTGTATACAGGCCGTAAGTTATAAGGACGGTGAACCCGTGGATATTGATGATAGCAAGAGGACAGCATTCAAGACCAGAAATGGTCGCAAGGTGTTAGATGGAGGTGGTGTGAAACCCGATGTTATCCTTAAGGATGGTAAGTTGAGTAACGTATTGAGAGGTTTGAATAAGGAACATCTGGTATTCAAGTATGCCACCAACTATTATCTGAAGAATAGTGAAGTTGCCCAACCTGACAATTACCAATTCGATGATTTTACAGGTTTCATGAATTATGTGGCAGAGGAATCTTTTTCCTTTGATACCGAAACAGAGGATATGTTGAATGACCTGAAATCCAAGGCTAAGGAAGATGGCTACTATGATGTGGTTCAGGGAGATATCAAATCCATTAAGGATAAGATATTGATGAGTAAGAAAAATGATTTGAAGAAATACCAAAAGGAAATTACCGAGAATATCGAAAAAGAAATTATTGGTAGGTATTATTATCAGAAAGGCCAGATTGAAATCAGCCTAAGGAATGATTCGGAGATAAAGGAGGCCATCAAGTTGATTAATGATGGAAGTAGGTATAATGGTATACTGAAGTAAGCAAGTTATATATCATTCAAGAATAAGTGAGAGGCATTGGTTAGATAACCAGTGCCTCTCGTCGTTTAACCTCATTAATCACTGGGATTTGGTCTGAACATATGATTCAATATTCTTGTTAGTTTGTATTCTCAGATAGAAAATCTCAAATTTGTCGTCAAAATTCTAACATTGGCATTAATAATCAATATAGAAACAGCAACCCAGGTCTGTTCGGTTGCATTAGCAAAGGATGGTAAACTATTGGCTTTGAAAGAGACGGATAGCCAGAATAGTCATGCATCCCAATTGACATGCTTCATAGATGAGGCCCTAAGGGAACAGGGATATCAAACCAAGGATTTGGATGCCATCGCTGTCAGCTCTGGCCCGGGTTCCTATACAGGACTTAGGATAGGCTATTCCACGGCTAAGGGACTTTGTTATGCCTTGGATAAGCCGATGATAAAGGTAAGTACCCTGCAAGCATTGGCAATGGGAGCTAAGGAACCCAACAAGTCAGCCATTTACTGTCCCATGATTGATGCTAGGCGGATGGAGGTATATTGTGCTTTATACGACAAGGATGTGAGGGAGATACATCCTGTGGAAGCAAAAGTACTGGATGATACCGCATTCCAAGAAGTACTATCTGAACGACAAGTCATATTCTGTGGCAATGGGGCTTTCAAGATGCCACAAGTGGTAGAGTCAAGTAATGTAGTTGTTAAAAACACGGCATGCTCCGCAATAAATATGATTTTTTTGTCATACGAAGCATATAAAAATGCTATATTTGAAGACATAGCATACGCAACTCCCCTTTATATAAAAGCCCCTTTCATTACAAAACCTAAGAAAAGATTATGACCATAATCTTCTTTTATTAGTATATAATGTAATGAAAAACAGGCTTATAATCACACTGGTTTAGTTGACGTTTTTTAAGATATATGTTTGTTGGCATAGTTATTGAAAATTCATATATGTACACTAAACGAATTTTTAACTAAACGCTAAATTTGAAACTAATGAGAAAGCAGAAGAACGAAACAGTTGTTTTGGATCGTGGGAACAGATCTGTACAGTTAGATTACTCCGAGTTAAGACGAGCGGTCCTAGTACTTCGCGCAGTTAACCACAAGTTGAGGCAGTCCATCATTGATTTATTGGAGGAAACTCCACAGATGACTGTAACTGAAATCTATATCAAGCTACGTTTGGAACAGTCTGTAGCATCCCAACACCTGGCTATCCTAAGAAAAGCCGGAGTTGTTGTGACGAACAGGGAAGGCAAGTACATCTATTACTCCTTGGACCACGAACGTATCAGCCAAATATCCCGCCTTATAGAGGAATTGGCACAGTAAAATGTTGCTATCACAGTAGAGAAACTTTTAATATAGAGCTTAAAAATGCCGTAACTTGCTATGTTTCGGCATTTTTCTGCATTTGTATTTGAAGAATAAACATAAATCAGTTAAAATTGTGTATTCTGCTGTGACTAAACAACATTTACAAAAATGGGAAATACTAAACCGAAGATAGATAACGGGCAACTCCGTATATCTAGCGAAATTCTCAGGGCACTCTGCCATCCCCTGCGAATGCAAATTCTACAGTTCATTGATGAGAACGACAACATCAATGTGAACAAGATCTACAACACTCTTAAACTAGAACAATCCATCACTTCCCAACACCTCCGCATTCTCCGTAATGCAGGTATTGTATCCACAAAAAGAGAAGGGAAATTCATTTATTATCATATCAATTATGATAAGGTCGATAATGTGATGAATGTCGTACGTTTATTCTTGGAAGAAGAAAGAAAAGCACAGGAAGCGGAACGTTAACCGCCGTTTTAGTTGAAGCAGCAATTATATCAGAACTACATAAGGAACTATTGGGCTATCCCGTGAGTTATCCTATTGGATATCAAAGGCTCACAGTAATGCCGAATCTTTACCCAAAATGCCTTAGGGAATTCATTCCTAGGGCATTTTTACTTTTACCTATTGAATTCATATTGGAATGAATGGCATTTGAAGAAAAAGAGACTTAATTTTGCCAGCTAACAGAAAACGAAAAATTTTATCTTCAATGAATCCCTTACATATTTATAACAGTCTATCAAAAAAGAAAGAAGAATTCGTTCCCACCAATCCCGAACTAGTCGGATTGTATGTATGTGGCCCTACTGTTTACAGTGATGTCCATTTGGGGAATTGCCGTTCTTTCACCAGCTTTGATGTTGTTTATAGATATCTGATGTACAAAGGGTATAAGGTAAGGTATGTTAGGAATATCACTGATGCCGGACACTTGGTAGGTGATGCGGATATAGGCGCAGAGGATAAGATGGCAAAGACCGCCAAGGCATTGAAATTGGAACCGATGGAAGTAGCACATAAGTACACCGTCGGATTCCATCACATGATGGATAAGTTCAATAATCTCCCACCGAATATCGAACCAAGAGCTACGGGCCATATCACCGAACAAATCAAAATGGTTCAGGATATATTGGATAATGGCTATGCCTATGAGGTGGACGGTTCCGTTTATTTTGATACGGTGAAGTTCGCTCAGGAAAAGGATGTCTACGGGCAGTTGTCCGGACGTAACCTGGACGATATGTTATCCGAATCAAGGGAACTGAAGAATCAGGGAGAGAAAAAGCACTCGGCTGATTTTGCCATATGGATTCGTGCAGAGGAAAACACCTTGCAGAAGTGGGATTCTCCATGGGGAGAGGGTTTTCCGGGATGGCATCTGGAATGTTCAGCTATGAGTACCAAGTACTTGGGCTCTAAGTTTGATATACATGGAGGAGGTGAGGATTTGAAATTCCCACATCATGAAAATGAAATTGCCCAAAATTGCGGAGCATGCGGAACCATGCCTGTGAAATATTGGATGCACGGTGATATGCTGTTGTTGAATGGAAAGAAAATGAGTAAGTCCATCGACCCTGAAACAGGTAAGAGCAATTCCATCATGCCAGAAGAACTATTCTCAGGTAATAATGAAATATTCACCAAAGGGTATAGCCCAATGGTAGTCAGGTTCTTTATGCTAATGGCTCACTATAGGAGTACATTGGACTTGAGTGATGATGCATTGGCTGCAGCCGAAAAAGGCTATTATAAGTTGATGGAGGGAAATAAGACCTTACAGGAATTGGTATACAATGGAGCTGAGGCCCTGACAGTTGAGGACAAGGAAGTCAACGACTTGATGGACCAAGCACTGGTAGATATGGATGATGATTTCAATACTCCCAAGGCCTTATCCAGATTATTTCCGCTTGTGAATAAAATCAATTCATTCAAGTCCGGGCATATAGCTCTCAATACCATTTCTGCCAGTACATTAGAACGATTACAAAAAGTATTCAAGGAATTCCTTTTTGATATTTTTGGTTTAATGGACGAGACTGCCGCTGCCGCCGATAAGGATGGAGCGGTATTGGATGGTTTGATGAATCTGATTATGGATATCCGCAAGGATGCCAGAGCTAAGAAAGACTGGGGGACTTCCGATCAGATTCGGGACCAACTCAATGCATTGAAGATTCGTTTGAAAGATAGCAAGGAAGGTACAACCTGGTCCTTGGAAAAATAATATCCTTTGAAACATTTGGCTGATACGATAGTAGCATTATCCACTCCCCAGGGAGAGGGTGCCATTGGTGTGGTTAGATTGTCGGGGCCGGAAGCTATCGCTATTTGTGATGATGTATTCTTTGGCAAAAAGTTAGTGAATCAACCCACACATACGGCTCATTTCGGCACCATTAAGAATGAGCAGGGACATATTATTGATGAGGTTCTTGTTACCCTATTCAAGAATCCCAAGTCCTATACAGGAGAGGATGTATGTGAAATTTCATGTCATGGATCATCATATATCATCCAGCAGGTACTCCAACTATTGGTTAGGAAAGGAGCAAGGACAGCCCAGCCGGGAGAATTCACGCTAAGGGCATTCCTGAATGGTAAGATGGATTTGTCCCAAGCCGAAGCCGTTGCGGATTTGATTGCATCTGAATCTGCTTCGAGCCATGCCATTGCCATGAAACAAATGCGGGGCGGAATAACGAATGAAATCAGTAAGTTAAGACAAGAACTCATTGATTTTGCCGCTTTGATAGAACTCGAATTGGATTTTGGCGAAGAAGATGTGGAATTTGCCGATAGGGACAAATTGAAACAACTGATTCTTAAGATACATTCCTACATCAAGAATCTGATGAGTTCCTTTGATTTGGGAAATGCCATCAAAGAAGGTATCAATACCGTGATTGCAGGCAGACCCAATGCAGGGAAATCCACATTGTTGAATGCCATGCTGAATGAGGAACGAGCCATTGTGTCCGAAATCGCAGGTACTACAAGGGACACCATCGAGGAAACCCTCAATATCAATGGTGTGACTTTTCGATTGATAGATACGGCAGGTATCCGTGATGCCTCAGATAAAATCGAAGCCATAGGTGTGGAGAAAGCACTTGAGAAAATCAAGCAGTCTACCCTCTTGGTTTATGTCTTTGACAGAACGGATATGAATTCGGACCATGTCTGGAATGACATCAAGAAATTGGTTCATGATGGGCTGAATATCATTCTTGTAGGGAATAAGACAGATGCATACTTCGAACTTTCGGATTATGAAAGAACCGAACTTTCCCAAGGACAAAGGGGACAGGATAGGAATGTCGATTGGGAATACATAGAAACAAAATATCCCATCATTCATATAGCAGCAAAGAATCATGATAATGTCAAGGCATTGAAAGATGCTTTGTATCATGCCGTATTGGATGGCAAATTGAATTTGGATTCTACCATTGTCAGTAATGTCCGTCATTATGATGCACTCCAAGGAGCCTATGCATCCTTACAGCAGGCACTAGATAATCTGAGTATGGGTATTTCGGGTGATTTTGTGGCAATGGATATTCGTCATGCCTTACAATACCTAGGAGAGATTACAGGAGAAATCAGTACGGACGATTTGTTGGATTCCATATTTTCTCGATTCTGTATCGGGAAGTAACACCAACCATTAATATCGGTTCGGAACTTGTACTTTTGTGAGAGCAACATGCTTCCATTTTATTAAATCCAAATCATGAGTATATCCACTAACCTAAGAAACCGATGTGATTCCAAATGCGAGTTGTGTAGTGCCGAAAATGAATTGCAGGCATACAATGTTCCTCCCAAGACAGGAGAAACGGAAGACGAACAAGTTGCTGTTTGTCATAAATGTGCTACGGAAGTGGAAAAGACCTCTGATTGGGATGTCAATCATTGGAGGTGTCTCAACGACAGTGCTTGGAATGCTACTCCGGCTGTTCAGGTCGTGGCATACAGGATGCTCCAGCATTTGAATGATGAGGGCTGGGCCCAGGACCTCAAGGAGATGATGTATATGGAAGATGCTACAAGGGAATGGGCTGAATTGGGAGTCAACAAGGTCGTACATGTAGATAGCAATGGAAATATTCTACAAAACGGAGATACCGTAACACTCATCAAGGATTTGAATGTAAAGGGTTCTTCTTTGGTGGCAAAGAGAGGTACGGCTGTCAGGAGAATTCGATTAGACCCGAATAATGCGAATTATATAGAAGGAAAGGTGGATGGACAGCACATCGTTATCCTTACCCAGTATGTCAAGAAATAGAATCTGTGATTTGTTGTTCAATGATATCATAAATCTGCTCCAATTCTTCTTGGTTACTGAAATTCATGAATAGGCGTTTTTGTCCTTTCTTGGTTTTATGAATGGTAAACCCATCTACCAGGGAAATCCTGAGTACATGACCTTTGTTCGTTGCAATACGAGCAATCTTATCATAGGGTATGATGATGCACTTTCTGGCATATAGGTAAATGATTTTCTTATCAGTCAACCAATAACATTGCTTGTTGGAATAATAGGGAACATCTTTTTCATTCACCCAAAGACATCTTTCTCTATGCTCCAACATATCGTCGGTATGGAATTTCATTCTTCGGTGCTTGCCAAGGAAACGTTTCAATTTTTCATGATGATACTGTTGGTTCCCTCTGGAATATTCAACCAATATGCGTTGGAATGCTTCCCAATCCATAATGGGACCCAATTGGAGCAAGGAATCAGTAATATTTGATGGAATCCTCTTATCAAACCATACGAGAGAAAAATACTTGATGTTCAAGCGAAAGGGGTAAGCATAAGCAGTGACCAATTCGTGTAAGGGAACGTGATGGTTTTTCTTGGAAAAATACCCTTTCTGAATAATCAGGTGCTTATTGGAAACACCCACTTTGGATATATATCCTTGTAGATATGTAATGAATGAGAATATGGGCCCCAAAGGAATCAGTACCAATCCCCAAGGGCTGATTGATATGGAAACACATAAGGCTAATCCAATAAAGAAAATGATTTCGTGTCTGAGAATGAATTTTACATATACCAAGGAGTCCTTCCCTATCGTTTTCCATCCTTTGTCCGTTATAAAACTAAGGATAGCAGGTACTACGGTGCCTAGGAGGATGAAGATTAGAATGACAGTGGTGAAAGAAGTAGAAAGTAACAATACGGCCAGATAGATAACACCAACATTGAAAATCCATTCTCCTAAGGGCATCCACCCCTTCTTTCTTCGATGGAAAAGTAAATAAGACAATGATTGCCCATTTATATCTTCTTCCCATAATAATGTCTCTCCGGGAGGAATGAAGTCCTTGGAAGAAGAATAGTCTAATATGTTATGTTCAAGGCTCAATACAATAGGTGGAATATATCATTCAAGATAATCAATATTAGATATAAGATTGAGGAATATCAATGGATGTATGATAATGAAAAAGAACAGGGTTCATGTGATCATCACATGAACCCTGTTCTTCCATAAGAGGAATTTAAAAGATACTTCCAGTCCTATTGGAATACGATTTTTTCCGTAGCTACCCCTCTGTCATTCTGAATGGAAAGAATATAAGTACCTGAACTTAGGTTCTCTTTCTCCACAACAAAGTTATGCTGTCCTGTAGCCAGATTACCCGCTTGAATTTTCCTGACCTCCTGTCCTTGTAAATTATAAAGCGAAATAGACATGAATTCGGACTTTTGCAAATCCAATGAGATATTCGTAAGTGTGGATGTTAGTGTTGGATAAACAGAGAGCTGGATATCATCCGCTATATCCTCCACTGCTGTTGAATTGGCCAATGTTGTGGAGCTCCCATTGACAAAAGTATAAGTGCCATTATCCTCAGACCAAACAATTGCCATGAATTCCATATTATCCACATTCCAATCACTGTTGATATCCACAGTGAAAGTCTGTGTTGCATCCATTCCTGCATTGATATTGCCACTTGCTACAAGATTACCGAATGTGCTTCCTGAACCCGTGCTCCTAAGGATATCCTGATGGGAAGTATTACTACCCTGACCTGATTGGCTAGCGATAACATTATCCTCAACCAAGTAGACATCCGTGTAATAATTACCCGAGGTAGCCTGGAAGAATTCTGTTCTTACTGTAAAGTTCAGCTGATTACCGTTCTGAACTGCATAAACACCTGCATTAGCTATCGGGGATTGGGTATGGTTCTCACTAACGGTAGCTTGGGCGGATGACCTCAGATTGTTCATGTTGCTACTATTGGCATTAAGGTCAGTATTGTTGAGGATGAAGCGAGGCTGTCCGAATGCATTGAAATTATCTCCCATTTCCTGTCCTGCCGTATTCATCAAATCACCACTATAGTGTGCCTTGATTAAGAGCGCTTTGTCATCATTGTCCTCGGAGAGGTTTTCATAGAATGTCCATCCCCATGTACCACAATTGATACACCATGTGGCAGTGACCTTGGTAATTAGGGTTTGTTGTACTTCAGGTACGGTTTGGGCCTGAAGTGCAGGAATGGATAAGGTGATGAGTAAAAGTGTAAAAAAATGATTTTTCATAGAGCCAAATTTATGGATTAATTAGGTGTAATGATATTCACATTGTGTGCCACAAATTTAATGGAATGTAATTTTTGAATTAGATGGCTGAACGACAATTGAATTGGATTGGGACATATTTCAATAAGTAATAATCCTTTGTTATATTGAGTTGTCGGGATGGTTACATTCTCGATTTTACCTAATACTTTATTCAAACGAAAAATTTAAGATGATCAAATTTAGAAACCTTTTAGGGCTACTGGCTATTGTGGCTATTGCAATAAGCTCATGTAAGGATGATACGCCAGAGGATACATCCACAACGTACACGTTCGAAGCCTCAACTGCTACACAAGCAGATGTTCAGGAAGCAATGATTCTCTTTGAAGATGGTGATAAGATTGTGTTTGGTCCTGGTACATTCACATTCACATCTACATTGAGCGTGGATAGTAAGACCAATTTGGTAATAGAGGGAGCAGGAATGAATGAAACCATCCTTGACTTCACGGATCAGATATCTGGTGCTGAGGGAATCAAGATTACCAACAGTGATATGGTATTAATGAACGGATTTACGGTTCAGAATGCAGAGGGTGATGGTATCAAGGCAACAGATTGCGAAGGTATCACATTCTATCAGGTAGGAGCTGTATGGACTGGAGATGTGAGTCAGGATAATGGAGCTTATGGTTTGTATCCTGTATTATGTAAGCATGTCAACATTGATGATTGCTATGTAAGAGGAGCATCTGATGCAGGTATCTATGTAGGGCAGTCCGAATTTATCCATGTTAAGAACTCAAGGGTAGAGGAAAACGTAGCAGGTATCGAGATTGAGAATAGTAAGTTCTCCGAAGTGTTCAATAATACGGCCATGAATAACACTGGTGGAATATTGATATTCGACCTACCGGGACTGACGTTGGTGAACGGAAACCATCACAGGGTTTACAATAATACTCTTTCGAGCAATAGTCATCCTAATTTCGCTCCCGCTGGAAACATTGTGGGAAGTGTACCTTCAGGTACAGGAATTATGATTTTGGCCGCTAAGGAAGTAGAGGTATTCAATAATACGATCACAAATAATAATGTGATGGGAATCGGTGTTATCAGTTACAATGTAGTGGCTGCATTGGGTGGACTGACTTGGGAGGATGAGAACTATATCCCATATTGTGAGCAAATTCATATCCATGACAATACCATGTCCAGGACCAATGACTTGCCTACAGAACAAACCGATATGGGTAACTTCCTAGTTGCATTCTACTCCGATGGTGACTTGCCACATTTCATTTATGATGGTTGGGAGAATCCTGACTTGGCTGGAGCAAATGTCCTTTGTATCGAAAATCAGGCGAATGAGGATTTCGTTGATTTGAATGCCGATGCTGGATTCGCATTGAACGAGGATGTTACTCCTTACTTGTGTCAGCATGAGCGTTTGTCTGAGACAAGCATCAATGCTCCGACACCATAGAAAGTTATCCTCTAAGGGTTAGAATGAGAGGTTGTCCAATCATATGGGTTGGACAACCTCTTATTTATTGGTAATTTTAATAAAAATAAAAGGGTATGTGGATTAAAATGTTGCGTTGGGGATTGTTCATGATGATAATCGGAATGATTGTCATTATTCCCAATGCCTGTCAGAATGATGAGGATGGTGATTTGCCCATCGTATTGGAAAATTTACCGTATGACAATTTATCCGATTATCAGTTCTTCACTGGGGATATGTCAGATTTGATGCCTGCTGATAGGGTGTTGCCCTATGATTTGAATACACCATTGTTTTCCGATTATGCACAGAAAGCACGATTCATCTGGATACCGAAAGGAAGGACAGCAACCTACTCCGACCATGATGCCATGGATTTCCCTTTGGGAACGATTATCATAAAGAATTTTTACTTTGATAATGATTTTACTAATCCATCACAAGGAAGAAGAATCCTTGAGACCAGACTATTAGTCAAGCAGGATACAGCATGGCAACCTATTTCTTATGTATGGAATGAGGCACAGACGGATGCCGAATTTTCCTTGGTAGGAGGTGATATATTGGTAGACTGGACGCACTATGATGGTACGGAACGAAGTACTTATTATCATATCCCCAATAGGAATGAATGTACGGGATGCCATAATTTGGATAATGTACTATTGCCCTTGGGCCCCAAGGCAAGAAACCTGAACAAGGATTATGATTATGAGGATGGTACCATGAACCAACTCGATAAATGGGTAGAAATGGATTATCTTCAGAATGTACCCGGAATAGGTTCAAGGCCAAGGGCTGCCGTATACGATGACCCTGCTGAGGAATTGAACTTTAGGGCGAGAACCTACTTGGATGTGAATTGTGGTCATTGCCATAATCCCTTGGGACCAGCCAAGAATACGGGCCTGACATTGACAATAGAAGAAATGGATAGCTATACATTGGGAATATGTAAGCCTCCGATTGCGGCAGGTCAGGGAAGTGGCGGTTTGCAATTCGGGATTGTACCCGGTGAGCCAGAGAATTCCATAATGCATTATCGTATGAATTCTACCGAATTGGATGTAATGATGCCAGAGTTGGGCCGTTCCGTAAACCACGATGAGGGAATCCAACTGATATATGATTGGATTGCTCAGTTAGAGGGTGATTGCAACTAAAATCAAGTTGAGGTTGTTCTTTGGGTATCTTGTAAATCAATTTCAATGTCCCAACCATGGCGAAGAAGAATTTTTGGAATATCATCAATGAAGACAAACCGACACTAGTGGATTTTTATGCCACATGGTGTGGCCCTTGCAAGGTGATGCATCCTGTATTGAAGGAGTTGTCGAAAGAAATGGGGGATGAGGTAAGAATCCTCAAGGTAGACGTGGATAAGAACCAAAAGGTAGCAGCTAAGTTCAAGGTAAGGGGCGTTCCTACTTTTGTGTTGTTCAAGGGAGGCAAAATCCTATGGCAACAATCCGGAGCCATGTCCAAGCACCAATTGAAATCCAAGGTGAAATCCAGTATTTAACCGGCAGATGATGATAAGATAAAAGGGCAGTGGTATCAAATCCACTGCCCTTTTATTATTTCCTGACAATATTATTCCTGGACATCCATGCACTGATATCATCTTTTTTCATTGCTGCAGCCATTAGGTCCGGAAACTGATCTGGTGTACATGCAAAAGTGGGGATATCCAAGGAGTAGAATCGATTGGCTATTCCCTTATCGTATCCAGGGGCGCCTTCATCACTAAGGGCGAGAAGGGTAATGAATGAAACACCTGAGTTCTGGATTCTGGCAGCTCTACCCAACATTTCCCTTTCGTTTCCGCCCTCGAACAAGTCAGAAATAAGAACAAGTATCGTATCATTGGGCTGTGTAATGAGTTGCTCTGCATAGGTCAACGCCTTGTTGATATCCGTTCCTCCTCCTAATTGGGTTCCGAAAAGTAACTCCACAGGGTCAGAGAGTTCTTCTGTAAGGTCTACAACATTCGTGTCGAAAACGACCATATGGGTCTTAACGGACTTAAGGGATGCCATGACCGCTCCGAATACACCCGCATAAACCAAGGATGAGGCCATCGAACCCGATTGGTCTACCAGTAGAATGACGTGTTTTAATGATTGTCCTTTTCTTCCGTATCCCCAAAGTTGCTCTGGAATGATGGTCTTATAATCTTTTTGGTAATGTTTCATATTGGCACGAATGGTTCTGTGCCAATCCATTTCGTTGAGTTTGGGCCTTCTGTTCCTGACACTTCTGTTCAATGCTCCCTCGACGGCTTCCCGCATTTTATTGGAAAGTCTTTTCTCCAATTCCATGACCACTTTGTGCACGACTTTTCTTGCTGTTTCCCTTGTCTTGTTGGGCATGATTTTATTCAGGGAGAGTAATGTTCCCACAAGGTCCACATCCGGTTCCACAGATTCCAGCATTTCAGGTTCTAGGAGCATCTCTTTCAATCCGAGTCGTTCCATGGCATCTTTCTGCATAATCTGAACGATGGAGGTAGGAAAGTACTTTCTGATATCCCCCAGCCAACGATTGATGTTAGGGGAAGAATTACCCAGTCCTCCTTGCCTTTCATTATCATACAAGGCTTCAAGGGTTTCGTCCATGCCTTTGGCCTCACCCTCAAGATTGGACTCCCCTTGAGGGTCCGCACCCTTACCCAGAATCAGTCTCCATTTTTTCAGGCGTTCTGATAATTGGTCGAATTCCTTGATGTCCATTTCATTCCTGATACTCATAATTGTTATTCTCCTTTACCTTTTCCCTTACTGGTCCAAGGATTATCCTTAATCCTGAATCGCCAATCCCTCAGGGCACAATCACCCGCAAAGTCCACACCTACCCTACGACTCTCAATAATCTGATCTTGTTGAATCAGAATACCTCTATCCTCCAACCATAATCCATTTTGCTTCGTAGTGATATCTAATGCATCGTGGTGTTGGAATTGTAATCCCATTGCCTGGCTTAATGTCCCCGGGCCCGAAGTAAGGGTGGTGGTCATCTTTTCTTTTTTCCTTCTTTTTAGCATTACATCAATGCCTTCTTTGGGTTCGATAGCCCTGATAAGGACACCATTACATACATCTTTTTCGGATGTGATTACATTGAAAAGATGATGGACTCCGTAACAAAGATACACATATGATATCCCTCCTTCCTCAAACATAACCGCTGTTCTTTTCGTTTTTTTATCTGGATATGCGTGACAAGCTTTGTCATCTTTTCCGCGGTAGGCTTCGGTTTCAACTATCATCCCTGACGTAAGTTGTCCGTCGAAATTTGTGACTAAAAATTTCCCTAATAACTCCTTTGCTACCGTAACCACATTGTTACGATTATAAAAAGAACGGTCTAATATGTGGGAAATGTCCAAAGGAAAAGCGATTTTAGCGTAAAGATAAGTAAGTAAACACAGTACAAATGCGATTTCTAATCATTTTAATCCTCTTTGTCCTGCCTCAGATCACCCAAGCTCAGACCCAAACCATCGGTGTTGTGAATATGGATAGCCTAATAGGTGTATCCAAGGAATTTAGGTATCTGGATTCGGTAAGGCAATCCCTTTTTCACAAGGAAAATATCATGATAGCTAGTGTAGGCGAACAGATGCTGTCCTCTTTTGAAAGGGAATACGAAAAAGCAACAGGAAGCACGGAGATTCAAGAGGCCCTTGGTGTTAAAATGAGGGAAGTAGAACAGGAAATAGTAAGGATTGCAGAAACCATTGACATTGAGAACAAGGAACGAATAGACCTGATACATGTATATGTGGAACATAGCTTGACAGGTTGGATTGTAGAGGAAGGAAAGAATAATGGGATGAATAGCATCATTGATTCCCAAACGGTTTATTACCATAATCCACAAAAGGTCAGACTTTCGGATATTACTTCCCTACTTCAGGATGAGTTAGAGTCAATGAGGGGGGATGCATTCGGAATAGAACAACAAATGAGGGTCAAATCCAGGGGTATCCAAAGTTCCATACAAGCCTTGATTCCCCAATCGGAGAAGAAAGGAGTAGAATAGATAACAAGAAAAGGAGCATAACATTACGTTATGCTCCTTTTATCATTAAGGGATTCCCATTACTATGGGAATTTCGGGAAATCATCCCAATTGGGTTTCCTTTTCTCCAAGAAAGCATTCCTACCTTCTTCTGCTTCGTCCGTCATATAACCCAATCTGGTGGCTTCACCTGCAAATATTTGCTGACCAACCAATCCGTCATCAATAAGGTTGAATGCAAACTTGAGCATTTTGATGGCCATCGGACTTTTTCCTAGAATTTCCTGAGCCCACCTGTATGCTTCATCTTCTAATTCGTCATGCGGAATGACGGCATTGACCATTCCCATTTCAAACGCTTCTTGGGCAGAATAATTTCTTCCAAGGAAAAAGATTTCCCTCGCTCTTTTCTGACCTACCTGTCTGGCCAGATAAGCAGAACCATATCCTGCATCATAACTGGCTACATCCGCATCTGTCTGCTTGAAAATAGCATGTTCCTTACTGGCTAGTGTTAGGTCACAAACAACATGTAGTGAATGTCCACCACCAACAGCCCAACCTGGAACAACACAGATGACGGCCTTATTCATAAAACGAATCAATCGCTGTACTTCAAGGATATTCAGTCGTCCGACACCATCGCCTCCCTCATAACCTCTCTTACCCCTGACACGTTGGTCGCCTCCTGAGCAGAATGCCCATCCTCCATCTTTGGGAGATGGCCCCTCTCCTGAAAGTAAAATCACGCCAATTGTACGGTCTTCCCTTGCATCATGGAAAGCATCCAGCAATTCTCCTACGGTTTTGGGACGGAATGCATTCCTTACCTCTGGTCTGTTGAATGCAATACGGGCTACTCCATTACATTTCTTATAGGTAATGTCCTCGTATTCCTTGGCTATTTTCCAATTGATATCTGACATGTATAACTAGATTTTATTTCAAATTATGGTAATAGTCCCTAAAGACTGAATCATTGATTTCCCTTGGTGTGAATATTTCCAAAACGGCAGGTCTATCATTATTTTGAGGAGCATAGAATTGGGGTAGAATTGCTTCCAGTTCCTCCGAATTTTCCGCAAAATAATAAGGAATATGGAAAGTATCACAAATGCCCTTGGCTTTGAAATCATGCTTGGTTTCAAAAAATTCCTCTAGTTGTCCCGTACTGGGCGGCCCCGCAATCAATCGGAAGATACCTCCCCCTTGGTTATTGATAACAATTATCCTAAGATTACCCGTAAGGTGATGGTTCCAGAAAGCATTCGAATCATAGAAAAAGGCAATGTCTCCGGAAATGAGTGTAGTGGGTTGCCCCGAGAGATATGCAGCTCCCATTGCCGTGGATGTACTGCCATCTATTCCACTGACTCCCCGATTGCCATTATAAAGAATGTCTTCCCTTACGGGGAATAATTGGATATAGCGTACAGGGGATGAATTCCCCATGTGTAGGTTAGTATATTGTGGTAGATGAGGTAGGATTATGGAAAAGGCCTTGAAATCGGACCAAGGACAGGAATCCATAAATTGGTGATGTTTCCGAGATACCCTTACAGCATGGTTTTTCCACAATTGGGGATATGTTTTATCTGGATTGTCAGCCAGTGATAGTTGTCTGAAAAAATCATTGGGCGAAAGCCTAAGGTGCTTCGTCAATGCTTGGAAAACATCCTGTGCCTGTTCATCTTCTGATATATGCCAATGGTCATCAGGCCCGAATTCCCTTAGCCATAGCTTGATTTTTTTTGATATGAATGAATGACCAATCGTAATCAATAAGTCGGGTTTGAAAGCCTCCTTATCATATTGGGTGAGTAAGGCGTCAATATGGTGGTGAATTCCTTTTCCTTGAATATTGGAAGTCGTCTCTGAAAGAACAACAGCCTTTGAGCTCAGGGACTCGATATATTGTTGCAATTCGGTATTTTTTCTAGGAATGAGTCCGCATAGAATCATCACCTTTGCTGTCGAATTGAATTGTTGGCTGCATTTTTCCATGGTAAATGAATCCAACGAAAATTCGGTTTTTTGTAGTTGGTGTATCTTGGGTAAAGATACATTGGTATAATCCCTTTTGCCATATAGGGGTTCCCTGAATGGCATATTGATGTGCACAGGGCCTTGTTGTGATGCTGAAATGTCAATGGCCTCGCAAATCATCCTATTGTTTGACCAGTTGTTATCCTGATCCTGAGTGTCAAGATGCAGGTGATAATCCTTAAGGATATAGTTGTGATAGATATTCCTTTGGTTAATGGATTGTCCCTCACCTTGATTGATCCATTCGTCAGGCCGGTCTGCTGTAAGGACAATCATTGGGATTTTTTGATAGAATGCCTCGCTGATTGCAGGAGCAAAATTGAGGGCTGCGCTTCCCGATGTACAGGTAACGATGGCAGGAATCCCGGTTTGTTGAGCTATTCCCATAGCAACAAAAGCTGCACACCTCTCGTCAGGAATACTCAGACAGGTAAAAGCACCATGTTCATTGAATGATATATTGAGTGGCGCGTTCCTTGAACCAGGGGAAATAATGACATATCGGATGCCTTTGGCGGCACAAATTTCAACGAGGTTTCTAACCCCTGGTTTATCCGATAAGATGTGGTTCACAATAAACTTCTTCTATGATGTCTGATAAGGTACGGGATTTCCATATTGTTTCCTCTAATTCTTTCTGAGGAATGGAATCGGCCGTGATTCCTCCGCCTACATATAGTGCAAAGGTATCATTAAACACCTGCATACAACGAAGGTTGACAAATAAATCTGTTTTTCCATTCATATTGACAGGCCCTAGGAAACCACAATAATAGGCCCTTTCGTGAGGTTCTGTATCATGGATGAATGCCTTGGCTTTCTCTTTGGGTAATCCACAGACGGCTGGACTAGGATGGATATCCAATGCAACATCTTTCCAATTACTCTCCAATGGGAATCTGAAACGGGTCTTGAGGTGCATTACGCGTCCAGCTTTGACCGTGAAAGGTCCGAGTTTTTGGAAGCTTTTCTTACGGCGGATGAGGATGTTGGCCATGTAGCGTTCGACCATCTGCTGTTCGATGATTTCTTTCTTACCCCAATCTTCCGTGCTACTAAGTGGCCTGGTACCAGCAAGTGCTACTGTTTCACCCATCTTGTCATGGTCTGTCAACAAGATTTCTGGTGTTGCTCCCATCCAACATCCGACATCAGGAATATTGATGAGGTAAATGAATGCAAAAGGATACTGTTCCTTCAATCGAATGAATAAGGGATACAAATCCTCAACATGCATTTCCTTACGAATGATTCTGGAGCAAATGGCCTTATGGAAAGCCCCATTTTGTATATGATCTACAAAACCCTCCAAAAGTGGAATGTATTCGGGCTCCGAAATGTAATAGGGAGAACCCTGATGTATACTCTTGAAGCTGAACTTTGGATTGATGTGAATGTTATTAGCCTTGAGGGCCAGTGCAGGGGAAGCTACTGATTCTTCAAAAGGATGGAATACGAATGCGGGTTCATTATCCAACTCGTGGAAAGGAATGACATCTTCCTTGTTGGCTTGAATGAGGAAGTGGTGTTCTTCATTCGGAAGCCTGTAAATGGCGAAAGTATCCCTAGTTTCTAATGAGTATTGCATAAGAATCGGCTAAGTAACCAAATTTCTTTATTCATACACAAAAATAAGGGGAAAAAATCATACTTTCAATATTTATTGAAAATTTTGTATAAAAAATAAGAGGGCTGTCTTGGATACGTTCCAAGACAGCCCTCTTAATGTGTATTCATTAAGGAAATATCTACTTTTCCAATTCTTGTTCGGCCTTTTCAAGTACACCTTTTAGTTCAGTGATAATATCCTTGACCTTGCCCTTTACTTCCTCATCTTCTAGGACAGCCTTGAGTTCCTCAACCTTCCCATTGATTTCCACCTGTAGGTCCTCATCTTCAAGGGCTGCCTTGATTTCATCCAACGAACTTCCGAGTTGACCCTTTAGGTCGTCGTCCCAAACATTTTGCAATTCAGAAAATGCTTGCTCGAAATCCCCTTTCATATCGTCATTCCAAACATTCTTGAATTCATTAATGGCATCTTCTATTTCGCCACTATTCACTACATCCTTAATGTCTTTGATCGCTTCATCCAACTCGCCACTCTCACTAATATTCTTGAATGCATTCATGCCTCGTAACCGAGTGTATTGGAATGCATGCTTGCCTACATTGATCTTTTCCAATGCTCCCATTTCATCCTTGTACTGATTGAATAGTTCATCACTGAATGCTTTGAATTGTTTGTCTTTTTCAGCCCATTGTTCCTCTGATAAATTATCTTTATTCTCCTTGAGGTCCTGGATGAATGCAGAATAGTCCTTAAGATATTGTTCCTTTGTATCAGGAGCGGGTGCGCTACAACTCATTAGGAAAACCGTTGCTGTGGTAAAGGTCAATAGGAAAGAAAATAATGTACTTTTCATAATAATATTTAGGTATTGCAATGTTTCGAAAATAACAGATTCACATTGATATTGAAATAAGAATCGATTAAAATATATGAAATTTATACGCAGCGAGAGATAAACGTTACAAATGGAGATTAAATTCTATTACGAATTAGAAATAGAGGCTAACCTTTCAAAACAAATCAATGCACTTTTGGAGGATTGTTTTGAGGGAATTGGGTATCACGGAAGGGATTATTTCAAACAAATGCCCCATTATAGACTCATAGGAACAGAACATGGCCGGGTGATAGGTCATCTGGGCATGGATCTAAGGATGATGAGCATTGATGGTCATAATGTAGCCATGTTGGGAGTGGTGGACTTTTGTGTGAATAGGAATTATAGGGGGAAAGGAATGGGAGCAGCGCTCCTACTTCGAATGTTGGAAATGGGAACCCGATTCAATCATAAGGTGGATGGGATATTCCTTGTTACGGATGACCCGAATATTTACCTTAAACATGGATTCGAAATCATGGATGTACATGTGAAATGGTTGAAAATAGATCAGCACCAAACATTAGGTATTGGCCATGAAAAGATAGATGATGCCCACCTGATGGTCAAATCCTTGACAGGACAGCCTATAAGAGGAAATCAATTGGATATGTTAGGATACATGTACTAATTGTGAGGGTAATTAGCATGACGTTCTATACGATTCAGCTGATGGACGTGATGTAGGATATGATTTTCCAGAAACTCAATTGTATGTTGCATTGTCATATGTCCAGATACAGGATGTTTGAACACAGATGAGCGAAGTTTGTGTTCAGGGAAACCCTGTATCATGGTATGCATGGATTCATTGTTGTGATTGGATGTTTGCTTCAAATGCTCCAGATTATTTCCTGATGGTTCCAAGCCCTTGATAGGCATTTTTACTTTCTTTCCTGATTTGTAGAATTGTGCCAAAGCAGCATTGGCTAGCCTACTTTTAATGCCTACTTTCTCCGTCTTTTGCTGATCGGAATTTTCTTGTAGCCGCAGAATGACCTTGTTTTCCGAGACGATGATATGGTCCAGAACCAAGAGTGGTGACCATTCATTCTCATCACTTTGGAAGATGAGTTGGGATGGAGTCATACGTTCCAGTCGTTGAATGAATTTTGTTTTGGTTGCTACCCAGTTCTGATATGCCTGCTCCAATTTTTTATTCATATACATAAGAATGTCAAAATAGGATAAAGGTTTACCTTAGCGTGATGTCTCGTAGAATTCAGGATGATATTACCAAAACGGGGATTAAGCTATTGCTAGAAGAACCTTTTTATGGGCATGTATTTGCAGGGCTCCTCCGAACGGTTAATGCAGATACGGAAAGTATCTCATTATCGGTATTGGAAAATCAGGCATCCCTATTGGTGAATCCTGACTTTTGGGCTGGTAAAATGGAATTGGGAGATGAGAAATATGGTTTGCTCAAGCACCAGTTATTGCATTTGGCCCTGAAGCATCCATTCGTAAAAGATAATTACCATCATAAACCCATCTTTGATATGGCTGCGGATTTGGTGGTCAATCAATACATTCATCCCCGATTCCTAACTGAAGAATCGATTACGTTGGATAAGTATCCTAAGTTAAGGAAATTGGAAAAGGGAAAGGATGTAGGTTTTTATTATTTGAAAATCTTGGAACTCATCGAAAATGACGATTCGGAATCCTCTAATTTTCCGGATGAGAATAACAACCAACTCAAGCAGCATCAGAACTGGAACTCATTCAGTCAGACGCCTAGGATGGATCAAAGGATGATGTCGTCGGCATTGGATGATGCATTGGTGCAGGCGGCAGAACGCACGGATGAGAAACTACAGGGATTCCTACCCGGTAGTTTGTACCGATTGATAATGGATCGATTGGAGAAAAAAGCCAAACAAGTGGACTGGCGGCGTATGCTCAGAATCTTTATCGGTTCAGGTAGGCGGACGTATATCAAGAACACGATTCGTAGACCCTCAAAAAGATATGGCACGAGCCCTGGCATCAAGGTCAAACAACGTCAGAAAATCCTTATAGGATTAGATACCTCAGGCAGTGTGAGCCCCAAGGAACTCTCAACCTTTTTTTCTGAGATGAGCCATATCCAAAGACAAGGAGTGGAAATTATGGTAGCCGAATGTGATGCCGAACTACAAAGGGTATATCTGCTGGGCACTTATCCGAATTTCGAGGTCAAGGGCGGCGGCGGAACCGATTTTACACCTGTCATGGAATATGCCAATACATCCTATCAACCTGATTCCATAGTATATTTTACGGATGGATACGGACTAACACCTACAATATTACCCAGAAGCCCAATACTATGGTTGATTACGGAAGACGGGATTACATCCTCTGACGAATATTGGGAGGGATTGCCCGGACGGAAAATTAAGATGACGATATAAAAAAAAGCCCTGTTGGATTCCAACAGGGCTTTCTAATCGACATTACTATTCCTTTATAGCTTAACCACTTTTTGGATACCCGTTTTGCCATCCTGATTGATTTGGACAAAATAGATACCAGATGGTAAATCAGAAACGGATATAGTATGTTGGGAATGATTGCTTATTTCTGAACGCAGTACTTTTCCACTAACATCCATAATGTTCGCCGTCCATTGGATTCCATCCTCCAATTGGATATGAAGCTGGTTCGCCACTGGATTCGGACGAATGGAAAATGATAATTCATTGATATTATTCGTGCTACTTGAACACATGGTTTCGAATGAATTGGTATTGGAAAAATCTGATATGTTCGAACCACATACGGTCTTGATTTCCAATTCATAATCCTCACATTCCGTAAGGTCTGTTAGAGTGGCATTAGAAACAGATACCACACTTCCGTCCCAGTCCACAGTACCCATGATACGATAACGCAGTTCATATCCGATGGCATTAGGCATATCTTCCCAATCCACATCCGTAGATGTCTCCAACGTATTGGAGAATGTGATATTGGTTGGTACATCACAGGTAGGAACAACATTCACAATCACATTCACACAATAATCCTCTACCTCACCATAATCGAATGCTTCCTCACAAGGAGCAGCAGGTTCATTCCATCTTTGGGAAACCCTCATCCTCGTAGGGCCTTCCATTGCATCAGTAGGTACTGTGATCGTACCTGTAATGGGATCTTGGGAAGATTCCCCAGGATCAAATGCCAATTCATTATCATCATCAAAATCGCCATCTTGGTTATAATCAATGTAAACCATTACATATTCATTGTATGGATAATCGAAGAAACCAGGGGTTACCGTGATGTCATAACTCATACCCGTTTCGATATTGGTAGAATAATCGGTGTGATTTCCATAACCATCATCATTGCCAGAAGTATTATCAATAGTATTGAATTCGACACGTTCAATCCATTCGAAATCAGAGTCAGCACCAGCGGATTCACAATATTCATTATCAATACAAGGACCACACCCTGAAGTAGAGAAAATATAGCTATCCGAATAACCTGTTGCTACTCCACCATCACAATTTGTTCTGATTTGTACCTCATAGGAAGTACATGCAGCCAGATTCGTTAGCATTGCCGTGGTAGCGGTCTGGTTCATTTCTGTCCACATGGCATCTGATACTGCCTTATAACGAATATCATAACTCAATGCCGCCAATACGGAGGACCAAGTGATGGTAGCGTCACTATCCGTGATGTTACTGGCATTGATTACTGATGGTGGTTCGCAACAACCATCAGTATCGAATAGGAATGTATTGGTCCATGAAGTAGAATCGCTACCACAAATGGATAGTAATTCATATTCATAAGTATTACAAGCTACCAATCCACCAAGTACATAAGGAGATGTAACGTTAGGAACTTCAGTCCAAGTTGTTTCCCCTTGGATTCTATATCTTAAATCAGATTGAGTGGTTTCATTACCAACATTCCATGATATTTCAGTCTGAACATCCGTAGTGGCAGAATTCGTAACAGAATAAGGAATGAAACAACCATTAGGGTCACAATTACTAACCAATGGGGTCATGGCATTAGCGACATTCAATCGACCACCCGTAACGGTGATACCATCCAATGTCATGTTGGGATCTACACCATCAAGGATGTATTGTTTAATCAATAATGCGGCAGCTGCGGGATCATTCTTGGCAAATGCAGCAAAACTAGGACAAGGAACAGAGTGCATCAGGGCAACCGTACCTGCCACATGTGGCGTAGCTCCTGAAGTACCACCAAAACCTCCATAGGAATTGTTGAATGCTGTCGTCCATGTATCCGCACCAAATGCGCCTAGGTCAATGGTGGTAGCACCATAACCTGCGCCAGATACTTTTTGGTCGTTATCATTCATATTGGTAACTGAAATCAAATAGTCACTACCACATGCTGTTGGTAAGTCTCCTACCATATCCACGTTTTCATTACCATTAATGGTAGCGCCACAACTCACAATACCCTGAACACCCAAGGTATCATAGAAGCTACACCAAAGCGGAGCATCGGCGGGTTGTCCGAAATCGACTCCCCAAGAGGAATTGGTCGTAACAACATAAGCGCCTTCCTGACCTCCTGTCTCGTTGTATTTCTTTCTTTGTGCGAAACAATAGGCATAAGCAGCTAATGCATCTGCTTCGTCTCCACCTCCCTGGATAATCATGAGTTTGACATCCCAATTCACTCCAGCCACACCGATACCATTATTTCCTTGGGCACCCACGATACCTGTAACAGGTGTACCGTGTCCACCTCCTGTGATATTGTCATCATTACTATAGGCATTCCAACCAATGTAATCATCCACATAACCATCATTGTCATTATCTATACCATCATTGGGAATTTCATCATGATTGACCCAAAGATTATCTCCGAAATCCTCATGGCTGAAATCGAATCCATCATCGATAATGGCAGCAACAATGGTGTCGCCTAATGCAGTTACACCACCAGTGGCAATATCCCAGGCCAAATCCATATCTATGTCCGCTCCGGTTGTTCCGCCTGATTGTCCGGTATTGATGTATTGCCATTGGTCATCGAATTGGGTATCATTGGGAACAGCTCTGTTGCTAAGGATATGATTGTACTGAGCCACTTCCACCATTGGATGGTTTTTCAATGCCCTTAGGAATTTTTCCTCATGAATGTTACCATAATCGAATTCCAATAAATAAATATTGAAATCCAATCCAATAGGTTTGACGAGTTTCAAATCCGTCCTTACGCCCTCGAAATCCTGATGTGATTGAATAACCCGTTCGATAGGATGGGAAGTCTTGACTAGGAATTGCCCCAAACGGTGATTCAGGACCTGTGCATAGGTAGTATTGAATGCAATCAAAGACATTAATACGACCACAATTCTAATTGCAAATTTCTTCATACTTGGTGAATGATTTCTTTGTGGCAAATCTACGAATAGAGAATACTAGTAAATAGTATTCTTACTGTCAAAACGATATATTATTCGGATAAAATATATCGAGTAGAATTTTGGAGACAAAATGAGGGAATACTGGGATGGTACTATTCTTCCAAATCCTTTCTGAATCCCAGGGACCCTGTGATATTAACAGAGAATATGAACAACATACCGAGTAATGCAGGGATGATGATATTAAGGAACCATAATCCAAAGGTGGAAGCCAAGATACTGATATCATTGTCTGTGAAGAATCCCCAGATATAAATGGCTACTTCGCTTCGCACAAATAAGTCCGCTATGGCAGGCATGGGAATACTGGTTTGCAGTAGGAAGATTGTAGCAATTCCTGCTATGCCAGCAAGGAATGGGGCATTAATGCCAAAGAATCTAAGGATGAGGTAATACTGGAGTGTATACACAACGCAACGCAGGAATGCATAAAGCAGGGCTTGTGATAATTCCTGACTTGAATATTCTTCCAATACAATCATATGCTTGGAGAATCTCCTGAAATATGGTAGTCTTTCAAAAAGGGGGATGGCTAATCTGATATTATAATAACAAATGAGCATGAATACAATAAGCGCAACTCCAAGCAAACCAACGCCTCCTACTACCAATTCCTTGGCTTCAAGGATGTAATTCATTAGGAAGAAAATGAAACCGATAATTCCTGTAGAAAGTAATGCAATTTGTTGACTGAAACTGCTGACCAGGGTGGCGACAATGGTTTTCCAGTTGTTTTCCGGCTTTACTACCAGAATCCTGCCACCATATTCCCCGATTCTATTGGGTGTGAATACGGATAATGAAACTCCTAGGAAAATTCCCTTGAAAGCTTTGAGGAATGGAACGTTTTCCACTCTCTTGATGAGGACTTGCCATTTCATTGTTTCCATAGCCCAATTCAAAGGCATCATGAACGCAGCCACAATGACCCACCATGCATTGTCATAAGTGAAATGGGTAAGGAATTCCTGCCACAGTTCATCAATATTATCCTTGGCAAATACCTGTTTGTAGATGGTGTAGAAAAGGATGGAAACCA
The DNA here is from genome assembly GCA_020631355.1 of Saprospiraceae bacterium. Classification (GTDB taxonomy): domain Bacteria; phylum Bacteroidota; class Bacteroidia; order Chitinophagales; family Saprospiraceae; genus JAHDCE01. The sequence continues at coordinate 457,553 of JAHDHL010000001.1, read as the reverse complement.
GTAAGAGTTTGAGGATGGTATTGATTCTCTTATCCTTGATGGCACGATAGATGGGTCTGGCAATGCGTTTGACAGTACTTTTGACATCATCCCGGTCCAACCAATTCAATAACCCCATAATCCAAGGTCTAGGCCTTTTTCTATTCTGATAATTGAGACCTTATTCAAATAGGTCTGTGTTTATAAGTTCCTTATTAAACGCTCTATAAGAGAAAAGGCGGCTTGTACTAATCCTCTACATATTCCACCAGCCTGAGAAAACGGAATCCGATAGTGATTTCGAAAACGGTATTGATAACCCTTGTTTCCTGTGCAGGGATTGAGTTGCCACTGAAATCCGTAATGAAATACTTATTGGACGGATAGTAAACCTGTGGTCTTACATCCGGGCTGATTTGGAATTCTATGAATGAACCGATTAGATCGGTTATAGGAAATTCTATACCTCCTCCAATCGTTAGTCCGTAGGTGAATTTATTCACATCCTCCTCAAAGAAAAAATTGGTTCTTTGGTCGAATGCGTAATTGATATTGTAATCTCCCCTTATTCCAAGGAGATAGTATCCCTTTATTCCTCCACTGGTAAGGCTGTAGGCACTTTTCATTCCCAATACCAAGGATAGATTCCTGAATTCGGTATCAGATACGATTCTTCTCAAATCACCACTATTGGGTTCTCTGTAGAAACTTCTAATCCTACTACCCTTGACATGATATCCCAGTTGGCCCATTACGGAAAATCGTTTGTCCTCTGCTAGACTCTCAAGGAAAATCGACCCATTATATGCTGGTAATGGAGAGCGTTCATAATTATTCCATTTTTGGAATCCTAATGTTAATCCACCCTTGGCCCCAAAAGCGAATCCTTGTGCTTGGAGTGTGTAAGTCAGGCAGCTTGCTAGAAAAATAATAATGATGTGCTTCATAATTCAATTTATCTTCTTGACAAATATACACCACACAAAATTAGAACCAATCCTATGAGATGTACTAACGTTATCGGTTCTCCGATAATAACTCCAATGATTGTGGCTACCATTGGGATGAGATAAGCCACAGTAGAGGCGAAAACAGCATTGGTCATTTGTATCAACGCAAAATAGAATATGGAACAAATAACCGTTGCGGATAGGGAAAGTGTGGCTACATATGCAAATCCTTCCCAAGCTCTTTCATGCGTGGACATGACCTCTAGGAACCCCGATGAAAATAATACAACTAACATTAATGGTCCGACCAATACAAATGCAGAAGAACTTAACGTCAGTGGATGGACTTCCTGTAGTTTGGCTTTGATGGTATTGGTGCTGAAAGCATAGCAAAGCGTAGCAAGTGTTGGTAATAATGCAAATAACATATTCCCTCCAATTACTTCCTGTTCTCCCAATAAGATAATGAAAAGGGTTCCAATGAGTCCGATTAATACACCAAAGACCCTATTGCGATAGAATGGAACTGCAAAGAAAAGCATTCCGATCAGAAGTGTGAATAAAGGAGTAGTAGCGCCCAGTACTCCTGTAATCGAACTGGTAAGCTTGGTTTGGGCCAAGGCAAAGAATATGGCAGGAAAGCTGGAACCCAAGGCACCGACAATAAGAATGAAATGTACTTTTTTCCAAGGAATTTCCTTGAACCTATATAGGAATACAGGAAAGAAAGCTGCAAAGGCAATGCTGATTCTCAAGGATGCGACTTGAATGGGGGAAAATACTTCCAAGGATTTACTCATCAGATAATAGGCGCTTCCCCAAACAACACCCAATCCTACCAACATAATCCATGCTATTCTTGGTACGCTTTTCTCCATTCCGCAAAAGTACTCGTTCTTATCATCTTATTCAGATTTTTCATAAATTGTAAGAACAAATCAAATGGATACGTTTCGCAAACAAACATAACTATCAGTCACTTATGAAAAATTCCAAAATGACACTAACCCTTTTACTTCTACTTGTTTTTTTTACGAATTGTAAGGATGAGCTATCAACGGAAAACCCGCCTGCCCCTCCGGTAGGTACGACGCCCATACCTGCTTCGGAACAAAGAAATGGTGACCCTGATTCAGGGTACGATTATTTGGTTTATGGGGATTATGTTGGTAATGGTATTCCTATTGGCGCATTCAATCTTGCTGGCCAGGGTTCGGATGAGAATCTTCTTGGTAGAACAGGGGATAATGAGAATATACCCCACGATTTTACGGCAGTGGATGCACCCAATGGAGTAAGGGTGGTAGCAGCGAATTGTCTTCAGTGTCATGCTCAGAAATTGAATGGGGAATTGGTAGTCGGACTGGGTTCGACCCTGTATGATTTCACGAATGACCAGAGTGCCATTGTTCCATTGGTAGATGGGGTACTGGGATTGTTATATGGGAATGATTCTCCTGAATGGGAAGCATATGAGCCATTCAGAAGGGCTGTGTTGGCCTTGGGGCCACAACTGATGACGGAAGTTGTAGGTGTGAATCCAGCGGATAAGTTAGCTGTGGTATTGGCTGCCCATAGAAATCAGGATGATTTGAGTTGGAATGATGACCCGAGTTTGGATATCCCATCCGAGGTGGTCATTACAGATGTTCCTGCTTGGTGGCTGCTGAAGAAAAAGAATGCCATGTTTTATAATGGGTTTGGACGAGGTGATTTTGCAAGAATCATGATGGCTTCCAGTTTATTGACCTTACAGGATTCTACTGTTGCTAGGGAAGTGGATGGTCACTTTGCGGATGTATTGGCTTTTATCAATACAATAGAGGCTCCGGAGTTTCCAGGTAATCTCGATGTGGATAAGGTGACACAAGGGAAAGCCATCTTCACTGAAAACTGTGCATCATGTCATGGAACTTATGGAGAAAATGAATCCTATCCCAATCTTCTGGTCAATCTGGATTTAGTAGGAACTGATCCCATTCTTGCGCAAAGTAATTTTGAATATGTGGCTTATGTGGATTGGTATAATGAAAGTTGGTTTGCACAGCCGCCATTTGCAGCAAGATTGGAACCGCAGAATGGATATGTGGCACCTCCATTGGATGGGGTTTGGGCTACAGCTCCTTATTTACATAATGGTTCTGTACCCGACCTCACAACATTGCTCAATAGCTCCGAACGGCCCACTTATTGGAGAAGGACGATTGATGATAGTGATTATAATTTGGATAGGGTGGGTTGGAATTACACTACTGAAACATCCAAGATTGATAATCAGACATATGATGTGACACAGTTCAGTTATGGAAATGGAGGTCATACATTCGGAGACTTACTATCTGATGAGGAGAGAGACGTTCTGATTGAATATCTGAAAAGTCTATAAGAATAAAAGGGGGATGAATTCATTCATCCCCCTTTTATTACAATGATATCCATCTTTCCTATGATTCGACAGGAATCAAGTATCCGGCATCCACTAAATCTTGGACAAAGTGTTCTTCAGAGTCAGTTCTGATGGCAGCCTCATTATGTTGATAACATTGTTTGGAAATCATTTCCATGAATGCCTTTCTTGTGGAAGCCTCTTTTTTGGTATCCTGTCTCAAGCGTTGGACAATATCACCAAAGCTATTGCCTGAATATACCGTTCCTTCCGGAGTAATGAATTCCATAAGAATTTGATTAGTGTACTTCTACCCATTTATCTTCCTTTGCTACAAATGAGCCGAAAGATGAGAGTTCCATTCCGTGTTCAAGCATCTTGGCTTTGAAAGCATCCTCATTTCCCTTTTCAATGGCTACAAGCAGGCCACCACTGGTTTGCGGGTCACATAGTATGGATTTATGATACTCTGATACGGTTCCAATTTTATGTCCATAGCTGGCCCAATTCCTTTTTGTTCCGCCAGGAATGCATTGCTCATTCAAATAATAATCCAAGATATCCTTATCCAATAAAGGAACATCATCGAATTGGATGTGTGCGGTGAGGTTGGATGCTTCGCACATTTCACTGAGATGACCCAAGAGACCAAAACCAGTAACATCAGTCATCGCTTGCACATAAGGAAGTTGTCCGAGTATCTGTCCTATCGAATTCAATTCGCACATACTGTTCTTGGCAATGTGATCATGTTCGAGTTTTCGTTTTCCTTTTTTCTGTGCAGTCGTTAGGATACCTACCCCCAAAGGCTTGGTTAGGAATAAACTACTCCCTAAGCTTGCACCACCATTTTTCTTTAATTGGTCAATGGGGACCCTACCCGTTACAGCGAGTCCGAATATGGGTTCTGGACTATCGATACTATGTCCTCCTGCAAGAGGAATTCCTGCATCCTTACAGGCTTTTCGACCTCCTTCGATAACTTTATTGGCGACTTCTGCAGGGATTTGATTAATGGGCCAGCCCAGAATGGCAATAGCCAAGATCGGAGTCCCTCCCATGGCATAGATGTCACTAATGGCATTTACCGATGCAATTCTGCCAAAATCCTCTGCATCATCAACGATGGGCATGAAAAAGTCCGTAGTACTGATAATAGCCGTACCATCTCCCAGATCAACCACTGCGGCATCATCCCTTTCCTCATTCCCTACGATGAGGTTGGGAAAGTTGGTTTTTTCTTGATGGTGTTTTAGAATGGTATCCAATACCTTGGGTGCAATCTTACAGCCACATCCTGCACCATGACTGTATTGAGTGAGTTTATAATCCATACATGTGATTTAATAATGGGATTCTAACCTGTATAATCATTCAAAAGTTCATCGCAAATTTGATTAAAATCCATGTCTTCGGAGTGGATTGTCCGGATAATTCTATCCTTATTCTTATCTAAGTGTTTTTGATAGTATTTGTCGTAGTAATTCAGGGCAATATTGGCAGCGGTATCCAAATCATTGGTATCGAGTGCTTCCAATGCTGCGTTTAGATGCTGGGCTAATTTCTTCCTGAGTTTTTGGAAGGATTGTGCTAGTGCTTCATTCGGATATTGTCCATAGGTATTAACCAGATATTGGATTCTGGCTGTTCTGGATATTTGTAGGTGAATCATCTTTGATTGATTCATCATTTCCCAGAAAGTATCGGGTAATGGTATGTTGCCAATCATTCTACTTTCGCTTTCCAACCATATCCTCCGATTGAAATCGAGTAGCCTAAACGCTTCGTACAGGTTGTTTTCGAATTGTTCTGGTGTGGGTTGTTGTTGCTCGCCAATATCCCCAAAAGCAGACCCCTTATGATGTGCAATGGCTTCCAAATCTATGATTTGTTCTCCCCGTTCCTTGAGATAATGCAGTGTTTGGGTCTTACCACTTCCCGTACTGCCAGTTAGGATAATGCAATGTGATTGTTTTTCACTGAAGTCCTTTCTGATGAACTTTCTGTAGGCCTTGTATCCACCCTCTAGTGTATATACCTCCATTCCCATCAGGCTTAATAACCACGAAACACTACCACTTCTTTTACCTCCCCTCCAACAATGAATGATAACCTTATTATCCTTGGAAATGGACTGCGCCTTTCTTACAAAGGATGACATCTTAGGACCGATGATATCCAAACCCCTTAGAATAGCGGTTTCCTGCCCCTCTTTTTTATATAGTGTACCGATTTCGGCCCTTTCTTCATTCAGGAATAAGGGCATATTATGGGCCGATGGAATATGACCTTTGTCAAATTCACCTGGACTCCTTACATCAATGATGGGAAGGTCCAATTCGAAAAATGTTGATATATCTATCTTGATTGCCACAATGAATCAGCGAAAATAGACAAGTCTCCTATTCCAATTGTCAAAAAGAAGTAAGGTGTGGTATGAATCTATAAAATGATACGGAATTGAATGGTTCAATGATGCGAATTACCTGTAATGGCAGGTGATTCACACGAAATACAATTCAAATCAGGAATGTGAAGCTACTTATGCGGATTTGAATTTACGAATGGGTTCAGGCATATTACCATCTTTCTCGCCATCCTCATCATCAAAATCATCATCCATGAATGAATCCTCTATTAGGATATCCTTCAGGATTTCATCATCTGACATTTCATCTTTTTTTTCGTTTTTGGTTTTGACCCTTAGGCAGTTTCTTCCTGCATTATTGATAAAATCAACAATGGAGTCGTATTCGGAATCATCCGAAAGAATGGCAAACTCTATGGATTTATTGGCTTTCTGATGAATGGCTCCCATCAGGAAAGCAATGTGCATCATGAAACCATAACCATTACTAGGATCCGTAGAAATCCATTTGATTCTCTTACCTAACTTCTGGGCATGCATTACGATATGTGCAGGAATATTTTCCTCATTATTGGAAATGAAGATGAAGACCTTATTGCAAACTTTTTCCAGTTTGCTGAATTTAATATTCTTCAGACTTTCGTAATCAACGAAGATGTAGCGCTTAGGTAGTTGACTCATAAATATTTCTGGTGTTACAATTGCCACGTTTCCCAAGATATTCTAAAGGAAACACCCTCCAAAGCAATTCACGAAAAATTAATTAAGATATCTTTATGAAAAGAAATGCAATTTAAACAAAATGTATCTGTTAACAAATAAAACACGTTATGTTTTGTTGCGATGTATATAATTTTGCACCAATTGAAAAAATATGTCAGTATGATGATTTCCAGATATATGCTTCTATTATTGCTCCCCATGTTCCTTGTGTTGGGCTGTAAGTCCAAAAGGGATGGAGCTGAGGGAACCAAACTGAAGAAGAAGTCATCGAAATATATTTTCGATAAGTTGGATAAATACCACTTGGATGCAGATTGGTTTAGTGGTAAATCCAGTATCAAGTTCACGCAGAATGATAAGACCATCAAGGCGACTGCCTATATCCGAATGAAGGAGGACAGTGTCATTTGGGCCGTGGTAAAGAAATTGGGTATCGAGGGCGGACGATTACTTGTGACAACTGATTCGGTTTTCCTGATTAACAGATTAGAAAAGACATATATAGCGGAGCCCTTTAGTTATGTTAGGGATATGGTTGGATTGGCGAGTAGTGGTGATGATTTGGAGGATTTTCGGAATTTATACGACCTGATTCTAGGAAATGTGGTTATGAGAATGAATGGGAAATATAATGTGAGTATTGAAGACAATCATTACCAATTGAATCAATCGGATGAGATATTGAATTCCACATATCATGTGAATGGAAAAAACTATACCCTAGAACACATGAACCTATCCCAGGAACAAGGGACTAGGACAGCCAGTTGTAATTATGGGGATTACAAGTCCTTGACTGGCAATAGGGTATTTTCGTATCTTCGTGAACTGAATGTTCAATCCGATGAAACAGGAGATTTGTCAGTTGTGCTGCAATTCTCAAAAATCAAATTGGATGAACCTGTGAGCACCAAATTCTCAATTCCACAAAATTATGAAAGGGCAAAGTAAGCTGTGTTGGCTTTTGTTGTTTTTCTTGTTGCCATTATTCTTACATGGCCAAACAAGGAAGCAGCTTGAAGTTAAGCGGAAATCCCTGCTCAAGGACATTCGAATTACGAATGAACTCCTCGAAGAAACGTCAAAAAGTAAGGAACTGACCTACGAACGTTACCTGACGATTAAGGACCAGGTAGGAAAACGGAACGAACTCATCGCTACAATCAAGGAGGAAATAAAGACTTACGATAAGTCTTTGGAACGAACGGCGCTGGTCATTGAAGCATTAGGAGAGGACATCGTTAAGTTGAAAAAGGATTATGAGCATTTGCTACAATTGGCTTATCGTCGTAAGTTGATGAAGAGTGATTTGCTTTTTATTTTTTCTTCCCAGAGTTTCAATGATGCTTTCAAACGATGGCAATATCTCAAGCAGTATGATAAGTATCGGAGGAAACAAGCTGCAAGAATCATTGAAACCCAAAAATCATTGGAACGTAAATTGGAATTGCAGGAAGAACGCCGGCGGGAAAAAGAAAGATTATTGGGTAGCGAAAAGAATCATTTGCTTAAGTTGGAGCAGGAATTGAGAACAAAGAACAGGCTTCTGAAAGAATTAAAATCCAACGAAAGTTCCCTCAAGCGCAAGATTTCAAAGAAGAAGAATGAACACGAATCCCTGAATGTTGAGATAGAGAATATCCTGGAAAAGGATTTTGTAGGGATTCGTCAGAAAAATAGAACGGCAACCACCTCAGGAAATAAAAGCAAGGATACATCTAACAAGGCCAATTATACGACAAGTTTTAAAGGAAGCAAGGGACAATTACCCTGGCCGGTAAAAGGTGTGATATCCAGTTATTTTGGTCGCCAGAATCATCCTACGCTAAAGGATATCATCATTGATAATAGTGGTATTGATATTTTGACACGAAAAGCTACGAAAGTTAAGCCTGTTGCATCCGGGGAGGTTGCTGCAGTACGGTTTGTTCCTGGGAACGATTATCTGATTATAGTTCAGCATGGCTCATATTTTACATTATATTCCAAATTAGAGGAGCATTATGTGAAAAAGGGAGATAAGGTCAATCCGAATAAGGAAATCGGTATGGTACGGACAGATGGCCAAACGGGAAAGACGGAGTTGCATTTTGAGGTATGGAAGAATCAGGCCAGGCTGAATCCAAGGGATTGGATTAGGCGGAATTGATGGGTATTTCTGATAAAAACCAAAAGGCCTGCTCTCATGAGAGCAGGCCTTTTGCTAATAATATGGGATTGAAAAATCAATGGTTTCCTAGCCCCGCATATTCATTATTACCCTTGGTCTGTATGACAATTGGCTGATGCTTATCAATATCCGCTGCGGGAATATTGCAGAAAGCAAGAATATGGACCGTGTCTCCCTCGTCAGCATGTAATGCGGCCCCTCCATTCATGCAGATGGCTCCACTTCCTCTTTCTCCAGGAATGGCATACGTGATGATTCTAGAACCTTTGTTGGCGTTATTGACATGGACCATTTCCCAGGTTTTGATGTTGGCCTTGTCCATTAGATCCTCATCAATGGTAATACTTCCTCTATAATTGACATTGGCTTCGGTAACCTTTACGGTATGTATCTTGGCCTTGAGTACGGTTAATTCCATGTGGAAACAGTTTTATTGGTTTTCTTTTGAAAATTGATAAAATCATCAACGAGATATAGACGGATTTTCTGCCCTTTTTGTTTAACGGTTACGAATAATCTTGAACAGTCATACACGACATCGAATTTCTCATTGGGGCGAAATGCTCCTTTTTTGTCTGCTACGATGGTATCATAGTTGACTTCGCCATCATGATAGTATGAAATTGCCCTGATGAAAGTTTCATCGTTGATGTTTTCCTCAAAGACATCCACCCAATTCCCTTCACCCAATCCACCTAGCCATTGTGCTGATTCAGGTACATTCTGTGGTCTGTTTGCAGCATTAATCAAATTGGGTCGAATAACCTTTTCTCCTACAAAGTTACCCTTGGTATTATTCCAGATGAGACTCAGGTTGCCTAATCTACTCATCTTGAAGTTTTCCAATGGGCTTTCAAGATTGTCTTGTTTATAGACATTGGATTGATACCCTACATCCACAGCTGTACCTACCGGACTGGCCCTGAGAGTAGGTGTGAGGAATAGTTTGATTCTGTCCCATGTACTAGAGGTTCCTGCCATGATAGCACCACAGACAAATCGGGAACAGTTTGTGGAATTCGGTGCGAATGTGGTATATCTCACACTACCCTGTTGTTGGATGTTATCCACGAATTCCATGGTCTTGGCGTAGTTCATCTTGTCATACATGGAAAAGTAAATGACGCCCTCACCATGTGTGTACTTGACAACAGTGAAAAGATAGTTGACCAATTCTTGAATATTAGTCATCTTTCCATCAGTATCGAACTCGGCCTTGAGTTTAATTTCAAGATTAGGGTCGGTATTGGCACCTCTGGCCCGGCCTTGGCCATGATCACAGGTATACCTACCGAAATCGTAATACTCGATCTTACCGGTATCTTTCTGAATCAGGCACATCGAAGCATGCCCTACCTTAAAATATCTGTCCTTGATGATGCCCACATCATGACACCATCCAAAGAATTTCTCAGCCCCCTTTGACCATGTATCGGGCCATCCGATTACCATGCAGATACAATCATCCTTTTGTGCCATCAATCTCTATATTTTTGTTTGTAAGTAGTTAGGAGTATTATAACTTTTCCTCTTTTTCATAGGTAATATGCGATCGGTATCCCGTAAACGGAATCTTGAGCATGGTCCAGATGTTTTCTGTTTCTTCCTTGTCCATATAGGTGTCCACACCATAAACCAACTTAGAATTATCCACCTTGACATAGGTTCCGAATATCCTGTCCCAAAAAGAGAAGATATTACCGTAATTCGTATCACTGTAAGGTTGTCGATAATGGTGGTGCACCCTATGCATGTTAGGAGTACAGAATACCAAACAGATGGCATTGTCCAACCAGTCAGGTAGTTTTACATTCGAATGATTGAATTGGGTCAGTACGATAGAAAATGTCTGATAAACAAAGATTAACCATATTGGTGCCCCAACGATGAATACAGCAGCAGTGGTAAAGATGAATCTGATCACACTTTCTCCCGGGTGATGCCTATTGGCTGTGGTAGTATCTACATGCTGGTCTGTATGGTGGATGACGTGGAATTGCCAAAGGAACTTGACCTGATGTTCCACAAAGTGAACCAGCCAGGCCCCTATGAGATCCATGAGTAGGAGCCCAACAATCAATTGGCCCCAAAAATTAAGTCCTGACCATTGTATGATACCGAAATTCTCCGCTACGACATAATCAGCAGACCAGAGCAATATGAATGCCATGACAAAATTGATGACTACCGTAGTCAAGGTGAAAAATACATTGGTCAGCGTATGTTTGGTCCTGTCGTAGGTAATGGCGAACAACGGCACAGCCTGTTCGAAAAGGAAAAAGAATGTTAGTCCTCCAACTAAGAGTATGGACCTATGCAGCGAGGGCATATCCGAAAAATAATCAATAAATGCTTCCATTGTTATCAAAGCTTTGTAGTGATTCTGAGTACAATTTTAAAACTACAGAAGTGTATTTGTTTAATGACGTGACTTAATTCTGATACATCACTATCCTAAACTACCAATTCTAATTCTTCCTTGTTGTTTTCGAGTACATTGATGATGAATTTGATAAGATCATTCAGTTCCCAGCCAAGCAATTCGGCTCCTTTCAATACCTCATCTCGTTCTACACTGGCAGCAAAATTCTTAGTCTTGAATTTTTTCATGACGGATTTCACTTTCATACCCTCAATCTTGGTCGGGCGAATCAAGGCACTTGCATAAACGAAACCAGTGAGTTCATCAGCTGCAACAATGGCCTTGTCCATTAGACTAACTCTAGGAATATTCCATTTGGTATAATGACCCGCAATAGCATGAGCCAGTTCTTCTTCACCCCTTTCTTCCAGTAATTGTACAATAACTCGGGGATGTTGTTCAGGATAAGCCTCATAATCTGCATCATGTAGTAAACCACAAATAGCGAATTGATCAGCATCCTCACCTAGTTCCCGGCCCAATGCTTCCATAACGAGTTCTACACATCGTCCGTGCAGTAGTAGTGAACGTCCTTTGGTCATAGATAGGAAAATCTCCCTTGCTTCTTCTCTTTTCATATTAGAAAGGATAAATTCTTGTCATTAAAGTACAAATAGCTCCTAAGGTATTACGAAGATAAGGAACTTCCAAAATTGATGACTTGCACACTTTGCCAACTTGTATTTTCATATATGCATAAAATAGTTTTGAGTTATGATAGATGATTATTTTAGTCACTTTTGACTAATTTGTTTTTTATTTATAACTTGCCTCCCGTTCATGACAACGAAAGAAAAGATAATATCCAAAGCTAGGGAGCAATTCAATGAAAATGGATTCTCTGCTGTATCCCTTTTTGAATTGGCTCAGACCCTAGGGATGAGTAGGGGGAACTTAGCATATCACTTCAAGGATAAGAATGTGCTACTGGAAGCCATAGCCAATGAAATGTGGCTAAAGCTTGAAGCAGAAAGGAACAAGTCTAGGAGATTCCCATCATTTGAGAATTTGCACAATGAGGTCCAATTATACTATCATTTCCAAAAAGAGTATGCTTTCATATTTCTGGATACACATGTTCTGAATCATCCTGTAATCAAGAAAAAGTTCAGGGAGATGACCGCACAAACCATAAAGGATAATAAGGCGGCTTTGGCATTCGCAGTGAAATTGGGTAATCTGAAACCTGAACCTGTCCCTGGGACATACCACAATATTGCATTTCTTACTTGGATGGTCACATTTTTCTGGTTGCCCCAGCAAATCATCAGGGGAGAGAAGAAAAAGGAGGATGGTGAAAAAATGATTTGGACCATGCTGCTCCCCCATTTTACAGAAAAGGGAATTGAATCTTTCAAGTCATTTTTCGGACAGGATTATTTTGATGCACTGGGTGAATCATTCGATAGTTATCTCAATCAACTAATATCATTCTAATGCCAACATTCAAATCAAAGATTAATACCAATAGTCAACAATTCAAGGATAACCGAGCGGGTATGCTGGAGTTCATAGAACAGTTAGACAAAAAATTGGAAGAAAGTCGTTTCCAGGGTAAGGAAAAGCATATCAGTCGGGCTCGAAAGAGAGGTAAGATGCTGGCAAGGGAACGTTTGGAAATGGTTTTGGACCAAGACAGTCCCTTTTTGGAACTAATGCCCTTGGCGGGAATGGAAATGAAAGGAGGTTTCGGAGCAGGAGGAACGAATGTGTCCGGTATTGGTTTGGTGTCTGGCAAACTTTGTATCATTAATTCCAATGTAGGAACCCGAAAAGGAGGTTCTGTGGATTATGCTACGGTTTTCAAGGGGTTGAGAATAGGACAGATTACGGAAGAAAACAAGTTGCCAACCATCAACTTGGTGGAGAGTGGAGGAGCCAATCTTCCTGATCAAGCCAAGATATTCAATTATGGCGGAGAGTCCTTCAGGCAAATCACCAATCGTTCGAAAATGGGATTGACGACCATTTCCATTGTTTTTGGTAATGCGACAGCTGGAGGGGCTTATGTTCCTGGCATGTCTGATTTTTCAATTTTCCAAAAGAATGCTGCCAAGGTTTTCCTAGCAGGCCCGCCATTGGTGAAAATGGCTACGAACGAGATTGCAACCGATGAGGAATTGGGTGGTGCTGAAATGCACAGTAGGGTATCAGGTGTATCCGATTTTCTGGCTGAGGATGAATTGGATGCTATTCGAATAGCAAGGGAACTAATGGAATATGTCAATGTGCAAAAGCCTCATTTTATTCCCGATGAGCCGGTAGTTCCCCCGTTGTATGATGCAGAAGAAATATTAGGAGTCGTTCCGCCGAATACCAAGACTCCTTTTGATGCAAGGGAACTCATAGCTAGGGTTGCAGATGGTTCTAAATTCACGGAATTCAAACCTGAGTATGGTAGCACATTAATAACGGGTTGGGCAAAGATTCATGGATATCCGGTCGGAATATTGGCAAACAATGGAGTCATTTTCTCAGAATCGGCCAATAAGGGTGCACAGTTCATCCAATTATCAAATAAGAATAACATTCCTCTCATCTTCATGCATAATACTACGGGCTATATGGTTGGTAAGGCTTATGAAGAAGGGGGTATCATCAAGAATGGAGCAAAGCTCATTAATGCTGTCTCCAATAGTGAGGTGCCGCACATTACACTCATGATCGGGTCTTCTTATGGTGCAGGGAATTACGGAATGAATGGTCGCTCCTATAAGCCAAGGTTTTTATTTGCATACCCGAATTCTAAGATAGGCGTAATGGGGTCGGAACAATTGGCTGGTGTAATGGAAATCATCCAGAAGGCAGCTGCCAAGAAAATGGGAATTCCTTTTGATGAGGATAATTTCAATATGATAAAGCAAATGATGATAATGGAAGCTGATTCCAAATCATCCGCATGGTATTCCACTTCCGAATTGTGGGATGATGGTCTGTTGGATCCAAGGGAAACCCGTAATTACCTAGGCTTTTCATTAGCGATTGTCTACAATCAGGAAATTAAGGGAACGGACAGCTACGGTGTGTGGAGAATGTAATGGCCGTCTCCGAATCAATATCCAAATATCTCAATATCTAAGTATACAACATTGAAATCAATACAATCCATACTCATTGCCAATCGGGGTGAAATTGCCTCAAGGATTATCCGTACTTGCAGAAAAATGGGAATCAGAAGCATTGCTGTTTTTTCTGATGCTGATAGGGATAACCTATTTGTGAAAGAAGCTGATATTGCTATCCATATCGGAGAAAGTAGCCCCGCTGCATCTTATTTGGACGTGGATAAGATAATCGCCAAAGCCAAGGAATTGGAAGCAGACGCCATTCATCCGGGCTATGGTTTTTTATCTGAGAATGTCGCTTTCGCCCAAAGATGTAAGGATGAGGGAATCGTATTCATAGGTCCCCATCCAGATGCGATTGAAGCCATGGGTTCTAAATCCAAGGCCAAGGCATTGATGCAGGAGCATGGTGTGCCAACGGTTCCGGGATATCAGGGGGCAGATCAGGATATATCTACCTTGAAGAAAGCCGCTTTGGATGTAGGTTTTCCATTGTTGTTGAAAGCTACCGCAGGTGGTGGTGGAAAGGGCATGAGAATCGTTCATGAGGAAGCGGAATTAGAATCGGCTATCGAAGCTGCAAAACGGGAATCCCTTAGCGCTTTCGGAGATGATGAACTCATAATAGAGAAATATGTTTCCTCGGGGCGGCATATTGAATTCCAGATTTTTGGTGACCAGCATGGTAATACCATTCATATCCTCGAAAGGGAATGTTCCATACAAAGGAGATATCAAAAAGTAATAGAGGAAAGTCCGTCTCCAATCATGACTGATGACTTGAGGTATAGAATGGGAGAAGCAGCAGTCCTTGCAGCCAAGGCATTGAAATATGATAATGCAGGTACGGTTGAATTCATTTATGATGATACATCCGGAGACTTCTATTTTTTGGAAGTGAATACCCGATTACAGGTAGAGCATCCCGTAACGGAAGAAATAACAGGATTGGATTTGGTGCAATTACAAATCGAATCCGCACAAGGAATGCCATTGGCAATTTCACAGGATGAAATAGAAGGAAAGGGATACGCAATTGAATGTAGATTGTATGCAGAGGATGCCCAAAATGACTTCTTACCCGTTACAGGTACCATTCACCAATTCAATGTGCCGAACGTAGAGGGTTTGAGAGTAGAATCAGCAATTGAGAGTGGTTCGTCTATCTCAATCTACTACGACCCAATGATTACGAAGTTGATTGTTTGGGACAAGAATAGGCCTTCGGCTCATAGGAAGATGCAGTATGTGTTGAGGAATATGACTTGTTTGGGAATGACAACTAATCAGGCATTCCTTTTACATCTTCTGGAGAATCAGGATTTCCAACAAGGGAATTATGACACTCATTTTATCAAGAATAAGATAAATGTTGATGAGATAGGGAATATCAACGAGCAAGGGATTCATCAGAGTCTCATTGCATCAACATTATACCAATGGCATCTCAGAAAAGGCCGCCAAAAGTTACTTCAGTCGATTCCTTCAGGATGGAGGAATAGTTTTTATCAACATCAATTCCAAACCTATATCCTAGGAGAAAAGGAAGTTAGGGTCGAATACAGATTCCTCAACCAAAAATTTGAGTGCAGGATTGGTGAATCTGAATTCAGTGCAAGTATTGTGGATGTGTCTTCACATCAGATAAGAACTGAAATCAATGGTGTCCAACACCAATTCCAATGGATACAGAAAGGAAGTGATATTTATATCCAAAACGAAAGGATAGGAGCCTTACACATCGAGGTAAAGGACCGATTCCCTAGCAAGGAAGCAGAAAAGGTAAAGGGCGGATATGAATCCCCTATGCCCTCCCAAATCATCAAGATATTGGTCAAAGAAGGACAGGAAGTCAATGTAGGGGACGGATTGGTCATCCTTTCCTCCATGAAAATGGAAAACACCATTGAAGCAGCCGAATCAGGAGTGGTCGAAGAAATTTTTGTGACAGAGGGAGCCAATGTGGAGGCGGGCTTCTTATTACTCAAACTCAAGGAGAATCAATCATGAATCATTATACATCGGAACAATTAGCAAATATTCATCATGAGACTTTCGCTTTCATAGAGATAAGGGAGGAAGAACATGTTTTTACCATAACCCTTGATAGGGAATCCAAGAAGAACGCCATTCATCCCATTATGGTTAATGAGTTGGCTTTTGCATTGCAATATGCAAGAGATAACAAGGATATCTGGGTGGTGGTATTCCAATCCAAGGGCAATGTGTTCTGTGCAGGTGCGGACCTTAAGGCTTTCATGGGAGATTTGGGAGAATATGAATCCTCTATTCCTGTACCTGAAGGTGAGATATTGATAGGCGAACTATTCAATAAGGTGTACAAACCCATTATTGCAAGGGTCGAGGGCGATGTGTATGCAGGAGGTTTCTTCTTCCTTTCGGGGAGTACCTATGTCGTTGCTTTGGACCATATCAAATTGGGATTACCCGAAGTGAAAAGAGGATTGTATCCGTTTCAGGTCATGGCATCATTACTACAGGTTATGCCAAGACGCAAGGTGGTGGACTGGTGTATCAGAGGATATAATCTACCAGTTGGTAAGGCCCATGAATATGGTTTGGTTACACATGTAACCACCGTATCCGACATCGACAAGATAGTAGATGGACTCATCAGTGATTTGAAAGCCAATTCCCCCTCCGCTATCAGGTTGGGTTTGGAGTCATTGGATTATATCACACCAAGCGCGGAAGCACACCAGTACTTATCCGATATGCTCAAAAAGACCATTATGACCCAGGATGCCCAAGAGGGTATCATGGCATTCAGGATGAAACGGACTCCGGTATGGACAGGAGAATAATCATGAAAGAATACTACAATATTAAAAGAAATCAAATACCAAATACTAACTAAATGGCACGTAAGAAATTGATTTTATCCGCTGCATTGACTGGTGCGGCTACCAATCGTTCTCATTGTCCACATATTCCTTATACTCCCAAGGAAATTGGAGAAGAAGCCAAGAGAGCAGTTGATGCAGGAGCAAGCATCGTACATATCCATGCAAGGGAAGATGATGGAATACCCAGTTGGAGACTAGAGGTATTTGAGGCAATTCATGAGGAGGTGAGAAAACGTTGTCCTGATGTTATTATCAATTATTCCACAGGAGCAATTGGTATTACCAAGGAAGAAAGATTGAATCATATCGGTCCGATTAAGCCAGATATGGCTGCATTCAATATGGGTAGTATGAATTATGCCATTTATTCCAAAAGAGCCAAACAATTCTATTGGAGTGGTGTATTTGAGAATTCTTTTGATACCATGCAATATGCAGTAGAGCAGATGAACCAAGCAGGAACCATTCCTGAAATGGAGTGTTTCGATACAGGTCATATTCGCAATGCAGAGCCACTCAGGGAAATGGGATTGCTTCCTGATAATGCAGTCTACAGTTTGGTGATGGGAGTGCTGGGAGGTATACCTGCAACTACAGAAAATTTGATTCATCAAATCAAACAGGTTCCCCAAGGCGCGCATTGGCAAGTTATTGCCATCAGTAGGAAACAATGGCAAATGGCTGCAGTGGCTTGTACCATGGGTGGTTCATTCAGGGTTGGATTGGAAGATAACTTCTATCTCCCCAATAATGAAATGGCAAAATCGAATGGAGAGTGCGTGGAATGGGGCGTCAAATTGGCCAGTATGATGGGCAGGGAAGTAGCTACGATAGCTGAGGCTCGTGAAATGTTGAATATTCCACAAAAAACATAATCCATGTTTAGAGAAGATACTTTTAATGGACAGATAGCACTGGTAACAGGCGGTAGAAGTGGAATAGGTTATGCAATTGCCAAGTTATTGTTGCAATGTGGTGCCAAGGTGACCATCGCATCCAGAAAAGAAAAACCATTGGTAGAAGCTGCTAAGGAATTGGCAGAATTCGGTCCTTGTGATTATAAGGCTTGTGATATCAGGAAAACAGAAGAAATCCAGGCTTTGGCCAAGCAAATCAAGGAACGTCACGGACGGCTGGATATCCTGATAAATAATGCCGGTGGCCAATTTCCCACCCTTGCCCGAATCCTTAATGATAAGGGATGGAATGCAGTGATTAATAATAATCTGAATGGTACATTCTATATGACAAGGGAAATGGCTAATGCCTTTTTCATACCACAGAAAAATGGAATCATCGTAAATATCATTGCCAATATATTCAGGGGTTTCCCAGGAATGGTCCATACCGGGGCAGCAAGGGCAGGTGTGGAAAATATGACGAAGACCTTGGCTGTTGAATGGTCGGATTTTAATATTCGAATCAATTGTGTAGCACCTGGTATCATAGAGTCCTCAGGACTGGAGCAATATCCCCAGCCTGTTCAGGATATGTTCGAACAAGCACGGGAGATGGTTCCTGCCAAGCGTTTCGGGACTGTAAAGGAAGTGGCGGATACGGTCGTTTTCATGGCTAGTCCACTAGCATCTTATATTCAGGGAACAACGCTCTATGTGGATGGTGCCCAACACTTGAATTCTGATGGTTCGGGTTTGGCCCGTATCATGGAGTCATTTATGAATCAATAGAAATGAAAGGAAAGACAGCATTCATCACAGGAAGTAGCAGAGGGATTGGCAAGGCGATCGCATTGAAATTAGCCGAAGCCGGATGTAATATCGTAGTAGCTGCCAAAACGGCAACGCCCCACCCTAAGTTGGATGGAACCATTTACACTGCCGCGGAAGAAATAGAGAAAGCAGGAGGTAATGCCTTACCTGTTGTGGTGGATATCCGTTCGGAGGAAATGGTACAGGAAGCTGTTGATAAAACGGTGGAAACCTTTGGAGGAATTGACATATTGGTGAATAATGCCAGTGCCATTGGTCTCACGACGATTGAATATACTTCGATGAAAAGGTATGACCTAATGCATGATATTAATGTAAGAGGGACATTCATGGTTTCGAAAGCCTGTATTCCCTATTTGAAAAAGGGAGATAATCCACATATCCTGACACTTTCCCCTCCCTTGAATTTGGATCCTGAATGGTTGGGGCGCCATCTGGCTTATACCATGAGTAAGTACAGTATGAGTATGACTGTTTTAGGGCAATCAAACGAACTCCAAGGAGAAGTTGCTGCGAATGCCCTTTGGCCTCAGACTCCCATCGCAAC
Source organism: Saprospiraceae bacterium (assembly GCA_020631355.1). Taxonomy (GTDB): domain Bacteria; phylum Bacteroidota; class Bacteroidia; order Chitinophagales; family Saprospiraceae; genus JAHDCE01. Next base: position 438,346 of record JAHDHL010000001.1, on the reverse strand, counting down.
GGCAGCTGTACTGAATATGCCAGGAGGAGAAATGATTGCGAAGATGAGTAGGAACGAAAAGATTATGGCGGATGCGGCATTCGTTATACTGAATAGGGATTATAAGACTTGTACAGGTAATTTCTTTGTGGATGAGGAAGTATTGAGGAATGAGGGTGTCACCGATTTTGAGTCCTATGCCATCCATCCAGGAGGCGAACTCATGAAGGACTTATTCTTAAAATAAATTCATAGCCTGCGGTATTGGTGGGTATATTCCCTAATCCCAGTACTGCCGCCTAATACTAAATACGATTTAAATGAACTCATATTATTTTACAGAAGAACATGAAATGTTCAGGGAGAGTCTGAAGGCTTTCCTTCAAAAGGAAGTCATTCCCAATATTGACCAATGGGAAAAGGATCGGAGGATTCCGCGTGAGGTATGGAAAAAAATGGGGGATATGGGTTTTTTGGGTCTATCCTATCCTGAGGAATATGGTGGTTCCGAATTGGATTTTTTCTATGATGTAGTTTTTTGTGAGGAAACATGTAAGGTCTTCTCAGGAGGCTTCTCCATCACTCAGAATGTGGTTCAGTATATGTCAGCTCCTTACATCCTGAAGTATGGTTCGGATGATCTGAAAAAGAAGTACCTACCGGGAATTATTTCAGGTGATTTAATCAGTTCCATTGGTATTTCAGAACCCAGTGCTGGTTCGGATGCAGCCAATATAAAGACCACGGCCATCAAGAATGGTGACCATTATGTAGTGAATGGTTCAAAAACATTCATTACGAATGCGGTATATGGTGATTTCATAGTTACCGTAGTCAAGACCGACCCCAATGCGGGCCCCGGAGGAGTGAGTTTGTTGGTTATAGATAGGGATACGGAGGGAGTGTCTGCAAGGAAATTGGATAAGTTAGGTTGGCATGCGTCAGATACAGCCGAGCTCTCATTCGATGATGTAAAAGTTCCTGTTGGGAATCTGATAGGTGAGGAGGGACAAGGATTCTATTATTTGATGGGAGGTTTGCAATTGGAAAGATTGGTAGGTGCTGTAATGGGATATTCGGGTTGTGAAAGTGCAATTGAATATTCATTGCAATATATGTCAGAAAGAAAGGCTTTCGGTAGGACCATTAATAAGTTTCAGGTATTGCGTCATCGTATTGCCCAATTGGTATCCGAGGTAGAAGCAACCAAGCAGTTCGTACTTCATTGTAGCAGAATGCACAACGATGGCAAATATGCAGTAAAGGAATGTTCGATGGCTAAACTATTAGCTTCTGAATTATCAGATAAAGTATCTTATCAGTGCTTGCAGTTCTTCGGAGGTTATGGGTATATGGAGGAATATAAGATTGCGAGGATGTTCAGGGATAGCCGTATCGGAACCATAGGAGGGGGAACCTCCGAAATCATGCGCGAGATTATTGCCAAGATGGTTATTGATGATGTTTCCTACCAAGCGGCAGGTAATAGTGCCTCCGTTGAACCCGCAGTGAACAATGGGAATGGAGATTCCAATGGAAATGGCCTCGATGCCATTCTGGGCGGCATACAATCCAAGGCAGAAAGTGCCAAGCCGCTAGGTAAATCCCTGAAATTTGATTTCGGAGGACAGCAACTTCACATTGATGGTACAGGGGAAAAGAATCAGGTAACGACTCAGGATAATGATGCGGATTGTACTGTGGATATTTCCTTAGAGGATTTCAATGCACTTATTCGAGGTCAGCTCAATCCCATGACAGCCATGATGAGTGGCAAGTTGAAAATTAAGGGAGATATGGGTGTAGCCATGAAATTACAAAGCCTATTCGGCTAATATTGAATATTGAAACGGCCATCAACTTCCTAATCATTGATGGCCGTTTTCTATTCATTTGATTACGCTTTAATACTCACTCTTTATCCTGTAAATTTTCCCTGGGTCCTCTACTCCAAAGTAAATGTATCCATCAGCACACTGTTCGATGCTCCTGAAACGACCAATATTCGGAAACAATTTTTCTTCCTTGACCCACTTCCCATTCTCATCAAAAACATCCCGATGCATATAATTGAATTTCAAAGAGCCAGTTAGGATATCCCCATTCCAAGCTGGATACCTATCACTCGTTATGATATCCATACCACAAGGCGCAATGGAAGGAACCCAATATCGTTCAGGTTGCAACATGCCCTCCTTATGGGTAATATCCGTGATTTTGGTGCCAACATAATTGATACCATAAGTAATGACCGGCCAACCATAATTCTCACCTGCTTTGACCAAATTAATCTCATCTCCTCCTCTGGGGCCGTGTTCATGATCATACAATAAATTGGAATCGGGGTTGTAGCAGAGACCTTGTGGATTGCGATGCCCATAGGAATAAATTTCTTTCATTGCGCCTTCCTGATTGTAGAATGGATTACTCGGTACAGGTGTACCATCATCATTCATCCTTAGGATTTTTCCTAAGTGATTGTCTAATTTTTGTGGATAATCATCCCTTCTACCTCGCTCGCCTACACTAAGGAACATGTATCCATCATTATCAAAAACCAATCTGCTCCCAAAATGTCTGGATGTCGTTTCATAGGGCATGGCAATGAAGATATCCTTACCGTCTTTAATTTTTCCATTTTCCAGAACACCTGAGAAAAGTGCCGTAGTACTCAAACCTTCGTCATTCGGATGGGGCTTTGAATAAGTAAGGTATATCCTTTTATTTTCTTTGAAATTAGGATGCAGGCATACATCCATCATTCCGCCTTGTCCCCTGTATTTCACAGTGGGTGTCCCTTCGATTTGTTTATGATTACCTTTTAGGTCATTGGAAAATAATTGGCCCGATTTATCTGTATAGTAGAGGATGCCGCTACTATCTTGGGTGATTCCCCAAGGAGAATCCATGTGGTCTGCCACCAATTCCAATTTAAGATTCATTCCCTCTGATTTGAATACGACATCGTTATTGTCACCCGAGTTGAAATCTTCTTGTTTCTTGTCCTCAATGGCAGCCATGATGTAATCCACCAACTCATAAATTTGTTGGTCATCCAATACTTCCCCATAAGCAGGCATCCCATCGACATCCGCGCCATCCTTGATTACAGTAAACATCTCCGTCCTACTGCTGCCATAAACCCATTTGTCCCGCTCCACGAATTCCCGCACCTTGGAACCATGGCATGAAGCACAATATTCCTCATAATATGCTTCGGCATCACCTACATTTTCCTGATGGGCGGCAATCATTTGTTGGTGCGTGGTACACTTGTACCAAAGTACTGTACATAAGAGAAATAAGATTACGGAACCGATAACGTAAAGTAGATATCTAAGGAATTTCATATTGAATGATGTATTGTTATGATGAAAATAACAATTAAATAAAGAAGCTGTTGAGTTACTTGATAACACCAACAGCTTCTTCGTGAAAAACCCACTTATTAAGTCTCAGTTAGGACAACCAACTCTTATAATAATCAGGGTCTTCAATATGTAGGGTATGCTCTGTTAATTTCAATGGAGCAAAAGTATCTACCATGACTGCTAGTTCATGGGTCGCTTTCTTTCCGATACTCTTTTCAACGGTTCCTGGGTGTGGCCCATGTGGAATACCTCCCGGGTGAAGGGTAATCATACCTCTTTCTACATGTTTTCTCGACATGAAGTCACCATCTACATAATATAGGACTTCATCACTATCAATATTGGAGTGATTATAAGGTGCCGGAATGGCCAAGGGATGATAGTCATATAGTCTTGGACAGAACGAACAAATAACGAATCCTTTTGCTGCAAAGGTTTGGTGTACCGGAGGTGGTTGGTGTACCCTACCTGTGATGGGCTCGAAATTATGAATAGAAAAAGCATATGGATAACAGAATCCATCCCATCCTACCACATCGAATGGATGATTGAGGTAAGTATAGGGATATATCATATCCTGTTTCTTAATATAAAATTTGAAGTCACCTTGCTCATCAAAAGTTTCGAGATTCTTAGGCTTTCGGATATCCCGCTCACAATAAGGAGAATGTTCCAATAATTGTCCGAATTGTCCCCTATATCTCTTGGGAGGTACTACCGGGCTGAAGCTTTCCACAATGAAAAGCCTATTATTCTCATCATTGAACATCAACTGATAGATGGTTCCCCTAGGAATGACAAGGTAGTCACCATATTCAAAATCAATGTTACCATACATGGTTTTGAGGGTTCCCGTTCCTTCATGAACAAAGATGACCTCATCCGCATCCGCATTCTTGAAGAAATAGTCCGTCATGGATTTCCTTGGTGCTGACAATACGATATGACAGTCGGAATTGACTAGTACGGGTTTCCTGCTTTTGATGTAATCATCCTCTGGAGCAATGCCAAACCCTTTCAGGCTTCTGTGCTTCAATTGCTTATCCGATACGACCTTGGCCGCAACAGAATAAGGTTCCCCAACTTGTTTGATTTGGGTAGGGGCATTGGCATGATATAACAATGAATACATATCATCGAATCCAATGGTTGAGAATAATTCCTCATGATATAGAGAACCATCAGGCTTCCTGAATTGGGTATGTCGCTTGGATGGAATTTCTCCCAATGTATAATAATGCATGGAACCAAAGTTTTTAAAGTAGGATGAGTAAAATTAAGCAAAATTAATTGCTATGGCAATTAATTTTGTCATTCATCTTATTCACAATAAAAACAAAAATCCAATCTTGGTTTAGGAAACCGTCCTATAAATCTGAAATGCGATGGTTAGAACACAATTATTCATTCAATTGGGCCCAAAGTGTATCCTTGAGCTCGGTTAGGCCTTGCTGGGCAACAGAAGAAATGAATACGGTAGGAATTCCACCGGGTAAATCAGGACTAATCATCTCTTTCAGTTCTTCGTCCAGCATATCGCTCTTAGTGATAGCCAGTACTCTGGGTTTATCCAACAATTCGGGATTGAACTGCTTCAATTCATTGAGTAGAATGCCATATTCTTTCGCAATGTCATCCGTGTCACAAGGTATCATGAAAAGAAGTGTTGCATTCCGTTCGATATGCCTAAGGAAACGATGCCCGAGCCCTTTGCCCTCATGAGCCTTTTCGATAATTCCTGGAATATCTGCGATAATAAAGGATTGGTCACCTCTATGTGATACGATTCCTAGATTTGGAGTGATGGTAGTAAAGGGATAGGCACCAATCTTGGGTTTGGCAGCCGTAACAACAGAAAGCAAAGTCGATTTGCCTGCATTCGGAAAGCCGACCAAACCTACATCAGCCAAGACTTTCAATTCAAGAATCTTCCATTCTTCACTGCCGTCCTCACCCGGTTGGGAATATCGGGGAGATTGATTAGTGGATGACTTGAAATGCGAATTACCGAGCCCTCCCCGACCTCCTTTTGTAAGGATTCGGGTTTCTCCATCCTCTAGGATTTCGAAATGTATCTCACCTGTTTCCGCATCCTTGGCAACAGTTCCTAGAGGGACATCCAGAATGATATCCTCGCCATTGGCACCTGTCTTATGATTTCCGCTACCGGGTTGCCCCAAACCCGCAATGATATGTTTCCTGTACTTGAGATGGAGCAGTGTCCACATTTGGGCGTTTCCCCGAACGATGATATGACCTCCACGGCCTCCATCACCTCCATCGGGACCTCCTTTTGTCGTAATCTTATCCCTGTAGAAATGGGCGGAGCCTGCGCCACCCTTTCCTGAGCGACAACAAATCCTTACATAATCCACGAAATTCTGACTAGACATAACAACAAAAGTTTAGGGGAACTAAATTAAAACCAAATGACATTGCACCTGAATAAGATACAATGTCATTCTAAATAAAATTCCCTTACGGGTAATATTTATGCAGTTTGTGCTTGCTCGTCCACACGATCGCACAATCTTTCGAAGACATCCTCAATGGTACCTACACCATCCACTACGAATGCCTTATCAACCTGTGCATAATGCAATGCAACCGGGATAGTCTCATCCTTATAGACTTGGATTCTATTGGCGATGATGGATGGGTCTTGGTCATCCACTCTACCTGAAGTCTTGCCTCTTTCGAGTAGTCTACGGGTCAATTCTTCATCCCCGACCCTAAGCTCTACCAAGCAAGTAATGCTCTGGTCCATTTCTTCCAATAGTTTGTCCAAAGCTTCTGCCTGAGGCACAGTCCTAGGGAAACCATCAAAAATGAATCCCTTGGCATCAGGGTTAGCTTCTACCTCCTTGCGTAGGATACCTACAGTAACACTATCGGGAACCAATTGGCCCTTGGAAGAATAGCTTACAGCTTCTAATCCAAGAGCTGTTTTGTTTTTGATTTCTCTTCTGAATAAATCACCGGTGGAAATGTGATGGATTCCATACTTTTCCACAAGTCCGTTGGCTTGGGTGCCTTTACCTGACCCCGGAGGGCCGAATAAGATTAAGTTAATCATTCCTTTGTCGAGTTTCTTTCAATTGAAGCGCAAAAATATAACATTCGCTAGACATTTCAGTTCAACTATTGGTCATAACTCGTAGGAATATCACTTGGAATGCTATCATCACCCTTATCTTCTAGTATCGGATCAATGGGAGTAGGGGCTTCAGGGGCTTCCACTTCATTGTTTTCATACAAATCAGTTACCTCTTTTTTACCATTCAACTTGTCCATGAAACCTTTTAGGGACTTAATACCCAAATCCTCATTAACCAACTCTGCGACTACTGCCAGTTTAGGCGTACTCATTCCGGAAGATTGCCCCAGTTCTTGCAAGGCGGCCATATTGTCCAATCCGCGTTTGGTATAAGTTTGTTTGAGAGCGATGAAATCATAAACAGAACGGATTCCGACGGCATGAGCCCTTTTGATATCATCCTTCATATAAGTCAATAATTTGGCCTGACCTATCCAATCCAGTAATTGCCTGGCTTCAAATGGTGTCTTTAGCATCAGTTGGGTCAAACTGGCCTGTGCCAAGTTTTGGGCATTATCAATTCCCTCCTCCCATAGTCTTTCTCTATGACTGGCACTGATGCCCTCGATATTCCTAAGGTGTAGTTGTTTGGTATTGACATCAGAACCATTGAAAATGGTCTTGATTAATTCCAATAAGTAATTGAAAAATCGATCTGGTAGTGTTCCTGCAACGAATGCAAGGGCAGGAACAAAAGAGGATGTATAACTAACTTCCCCAAGGGATAGCCTATCAGAAATAAAAGAGAAAATCAAGGCCACTGCACAGGCAAACAACAATCTGAAACTTGCCTTATAATAAAGTACAGGAGTGATATCCGCCTTGGATAATCTTCTGACCATATTGGATGCAGCCCAGAGGAATGCCCCCATGAAACCCCAAGCCAGTGTAGCAATGCTTCTTCTCTGGATATCCTGTACATTGAGATTGCTCATGTCCAAATCACTTATGTCCAAATTACCGAAAAGCATACCCATGAAAAATGGGTTATGCGCAAAGGTTTTGGCAGAGGAGATGACAGTACCGTCATCACTGGTGAGTTCTTCGAATAATTCTCCGAATAGCTCAGATGGGAATAGGAAAATGGAACTCAGGATAGAACAGGTAATCGTAAAAAATACCAATGGTAGCCAATAATTAGTGGCAGTTAGAACCGTACTGGGTTTACGTTCGACCTTTTTACCCCTGACTTCCTCAAACTTCTTCTTCAGTCCGAACTTATTGATGGCTTTGGTGTATTCGTGATCTTTCTTATCCATTTTGAAGAAACGAAAAGACCAAAATACAATCAATCCAAAACCATTGACTATTACTGCGAATAGGATTTTAAGGATAACATCAAGCTCCATGATACATCAATGTTTACGAAAGTGAGGTATAGGTTATAATAACTCGAAAATTAATAAAAAAATGCTAGGATTAACCACCAATGGTGTTTTAGACAAGTTTTTAGATGCCTTTTCATAAAAAAGAAAAAGAATATGCCTTTGAATCAATGAATGCGACCATTCAATCATCATTATTTGCCTACTCCAATGAAGTCTTTTAAATTAAGGTATGCAATGCTGTAAGGGTAAGATTTTGTGTGTTTTGTTTATGTTGTTCTTTTTGAATATGTCAAAGGGCAACGAGCAGGATAGTGTCTTCTCATTCCAATGGTTTACTGTAAAAGATGGATTACCCTCTCCTTTTATCAATGATATTTATGAGGATTAAGGTCTCATGAAAAAACGAATCCGTTTTCAGTATTTATCTGAAAACGGATTCGTTCTTATTACAAGGAATTCATTTCAATATGACGAACTGAATAATTTTTGAGGATGTTTAGTCATCCAAGTCAATCGGGAAATCAGATAGGACAGCTTCCATGATTGGATCAGCATTAGGATCGTATTTTTTCTTCAGCTTATATCCATACATCTTTCCCAAGACATTCCAATAACTGGCCACAAAACCACTTCTCAATTCTTTGATTACCTTATAAAAGGACGTATCCAACTCCCTTTCAATCATGGCTATCAAAACTTTTCCTTGGGTTTTGGTTAGTTTTTTCAAAGGTTTTTCGAACTCCTCCTTGAGTTCTTTCTGCATTTTTTTGGTGTGTTTTTTTCGTTTCCGTCGTTTCATATCCGAAGTTTCCTCCTTGGTTTGCTTGTAAAGTGTTATAGCCTTTACAGCATAAGGGTAAACCTTTTGTGCACTACGTTTCAGTTTGTAGTACCTGCGTTTTTCATCATCATCCTTGAATTCCCTAGGCATGGTAATGGAAGTACCCTCCAAGTCGGAAATATACAGGGTGTCCCCATCGGTTACCAATGCATACATCCATTCATCGCCAATTTTGACCCTTTCCATTTTTTCTTCTTCTTGCTCTTTGTTATCCTGAGCATTAGAAAAAGAAAAAGACAAGAGGATGATCCATATGATACAATGTATTCTAGTCATATTATCAGTGGATTTTCATTTTATAACGCAATTTATGCCAAAAAAGGTGTCATATTCAGTTAATATCGAGTTAATAGATAGTAAAAGGGTTTTATAAATTTGTAAGTAATATCATTGAATATGAAATACTTCCTAATTTTTATGACTTTGTTCATGGGATTATTCGCCTGCGATATCGACCCGGAACGAAAAAAGAAAGACCGTATGAATCTGATTGAGGATTTGACGATACTTCGTACGGATTCCCTACAATCGGAAATGGATTCCATTTGTGATTTGAGAAAAGAAACTGAATTCGACCACCTTGTGGATTCCATGCTGGAAGCCCGATTGGTAGAAATCAAGAAACGAATCAAAGCATACCAAAAATGAAAATGAAACTTTATATAGCCTTGCTGATGTTGTCAATGATAACCATACTGGCATTGTCTAGTTTTAATGTCAACCTTGAGACTGAATTCAGTCAGGAGGAAATGATTGAAATAAGGAAAGAAGTGGATACTAGGGTTAAGGCATTCTTGGCCAAGAAAAGGAAGGATTGTGATAGAGAGTTAATGGAATTGGTGGATTTAAAGGTAGATACCATCCTGATGTTCGATTTCAAGGAACTATTAATGGATGGTGATTCATTGAATGATGATACTCCACCTCGTCCCTCGCCACCATCAAAGCCGGAATTATTGGTGCCCAATGATAGTACTCCCCTACAACCCCTGATAGAAAACGAAGACACATTATTTCAATAAACACAAATTAGCTTCTGAATAACGGAACCAACAACTATGAAAAAAAAATGGACACATATCAAGACTGATCAGACCCAGGTGGAGCATCTACACGAACAACTCAAGGTAGACCGGATGGTCAGCCAATTATTGGTCCAGCGAGGTATAACCACATTCGAGCAAGCCAAAAAATTCTTCAGACCCACTCTTGATGAATTGCACGATCCCTTTCTTATGAAAGATATGGATAAGGCAGTAAGTAGGCTTGTGGAAGCAATCAATAATAATGAACGGATTCTCTTATACGGAGACTATGACGTGGACGGGACTACATGTGTGAGTATGATGTTCACATTCTTATCCCGAATAGGTAAGCTGGATAATATTGATTACTATATTCCCAATCGGTATCGGGAAGGGTATGGAATTTCCCTGAAAGGAATCAGCTATGCAGCAGAAACAGATACTTCTCTGATGATAGCAATGGACTGTGGAATCCAAGCGCGGAATCAGATTGATAAGGCGAATACATTGGGTATTGATACAATCATTTGCGACCATCACCTCCCTGGTGAGCAGTTACCTAAAGCCAAGGCCGTATTGGACCCAAAGAGAAAGGATTGTGATTATCCATACAAAGAATTAAGTGGTTGCGGCGTTACGTTCAAATTGGTGCAGGCCGTAGCAGCTGAGTTGGGATATAGTGAAGAAGTCTGGTTGGACCTCTTGGATTTATTGGTAATCAGTATAGGTTGCGATATTGTGCAAATGACAGGGGAGAACCGAATTCTTGCACATTATGGCCTCCAGCAAATCAACCAAGGGAATGCTCGTATCGGTATTCGGTCATTGATAGAAAAAAGTGGAAAGGAATATCCCGTAACCATCAGTGATTTGGTATTCGGTGCTGGCCCGATGATTAATGCAGCAGGTAGACTGGATGATGCCAAGGAAGCAGTCAGGTTACTTTTGTCGGATAATGAATCGGAAGCCAATGTGATGGCAGAAAGCCTCAAGTCCAAGAATGTTAACCGCAGGGAACAGGATAGAAGCATTACCAAGGAAGCTTGCGAAATCATAGATGCTTGGGAAGATTTGGATGATAGAAAAACGATTGTGTTGGGCCAATCTCATTGGCACAAGGGGGTTGTTGGAATATCTGCATCCAAACTGGTAGAGAAGTACCACCGACCCACAATCATACTCACCAAGAACAATGACCTTTGGGTAGGTTCGGCCAGGTCCGTTCCTGGATTTGATATTCATAGTGCAATATCTGCTTGTAAGGAATATCTGAATAATTTCGGTGGACATCAATTTGCTGCGGGCTTATCACTAGAGTCTTCCAATCTCGAAAACTTTCGGAAAGCATTCGAAAAACAAGTAGCCAATACCATAACGGAAGAAGAACTCACACCGGAAATCATGGTTTCAGGTGAGTTGGATTTCAAGGGAATCACTCCTCGTTTTTGGAAAATACTCAGACAATTCGCTCCGTTTGGACCCGGTAATCACAAACCTGTATTCACAACAAGGAATGTCAAGGATACCGGGGATTCTCGTATCGTAAAGGATGAACACCTTAAACTTAGGGTATCTCAGGATGATGGAAAGGTAATTGGAGGTATTGGCTTTTGGATGGCCGATGCCTATGAGGATATTTCTAATGGAACATTCGACTTGTGTTATACCATACAACCTAATACTTGGAGAGGAAAGACCGCTTTGGATTTGCAAGTACGTGACATTAAGTGAAAAATAGTATCAAATTTTTGTGAATATTAATCTAATGGTTTGCATCTTGGTATGAATATGGCATATTTTTCAAATAATTGATTTTCATTGTTTTGGATGTGGATTCCAATGGTATGAGAAAAAAAGTTGAAGAATGAATGTGGTTAAAATGAGGTTAAAAGACTACATTTAGAGCATCAGAGCAAAACCAAATGGTACGCTTTTAGCGTATAATATTCTAAAGGAGGGCTACTAAAGCAAAACTAAATGACTGCAGAATCTCTAATATCAGCAATTCTACAGCCTCTTACTTTGGATGATACAGGTCTATTCGCAATAGATCAAATGAGTGAATTCCATGTGAGGCATCTCCCATTGGTTGATGGGGAACAGCTACTAGGTCTGGTAGCTGAGGATGATATTTTGAATTATGACTTAGAGTATAAGATTGGCTCCCTGAATCTTCATTTCAATAGACCATACGTTTCCGCCCATAACCATATTTATGAAATCCTAAGACTGATGGCCGATTTCAGATTGTCTGTGATCCCCGTAGTCGATAAGCAGGATAAATATGTAGGAATGATTACCCAAGAAGATATCCTCAACCAACTGGGGAATATGGGCTCATTCACACTGCCGGGTAGTATTATCGTGCTTGAAATGCACCGAAAGGATTATTCCCTTGCTAAGATATCAGGTATCATCGAACAGGAGAATGCCGCTGTCATCAGTACATTCATCACTTCGGATTTGAAATCTTCCATGGCTGAGGTCACACTTAAGATCAATAAGAAGGATGTGGCAAGAATCATAGCATCCCTGGAACGGTTCGGCTACGAGGTCAAGGCTTCGTTCCATGAGTCGGATTACCTCAATGATTCCATCAAGGAGCGTTATGAATCATTGATGATGTACCTCAACGTATAAAAATAACCGCACCACCATTTCCTGATTGTGCGGTCATCTTATCTTTTATCATTATGTAGGAAAAGGTCTGTTCAGACCCTCAACTTTCTATCCCGGCAACGAAGCTTGGTTAGCGAAATAAACGTAAAACCAAAGAGAGAAGAATAGGATAAAGAAAGTGATGATTCCTAAAACGATATATCCTTTTTTACCTGGATCGTAGTGTCCCATTGCTAGAAGATTTAAATTCAATGCAAATGTAAGCATCAAAAGTGTAATTTTGCACGGAATTCCAAAAGTTTCGATAAATCACTCCATAAGTGATCTAACCATATCAACTTGCACTGGACCGTAGATCAAATATTAGCATTAGCTCCTGATCCCAATACCGCCAAGAGAGGCCAGGGATTAGCTACCCAACGCAAATGGCTCAGCTTGGAAACAGATGGCCGTGCAGTTTGGGGTCAATGTAAGAGCAGTGGCTCTGCACATTATGAAACGGCAGTAGACCTCAAGGGCCCTGCATTCAGATGCAATTGCCCTAGCAGAAAATTCCCATGCAAACATGCCATCGGTTTGTTATTGCTGGCATATGCCGCGGATACGGATGGTTTCAGGGTAGCTGCTGAAATGCCTGAGGCAGTTCAGACTTGGATAGAAAAAAGGGATAATAAATCAGGCCAGCCACAAAAGGAAAGGACAGAGGAGGAAATCAAAAAATCCGAAGAACGTAAGGCCAAGACCTTTAATGCCCGTATGGATTCCATGCAGGAGGGTATCAAGGATTTGGAGAATTGGTTACAGGATTTGATTCGGGTAGGATTGGCTTCCGTAGAAAGCAGCGCATCGGATATGATGACCGTCCGACGTAGCACAAAAGCACACAATAGCTCCGAATTTTGGAATACCATCGCCAAGAGGATGGTAGATGCCAAACTTTCGGGACTAGGTAGGCGAATCAGAGAGCTGTCATTGATACAGGGAGCTACGCCCGATTGGCCGGCGAGAATCTTGGCCGAACTATCTGATTTGTACCTTGTGGTCAAGGGATTCGAAAAATTAGAGGAGTTACCAGAAAAACTACAAAAGGAAATTCTTAGTCTTTCAGGTATCAATACACCCAAGGATGAATTATTATCCCAGAAAGGAATAGAGGATGAATGGATGGTAGTGGGCCAGTTCGAGGGCATGAATATTGACCATGCAGCCGTCCGGAGAACTTGGTTCTTGGGACAGGAAACAGGGAAGTATGCATTGGTATTGGAATATGATTATAGGAATGAGGGCTTTCCGTTCCATTGGCCGAAAGGCCGGGTATTCAAGGGCGAAATGCTCTTTTATCCAAGTATCTTCCCGATGAGGGCCATTATGAGGAATCATCAGATTACGGAACATGCCGTAGATGGTTGGGGAGGTTGTGAGAATATGGAGGAATTCCTTGCGGATTATGCCAAAACCCTTGGACAGAATCCTTGGTTGGTAGATTATCCCATAGCATTTACCAATGTTTACCCACAGATGAATGATGGCGTATTATACCTTGTGGATGAGAATCAGAAAGGAATCCCATTGCTGAATGTCGGTTCCTCGAATTGGAAGATATTGGCTTTGAGTGGAGGTAATCCGATAGAGGTTTTTGGGGAATGGACAGGCGAAGTACTGAACCCACTTGGCATTGTTGCCGATTATAGATATGTAGGTTTATAATGGGAATAGAAAAGGAAATATCAAGAATAGCCCTTGTGGGTACACAACGAACCCAACTTCCAGCAGAAGTAAGGCAACAATTGGTTAGCCTAGGTGTGAAAAAAGATGCTTCGGATGAGGAAATGATTCTGACAGGTGCGGCCTTGGTGACCAAAATCAAAAAATCCAATTTTATCCCCCAACAAATTCCCCTGGCCAAGAGTGAGGCCAAGGAAGAAAGCGAACAAGTATGCGGCCCTAGGTCCATCAAGCACCTGTATATGATTGTTGATGGCGCTTTCGAAAATGCATTGCCTGAATTCCTGTTTAATTTATCCAAGCATGATAAATGCCTCCCTCCCGAAATCCTGCCCGACTTACTGGACCAGTCCCTGACTTCTCCTGAGTTATGGTCGAAATTGAAACACAGTATAGGGAAACGAGGAGAATGGCTCATCCAACAAAATGAGGATTGGCATCGGCTGATTACCCAAACCATACCGGCCAATTGGGATGAAGCCAGTAACGATGACCGCCTAAGGATACTCTCCAAAGTAAGAAAGGAAGTACCTGGTCGGGCCATAGATATGGTCAGGGAAGCTTGGCCACAGGAAAGTGTCAATCAAAGGATAAAATTCCTTAAGGTCCTTGAAACGGTTAAGGATAAGGAATTGGAATCCTACATGGAAACATTATTGGATGATAGAAGAAAGGAGGTGCGTAGGACAGCTGTACAAGTATTGGCAAAAATGCCTGATTCCGCACTTTCGAATAGAATATTCGACCGTTTGAAAAGTCTGATGAGTATCAAGAAAAGAATGCTCAAAAAGGACAAGTTGGAAATCCAGCTTCCCGATAAATTAGATGATAGTATGATTCGGGATGGAATAGATCCCCGGGTGCAATGGTTCAAGGGAGGAGTTAAGGCCAGTCGCCTAGGGCAAATGGTTGCTCTGATTTCCCCAAGTAAATGGACCAGTCATTTTGAAGTTCCTGCTTCGGAAGTACTCGAAATGTTTGTCAGGAGTGATTGGGGCGAATTGTTGATACAAGCCATGGTAGAGGCTACGAATCTTCACAAGGATGAGGATTGGATTGAAGCTCTTTTGTCATTCAGGATAGAGAGCAAGGATAGGCAAAGATGGCAAAACCTCAATGTTTCCCGCTTGATGGAGGATGTATCCGATAAGGTATTCAATCAGGTTGCCATTAAGGGGATGAAACAGGCCAAGGGGCTCTTGGAGGAAAATTCACCCATTACGACACTACTGAAAAATAGCGTTTCCCTTTGGGAAGATGAGTTGACACTCTTGGTCATGAAAAATCTCCAAACCTGGCTCGCAGGGGAAACTTCCCGTTATTGGAATGGTTGGCATTATCGTACCATTCTGAAAAAAGCCGCTTTTACTTGCAATCCGTTCCTACACGACCAACTCACTGCCGACTGGCCGGAAGAATCCAGGATTTGGTCCAGTTGGGAAAAGGAAATCGAGGAATTTCTCTCCACACTCTATTTTCGTAAAAAAATGGTTGAGGGCTTGGTTAGGTAACTACCCTAGCCTTAACAAACCGTTCAGATTCCCTTATATAATATTTGACAGCCATTCCTGTTATGGAATTAAACCTCTGTCCAGTGTATGAGTCAGAGTTAGTGTAATTCATTTTGTTAGGAATGGAGAAAATGTGATAATGAGTCTGGGTTCATGAATGAACCAGACTGTTATCCGATACCATTTCCAAGCCACCTCATGTCAAAATTTGGATACAATGAACGATTGGAAAAAAATCAAACATCTTTATCTCAGAGCGGGTTTTGGATTGTCGCAGGATGAGTTGGTTTCAAAGAAAAAATCGAAATGGTCTAAGGAAATCAATCAGATTCTCAGGATTAAGGACCAATCCTTCGAGTTATCCACACCCCAAGAATTTAGTTCAATGGTGGATGGGGTCCAGCTGCAAAAGGGAGAGTCGGATGATAATAAGGAGAAAGTCCAAAAAGCCAAGCGGCTTACACCACTGGTTAATGCGGATTGGGTCAGAAGAATGGCTACAACCCAGGACCCGTTACTGGAAAAGATGACCTTATTCTGGCACGGACATTTTGCTTGTCAGTCCAAATTACCCAACATGGCAAGTATTCAAATCAATACTCTCCGCAAACATGCTCTGGGAAATTTCAGGGATTTGGTCGTAGCCATATCACAGGATCCTTCCATGATATTATATCTGAATAACCAACAGAATAGCAAAAAGAAACCCAATGAGAATTTCGCCCGTGAATTGATGGAATTATTCACGATTGGAATTGGCAACTATACGGAGAATGATATCAAGGAGGCAGGTAGGGCATTTACAGGCTGGAGGGCCAATCCCATAAAAGGTAAGGCCGAATTCATTGAGCGTCGTCACGATTTTGGAAACAAGACCTTTATGGGCAAGACCGGCAAATTCAACGGGGAGGATATTGTTGATATCATCCTTGAACAAAAACAAACGGCCCGTTTCATTTCAGAAAAAATATACAGATACTTCGTGAATGCACGAATCAATGATGGGCAGGTAAGCCAGATGACGGATGTCTTTTACGAATCCAATTATGATATCTCAAAACTCATGCAATTCGTATTGAAAAGTGATTGGTTTTATGATGATGTGAATATGGGAGTTAAGATTAAATCCCCCATCGAATTATTGGTAGGAATGATGAAGACCCTCAAATTCGAATTCAAGGCACACCGACCATTGTTAGGCTTGCAAAAAAATCTGGGACAGGTTCTTTTTAACCCACCTAATGTTGCAGGCTGGCCGGGTGATAAGGCATGGATAGACAATGCGACCCTACTGACTCGCTTGAACATGCCCGGTTTGTTACTGGTCATGAATCATAGGAAAGGAGGCAAAGGAAAGAATAATAAACTGAGGAATTCCATTTCTGACCTTTCCTTGGATATCAGTTACTTCCAGAATGCCCCAGCAGGTTTAGGAGATGCTGAAATTGCTTCCCGTATGGTTGATGAATTGCTTCAAGGGCCTTTGACGGTAAGGAAAGAAGTACTTTATGCCCGTTTGAGAGGAACGACCCAAGCAGATAGGAACAAGGAAATCCTTTACAGGGTCATGAGTCTACCTGAATACCAAATGTGCTAACCATCAAAATCCAAAGAAAATGAAAAGAAGAGAATTTTTGAGAAATGCCTCCTTGGCATCCAGTGCATTGATGATTCCGAATTTTCTAAGGGCATCGTTCTTCGGTCCGCAGCATATGAGTAGGATTGGAAAGACCTTGGTCATTATTCAATTATCCGGAGGGAATGATGGACTGAATACAATAGTTCCTTTTGAGGATGATGTCTATTATAATGCCCGACCGAGATTGGCTATACCCAAGAATGAGGTCATCCGATTGGGGAATACGAACTTGGGTTTCAATCCTGTATTATCTGATTTGCAAGGCATATTCGAGGAGGGAGAAATGTCTATTATCAATAGCGTGGGATATCCGAATCCGAATCGTTCCCATTTCCGTTCTATGGACATTTGGCAAACAGGTAGTGCCAGTAATGAATATTGGACTACGGGCTGGCTGGGAAGATATCTGGATAGTGAATGCAGGAATTGTATGCCCTATCATGCGCTGAATGTGGATGATGACTTGCATATTGCCCTTAAGGGAATGCAAAAGAATGGCTTTGCGGTAAAAAATCTGAGTAAGATTAAGAAAGCTGCGGGGAGTCCCTACCTACAAGCGATATCTAAGCACCATCATCATGACCATGACCACGAAAACGTCGAATATCTATACAAGACACTCATAGATACACAATCCAGTGCAGAGTATTTATACGAAAAATCCAAGGTGCATACATCCCGTGTGACTTATCCGAATCACAAGTTCGCTAAGGATCTGAAGCAGATAGCAGAATTGATGACTGCGGATGCGGACATCAAGATTTACTATGCATCTTTGGGAAGTTTTGATACACATGCTGGCCAGAGAGGGAAGCAGGAGCGGTTACTCAAGAACTATGCGGAGTCAGTCAAGGCATTCATTGCGGATTTGAAGCAGAATGGCCTTTTTGATGATACCCTTATTATGACATTCTCCGAATTTGGTAGGCGAGTACAACAAAATGCAGGGAATGGTACCGACCACGGAACCGCCAATAATCTTTTCCTGATGGGAGGGCAGCTGAAAACAGCAGGTATATACAATGATGCTCCGAATCTATCCGATTTGGATCAGGGAGACATCAAATACCAATTGGACTTCAGGCGAATTTATGCGGATGTTATTGACCAATGGTTGGATGGTGATTCCAAACAAATATTAGGGCATTCGTTCGAATCCTTAAACCTGATTTAGGATGATGCTGAAATTACTCCGCATCACCCTCTCGGAATGTGGTTCTTTCGGCGCTATAACCCTCAGGGAACCGAGCCTTTAATTTATTGATATTCTGTTCCATGACTTCTTCCAGGGTAAACCCCATCTGTTTGGCCAAGCCAGACAGGTACCAGAGTACATCACCGAGCTCTTTCTTGATTTTATCCTTGTCAATGCCTTGTTGATGATAGATTCCCTTTTTGATGAGGTCGGCCACTTCCCCGGCCTCACCGGCAAGGCCAATAGCCATCCATGATATCATCACCTCCTCTGGACTGATTTCAAAATCAGGCTTTTCGATAAGTGTACGGGCAGCCAATTGTTGGTATTCATTCGCGTTCATGGAATAAGTATTTTGATGAATACCCAATGATACGAAATGAAGGTGAATGTAATGCAGCGATTCAATCTTAAGACAGGTTTAAAAAATGAGTGTGGTTAAAATATCATATTGAAATGTTGCTGCACTTGAATATTTATTCTCCAATTACAATGATTCAAAATGAGCCGAACTACATATTTTCTACAACTTTATTTCCTATTCGCAATCTTATTTTCCCTTGCAGCTTGTAAGGAAGCAGACCCCTGTGAAACCATCATTTGCTTGAATGACGGCATATGCGATGGTTCTGGGAATTGTGATTGTCCTCTGGGATATATGGGGGATGATTGCAGCCAAATGGATTTTACCGAAATCCAAGCACTTTTGGACAATGGAATACCTCCCAAGGTATTATATGAAAATGGTGTTAGCCCGGAAGATATGTATGGTAAGACATATGCGGAGGGGCTGATTTTCTATCTGGATATCACAGATGGTACAGGTATGGTAGCTGCACCTGCTAGTAGGGAAGTAGTTGGAAATTGGGGATGCTATGGCCTTGATATCGCTGGACTAAGCAACGTGTATTTCCCCACAGCCGATATAGATGGTGAGGTGGGTGGCCGAATAGGAGATGGTATATCCAATACGGATTCCATTTTAGCGAATTGTTTTATTGGGGATATCGCAGCTGATTTGTGTAGGGATCAGGGAGCTGATTGGTACTTGCCTTCCGTGGCTGAATTGAACCTGATGTATGTCCATCTGGACCAGAACGGGTACGGGGATTTTAAGGATGTACGATATTGGAGTTCTACAGAATTTGATGGAGGAACAGCCTGGGTGCAAAAATTCTATGATAATGGAGGCCGGCAAGGTAATGGGAAATCAAATTATAACTTTGTTCGGCCGGTTCGCAATTTTTAAGAAGTAGAATGGTGTGGATTCCAAAATAAAAGGCCATCAAAAGCAGGTGCTTCCAATGGCCTTTTGGTGTGAATAAAATACTCAGGGCTAACGGAGTGAATCCTACATCCCAATGCGCTCTCAAAATCAGATGAGGTCTTGGGTATCAGCTTGCCAATATTTATCAGTTTTGATATTTTTTTGCATGCTTTTTCACAAGATTGCCAAAAGCATAGGGTACGGTCTTGCTTCTATTATCGTGTGGCTTATTCTTATGTAAGAACCCGAGGGTATGTGACCACTCGTGGGCTAAATGCCCAACAATATCATGTTTATTGTTGGAGGATAATGAATTTCTGAAATAGTAAGAATAAGTATTTATAAACTTACTCCCCTTATTTCTGTACCCATTGATGCCTTTCCATTTTGCTCTAGGTTTCGCTTTTTTTAGAATCCAGTAAATATCAGCGGTTGAAATTGTGCCAGAGTCTCCATTTTCCTCTTTGGCATCATAAATCTTCGAAACGATTTGTGCTGTGGAGAGCACCTTGTTGGGGTCGTTTTCCGTATCGAAATGAAAATTTAATTCCAATAATTCTTTCTGGAATTCCTTGTCATTCATGACTGATTCGAAAGTTTTGGCTGCTTTTTCCATATCGTCAAAATACATACTGTATTTGCCATTTGGAAGATTTCGAATTTCTAGATTGACATGGAATTCAGGTAGTTCATTGAATTCATCCGAATTGTTTTTTGATGCATGGCTAAATATTATAAAAGGAAATAAATAGCATATGAAAAATAAAGGATTACTCATGATTCTTTTTTATTTTTTTATGATTATTTAATTTTTATTTCTACTTGGAAAATAAGTTTGTGAATTTATATTGGTAACCAATTTGTAATTGTTGGAATTCAAAACCAATAAGACTGTCATCATTGTCCGAAAGGTTGATGAAATTTCGATAACGAAGAAATATTTTATTTCTTTTTTTACCTGATGGATGATAATAAATTTCTATCTCGGGATTTAGATAATACATCCAATCATTATTGGCAATTAAACCCTCGTCGCTCGTTAGACGTTGTGCAAATGCCCTTAATTCCATATTCGTTCCGAAATTCTCTCCCCTTTTCAGTTTGAATCCAATTGATGTATGATAAGTCGGAAGGAAGATATTCTGTATTGTAGAATCATTGTTTTCTTCAGCTACCCTTGACCAGTAACCACTGATGCCTATATCCCAATGGAATTTTTTGTGATGGCTTTTATTAATCCAACGATTCAATATGTTAGAATTGATGTCTACCCAAGCCCAACTTTGTTGGAATAGGATTTTTCTATCTATATCGAATTTTCCATCATCTGCTGGTTCAGAGAGAGAAAGTGTGGAAAAGTCATTGTCATGCTTGGCAAACCCTAATTGCATATCAAGATAATTGAACCAGATTGTATTCTTATTGGCGCTATTTTGGGTGCGGGTAAAAAACCTTGTGGATATTTCTGTCTGAACTAAACCGTTTGGGGTTTCATCATCAAATAAGGCGAATGCATCTGTATATATTCTGGCTTCAAGATATGAATTGATGTCAGTGTTGATTTCCAGTATTCTAACAGGATTATCTTCGGTTAAGGTAAAAGCAACATCCTCAGGGACATACCCTCTTTTACCTATCAACGATTCGATAGTCAAGACATCTTCTAGCATGAAAGAGTACTTGGATGTGTTTCCTTTACCTTTCCCAATGCGGTCAGTAACCCTACTTTCAAAATCAGGGACAGAAATAATAGTACTGTTCCATATAACAGATTGGCCTGTAGTGTCATCAGTTACATGAATTACAATATCTTGTATGACACCATCGAATATCGCAATGGATATAGAGTCTAGTTTGACTTCTCTTCCTGTGTCTGCGCATTTGATTTTTTTTCCAATTTTAGAAGAGCTGCAAACACCTAATTTCTTAGTGCCGGAATTCTCCTGGAGCACTTCTTTTACAACTTTCCGAATTAATTCCTCTGTATTTTCGGACGCATTGGTTTCCTCTGTACTTTCAGTGGGTACTGCATTGGGTTCGTCATTTTGTCCTTGTAAAAATAGAGGTAGGATGATCAGTAACAATACGAATGTTTGTTTCATTTTTAAATTTATTTTTTTGAAAAGAAAACTTATTTATTTTAAATAACTCTAAGTTGTTTTTTAGCTTTTTTTTAAATGGTTATGATATTATAAATTAGTTTTAGATGGAAAAATGATAGTGAAATTTATATTTTTTAATTTTAATGAAATAAAAATAATGAATAATTTGATAGAATTATAGTTTTGTCTGGATTGTTGGTGGTTGGAATATAACCTTATTCTTATCTCGAATATATAAAGTGTTGTATTTGAATGTCGGGTAAGAAATACACTCAAATTTCCTTGGTTAAATTAGATAGCCAGGATACCGTTCTCAAGATTTACTAAAATCGTATATTGCAAAAAAGAATACACGATATCCAAATTAAATGAAAACCATTCCAGAAATAAAGAAGATTCCTTTTGCCGTCAATGGTCACACCTTCCATATGATAGAATTGGCTCCCGGCTCTTTCATGATGGGAGATGATGGTAGTGGATACGATGATGAAAAACCAGCCCATCTCGTAACATTCGATAAACCATTTTACATGGGAGAATTTCCCGTCACCCAAGCTTTGTGGAAAGCGGTGATGGGAGAAGATAACAATCCCTCTTGGTTTCTAGGGAATAGCAGACCCGTAGAACAAGTCTCTTGGAATGATATCAATGATGAATTTCTCCCCAAGTTGAGGGAACTGACAGAAATAGAAGAATTTCGTCTTCCCTCAGAAGCGGAATGGGAATATGCTGCTAGAGGAGGTATCCATTGGGAAGCTAACTTCAAGTATTCAGGAAGTAATGATGTGGGAGAAGCGGCTTGGTACGAAGATAACTCTCATAGAGAAACAAAGCCTGTAGGTTTATTGAAGCCCAATCAATTGGGCATTCACGATATGTCTGGCAATGTATATGAATGGTGTGGGGATTATTGGCATAGTAATTATGATCATGCTCCACAAGACGGAAGTGCATGGGATGATAAGGAAGATAGCGCTTTTCGCGTGATGCGTGGCGGTAGCTGGTTCGACGGCTCGCAGTTCTGCCGTGTAGCATTTCGCGGCTTCAATCACCCGTCTCGCAGGCACTACGATATAGGCTTCCGCCTTGTCCTGTCCCAGTGAGGTTAGGCCAAGGGCATTCTATCTGAGCCTGCCGAGTCCGCTGTAGAAAGGCGGCAGCCGTCCTGTCGGAGACGGACGGTAGCAGGCTTTCGAAAGGGGATGAGGCCAAAAATGGATTGAAAAATAGAATAATGAAAATAAAGATTTTTACCGTTCCTATTATTGGTGGCGAATCTGAGGAAGAAGAAATGAATCGATTTCTCTCGGGTAATAGAATTTTGGATATTGAAAGTGGTATGTCAGGGAATTACTGGAGTTTTTGTATCAGATACCTAGGTAAACAAACCCCTAGTGTAAGACAAACGAAGAAGATAGATTACAAGCAAGTACTTAGCGAAAAGGATTTTAAGAAATTCTCATTATTAAGGCAAATCAGGAAAGAGATTTCAGTAGAGGAAGCTGTTCCTGCCTTTGCAATTTTTACTGATGCGGAACTGAGTGAATTAGCAAAACAAACGGAAATCACTATCCAAAGTATGAAAGAGGTTCATGGTATTGGTAAAAAGAAAGTAGAAAGATATGGTCGGAAATTTTTAAATCATCTAGAAGAACTCAAGAAGAATGAAGAGACAAGGGAATCTGATTCATGAAATTGTAGATTGGGATAATCTTCATTTGGCTTATCATAAGGCAAGGAAAGGTAAAAGTAGCAGGAAGGATGTCTTAACTTTCCAAATGAACCTTAGGACGAACCTTCTAGAGTTGCAGTCTCAAATATTAACGGGTGGGATTAAAATAGGAACGTATAAATCTTTTTATATCCATGATCCGAAGAAAAGGTTGATTTGTGCAGCTACATTTAGTGAAAGAGTTTTGCATCATGCCCTAATGAATGTATGTCACGATAGATTTGAGAAGTATCAGATATATGATAGTTACGCTTGCAGAAAGGGAAAAGGAACTTATGCTGCAATTGAAAGGGCTACTGGGTTTTCTAAGAAGAATATGTTCTTCGCTAAATTGGATGTGAGAAAGTATTTTGAGACACTGGATCACGATTGTCTGAAGAACCAATTAGGTAAATTGTTTAAGGATAAGCATCTACTCCACGTATTGTTCAAGATTATAGATTCTTTTCAAAATGAAGAGGGCAAAGGATTACCCATCGGTAACCTTACAAGCCAGTATTTTGCCAATCATTTTCTTGGGGTAGCAGATCATTTTGCAAAGGAAGAATTGAATATGAAATTTTATATCAGATACATGGATGATATGGTTCTTTGGGGGCAGAATATGGATGAATTGAAGAGTCAGGTACGATGTTTTATGCAATTCATTGAAGAAAATCTCAAATGTGAGTTGAAAACACCTGTTATCAATCGATTGGACAAGGGCTTACCTTTTCTTGGATATGTAATTCATCCAAGTAGGTTATATCTGGGTCAAAGGAGCAGGAAAAGATTCAGGAATAAAATATCTGATTTGAATAAGAAACGCCAACTAGGAGAAATGGATGAAATGGAATATCATAGAAAAGTATTACCCCTTATGGCTTTCGTTGAAAAAGCGGATTCTTTTTCATTCAGAAAAAATTATATTTGAAAATAAAGGGAATTCAGGTAGAGACGCTTCTCGCGTGATACGTGGCGGTAGCTGGATCAACAACTCGCAGAACTGCCGTGTAGCATATCGCAACTACAATCACCCGTCTCACAGGAACAACAATATAGGCTTCCGCCTTGTCCTGTCCCAGCTCAGATAGAATGCCGGATGGCTATAACTGACCAATCTGTATTCTCTGTCCATAAATGGACCATTGAAAATTAACTGTGGTATTGGTAGGTCATTATGATTCGAAGATTCTACAATTCTTAAAAACTAACAGAAAATGAACATTACCAACATCCGCCGAACCAACCAGAATATCACGGATGCAGATTTAAGGAAAATATGGCAGCAAGCTAAGGATGAAAAAATAGAATACCTGGATCTCAGCTATAATAAAGGCTCTATTGAGCATATGGTGATTCCGGAAGGATTGAAACATCTCAAATATCTCTACCTCTTCCAATCCAACATTAAGAAAATTACCATAGAAGGAGACGTACCCCATTTGGAAATATTCCATTTGGGTGGTAATAAATTAGAGTCTTTCAGTTTGCCTTCAGGATTTAAGCGATTGGAGCATCTGAGGTTGGACAGTAATCTACTTCAGTCATTCAACATGATAAATACAGGTGGGATGTTGAACATGAAATCCCTTTTTCTTCAGAAAAATATGATTGGTAATATTCCTCATGAAATGTGGTCTGATGAGAGAAACTGTTGGGGGAAGGTAAGTTCATTCCTTGCGGCGGGTGCCGCTTCCACGGGCTGGGTGATTAATAACGAGGCCAAGGTCATTTGGTTGGGTAATGGCATGGTCGGTAAGACAACTTTGTCCCATCAGTTGAGAACAAATGTATTCAAGGAAATCCCCGCTTCTCAACGGACACACGGTATTGAAATCAAGGAATGGTACATTGATTTTCATGAACTCCCTGAAGCGATTTGCAAGAAAATGGAGGATGCTGCTGCTCAAACCCAACAAGATCAAAAGACGGAGGATGTTACAATTCCAGAATATATCCACCTGCGAATGTGGGATTTTGGAGGTCAGGAGTACTACCACGCTACACACCGGTTATTCCTCAATAATAATGTCATGTACCTATTGGTTTGGGACAGGGATACTGAAGCAATTAGTTCGGTCATCATGCCTGACGGTACGGAATTGGATACCTACCCAAGGGATTATTGGAGAAATAATATTGACTACTATGCTGATAAGGAAAAAGTCGTACTGGAAATAGAGAACAAAGCAGGGAACAATCGCAGTGTGGAGGATGCCGACGTACAATTCGTTATCAATCATAGGAATGATGAGGACAGTGAGAGTATCACGGACTATGACCATTATATGGGAAAACTCAAGCGGGGTATACTCAATAATATCAGCAGACTCGATTATCTGTCCAAACCCTTTCCTAAAGTATATGCAAATATCAGGGATAAGGTGAATGCCCATCCGGATTACATAATGGAATTTGGTGAGTTCAGGAAATTCTGCCAAAGACATGACCTCACGAAAAAGGGGGAACAATTAATGTCAGATGAACAACATATCAGGACCCTGACAGAATTCCTGCATGAAACGGGTAATATCATATGTTATCGCTACAAAGATAAGGTGGCAGAGAGTTTGAGAGACAAGGTGTTTCTCAATCCTAAATGGGTGACGGACACAATCTATAATATCCTGAATAAGGAAATTCAGAAAGAGGCCTATGGTGAATTTGATATTGAACATGTAGCTCGACAAACGACAAATTCCTCTGAACTCGACCCAAAGGAATGGGTGGATCTCATGAAAGAATTTAGATTGATTTTTGAGATTCATAAGGGGAATTCCAAGGATGAGGTCAAGAAACAAACCTTTGTTGCCCCCCAATACCTACCCAAGGAGTGCAGCGAACGTGATGAGAAAGCACTGTACCATTGGAAAAAATTCAGCAAGCCTGTCCATGCGTTCACATTGCATTTCCCCACATTCCTCCCCAAGAGCCTGTTCCTTAAGTTCATAGCCGAATATGGTCCGGATACGATAGAATTCATCTATTGGAAGAACGGTCTTCTATTCGAAATGGGTGACGATGTCACAGTTTATGCCGAATGTGAATATGGACAACGGACGATTTCCATTTTTATTCAGGGTAATGATGAACAGGTGAAATCCAAGTTGTTCCTTTGGTTCAGGGAACAACGGGAATACTCTGATAAAATTGGTATCTCACTCCACCAGAATAATAAGGAATATAAAGTGATTGCCGAACTCCTGCGAGACATGCAATCTTCCAAGGAGAAACAAAGAAATGATTTCTATCACAGAGGAACCGAATGCCTTTGGGAAGATTACCGATTCCTACTGGGGGATTTTAGGGATTTTAACATCAAAGAGCTTCAGGAAGACTCTGTCAGCACTCGTGGTGATGATGCTCCATCACCTTATTATGAGGATGGATATGCCTTGTTCATTGGCATCAAATATGAAAACCAGAGTGATGCTCTACGCCCACTTAATGGAACACTTCCCGATGTCAACGATATGGAAAAGCATTTCCTCGATAAGGATAAGGCCGCTTTCAACCCAGCTAATGTCATTACCCTAAGGGAATCCGAAGCGACCGCTAAGGGTATATTCGAAGCATTGGACAAATTGGCGGAAATGTCAGCTGCCAATCCCAATGCATCGATAATGGTGTTCTATGCAGGGCACGGGATGACAGACGGCAAGCATTATTTTTTGGCTCCCTATGATTTTGATTTCAAGAGATGGTACTATGCTAAGACCTATGATGAAAAACAGGTAGTCATGGCCCCTGATTTTTCCATAAAACTGGCTGCAATAAAAGCTAAGAAGAGTTTCATTATCCTTGATTGTTGCCATTCTGAAAACATACCGATAGCGGAACATTTGGAACCTTCAGGTTATTTCCTCAGGGGGTTTGCTGATATCTTGGACCAAGAACAACAAGGTACCCGCAGTTTGGATGATAGGATATCAAAGGGAGTGGGTAGGGTCATCCTTACATCCTGTACAGAAAACGAAAAGGCTATTGACCTAGGTACGAACGGATTATTCACAAAAATACTCTTAGAATGCCTTAATGGAGCGGGTAATATAGAAAAGGATGGATGGGTTACCCTATTGGATGTGATGCGTTATGTTCCTAAGAATGTAAGAGATACAGCTTTGAAAAGACGCCATAATCAGAACCCTGTGTTCAGTCGTATAGAAAACCTCCAATCCGAGGATTTCATTATTTGTGCCTATGATATCCATCAGGCTAGAGGAATTGAGGGCCATACTCCCAGAAAGGATTACAAGGATATTTATGATGAATTAAAATCCAATCTTCTACAAGATAAACCCGATTTCCAACCTAGAATAGAGCAAGTGGAAGTGTATCAGAAAAAACAACTGCTATCTCTGTTGGATGATCTTGAATTTAGTGAAGTATTTAGACTCATGGATAACATGAATCTGGGTAATAAACGACCAAGGTATAAGCGGTTTGAAAAGAATTTCTCCATGCAGGGTGAAACCCCTGATTTAGTGGAACAGCTAAAGGTTTTTATCAATAGTCTGAATATTTCCAAATCATGAAATCTTTTGAAGAAACCATTCATAAGGATGAGGAAAGCATATCATTCAGGATGATTCATGTTGAGGGAGGATTATTCCAAATGGGAAGCAATGAAGGACATTCAGATGAAAAACCCATTCATGAAGTGACCATACCCAAGGAGGGATTCCTAATCGGGCAGTTTCCCGTAACACAATCCTTGTATGAATTCGTCACAGGGGAGAATCCAGCGAGATTCAAGGGGTCAGATCGTCCTGTAGAGAATGTTAGTTGGCATGATGCCCAAACATTTATTAAAATGCTGAACAACCTCACCAAAAAAGAATACCGTCTTCCCTCGGAATCGGAGTGGGAATTTGCTGCCAGAGGTGGCATTCATTGGAAGGATGACTTCAAGTATTCAGGAAGTAATGATGTGCGAGAAGTGGCATGGTATAATGACACTTCACATGAAGAGACGAAACCTGTAGGTTTATTGGAACCCAATCAATTGGGTATTCACGATATGAGTGGTAATCTATATGAATGGTGTGAGGATTATTGGCATAGAGATTATAATAATGCACCACAAGACGGAAGTGCATGGGATGATATGGAAGATAGCGCTTCTCGCGTGATACGTGGCGGTAGCTGGATCCTCAACTCGCAGTACTGCCGTGTAGCAGTTCGCTACTACTATCACCCGTCTCGCAGGTACGACTTTATAGGCTTCCGCCTTGTCCTGTCCCAGTGAGGTTAAGCCAAAGGCATTTAATCTGAGCTTGCCGAGTCATCCAAAAAGGCATTGGCATGGCACCTGCGGAGCGGTGTCTGCAATGACTTGAAGGATGGGGAGTGCTACGAAAAATGTTTTTTTCCGCCTTTGGCGGAAAAATTAAAATTCCCTATCCCGAGATTAGGGCGAGAGGTTTCTAATTACTGAATATGGTACATGATTACACGGCTAACTTCTTTCTTGTTTTAATCTTCTCCAGACGTTCTAGTCCAATGAAAACTCCAAAAATTGACACAAGTTCCTAACCAGCGCTGAAAAGTACAGGAAGAAGATGAGAGAGGGAGCTACTTGCTCTTGGCAATACATCCTTTTCAAGCAGAAATTATAATCCATAATAAGGTTGGTTTCCATTTGGACTCCTGAAAAAAGAAAAGCCGTCATAAGTACTTGACTTATGACGGCTATCTAATTTCTAGTAGTGGGCGATGAGAGACTCGAACTCCCGACCCCCTCGGTGTAAACGAGGTGCTCTGAACCAACTGAGCTAATCGCCCTTATGTGTGAATTGTTCCACCCTCTTTCGTAGCGGACTGCAAATATAGAATCACTTTTTTAAAATTTCAATAGCTGAGGCAAAAAAAATTATACTTTTTGACAAAATGTAATTTTAACCACTCTAGCATAAAGTTCTTTTTTATAAGCTTGGCTTTTTTGCCTAATATTGCCTTTAGGGAGGAACTGTCCGACAAGCCACGCTCCATCTGGGTAAAATGACTGCATTGAATACACTTTACATTCGTTTCATTCCCATGTAGCACCGCTTGTCAGACAGTTCCTTTGTTTTTATGTTTTACTAATTATAAGCGAATGAAAAGGCAGAACTTACTAATCACAATAGCCCTAGTGTTTCTCTTAGGGGCTCAATCATTTGCACAGGATCAGGGGACTTTCTCAGGAAGTTTGGAAATGAATGCCAACTTCTTCATGAGGGATTCAGCTATCGGTGCATCCAATACCCCCCAATATGACAATCAATTATCCGGAGGCGAAACATGGCTCAACCTCAATTACAATTACAAGGGCTTTGATTTCGGTCTGCGATTCGATGCATACCTGAATTCCAATATCAGGAATCCCCTACTGTCCTACTCAGCACAGGGTATCGGATACTGGCACATCAGGAAGAAAGTGAACAAGCTGGATATCACAGCCGGACATATTTACGACCAAATCGGTAGTGGTATCGTATTCAGGTCTTGGGAGTCCCGACCATTATTCATTGATAATGCATTGGTAGGAGTCAGATTGAATTACGATTTGATAGAAAAGGAAAGGAGTAGTCTACTCGTAAAAGCATTCATGGGACGTCAGAAAAGATCCTTTGATGAGGATAGTGAGGAGATTGTTTCAAGGGTATTCAAGCCGAATATCAAAGGGATTTCATTGGATGGTTATTGGAGTGATGAGTCCGGTACCGTATCATTGGCGCCCGGTGCAGGTGTCGTAAACCGTACATTGGATGATAATACCATGAATCTGGTAGTGGCCAATATCAATACATACATGCCGGAGGATACATTCATCCCCAAATTCAACACCTATGCATTCACAGCATACAATACTTTGACCGTAAAGGATTTTACATGGTACGTGGAGGGGTCGTACAAGACCAGCGAAGCCATATATGACCCGAAGAAAGACCTTTTCGTGGATAAGCCGGGTACGGTATTCTATACATCATTGGCCTATTCCCAGAAAGGATTCGGTATTACCCTTGAGGGTAAGAGAACAGAGAATTACAGCATGAGGGTATCTCCTTTCAGGAGCTTGAGTGAGTTCAATAGCCAACTCATTAACTTCATTCCTCCCATGGCAAGGCAGAATACCTACAGGTTGACCGCCAGATATAATCCTGCTACACAGGAGTTGGGTGAGATTGCCTTATTGGGTGATATTCGATTCTCTCCAAAGCGAACATTGAATTTCAATATCTTCGGTTCCTATATCAATGATCTTGATAATACGCCCCTTTTCAGGGAAATTCATGGAAATGTCCGTTACAGGAAACCTAGGAAGTATTCCTTGGTAGGTGGATTTCAGTATCTGAAATACAACCAGGCCATCTATGAGGCAGAGGACTTGAGCGCCCCGATGGTAGAGGCCTTTGTTCCTTATGCTGAATTCCTTTGGAAATTCGATAAGAAGCGTTCATTGAGAACGGAGGTTCAATACATGCATACGGAGCAGGATTTCGGTTCATGGGTATTCGCTTTGATGGAATTCTCCATTGCCCCACACTGGATCATTACGGTATCTGATATGTACAATACCAATCCGGTAGCTACTACGGAGGGATA
Source organism: Saprospiraceae bacterium (assembly GCA_020631355.1). Taxonomy (GTDB): domain Bacteria; phylum Bacteroidota; class Bacteroidia; order Chitinophagales; family Saprospiraceae; genus JAHDCE01. Next base: position 407,346 of record JAHDHL010000001.1, on the reverse strand, counting down.
CCATTATCCTACCGGCGGTGTGGTTTATGTGAATAAATCCAATCGATTTAGTCTGGGATATGTCAAGCAGGTAGAGGGAGTTGTTTGTTCCGGAGGTGTTTGTAGGAATGAACCCGGTTTTAGTGGGGTTAAGTTTACGATGACTTCCACATTCTAAGTCTAATATCAAAGAGTTCATTATATTTAGAGTGCTGGCCAATAGGTCAGCACTCTTTTTTTATTGATAATAAAACAGAAAACATGAAAAGAATTTTACTATTACTCTCATTTTTATTGAGTGGCCAGTTAATGATGGCACAATGTACTCCTGACCCATCGGTGTCCACATGGGGCTTGCACCCCTTGCCTTCCGTAGGTTTGGATGGATTGGCTGCCGTGCCCGAGGTGCCTGCCTGTATCGGCGAACCTTACAGCTATACATTCTCCTTGGTGATTCCGAGTAGTTTTGATATTCCCGGAGTAGGTAGCATTGGTGTTACGAATGCTGAGGTGACGGGTGTGAATGGTCTTCCATCCGGACTTAGTTTTGGTGATTGTTCCCCTGCGGGTAATTGTGTAATTCCCGGTGGTACGACAGGGTGTTTCAGTATCATAGGTACGCCGGATGCATCGAATATGCCCGGGAGTTACGAAATTGAGATCACGGTAACAGTAAACGGAACGGTAGTGGTACTTCCCCAAAGTGTGGATTTGACTTTCCCACCTGACCCTACGTTCAATCTATTTGATTTTCCATTGGACCCATATGCCATAGAATTGAAATCCTCAGGAGAATGTGTGAATAGCAATTATAATCCTTTGGAAAGCGAACTCAATGTGGCTCAGAATAGCCCGAATCCTTTTTCCGATATTACCCGTATTGCTGTTGAAGCAAAGAAAAGAGGGGATTATGTATTCAGCGTAATGAATACCTTAGGAGAAAAGGTAACCGAGGTGAATTATACATTGGAAACGGGTGAGAATATCATTGAATATGATGGGAGCCATCTTCCTAATGGTATCTATATGTATTCCTTGGCCAATGATTCAGGCGTGATAACAAGGAAAATGTTGATAAGTAAGTAACATTTGTGTGTTGTCGGAGGGAATTCCTTTCGGCAACACACTATCCTACCTCGAATTCCAGTCCATCATACCCCGCAAAGATATTTTCTGGAAAATCTGCTTCGAATGTTGTTTGTGGACCTAACAAATGACTGAAATGGGTGAAATAGGTCTTCTTCGCTCCAATTTTTTGGGATAATTCTATGGCTTCCGCCACAGTCAGATGAGAATAATGTTGTTGGTGCCTCAACGCACTCAGAACCAGCACATCCAAATCTTCCAATTTTTTGAATTCACTATCCGGAATTTTGAATACATCCGTCAGATAGGCGAATTTTCCTATCCTGAATCCAAGGATGGGTAGTAGCCCATGCATGATATGGATAGGGATGATTTCAATACCCTCGATTTTAATGGGCGTATTGCCATCCATTTCCCTCAATACCACTTGGGGGACACCCGGGTATTGTTTCTTTTCGAAAATGTAATTGAAACGGTTTCGGATGAAATCAGCAACTCTCGGAAGACAATAAACGGGCATGTCTTTCTGGTACTTGAAGTTGAATGGCCTCACATCGTCCAAGCCCGCAATATGGTCGTTGTGTTCGTGCGTAACAATGACAGCATGGATTTCTTTACCTCCTGATTCAAGCATCTGCTGCCTGAAATCCGGACCAATATCAATGTTGATACGGATATCACCTATACTGATGAGACAGGAAGTCCTGAGTCTCTTATCCCTAGGGTCGGAAGACAAACAGGCATCACATTCACAACCAATAACAGGTACGCCTTGTGAAGTCCCGGTTCCAAGCAGTCTTACTTTCACGATTGTTCTTTTTCTTCGGTAGGTTCTGTTATGTTTTCGTCTTCTTGTTCTTTTTCTACTTGTAGGATAAGTTTCCTAAACAACTTTTGGGAGTCCTCCGAAAGGCTTTCGTAGGCATTGCCCACCTTGGAAAGAATATCCAAAAGCACATTGATTCTACCCTCCGTATCATAAAAACGATTGACTATCGCAATCTTCCGCTTCTCTACGATACAATAACCGGATTGGAAGTTTCCTTTTTCGTACCGGACCACATATCCCATCTCCTCCAATAAACCCTGAATCTTTTTCAAGTTGTGTTTGGTATATTTCACTCGCTTAGTTCTTATATTCGTGATAATGAATAATCCATGGATGATTATTCAACATTCCTTTCCTAATATAAAGTTCTACTTTTTACAGCAAATCAAGAAATGAAGACAATATTAGTATGCATATTATCCATTATTTCATTTGGAATGATGGCACAGGAAGAAAACAACAGGGCATTCAAGGCAGGTCTTGTACTGGGTTTCAATGCCTCACAGTTGGATGGCGACAGATTCAGGGGATACAGCAAGTTGGGAATCAATGCAGGACTGAAAGTCAAGTACCCTTTCCCTAACAAACCTAAGTTGGGATTGGCCGTGGAGATGTTGTACAGTATGAAAGGAAGCAGCTCCGATTTGAATTTTTCATCCAATAATAACAATCAGGTAAAAATCAAATTGGATTATATCGAAATTCCTGTTCTGGTAAGTTATACCGAATGGAAACTGGATTTTGAGGCAGGTCTTTCCTATGGAAGACTAATCAATGCTTCAACTAGTATTCTGACGACAGGCTACTTGGAAGATGATTTCAGGAAGAATGAAGCCAATGTTCTATTGGGAGCTACCTACCTGATTAATGACCATATAGGAGCCACATTTCGATATACTCGTTCATTTACGAATGCCGTTAGGAAAGATGTCAATAGGGATGCCTTGCTGGGCCATTTGATTACTTTTAGAATTGAATACTTATTTTAAGATGATAAAATACGCTATAATACTGGTGATGGGATTGGTACTGGGTACTTGCCAGAACCGAGCAACAGAGCAATCAATATCCACCACTCCAACAGAACAACCTGTTGTGACATCTCAGGAGTTTCCAGGGATGAGTCAGGAACAGCTTGTTGATTTGTTCCAACGGACGGACGAGATGGATATCCTCTTTTTAGAAAAGAGTTTCAGTATGAATGCCCCCGGAAATATGGCGAAATCCCAAATAGGATACATATCACCGGTTGCGGCACCAAAGACACAGTGCACAGAGATTTGTTATCTTTTCGTCAAGAGTCAGGGAGAGCAAATCGCTCATATTGGAGCTTATTTGGGAGACGGCTGTTCTTATTATGTTTTTTATGAGAATAGTAAGCCTGTATATGTGAATGGAATGACAAAGGGCGGTATCGACTTTTTCAATAATGTTTTGGCACAGGTGAAGACCAGCCCTCAATAAGAATGGAATGGACAATAGATTTGCTGTCATTGATTTGGGAACGAATACCTTTCATCTGCTCGCGGTAGAGTTGATGGAGGATGGCCATATCAATCGGTTATATAAAGAGCGAATCTATGTCAAGTTAGCGGAGGAAGGAATAGGCCGGATAGGTGATGGCGCATTTAAGAGAGGAAAGGATGCCATTACCAAGTTCAAGGGCATAATGGATGATTTGGGTGTCAGCCAAGTGAGGGCTTTCGGAACCGCTGCACTCAGAACTGCTTCGAATGGAAGTGATTTTGCTAGGGAGATAGAAAAGGAGACTGGAGTAGTGATTGATATTATCTCGGGAAAGGAGGAAGCAAGGTTGATACATCAGGGAGTCATGCAGGCCATCAGGCCTATGGATAAACGGATTGTCATCATGGATATAGGTGGAGGTAGCGTTGAATTCGTAATAGCTGACCATCAGAAAGTATATTGGAGTGAGAGTTTCCCGATAGGAGTAGCAGTATTATACAAACAATTCCATCACAATGATCCGATACAACCCGGGGAATTGAGCCGGATAGATGATTTTTTGGAAGTGCAGTTGGAGTCATTTTTCAAGGCAATGGCTCAATTCAAGGGAGAAATACTGATTGGAGCTTCAGGAACATTCGATGTTTTGGATATAATGATGGATAAAAAGAAAAGTATTCCGACAAGTTCTGAATTAGTTATGGATACTTTCCGACCTTTGTACGAACAACTGATTAAGACGACTTACCAACAACGGATTGAGATGGAAAGGATTCCCAATTCAAGGGCGGATATGATTATTGTTGCCCTGGCTCTGATTCGTTTTGTTTTGGAAAGAACTAAGATTTCAGGAATAGTAGTTTCCGCTTATGCCATGAAAGAGGGCATACTCAAGGAAATGATGGAAGAAACTTAATAAACATTGAGTAGGAGGACATTTTCGGTTTGGGATATTGATTGGCTGACAGTAGGGCTCTACTTCGGATTGGCCATTCTCGGCTGGCTGATGATTTACGCAGCGGGTTATGACCCGAGTGCACCTACAGGATTGTTTGATTTGGATACCCGTGGAGGTAAACAGGCACTGTTCATTGGTGTTTCGTTTGTGGTTGGAGTAGCCATCCTGCTCATGGAACCCCAATTCTTTAAAACGATATCCTACCTCATATATGGTGTGGTCATCTTCCTTTTAATAGGTGTGATGACCTATGGAGCAGTAACAAAAGGTGCCATGTCATGGTTCATCCTGCCCGGAGGCTTCAAGTTCCAGCCGTCGGAAGTAGCGAAGTTTGCCGCATGTCTGGCTTTATCCACATACCTTAGTGGTGCCAATGTATCCATGAAGAATTTTGGAAATGCCATTATGGGAATGGCCATATTCCTATTCCCGGCAATGCTCATTGTATTACAAGGGGACCCCGGTTCTGCATTGGTATTCTTGGCCCTGATGATTCCATTATTCAGGGAGGGATTACACCCCATTATCTATGTTTTGGGTATAGTTTTCATTGCATTGTTCATCAGTAGTCTCATGTATGACCCCTTGACGGTTATCGTTATATTACTGTTATTGGCTGTTGTTTTTTCAGTAATGAATCTGAAAAACCAAGGATATTGGGCTGCGGCTTATATTGTTCTTTTAGGTTTGGCCATTTGGTTCTACCCCTCCTATCCGGTGTATGTGCTATCCGGTGTGGCTGCATTCTTGTTTGTTTCCCTCGGGTTCAACTTCGTGGCAGGTAAACGTGAAATCACTACATTTCTCATCATTGCAATGATGGCCATGTCAGCCTTTTCCTTTTCTGTCAGTTACTTATTCAATGAAGTATTGGAACCCCATCAACAAGATCGTATCAATGTTTGGTTGATGCCCGAAAAAGCAGACCGGAGAGGTTCCTACTATAACCTAAGACAATCCAAGTTAGCCATTGGCTCAGGAGGTGTATGGGGTAAGGGTTTTACGAATGGTGAGATGACACAAGGGAATCACGTTCCGGAGCAAGACACGGATTTCATCTTTACCGTTGTTGGGGAGGAACAAGGCTTTTTTGGTGCTTTTGGCGTTATTCTGCTTTATGCTGTCCTCTTGTTCAGACTCACAATCATAGCAGAGCGACAACGGTCCAAGTTTACCCGGATATATGCATACGGGGTGGCAGGAATCATCTCGTTCCACCTACTGGTTAATGTGGGGATGACGATGGGGCTCATGCCGGTAATTGGTATTCCACTGCCCTTGATGAGTTATGGTGGCTCCTCCCTCCTATCATTCACGATTATGATTGCAGTATTGCTTAGATTTGATAGCCAACGATTATTGGTATTCCGCTAAAGGTTACCTGACGCCCAGATGTATCGGGAAGCAATGGTTCTGTAAGGTGACCATGCTGTTGCTATCTTTTCCATTTTTTCGAATAACACTTTCTTATCGGAATACTCAATATCATAGAGGCTAATCATTCCTTTCTGAATGCCCAGGTCACCAAGAGGTAGGATGTCGGGCCTGTTGAGTTCGAACATGAGTATCATTTCCACGGTCCATCTACCTACTCCTTTGATGGATGTCAATTGTTTAATGATGGCTTCGTTATCCATTGAAGCCCAGGGAATGTCCTTGTTTTTAGGGTCAGAAAAATAAAATGCAATATTTTTGACATAATTCGCCTTCTGTTGGGACAACCCTTTTTCCCTCAACTTTACTATATCCATGGAAAGGAGCACATCCTTATCCGGATATTTGTCATTGAATAGGTTCAGGAACCTTTCATAGATGGTCTGGGCGGCTTTCACGGATAGTTGCTGGCCTATGATGGAACGAATGAGCGCATGATAAACATCCGGTTGTAGGGGCGTGTCTAAGTCCAAGTTGATCTTTGATATAATTCCACCCAACACAGGGTCTTGTGATAAATGGGTCTTGATTTTGGATAAATTCACGTTAATTCAATGGATAAGTAAGTGAAGAATAGGCTACCAAGGATGAAACTGCCCTTTTTTCCTTATATTTGCAAACCTTTTCGGATTTAGTGTTTGTTGGGAATTCATTCCTGAAACCAAACTCCTAACAAACTCTTAGAGAGATTGAAATAAAGACTGGATTGTATGAGTAAGAAACGTGTCTTAATAGTCACACAAGAGATGAAGCCTTACACGGCTCTTTCAGAAATTTCAGAAATCGCAAATAAACTACCACAGCATATACAGAAGAATGGGATGGAAATCCGTATCCTGATGCCTAGATATGGTGTAATCAATGAGCGTAGACACAGGTTACATGAGGTGGTGAGATTGTCAGGAATGAATATCATCGTAAATGATGATGATTATCCGTTGATCATTAAGGTGGCTTCTTTGCCACAGGCAAGAATGCAGGTGTATTTCTTGGATAATGAGGATTTCTTCAAGAGAAAGTCGGTATTCGAGGATAGTGAGGGCAAGCCTTTTGAGGATAATGAGGACAGAATGGTCTTCTTCTGTAAGGGCGTACTTGAAACAGTAAAGAAATTCGGATGGCCACCGGACATCATCCACTGTCATGGTTGGATGACGAGCTTGGTACCAGCCTATTTGAAGACTGCCTACCAACATGAACCATTGTTCGAAGATTCCAAAGTGGTCTATTCTGCATATGATTACGACCTAGGCAACACATTCAGTGAGGAGTTCGTTTCAAAGGCATCCATCAATGATATGTTGAGTGATACATTGAAAGTGTATAACCAAGATGGAGTGACCTTGCACAAGGGAGCTATTTCTTACTCTGATGCAGTGGTGCAGGGAAGTGAGACCATTGAGGAGGGATTGGAGGATTATATCAAGGAACAAGAGACTCCTTTCTTGGAATATAACGGGGAAGAAAATTTACTCGAAGGATATATGGAATTCTACAACTCCCTATTGGAGGAGAAAGTAGAAGAGTAATTTAGAACTAGAATGACAAACTTCAGACGTAGTCTTTTCTGGGCAGTAATGATTGCCATTACTGCTATGGCTTGTAATGATCCATCTAATATCGGATCGGACTTGGTAGCAGGGGATTTTTCTGATATCAGGTTTACGGATACCCTAACGGTTTCCGCTATTACCGTACCTCAGGATTCTATCTTTACATATACAAGACAGACTTCCGCCCAGCCAAGTTCGTATTTGGTGGGCAACACCAACGAACCAGTGTTTGGATCTGCCAAGGCCTCTCTCTACATGGATTTCTTGCTCAATACCACCAATGCGGGAGGAGCACTTAATTTTGAGGGGGCAGTATTCGATTCTTTGGTGTTATCATTGGCATATGATTCAACTAGAACTTACGGGGATACACTGATTCCACAAACGTTGGAAGTGCATAGGCTTCAGGAATCAATGGATGATACGGAGGATTACTATTACTCGAATACGAGTTTTGCCACAGACCCAACTCCTGTTGGTTCAAAGGAAGATTTTCTTCCAAGGCCGAAATCAGCCAGTTATTTGCCTCCATTTGATACCATCCCCGTAGCGGGCCATATCCGAATACCATTAGACGCAAGTCTGGGAATGGAATTCATGGATACGACCTATTACAATAGCAGTGAGGAATTCCAACAACTCTTCAAAGGGCTTAAGATTAGTTCTTCCGTTGATAATGCGAGTATACTAGGTTTCAATCTGAGATCTAATCTCTCCTATTTGAGATTGTATTATACCGAAGATACCACACAGAAATTCCTTACTTACATCATAGGGGATCTGAGTGTGAAGTATAATGAATTCGAACATGATTATTCAGGAGCGGATATTGAGCCATTCTTGAATGATGCCACAATGAGTGATAGCTTGGTGTTTACCCAAGGGATGTCAGGGGCTAATGTTAAGATTGATTTCCCAAGTGTTGATGATTTGGGTGATATCGTAGTCAATAAGGCCGAGCTAGAATTCACTATGGCGCATATACCCGGTGACGATACGATAAATTTCAACCCCATAGACAGAATAACACTCACTTACTTGAATGAAGATGGTAATTACTTCTTCATAGATGATGTCAACCTGGCAATTGCCGTCGGTAGTTTGTCCAGTTTTGGTGGAATCAGAGAATCTGAGGATGTTAATGGAGTATATGTCCAAAAATATAGGATGAATATTTCTAATTACTTCCAGGATATCCTTGATTGTACGGATGCAAACGGTGCGATACCCAATTGTTTGGGTAATTCCGCAGTGAGTAATTCCCTTTACATGCAGGTCTATCTCAAGAACCAATTGGCTAATAGAGGTGTATTGTATGGACCCGGACATTCTCAGTATCCTGCAAAATTACATTTGACATATACCATCCAATAGGTTATTACTGTTGGAATAGGCTACTTTTCAGGGAATTGATTCGAGATTAAATATGACAATATGTTTTGTTGTTTTATCTTTAATTCATTCCTAGTGCAGGACTGATAGTTTTGCACAACCACTTTACTACTTTGTGAACCAAATAAGCATTCGATGGGAAACGTACGTTCTCCCATCGAATGCTTTATACCAAGCATCTAAACTAAAACTCAAAAGCTAGGATCATTATGTGTGGAATCATCGGCTATATCGGGAAACGAGAAGCATATCCAATTATCATCAAGGGCTTGAAAAGACTTGAGTATAGGGGATATGATAGTTCAGGCGTCGCTATATTGAATGGTGAACTGAATGTTTATAAGAAAAAAGGTAAGGTGAATGACCTCGTGGAATTCGTCTCTGATAGTAATATATCAGGAACCCTTGGTATGGGGCATACCAGATGGGCCACACATGGTGTGCCTGATGATATCAATGCACATCCCCATCTTTCAGGTAATAATAGATTGGTAATTATCCATAATGGAATCATTGAGAATTATGCTTCCATTAAATTATGGTTGGAATCCCAAGGACATGAATTTACGAGTGAGACAGATACGGAAGTATTAATCCATCTTATAGAAGAAATTCAAGAAAAAGGACAACTACCAATAGAGGAGGCTGTTAGATTGGCCCTGAATGAGGTCGTGGGCGCCTATGCTATTGTTGTGATAGATAGATTGGATCCCAATAAACTGGTCGCTGCCAGGAAATCAAGTCCCTTGGTGGTGGGAATAGGAAAGGATAATGATTATTTCCTAGCTTCTGATGCCACACCCATCGTTGAGTATACGAATCAGGTAGTCTACTTGGATGATGATGAGATAGCAGTATTGGAAAGGGATAAGGGATTAAGAATCATGGATAAGGATAAGGTAGATAAGATGCCTTTCATCCATGAGATTGATATGAAGATAGAGGAGCTTGAAAAAGGAGGATATGATTACTTCATGCTCAAGGAAATCTATGAACAACCCAAATCCATTGCAGAATGTATGAGAGGACGATTCAGTACGGAGGAAGGCTGGATTAGACTGGGTGGTATCCTGCAACATAAGAATAGGATTTGTAATGCGGATAGAATCATCATCGTAGCCTGTGGTACATCATGGCATTCGGGATTGATTGCAGAATATTTGATTGAGGAATTGGCCCGCATCCCTGTTGAGGTGGAATACGCTTCTGAGTTCAGATACAGAAACCCCATCATATCCGAAAAGGATATCGTTATAGCCATATCACAATCCGGAGAGACGGCAGATACATTGGCTGCTCTCGAATTGGCCAAGAAAAAAGGTGCATTGACATATGGTATCGTCAACGTGGTAGGATCTTCCATCGCCCGTATAACGGATGCAGGTTCATATATCCATGCAGGCCCTGAAATAGGCGTGGCATCGACCAAGGCATTTACTGGGCAAGTAACATTGCTCACACTCATGGCATTACATATAGCTAACGAGAAAGGTACTATTTCAAGGTCCAAGTATCATGAATTGGTAGCCGAAATAGGTAATATTCCCAAGAAAGTACAGAAAGCACTGGAGAGTAACGAGCAAATCAAGCTGATTTCAGAGAAATTCAAGGATGCAGAGAATGCCCTATATCTAGGTAGGGGATACAACTTCCCGGTAGCATTGGAAGGAGCTCTGAAACTCAAGGAAATATCCTATATCCATGCAGAGGGATATCCTGCGGCAGAGATGAAGCACGGACCAATTGCATTGATTGATGAGAATATGCCTGTTGTCGTAATTGCTACGAATAAGAGTGCCCACGAAAAAATCATAAGTAACGTACAGGAGGTCAAGGCCCGGAAAGGTGTGGTTATTGCTGTAGTTAATGAAGGTGATGAAGTGATGGCCCGTATTGCGGATTACATCATTGAAATCCCTACGACAGCAGAGCCGTTCACTCCACTGTTATCCGTAATTCCATTACAATTACTATCATACCACATAGCTGTGATGAGAGGCTGTAATGTGGATCAGCCACGTAACCTGGCCAAATCGGTTACTGTAGAATAATAATTAGAAATTTATATATCATATTATGGAGTACAACTCCCAGAAGAATTTATTGATTATCCCAGAATATGGGCGCAACATGCAGGAGCTTATCCGTCATGCACTGACTCTTGAGGATAAGAACAACCGCCAGCAGTATATAGAAAGAATCATTAACCTGATGCAACAAATGCATCCCCAGAGTAGGAATGTGGATGATTCTAAACTCAAATTGTGGCAACATGTTATCAGAATAGCACAAAAGGATTTGGATATCGATTACCCGGAGGGATTATCTCCCGAAATCGTTTCCAAGCGTCCCGATGTAGTAGCTTATCCGGAAGAAATCAACAGGTTCAGGCATTACGGTAAGAATGTCCGTACGATGATTGGTAAGGCCATGGAAATGGAGGAAGGACCCGTTAGGGACGGATTCGTCAAGACCATCGCCGGATACATGAAAATGGCCTATCGTAACTGGCATAAGGAACTCAATGTAAGTGACGATGTCATCAAGGGAGATTTGAAGTCAATTTCAAAAGGTAAGCTCGAACTGGATGCTGATGTGGCCATCGAAGTGTCTTCCAATAGCCTGAATACAGGATATAAGCGTAAGAGTTCGCATGGTGGTGGTAGAAAGGATAATAGAAAGAGGAATAACCATTCTAACAATTACCGAGGTAATAATCGAAATCGAAGAAGGAATTAGTGGGTTTTCCCTGAGTCATTTATTACTTTGTGTCCTCAACAAAAGGACATACTCATGGCATCTGATTCATTCGAAGTAATAGGAGGTAATTCGCTCCAAGGTAATCTCCATCCACAAGGGGCTAAGAATGAAGCCCTTCAGGTTTTATGCGTTACACTACTGACAGAGGAAGTCGTAACCATTTCTAATATTCCTGATATCGTAGATGTTCGGAAATCCATCGGTTTGCTCAAGGGTTTGGGTGTTAAGGTCAATAGACTGGCAGATGATACCTATTCGTTCCAGTCGGATGACTTGGACTTGGATTTTCTTTATTCCCCCGACTTCGTAAAGGATGCACAACATATCCGTGGATCGGTGATGTTGGTAGGGCCTTTGTTGGCCCGTTTCGGAAAAGCCCTGCTTCCAAAACCCGGAGGAGATAAGATTGGCCGTAGAAGGTTGGATACCCACTTTAATGGTTTTATAAAATTGGGTGCAGCTTTCAATTACGATGAGGAAAAGAAAATCTACTCCGTAGAATCTCCCAAATTAAAGGGTACCTATCTCCTAATGGATGAAATATCCGTAACAGGTACTGCCAATGTGGTAATGGGTGCCGTAATGGCCGAAGGAACCACTTATATCTATAATGCCGCGTGTGAACCTTATGTCCAACAGTTGTGTAAGCTGCTGAATCGAATGGGCGCAAGAATCGAAGGTGTGGGCTCTAACCTATTAACCATTCATGGTGTGGATAAGTTAGGCGGAGCAGAACACCGAATCCTGCCCGATATGATTGAAATCGGTAGTTTCATCGCGCTTTCTGCCATAACGAAATCGGATATTACCATCAAGAACTGCCAAGTAAAGGAATTGGGTAACATCATTCCTATTTTTGAACGATTCGGATTGGATATCAATATCAAAGGGGATGACATTCATGTTCCTCCGCAGGATTATGCTATCCAAACTTTCATTGATGGCTCGATTATGACTATTTATGATGCCCCTTGGCCAGGCTTTTCACCAGACTTGATGAGTGTGGTACTTGTCATGGCCATACAGGCAAAGGGAAGTGTTCTGATTCATCAGAAAATGTTTGAGAGCCGCTTGTTCTTTGTGGATAAGTTGATTGACATGGGCGCTCAAATCATTCTTTGTGATCCCCACCGTGCTACTGTCATCGGATTGAATAGACAACATCAGTTGCGTGGTATCAGCATGACCTCGCCTGATATCCGTGCTGGGGTATCCCTATTGATAGCAGCCTTATCTGCAAAAGGAAAAAGTACCATTCATAATGTGAATCAGATTGATCGTGGATATCAGAATATTGATGGTAGACTTAATGCCATTGGTGCTGATATTACAAGAATCAAGAATGGATAGAGGAATGTCATAAATCCGTGGGAATAATGATTTTCACATCTGTTCCTAATGGATTTCCTTTTCTACCCCTAAGATCCGTGATTTTGATACGAATATTAGAATGATGGATTTCATTCAGGATATTGGCCCTTTCCTGAGTTAGGGTATTACCAATCGAAGTACGAACCTGTTGGGACTGTTTCTTGAGTTCTTTTGCCTTGGTTCTTCCTATTCCGTCATCCTTGATGGTACAAACCAGATATTGTTTATTCATACTGAAATCAATATCCAAATTCCCTTTTTCCTTAAGAGGGAGGAGACCGTGCCTGATTGCATTCTCCACATGTGGCTGAATCATCATGGATGGGATTTCGGTATCCTCCAAGTCGAGATTTGGGTCCACCTTGATGGTGTAGTCAAATTTCCCCTCGTAACAGAGGCGGGTTAATTCACAATAGAGTTGTAACATTTGCACCTCATCCTGTAATGGGATATACTTGGATTTGGAAGACTCAAGGAATAATCGCATCAAAGTGGCAAAACGATTCAGGGATGTATTGGCTACTTGGCTGTTCCCTTTCATTATGGCATGCTGAATGGCATTCAGTGTATTGAAAATAAAATGCGGACTCATCTGGGACTGGAGCGCTTTGAGTTCCAGTTCGGCATATCGTCTTCTTGTTTCAATCTTTTTCTTTTCCCTTTTTCTTACATTCCTTAGAAATCCGGCTATCAAAGCAGTTATTAAAAGGAGTATGGGGACAATGAATGTCCACCTTTTCCAGAAAGGAGGAATAACCTCAAAGGAAAGAGAAAGGGGTTTGGACCAAGTACTATTAGGATGCTGAACCCTAATTTGTAAATTGTAATTCCCTGGGTTAAGATTGCTGAATGTGAGGCTGCGATTCTTGGTATTCTGCCAAGGTGCCTCATCTTGTAATTTATATTGGAATGTGACTTTCTGCACATCTTTATATGCAATAGAACCAAAGGAAACATCAAGAATGCCATTAGGTGAAAGTATGATGTTGTCAGGTGATTCAATGGATGAATTATCCAGATATAACTCGTTCCAAAAGAGATGTGGTGCTGGCCGGTTCCTGAAAGTGTTATTGGAATAACTCAATAACCCTCTGGGGGTTCCAATCCAGAGTTTTCCATTTTTATCCACTTCCAGTGCATTCACACCATTTACAGGAATACCTAATTGTTGGATATCTTCTTCCTCATCAGGAGTGAAACTGTAAATTCCCGTAAGGGTATAAATCCAAACCTTCCCATCCCCATTGACAGCCAATTTCCTACATTTTGGTGAGGGAAGATTGGTGTAGTTCCTGAATCTCTTGTTGTGGATATTCATGATGGATAATCCTCCATCGGTTCCGATATATAATTTTTGATTGGGGCCCATTCTCAAATCATTGACTCGATTATGAGCCAAACCATTTTCTTGGGTAAAGGATAGCAAATTGCCATCACCTGTAATCTGGAAAAGTCCTTGGTGTGTCCCTAACCAGATGTCGTTTTCCATCCCTCTCTGGATACAATTGACTGGTTCGGTAATGTCATAGGATGCTACGATATCATCCAAGTTGCAACCGCTGGAAATATTCCATTTGGAATGATTGTCAGTAGTTATTCCAATATTATGCTGTGAAACGGAAAAGAGTTTATGGTTTGAATCCAATTCAAGACATTCGGATAATGTTCCATTCTTGAATTGTTGGATATACTTATCGGTTCTTAGGTAGATATTACCGGATTCGTTTTCCTGTATGTAATAAATGGCTGTGGGATTGTTCTCATCAGAAAGTGGAAGCCTGCTCCAACCGGAAGAAATGATGAAAAGGCCATCATCAGTTGCTGCCAAGAGTCCCATATTTTGGGTGTTGTATAAATGATGTACCGATGTTTGTCCCAATATCCCAAGGCTATATCCCGAAAAATAAGATTGGTAGATGCAGAAAAGGCCATCCCCTTCAGTGGCTACCCATAGGTTTTCCTCATGGTCAAGATATAGGTCATTGATTTCGGATTGAATATTCATTCCGACAGAAAGCAACAAGGTTTCCTGGGTCTCCAAATCCAATCGATATAACCGACTTCCTGCAGCAAAGAAAACATAATCCCCATCAGAATGGATGTGCTGGATTTGTTCATATCCTAGAGGAATGGATATTTCATATTGCAATACATTGAAATCCCTACCCCATTTGATGATCTGATTTCCTGATATGTACCATACCCCTTCCTGAGTACCCCAAGCATTGAGTAAGGGGGAAGTAGGAATGGGTGCATTAATTGAATTGATGGAAAGTTCCTGACCCTCCAAATGAGCAGTGTATAATCCTTTGTTTGGGATATTGATGATGGCGGTATCAGGATGGTAATTTATCCATTGTATATCAGGGCCATCGGTTGATGTTATAATTTCAAGGCTATCAGAATTGAGGTTCTTGCAGGTAAGATTTTCAATGAGAATGGGGTTCAGTGCATTGGAAATTCCTATAAGCTGTTGTGATACATTCAGAAAAGAATAATCATCAATATTACAATCCAGTCCGAATGCGTATGCCCTTTGTTGGTAAAGGCCAATGATTTGGTTGTTCCTCTGGCCAATAATGGATTGGATGCTGTCATGATCGGATGTAGTGATATCCATCCAGTCGATATGATGGAAATTAGAACCATCATATCGGGTGATACCCTCAGGGCTTTCCATCCATAGGAATCCTACCCCGTCAGTTGATAATGACTGGATTTGGTTGGTTGGTAGGCCATCGTCAATGGTAAAATGACTGAAGCGTAATTGTTGGGATGTGGCCATTGTACAAAACGAAAGTACGGCCAATACCAATGTCGTATATCGGGTCAGGTTTCTCATGCAACAATAAATATCCGCAAAGATATGATTTCTCCTTTATGGGTTGGTACTATGATAAATTCTTGAGAAATTTATGCAGAACCTTTCTTGGGTAGATGAGTTAGTATTAAGAACGAAGACGAACCCAGGGATTGAGGCAGATTCATCAAATCATTGTGATTGTCATATCACTGAAAAAACATAAGGATTGAAAGACTGGATAGAAGCTTTTAGACTGAGAACCTTACCATTGGCTTTGGCTTGTATTGGTATGGGGGGTATAATGGCATTTGTGGAACAACAGTTCAATGGCTTGGTTTTCGGATTGACCCTACTGACGGCATTCCTACTTCAGATACTATCCAATCTGGCCAATGATTATGGTGATTCGATGAATGGTGCGGATAGCGAAGACCGTGTAGGCCCAGCAAGGGCAGTACAGGCAGGTAAGATTTCTGCCTCATCCATGAGGAATGCGATGGTGCTCTTTGCTATATTATCCTTAGGCTCAGGCATATTCCTGTTGTATCAATCCATTAATAGTATGGAAGAATTTTGGGTATTCCTTGGTCTGGGAATTATTTCCACAATAGCTGCCATTACCTATACGGTAGGGAGAAATCCATATGGTTATGCAGGTTTGGGAGATATTTCCGTGCTGGTATTCTTTGGCCTGATTTCCGTGATTGGGACTTATTATTTACAGACACATGAATGGTCCAATGCTGTTTTATTACCGGCAATAAGTTGTGGGGTTTTTGCAGTAGGCGTATTGAATGTGAATAATATCAGGGATATAGAATCTGACCAAAAGGCAGGTAAGTATTCCATTCCCGTAAGGCTGGGGCGAGAGAAAGCAGTATGGTACCATTGGTTTCTTTTGGTATTGGGGTGGGTGTGTGCGATTGCTTACACGGCTATGAGTTATTCCTCTTTATGGCAATGGCTCTTTTTACTGTCACTCCCCTTATTCCTTATCAATGCGAGGGCCGTCAAAACAAAATTGGATGCCCCATCCCTTGACCCATACCTGAAGCAGATGGCGATTTCAACCCTTTTGTTTGTCATATTTTTTGGTATTGGACAATACATAGCTACATGTTAAGAGCACATTGGAAAAAGCACACCCTTGAATTCAAACGTCCAAGCGGGACCTCAAGGGGTGTATTGAGAAAAAAAGAATCCTGGTTCATCATTGTTCATGATACCAATCATCCAGATGTGAGAGGAATCGGGGAATGTGGATTACTGAAAGGATTGAGTGTGGATGATTATGATTCTTATGAAGCCAAATTGGATGAGTTGGTTGGGCACATCAATGAATTGGAAAGAGTGGATATCAGTGATTACCCCTCGATTATCTTCGGATTGGAAATGGCTCTGAAAGATTTGGATGAGGGAGGTCGACGTATCTTGTTTCCGAATGAATTTAGTTTGGATGAATCCCCTATTCCTATCAATGGCTTGATATGGATGGGTGAAAAATCATTCATGATGGAACAAATCAAAACCAAACTGGAAACTGGATTTGATTGTGTGAAACTGAAGATAGGGGGTATTTCATTCGAGGATGAACTTGATTTGTTGAAGTACATCCGTCAACAGTTCCGTAAGGAAGATATAGAAATCAGGGTGGATGCCAATGGTGCATTCAAGCCTGATGAGGCATTGGATAAATTGCAAAAATTATCCGAGCTCGACTTGCATTCGATAGAGCAACCCATTCGTCAAGGGCAATTGGAGGAGATGGCCAGACTTTGTCAGGAGACGCCCTTGGATATTGCCCTGGACGAGGAATTGATTGGAATAAAGAATGCTGACGAAAAGAAAAAGGTTATCGAAACCATTAATCCCCAATATATCATATTAAAACCCAGTTTGGTTGGTGGGTTCAAAGGCAGTATGGAATGGATAGATGCTGCAAAGAACCAGGGGATTGATTATTGGATAACTTCTGCCTTGGAATCAAATATTGGCTTGAATGCCATTTCGCAATGGACTTCCACCTTGAATAATCCGATGCATCAGGGATTAGGTACGGGACAATTATATACGAATAATATCAACTCTCCACTGGAAGTGGAGAATGGCCATATCTATTATAGGAAAGATGGTGCTTGGGATTATTCCTTATTGGAATGAAAAAAGGGCAAATACAATCATGTATTTGCCCTTTTCAATGTATTGTATGATTACAATAAACTCTTTAGTCTCTGGTATCTCGATTGGTCTGCTGTATCCGTGATTTTACAGCCTTTGGATGAAGCCCTTGCCTTAATGTTTTCGACACGATTCCCTGGATTAGGGTGTGTACTCATGAACTCAGGCGGAGCACCCTCGCCACCAATTTTTTCAAAGAAACCAGCAGCACCGGCGCAGTTATATTTTGTACCACCAAGATATTCAACTGAATAGTTATCGGCCTCTGTTTCGTGACCTCTACTGAATTTCAAATTAATCAGTCCTGCCGTGATTTGTGCCAGAGTTTCCCTATCTCCTGCAACAGCAGAAATCAATACGGAAATTCCATACATCTTAGTCATCTGACGCGTGGAATGCCTTTGGTCGGCATGAGCAATTTCATGTCCCATCACACCTGCCAATTGATCTTCTTTATCCAAGAATTTAATCAGTCCGGTGTATACATAAATATAACCTCCGGGAGTACAGAATGCATTCAGTGTCTTGTCATCATCAATGATTTTGACTTCCCAAGCGAAATTATCCTTATGGTATACCTTTCCTGAATTCAGGATATCATTAGTGATAGATCTGATGATTTGGTAAGCCTCCCTGTTGTTAGCTTCATTCAGAATCGGGAATTGGCCCGGGTCACTTTCGATTTGTTGCTTTACTTGTAATCCCAATTCGGCATCCTGCTGAACGGTAAAGAGGTTGAATCCACCTCCTGGTTTTCCTCCCTTGCAACCGGAAAACATCACAAAGAATGCAATGGCAATGGTGTAGGAGAATAGTGCTTTCTTTTTCATGACAAAACTATTTTGGTCAAATATCATTTAGATTCCTTAAATCACAATCCAATAACGCATTCCAAAAATATAATATCTCAAAATAATACGTTAATGATGGATGTATTTTTGACGGAACTTAAGTGGATTGTCACAGATATGACGATGGAATCCCACATTATATGATGTAGGACTAATCAATCATATCGTCGAAACCTCCATTATCCATTCCTCCTCTATTGCCTCTTTGTCCTCGGCCCCTATTCCTTTCTTGCTTGCCGAAACGGTAGGAGAAAGATAAGTTGAATACATAAGGCTCCCTTTGTCTGAAGCCCTCTTGGTAAAATGTATCGGCTGCAGTGATGAATTGGAATTTACCACTAGCAAAGGGGTCTCTTACACTCAATCCGATACTTCCCTTATCATCCAGGATTTTTTTCTTGATGGCAATATTGGTGAATAGGATGCGCTTCATCCTACCCTGTGCAATATTGGCTGGCGCACGATAGAATAACATGAATTGGACATCAAAATTGTTCTTGAAACTCATGTTGGACATCACTCGTCCCCCTATTCTGAGCGCATTGGTATTCAGGTCCGCATCTACGTTGCTACCATCCAGAATGGTTTGGTTGATATCTATGCTGGGCATGATTCGCCACCATTTGAATGGTGTGTACATGGCTACGAGTTCTACTCCATAAGCATGTGCATCCGCAAGGTTGATGTAGGTAAGAGTAGAAACTCCTGTGTTATTATCAATTGTTCTGTAACGGTTGATGATGCCTGTCGTATACCTGTAGTAGATGGATGGAGTGATGGTGATTTTATCCCATCTTTTCATATAATTGATTTCCATGGCATTGGTATACTCAGGATTAAGATCCGGGTTCCCTCGTCTAAGACTGAAAGGGTCGGAATAATTGACAAAAGGATTGACCTGCCTTGACCTTGGACGATTGATTCTACGGCTATAATTCAAGGCGATTTCACCTTTGTCGTCCTTCAGTTTTTGGTTCAGTGATAAACTAGGGAACCAACTAAAATAATCCTTATCGAACGTTTCATTGGAATTGACCAGTTCACCATCTGTTACGGCTTGTTCGAGTCTGATACCAGCTTTTACGGAGAATGAATTCGTAATGGGGTGTGCATAGGTACTATAAATGGCATGTATCCTTTCGTCAAAAAGGAATTCATTATCCAATACATCCAGACTAGAATTGAAATCTGATTGTCTGTATCGGAGGATGGATTTGTATCCTAATTCCAATTTCGCTTCTGACTCGAACGGCTTTTCGTAATCCAATCCTGCCTGAAAGATTTGTACATCATCAGAAGTGATGTCATTTTGTGTATAAATACCATCTACTGGGTTATTGTACTCTACATCATTGATATCATATTCCGCTTGGTCGAATAAGCTATTCTCCTCATTGGTATTCTCTGAATAATTGAGGTCAATGTTGAGTAGGTGGCTCCAATTCCCCTTGATTCTATTTTGGTATCCTAATGAGAAATCCCTACTGTTTCTTTTATCATCCTCGACTTCTACGATACGTTGTACATGGGTGAATTCCTCATTTTGGTCAAAATTCTGGTAAAGGTTTTCAGCATTGTCATTTCCATCACTAAAACGGAATCTGGCTGATGAATAAATAGTGCTATTTGATGTAGGATAAAAATCGAATCCCAAACTCATGTTATGGCTGATGCCTTGTCGGGTCCCATTGCCCTCCTGTGTGAATGAATATGTGGTATCAGGGAAAGTATTGATTCTGGTATTCTTTCTGATGATATCCCTCTCCGAATCCCTGAAGCCATAACTAGCGTTAATGTTCACTTTTTTGTTCTTGTAACCTATACTCGCATTGGCACCATATTCATCATAATCAATAACACCCCAATTCAGGTTAATCAATCCTGTCAGACCAATTTTCTTATTCTTTTTCAGGATGATATTTAGTATACCGGACATCCCCTCTGGGTCATATTTGGCGGAGGGTGCTGTGATTACCTCTACCTTTTCGATGGTTTCGGCAGGGATTTGTTCCAATATGGCTGCAGGATCACCTCCAGCTAGGGCAGTGGGTCTGCCATCAATCAGGATTCTAAGATTTTGACTTCCCCTCAGACTGACATTTCCATCAATATCAATCTCAACAGATGGAATTTGCTCAAGGACTTCAGTGGCTGTTCCTCCGGCAACAGTGATGTTGTCCCCAACATTATAGACCTTTTTGTCCAGTTCCAATTCCATGAAAGGTTTCTTTTCCTGTACCACAACTTCACTTAGTGATTCTGATTTGATTTCAAGAGTGATGTCATCAAAGGTATATTCGGTCTGTCTCCTAGGACTAATCCTAAAGCGGTCTGAATAGTAGGTTTCGTATCCCATGAATTCAGCACTCAGGACAAAAGGCCCCATGGGGATTTCCTCTATGATGAATTTTCCCTCCATATCAGTAACCGCTCCACTTACCACAGAAGAATCTAATGCCAACAACAATGCGACAGTGGCATATTCTATGGGTTTACCTGAATTGGTATCTTTGATTTGGCCTGATACCTTACCTATTTTGGGCATTCTCTCTGAGAATTGTTTCCATTGTTCAGGGGTGAAGTTCCGTCCACCACCGCCAGGGCGTTGTCCGGGTTCTCCATCAGGTCTTTCTCCTCGGGGAGGTCTTTCGCCTCGCGGCCTTTCACCTTGGTCTGATTTTCTGGGCTGTTCTGTTTTGGGTTGTTCCTTCTTGGGTTCGTCTTGCGCTTGGACTAAAACAAATATTCCAAATAATAGGATGATTGTCGCTAAAATCCTGATTTTCATGATGTGATTTTGTAGAAATAAAAGAGTCATAATGCCTCAACGGCATTATGACTCTTTTAAATTGGAAAAGTTTAATATCAGCTTGATTATTTTTTCCACTTGATATTACATCCTGCACTCGGTCTTTGTAATTCCGGAATGGTTTCTCCTGCAAGAATCTGGTCAATCGCCTTTCTTAAATCCTCTCCTGTAACGGGTACTCCTGAATTGGGGCGCGAAGGACAAAGCTGCCCTCTGTATCTCAATATATCTTCTTGGTCAAAAAGGTAAAAGTCAGGAGTACATGCAGCATCGTATGCCTTGGCTACTTCCTGGCTTTCATCATATAGGTATGGGAAATTATAATCATTTTCCTTGGCATGGATGGTCATCTTGTCAGGGGCATCCTGAGGATAGTTGTCCACATCATTGGAACTGATGGCGACCACACCTACTCCCTTACTCTTGTAATCATTGGTCAATCGTACAAGTTCCTCATTGATATGAATGACATAAGGGCAGTGGTTACAAATGAACATGACCAAGGTTGCCTTTTCTCCCTTGATCTTATCATATGAAACAGTGTTATTGGATATGGTGTCAGGGAGATTGAAATCAGGAGCCTTGGTGCCCAAGTCAAGCATATTGGATTCAGTAAGTGCCATTTTGATATAAAATTGATAGGTTCTAAATTGATAATAACAAAGATAAACAACAAGGAGTTGAATAAGTTAGTTCTAAGGCTTACTTTGTGTTTCCGATATTAGACTTTCATTTCAGAATAACATCCACCACAAAATTATTTTTCTTTTGATTGTAACGAAGCGAATGAGGCTTCGTCATAAGATTGTTATATCACCTTTTATTCATTATTAAAAACGTACTAAATATGGGATTCAATCCATTAGATAAGGCTAAGGATGCCTTGAAAAAAGCAAAGGAAATGGCAGAGGATGTAGTGGACGAGGTAAAGGACGCAGTAGAGGATTCTGTAGAGAATCTGACTGAAATGAAAGATGCAGTGGTGGAGAAGGCAGGGGATGCCAAGCAATTTGTAGGAGATGTTGTTGATGATGCGGCTGAGAAAGCAGGCGAATTAAAGGATGCTGCAGTAGACAAAGCCAAGGATATGAAAGAGGATGCCTCTGATTTGGCTTCGGACGTGAAGGGTAAGATTGATGATGCGATTAGCTAGTATATAATCAAAACGTCATGAACAGGTTATTCTTTTATGGGATAACCTGTTTTCTTTTAGGAGAATTCGTTTATTTTTGGCAAAAATTATACTTTTATATTATTCATAAATAGCATATTCAACAATGGAATTTCCAGAAGGATTGAAGTATACAAAAGAACACGAGTGGATTAGGGTAGAAGAAGATGGTACTGCTTATGTAGGTATTACGGATTTTGCTCAGGGAGAACTAGGTGAGATAGTATATGTTGAGGTGGAAACCGTAGGTGAGGAATTGGAAAAGGATGCTGAATTCGGCGTTGTTGAAGCGGTGAAGACCACATCCGATTTATTCATTCCTGTCAGTGGTACCATACTTGATTTCAATGAGGAATTGAGCGCAGATGGAGGTGATAATCCCGGATTAATCAATGAGGACCCCTATGGTGAGGGTTGGATTGTGAAGATACAATTGGCGGACGCTGCCGAATTGGATGATTTGTTGGATGAGGAAGCTTACCGAGAGTTGGTGAGCTAAGTATGAAGTATTTTTCACTTCCCCTGCTTTGGGCATTGGCAATAGCGATTGTTTCCCTGATGCCCGCACCCCGGATACCCGAAGTGGAAATCGATTATGCAGATAAGGTGGTCCATGTTTTTGTATATATGGTGTTAACCATATTGCTCATTTGGGCTTCGCACAAGAAAAATGAAAAAAAAACGATTCCGTACACAACCCTTTTTGTAATCCTTGCATCTAGCTCAGTGTATGGTCTCATTATGGAGATACTCCAATTTACAATAACAACAGGAAGAAATTTTGAGATACCCGATATTATGGCTAACATTGTCGGGTGTTTGTTCGGTGTTTTTTTGTATAAATCAATCAAAAGCCTCAGTATATGGATGAATTAGCGTTGACGTTGCCTGTGGTTCTGACTTTGATTGGATTGATATTGGCCGCATGTTTTATCGTGCCCATCGTGATAAGGTCAATGATGTCTAGTAAGAGTGGGGATAACAGCCTAACGGAAAAGTACAGTGGGAGTACTGCATCGTCCTTGCTTGGACGTAATAAGTACCCTGAGGTGGACGTGTTTAAGAGAAGCTCGACCCACTTGGGTATCGGAGCTGTCGCTGCCGTTTTGATTGCAATTCTTGCCTTTAGCTGGACCATCTTTTCACAAGGTGGAGGAGCTACATTGGACGAGGAATGGATAGATGAGGACGTAGAAGTGGAAACTCCACGTACTGCGGAACCACCACCACCTCCGCCACCGCCACCACCTCCGGTAATTGAGGAGGTTCCGGATGAGGTAGAGATTGAAGAACCAGAGCTTGAGAGTCAGGATTTGGTAGATCAAAAGGAAGAGATTAAACCTCCACCACCACCTAAACCTAAGAAAAAGGAGAAGCCTAAGCCGCCACCTCCACCGCCACCACCGCCACCACCGCCACCACCGCCGCCGCCGGATGATGAGATATTCAAGATCGTTGAATATATGCCTCACTTCCCAGGTTGCGAGGGCATTGCAGATAAGGATGAACGTAAGAAGTGTTCTGATGAAAAAATCATTTCTTTCATCAATAAGAATATCAAGTATCCTGCAATCGCTCGTGAGAACGGAATCGAAGGTACCGCAGTAATACGTTTCGTAGTTGAGAAGGATGGAACCATTAAGTTCGATCCGGATCAAAAGAAAGTAGTACTTAGGGATCCAGGAGGAGGATGTGGAGACGAAGCCTTGAAAGTAGTGAAGAAGATGCCTAAATGGACACCAGGAAAGCAAAGAAATAACCCGGTAAGGGTACAATTTACGCTTCCGATCAAATTCCAGTTAGCAAACTAATTTGACTACTCAAAATAAAAAAGCGGTTGGTTCCTTATGGAATCAACCGCTTTTTTGTGTCTATATATATGGAAATCGATATCAACCAAAAAATAACGACCATGTATGTAAAGACATATGCAAGTGCAGTCCACGGCGTGGATGCAACAACCATAACAACTGAAGTTCACATTGGAGGCCCCGTGTCAGCGGGAAAGCCCGGATACAATTTAGTGGGGTTGCCTGATAGTGCAGTAAGGGAGGGATTCCAAAGAATCAGTGCTGCCCTGAAGAACTCTGGTTGGCGTTTACCCCGATTAAGAATCGTGATTAATCTGGCTCCAGCCAATTTGCCGAAACAAGGATCCTCATACGATTTACCCATTGCCATTGGTATCCTCTCCGGGTTTGGCAAGATTCCTCCGGCAATTATCGAAGATTACATATTTATGGGAGAATTATCCTTGGATGGGAAACTTCGCCCAATCAAAGGAGCCTTACCTATTGCGATACAAGCTCGGAAAGAAGGCTTCAAGGGCATCATCCTACCTGTTGAGAATGCCAAGGAAGCAGCGATAGTAAACGATATTGATGTGTATGGTGTAGCTAGCCTGAAAGAGGTCGTCAGTTTTTTGAATGAGGAAACGGACTTGGAACCAACACGAGTAGATACCAGAGCGATATTCCATCATGACCAAGGAGAGTACGAATTGGATTTTGCTGATGTAAAGGGACAGGAAAATATCAAGAGAGCCTTGGAACTGTCTGCTGCAGGAGGACATAATGTAATCCTGATTGGTCCGCCCGGAGCCGGAAAGACTATGTTGGCAAGGCGTTTACCTACTATTCTTCCTCCATTGAACCTGTATGAGGCGTTGGATACAACCAAGATTCATTCCGTGGCGGGTATTCTACCCTCTGAGGCGTCCTTGGTATCCTCAAGACCGTTTAGGTCGCCTCATCATACAGTGAGTGATGTAGCTTTGGTCGGGGGAGGCTCACATCCACAACCCGGAGAGATTTCCCTCGCTCATAATGGTGTATTATTCCTAGATGAACTTCCGGAATTCAAACGCACGGTACTTGAGGTGTTGAGGCAACCCATGGAAGAACGGAAAGTAACGATTTCAAGGGCTAGGATTTCAGTTGACTATCCGGCCAGTTTCATGTTGGTGGCTTCTATGAATCCTTGTCCCTGTGGTTACTACAATCATCCTGAAAAAGATTGTGTTTGTGCCCCGGGAATCGTTGGTCGATACTTGAGTAAGATATCTGGGCCCTTATTGGATCGGATTGATTTGCATGTGGAAGTGACTCCTGTTTCCTATGATGAGTTATCTTCAACGAAAAGGACATCCGAAACCAGTGCGGATATCACAATGAGGGTTATCCGAGCTCGGGCCATCCAAGAAGAAAGGTTCAAGGAGAAAAAGGATGTTTTTTGCAATGCGCAGATGCCGAGTAATATGGTTCGGGAGGTCTGTCAATTGGATGATGATGGAAGAACATTACTCAAGAAAGCCATGGAGAGGTTACAGTTGTCTGCGAGAGCATATGATAGAATACTCAAGGTGGCAAGAACAGCTGCGGATTTGGATGGGAGTAAGCGCATTGAGTTACCCCATTTGGCCGAGGCGATACAGTATAGGAGTTTGGATCGTGAGGGCTGGGCTGGGTGAGATTTTATCCAACCATCCTCTAGGTTATGACCTATATGAATGTATTATTTATCCGAGTTCCTGAATCTTCTTTAATAACCATTCCTTATCAGAAAGATGTTCTTTTTTTTCTATACTCAGAATGAGTTCCTTCTTGCTTTTACTATAATTAGGATCATGTTTCTTCTTGTAAATCTGCTTGAGGATTTTAAAGAAATTACGATAACCATCTAGGATATACTCAGGTTGTTTTTTACTATGTCTTAATAGTTTGGTCATAAAAGATTTTATAGGTGCTCTGAATGCCCAGGATTCATTGATTTCGTAATATATCTTATAGGTAATGGCTTGTGCTGCCATCCCAAAAGCGCTCTTTTGCTTTATACACTCATTTAGGTGGTCGAGTGCATTGGTGTAGTCCATTTCTTGGTAGTAAAGATAGCCTGTACAATAGGTTCTGGTTGTATCTTGGTGTTCGGGGGCAATATATTTATTGTATTTTTTTAGTAGTTCATGAGCTAACTCAATTTCATTGGCTTTGACGGATGTCGTAATGATATTGCTTAGCCGCTTAGGGTGCAGGTATTTTCCTTCTATTAATGTTCCAATATCAATAGCGAGCATGTAGAATTCAAGTAGTTTCTTATAATATGAATTATCACCTTTTATTATTCTTCTGATACAGTAGTTAGCAATGAATTTATTGAAATGCACTTTGTCCTCGTAGGAGATAGAAGTATGATTATTTTTTAAGTTATTAAGTAAGAGGTTGAAATTATCTTCTGTTCCATTCTTTAGTAAGTGATTCAAGGATAGTCGCATTTTAATGAGTGCTTCATTTTTATAGGGGGATAGTTTTGCGAAATCAATGAATACTTGTGATTGTTCGACTAGCTTATTGGTTATTTTATTCATTTCTTCTCCTCCGAAATCTCTTAGGTTTAATACAACATTGTCCAGCCAAAGATGATTGGAAAGGCAGTATTTATCGAAAGCAATGATTACTTTATTCAATTGTTCTGCATTCGTTTTTCTACTTGTCATTTTTTGATAAGACATTTCTAATTGACTGAGTTCTATTAGGAATTCTCCATAATAAATCGAATTGTTTCGGTTCTTTTGAGTTGTGATTTTTTTTGATTTTTTATAAGTTAAATCATAATGTTGGTCCTCTCGCCTTTCTCTTAATTCTTCCAATAAAAAATAAGTCTGTATTTCATAATTGTGCTTGAATTTTTCATGAATTAGGAATTGTTCTAATAGTCGTAATAATACACTCTTTAATGTTTCTAATGACCTCTTTTTAGTATAGATGCTATCTGCAAAATTGGACTGGTCTAATTCTTCGTCAGAAAATGAGGGGCTGTAGGGGATTAGTAAGTCCAGAAGTTCGATACACTTTTTATTCTTATTAAAGTACGGGGAAGCAACGAACGCTCTAAAGTCTTTTATTTCTGAAATAGTTAGTAGCCTAAGGATTCGAATCAATTTATTTGTTTTCATGTGTTCTCTATTTATAAGTAATATTTATATGTTGTGTATTGGTTTTGTAAAGTATTGATTATAATGTATTTATGGTAATTTAATGTATATTTTGTATTGTAAATATAGGTTTTTTGTAGAATAAATTATGTGGAATCAGGCATATATTAGCAACTGTGAACATTGAAAAAAATCCGAAATATGAAAAAATTAATTTTGACTCAGTTGCTGTTCTTTTTACTCGTTGGGCTGTTTGCTCAGTCTCCCGTTAAGGAGAATCGAAATAAGTGGTATTTCTTCGATAATAATCGAATAAGAAACTCAACTCTATTGGTTAAAGAAAAATTAGCATTGTGTGAAAGTGATGAATTAATCGAAATTTCTAGAAAAGGAATTCCTAGTCAAATCCACATAGACTATATCCAAAAAAAAGAAGGTGTGGAAGTATGGGGTTCGAAATTCATAACACATTCGAAGAATGGTTTTATTCATTCAGCAAATGGCAATATTATTCAAAACCTATCCATTGGAACAAGTCCAAGCATAACAAAGAATAGGGCAAGGAATTTAGCCTTGGATAAAATAAATGCAACATGCTATGCTTGGCATTCCGATGATTTTGAGGAAATATTAAAAGATATCAAGAAAAATAAGAATAGTACGTTTTTCCCTGAGGGTGAATTATATATTTATTCTCCAGATTTTAATGCTGGAACGGCCCGACTGGTTTATGTATTTGATGTCTTCTCACTAGAGCCTATGGGACGCGTCAATATTTTCATTGATGCTCATACAGGTGAAGTAATAAAGGAAATAGAACTCATCGAACATGTTGAAGTCGAGGGTACAGGAATGACCAGATACAATGGTATGCAAACCATAACCTTGGATGCAGTAAATAATACCTATTACCTTAATGTTGATAGTGTGGATATATCTAGTGGTAGTCCATGTGGTATAGAAACAAGAAACGGAAACCCACTGCCTTTTCCTCCCTTTCCATTTTCACCCCAATCCCATCCCCTGGATTATTTGCCGAGTCCTACAGGAATCCCTTTCCAGTATCACGATGTGAATTGGGGGTATGAAGATCCTGCTGCTATAAATGTGCATTGGGCTACAGAAAAGACATTGGAATATATAAGGAGCATTAACTCTGATTTTCTATTGAATGTCTCATGGGAATTGGATAAAATATTAAGCGTGGTTCATTATGGGAATAACATGAATAATGCTTTCTATAATGGTACTTTCTTTCTTTATGGTGATGGTGCAGATGGTGTTTCTCCTTGGGTGAGTCTTGATATTGTAGCCCATGAAATTGCCCATGCAATTATACAGTCCACAGCCAATCTAATTCCCGAGGGTGAGTCAGGAGCCTTAAATGAATCATTTGCAGATATTTTGGCTGTAATGGTCGAAAGGTATATACTTGGTGAAAGTGATGATATCTGGAGAATAGGAGAAGATTTTACGAATGGAGTAGGTATAAGGAACTTTGATAATAATATGATTTACGATGACCCGGCCACTGGTTATTATCTGGGTTTGGAAGATCATGGAGGAGTGCATGACAATTGTGATGTTCAAAACCGTTGGTTCTATATGCTTTCCCAAGAAATCTCCATAGAGAAAGCTTCAAGAATCTGCTTCTACTCCTTAACGAATTACCTTACACCGTACTCTGATTATAAGGATGCTAGGATTGCTTCTATCCATGCAGCTGAGTATCTATATCCGAGCTCAGGGATAAATGAAATAGTCTGTTCTATGTGGGATTCCGTAGGCGTTGTGGGAGCGTGCCCCGTGAATCAGAGTATTACCATAAATACAGCAAACTTACCTACGGCGATATACGCTAATAATGATATAAGCATATCCATTGCAAGTATGGATATTGATTCTGTTGATATTTTTTTTAGTAAGGATTCTTCTTCATGGGAAATGATTGAATCCCTGGTTCCTTATTCGCGTTATTCATCAGAACCTATAACATGGACTGTTCCGGATATTTTTGGGGCCGGGGATAATCTCTACCTTAAAGTGGTAAGTTCAGCGAATGCGTCAGTTTCTGATATTGTTTTTTACGGGACTACTCAAGATTGCGGGGCGACAGTAGAGTTGGATGATGATTCTACCATATGCATAGGTGAAACCGTAGATGTCAGCGACTATCTTTTAGCTTATGATAATGCCAATAACTTCACATGGACAATCATTGGCCCGAATGATAGGATTGATACGATTGAAATAAATGACATCAATAGTGGGATAGTTCCATTATATACCTATGATACTGTGGGAGTATATGAAGTGATATCTACCGTTTATACATCTGATGGATGTTATGATACCTCATCAAAACAAGTATTCGTAGCAGATACATCTGTACATTTCACCGTAGAGGAAACGGATTATAGGTCTGCCAATTTCCATATTCAGGATTTTAATCCATTAGTGGAATATTCCATAGTATTTGGAGATGGCCATACGTTAACAAATATTCAATCCAGCGAAATATTCCATCAGTATGATGAGAATGACGCAGTTACACTTTATGCAGTTCAGTTAGCAATGGTAAGCAGTTGCGGTAGTTTCACTCAGGAACAATTCGTAGTATTTCCTGATACTTTGGAGAATGAGAGAGAGTCTTGTAATGAGGAGTGGAAGATTGTGGATTATGCGAACTATAGCGTATTGTACTATCATGGGAATATACAACACGGAGGGTCGCAAGGCGATAGTTTGAGTACAATAGTGAAAGGGCCGGAAAACGATTATGTTATAACAACGGTTGAGGCTTCTTCAAAACATATTAATGCCATCATTGTTGAGGATGGGACCATACACGAGGGAAGTCATAACAGTCTCACGATAATAAATGAGGAGGAAACAATAAGAGCTCTAGAATCATTATCGATTTCAGTTTTGGAATCCTACGGGAATGATACCTTGATAATTGGTACGGATAACAATAAGGTAATATTGTATAATCTCTCTACGAGTAATCCTCCTCTTACAATAGTGGATACGACTGAGATTATGGTCCCCGCTAAGGTTAATGCCATTGTACTCCATGAGGATACTGCCTATATAGGAACACCATTAGGACTTTACCATATCGATTTGACTGCTCAGAATATAACAGCAGAACCCATTAATAGTGATTTGAAGATCACTGCTCTGGCTATTGCAGGAGATAGTCTGTACTTAGGGACTGGTAATGGGAATGGTCTGTTTAAATTATCTTTATCTAACTTAATGGACTCTCCTAGTGACATTTCAGTCGGTTACTCTACAATCAATGAAATCTTTACGGATAGAGATGGATTCATCTGGATAGGAGCTCCCATGGGAATGGCCAGGTATGACCCTATTACAGGGAATCACCGAGCCATATCACTACCGGATGGGTCATCAGAAAATCAGGTCAAGGCAATAAATCAAGATTCAAGTGGTAATATATGGGTAGGGACTACGGAATGGCTGGGAGTTTATCATGTGCCTAATCTCACATTTTTTCATAAGGAAATTCATTGTTCCAGAGATACCTCCACATTCGAGAATCGCTCGCATTCACCAACATATACGAAATTCTACATTGAAAAGAATAATGAAATTATTTTTGAAAATTCAGATACGAATCATCTGAGTATTAGCTATCCTTTTGGGGAATCCGGAGAATATGTGATAACCCTGCTTAGTAAAAATGATAATTGCGAAATGGGTATTAAAAGGAATACGATTCATATTCCTCCCTCCCATGATGAAATTAAGGAATCAATACCTGATACCATAGGAATCTGTGGAGCCTCAAGTACGATTATTGAATTAAATGAGGATGTATTTTCTGTATACACTTGGAAAGACACATTAGGCGATACAATAGGTAATTCAACTTCCTGTGAAGTGGATACGAATCATGCCTTTGTGGTTGTGGAAATAGTTACGGATTGTAATGTTACGATAACAGATACGATTACAATAAAACGGGGAGACCACTGTGTTTGGCCGGGAGACACCAATGAGGATGGAATCGTTAATCATGTCGATCTCTTATTCTGGGGTTTACTCCAAGGAGAGATATCTCCGGAAAGGGATCATCAAGGGTCCTTGTTCCAACCACACATCATTAATTTTTCCGAAAAGTTCGGGTCGGATTATGATTCATTATACACGGTAGATTTAGCAAATGCGGATTGTAACGGAGATGGTATTATTGATGACGAGGATAGGGAAATCATTGAAATGAATATAGGAAAGTTCAAATCGGACTTTTCTTATACTCCCATCATAGCCGATGTGAATGCCTCCTATATCCTAGTACCTGAATTAATGGGTGTTAATCCGGTAACCAACGAATTGATGATTTCCGTATCCCTTAAGGACAAGGATAACATGGATGTCGTTTTTTATGGCTTAGCTTTTATACTAGAATATGATATTCCAAGTCTTGTAGTAGATGGGAATCCCAATCCGATCAATATTGAAGCATTGTTAGCGAGCCCGGATTCACGTTATATGCATATTCAAAATCCTCCTTTGGGAATGTTATCCCGTCTTCAGGCTTCAGCGATTAGCTACACGGGGACCAATCAGTTGAATCGGACGCTAGGAACGGATAATTATATGAGTTTCTCTTTTGCGATAGGTGAGGAAGCCCTGCTTCCGGGTGGTGAAAAAGGCCGCTACGCAACAATCAGCCCCCATGATATCCTCATGGTAAATAATTATGGGGATACGATTCGCATAAAGGGCGAAGCCTTGGATATCTATCTCCCTGATTCGACATATCAATTTGCGGTGACCACTTCGTCAATTTCCTGCAATAAACAACAAATAACTGTGCAGCATTTGAGTGAGGTGGATTCGAATTTAGTTTATGAATACGAATGGAAAAGACTAGGAACGGATACTGATGAGATAATAAGTGAGAATGCCCAAACAATTGAAGTGGATGAAGCAGGGGATTATTCAATCGTTGTTAAGGCAGAATCGGGTACGGGGACCATTGATACGATTTGGCAGGACATGATTACCCTGGATTCAATAGATAAGGATTTTGAAGTTCATATTACTCAAGATGCAGGAGGTGCTTTAACAGCTTCCATTCATCCGAATTCCAATTCTGTGGAGCTTGATAACTTTAATTATCTATGGTCGACTGGAGAAATAGATTCATTAATTATTCCAGAGACGAGCGGATACTATAGTGTCATTGCATTCAGGGGCGATGGTTGTACGGCTACATATGAAATGAAGAATAGGATATTTGTTGATTCAAATGAAAATGTAAAGGAGGGAGATTTTAGCAATATATACCCATCGACAATCACTCCTTTCAACAACACGCTGAATGTGGATTATCATACAGAATCAACAGGTCCCTTACGCATTTCGATTCTTGATATCAATGGTCGGGTTGTAATGACGGAAGAAAGACATGCAATAAAAGGAAAGAATCAATTTGGAATTGGAATAAGAAGGGATTTGCCCGAGGGAATATATTTCATCAGCTTCAGAAAAAGGAATCGTCTTAAAGCACACAGATTCATGCTGATGAAACCATGATTTTCAATGTTGGATAGATTTCTACGTTGTAATTCGGATATCAATGTAGGGTCTATCCCTTGGGAAAATAAATGATTATACACTAAAAACAGACACTATGATACTCATCATAATTTCATTCTTTCTGGGTTCTGCTCTTGGGTTATTTGCAGGAGGTATAGTGGCAGGTGGTTCAGAGAGAACCATTAATCAGTGTAACTGCGATAAAGGGAAAGAATAATAGCATATTCAGATACAGTTTCAAAAGAAGTGAACACCCGGAAGTATTGAATCCAGAGATGCTGTAATACTTCATCATGACTATTCTAACACAGGGCGTTCTGCATCTCTCTAACCCAAACAAAGGGCGTCCTGTGCATAGTGAATCTCAATAATTAAATCGAGAAGACTTCGAGACAACAGACTGCTTCATGTATTGACGTGGGATGGGAGTGCTATATCTCCATCCATCAATAGGGTCTTTTCCAAACACACAAAATCTATGATGATGTATCGTATTCACAAGGATTACCATTGGATTAAAACATATGGGGACTACTTCGGATTATCCCCTCCATAGAAATTAGGACAGCCCGGAAACAACCCTCTTTTCTAAAAATAATATGAATCAAAATTATAAATCATGAAAAAGATATTTTTTATCATCTCGGTCATATTTCTTATGATATGTACACCGGATTCTTTGAGTGCACAACTAGCATTACAACCATCTGATACTGATTTCGAATCGGAAACAACACTTACGAAATCTGAGATATATGAACTAATTCCAAATCACTTACACGATGTTTTGAATCAGGTACATGAGTTGGAGAAAAAGGCACTGGAAAATGATGAGGGATTAAAAATAATGGGTCTCGATCAAGGAGAACTATACGAACAGGAGAAAGGAAAAGGGTTCAGCGTCAAATCCGGAACCCAAATGAAATTTTCAGATAATCTGATGCTATACAGCAAAGAGGATGTTTACATCAATGGCTCATTATCATATGATGGAAATCCCAACGCTAAAAAGACAACGAATTCAAACATGGGTAATATCATCATCAAATCTTCAGGGAAGATTATTATCAAAGGTTCTTTGACAGCAGGAGGCACCAAGGATTTTTCTGGTAAGAATGGAGGCAGTATCATCTTGATGGGTAAGGTAGTCCAACTTGATGGAGAATTGCATGTAGGAGATGGAAAGGATGGCGAACAAGGTATGGATGGGGGGCATGGTGGCTCTATTGTAACCATTGCAGAAAAATATATCAACCAAGAAACAAATACCTATATCGGAGGAAATGGCGGCAAAGGCGGCAATAGTGGCACCTATCTGAGAGCTGGTGACGGCGGTAATGGTGGGAGTGTATTATTGGATTTGATTATCGGTAGTGAAGGGGCAGCTGGAGCTCCTGGTGGAGAAGGTGGTGGAGGTGAGGATATAGTGGCTTCAAGTGGTGATACTGTGTTAGGTGGGTTAGGTGGAAAAGGAGGGGATGGAGTTGGTAATGGTGGTGATGGCGGCGGAGGTGGAGAAGGTGGAGATGCTAAATTTGGTGATGGTGTTTTTGGAGCATCTGCTTTAGGTGGCAATGGTGGAGAAGGAGGTAATGGGGCTGATTGTGTGGATTGGCCAGGTATAAACGAAATAGAGGGAGCTGGTGGAAAAGGTGGATTAGGCGGGAAAGGAGGTGATGCCGAGGGAGCAGTTGGTCAAAGTGGCACTGGAGGATTCGCTTTAGGCGGCGATGGCGGTAAGGGTGGTAATGGTGGAACAGGTTGTAAAGGTGATGATGCTGTTGCTCCTGGGGAAAGCGGAGATGAGGGAGGCAAAGGTGGCGCAGGAGGTAAAGGAGGAACAGGTGGGAAGGGCAAGGGAGGTGATGGCATGACTGGTGTTGATGGAGGTAGTGGCTACGGCGGTCATGGCGGTAAAGGCGGTGACGGTGGAACAGGCGGTGACGGTGGTGATGGACAAGATGCAGTTGATTGTGGAGAAGATGGTGGAACAGGTGGTGATGGTGGGTCACTGGGAGCAAAAGGAACAGGGGGGAATCCAGGTGATGGCATAAAAGGTGAAGCAGGTATTGGCGGTATGGATGGAGGGGGTGTCAATGGTGATAACGGTGATAACGGTAGTGACGGTGGTGAGGGTGATGACGGCGACGATGGCGACGATGGCCCTCCCTGCGAAGAAAGATCCAGTTCCAACCGACTAGGACACTCATTCACAGCTGGTGTCGTCAAATTAAGCGAGGATGATTCAAGGATAGCCATCACACGTTATGTCGAGGCAGGTAATAGTGTCTGGAGGAAACACTATGGTGACAATGGGAAGAATAAAGGAATGTCCATAGATACGGATGAGTATGGTAATAGCATTGTTACGGGTATGATATCTAATACGGTTGAATTCGAAACGACTACCTTTGATTCTTATGGGTTTCAGGATATATTCATTGTGAAGAATGACGCAGATGGGAACGAATTATGGGCAAGGAGGGCCGGTAGCCATAAATGGGATGCTGGTGTGGATGTTGTTCTGGATGAGACAGGTAGTATTTATATCGTAGGT
Source organism: Saprospiraceae bacterium (assembly GCA_020631355.1). GTDB lineage: Bacteria > Bacteroidota > Bacteroidia > Chitinophagales > Saprospiraceae > JAHDCE01. The sequence continues at coordinate 371,644 of JAHDHL010000001.1, read as the reverse complement.
TACTACAGGGAGGAAGCAAATTTTGACGGCATCATACTTCCCTATGAAGGCGATAAAAAGAATGCTTTCGTAGCTAAATATGATCCTGATGGAAACATACAATGGGTCAAAGGATTTGGTGGTTTGGGAATTGACGAGGCATTATCGGTTGGTATATCCCAGAATGGAATCATCTATGTAACGGGTTATTTTGAGGACACGGTCACATTTGATAATGTGAATCTTTCATCCGAGGAGGGACAAAGATTATTCCTGCTTAGAATGGATGCCAATACGGGGAATGTTGTCTGGGCTGTAAAGCATGAGGAGGGTAATAATAGCTCGGGAGAGGCTCTGGCCGTAGATGCGAATGGTCATGTTTTTATAGCAGTCAGGGAAGATGACCAGTTATTGATGCTGAAATATGATAGTGATGGAATGCTATTGAATGAGTTGAGAATGGCAAGTAGTAATCCATCCGATGACAGTTATTTCCACCCAAAGGATATCACATTGTCAGGTAATAGTGGTCATATCCAAATCGTAGGTTCATTTACAGGGGATATTCATTTTAAGGATTACCATATCATGAATAAGGGTGAGCAAGATATATTCTTAGCTGAATTGACTCCTGAATTGCATGTTGTATGGGCTAGGAATGAAGGTGGACCTGAGATGGATTTTGGTAATGGGATTCGCAATGATGGAGAGGGCTTTACGAGTTATGTCGGATGTACTTTCGGCTTTTCTATCGTAGAGGGAATCGCACAGGAAGGTAATGCCATTCCGTATTATCGTAGATTCAATGATGAAAACACGACCAGTACATATAATGAAACATCCAGTCTGGCTCATTTGGTGGTAAGTCCGAATCCGTTTACAGATTCTTTTTCTGTAATATTGGATGCAAACGAAAGTGGCCAAGTGACGATAAGTGTACTCGATGTTGCGGGACGTACATTACATACACAAGCGAATAATATCGGGATTGGAGAGAATAGAATCATTATAGGTGCTACCTCCCATATTCAAAACGGCCTATATTTTTTACAGGTTGAACGAGATAATGGTCAAAGAGGAATTGAGAAAATCCTGAAACACTAAGTTTTTTGGATATTATATCCGATAAAGGGTGTAAGGATTTACATCCTTTGTCGGGTACTTGAATATTTTCATCAGGTTCTACCTTATACAAATATTATCCTGAATCCCCCATTTGGCCGAGGCGATACAGTATAGGAGTTTGGGTCGTGAGGGCTGTGTGGGTTAATGGAATAAAATTATATTGTTAGACGTAGTATTTTTCCAAGCAGAACACTAACTTTAAATGATCGAAATCCAACTTCTGAAATCAGCTGCATTGTATTTCACTAAAAGCGTGAGCATCCATCATTAGGAAAATACTTTTAATACCACTCTTATCTTGCTTTCTTTTTACAAGTAAGGCGCAGGATGCCTATACCGTTCATGTCCAGCAATTCGGGTTGGAGGAGGGGCTGGCACACAGGAATGTAGTAGATGTATCCAAGGATGACCAAGGCTTCCTTTGGATTGCCACTCTAAATGACATCCAACGATACGATGGATATGAATTCAAGACTTTCCCATTACCTAAACATCAGGAATATCGCTTAGATGTAGACATTATTTCACAAACAAATGATGGTTGGTTATATTTTATTGCCTTAAACCCAACAGCCAGACACTATACACTCATTTTCCTGCACCCCATCACTGGGGAAACAGCTACCATAGAAGAAAAATTAGGAAAGCACCTAGCAGAACAATTGGATGTGTTACTCAATGACGTAGCATATTATTACACTGGATCACACAGAATAAAGAACCGAGTTTATTTTTCTAGTTCAAAGGAGGTTGTTGTTGTTGACTTCGCTGAGGGCATCCAAAAATTCAGTTACCCTGCTGAACATCAAGAAGAATTCACTAACAATCACGTTCATGCTATCCGGCTTATTGATAGTAAAGGGAATTTTTGGATTACTAAATCTCCTGAACTGGAACTCTATAAGTTCACACCCGAGTCAGGTGTATTGGAGCTTGTTGAGGATGAGAATATAGGTAAGAGAATATTCGAATGGAATGATGAAGTGTATTTGATTGATGTTAATAATAGTAATGATACCCGCATTCCAAAACTTAAGAAATATCACCCCTCAGGACGGGTGGAAGAAATACTAGAATTCCCTAAAGGATGGATATGTCATGAGTTTACCAACGGTAAATTATGGTGTAAGACTGAATCTGGATGGAAAATATTAGATTTATCAGGTAAGCTCATCCAAGAGCTGGACAAAGCGGATTATGGCCCTGAATTATTCGGGCGTATGGATTACAAAAAAATCCATACGGATGAATTAGGTAAGACTTATCTCAATTCACTCCACGGGTTCAATATCATCGAATTCAAAAAAAATCCTTTCACCCATTATTTTTCTAAAAAAAAGGATGTTGAATTACCTATCAACAATGCTGCCCGGGGTATCCACGTCCAAGGCGATACCATCGTAGTTTCTTTCGAGTTCGGAGGCTTGGTCCTATTCGATAAGAATGCTCCCGACGACTATCAAATCATGGATGACCAGAAATTAATCAACGGTAAATTAACGGGGTATTCTGCAAGGCCTGTCCTAAGGGATAGTAAAGGGAATTATTGGCTTAACCACATGGATAATCATCTCCAAAGTAAATGGTCCCCCAATTTTTCCAAATTGGAAAAAATAAAAAAACCTACAACCAGTGATAACCAATATGATGCTTCTTGGGCCATATGGGAAGATGAAAATGCATGTATTTGGTCTGCATATCTCATGGGTTTTCGCAAAACATGCCAAGAGGATAGTATCCAGACATCCTACCTGTATAAAGATATGGGTATCGGCACAGAGGTAAATGAATTCATCATCTATCAATTCATTCAAAGGGAGGATGGTCTGGTCTGGATCTGTTCTGAAAATGGACTTTATCTCTTTGATAAGGATCGAGTTAGAATAATAGAGGAGTATTCCAAACGTAAAGAGGGGGAATACTACCTACCTGAAAACAACATCTTTCATATGCATATAGATGCAGATGGGAATAGATGGATGGGTACCCGAACCGGATTGCTTTTTTGGAATGTTTCCACAGGGGAAAAGAGGTTGTTCAATAGAAATGATGGCTTAATCAATAATGTCATTTATGCTGTTTATGAAGATAATGACAATCGACTCTGGCTAAGCAGTGATTATGGTATCATGTCTTTTAATAAGGAGACCTTTGATGTAAGGACGTATTCAACCAAGGAAGGTATCAGCCATCAAGAATTCAATAGGATTTCACATTTTAAGGCAGAGGATGGTACGATTTATTTCGGAGGACTTAATGGGGTCAATGCATTTCATCCCGATCAATTTACCAATCAGGAGAAGAAACAATACAAATTACATATATCAGAATGTCTTTTATTTGATGGACAAACTGAGAAAGAAATCAATATCATACAAGAAGTATTAGAAACCGAAACTATTACTTTCCGACCCAGTGACCGTTATTTCAAACTCAAATTCACCCAATTGAACTTTGAAGACCGGTACGAATCATTATATGCATGGAAAATAGACGGTGTGTATGATGAATGGAACTATGAAAAAGAAAATGCTTTACAATTTGGTGCATTGCCTTATGGCCATCACACCTTGATTATAAAAGGGCAAAGTGCCAGTGGTGGCTGGTCACCCAATGAATTGCAAATCCAAATTAGGGTACTCAAACCATTCTATCTCCAAAGTTGGTTTTTACTCCTTTCAGTTGCTTCCATTGCAGGAGCCATATTCATGTTCTTCAGAAGTCGTACGAGAAGATTGAGGAAAGCCAAGGAGAATCTGGAAAAGGAAGTATTCAGGGCTACTGCACAAATCCAAAAAGATAAGCAACTCATCGAGGAACAAGCCGAAGAACTTAAACAACTGGATAAGGTCAAATCTCGTTTCTTCGCCAACGTATCCCACGAATTAAGGACACCACTCACACTCATATTGGGACCAATAGGTTCTGCTATGAAAAGCGGTACACTGGACACAAGGAATATGGGACTGATGAAAAAGGCATCCAGAAGTGGTAGGGAGTTGTTGAAATTGGTGGGTTCCATCTTGGACTTATCCAAAATGGATTCAGGAAAAATAGAAGTACACGAACAAGCAGAATTCTTGTTCCCTCTTATGGATAGGATGGTGAATTCTTTCGAATCCCATGCACAGAGCAAAGGCATTACATTCAATTTTGAATATTCGGCAAGAAAGGATTTGCAAGTCATGTTGGACAGGAATAAGATTGAGGTAGTCATCAATAATCTACTTTCCAATGCCTGTAAATTTACACCTGACAAAGGAACCATCACCACAACGATTAGCGAGGACAGGGATATTCTTCTGATTAGGGTTAAGGATACCGGACGAGGTATTCACCCCAAGGACCAGGCGCATGTTTTTGATCGTTTTTATCAGTCCCAATTGGCAGATGCCCCCACTGAAGGCGGTACAGGAATAGGATTGGCACTTTCTTATGAATTCGTACAAATGATGGGTGGGAATATCTCCTTGGAAAGTGAATTTGGAAACGGAACCACTTTTACTGTAGGAATTCCGAAAAAAGAAACGGATACCCTAATTATGTCTGAGAAAGAAAAGGATTATTTCTTTACCAAGACACCAAACTTACCCGAAGAAGTTGAGAAAGATACTACCCAACTCCAACCCTCCCAATTTGAAGACCGCCCTACAATCCTAGTAACTGAAGATAACTATTCCCTAAGGGATTATATTGTTACTATCCTAAGTCCATTCTATAACGTCCGAACTGCTGAGAATGGATTAAAGGCATTGGAGGAACTCCAGCAGAATAAGGATATACAGCTTATCATGAGTGATATCATGATGCCTGAAATGGATGGCTTCCAATTATTGGAAATGCTAAAGTCAAAGGGTGATTATCGTCATATCCCTGTGGTCATGCTCACCGCAAGGGCAGACATCAAGGATAAACTCAAAGCACTTCGGATAGGTGTGGATGATTATTTACTAAAACCTTTTGAGGAAGAAGAACTATTGGTTAGAATCGAAAATTTGCTCCATAATTATCAGGAACGGGTCAATTTCCATAAAGAGGAAAAATCAGAGAATGGAAAAATCAGTATACCATCCATTTCTGAGGAAGATATGGAATGGCTGGGAAACTTGGAGCAATTCCTTCAGGCACATATCTCCAATAGTTCCTACTCCATCACACAGTTATCCTTTGATATGGCAATCAGTGAACGACAGCTCCGTCGTCGGTTGAAACAACTTACGGGTCTGACACCCGTTCAGTACTTTTTAGAAATCCGCCTAGGAAAAGCCCGTGAGTATCTCGAAGAAAAGAAATTCAAAACCGTTGCCCAAACTGCTTTTGCAGTAGGGTTCCAAGCTCCAAGGGCATTTTCTCGCTCTTTTAACCAAAAATTCGGAAAATCCCCCTCCTTTTATATCAATAGCTAGGGGGCGCCTCTAGCCTTGAATTGATGTTAAAATCCTACAATTATTCCACTCCAGTAGTTTTCGAATGATAGACGATCAAAAATCTCATTTTTAGTAGTCTAATGTCTGATGGTTCAGCATCTAATTGCCGTTTCAGCCCCCTTAAATAAAGGGATGTCCGTTTCAGTCCCTATCATGTCCGTTTGGGTCTGACACCCCCATCTACCTTTGAGTCAGTCATTTAACCCACCCCCTTGGGTTATTTATCGAATCACTTAAAAATGAATAACAATGAATTCTTATTTACACAAGACGAGAAGTATTCTTCTTGCTTTTTTAACCCTATTATTATGGACAGGAACGACAATAGCACAGGAAACTTGCACAGTATCAGGTGCAGGGTCGTCTGACGTCAATGGGGATTATACCTGGGATGGTTTTACGACAAATTGGGAGGGGAATCCGGTTTATGAAAAATCATCCGGCTATCCTACCTTGTATATGCACGCCAATTATTCAGGGGCATGGGTTATCAATGAAGACCAATATGATGCATACCAGTATGGTTACTCTACCTATTACAGTAATAGTAATTATGGAGGTGACTCTCATACGCCTCCTGCTTCTGGTTGGAGTACGGAGAATGGTTATTATCCTGAACCCACGACCTCCTGTGGTCCTCAGACCAACCCTCCTACACCCATAAGCATATCATCGGGTTGCTGGGCATCTGCTACTGCAGGTAGCAGTCATACAATAGCTATAAAAGATGATGGAACCCTGTGGGCTTGGGGATCAGCTAGTAGTGGCCGATTAGGGAATGGTAATACTACAGGCAAGGAGATTTTACCTGTTCAGATAGGTACAGATACGGATTGGACAAATATTTATGTTGGAGGTAGCCATTCAATCGCAATGAAGATAGACGGAACCTTATGGGCATGGGGCTCTAATTATTCTGGGGAATTAGGCCTTGGATATAATAACGCTGGCGTTTCTGTACCGACCCAAATAGGAACGGATACGGATTGGAAGACAGTTTCTTTGGGTAACTCATTTACATTGGCTGTCAAAACAGATGGAACCCTATGGACTTGGGGTGGTAATTCAGAGGGGCAATTAGGGAATGGGACCTATGGGTCTGGTACTGGTGCCGCAGCACCGACCCAAATAGGAACGGATACGGATTGGTCGATTGTGGAGGCAGGCTATCAACATTCCCAAGGGATAAAAACAGATGGCACACTTTGGGGATGGGGTTTGGAAAACCACGGACGATTAGGGAATGGGAACAATATTACAGGTAGTACCCAAACACGCCAAACAACACCTGTCCAAATAGGAACGGATACGGATTGGGCAGCAGTGAGTTCTGGAAATAATCATTCCCATGCTTTGAAAACCGATGGTTCCTTATGGGCATGGGGGTATGGTAGTAGCGGTAGACTAGGTACTGGGAATACCTCCAATCAAGCAATACCCATCCAGATAGGAACGGATACGGATTGGTCAATTGCTCGTACCGGAAATGGTGTGACTAATTTTATCAAGCTAAATGGAACAAGATGGGCTTGTGGCTCAGACGGAAACGGAAGATTTGGGAATAATATCTCGGGCAACCTTTTAGTGCCTACCCAGATAGGAACAGATACGGATTGGACTGATATATCCGGAGGAGTTCTAAACAGTCATGTAGTAGCCTTGAAGTCTCTTGGGGAATTATTGGCATGGGGTAAGAATTTGAATGGAACATTAGGGAATGGATTCGAGGAGAACACATATACACCAGTTCTTTCTGGTAAGGTCCAACTCCCAGCAAAAGGAGTGTCCAAAACGGTGACATCGACATCTCTGGGAAATGATGGAGACTGGGTTTATTACGGAGAGGAGGGTGAATCTTATTTCTTTGCAATCAACTGGTCTCCTGATGGTTCTTTATCCGCAGCGAATGAAACAGCAAGGGATTATTCCTCTGTCACGCTGAATATAATGTCCAATTACCATAGTTCCACCAATGGAGCTGATGCATCATTCATTATGGGTCGTTTCTGGAACGTGGATACACAAGGAAATGGTTTTGATGAGCCTGTGAATATTCGTTTTTATTATGATCCGGCTGAATTGACGGATATAGTAACTGCTGCTGATAATTATTCCACAGCCAATTCGTCTTCTAAGAGAGAATTGCAATGGTTCAAGTTGAACTCCGAATTCAATCCAAGTTCCAATAACAGCTCCACATTCAACCCTGATGTTTACCTAACACCTTCTTCCATGGGTGGTGGGAGTTGCGAAAGGAACTATGTACAGTTCGATGGCCTGACTTCCTTTTCTGGTGGTGGCGCCGGAGTAGGTGTGGGAGCAGCTTTTGCAGGAACACCCGTACTGCCTGTGGAATTATTGGATTTCACTGGAAGATTGGTCAATGATAATTATGTCCAATTGGATTGGCAGACAGCTACTGAAATCAACAATCAGGGATTTGATGTGGAGAGAAGTCAGGATGGACTAAACTGGGAACGTATCGGATATGTGGAGGGCCATGGGAATAGTGTTGAAACCCACAGTTATTCTTTTGATGACCATACACCTCTGAATGGTCTGAATTTTTATCGACTGAAGCAGACTGATTTTGATGGGACTTATGAATATACCAAAATCATAGTAGTGGAAATCTCGCACCAAAACAACATGACACTTTATCCTAACCCAAGCAAGGGGGGAGAGCTTTTCCTGCAATTCAATGAAGAAACAAAAGGATCATTGACTATCCATAATCTTCAGGGAAAGTTGGTTTACCAGCAGATATTAGACAACAAAGAGAATCGATTCGTAGTCAAACTACCGGAATTATCCCATGGTATTTATATGGTTCAAATGTTTGATGGTTTGGAGAAACACATCCAAAAATTAATCATAGAATAAGCCGATGGCTTTTCACTGAAAAATGACCACCTGCTCCTTCGTTTTTTAAGTGAGTGAAGGGGGTGGGTGGTTTTTTTGACCCCAAAGTAAAAACCTGTTTTATTTATCACCTTTTAAAATTTTACAAATGAAAAAGCAAATTATTTTATAGGTACAAATTCCGACTTCATCATCTCATCCTCCTAAATTATAGGAATTTAATGGTCAACATTATTTCAACGTTGAAACCACGGGAGGTAATGCCATTCGGTTGGTTCCATCCAATCCATCCAAAGGATTCGAATGGGCGGAAAGGACACCTACTGATTCTAGTAAAACACCCGGAGGCATTAATTATTTATTTAATGTCAATGTGACTGATTAGTTAATAAAATGGTTGTTGTATGGGTTGGAATGGGCATTTTGTCTGTTTCAACCTATACTTTTTCTACCCTCATTCTGGTTTTTACGGCTACCGACCAGGAATCATTCACTTTGCCATATCGTGTATGTACTTGGAATGCGTGGGAAGGTTGTAAGGGAATCAAAGTTCATTAATTTTTTCTAATAGCCATTTTTTATTGGAGATATGCTCGAATGAATTAAGTTTGAATATTATTTCCTCGATACTTTTATTATAATCGCTATACTCACGCTTTTTATAAATCTGCTTCAGGGTTCTGAAAAAATTAAGGTAACCATTAATCATGTTTTTGGAGTATTTGTGCTTGTGACGAGTAAGCTTCACAATAAATGATTGGACGGGTACCTCAAAGGCCCAATGCTCACGGATGGTGTAGTAGATTTTATATATCTCTGATTGGGCATAAAGCATGAAGACACTTTTTAGATCTATACACTTGTTGAAACTATGAATAGCTGATTCATAGTTTTTCTCGTAGTATAGGATATGGCCCTTACAGTAATATTGGGTTGCATGCTTATAAAGTGGATTTACGGAGTCAACATATTTATCAAGTATCGCTGTGGCTAAGTTCATTTTATCTAATCTACAGCATAGGACAATAATGTTTCTCATCCTGCTTGGCTCTAAATATTCTTCTTCTATGAAAGCTCCAATATCCATTGCGAATAGATATATGTCCAGAACCAGATTGAGATAATTTTCCTCATCTTTTAAGATTTTTTGAATACTAAAGTTGACTAGATACTTATAGAAATAATTATAATCTTCTTTCCCAATTTTATCATGATACTGTTTTAGTAAATGGAATAACTGTATGAAATTTTCTTCCGTGTCATTTTCGTATAATCTTCTTAATTGGCAGTGTATTTGGATTAAGGGCTCCCCATTTAAACGAGGTCGGAGAGCTTGTTCACTATATAATAAGGAATTGGTAGTTGTCATTTCAGTGAGTGGTTTTAATGTTTTGGGTATTTCCGCCTCTTTGATAAGTATCAATGCAGTATTGTCTAGCCAAAGATGACTTGACATTGTGAATTTATCCAAGGCATTAGTAGCCTTGTTTATCTGTTGGTAAAGCGTAGTTGGAGTTTCTCTAGCTTCATAGTTCATCCTCAGCATACTTACTTCCAGAAGATAGGCTTCATAATACTTGTCTCTACTGCCTCTTTCATGTGTTATATTATCTATGCTTTTATCGTAGATAACTTTGAAATATTTATCCTCTCCTATTCTCCTTAATTCTTCTAACAGTAAATGTTGTTTTAGGCCTTCCTTTCTCATTAGTTTCTGTTGTACCAGAAATCCCTCTATTAATCGAAGAAAAATCTTCATTAGGGTTTTCATGGAGCCTTTGTTTTTATAGATGCTGGAAGTGAAAGCAGGATCATCTAAGTCGTCTGACGAAAAAGTAGGCGCATAAGGCATTATGAGATTTAATAAATCGATGCATTTCTTATTCTTATTAAAGAAAGGCGAGCTGATATAATCGTGAAGTCCCTTTAATTCCTTTGAGTCAAGTTTTCTTAGGATTCTAATTGTTTTTGATTTTTTCATTCAAGCTTTTATAAGATATTTTTTATTCACTATAGTGTTTGTTTATACTATTTAAGTATTTGATTTTAAGTTTTTTATTAATTAATTGACTTCTGTTTTTTTATTCATAATATATCGAAAATGTGTTTCAAGATAAAGGTTTTGTCCGCATATATTCGTAATCGAATTAACTCATTTGAAAAATTAGAAAAAATCATAGAGAATGAAAAAGATGATTTTATTGATGGTGGTTAGCTTCATGCACTTGAATGGGGTGTTGGCTGAAACCATTTGTGCCAATACTCAAAATGATACATTGAGTATCCCTCTGAAAAAAATCTATTCCCTAATAGATAAGGATGATAAAACTACTGCCTCGCAGATTGTCCTCACACTTAATAAGAATGAAAAAGATATTAAGAAAGATACTTTCCTTACTTATTGCCAAGCACGTTCAATAGGTCAGGAAGGGGATATGCCTATCAAGCCTATAATTATAAATATTGATCAAGGGGTTTCTGGGACAGTGACTTCGGAAATGGCAGTGTCCAAGAGTAGATTAATCATTGATGATTCTAGTAGTGATGCATTAAATATGAATCATAATGGATTGAATATGGAATATGGTGCGGGATTATTTTTCAGACACAATACTAGGAGCAGGATTTATTTTCAAACAGGCCTGGATTTCATGGTACACGAAAGGAGATACCAGCTAAGAGGTTCCCTGAATAGTATGGAGTTTGATGAAAACATCAAGGAGCGGTATTACAGCTTCAAGGTGCCGGCTAAGGTTGGAGTATGGGTCTGTCCATTTAGGTTGTACTCAGGACTCACGGTCACCCAAGGCGTTGGTGGCAAAACCAATCTCACTGAACTTATACCGACTACAAGGCAATCATTCAATCCGCTGACTATAGGAGGCGAACTTGGGATGGGTGTGGACGTGAAAAGATGGACGTTTGATCTGGCTTATGAGAGGGATTTGAAGCAATATAAAGGCGAACTGTTCTTATTAGGACAAGACATATCCCCAAGACTGGGTAATCATTTCAAGCTCAGTATAGGAATGAAATTCCATAAACGACGCTAATCTCTTTTAGGGTGTGGGCTGAACCAGCCCGCACTTTTCCTCGAAGATATTCTTGGTCCTACTCGGCTTAGTTATTTAAGCTCGTGCAATACGATGAATACAAATGCGCCGAGAAAGGACAATCTATGTGGTGTAAAGTATAATCCATATGCTTTGGATTAGTTTATCATTGATAATCAAATTATTAAATCAAGTAAAAAATTAAATTATGATGAATCAAACAATTGAGAATCGTCTGAAGAACCTAACATTATTGGATAAGGACGAGCAATTACAACTGAGGAAAGATATTCTAAGGTCTAACCCCTCTCGTTTGCGACCCTGGCTCTGGGATAGAAAATGTGAAATCAATGTCCTGTTAGTTGTTGATGGGCTTAACTTTGGAGTTGACGGATTTGGTCTTTCGAATTTTGTTTCTATTTTTCAGGAAATGGAAATAGAGAGTAATGTTGTTCTCAAATACAATGTGACCCTAGCCCACCGATTCGACTATTTTGTTGGTCAGACACCTCTGATTAATACTGACAGGATGCAAGCCGGAAATACCTACATACACAATCGAATTGTAGGATTTCGCTTCGATAATGCTGACCACTTCACTCAAGACAAGTACGATCAGGTTTGGCTATTTGGCATTGGTTCGAACTATGCTTTGGGGTCAAATGAAAATGATATAATAGAGGATTACATGAACAAAGGAGGAGGACTCTTTGCAACAGGGGATCATGGGGCCTTGGGAGTTTCCTTGTGTGGAGGAATTCCAAGGGTCAAGGATATGAGATACTGGGATCATACTGCACCCGCTCCAGAGAGTGAGGTAAGTATGGTTGAGCATCGGAGAAATGATACCAATAAATTGAAACCAGGTGAAACTGACACGAATTTCACGAACCAAGAGGATGATATTCCCCAGACGATTCATGCGAAAATGTATAATGGTTTACCTCATTATCTACTATCCGCTCCAACCTCAATCAGACCGTCAGGAATTATTGATATAATGCCAGATCATCCGCATGAGGGGGAAGTGAAACCTGAAATAGAATTTGAAGTCATAAATCCGAAAAATGGGAATGAACACACTATCAGAACTCAGAATATAGCTACTTCATTTGTTTTGGGAGGGATACAATCAGGTGCCAAAGCACCAACAACTCCTCATTGTTTTCCTTCTATTGGAGTATTTGACGGGAGGGTGGCGAATGTTGGTAGGATAGTCGTAGATTCTACATGGCATCACTTTGTAAATATTAATCTTGATGGATTTACAGTAGATACAATGAATGTTGTAAAGCAATACTTCAAGAATATCTCAAAATGGATTTCCCGGAAAAAGAATATGCTATGTATATACAAGAGATTAGTAGTACATGCTTTCCTTTCAGAGCGGATAATAGAATCAAGTACTCTAAAACCCAACGCTGCACTTGCTGATATTCCTTTATCCGAATTGTTCGCCATTGGAAAGCATGCGATGGATTTGATAGGTGAAGAAATGACACCAGCAGATGCTGTTGAGTTTCAATTGGCACATCTGGAAATGTTAGCCCCTGAATTGGCAACGGAACTGAACCCTTGGCATCCGGACCGCAAGCTAGATGCAGACTCACCCCATAATAAATGGCTCAATACAGATATACTGTCAGCTATTGCGATAGGAACGGGAATGGTATATCTCCGTGATGAATTTGGAGAAATTAATACTGCCATCACAGCTAAGGCAGAAGCAAAAATTAACAAGGTATTTGCAGAAGGACTTAGGGTTGGAATGATAAAGACCGAGGAATCATTTAGACAAAAAGTAAAGTCATTTATCAAACTAAGTGATATGGAGATGGGAAGTGATTATTCAATAAAGGGCATAGTAACCGATGCCAAGGGGAATCCGATGGCAGGATTGAGAATAAAAGCAGTGGACCAAGACTTTACTGGTGAGAATTCACTAGGATTCGAAGTAATTACAAATGAAGAAGGAAAATACAGGATTACTTATGAACAAACTGATTTTGTAATCAATGGTAGAGAGTCAGGAGGAGCAGATATTATCATTTATATTTTCAATAATAAGGGTAAACTGATTTTTAAAACAAATGCATATCAAAATTCGCCGAGGAACAGCAATATTGATATACGTATGAAATAGATTGAAAATATCACTATTGTGAAGTGAAGAATACTCCGGGACTTGCCTCGGGGTATTCTACCTATTTTATGAGTCGTTTTGAATATTTCGGCCTATATGACCTACTTCTTATTGCATTATACACTCAAAACATATTGGACTACTTCCGATACCTGAATTGCAGCCCCGCTAGAAAATTCCTGAAAAACTGATCTTTACAAGGGCGGTATTGTCGCTGTCCGGGCTTTCTGAAGAAAGCACTGAGTTCATGCTTGCTGACACGCACTCCTACCATGCCCAAGGTTTCTATCATATCCTCATCGTCCATCTTGAGGGCAATCTTTAATTTCCTGAGAATAATATTATTATTCAGGAAATCCTCGGCTACAGGGTCGGCTCCATCTTTCTTTCCTCTTTTGAGAACGATGAATCCATTAAGAAAATGGGCAAGTTGTTGGTCTGTCAATGGTTCATGTTCGGGATTGTCATCCTTTTTTAGCCAGTTGCTGATTTGGGAGCGGTCAACGGTCAGGATACCCTTGCCAAATAAATCAATCATCTCATCATCTGAGAAGTCAAAAGTATAGCGGATTCTACGAAGAACATCGTTGTTGGTCATCTCTGATGTATGGATTGAAAAATGAAAGAAAGTGAATTGGCGTTAAGTTGGGATGCCTCCTCAATCCAAAGTTAAGATAATTCGTTCCATTAATTGAATCCCTATGAGAAACATTCGGGTGGATAATCCATGTTGGATTGTCGAAAACAATTCGAATTTCATATATAAAGGCAACCCCAAACCCTTTTTCTGTTATATACTTATATATACAATTGAGTTCGATTTGTTGACCTATTGATAAATCGCAAATATGGTAGGATTGCACATTCTGAATAAGGGATGAAATGCAAACTTGTACAAGGCTTGACCTAAAGGATAAACACTACATTTGCGTTGGCTGCAATAGTCTATTAATTCAATAAAATTGAATTATCTTGTAAAATAACAACACATTTTTCAATACCACATATCAATACTAATAGATGGCCTTTAAATATGATTGGCCTTTGGCATTCGAGAAGTCTTGGGCGGGTGAAAGACGCATGCTGGACTTACACATTGCAAAGGTATATCAGGAGCTACTATTGCCGCTAGCGATTTCCAAGACGCATTCCATGGAAATGGCTGAGGATGTATGCTCCGATGTAATTACTAAATTCTGGAAGAAATTCCATAAGAATCGTGACCCATTGCCTGAGAATGTCAATGCTTATTTGAATACGATGACACAACATTCGGTTTTTTATTTTTTCAATATGAAAAAGAAGAAATCAAGTCTGGTTGAATACATGGATGATGAGAGTCTCAGGCTTCTGGTCGAGAAGGATATCTCCTCTAATCATGAATTTCATTCGGGTATGTCAGATGAGGAACTGAAACTGAAACAAATACTATCCCGTGCTTTCCATTCCATCGGTGAGACCTGTAGGGAACTACTCAGGTTGAACGTGATTGAAAAGGAAAGAATCAGTCGGATTTGGTCCAAGCTGGGCTTTTCGACACCCAATGCGGCAACACAAAGAAAAGTTGCCTGCTTGAAAAAAATGAGGAAACTTATGTTTCAGGATTACCAAAACCTTAAAGGCCTGTAAGAATGGAAACACCAGAAAAGGATATAAGACTAATAGAACGATTCCTGGATTCGGAATTGTCAGCGGATGAGCTCTCGGTATTTGAACAGCGATTCAAGGATGATGACAAGTTCAGACGCATGGTGGAGCAGTTTAACGAAGTTCATCTGATTACAGAAGAAATGGATCCCGTAGGAATCAACCCAAGGGATTTTATGCGGGGAGCTGATGATATCCCATCCAAGAGTAACCATATGTTGAAATATATCTTGGGCCTATTGGCTCTGGTCGTATTGATAGCTGCTTTGGTTTATGGCTTCTTTGATAATCAGAAAGAGGATTCGAATGTGATTTATGCAGAGATTGATTCCTATGTTGAGAGTAATTATACCAATATCATGAGAGGAGAAGTCTCAGCCGAAACATTTATTCCCTATCAGAATGAATTAGGTACCATTGACTCTTTGAGTGAATTGGGACAAACAGATGTGGCGCTAACCATGATACAAAATATGTCGGATACGCTTTCTGATGCGAACCTCAAGGAATTATTACATTGGAAGGCTGTGGGGTTGTATCTGGAATTAGAGGATTATGATGGGGTAAGGAATGAGCTGGAAAATATCCAGAAGGATGCCAGGTTCAAGTCGAATCAAAAGGCAGGGAAGTTTTTGGACAGATTATGAAAAATTTTTGAAATCGAGTCGAACCAAGGGTAGAGGTAGTATCCGTAATAAACGGTTTGATTCACAAAAGGCAATATAATGGATAAGATAAGATTGATTTGTACAGTAGTATTATTGTGTGGTATTTACTCGTTTGCAACCGCGCAGCTAACCGTCTCTAGAAATTTCAATTCTGATGGGTCGCATATAGGGGGTTGCCAGGATGAGTTGTCACTCTCCCATTTTAATGTATTATTGGAAAACGAAGGGGCAAACTCCATGATGCTCCATAACTTGGGTGTTGAGACTAATCCGGCTAATACCCTGTTGGGCATCTACAATGCAGATGCATTATCCCCGCTGTCTTTTCCTGTTGAGATTGAGCCAGGGGAGTCAATTGAGGTAGGTTTGGTGTTTTTGGATACATGGATGGACCTAGGAGCAACCTCCTCAGCAACCATCTCCCTAACGATTCAAACTGTCGGTCCAGGAGGGAAAATGAAGTCAGTCACAGTGGATTTCCATCTCGAGGGCTGCCCACCAGAATCTGATACTCCGGGTAATCTTGATGATGGAGGGAGAACGAGGTATGCACAGGATGCACCAACTACACCCATTGGAATTGCCCCTAATCCAACGAGTAATGAATTTACTGTTTCCTATCATCTGGACGAGGAGGCTGATGTAGATATCGCTTTGTATGATGCCACAGGTCAATTAATTGGTAATATTGTCCGTTCAAGACAATCCAAGGGAGACTATAATGAACCATCCAGTCTACTGGAAAGCATGCCCACAGGAATGTACTTCCTTATTTCTAGGATCAATGGTGAGGTCCATACCGAAAGGATTGTGAAGCAATAATCTGGCTAAAACTCTAACAAATAGGTACAAGGTCAAAAGGACAGGTTCTAAAATGGGGAACTTTTGGACTCGTACATAAAACATAGAATCCCTGCACTTCAATTGCATGTTGCAGGGGTTCCTTATAAAAACACTCAAGAATATCACAAGATGCATTTCTTAAGGTATACAATGATATGTTTTCTGCTTCTTGGGGCCATTCAAGGAATCGGACAGGATTTGGAGGGGCCTGATTTAGGGGAATTAGTGGTGAAGGCCTCCGATGAGATGAACGCAATGCCTCCAAGACACGACGCAGCTGCCAAAGCCTGGGAAGCTTGTGCCGAACTTGCCAAGGAGCAGAATGATGATTATATATGGGTTTACAGCAGATTATTCACAGCATCAAGTTATCAACATTTAGGTGTTTGGGACTCTGTTCGGAATATCATATTCGAGATGGAGGAAGTGTTGCCTGAATTAAGGTTTGCTACCTCGGAGAAACCCAAGGTGAGGGCGGATTATTCATTCATTTTGGCTAAATATTTTCGGCATAAGGGAATTTATGATGCTAGTATGAATTACAGCCAGCAAGCTGTTGACTTATTATTGGAATTGGCAGGAGAGAATGAGGAGGGACAGTTGGACTATACTCGTATTGGTTACGGTGTAGGTTTTTTGGCTGCGGATTACTTGAATGATTTGGCCATGGAATATGTGACAATGGGGGATTATGAGAAAGCCAAGAATTATTACGAAATGGGGCTTAGGGTCACGGAAGAAAGTCAATATGCCAATAACGTTACAATCAATCCCAGGCAATTGAATAATCTGGGGCTCGTCTACTTGGAAATCAATAGACCCGACAAAGCCCTGTTCCTGCTTAGGGAAGCCCAGGAGGCACAGAATAAACTGAATAAGGGTGAACTTGACGAATACGATCAAGAAACCCAAGGATTAATTGATATGAGCCTGGCTCAGGTTCACTTGGCTAAGAAAGATTGGGCTAAGGCTGAGGAATATATCGATAAGGCCTTGGAGGTTTCCATAAATAGTAGATTCAAGATCAGGAAATTACGGGTTCATTTGGAATTGATAGCACAGGACGAAGGACTGAAAGCGGCCAAAACAGCATTCGATGGATTATTCGATTTGACAGAACAAGAGTATGGTTCGTTTCATCCCTTGATGCTTGATAACTATAAGGTATGGGCTGGTCTTCTATTGGATGATAACCAATTGTCAGAATCCGAGCTGATGTACAATAAGGGAGTTAATGTGCTCCGTAGAATGGATTCGGATGAATGTGATTGTCGGAATGTGAGGATTACGGACTTAAGCAACAAGATAGATGCATTGGAATTATTCGAAAAGAAAGCAGAAATTCTGCTGAAAAAAGAATCGCTGACAGAAGCCTTGGATTGCTATTCCTTGATACAGCGAATTTTTAGCCAATTGATGACCACATATGTACTGAATGAACAATCGAAGCTTTTTCTCATAGAAAGGATGAAAGGCGTCAATGAGACAGCCATCAGGACAGCCATTAGGAACAATGATACGGCACGGGCATATGAATTTTCGCAACAAAGTAGGAGTATGTTGTTGCTGCAACAAATCCAACAGGGCCAAACATTGAATACAATGGGCCTGCCTGAAACAGTTCTCAAACAGGGCCGAAGATTACAAATTACAGTGCAGGAGTTGCTCAAGGAACGTCGCGCAGCAGAAGTAGCCAACGATTCCAAAACATTTAGTACCATAAGCAATCGCTATTTCGGGGCAGTAAGGGCCTATGAGGAATGGGAAAGTAATTTGGAATCGGATTATCCGGATTATTTCAAGATGAAGCATGAATTACCATCCATTTCTGTGTCAGAATTACAGCAATGGCTGAAAAAGAGGAAAACTACATTACTGGAGTATTTCCTAGGAGAGGATTATCTCTTTGTGTTCATCGTTGATGGCCGTCAATTGAATGTGGAGACCATTCATCTGGACGATGCCTTTCGATTCAATATACACCACCTGAAAGAGGCGGTCCGCCATCCTAAAATGGATCAGGAGAGTGTGGCTACCTATGTTCGGAATGCCCACATTGTTTATCAGGAATTGATAGGACAATTCGAGGAAAAAGGATTGGTCAGTCATGAAAACTTGTTGGTGGTTCCGGATGGGGAATTGAATCTGTTGCCTTTCGAGGCACTACTGAAGACAACGTCCGGTGCCGAATCGCATTCCTTTGGTTTTCTGGATTATGCCCTTAACCATTACAACATCTCATACACTTATAATAGTCGTTTGCTAAGGGGGAATGATGGAAGCAGGGATAAGGTGCAATTCTTGGGAGTGGCTCCGTCATTCAATGAAAGTATTCAGGAATTGGAATTCAATCAGGAGGAAGTCAGGGCTATCAATGCCATTTATAAAGGAGAGGGATTGTTGGGAGCACGAGGGAATTATCAGAATTTCGAGGATGCCGTCAAGTCGGCTAATATTCTTCATATGGCTACCCATGCCATCTTTGATGACCAGATTCCATTGGCGAGTAAAATAGAGCTCATGGATACATCCATGTATCTCTACCAGATTGCAACAATGGAACACCAGCTGGATTTGGCGGTTCTGAGTGCATGCCAAACAGCATCAGGAAAAGAACGGAAAGGAGAGGGATTGATTAGCCTTACTAGGGCATTCATCCGTTCTGGTTGTCCGAATGTTATTGCGAGTCTCTGGGATGTTTCTGATAGGAAAGCTTTTGATATAACAAGGGATTTTCATTCGAATTTCAGAGAAAAGGATTTACCAATCAGTCTTTCCCTTACCAAAGCAAAAAGGAAATATCTGGCGGATGCCACTAATTTCAGTGCCCATCCTTTTTTCTGGTCGGGATTGGTATATGTAGGTGAGGAGTCAGGTGTGTTGGTTTCGAACTGGAATTATTTAATTGGTTTTGGTGTACTGTTTTCTATTCTTTTTCTAATATTGGTGTATAGGAAATATTTTATTTGAATTAGGAAATAAAAATCAACTATTATTTAATCAATTTTAATTGATTGAATTGCGGTGTAAGAATTATTCTTATCCATTTTACCAAGGTATTCGGCTTGTGCTGAATCCTTGGTATTTTTATTTTATAATTAATTAAAAAAATAAGGTAAAAAATAGACATATTTATTTTTGATAGTAATCAATAAAGATGAATTATTTTAATCAATAAAAAACTTTAGTTATGAAAAAGCTATTATTGTTTTCATCTTTTTTGATGGCGCTTTTTTTGGTTTCTTGTGATGATGAGGTAGAAGTGGAAAACGAATTTTCCAATCTCCGTAAAATTAATTATACGGACGGGCCTTTTATCAGTCCCCTCGATGATTCATCTCCTTGTGATGATTTTATCGGTTCGCCTCAGGCAGGCCCTACAGAGGGATGTCAATCATCAAAATGTCCGGGATATCTTACCATATCCATAACGGACTGGAATTGTCCTACACAGGATTGTTATGTCTATTTCTTTAAGGTTAATCCAGATTATGGTCCTGCTGGAGGTAGCCCCTATACACAGTTCCCTTGTACGGTAGAGGGAGGGGATATTTGTATAGATGAGCCTGGAACCTACACTTATAAGGTGGACTTGACACAGTACCCGATAAATCTAGGAGACCCTTATGACCACGAGTACCGAGTCAATGCCTACATGGGAGATTGGCCGACTAACGTGAATAATAGCTGTACCATTTCTTGGAGTGGTTCTGCTAATGGTAGCGTTGCCGTGAATTATCAGACACCTATTTTCTCTATTTTTCCAGCAGGTGATTGCGTGGAATAAAAATGAAAATATAATTGAAGTCATCTTGGGGTTGTTGTCTGGGTCCTAATTGGAAAAAGTATGATATGTTTTGGGGTGACTTCTGTTTTGGTAAGCAGTAATTGTTTAATGAAAATAAGTTCTGGAATTTAATTCTAGGACTTATTTTCATTTTAGATATTATTTTAAATAATAATTCAGAAAAATAAATTTTTATTTTTTTATAAATAACACACACATTTTTATTTGAGTGTAATTAATAAAAGTGTCCGATGGATATTTAAATAAAATGATTTATCAATACTTAAATGATAAGTAATTTATTTGAATTATAAGGATGTTATTTCGACAATATTAATTAACACAATAAATTTAATTCATCATGAAATCTTTTAAAATTTTCGTATTCTTTTTTGTATTGGGAGCTATGTTTTTAACCAGTTGTTCAGAGGAGGATGTCTTCACTGAAAAAGAAATGACCGAGCTGGGTATGAGAAAGCCAGGTAGTCCAACGGTACCTCCATGTAGTGAATATGTTTCTATTAATGTAATAGGATCCCAGTGGGATGGAGATGATAACACAACCTGTCCTACGGATGAGCCATTGGAATTATATGCTGTAGGATTTGCCCCAGGTGATATTCTTACATGGGATGTACAAGGAGCGGATGTACTTGGTACTACAGGGACATCTAGCAATTCATCAGTATTCTTGGATTTGCCTGGTACGGATACTCATATCTTTGTAAGGGTAACCAACCAAAACGGTCTTTCAGCTTGTATCTCTTTCAGAGTGATTACTTACGGAGACTGTTTCTATGGAGGACCTAATTCAGATTGGTGTACATTATTCCCGAATCATCCGGATTGTACAGGAAGTAATCAGATTCCGTTAGAATTATAAGAATTGTCTTTTCGGACAATGAACTATATTCTTGGTGAGAATTCAAATCCCACATTGGCTGATGGTCAGTGTGGGATTTTGTTATGCTAGAGATTATCCAACGACTTATCACTTCTGCCTTCCAGATCCATTTCCTGATAAAGGCTATTCACCGAGGCATATAGGATTCCGAAACTTCTGTCAGGATATACCAATAAAACCCTACCATCCTTGAACTGATAGGCCTCATAGTTCCAATTGATTTGTTCCAGGTGCCTTTGTATGTTAGGATTGGGTTGGCCCCCATAAACCTCTATCCCCTTGTCAATGTGCTGGGCCTGTACCAATGTCTTGACCTTTGATGATTTCATATGACGAAGGTAATGGAAACTTGAGAAAGACGGAAGGAATTATGTTTCTGGAACAGAAAATGGCTTGTTGGTATTTTGTTATATATTTATGGAATTGAACATTAATTCACCAAATTTCAACAAAATGAATGCACTCAAACCCATTCTGGTCATAGTGGCCATCAGTTTCTTTTCTTCCATATTCGCCCAGGATTCCGAAACATATAAACAAGGTTACATTGTCCTTTCAGATACAGGCGAGAAAATAGATGGAATCATCCATAATGGAGATTGGAAAAAGACCCCAAAGGAAATATTGTTCGGAGCATCCAAAAAATCATATTCGATAGATCAACTGGAAAGTTTCGAGGTTCAGAATATTGACGGTACGAAAAGTAAGTTCATTAGAGCAGACGTGGATATGGAAATGTCTCCCTATGTGGAAGAATTATTAGAATGTAACACTACCTTCAAGATTGAGAAAAATAGAATCTTTCTGGAAACCCTTCAAGAAGGCGAAATCACATTCTATCAGCACATTGCCCAGGATCGTTACCACTTCTATATCAAGAAAGGTGATGGCGAGATAGAACCCCTGCTCTATAAGAGGTTCCTTGATTGTAGCGTGGATGGTACCCAACGTGTTCCTGAAACCAAGGATACCTACCAGAACCAACTCAGACAATTGTTCAAGGATTGTGGAAAACTGACAGAGGGATATTATACCAGTCTGAAATACAGCTCAGGTCGAATCACTAGCATCATCAATAAGTATAATGAATGCATGTCCTATGAGGTCGTTAAGAAAGTGAAACGAAAGAGTAGGATGAAATTGCATGGGTATGCATCTGTTGGTTATATTCAGAATGTCTACAAGGATGATACATACTCCGACTTCACCATTACGGTGCCAGTGGTATTTTCTGTCGGAGTAAATTCTGAATTCTTCATCAAGAATTCCAATAACACATCCTCGGTACTTTTGGGAATGGGTTTCAAATTCGGAAAATCGAATGAATATAAGCTGACGGAGGATATATTCATATACAATCCGGATATCCCAAGGGATGCAAGGGATGATATCAGTGCCTTGGATATACAATTGATGTACAGGCAACGCCTAAAAAAGAACCGCAATCTTTCGTTCGGAGGAGGAATTGCTTCAAGTTATAATTTCAATAAGAGCTTCAGTTCATTGGTCAAGGGGCATATCGGCCCTAAGTTCGGAATCTATTACGCCATCAATAAACTGGAGTTGTCAGGTACTTATGGACTAATGCTTCGTTATTCCGATGTGGATGTCCAGAACTATTTCAGGCACATTCCGGAAATTACCATTTCATATAATTTCCTGGATACGGCCAAAGGCAATGACTAAGAATAAAAAAAGCCCACTCATACGAGTGGGCTTTCATTATATACTAAAATCTGATTACGGTATTATTTGATAAACCTGATGGTGAATGGGTATCTGTATGTCGAACCTTCATTTGCCTTCATTCCTGCAATAATGGTAAACACAATAGAAAGTACCATTAGGAGAGGTAATAGGACAATCCCGATGAGGATGAAGATTGAAATACCAGCTATAATATAGTAGATGAACAACGAAATCTGGAAATTCAAAGATTCCTTGGCATGCTCCTTAACAAAGTCTGATTTGTCACTCATTGACATCAGGATCAGTGGTGCTACGATATTACCAAGTGGTACTACAAGCCCCAGTAGTGTTCCGATATGAGCCAACATGCCCCATTGTTTGTCATCATTAGTAAGTTGTTCGAGGGTTATGATGGGTTGATTAAGATCTTCCATAATGCTATACATTGTTTGATTGTTGGTGGCAAGATGCAGGCAAAAGGGAATGAGATGCATTTTTCATCGACAAATCCAAGGCGATTTTTGATGTATTACCATTTTCAGGTTGATAAGCAGTGTATTTTTACCGAAATTTGAACGGATGAACACACCGTTGGACATATTACAAAAGCATGATTTGAGGAAAACGGCTATCCGTATTCAGGTCTTGGAAGTCTTTCTGGGAAAGGATGAGGCCATCTCCCATTCTGAATTGGAAAAGGAATTGGCGGAAACCGATAGGGTGACACTTTACAGGACACTCAAGAAGTTCGAGGAAAGTGGAATCATCCATAATGCAGTGGATGGTACAGGTGCGAATAGGTATGCGTTATGCCAAGGAGCATGCGAGCATCATCATCATGAGGATCGCCATGCCCACTTCAATTGTAACCAATGCGGAAAGACCTTTTGTTTGGATGAGGTCGTTGTCCCAACCATCAAACTTCCCAATGGCTATACCCAAGAAGCAGCCCATTTAATTATCAAAGGAACTTGCGAACAATGCGATATCTAATTACACTCAGTATTTTCATTACCCTATCATTTCTTTTCTCTTGTGCTGGCTCAAGCAGTGAATCCGCCGAACAGGACCCGCAGTTGACACAAGCCAATATACTCCACTTGGAAGCAATGGAAACCGAAAAGGAATTCAAGAAGATTTTCAATGAGTTGGAGAATTTGAAGAATAGCATCCAGGTACAAGGTAGGGAGCTGAATGAGGAGGAAATGAGTTTTGTGGATATGATGGGTCGCATGGATAAGGTATATGCAACATGGTTGTCCAATAGGATTGAGGTGCCGGGCTTCGAGCATGCGCATGACCACGACGATGGACACCACCACCATCATCATGGCACGGATGTACAACTTACCCCTCAGCAAATGTTTGATGTCCAGGAGGAATCCCTCAAGACCATGAATGGTATGTTGGAACGTGCAAAGGTGTTGTATGAGAGACATTTGATAAAATAAATCATCATCTTTCATTCTTCAATTAGTATTTGCTTTTCGCAACATTGTTGCATATATTTGTGTTTGCAATAGTGTTGCATATGGAGAATTCAATGAAAACAACAGGTTTCTTTTCCCTTAATAAGGATTTTTTGGGGTTCTTAGCATCCATGCTATGTGCTGTCCACTGCGCCGCATTGCCCTTTATCCTTACCATATCCACACTCAGTGGATTATCCTTTCTTGGTAACCATGCCATTGAATTTGTATTCTTGGGCATCAGTGCTATCCTAGCTATCTGGTCTTTGATTCCCTCTTTCAGGCACCATCGGAATCAGATGCCACTCATCATTGTTGGTTTGGGTTTCGTCTTCCTGATTACAAGTAGGTTATTACCACATGGCTTTGCCGAGCATTTCGTTACCGCTATCGGAGGTATAATCGTTGCCATTGCCCACATTATCAATTGGAGGCTCAATAAAAAATGCTGCTAGGATATTAGCATGCAGCTTCTCCCACATCAATATCTGGTCATATATCAGAATCTCTAATTTTTTCTTTACATTTGAATAGGTCTATTCCATTGGAATGGAATCCTTGTCGTTCTGGACTTTACTTTTAAAATTGATATCCTGAATCAGTCGTATAAAATTCAGAACCCTTACATCAATCATCTAAAAATTTCCGTTGATTACTCATGGAGAAGAAGAAACTGTTAGAAGTCATAAATCTGGAAACACATTTCACCACAGAGGAGGGCACAGTCAAGGCCGTGGATAATGTGAGTTTTACAGTACATAGAGGAGAAACCATCGGTATTGTTGGAGAATCAGGTTCGGGAAAGTCAGTGACCTCCCTCTCCGCAATGAGATTGATACCCAATCCTCCGGGAAAGATAGTAGGTGGGCAAATCCTATACTACCCCCTAGAGGGAGAGCCCATCGATTTGGTGAAATTGACCGAGGAAGAAATGCAGGGAATTCGAGGAAATGAAATCTCAATGATTTTCCAAGAACCAATGACGTCCCTTAATCCTGTTTTCACTTGTGGAGACCAGGTGACAGAAGCAATTAAGCTGCATCAGAATGCAAGTAACTACGAAGCCAAGATAAGAGCCTTGGAGCTATTCGAAAAAGTACAACTTCCCACACCCGAACGGATTTTTAATGCTTATCCCCACCAATTGTCCGGTGGTCAGAAGCAAAGGGTGATGATTGCAATGGCCATGTCCTGTAATCCTGATGTATTGATTGCAGATGAGCCGACCACTGCCTTGGACGTGACGGTCCAGAAGACGATTCTGGAATTAATGAATGACCTGAAAAAGGAAATTGATGCCTCGATTATCTTCATTACCCACGATTTGGGGGTCATTGCAGAGATTGCGGATAAGGTCATCGTAATGTATAAGGGTAAGATTGTGGAACAAGGCAGTGCCTTGGATTTATTTACGAATCCAACCCACCCCTATACCAAGGGATTATTGGCTTGTCGTCCACCTTTGGATTATAGAATGAGCCGTTTACCTATCGTTTCTGATTTCATGGATGTGGAAATGGATGCGGATGGAAACAGAACCATAACAGAAAAGGAAGCTTCTCTTGAGGAAGTAATCGAATCCGTAAAGGTGAAACCGGAAGCGACCAAGGCTAGAATGGAATCACTGATGGCAAAGGAACCAATCCTACAAGTCAAAGGATTGAAAACCTGGTTCCCGACAGAAAGGAATTTCTTCGGAAAGGTAACCAAATATGTGAAAGCCGTGGATGATGTCAGTTTTGATGTATATCCGGGTGAGACACTTGGATTGGTAGGTGAATCCGGTTGTGGAAAAACAACATTAGGACGTACACTGCTTCGATTAGCACCTGCGAAAGAGGGGCAAATTTTGTTTCAGGGAAAGGATGTACTCTCCTTGAATCATAGCGATATGAAAGACCTCAGGAGAGATATGCAAATCATCTTTCAGGACCCTTATTCGTCCCTGAATCCCAGAATGACCATTGGTAATGCCATCATGGAACCGATGCAGGTACATGGGATATTGGCCAATGATAAGGAACGAAAGGAAAAAGTAGTGGAGCTATTGGAAACTGTGAGTTTGGAAGCTCGACATTTCAGCCGTTATCCGCATGAGTTTTCAGGAGGCCAACGACAAAGAATCTGTGTGGCAAGGGCACTAGCCATGAATCCTAAGTTCATTATCTGTGATGAATCCGTTTCCGCATTGGATGTATCCGTACAGGCACAGGTATTGAATCTACTCATGGAGCTCAGACAAAAATTCGACTTCACTTATATCTTCATTTCCCATGACTTGTCTGTGGTGAAGTTCATGAGTGATAGAATGATTGTGATGAATAAGGGGAAAATAGAGGAAGCGGGAATTGCTGATGAGATTTATTCCAATCCTCAGAAAGCCTACACCCAAAAACTCATTGCCGCAATACCCAAAGGTAAGACCGAGGACATCATTTCCCGATTGGGATAATGTTGGATATATATGAAGAATTGAAAACCCTTTCCCTAATCAATGGAAAGGGTTTTTTGAATTAGATACAATCAGAAGCATAATGAAAAGGAATCTTTACACTATCCTCTTTTTATTGACCCCGTACTTGATTTTTGCCCAATGTTATAATCTGGTATGGGCGGATGAATTTAACGGAAGTACCCTTGACGCCACAAAGTGGACGTACCAAACCGGTGCGAGTGGATGGGGAAATAATGAATTGCAATATTATACGGATAGAACGGATAATGCTTATGTATCCGGAGGTTCGCTTAAGATTGAGGCTAAGAGCGAATCTTACATGGGAGCCAATTACACCTCAGCCAGAATCAGGAGCATTAATCAGGGAGATTGGACTTATGGTAAAATGGAAGCAAGTATCAAATTGCCGGAGGGACAAGGCATTTGGCCAGCTTTCTGGATGATGCCAACAGAAAGTGTGTATGGGATATGGCCAGCAAGTGGCGAAATAGATATCATGGAATATCTGGGACATCAAACCGATAGGGTGTATGCTACCTGCCATTATGGAAACACCTATTTGGATAAGAGTTCATCAGGTAGTACCTATGTGAAGCCGACAGGTAATTATAACGATGGAGCATTCCATACCTTTACTGTAGAATGGGAGCCGACCCAGATTCGATGGTATGTGGATGGTACTCAGTTCCATACCTTCAATGCAGGTGATGAGAGTCCTTATCATTTTCCATTCGATCAGGATTTTCATTTTATACTGAATGTGGCAGTTGGAGGAAATTGGCCGGGAAACCCTGATGGAACAACAATGTTCCCTCAGATTATGGAAGTCGACTATGTTAGAGTGTATCAGGAATTGGATGATATTGATATCAATGGTGAAATCACCGTTGAGCCTACAGCCAATGGAGTGACTTATGCTGTTCCGAATATATCAGGTACAACTTATAATTGGTCAGTGCCATCGGGAGCTACACTTGCCTCAGGACAAGGAACCCATGAGATTGATGTCGATTGGGGAAATGGGAATTCAAGTGGGAATATACAGGTCACCATGACGAATGCTTGCGGCACTGCCACACGGGCCCTTGGAGTAACAGTGACACCCAACCTTACTCCAAATCCTGGATTCGAGCAGGATTTTTCCAATTGGCAATCCGATTTGTTCAATGGGGCATCAGCATCTTTTAGTATCAATACTTCGGATGTTCGTTCAGGAAGCAAATCCATGTGCGTCAACGTATCCGGGGTCGGACCGGATACCTGGAATATTCAGATATCACCAGCGGATATATCACTGACGAACGGAGAGAGTTATACCATCCATTTCTGGGCCAAGGCAGATGTGCCGAATAGGCAAATGTCGATGGCCGTCATCAATGCCTCCACGTTTGCATACTATACGGGCAATACCTATACCTTATCCGATAATTGGCAATTCTTTTCTCATACATTCAACGCTACGGCTACAGCCATTGGAAATATCAATATGCAATTTGGTCATGAAACAGGGACTTTCTGTTTGGATGATTTCTTATTCGCGAGAACAGCAGTTCTTCCCATTGAATTGGTTTCATTTCAAGGCAGATTGGATGGCCGGCAAGCTTTGCTGAACTGGGAAACGGCATCGGAATCGGAATTTTCCCATTTTTTAATTGAAAAGTCGAATGATGGCAAAACATACGAAACGATAGGCCGGATAGAAGGTCTGAACCAAGCGGATGGGGCAGTTTATTCATTTGTTGATAGTGATATATTCGAGCACAACTATTATCGACTGAAAGCAGTGGATTTGGATGGGACTTACGAATATTCCCATGTGATTTATTTGGAAACCAATACTGATAAGACATTACATGCATATCCGAATCCTACTTCGAATACATTGAATCTCAACTGGGAAATGAAAGGGGAAACGTTTTCCTATGAAATATGGAATGGTATAGGCCAACGAATACTTCAGGGACAAACAAATGAATCTTCCATGTCCATAGATATGTCGTCCTTGGAATGTGGGATATACTATTTGAAATTGATGAATGAGAATGGCCAGTTAATGAGTACCCAGATAATCAAGGGGTAATAGGGGGATTTCGTAATGGAATATGTAGGAATTGGGAAACAATTCACAACGAAATTCCTACCATTCACACTTTTTGGAAAAAAGCAGCTTTAGAAACAGCGACTTTTGAACAAGTAAAAAAGTAAAAATCTCAAAAGGGGGAGAATTTTATGTTATCCGGTAGTGGCGAAATCCTGCTACCGGATTTTTATGATTCCAATGGGTTAGTTCTTCAGACTGAACTCGGAAAACATCATGGATAAGTTCGTAGGAACACGCTTGCTGAATTCATTGATGTATTGGAAAATCTTCTTAGGTATAACCAATTCTTTTCCCTGCATCATGGCATCATATCCGTCTTGTGCTACCTTTTCGGCAGATACGGACATCCATCCTTCAAACAGTTTCATTCCCTGCATATTGGCGGCTTCCGCAAAACGAGTCTTGACCGGCGTAGGACAAACCGTAGTGACTGTTACCTTGGATCCCTTGGATTTCAATTCATAATTAATCGCTCTGCTCAGATTCTTGACAAAAGCCTTGGTAGCCGCATAAGTGGCAAAGAATGGAGCGGGTTGGAATGCTGAAATGGAAGACATGTTCAGTATCTTACCCTCGTCCCGAGTAATCATATCATTTAGGAATAGTCGGGTCATTTGGTGTACGCAAAGTACATTGACCTTAATCATATCCGCTTCCTTTTCCTTGGAGATATCATCAATGAAACCATAACAACCGAATCCTGCATTATTGACAAGGACATCTACCTGGTAGCCATTGTTATGTACATAATCATAGACATGTTGTGCAGCATTATCCTCTGCCAAGTCCTGTTGTAGGAGTAATAGATGGATGTTCGGATAGATTTTGGCTAATGTTTCCCCGGCCTCATCCAATTCTTTCTGGAATTTGGATACAATGATGATCTGATAACCATCCTTTGCGAATAACTTGGAAAATTCCAATCCTATTCCACTAGAACCGCCTGTAATCAGTACTGTTTTCATAACCAAATGATATTATCCTGTTGTTCATACCAGTCATTGTATTCGGATTGGTATTTCTTATTTAATTCTGACCGTTTGATTTTCATCGTAGGAGTGAGCATGTTGTTCTCAATGCTCCAGTCCTCACCTACTACTACGATAGAATTGACCTTTTGATACGCAATCAGGTTATTATTCACTTCTTGTAATTGGGCTTTGAAATTTTCGGTCACAGCTGATTTTTCTGCAGATTTCCCAATATCCGAAAGATTGACAAGAGCCAATGGTTGCGGTACACCTAATCCTACTACTGCAATATTCTCGATGAAATCATTCTTGGCGAATTTGAATTCAATGGGAGCAGGAACGATGTATTTGCCCTTGGCAGATTTGAATGTATCCTTGACCCGGCCTGTGATATGGAGGTATCCGTCTTGGTCAATATGTCCTTGGTCTCCCGTATATATCCAGCCATTCTTGATGACATCATTCGTTTTTTCCGGTTCATTATAATAACCTTGCATCATCCAAGGATTCTTCATGATGATTTCCCCTGAATCGGGGTCGGTTTTGATATCTACATTGGGTAGTGCTTTTCCTACGGTTCCCGAACGGATATCCTGTTTGGGCATTAATGTACAACCCGCACAATTTTCCGTCATGCCATAGACCTCCTGTAATTTTAGGTCGAATTGCTCATACCAGACTTTCAATGGGTCGGGAGTTGGTGCTGCTCCGGTAAGGATAACACGGCATCTACTCAGCCCTAGCCCCTTTTTGACCTTATTTTTTATGACATTCTTCAGTATGGGGACCTTAAGGAGTTTGTCCAACTTCTTTTGTGGCAATTTCTCCAATATCGCGATTCTGAATTTGGACCAGAGTCTGGGTACGGACATGAAGATGGTCGGTTGTACATCCTGTAGATTTTTTGCGAATGTATCCAATGATTCCGCAAAGGATACCTGGGCTCCTACAAGGATACTGGCCATTTCTACGATATTCTTCTCAGCAATGTGATTCAGCGGTAGGTAAGAAATGAAATGATGGGGTTTTCCATCGAATATTCCCAATGTGTTATGAACCCGTTCATTTTCCATCAATAAGGCAGGAGCCTTGTATTGAAGCATGACACCCTTTGGTGTACCTGTGGTTCCTGAAGTATAGATAATGGTATGCACATCTTCGAAATCCCTATCGGGTTCTCCTTGTATGGGTTCATGTTTTTGAATCAGGTTATTCCATTCTATACCTCTATCTACTTTGGCATTTCCATCATAATGTGGGAATTTGATACATTGCACATGGTCGGGAACACCTCCTTTGGCACCTGCCCAATCATCCAGTTTACCTAAGAATAATGCCTTGGTATTACTCAGTCGGAGTACTTCACCTAATTGCTCCGCATTCAGATTAGGATAGAAAGGAACACTTACATATCCTCCCATAAGGAGGGCGATGTCCGCAATGAACCAATGATAGCAATTTTTAGAAAAGATACCGATATGGTCTCCTTTTTGGTATCCCAAATCCTGTAATGCAGTGACCATTCTACGGGCTTGGTCACCTACTTCTTTCCATGTATATTCATTCCATTGGTTACCCTTGGGCTGTCGGAGGTACACATCATTGGCCTTTTCCTTTTCCCATTTATAGAAATAACTCATTATGGACTTGGCATTATTCAGTTCGGTTGGCATAATCTCATGGTTTATTTCTTGATTTTGGTATTCATGATGATGTCCCAAATCAATGTAGTAAAAGCAAAATTCTTATCATTATCCTCATAGTGATGTCTCATATGATGGATTTTCAATTGCTGAAAAATCTTATTCTTATAGTTATAATGATGTGATGCATAATGTAGCCAATCATAAAACATATAACAAGTGGCTACACCAGCCATAAATGGAAATGTATAACTTCCTGCAATCAGGTATCCGATTCCTAGGAAGAATAGGAATGCTGGAATACTCACAATGGGCCCCACCAACATAAGTCTTGGGTCATTCGGATAGTCATGGTGTCCATGATGAATGGTATACATGAGTTTCTTCAGGAAAGGATGTTGTGGTTCCCAATGAAAGGCATATCTGTGCATCAGGTATTCGAATGGAGGCCAAAACAATAGGGAGGCCAACACTCCGATGATGATTTGGAAACCGGACATATGGAATACCCAAATGGATACAATCAACATTCCTACAGTAATGGGTGTGTACAAGTAGAAAGGCAGATGGGGATTATAGATATAAAACCCTGGAAACACATCATTCCTAATGGTTTCCTCTGGCATATTCTTATGGGTAAGGAATAATTTTTTCTTTGCCATCCGTTAGTTAGTGAGCTTTTTCATGTTCCCATTCCGGAGCATTTCTGGGCACTTGGTTTAGTAATGACTTAAGATAAGGCATAAAATGGACTTCTACGGTATGTCTTTTTGATGGAATGAACTCCTTATCAATGTAATCGGAATCCTTTTCTGCCAATTCTGCTATATTTTGCGGCATTATCCATCTGCCGGCGACATAGTTGGCGGCTAACTTGGCTTGTGCATCACTCAACGGCCAGATGGCACCTTGGGGTTGGCAAAGACCGATGAACAAGAGGCTGGGGTGCTTGGGGTGGAAAATTCTAAGGTAAAGCGGAACCCTGTCAGAGTCCTCATAATTAAGGAATGATTTGTCAAAGAATGGAGTTGCTATCTTATAGCCCGTAGCTGCAATGATGACATCGAACTCGCTTGACTCCCCATTAGAGAAAAAGACTCTTTTTCCCTCGATTTTACTGATTCCCGGTTTTGGATGAACCTTACCGTGCCTGATTTTATAAAGTAATTCGGAGTTCATCGTCGGATGTGATGCAATAGGGTCATAGGGTGGTTGTTGAAGTCCATATTTCTCATAACTCCCGATATACATCTTCAATGCTAATCTTCTCATGGGAGCAATGATGAAATTGGGGAGCCATTGTAGTCCGTCATTGAAAGTATCGGCAGGTTTTCCGAACATGAATTTCGGTATGATGTATTGTGGACTTCTGGCGCTGATGGCAACATACTCGGCTACCCTGCTGGTTTCAACAGCACAGTCACATCCTGAATTTCCCACACCTACCACCAAAACCCTTTGGTCCCTGAAATTCCTATTATTCTTATAGGAATGGGAATGCATGATTTTTCCATCGAATGTCCCATTGAATTCAGGCATTCTGGGTACGGAATGGTGTCCATTCGCAATCATAAGGAAATCAAATATCTCAGGATTGGAGCCTTTGATTTGGACTTCCCATTTTTCATTTTCCAATTTTTTGACGGATTCCACCGTAGAATTGAAATGGATATAATCAAGGACACCAAAGGTGTGGGCATAAGACTGGAAATATTCCAACAACTGGCTATGGGACGGGTAGTCGGGATAATGTTCGGGCATGGGATAATCCAGATATTGGGACATCGTCTTGGAACTGATGATGTGTGTTGTTTCACAAACACTGGAATGTGTTTCCTTTTCGGAGTAAATCCAATTTCCACCCACTTGGTCATTCTGTTCGTAACAAATGACATTGGTGATGCCTGCTTGAATCAGATTCTTAACTGCTGTGATACCAGAGCATCCGGCTCCGATTACACATACCCTTGGTTGATTGGTTGGCATAAAATATTGTATTGGATGTGATGGAAGTATACCATATGATAAATATACAAATCTGAAAGTTGTTCAAGAAAGAAGCCCCAACGGAATGTACTCCGCTGGGGCTTCTTGTTTTGCAGCCATTAATTTATTCTTTCTTTTTCAGAATAATCATCTCTGATAATTTTTCGGTAGCTTGTTGGTATACCGACCTCAGCGTGACGTATTCTGTCGGTTCATACTTGTGCTTTTTCATCATGAATGAATGGGAAATCTGAATATTACCATTTGATTCGGAAACCCTGAACATGAACTTGGCAAAACCTGCAGGCATGGAAACCTTGAGATTCTGAGGTAGTTCTTCAACTACATATCCATCGGGAACCTTCAGTTTCATGACGAATTTCTCCTCAAAGGGATATGGTATTTCAAGAGGGTAAGTCCTGTTGATTTCATCAAAGGCACCATCGAGGAAGTCAAGGTTGTCATTGATGGTGAGTGGGATATAAATGATATCATCATCTGCTGTGATGAATTCCTCAATTTCGAAATTGAAGTCACTTTTCATGTCCTTATTGATATCATTATCCTTTTCTGCACTCAAATTATTGATGGCAGATAGGCTATAATCCTCATCAAAGAATCTGGCTGCATAATCAACGTCGGATGTTTTCTCATCGAAGATGTAGCGTTGGTACATGTTTTCGTAATGACTACTTACTAATTTACAATTTCCGTCAAGTGTACCCTCTTCATTAATGTTCGCATCAATGATCTGGATGCTCTTTGATACAGGAACTTCTATATCCTTGACCAGGAATTTATTATCATCCTTGATGATGAGTCCTTTATCATTGAGTGCATCAATTGTAACGAGTTGGTCCGGTAACATGCCCTTGGTTAGGTCTAGGAATTGTTCGGATTCACCATTTTCGACAAGAGCAATTACATGATTGAACTGACCAGAAAAAGGAGAGTCCCATTCTACCTTACCATGTTTCTTGGTACTGACGAAGACTGGGTAGCTCTTGATGCCGTATTCTCTCATCAGTGCAACTGCCATCAGGTTGATTTCGCAGCTACTACCGGTACCATTCTCAAAAACCTTATTCAGGGATTTTTCCGAATAAGTGGAGTAGTATTCATCCCATTTGACATTGGAGGATACAAAGGAACAAATCGCATGAAGCTTTTCATCAAAAGACTGCTTTGGATTAATTTTGCCCTCTGCTGCCTTAAGTATTTTCTTATAATTGGATTTGGATGTGTATTGTTTTCCGAAGGTAGGATCCTTGGTCCTCACTTCAACATACTTGTCCCATGTATTCATGGTAGGTTGGACTACTCCCTGTCTGAATTCCGTAGCAATCAGGTTGAAATAAATTTTTGAGTAATAATCTCTAGGACGATAAACAGACGAAGTGCCCTTGAAAGATGGGATGTTTTCCATGGAATAGGAATATCGATTCATTTCAGTCTTTACACTGGTTGTTCCTTGTCTGACTGTTTCATAACCATCAATACCTACCTTCCTTCTTTCATATTTGGGCAAGAGCATATTGCCGAAATAATTATAAGTATCCTCTTTCAAGTCCGTAGCATAGCGGATGAAAGGGCGATATTTAAGCATTCGGGGCATATCTATTTCCAACGTACTGAATAATTTGGGGATATTGGATTGGAAGAACCAGGTAGGTATACTTCCCAAACCAGAAATCTCTAGTTTGTATTTGTACTCAATGATAGAACCAACACCAACATTAGGCATGGCGAATTTCACTTCAGACCAATACTTATTGGTTTCATTGTAGAAGATATCCTTTTTAGTGACTTTGGAAACAGTACCATCTTCCGAGATGGTCTGAGCTTTTACGCCAGTGATTTCTTCGTGTCCACTAGCACTATGGTATGGAATCTGAATATTTGCATATTCCAGTCCCTCCTGATTAAGGATTTTGATACGGTAATGTTTGTAGATGACTATGGTCGGAACCTCATCGGCGAGATTGAATGATATGGTAGCCTCTTCTCCGAGTACTACCGCAGGAGCTTCATCTTCGCCCTCGATAACCTTTAGATTCTTTTCAGTGGGAGATATTTTCCCCCACTTGAGTTGGAGTGCAGATTCTTGGGCTACCAGAGAGAATTGAATAGAAAATAGTATAAAGCAGAGTATTGCTTTAATGCATGGGATTTTCATGATGTATGAAGTTATTGATTAGGGAATACTTTTTTATTGTATTCCGGGTTAATGATAATTCAAATTATAAAAAATGTACAAATATGTCAAAAAAAAAGGGCAGCCACTTCTTAGAAGTAGCTGCCAAATCAAGTCACGAGAAACAAAAAACTATAAGGGACTCTTTATTATCGAGTAGATAAAATTCTATTTACTGACGTTGAGATCCATTGTTGGGTAAGGAATACCAATGTTCTCCTTATCGAATGCCTTCTTGATGTTTTCATGCATATAAAAGAACACATCCCAATAATGTTCACTCTTAGCCCAAGGCCTTACGGCGAAGTTGACAGAACTATCCGCTAGTGCTTCCACGAAAATATCCACGGATTTTTCGTGTATGACATGTGGGCATTCATCTGCCACTTGTTGGATGACTCGCCTAGCCTTGTCAATGTCATCACCGTATCCGATTCCAAAAGACATCACAACCTTGATTTCCCCTTGACCGGAAATATTGGTGATGGGTCCATTGGTAACGGTACCGTTTGGGAGAATGATTTTCTTGTTGTCTGGTGTGAGCAATACAGTGTTGAAGATTTGGATTTCATCCACAACCCCAACATTTCCTTGTATATCCACCAAGTCACCAGTCCTGTAAGGCTTGAATAACAGGATAAGTACACCAGATGCAAAATGTCCCAAACTGCCTTGTAAGGCCATGCCTACAGCAAAAGCCATGGCACCGAGTATTGCAACAAAGGATGTGGTTTCTATACCAAACATACCGGCTACCGTGATAATCAATGCGACTTTTAGGCCTACATCCAAGATAGAACCCAAGAAAGGTCTCAAATCTCTGTCAACGCCTCTCTTTTCCATCGTACGCTTCGTAATTCCGACTACCGATTTGATAATCATAAAGCCCACAACTAGGGTTAGAATGGCAAAAAGAACTGTCTTTACAATTCCATAGATATCCCCACCTAATAACTCGGGGATTTTTTCAAACAAATCTTCCATTAGTATCGATTTTCATTGTATGTTTTAAGAAATAAGCCAGTTACTAATTGAAAGCAACCTTTTGACGGGCAAGTTTAAGAAAAGGCACAGGTAAAGCACAAAAAAAATGTTAATAAGTTAAATAAAACTGTTTGTGTCTTAAAATTAAATGTTTTAAATTTGTTGCAGGCAATTTGGAATAGTAACATGAATCTATTTAATTCAATCATTGATTCTTCTTTTGAATCTTTTTACTCCAAGGAGTACATGAAGACTTGTAATCTATTGAAACAAGCCTATAATATGCTATTGAAAAAGGGTTCGGTCAATGATGTTTCTACCTACCATATGGAAAAGGCCCTAACAATTTTGGAAGAATTGGTACAGCTACCCGAGTTTGAAAGAACGGACCATGTAGTAAATATCCTATCACTGGAGCGAGCGGTTCTTTTTAATGATAGTACCTACATTTTCCATAATAGGATGCACTCCATTTCCAGACTTCTGGGATTGATACACGATTTGAGGACCATCATTAATTATTGGGATGAATATTTGGATGGTATCAACAGCCAGGAGAGACCCAGTATTACCGTAGGAATCGAATCCAAGGGGAAATATGTATTTTATGAGAATATCTACCAGAGTAATAGCCTGAAAGCATCCTAGCCACAACTAGATTTGTCAATTATGGTACAGCCGCATGTAAAAGGTATTCATCATTATGATGAATTTGCTATTTTTACAATGTATACTATCTGTATGAATCATACCACACGATAGTATATTCAGCAATTCTAATCTTAACCATCAATTGATTAAAATCATAGGAATATGAAAAAAATAGCATTATTCACCATTTTCCTTTCCTTGTTCCTTTTCCATTCGTGTGAGGAGATTGGACCTACCCTGAATGTCGGAGGTGGCGGAAACGTCGGAGGCGGTGGTGACCAAGTAAAGCGGGTAATCATAGAAGAATTCACGGGTGTGAAATGTAAGAACTGTCCTTTGGGAAGTGAATTGATTGAAACACTGGTGGAAACTTACGGAGAACAGTTGGTGCCTGTTTCCATCCATTCTGGTTTCTTTTCCAATCCATATCCGAATAGTTTGAATGATTTCAGAACAGCTGATGGTACGGCCATAGAGAATGCCTTGGGCCCAGCCGCTGGTTGGCCAGCCGCCACGATTGATAGGAAGTTATTCGATGGGGCACCTGGTCTGATTGTAGAAAAGAATCAATGGGCAGGATATATCGCAGAGCAATTACTTAGTCCGCTAATGGTGGAAGTCGATATTGATAAGAGTTATAATGGAACAAATAGGAGTTTGGATATTACAGTGAACTTCGATTTCATCGAAACCATTTCTGAACCATTGTTGGTAACCGTAATTATTACTGAGGATAATATTGTTGACGTACAATTGATGCCGGATGATGAGGTGAATCCTGATTATAAGCACAAGCATGTATTCAGGGATGCCATCAGTAACCCACTTGGTGATGCATATACAGGTACAACAAACGCAGGTGATTCAGGTACACAGACATTCTCCACGACACTTCCAGCTGATTGGAATGTAAGCAATTGCCATGTGGTTGCTTATATTCATAGTTCTACAGAGAAGGAAGTCTACCAAAGTGCTACATCGACGATAGAGAACTAATAAGTTAGAACTTATCATAAATGGACAAAAGGGCCTGACAAATTATTGTCAGGCCCTTTTGTATTGTATTCCCTTTCATGATATGATAACTGGATTTTCTTGATGAATGGGGGTAATATTCAAATTATTTACAGATGGACGTAATTCAGGGTGAAGTTATATAGGTTACGTTCATTGCCAGATTTTCAATTGTAAATATGAGAGGAAAGAGATGTACCAAACCAATGAAAGTATTAATGATGGTGCTTTAGGACGCTCTATCGTAAGGATCTACGGGATGATTTGGAATGGATTGTAAGAAGGGATTCCGATACATTCTTATTTGATATGGAATAAAAAAAGGCTTCAACCATTCGGTTGAAGCCTTTCATTGAAACACCTTATTTATCATTTCATTAATCCTTGTTAGCCACAGGAACTTTTGAATCCTCAGCAGACATCAACTTCTTGATTGTGATGGTTTCTATCTCATCACCTGACTGCAAGAACAACTTGTAAGAACCATTAGGATAACTGGTTAAATCAAAATCTACGTTTTGTAACCCAGCAGTTGCATTCATGATATCCTCTTGGAGCACATCTCCTTTCATATCCTTAATGGAATAAGTCAATTCCATATCCTTGATGAAATCAATGGTAATATTTACGGATTCGCTATTCAATGGATTATTGATGGAAGCAATCATGAAATCATTGTCTGTAGACTTATTTACAAATGCAGTTTGAGAATAACTGAAGTCACCATCAAAATCAATCTGCTTGATTCTATAGTATGAAGTACCTTTCCTGGCATCCAAGTCCATGTAACGGTAAGTATTCTCATCCTCAGAGTTGCCATTGGCATTTACTTCTCCGATAATGTCATATTCCATTCCATCAATTGATTTTTCAATGATGAATTGTTTGTTATCAACCTCAGAGGAAGTTGTCCAGACTAGCATATTACCAATCGTGAATTCCTCTCCGATAACGAAAGATTCGAAAGTGCAATCAGCCTTTAAGGTTATTAAGGCAATCAGGGGAGTGATTAAAGTCAAGGTAAATTTTCTCATGTCTAACATTTATGAAATAAGTTATTTGCTATGCTCGTGTACAGCAATATCATTTCAAAAATCAGCCCTATCAACGCAGGGGAAATAATTTTCTGTGACAACGAAACTTAGTGCTTTATAATATTCAGTTCATATATGTTTAAACAAGAATTATTCCAATACGATAAAATTAAATATATAAAATGCTATTTTTCAGTAAAAAAATATCGAACACATTAGGTAGGTGGCAATATGAAAGATTGAGCAGTCACGGCTCTCTACTTGGCCTGTAACAGATTTGAGTCCAACATTCTTTCCTCAATCCATATTCTGGACTCATCTATTTCACCATCATTGAGGTACTTCTCGGCAATTAGACTGGCAATAGGTGCCGCAAATGATCCTCCGAAGCCTGCATTCTCAACAAAAACAGCAATGGCAATCTGTGGATCTTCCTTTGGGGCAAAGCAGAAAAAGACGGAATGGTCCTTTCCTTTGTTTTCAGAGGTACCGGTTTTTCCGCATAAGGTAAAGGATGGTACATTAGCCATTCTTGCTGTACCGGCCGTAACGGCCATCTCCATACCATCATGGACAGGTTGGAAAAATTCAGGAGCAATCCCTGTATCATACCGACTGAGATTAATTCTTTCGTTGTCCACTGGTTTTCCATCCTGATAGAATCCTTTGGCGAGGTGTGGAGTAATGAACCATCCCTTATTGGCAATGGCTGCTGCTGCATTGGCCATTTGCAGGGTCGTCATCTGGACCTCACCCTGTCCGATGGCTACGGATATAATGGTAGGGGATTTCCAACTTCCCTTTTTGTAGATATTATCATAATACTTGGAATCGGGAATCAATCCGGGCTTCTCATTGGGTAGGTCGATACCCAATTCGTCACCAAGTCCGAATCTACGGACATATTTCATCAAGGTATCCAATCCCTCTCCTGCATTCTTATAGCCGTACTGATCCACGACATCCCTGAATAATTGGCAATAATAGGAATTGCAGGAATGCTGCAAACCCGTAACCAAATCACCCGGATATACATGTCCGTGGCAACCCAATCTTCTACTACCTCCATAATCATATCCTCCCGAGCAACCTACGCCACGGTCCACATTCCACACACCTGTATGCATGCCTACTAAGGATGTAATGGCTTTGAAGATAGAACCCGGAGGATATTGTGCCATTAGGGCACGGTCATAAAACGGCCTTAGGGTATCCGCTACGAGATAACTGAATGCCTGTCCCCTATCACGATTTATGGAAAGCAGATTAGGGTCATAGGTTGGTGTACTGACCATAGCCAGTATATCTCCTGTCTTGGGTTCTATGGCAACGACTCCTCCTCTCTTGTTCCGCATTAATTCTTCTGCGTATAATTGTATATCCACATCAAGGGTTGTAAGTAGATCATATCCGGAGATGGGGTCCTTGTCTCTAGAACCATCCTGCCAGGCACCCTCAATTCGCCCAAAATTATCC
Source organism: Saprospiraceae bacterium (assembly GCA_020631355.1). Lineage (GTDB taxonomy): Bacteria > Bacteroidota > Bacteroidia > Chitinophagales > Saprospiraceae > JAHDCE01. The sequence goes on along the minus strand of JAHDHL010000001.1, from coordinate 330,539 downwards.
TTCATTACCTTTTTCTCACCTTTCACCCCCTTGAGTTGTTCTTCGTATTGCAACTCCAATCCTTTCGCTCCGATATAATCCCCTCTTTCGTATTTGCTATTTACTTCTCCGTTAGCAAATTTTTCCTCAGACTCCTCTATCTGGGATTGGGTGACCTCGTTGACGTAACCAAGGACATGAGCGCCTGTTCGGAAAGGATAATTCCTTACATTCCTCATTTGAATGAAGAAACCCGGAAATTCATACATGCTTTCCTGGAATCTGGCATATTGTTCAGATGATATTTTCTTTAGGAAGGGGAATGGTACTTTTCTGTCATACTTATTATCATGATCGAAATCCTTTTCCAGATTCTCGATAAATGCTTCCTTGGAAATATTAAGTAAGTTGCAGAATTTGGTGGTATCCATATCCTCCTGTACGAGGTTGTAGATAACCATCAGGTCATACATGGCCTTATTTGCCACGAGTAGTTTTCCCTTGCGGTCCAGAATCAGTCCCCTTGAGGGATAAATGGTGATATCCGAAACTACCACAGCCCTTGCCGTATCAGCATAGGATGAATCCAAAACCTGTATTTGGAAGCTCTTTCCTACCAATGCTATCGCTATCAGGATAAAGAATCCACGGATAATGTATTGCCTATTTTGATTATTACCCTCCTTAGCCATTGCATTTAGTTTTTCGGATTAATTAGGAATGCATGAATGGTAATAAGTGATAGTGATATCGGAAAACTTATCACTGTGCGCAGTAGTATCTTATCAATATATGCTATGGTGAATGATTCCATTGAATGATACCATAATATATGTATGAGTAACATGGTTGCGGCATATCTTAGATAGGGCATGGTACCCAATCTGTACCTTGTAGGGCTCTGCCCTTGCGGATAACCTCCCTTGGGTTCTTGGAATTTGAGTACAAAGGGCCTTAGGAAAGCTGTCAGTACACCTGCCGAAGCATGAACACCATAAGAGGGATAGAATATATCCACGGTTATTCCGATGAAGAATCCGCACAGGATCAAAGCCCAATGAGGAGTGTCATGTGGTAATAATAAAATAAACAGTGGATAAATGATGAAATGGAAATAACCAATAATGGAATCCCCTCCAAAATTCAGATTCTGGAAAACAAGGACTTGAAGCAATACAAGTCCAATGAATCTCATGATATTGGTTAATATGATATTATTCATCTTCCAGTTCTTCTTCCAATTGTGTTTGTTCTTCTTGGAATAGGTTACTTACCACATACACATGTTGGACCTTATTGAGGTCTTCCGTTAGCTCTACATCTATCTTGTGGAATGACGAACCACTCACACCCTCTACATTCTTGACCAAACCTACCATCATTCCTCCGGGAAAAATGCTGGAATATCCACTAGTGATAACCGTATCCCCCTCTGTAATGAGTGCATGTCTAGGAATGGCATCTATACTCATTTCGCTGGAGTTACTACCAGACCAGACCATGGAACCGAAGTATCCCTTATTCTTGATTCGTACAGAAATCTTTGTTTGTTGATGGAGTAAGGACATAACTGTGGCATACCTATCGGATACACCCAGTACGATTCCGACGATACCATTTCCCCCAATGACTCCATTGTGTTTCTTGATACCATGTCTTCTTCCCCTGTTGATGGTAAGGTAGTTGTTGGCCTTATTAGTGGAATTATTGATGGCTCTCGCAGCTGTGTATTCGTATTGTTGGAAATATTCAGGATTACTGGCAGTATCTATCTCAATGAAATTGTGGAATTTGGATTCTTCCAGTTGCGTGAATAACCTGGCATTATCCTCTGCCAAACGATTATTTTCCCTTTCAAAGGAAAAGTGTTTGGTTACATTATCCTTGATATTGTAGAATCTACCAGAGAATCTATTGGTAGTTGCAGTAAATACAGCAGCTTGCTCCTTGTTGAACTGAACAATCAACGTAAAACAGATAACCTGTAACAGTAGAAACAGGAAAAAGGCATTGTACCTTAATAATAACTGTATCAGGTTCTGCATTACACGTACACAAGTTGAATAATCTTATAAAGAATTCTAACTCGGTTTCTCTAAGTTAGGCCTAAGTTTTGGTAGTATTAGATACTTTTTCGGTCAATCAAGAACGAAAACTTATCTGTATTCTTGAGTGCGATGCCGGTTCCCCTAACAACAGCTCTCAATGGATCTTCTGCTACATGGACAGGGAGCTTCGTCTTTTGACTGATTCTCTTATCCAAACCTCTCAATAGTGCACCTCCTCCTGTAAGGTATAATCCGGTCTTGTAAATATCAGAAGCCAATTCCGGTGGAGTATTCTCCAAAGCTTTCAATACGGCATCCTCAATCTTTGAAATGGATTTGTCCAGAGCGTGTGCAATTTCTCCGTACGATACCTTGATTTGTTTTGGGATACCCGTCATAAGGTCCCGACCATTCACAGGATAATCCTCCGGTGGAGTTTCAAGGTCATGGAGTGCTGAACCAGCATTGATTTTGATTTGCTCCGCTGTTCTCTCACCGATGAGGATATTGTGCTGGCGTTTCATGTAATTCATGATATCCATGGTGAATTCATCACCTGCAATCCTGATGGATTGATCACATACAATACCGGATAGTGCGATAACTGCAATCTCAGTGGTTCCCCCTCCTATATCAATAATCATGTTACCCACAGGTTCTTCCACATCCAAGCCAATACCCAAGGCAGCAGCCATCGGTTCATGAATCAGATATGTTTCCTTGGAATCAACATGATCAGCTGAATCAAATACGGCCCTTTTCTCTACTTCTGTTATGCCTGATGGAATACAGATTACCATCTTCATATAACTGAATAATTTCTTCTTGGCCTCCATCATGTTAATCATTCCCTCAATCATGCTTTCAGCAGCTTGAAAATCGGCAATAACTCCATCCCTTAAGGGTCTGATGGTCTTTATATTTTCGTGGGTCTTACCATGCATTTGCATCGCTTTCCTACCCACAGCTATTACATGGTTAGTTCGTCTGTCCATTGCTACGATGGAAGGCTCATCCACGATGACCTTTCCATCCTCGATGATGAGGGTGTTAGCTGTGCCCAAATCAATGGCAATCTCTCTCTTGAAAAAATTAAATAACCCCATATATCCTAAAACCTCGTTTTGCTGTATGTTCTAATGTAAAATTCTCCTTGTCAAGTATAGACATCCGAAAGATATTCCAACCATAGGAAAACTATGTTTAAACCAATAAAAATCAATGAATTCTAATGGGAATGGAAAAACATTCTCGGATTCTTACAAAGGACGTTAATTTTTTGATGAAAATAAAAAATCAATACACATTTTTCCTACTGTAGATGCACTAATACCGATGTCACAATATGATTTTATATAAAAAGCACATCGATTGTGAAAAAATAGGTTGTCAAACAAGTATTGGAATGAGTTAACCTATTTGTTATCAATAGGATTGACGTTCTCTTTCCCTAGGATTCTGAAAGTTCCCCAACTGAGGAATGTGATTCCGAAAATGAGGAGGTAAACTATGATTTTTTGACTAATAACCTGAATGAGTAATGCTTGTTTGGAAGCTTTGGGGTCAGGCCCGAAAAAGAGAATGAAAACATATGCGAACAGGAATATGCAAATGAACGAAAGTACTTTGGCATATAGGTTTGGGATATAATCAGTGGCGAAAATCCTACGGATGGCTATGAGAATAGCCACCAATAAGGAACAAAAAGCCACATTGACAAAGGTAATGTGCGTGGGTTTCATCAAATCCCAGGGAGTGAATGCCACACCCATCAGACCTAACCCTGCCAGAAATCCGAACAGAACCATGATAATATTCCAAAATCTAAACCGGGCGTCTGCTGGGAATATCCTAGATAAACCCAGGAACAGTATCAGGGTGGCTATTCCCTCGAAGCATAGACTTATGGTGAATATGATATATGAAGTGCTATTGGAACCCCCGTTGAAATCCTTGGTACGACCCAAGTCTGAAAAGAAATTCTCCAGAAATAGATAATGCACCGCATCCGGATTCTCAATTGTACCTCCGGGGTAACAGAACATGGCAATAATGGTGAGTAGGAAGAATTGTAATCCACCCAGTACACCCATTAGCATGGCCCCTCTTCTGAAATGATAGGAAGAAAGCATTATCCGCAGTTGATAGCCAGCAAAACAGCCACATAGTGGCAAATACTACCTCCCAAAACAAATAGGTGCCATATGGCATGGTGATAGGTTAGTTTTTTCCACAGGTAAAAAATGACACCCAACGAATAGGAAACACCACCGGCAGCAATCATGACGAACGTCTCATAAGGAACAGCATCCAACAATCCTGTGGGATATGCCACCACTAACCAACCCATCGCCAAGTAAATGATGGTAGATAGGATATTGAATTTCTTAACAAAGAATATCTTGAATATGATTCCCAGAAGCGTTAATCCCCACAGTATGGATAAGAGTGTGAATCCCGAAGAATTAAAAAGGAATAGCAGTATGAAAGGCGTATAGCTTCCCGCAATCATAAAGTAGATGCTGATATGATCCAAGGTCTTCATTACATGCTTAACCTTTGGATGGTTAATACTGTGGTATAATGTTGAAAATCCATAAACCATCAGAAAGGAAAAACCAAAAATACTCGCTCCAACAATCGCAGCGGTATTATCCGTAGAAGCAGAATATGAAATAAGGATAGGTATGCAGACCACACCAAACAGAAAACCAAAGAAGTGGGTAATACTATTGGCTAACTCCTTCTTGATTTCAATATCAGACAAATTCATGTTCATGATGATAATAATTTGAACTTAAAAGGTGGGTAAGGTGTGGTTAAAGGTAAGTAACGCTTTCCCAATAAGGAATGTTTTAGTGATGATTAACCTTCTTGGAGGAAAATATTAAAGCTACTAACTTAGACAGAATGAAAAAGGACAATGGTAAGGTCTTGGTGACCGATGGAGTACATCCCGTTATGTTAGAGGGGTTGGAGTCCTTGGGTTTCTCTTATGAATATAGACCCGAGATTACGTTGGAGGAAGTCCACGGAATAATATCAACTTATAGTGGTTTGGTGGTGAACAGCAAGATTATTGCCGACCAGTCATTATTCGATAAGGCGAATCAGTTGAAGTTCATCGCCAGGTTGGGCTCGGGAATGGAAATCATAGATCAGGATTATGCCCGACAGAAAGGAATACATGTTATCAATTCTCCTCAAGGGAATCGGAATGCTGTTGCTGAACATGCACTAGGTATGTTATTGGCATTGGCCAATAAATTGATTCAGGCGGATAAGGAAGTCAGGGATTTGCATTGGGATAGGGAAAAGAACCGCGGCTTTGAATTACAGGGCAAGACGATAGGCCTCGTAGGTTTTGGGCACACAGGAAGCACCTTTGGGAAAAAATTGGCAGGTCTGGAAATGAATGTTCTGGCTTACGATAAGTACAAGTCGGATTATACACATCCTTTCCCTCATATACAGGAATCCACATTGGATGAAATCAGGTCCAAGGCTGATATCATATCTTTTCATTTGCCATTGAATCGTGAGACGCGACATATGGTGAATGAGGAATTTATCCATAAGTGTAAGAGAGAATGGATACTCATCAATACATCTAGAGGAGGGATTGTCCATACCGAGGAAATATTGAAAGCACTAGAATCCGGATATTTGAAAGGGGCTTGTCTGGATGTTTTTGAAAATGAAAAACCACATACTTTTTCAGAGGACGAACAGCAACTTTATTCAAAATTATACCGTATGAATAATGTAATCCTTACCCCTCATGTAGCAGGATGGACCCAAGAATCGAAGTATAAGTTGTCAAAGGTCATTCTGGATAGATTACAACAGCTTTTCTGATAGACCCTCCTTGGACAAAAGCTAGGATACGACACTTCTTAACATTTTTTCAACAATTATACGAATGACGATTTGGGAGTCGTTATTTCGAAAAGTGATATGTTATGAAGAACCTACTTGCCATCTTATTGCTTCTGTCCATTGGAAATCTAGCAATCAGCCAAGACCGTATTGGTCTCAGAATTGAGAATTATTCAGGAGTTAATGGATTGTATCTGAATCCGTCATCAGGAACACATCTTCCTTATTCTTGGGACTTGAATATCATAAGTCTTGAACAGTTTACGGATAATAATTATGCTTTCGTACGGAATGCAAACTTGGGGCAGGTCCTTCGGAATTCCGACAATATTGTCCTCGTCTCCACAGTTGAGAATGAGAACCAAATACCAGCAGATGCTCTTGTCGCTGATTACAATACGGGTGATGATGTGTACTACGCCCAAAACAATACCCAAATCATGGGGCCCTCATTCCTATTCAATCTGAATAATCAACATAGTTTTGGTATCATGACGGCAGTAAGAGCTGCAGGAGGTACAAGGGACTTGCCGGGCATTCTTGGATATAGGGAATTCGATTCTGAAGAATTGGATGATGAGTTTTTGGTAAAACCGTTCAAGATGGCAGGTGCTGCTTGGTCAGAAATAGGTTTGCATTACGGTTACAATAATGGTTATAATCTATCGTTTGGAGTCAATGCCAAGTACCTTATGGGTTACGAGGGATTCTATATGAACAGTTACAGGACAACAGGCTTGGTAAAAAGACCGGACAATGAAATCGAATTCCTCACCGGGGATGTGGAATTCGGCCTTACGAATACTTATGTAGAGGATCAGGAATTCAATGGTATCAAGAGGAATGGAGGAGGTATTTCCTTGGATATAGGTGCCACTTATCTGGTTGAGAGGGCATATGATGATGGTTATGTCCTGAAAATTGGCGCATCCATTCTGGATTTGGGATATATCAATTTCAACCAGAATGCAGAACAACATCGTTTCAGTAACATAGACCTGAATACAGCTACGAATATAGATTTGGATGATTATTTCGCTTTGACGGAATATCAGGATTTTATTGATTTGGCGAATAGTGATGTCTATGGCTCTAATCAATCCGCCCAAGGAAATGGTTTTACGCTAATGCTTCCCACGGCATTGAGTATCCAGGCGGATTATTCCATTACACCCAATGTTTTTATCAATGGTCTTATCATACAGCATGTACCATTGGGTAGGAATAGGATTGTGCGTACAGATGTATTGGCCATTACACCAAGGTTTGAAAGTAGATGGTTCGGAGCAATGCTACCTGTAAGTATGTTGAATTACGATCAGGTACATGTTGGTTTGGCACTACGATTGGGCTGGATAACGATTGGTTCGGAAAATCTGGCCAGTTTGATGGGGTCTTCTAATTTCACGGGTTCTGATCTTTACTTTGCCCTAAAGGTCAATCCATTCAAATTGAGGGAAAGGGATGGAAAGTGGAAATCCCAGGATAAGCGCGGAGTAAGGAAAAGAGGAAATGGAAAAGTAAAATGCTATTATAAATTCTAATGAGATATAGGCATGTCAGATATCAGGTTCAATTCATATTCCTGACATCTGACATGCCTCCCTAACCATCAGTCCTTGTACAACCACCGAATCAAAAGTGGAATGGTGAACATATCGCTCAGAAGTGCACTGGCCAATGTGACGGATATGATAAGGCCAACAGTAACACTTGGAGGATTAATGGAAAATAACATGACCAGGAACCCAAAGAATAGGATAACCGAAGTCAGGCAAATGGCTTTTCCTGTTTCCAGGAATGTAACTCGAATAGACTCGTCAATACTCATGCCCTTTCTACGGGAAAGTTGGTATCTGCTAAGAAAATGAATGGTATCATCCACAGCAATACCAAATACGATGGCAAACACAATCGTAACGCCACTTTCCAGTTCAATACCTGCATAGCCCATCAGGGCACCTGCAATCATGAGAGGGAAGATATTAGGTACAAGTGAAATGAGTACCATCTTAAAACTTCTGAAAAGTAAACCCATAAAGATACTCACGACAATGATTGCGAATCCGAGCCCGTTGAGTATGGAATCCCTGACATATTCTTCATTCTTATCGAATAGGATGCCAGTCCCCGTTCTCCTGAATTGAACGACATTGGCATCGGTTGCTTCCGCAATAAAACGATCAATTCGCGCTCCTATATTCTTGATGGTATCCGAACCCACATCCGAAATCCGACTTGTAATCCTTGCTTTCTTTCCATCCTTACTGACCAGTACATCCAATGACGCAGCAGGTAGCTTATTGATATATGGATCTATTTTGTCGAATGCGACTTCCGTATCTGGAAACTGGTAGGCGGACAACCTATTGCCATTCAATGCCCTGTTGATGCTCTTATACGCTGAGGTAATGGAATTCATCGAACCAACAGCATCATATTGCTTCATGAATTGTTCCACCTTATTGATTTCTTTCAATACGGCATAATCCCTAGCCTTGAACGTATCCTGTGCAATCACCGCAATTTCAAACGGACGGAATCCTGCGAATTCCTGTTCGAAATATTTATAATCCTCAGTGATTTTCTGACCAATGGGAAGATTGCTCTCAATACTATAATTGGTCGTTATGAGAGACATTCCCAAAAGGGAAAGCAGGACGGTTGAAACCAATCCAAGGGCAATTTTCCTAGGGTGAAGTTTGGTCAAACGGTACATTCGTTCCATCAATGGCTCCCAGAACGGTTTTCTATCCTTTAGTTGAATTACTTGTTCCACCTTGAATAGGGAAAGTATGGCCGTGGTAAGGCCCAGGACTGTTATGTAGGCAATGATGACACCAATGGCAGCATTGAGACCGAAAGCCCTGATAGGGGGAATCTTACTAGTGAGTAAGGTTAGGAAACCAACAGCGGTCGTAACAGAGGTCAATAAGGTAGCCAATCCGATTTCCTTGATACTGATTCGGATGGCTTCGTTCTTGGTTTTCCCTTTCCGGAGTTCATCAATATATTTGGACATGATGTGGATGACATCGGAAGTACCCACAATGATGAGTAATACCGGATAAAGCGCAGACATTACATTCAATGTCCGACCACTGGCTCCGAGCATTCCCATAAACAATAACATTCCAATTCCAATGGATAATAGCGCAATGAATATACCCCATCCTTTCCTGAATATGAACCACATGATAATGGTCACAAGAATAGCGGATACAACTGCGGAAAGGATGATTTCCCTGAATTGTAAATCAATGAATTCCACTTGGAAATTAGGGCGTCCTAAATAATGGTGTTCTTGGAAAGGATAGGAGTTGACCAAGGAATCCATCTTGGACATCAGGACTCTTGAGTCATCTATTTGTATGTTGTCAATGAGTTTGAGTGCGACTACTGCCGATGTGGCATCACTGGATATCAGGGTTCCGTTGAAACGTTCGTCTTCAAGGAGTCTTTCCTTATCCTTGGCATATTTGCTTGGCTTCTTTCTATGGACAGCAGGTGTGGCTGCAAACCCGAATGGTGTTTTTTGTGGATATTGGATTTGGGTGATGGAAGTACTGGAAACAACAAAGGGTAGCTTCTTGGACTTTAATGCAAAGTCATGGAAATCATTTAGGAATTGTTGTTCAAAAACACCCTCATTCCTATCTATGGCAACGAGAAGGAAATTATCATCTGTTTCGAATTCTTCTATGAATTCATAGAAATAGTCAAGATCGGGGTCTCCCTCGGGAAAGAATTGCTCGAAATTGAATTCTCCCTTAACCTTAAAACAAAAAAATATTGCCAGTGTGGACAATATTGAAAAGATGATGAATGAAAGTGTTCTTACCTGTTTACTCATTTTCCTAAAGTTCAACAAGGGAACAGCATCAACATTGAATTGTTGATGATTTGACAGCTATTTTGAGTATAAAAATAAAAGGACCAGCCCTGGGGACTGGTCCTTTATCTATGTTTGGTTGTTAGGTTTTATCCCAACATTTGCTTCACCATTACGGAGACGGTCTTACCATCAGCTCTACCTGCCAATTCCTTATTGGCCATGCCCATTACCTTACCCATATCTTTCATGGTACTTGCTCCGGTTTTTTCAATAATGCCCTTGATGAAAGTTTCCAATTCCTCACTGCTGAATTGTTGGGGTAGGAATTGCTCGATTACGGCAATTTCTTCCCTTTCGGATTGGGCCAAATCCTCACGTCCTTGCTCCTCATATACTGCCAAGGAGTCCTTTCTTTGCTTGATTAATTTTTGGACCAACTTGATTTCTCCCGCTTCATCCAATTCTCTACCACTACCATCAGTCTTGACCAAAAGGATAGCAGATTTAACGGATCTCAAACTTCTTTTGGCTGCATCGTCCTTGGCTTTCATAGCCTCTTTTAGGGCAGCCATAACACGCGTTTCTAAACTCATGTCTTGATGGGTTTTTTTAATAATAAATAGTATAAAGTGAATGGAGTATGCCAACTTATGATAAGTTGAATCATGACTCCTAATACTAACTAATGATTTCGTTGTAAAATTAGTTCAATTCCAAGATTATTTGGGTATTCTGTCCCAATAATAAAGGGAAAATGATAGACATCATTTTCCCTTTACTCTAATGAATCCTACAGACAAGTCCTACCTTAGGGTTGTCTTTTGTTATTCTTCTGCATTTCTTCCAATTTCTTAATGGCCTTGGCCATTTCAGGAAGTTGCCTCAATAAGGCCAATTGCTTGTATGTATCCCTGATTTCTTGTGCAGGTGAGCCAAAGTAAGTCTTGTTTTTCTCCAAATTCTTGGATACACCCGACTGGGCCAAAACAACAGCTTTTTCTCCAATCGTAATATTTTGTGCTACACCTACCTGACCGTATAAGCAAACACCATCCTCAATAATGGCCTTGCCTCCGATTCCGACTTGTGCGGCGAATAGACAGTTTCGACCGACCACAGCACCATGGCCAATGTGTATCTGGCTGTCAAACTTAGTTCCGGCGCCAATGAAAGTATCGCCCGATACACCGATATTGATGGTACAGCAAGCTCCGATTTCCACATTGTCTTCGATTACAACCCTGCCACCTGAATGCCACTTCTCATGGTGCGTCTCATACCTCTTATAGTAGAATGCATCTGAACCGATAACGGAATTAGGATGGATGTTGACATTCTCTCCTATGATGGTATTACCCACAATCGTCGTATTCGCTTGTATGATGGAATTAGCACCAATGGTTACATGATGTCCGATGACCACATTGGGTTCAAGGATGACAGATGGATGGATAACCGCAGTATCACTAATCTGGACAGTCAGCGGAACAAAAGGACGTTGTTCCTTGACCAGGCTGTTATAGGCTTGGAAAGGCTCATCACAAATCAATAAGGTTTTACCCTCCGGACAGGGATAACGCTTATTCATGATAACGAAAGTCGCAGCAGAATTCAATGATGCATCGTAGTACTTTTCCTTGTCCACAAATGTCATATCACCGAATTCAACCTTGTGAATTTCGTTTAATCCCAACACCATTCTGTCAGGATCGCCAATAATCTCAGCACCGATTTTTTCAGCAATTTCGCTGACGGAAACGGGTATAGGTAACTTCATGTGCTTTCCTTGTCTCTAAAATTGGTAAATGATGATTCTACTAATCCAAATGATTTGATTTGGGATTTGCACTCCGCGCGTCTTCAAAAGATTAAATGAGCGAATGCGAAAATAGTAGAATTTTAGGAAAATGAATGAACCTTTCATCCAATATCCCATCTTACAATCCCAAGAACGTTACTAAACACAATATTGTAACCGCAATTCTTTACAAAAAAGTGGCATGTAATATACAAATGGGATAGTTTTATCCGTTGAAGACCATTCATATACCATGCAGGAATCCATTTCATCTTTTCTTAATTATATCCAATACGAGAAGCGTTATTCCAAACATACAATAGCAGCTTACACCAAGGATTTGGAACACTTGGCTGGATACATGCGAGATGTGTATGAGGTAAGCAGTGTGGGAGAGGTCAGTTTCCCTCAGTTGAGATCATGGATTATCAGTTTGATGGAGGAGGGACTTTCTGCCCGATCCGTACACCGGAAAATGGCTTCGGTCAAATCGTTCTTCAAATACTTATTGAGAGAGGGCCGAATTTCCTCTAATCCGGCATCCAAGCTCATTGCTCCGAAAGTCGGGAAACGACTACCTGAATATGCGGAGGAGCATCAGATGGAAAATCTTCTGGAGCATATGGTCTTTCCAGATGGTTATGTAGGTATCAGGGATCGTACAATCATAGAATTGTTCTATGCCACAGGAATCCGTAAGTCCGAAATGATGGGGTTGGGATATACGGATATAGATCAGGATAAATCGACGATTACCGTTTTAGGAAAGCGGAATAAACAAAGAATCATTCCCATTTCAAGAGAAATACTCCTGTTATTACAAGAATACATTTCGGAGCGAAATGCAACCTTTGATGATGTAGGCGAAACCCTTTTCCTAACGGAAAAGGGAAAACCCATCTACCCCAAGTTGTTATATAATGTAGTCCGGAAATACTTGGGTGCCGTAACGACTACCGATAGGAAAGGACCACACACGCTGCGGCATACTTTCGCAACCCATCTTTCCAATAGGGGAGCTGATCTGAATGCGATAAAGGAACTGTTGGGGCACGCCAATTTATCCGCCACTCAGATTTATGTCCACAATTCGATTGATAGATTGAAAAAAGTCTACGAAAAAGCACATCCCAAAGGAAAACAGGACTGATTTTGTCTTAGGATGTAATCCCTATTTATAACCTATTGAAAGTCTTGTTTTTCCGTAAAAAGAGGAACTTAAACGAGGTTTGTTATGTTATATATGTGAATGTATGTTCGTACATTATTTTACGTTAATTGCGAAATTAAATTTGTTTAAAATTTGACTTTGCTATCGTAAAAATCTACATTTATAATAATAGACAAAATGAATGACTACAGCTATTTTCCTGCCTGTTGCTGTCTACATTCTTTTAACCAAATATTCTTTAACATAGTCTAAAACAACCTTGCTTATGAAGATTAAAACACAAGCAGTAGGATTTAACGCAGATAGTAAGTTGATTGATTTCATTGACCAGAAACTAGCGAAACTAGAACAATTTTATGATAGGATTATTAGTGCCGAAGTGTCACTGAAGCTAGAAAATTCAGGTCAGGTCAAAGATAAGATTGCTGAAGTTAGGGTCAATGTACCCGGAACTGTACTGATTACTAAAGAAACCCAAAAGTCCTTCGAGGCATCCATTGATTCATCTGTGGATTCACTAAAGAGACAACTCATAAAACATAAGGAAAAACTGGCCGCCAAGCGTTAATTGGTTGAGATAGGCAGGAAAAAATGAATGCCCATCCGTTTATACGGATGGGCATTTTTTATGAAAGCTCTTACTATATTTACCATAACAAAAACCATGAATCATGAATAAGCTGACCTTCCTTTTGTTCTCAATGTGCATTTTGTTCCTTTACCAATGTACAACTGGAGAAGTAGAGGATAATACATTGGAAGAAGATGTAAAAAAAGAGAAAGTATCCCCGGAAAAAAAGGAGGATATAGTAAAAAGTGCTGTCCTGAAAGATTCCACCTCTATGAGCATATTCGATGCATTGTACGGTAATTTCAATGCGAAGGCCCAGCATTCGATAGTGGAGAAACATAGGATTCCCGAAAATGAAATGGAGGAAAGAATGGGGGATATGATTGGTGAGGGCGTGAATCTGATTGCTAAGATGGAATACAAAACCGAGCTGGAGGATGGTAGGGTCATCTTTATTGTTTCTATTGCTCCCGAAGAAGATTATGAATGCAGGATTTGTGCCCCTTTGTTGGTTGGAGGAGTTTTGAAATACAAGAAGAACAACTGGTATATGGGCGCAGTGGAATACTTCGATATGGCAGGAACCTACGGAATGGCCCCAAGCTTTAAGATACAACGAATTTCAGCTTATGATTTTGCAATTGTTGAGGAATTGGGGGATTTGCACATGGGTGAACTTTGGTCAGGAGAACATTTGTATTCCATTAATGCAGGGTTCAAATCTGTTTTTAATGTGACTACTTTCAGTAATAATTCAGGAGCATGTGATGTCGATGGAAACGACGATAGTCTGCCTACTTGTTATGAGAATCAAACCGAGATTACCTATGTTCCTACAAAAGAGGGATATTACGAAATCCAAACCCACCAAACCGGTACGGAATGGGATTATGAGAATGAGAAATTGGTTGAATTGGATGTAAAGGAAACCTATACTTACCAAGGCAACACTTATGCCATTAAAAAATAATTGATTCTATGTCTGATATTTACAGTTTTCACATAACATCCATTGAGAAGAATGTATTGACCATTGATGCTAGTATTGTGCATCCTGATGTTGATTGGGTGGAGGATACCAAAAATTTTGCCTTGCAAGTTATTCTTGAACCTTATTCCGATATTGCTAGGGGGTATATTTATAATGCTGCTTGGCAATCCTATCCTTTTGACCAGAAACAAGGAGAGGATTTCATCAGGACCCACCCCCTAAAAGAGCAAATGCCTTATTGGTTGGAGTTGATGCGGGGTAAGGACGTTAATATTTCCAAGGAGGAATATGATAATATGGACCAACTCAGGGAGAGTGGTAATCCTAAGTTTCAGAATATCTCATCTTGGGGTTCTTCGGGTGATACCTATCATGTGAGTTACAATCCGAATTACAAAGCCTTTATGAAAGTGGCGGAAATCGCAATTCTGGATGTGGAAATGAAGGATGTGGAAAACATGCCTTGGAAACACAATCAGATGTCTTGGGACGAACGAGAAAAACTAACCGGCGAGGATTGGGATAAGATGTATGAGGATAAGCCTGCCTGTACCTTGGTGATTACTGTTTTGAACGAAGGGATTTTACACCATCTTAAAGCAGGAACCTCATGGCATTCTGCCATGTATGATTTCACCTATTATGCGAGGTGAGGAATCTTAGTGGGGAAGTACGATCTTGATCTTTTCAATCCGTTTGCGGGTAGATGACATGACTTCGAATGTATATTTCTTATAGGTAATGGATTTTCCCCTAGTGGGAATGAATCCATACATTTCCAAAAGCAATCCGGCGAGGGAATCGGCCTCGCCTCTGATATCCTCGAATACATCCATGTCTATATCAAGCAGTTTGGAGATGTCATGTAGCATGGTCTTACCCTCGAAGATGTAGGTGAAGGCATTGATTTTTTGAAAATCAATTTCCCGCTGTGTATCGAATTCGTCCTGTATCTCACCGATGACTTCCTCCATGACATCCTCAAGTGTTACGATACCCGAACTTCCTCCGTATTCGTCCACAACTATGGCCATGTGTGTTCTTTTTTCTTGGAATTCATTCAATAAATCACTGATTTTCTTGGATTCCGGAACATACATTACCTTGGGGCGAATCAGGCCCTGCCATTCGAATTGTTCGGGTTCGTTCAAATGTTTCAGAATATCCTTGACATGCAGGATTCCTGTGATATTATCAAAATCCTCATCAAAGACAGGAACCCTGGAGAATCCCCATTCCTTGACTTGCTGGAATACTTCCTTAAAATCAGAATTGAAATCCAAAGCCTTGACATCCAATCTTGACCGCATGATTTGTTTTACTGCGATATTGTTGAATTGGACGATACTTCTCAGAATATCGACTTCCCGTTCCGAACCTTGTTCACGGCTTACGGTCAGTTCAATCGCTTGGTCAATATCATCAGCGGATAACTTATTCCCTGTTTTTTTTGATAAGCGTTTTTCGAGTATAGTGGAGCTATTCACAAGGACGCTACTCAAAGGATAGAATATCCACCGGAGTATGAGTAAGGTCCTGGACATGAATTTGGAAAGTTTTAGACTGTTGAGTTTCGCATATACCTTAGGAGAAACCTCCCCAAAAAGGACGAGGAAAAAAGTGACTAATACAGTGGTAATGGAGAAATCAATGACCCATTTCATTGGTCCTTCAGATAGGGATTGTGTAAAATATTGCAAGGGTTTGAATGCAATGATGGATAATGTGATAATACCAATATTGATAAAGTTATTGGCAATGAGAATCGTTGCCAATAAATATGCAGGATCCTTCATGAGTTGGACTACCCGTTGGGAAGCGGGCGAATTGCCATTTTCCTTTTTCAGGTCCTCCAAATCATTATGAGTAAGTGCAAAATATGCCACTTCCGACCCCGATACCAACGCCGAACAACAGAGTAATAAGAGAATGAGAGTGGAGGATACGATAACCTCGGTTGAGGTAATCGCTAAAAGAGGGAGTTCAAGGAATATTTGAGGATTGATAATACTGAATCCTAGGGGATCAGGCTCCAAGTTTATTGGTTTTGTTATAAAATATTGAACAATACAGGATAAATATAAAAAGACTCAAAGAGTAATGAAACCCTTTGAGTCCAAATAATCATTGATTCTGTGATTTACTAGAATGGTAAGTCGTCATCTGCTGCCGGTGGTTCGTTGTTTGAAACATTGGGGGAAGCATTGTTGTTATTCCTCGTTGGTTCGTCATTAGCGGATGGGAATCCACCACCTCCGGTATTCGTATTCTCACGACGTTCCATAGAACGGAAAGTATTGGCAATCACTTCTGTGCTGTAGCGGTCATTACCGTCCTTATCTGTCCATTTTCTAGTAGAAAGTTTACCCTCGAGATAAACCAAGGAACCTTTCTTAAGTTGTTTCTCTGCTCGTTCAGCAAGATTTCTCCAACAGATGACAGTATGCCATTCTGTAAGGGTTTGCCAATCTCCGCTTTTGTCCTTGTAGCTTTCGTTCGTAGCTACGGTAAGGCGAGCAACTGCTGCTCCACTTTCAAGTCTCCTCACTTCAGGGTCCTTACCCAAATTTCCAATCAATGTTACTTTGTTGATCATAATGTACCGATTAAATAATGTCCCTATTGTTTCCAACAGGGCTAGTGCTGTTAATAAATATTATTGATTAAAATAAAGTACTTCCTTTATGATTCAAATAAGAATCTATAATCTTCGGAAATGCAAATTTACGCAATTCCGACTCTTCTACACACATCCAATCCATTTTGTTCGCATCAAAGGAATTTTCCACCTCGATTTCAATGAATTGTGCATGAATACTTCGATGTGTGAGTTGCTGAACATAAGAGTCGGAAACTTTTTGGATTCCATAAAATTGGTTCGAAAAAAATTTGCTGAAACCCTCTTGCTTTAGCAATTTTTTCGAATCCATCTGAGTTTCTGTTTCCAGCAAAGGGAACTCATACAAGTTTTTCCAAATATCCTTTTCTACCCTTTTCCTAATGAAATATCCCGTTCCCCTACGAATCATCAAGTAATGGAAAAAACGTTTTTTCTTCTTGATTTTCTTGATTTTAATCGGCAATTCACCGACACGGTCATCTCTGAACGCCACACATTCATCCTGCAACTGACAGTCCTTGCATATGGCTCCTTTGGGCTTACATACCGTAGCCCCAAAGTCCATGATGGCCTGATTGAAACGACCCGGGTTTTTTTCATCCAAGACTTCCTGTGCCAGTTTGGCAATCAATTTCTTACCCTCGTTGGAATCCGTTGGGGTATCAATTCCGAAAAACCGTGAAAGTACCCGATACACATTCCCATCCACAACGGCATAAGGCAAGTCATATGCAAATGAGGCAATCGCAGCAGCAGTGTAGGTTCCCACGCCCTTCAATTTTAGAATATCCTCATGCGTATTCGGGAATATCCCATTGAGTTCGTCTACGATATACTTGGCGGCAGTATGTAGGTTCCTAGCCCGGGAGTAATATCCGAGCCCTTCCCAGTCTTTCATGAGTTGGTCCTCTGGTGCCTGGGCCAACTCAAAGACCGTAGGGTAATTCTTCTTGAATTTGATGAAATAGCTCAAGCCCTGCTCCACTCTGGTTTGTTGGAGGATGATTTCCGATAGCCAAATCAAATAAGGGTCCGTCTCCCCTTTCCAGGGCATCGGTCGGTCATTTGGGTCATACCACGTAAGTAGGTTGTGGGTGAAGTAGGTCTTCTCGTTCAATGGAAATATGTTATAGGATGCAGAAGTATGGAGTACTATATTCCCACGATTCCGACATCGACATTTAGGCTTCTATTTGAGCAATGTATCCATATAAGTATCCAATTCGTCCAGTTTGGTTTCCGCCTCCTTGATGGAAGCTTGCTTCTTGAGCTTATGGAGTTCAACAGCTACGGTAAGCAATACCATGGATAGGCAATCCTGCTTGTCCTTGCCATCATAGGATAATTGGAAATTATTGATTTGCTCATTCAATCCCTTGACAATTCGCTTAATGGAATCCTCATCGGATTCTTTGATTTTCAAGGGATAGGGTCTTCCCGCTAGGGAAATGGTGATATTCTTGAATTCTTCCTTCATTTTGTGGTGTGTTCTTCAATAAGTTGCTGTGGATGTAATTCAGTCTACTTCCTCGTAATCAATGTAATCACCCTCATGTTCCTCATGGGATGTTTTATTCTGACCAATCATAAGGAATGGCTTGAGTATGACCCTGTAGGCCATATAGCTGAGTAGACCAACAACAAGCATTTTCATGATCATGGACTAATTTTCCTCAAAAGTATAGATACTCAATTGATTTTTGGTTAATATGACAATACGATTCTTTTGTAATTCGACATCCAGGATGTCTTCTGCCTCAAAAGGTAATCTGATGTGCTGCTTATTAAGAAAACCGGTATTTCTGGGTTGCAATACCAAGGTGTTCCCATTGTGATAAACAAATACGGAGGCCCGCAGTTGCAATTTTCCGGATGGAATGATAAAATCCTCCTTTTCGATGAAGTTCCCGAAAATATCAAAGGCCATAATCGGATGATGTGGAGCAATGACATAAACCTGGCCCAGGGACTCGATGACATTATTGGGAGAGAAATCCTTATCGACAATATTGGATAAATCTATACTTTCCTGAATGATCCTACCTGAGGTGTCCAACTTTTTGAGCCTGAAATTTATTTCATCATAAATCCATACATTCTGGTCATTGGAGATACCTACGGCCTTGATGTTGGGGGCATTGGATTGGAACAAATCGAACTCTGCGGTTTTGTCCAGAGTACGGTCCAGGATTTCTACAGACTGGTATTCCTGATAGAATATCAATAGATTGAATGGGTTGGAAGCATCTATCTTTTGGATGGGGCCCAATTCGAAGTTGGAATAATTATAGACCTCTTTTCCATTCGAATCATATTTGATGAGCTCATCGTCATCCGTAATGAGATAGGTATTGTTCAGTTGGTCCATAGCAATGGATTTGCCTTGGACATCAAACTGATGGATAAGTTGGAAGTCAACATCCTTGTAGCTGATGGAATCGGAAACAGATACTACCTCAAGAGAATCCTGTGCCACTGTCTTACATGATGGCATGAACAGATATAGGAAAAGTACAGCACACCAAAAAAATGTGGTATGACGCTGATCAGTGATTGGCCAATTTTCCATTCTCATTCTCAAAAAAATGTATTTGTACATCCTGTCCGTCAAAGACAGCATAGGAATTGGTTTTCATCCATTCCCCGATATTAATATAACGGCTGGAACCGTTGGAGAGTGTGTGGTCTATGGCCAAATGTCTGTGACCGAAGACGAAAAAATCCGCTTTTACCTCTTGGATTTTTCGTTCACAATAGGCAATGAGCCACTCCTTATCCTCACCTAGAAATTCTTCCTCCTTACTCTTTGCATTTTTTTTCCTACTGCTATTGGACCATGCATTGGCAATTCCTATACCCAGATTAGGGTGGACCCTCTCAAAGAGCCATTGGCAGACGGGGTTGGCAAAAACCTTTTTCAGGAATTTGTACTTATAATCATCAGGACCCAAACCATCCCCGTGTCCGATAAAGAATTGTTTTCCATAATGTTCTCGGATAATGGGTTTCTTATGGATAGGAATGTCCAATTCTTCTTCGAAATAACGAAACATCCACATATCATGATTGCCAATGAAAAACTCTATCGGAATACCTGCATCCCTTAATTCGGCAAGTTTACCCAATAACCGGACATATCCCTTGGGAACAACCGTACTGTATTCAAACCAAAAATCAAAGACATCACCCACCAGATAGATGATGGCAGCATCATGTTTGACGGTATCCAGCCATCGGCAAATACGTTTTTCCCGTTCCTTGCTGGAATCGGTTCCTACATCTGCCCCAAGATGGAAATCAGAGGCGAAATAAATTTTTTTCATGTAAAGGGTAGCGCCTAGACTTTTTCCATTACTGACCCGCATTTGTCACAGGTACGCAATGATTCCGAATTCATGAAATGATTCATGATGGGAGGTAATTCATTGACAATATCACTCATGGCGAATGTTGCTTCATGCAATTTATGGTTACAATTTTCACAGAACCACATCAATTTATCAATTTCGCCCTCTTTTCTGTAACGTTCTATAACCAACCCTACCGTATTAGCGGGCCTTTGTGGGGAATGGGGTACTCTCGGAGGTAAAAGGAACATGTCCCCCTCCTTGATGTCAATTGTCTCTCTTTCTCCTTGTTCGTTGATGATGCCCAACTGAATATCGCCTTCTAGTTGGTAGAATAATTCTTCTCCATCCTCATAGTGGTAATCCTTTCTACCATTCGGTCCGCCAACCACCATAACGATATAATCATCGTTTTCGAAATAGACCTGTTTGTTACCGACAGGAGGCTTGAGGTCCTGACGATGGTCTTCTATCCACTTTTTGAGATTGAATGGTTTTGCAAATGCCATGGTTGAAAATTATTTTGAGAATGGACTCATTCGATTAGCTAAAGATGGTATAACATCGTAAAAATAAGGAAATATGGGATTGTAGAATCCTAGAGTGGATTCCGATTTGTTTTTTCATATCAAAATAATCCAATATCGGCTTGGAATAAAACGTTTTTTTGATGGAAATAAGGAGTGGAATGAACCTGAATCCAAGATGTTCCTAGAATAGGGAAGCTATCAACCGAGTAGCCTCTTTTTCTGTTCATTGAATTCCTCCTCCGTTAGTATTCCTTTGTCCCTGAGATTCCCTAGCTGTTGTAGTTTTTCTAGAATCTCATCAGATAAGATACTGCCTTGCGGTTGTATCGGAATGGGACCGGTCTCATCCTCTTGCGCTCCGAACAAATCATCAAAAATATCATCGGTACCCTCGTAGGACATCTCTTGTTCTTTTGGGGTGACTTCTTCTGTAAGGATCACTTTTTCCTTGGTTGGGGCATTGAGATCCAATTCGTCAATTTGTTCCAACTCATCCAAGATGTCTACAGGAGGAGCACTGAGTGCCTTGGGTTGGTCATCGGTTTTGGGTGTTTCCTTTTCAGTTTCTGTCTTCCATTGGTAGTCATTCTTTGCAAATTCCAGGAACTCATCATGTGACCTAAGAAATGCAAGTGCATCATGTTTGTGGATTCGCTTGAAATCCTTGAATCCTAATTCTACGGCTTTACTAAGATGGAATAATGATTTGTCAATATCTTCTTCCATGGAATAACAACATGCAAGATTGAAATGGGTAGCAATATCATCATAATGAATGGCTAGTGCTTTTTTGAAACTATCCTTAGCTCCCTTGAAATCATATTGTTTGAATTTGGCAATCCCTGTAGTCTTGTGCGGATTGTTAATGTTTTGTTTCTTGGCCGGGGTAGTTTTCCGATTGACTTTTGCTGTGACCTTGGGCTTGTTTTTTGCTTTTGGAGCCATGGATTCGATTTGGGCTTCCGGCATCTTTTTTACAGCTTTTGGAGGAATGACGGTTTGTTCTTTCGTATAGGAATGAACATGTACATTGACTTCTCTCCCCACATATTCCATATTGTATTTTTGATTGAATTCTGCTGTTCCCATTATCAATAATACAAAGGCATCAACCAGTGATATGAGAAGCGGAATTACAAAACAGGATGCTGCACCTAGAATAAGATAAAGGATACCCAATCCTGTCTGGTTGAGATAGAAACGATGCACACCAAGCCATCCTAGGAATAAGGCCAATAACCCTGCTGTAGTATTATTTTTCATGGAAGAACCAATAAAGTTTAGTTATTCGAATCAAACGTAGCCATACACTGTCGTATTCATTCTAAAAATACAACTTATCTGATACTGATGGTTGTTTATTGTAAGAGGTTGCCTAAAATACAATAATACCTTTTAATTTGTTGGGATAATATTTTTTTCTACTAATACAGGGAATTGACCGTTTAGGTAATCATTTATCCGGACGGCAAATGAATCAGAAGCAATGAGTCAAAAGGAATGGAGGATAAGTGTGGATACAGGCGGTACCTTTACGGATTGCTTGGCAGAACATATCAGTGGACATACATTGAGGCTGAAAGTATTGAGTAGTGGTTGTATCAAAGGCAGGCTGACAGGACAAGCAGGTAACGAATTCATCTCTGACTTGAAATGGGATTTGGACAGGGATATATTCAAGGGTTATGAAATGCATTTGGATGGAATCACCCGTAAGGTTTATTCTTTTAATCCTGAAACCAATGGATTTGTTCTTGATGCTGAATCGGTACCGTTACCCGCGACATTTACATTAACAGCCAATGAAGAAGCACCATTATTAGCATCTAGGATTGTTACACAGACAGGATTGGAAGAATCTTTTCCATCCATTGATTTTCGTTTGGGAACGACCAAGGGAACCAATGCATTATTGGAGAAAAAAGGAAGTCGTACTGCATTGATTACTACGAAAGGGTTCCAAGATCTACCATACATCGGAACCCAACAAAGACCACATCTTTTCCAACTCAATATACCCGAACCGGAATTACTCTTTGATATCGTATTTGAAATTGATGAAAGAATAGATTCGGATGGGAGAGTTCTTCAGGAAATTGATGTGCAACAGTTATTGGATATCAAAAAAGAACTCCTATCTCATGGAGTCCGAACAGTAGCTGTTGCATTGATGAATAGCTATCGTAATTCTATTCATGAAAAAGATGTTCGGGCAATATTGCAGGCTGACATCCCGTACATTTCCCTTTCCTCTATCTTGTATGCGGGGATACATTTATTACCCAGAATGAGGACTACTTTGGTAAATGCTTATTTACATCCTATCATGGATGCTTACCTGTCCCAAATCAAGACTCATATTCCGGAACTTAAGGTGATGAGTAGTTCCGGAGGATTGACTGAGGTTAAGGATTTTCACCCTAAGGACGGTTTGCTTAGCGGTCCGGCAGGCGGGGTATTAGGTGCTTACCAAGTAGCCCAACAGTTTGGTGTGGAAAAAGTCATCACCCTGGATATGGGTGGAACCAGTACGGATTGTGCCAGGTTCGATAATGGTTTTGACTATGCCTATTCAACCAAGATAGGCTTGCAGGAAGTAGCGGTTCCTACTGTGGATATAGAGACGGTAGCTGCAGGGGGAGGCTCCATATGTTATTTTGACGGATTCAAATTGAATGTGGGCCCAGAGAGTGCAGGAGCTCATCCTGGACCTGCTTGTTATGGTGCAGGAGGGCCATTGACGATTACGGATGTGAATCTGTTATTGGGTAAGATGCATAAGAATGCATTCAATATCCCAATAGATGAAGAAGCTGCCCAAACTCGACTGGATCATATTATTCATCAAATCCTGGAATCCACTACGGAAAAATTGACAAGGAATGAGGTCTTGCTGGGTTTTGAGAAAATAGCCAATGAGAAAATGGCATCTGCCATTCGGAAGATTTCAGTATCCAAAGGTTTTGACCCCAAGGAATATACCCTAATGGCTTTTGGTGGTGCAGGAGGAATGCACATTTGTGGAATTGCGGATATACTGGAAATTCCAGAAGTACTCATACCCTATGATGCAGGTATATTAAGTGCAAAGGGTATCCATAACGCAGAAGTGGAAAAATGGTGTTCGAGCCAAGTGCTGGAAGAATGGAATGGAATGGTTCCCATTCGGAATTTGGTAAAGGAACTGGAAGACGAGATTAAGGACACATTCAAGAAAGACGGATATGACGAACAACAGATAACCATAAAAAATAGATTGGTTTATCTGCGATTACTGGGGCAGTCCAATACCTTAGAGGTGGAGTTTTCAGAAAATTTGAAAGCGGATTTTCAATCCGCTTATTCGAATCTATTCGGATATTATCCTCAACAATCCACTATAGAGATAGAAAGTGTAAAGGTCATTGGCGCCACATCCACGAACCAGATAAATTCGATGGATTGGGCGGTTAGGGATAAAGAAAATGTCATTGATGGTAATCTATTCCTTTGGGATGATTTGATGCCGGCACAAATACTTCGTGGAAATGCAGTTTTATATAACCAACTGTGTACGGTTCATATTCCTGAAAATTGGGAATTAATCATACAAGAGAATAAGGATGTTCTGTTGCGAAAAACACATAGTTCCACCCAAGAAACGATTACCAACGAAACCATAGAATTAGAACTGTTTACCAATCGTTTCATGGCTATTGCCGACAAGACAGGGCTGCAGTTACAAAGAACATCCTTTTCGGTGAATATCAAGGAACGACTGGATTTTTCATGTGCCATACTGAATCCCAATGCTCAACTATTAGCTAATGCTCCTCATATACCAGTCCATCTTGGTAGTTTGGGTGTATGTGCAAGACTTATCCTAGAAGAATTTCCTTTGGACAAGGGTGATGTAATCATAACCAACCATCCGAAGTATGGAGGTTCACATTTACCGGACATTACATTGATATCAGGGGCATTTGATGATGATGGTCAATTAATTGGCTACTTGATCAATAGGGCGCACCATGCTGAAATAGGAGGGAAACGTCCTGGGTCCATGCCTCCTGATGCTACCTCCTTGGTTGAGGAGGGGGTAGTCATACCTCCCACTTATTTAGCCAAGTCTGGCAGGATGAACTGGTTGACCATAGAAAAAATCCTTACAGATGCATCTTATCCTACACGTTCCCTAAAGGAAAATTTGGCGGATATAAGAGCTGCATTGGCTTCCTTGAAAGTAGGTGCGGAGGACCTTAGGGGAATGGTGAGGAAATTTGGTTTGGGAAAGGTGCACTACTACATGCAGTTGCTACTGGATGTTTCGCAAAGAACACTGGATAAGGTGTTGTTACAATATGAGGGACAAGTATTAGAGGCCAAGGAATATATGGATGGAAACCATAAGATTCAGGTTGCCATTCATGTCAATAAGGGCCGTGTTGTATTTGATTTTGAGGGGGCATCACCTGTCCATCCCCGAAATCTGAATGCGAATCCTGCTATTGTGAATAGTGTGGTGGTTTATGTATTGAGATTGCTTTGTAATGATGATAGGATTCCTCTGAATGAGGGATTAATGCAATGTGTGGAAATCAGATTGCCCGATAATTCTTTCCTTTCCCCACATTTTTCAAACGAAGCCCACGAATGTCCGGCTGTGGTAGGAGGGAATACTGAAGTGAGCCAAAGATTGACAGATACCTTGATAAAGGCTTTCGGCCTGGCAGCTTGTTCCCAAGGTACTATGAATAATTTCTTGTTTGGTAATGACTCATTCGGATACTACGAAACCATCGGAGGTGGAACAGGAGCAGGAAATGGATTCAACGGCCGTTCGGCAGTCCACCAACATATGACAAATACCAAAATTACGGACCCGGAAGAAATGGAATTCAGATACCCTGTTCGATTATGGCAATTTGGTATCAGAAAGCATTCGGGAGGAGATGGGGAATTCCGGGGAGGGGATGGTATTATCAGGGAAGTGGAGTTTTTGGAAGAAATGGAAATGACTATTCTGAGCCAACACAGAAAACAAGCTCCTTATGGACTTTCTGGAGGAAAGGATGGGAAAGTAGGGCGACAAATATTGCGGATGAAAGATGGCACAATCCGGGAACTGGAACACATTGATGAGGTTAGTGTCAAACAAGGTGATAGAATCATAATCGAAACACCCGGTGGTGGTGGTTTTGGCACATCCTCCTAGTTGAGCTTTATAATGATGGTGTCATCGACTTTCAAGCCGTATTTCTCAGCAGCTCTGTCCATATTCAGGGCTATCTCCAAATGATTGGCCGAATTGAATAAGCATAGCAATTCGCCAACAGGCACATCCGAATAACATTTACTGATTTGGGTAATGGGCTCATTCCGTTTGAAATAAATGGAAAAATCCCTGCCTCCGCAAATTTGATTGAACAATAAACGGTCAATATTTAGAATCACATTGCCATAATTGTCAATATGAATGACCGAACCACTCAATTGACCATTACTGATGACAGGTTGTAGACTGATTCTGCGTTCAACCCTATCTGCGGGCTCGCCCATTTGATCCAAGGCCTTTCCCGAAGCCAGATGTTCCACAGCTTTTCCAAGGGTCTCCTTAAATGAAAAGACACCATTATGTTGGTTATCCAATTTTCTTACATCTTCCAAATCATCCTCAAAGGCCAGGGAGAAAATACCATTGTCAGGCCCGACAAAAAAATGTCCATCCCGTTCGAAAGCAATGAATTGTGATTGTTTTTCGTGGTAATTCATCACACTCATAAGGTGTATGGTTCCTACAGGAAATTCGGCATAGGTATTCTTCAAAATGAATGCGGCATGAACTATATCGAAATTCTTTACGTTATGGGTGATGTCCACAATATTCAATGCAGCGTGATACCTTAAAAGGGAGCCCTTTATGAGTCCTGCATAGTGGTCTTCGAGACCAAAATCCGTGATGAGGGTGACAATATGCATGAATATTATTCAATTGGCATTAGCACTAAAAAAAATGTATGAACATTTACTTTGGTGCTTTTAAATCGTACATTTGGAATGAGATACTTAATTATGGGACGCCTAAAAGTCCCAACGTTGTATCATTGTTACACAATATGGTGACAAACTACAAAAATATTAAATTTTAATCATCGAATGGTAAATGTCTTTGCTTCTAGACAAGCGATGGGCTTTTCCTTCTTGCCCATAAACTACTTCAAAGGCCATTCGATTCATTGTATTTCATTTGTTCATCTTGTAATGAGCCTTGTTCTAGGCCCATTCAATTAAATCAACAATATTGAGCGAAATCGTATTGAACTTAGAGGGCGTTGATTTGGTCGATTTATTCGGCGAAAATAACGTGAAGCTTAAACTCATCCGAGATGCATTCCCCGAAGTCAAGATCGTAGCTAGAGGCAGTCAGATTAAGATGTTGGGTGAAAAAAAATATACCCAACGCACAAAGGATATGATTGAACTGATGATCAGGACGCTCAGGGAATTCGACGAATTATCCGTACAGACGGTCAAGGATTTAGTGAGAGGGGATAATCCGTTCGAGTCCAAGATTAGTAATAAGGGTTCCAAGGGAACTATTGTATATGGTCGGGGAGGAAAACCCATAAAGGCTAGGACACACAACCAGAAATTACTGGTGGATATGTGTGAGGAGAATGATATCGTCTTTGCCGTAGGGCCTGCAGGTACTGGTAAGACCTACACTGCAGTGGCACTGGCAGTCCGTGCCTTGAAAAATAAGGTAGTCAAGAAGATTATCATGACGAGACCTGCTGTGGAAGCAGGTGAGAACCTTGGTTTTTTACCCGGTGATCTGAAAGAAAAGGTAGACCCTTATCTAAGACCCCTATATGATGCTTTGGATGATATGATTCCAACGGAAAAACTGGATTATCTGATTTCCACGAGGGTAATCGAAGTGGCTCCATTGGCATTCATGAGGGGTAGGACCTTGGATAATGCCTTTGTTATCATGGACGAAGCGCAGAATAGTACAGTAACACAGATTAAGATGTTCCTGACCCGTTTGGGGCCATCGGCGAAATGCGTTATTACTGGCGACTTATCCCAGATTGACCTTCCGCGTAATGTGACTTCAGGGCTGAGGCGTTCCTTGGACGTACTGAAAAACGTGGATGGAATAGGGATTGTCCGGCTTACACCAGAGGATGTGGTTCGTCATAGATTAGTGAAACGAATCATCATTGCCTACAATGAAGCAGACGCCATCCGTAAGGCAGAGCTTGAGAAGAAAAAGGCACTCGAACAATTGGAAGCTCCCAAGGAAGATGCTAAGTAACGTTTAGGCTTGAATCATAAAACAATGCGCTTGAATCCTCGGATTCAAGCGCATTTTAGTTAGAATAATTATGATGGTGGATAGGAGAGGGATTACACCAGTCCCTGTTGCATCATGGCCGTAGCCACTTTCACGAATCCTCCGATATTCGCACCTTTCACATAATCAACATATCCGTTTCCATCACTACCATATTCGACACAAGTAGCATGGATATCTTTCATGATTTGATTCAGACGTTGGTCCACTTCTTCCCTTGACCATTGCAAACGTAGGGAATTCTGACTCATTTCCAATCCTGATGTAGCCACTCCTCCTGCATTAGAAGCTTTTCCTGGTGCATATAGAATCTTTGCTTCTAGGAAAATTTCCACAGCTTCGGGAGTAGATGGCATATTTGCTCCCTCAGCTACCCCGAAACATCCATTCGCAACTAGTGCTTTGGCTTCTTCCTCATTCAACTCGTTTTGGGTAGCAGATGGGAATGCCAGATCACACTTGACATTCCAAGGACGTTCGCCTTCCTTGTATTCACATCCGAAATGAGCTGCATATTCCTTGATTCTTCCCCTACGATTGTTCTTAAGGTCCATGATCCAAGCCAATTTTTCTTCATCAATCCCAGCCTCATCATATATGTATCCCTTGGAATCGGACATGGTGACCACTTTCGCTCCCTTTTGAATGAGTCTTTCCGCAGTATATTGGGCTACATTTCCTGAGCCTGAAATCGTACAGGTTTTACCCTTGAAATCCTGTCCTTTGGTCTTCAGCATTTCTTCCATGAAATAAACGCAACCATATCCGGTAGCTTCAGGCCTGATTAATGACCCTCCGAAGGTATAGCCCTTACCGGTCAGGACGCCTGTGAACTCATTCCTCATTCGCTTGTACTGACCGAACATGTAAGCCACTTCACGACCACCTACTCCGATGTCACCCGCAGGGACATCCCAATTGGGACCGATGTGCTTACTGAGTTCCGTCATGAAGCTTTGGCAAAATCGCATGACTTCATTGTCTGATTTGCCTTTCGGATTAAAATCGGACCCTCCTTTTCCGCCACCCATAGGAAGCGTAGTAAGCGAATTCTTGAACACTTGTTCGAAAGCAAGGAATTTAAGAATACCCAAATTGACACTAGGATGGAATCTAAGTCCACCCTTGTAAGGGCCGATAGCTGAATTCATTTGTACCCTGAATCCTCTATTGACTTGGAAATTTCCCTCATCATCAATCCAAGGCACCCTGAACATGATGACACGTTCCGGTTCAACCATTCTTTCTAGGACTTTGGCATCAATGTATTCGGGTTGGTCATGAATCAGTTCCCAAACAGAATGTACGACTTCCTCAACAGCCTGTAGGAATTCAGGTTGATGGGCATCACGTTGTTTGACGTATTCCATGAATGTCTCTGGGGATGCCATGTATGTAGGTTTCTGTACTGGCATAATTTGGTAATATTTAGTTATAAAATGGAATCACATTCCTTTGGAATGGATTCATTTCGTTAAGGCAGTGCAAAGGTAATTTTATCTGATAAACAGGTTCCTCTTTTAACATGATTTAAGGGATAGAAAAGTATCTTTGGATAATGATTAGAAGAATTGTGAAATTGACTTTCCAGGATGATAAAGTGGATGAGTTCAAGGCCTTATTCCATAGTAGGAAAGAAAAGATTGTTAGTAGTAAAGGCTGCCATTCGGTTGACTTATTACAACATATCCAAAAGCCCAATGTGTTTTTTACTTATAGTTTTTGGGAGTCCGAAGAAGACTTGAATGCTTATCGGCATTCTGAATTATTTGCAGAAACTTGGGCGAAAACCAAATCCATGTTTGCGGATAAGCCCAAGGCATGGTCTACCGAATGTATCAATGGTGCCATGAGGGATGAGTTATAAGGATGTCATAGCTCGGATGCAATCTGATTTTGAGGCTCATCAGGATAAGGATAGGGCTGAGAAAATGTCCGCATATTTGAAACATCAGTTTGAATTCTACGGATTGATGTCTTCAAAAAGAAAAGTGTTGTCACAAGTCTACATCAGGCAGTTGGTCAAGGACCATAAGACAGAATACGATGCTGTTGCAAGGTATTTATGGTCTAAACCCCAGAGGGAATTCCATTATTGTGCCATTGAATTCCTAAAGAGGACATACAAAGTCTGGGATAAGGACACCATCATATTATTAGAATATTTGACGAGGGAGCAGGCTTGGTGGGATACTGTGGATTTTATAGCTTCCCATTTGGTTGCACATTATGTCCGTACATTCCATAGGGATGATTATGGTGAGTTGATGGATGATTGGAATAATGATGATGACTTCTGGGTCGTAAGGACCTCCATTTTATTCCAACTCAAGTATAAGGAACATTTAGATTGGGCATTACTCAGAAAATATATACTCCGTCATGATGAATCCAAGGAGTTTTTCATCCGAAAGGCTATAGGTTGGGTCTTAAGGGAACATTCAAAAAATAATCCTGCACGAATTATACAATTTATAAATGATAATCCTCAGCTATCGGGTTTGTCAAAGCGTGAGGCATTGAAACACATTAACCGAAAATAAAAAATGATGAAAAAGACAGTCTTATTCTTGTTGATTGGTTTATGCTATATGGGCTGCACAAGCCAATCTAATGATGTATCCAAGGAAAAGGGAAGTGATGATGCCAGTGTAGGGATTATGAAACCGGAGGATGTTACATTTTCACATGAGGTCATCAAGGATGGCGAGGAATTCGATTTTTATGAAATAGATGTATCCGTTCTGATAGATGGAAAGGAATATCAGGTATCCAAGGAAAACACCCCGGGCCTATCACTGGATGAATTGCTGGCTACGGAGGTCGAATTCGAGCATGTATTAGCTACCGCCAGTACTTGGTGGGCTGGTGGAGGAAGTAATTATTTTGCCATTTGGGACGAGGAAAACAAGGATGTTATCATCAAAAGGGAAATTCAGGATGAGGGAATGGATCCTGACGGTCCACCTATGATAGAAGAATTGAAAGTTATTTCCTTGGATTAGTATTCTTGGATAAAACGGGAAATAACCTTTTTGATTTTATTCCCGGCTTGTTCGGCTACTTCCAATACTTCCTCTATCGAAGTTGCAACCTCTCCATCGAAGGGATTATTGGTACATAAGGAAATGCACAATACAGGTAGTTCGCACTGTGCGGCAACAATCACTTCGGGAACGGTGGACATTCCTACTACATCCCCTCCCATTCTACCATAAAAAGAATATTCGGCAGGTGTTTCAAGGCTGGGCCCCTGCAAACCCACATAGATTCCTTTGTGATGTTCAAAAGTCTCTGACTTGGCAATCGCCAATGCTTTTTCCAGCATGGATGAATCATACACCCGATCCATGGGCGGGAATCTTTTTCCTAATCTCGCATCATTCAAGCCTCTCAAGGGGTGCGCAGGCTGCATGTTGATGTGGTCCTTGATGAACACGATATGCCCAGGATATATATTAGGATTCAAGGAACCTGAGGCATTGGTGATGATGAGTTTCGCTACCCCCAACATTTTCAAAACCCTGATGTGGAATGTAACCTCATCCATATCATAACCCTCATAATAATGAAAGCGCCCCTTGAGTACTACTATATTCTTGCCACCCAAAATTCCGAAAACCATTCTGCCATCATGGCCCTCTACGGTAGGTTTTGGGAAATGCGGAATGGAGTTGTAAGGAATCACAGTGGCATGACTTACCTCATCCGCCAGGGATGATAAACCTGTACCTGCAACAATTGCATACTCCGGAACCACTTTCAGCTGATTTCGCAAAAAATGATAGGCTTCCTCTACTTTTTGGTATAAATCCATCAGAACTTATCTTGTAACTGCTCTTTTAACCCCTATTTTACAAGGACAATCATACAAAGAAATGATTTATGTAATGGCGCAAATTCTAAAAATCGTACATTTGCGTTAAAATTTTATCTGTTTCAATGAAAAGTAATTTGAAAGAGGACGGTAAGTATAAGTATGTTGAAGTCGGACCAGAGGATGGTGAGGTAATTATGTTGCTTCACGGCTTGTTTGGTGCGTTGAGTAATTTCCAAGGAATATTGGGACATTTCGGAAAGGAATATCGTGTAGTTGTTCCTTTGCTACCCATATTTGACTTACCCATCAAGCAAGTATCTGTTTCCGCATTGGTGGAACACGTAAAGGATTTCGTTGAATTCAAGGAATATGAGAAAGTCAATGTCCTAGGTAATTCACTCGGTGGCCATGTCGCATTATTGTATGCATTGGATAATCCGGACAGAATCAATTCCATCACGCTTACAGGAAGTTCGGGATTGTTCGAAAGTGCTTTCGGTACGGGATTCCCACAACGTGGGAGTTATGAGTATATCAAGAAGAAAACAGAGGATGTTTTCTATTCGCCGAATATCGCCAATAAGGAGTTGGTGGATGAGGTTTTTGATACCGTTAGTGACCGGAACAAGGCCATTAGGGTAGTGAAGACAGCCAAGTCTGCGGTACGTCATAATCTAGGGGATAAGTTACATCAGATTACAGCCCCTACTCTATTGATTTGGGGTAAGCAGGATAAGGTTACTCCTCCTATCGTGGGAGAGCGTTTCAATGAATTAATCAAACATTCGGAACTGCATTGGGTAGATGAATGCGGGCACGCACCGATGATGGAAAAACCCGAGGTCTTTAATGATATCCTAGAAAGATTCCTAAAGGGTTTGAAAGTAGAGGCATAACCCCACTTTTAAATTACTGTTAATTCAATCATATCCCTTCAGATGTTAATGGCATCTGAAGGGATATTTGTTGTATCTTGAAACTTTATTCATGCCCGGATTGGTTGATAAGGGCATAATTAAACTCAATTATCTTGGACTCACCTGATGGAAAGAAGGGAAGTAGACATATTGATTCTTTCTGATACCCACCTTGGTACCTTTGGTGCCAGTGCAATGCAGTTGCTTAAATATCTGAGAACCATACAACCGAAACTACTGGTGTTGAACGGGGATATCATAGATATATGGCAATTCAATAAGTATTATTTTCCAGAGGAGCACACTGCGGTCCTTCAGGAAATCATGAATTTTGCTAAATCGGGTGTTCCTACCTACCATACGACAGGGAATCATGATGATTTATTGAGGAAATATACCGAATTCTCCTTTGCCAATATCCACCTTGCAGATAGTTTGTTACTTGAGGTTGATGGAAAGACCGCTTGGGTATTCCATGGAGATGCGTTTGACCACTCGGTTGGTGGGGTCGCCAAGATGTTGGCACAATTTGGAGGTTGGTGCTATGATTGGTCTATTTTCTTCAATAGGCAACTGAATAAGTTGTTGAGGAAGATGGGATTGAAACCCGTATTCATATCCAAGAAGATAAAGGATAGCGTTAAGAGTGCAGTCAAGAAAATGAATGATTTCGAGCAAAAGGGAATTGATATCGGAATCGAAAAAGGCTATGACTATGTCATTTGTGGCCACGTTCATCGTCCGACCATCAAGAGGCACACCAATGATTTTGGAAGTACGGTATATCTGAACTCAGGAGATTGGTTGGAGAATCTGACCTCCTTGGAATATGCGGATGGCAAATGGACCCTTTTCAGATATAGGGAAGAAGATTTCGATTTCAGTGTGGAGATAGATGCGGAGGATATGACCATGGAAGAACTTGCTCAAAGGACACTGAATCCAAGCATTAGGATTGTAGTTGAGAATGGCAAGGTAAGCCATACCAATATCATGGACGAAATGGAGTCCACAAAACCAGCATAGATTTATGGCAGCATACTATCCTTGACGGTTTCCAGACTCTCCTGAGGTACAATGCTGATCAGAGTGATGGACAACGAAATGATTAGGAATAGAAGTATCATCCAGAATGATCGATTCCGAATTGCATTTTTCCTTTTTTCCGCTATGATATAGGCGAGATAAGCGCCTAAGATAGTATTTGTGAAAATAAGTGCATACATGGTTCCCCTCCCTTATATGATTTATGTTTTTTATAGTTTCTCTATTCCAAGACGGGACAATTCGTAAAATAGTTGCACGCTGATTAACAAATTGTGGGATAAGTCAATAATCTTACTTTCTGAATTCGTTGAAATTAGTGGAAATGCCAATGTGGTGCACTGTAGCTCCAACATTATAGAAGCCCATACCGTAGTCCAGTTTGAATTTCTTAATCTTGAATCCTGTTCCTAGTGAGAATCCGGCCATACTTCTTAGGTTATCCAGTGACATTTCGGCTCTCCTCAGATGATTGTAACCGAACCTGAGTTGGAAATTCTCTTTCTTCCCAAAGAGGAATTCCCCGTTGAATACAAAATGCCTAAAGAAATTATCCACGAAAATTTGGGCCTTGGATGCTTCCTTGGGTTCCTCGCCAAAGAGCAGTGTCTCATCCTCTTGGTTTGGGTCGTCATAAAGGATATTCCAACGCTGTAAATTAGTAGCAATAATGGATAATCTGAAAGGAAGATATTTGAGTTTTTTGGAAAAACCCGCTTGGATTTCGAAAGGAATGGGTTCACGGATTCCGTTATATGTGGAAAACTGACTTCCTACATTCTTGAATACGATTGAAGCAGTAAAATTCTTAGCGGTATCAGCATACATGCCTGCAAAATCCATAGCCATACCAAAAGAATTGAAACCCTCCAATTGGGAGGTGATGATTTTCAGGTTGGCCCCTGCGGATAGTTTGTCGCTGAGTTGCTTGCCTGCACCGACAGTAATGGCATATTCCGAAGCCTTGAAAGAGCCCACATTGTTGGCGAATACATCCCTCGCGTCAAAAGTTCCATAAGAAATGAAATGGATACCACCATGTAATGTCAAGTCTGCCTTATCCAGATGATATCCATATCCTGCATAACCATTCACAGTTCCGGCGAGGTAGAATTCGGAGCCGAATGTCAATTGGTCATCCATTGCAGCATTCAAAGCGGCAGGGTTGGTATAGGCCAGTGCCACATCTGAATCCTTGACTGTTATCAAGGAGCCACCCAAGGCTGTAACTCTAGGAGATTGGGAAAGATTGAGGAATTCGTACACATTATTGCCACCTATTTGTGCATATGAATGCACGAATAGTAAAGCAATGCTACAAGTCAATACCCATCTTCTTATCAATATGTTCATAATAGACTATCTTAAAGTTTGTCACCTCCCTATCACTCCTCTCCTTCCGCTTTCCATGTTGTGGAACAAATATTGGAAATCACTCCAGACGCATCGAATAATTCGCAATTCATTTTCCTTATCAGTTCTCCTTCCTCATTATACTTCAATAATTCCCCAACTTCCTTTCCTAGTTTGTAATTCCCCTCAAATGATTTGTTGCCATTCTCATGGTATTCCACAAAAGGTCCGTCCTCCTTGTTATTCTTGAATTGCAAGTCCCCTTTCAACTTACCTGATTCGTAGTATTCCAAGAATCTTCCATTAATGGCACCGTTCACATGTTGGTAGGATTGCATGATTTTATTTCCGGGATAATATTCCCTGAAATACCCTTCGAATTGTCCTTTTTGCATCATCGCTACGTTCAGCGTGTCCCCATTATTATAAAAACGAATATGCTCACCATGCAATGAATCCTTATCATAATGGGCGATTTCCATGATACTTCCTCCATTGGGGTAATATTTTTTGAAAATCCCCTGCTTACTGAAATCCTTGGTACTTCTTTCGTATTCTTCGACCAAATTCCCCTGTTCGTCCATTACTTTATGCATTTCGGTATCACTTTTACAACTTAGCACCGATATGGATATAACGACCATGATCAATAATCTGTAATACATTTCCTTCAATTTTAAAGGTTGGGAAAATGAATTAGCTTTGCAAGCTAATTAAGTTATTGGTTTTAACTATATCAAAAATAGTATTATTTCTCCTATGGAAACTTTAAGACAAAAAATCGAGGAAGCTTGGGATAATCGCGACTTATTAAAGGATGCCGATTATCAGAAAGCAATTAGGGATTTGGTGGAATTATTGGATAAGGGAAAGGTCAGGGTGGCCGAACCTACCGATGAGGGGTGGCAAGTCAACCAATGGGTAAAGAAAGGAGTCATCATGTACTTCCCTATCCAGAAAATGGAAACGATTGAGGTCGGTCCATTCGAATTCCATGATAAGATTCCATTGAAGAATAATTATAAGGAACAGGGAGTAAGGGTCGTACCTCATGCTATTGCTCGCCATGGGTCTTATTTGGAGCCGGGAGTGATTATGATGCCTTCTTATGTGAATATAGGTGCGCACGTTGGTTCTGGTACAATGATAGACACTTGGGCTACAGTGGCTTCCTGTGCACAAATAGGTAGGAATGTCCATTTGAGTGGAGGTGTTGGTATCGGAGGTGTTTTGGAACCTTTGCAGGCTACACCGACCATTATAGAGGATGATTGTTTCATTGGGTCACGTTGTATCATTGTTGAGGGTGCAATCATAGAAAGAGAAGCTGTTTTGGGTGCCAATGTAGTAATTACCAAATCGACCAGAATAATAGATGTGACAGGAGACGAACCGATTACCTACAAGGGCAGGGTGCCTGCTAGGTCAGTTGTGATTCCCGGTACATATACAAAAAAATTCCCCGCAGGGGAATATCAGGTTTCCTGTGCACTGATTATCGGAAAGAGAAAGGAAAGTACAGATAAGAAAGTTTCCTTGAATGATGCCCTAAGGGATCATTCGGTAGCTGTTTAATTGACGGATAGATACAACGCCAATGAATATACTTGATGTTAATAATGTCCATAAGCAATATAGCAACCATAAGGCCGTAAACGGAGTTACGTTTTCGGTACCTGCTGGTTGTATATTCGGATTGTTGGGACCAAATGGTGCCGGTAAGACTTCGCTGATTCGAATCATTACAGGAATTACCCAAGCAGATGAGGGGACAGTATCCCTTGATGGTGGACAATTGGACCATAGGCATCCATCAAAGATTGGATATATGCCAGAGGAAAGAGGGCTCTATAAGCAAATGAAAGTCGGGGAACACCTGATTTATCTCGCGCGCCTCAAGGGAATGTCCAAAGCTGATGCAGAAAAGGAATTGGCTTACTGGTTGGATAAATTCGGGATTTCAGATTGGAGAAAGAAGAAAGTGCAGGAGCTTTCCAAGGGGATGCAACAGAAAATCCAGTTCATCTCAACGGTCATCCATAAACCCAGATTATTGATTCTGGATGAACCATTCTCTGGTTTGGATCCTATCAATGCGAATTTGATTCAAGAGGAAATCTTCGAGCTGAAATCCAAGGGGACCAGTATCATTTTGTCGACCCATAGAATGGAACAGGTAGAGGAAATATGTGAGTATATGGTCATGATTAACCAAGGCGAAAATGTATTGAATGGTTCTGTCAAGGAGGTAAAGGAACAATTCAAGGAGCACTTGTTCCGTATTCGATTCAAGGGGGAATTACCGAATTACCATCATGAGGGTATCCAGATTATAGAGCAGAAAGCGAATGAAATGACCATCAAGGTAACAGATGACCAGTATTCCAATCAATATCTGGGGAAATTGATAGAGCACGGGGTTTTCATTGATTCATTTGAGGAGATATTACCTACCGTCAATGAGATATTCATCAAAGTAGTGGAGGATTCAAAAACAACTGCCTAATGGAAAAATTATTACTCATCATCAAGAGGGAGTATCTCTCAAGGGTAAAGAAGAAATCATTCATCCTTGCTACGATTCTTACGCCCTTGGCTATTGGTATCTTTTTCATTGTAGTAGGTTTCGTGATGACCTATCAGGGAGAGGAACACAGGAATGTTGCAGTTATAGATGCTACGAATATTCTGGGAGATTCCCTGAACCTAAAGGAGGGGAAAGGACTAACCTTTGTTAAGGTTCCGGGGCCCGTAGGGGAATACAAGGAGAAAGAGGGGTTTGATGCGGTTTTGGAATTGCCCCCGATTACTGATTTGTCGAGTAAGGACTATCGTGTGAATTATTATTCCTCCGAGGGAGTAATGGGAATTGGCATCATAGAAAAGATTGAATCTGATATAGAGAGGAATATCTATACCTATAAGGCCGGGAAATACGGATTCAATCAGGATAGTCTGAATAGCCTGAAAACTTCCGTTACCCTCGACAGGAAAAAAGCTAAAGAGGACGATGAGGAAGTGAGTACCACTGCGAGTCTGATTGCAACAGGAATTGGTGGAGCAATGGGTTTCATCATGTATTTTGCCGTATTCCTATACGGAATGATGGTGATGAGGAGTGTAATGGAGGAAAAAACCAATAGGATTGTTGAAGTCATGGTGTCATCTGTCAAGCCTTTCCATCTCATGATGGGAAAGATAGTAGGTGTAGGATTGGTGGGTTTGACCCAAGTAGCTATTTGGGGAATACTCATTCCATTGATTTTAGGTGCATCGACATTGGTATTCAATATAGACCCACAGGCCATACAGTCTGCCAATACCCAAATGTCAGGAGTTGATATGGCTGAAATGAGTAAGATGGAAAAGGAAGTAGGCTTGTTCATAGCCGAATTGATGAATCAGAATTGGTTGTTGATTATTCCTTTGTTCATCGTTTATTTCTTGGGAGGATATCTAATGTATTCATCCTTGTTCGCAGCCGTGGGTTCCGCAATGGGGGATGATGCGGGCGAAAGCCAATCCTTGACCTTACCGATTACGCTACCTGTTATCATGGCTTTTTATATCATGTTTGCTGTGGTTCAGAATCCGAACAGTTCATTGGCTACATGGTCATCCATGGTGCCATTCTTTTCTCCGATAGTCATGCCGGCTAGATTGGCTTTTGAACCAGCTTGGTGGGAGATTGCATTGTCAGTGGCTATACTGATAGCTTCAGTGGCATTTTTTGTATGGCTTTCCGGAAGAATATATAGGGTAGGTATCCTGATGTACGGAAAGAAAGTAACATTCAAGGAATTGGGTAAGTGGATTTTTTACAGGGATTAGTATCCTAGTGGATAGAAAAAACTACGAATCCTATTATTAATACTCTTAAAGGTTAATTTTGTGAAATAAACAGATGGTTCCTCAACCATCTGTCCTAGCCTATTAACAATCATCGATAGAATGAGTATTATCCAAACCATATTAGCTATCCTACCTGGTATTGCCATTTGTTGTTGGATGTTTTATCGGGATCGTCACAATAGGGAACCCATCTTATTACTAATAGCTTGCTTTCTGGCCGGAGTTGGTAGTTCTTTTCCTGCCATACTGATGGAACGTTTTGCCTTTACCTTAGGGATAACGGAATCAGGTGATATTCTCCAAACATTCATCTTGGCTTTCGGAGTGGTAGGATTCAGTGAGGAATTGGTCAAGTTCGTTTGTGTGATGTTGTTTGCATATCCTTGGAAAGCCTTTGATGAACCACTAGATGGAATTGTATATACCGTTATGGTCGGAATGGGATTCGCAACCATAGAGAATCTGATATACTCGAACCTCTATGGTTTGGATACGGTGATACTGCGTGCATTCACAGCAGTCCCTGCACATGCGGCAATTGCCATTTTTATGGGGTACCATATCGGATTGGCTAAGTTCAGGACTTCTTCCAAAGGACTATTCCATCTTTTTCTTGGATTTGTGGGGGCAGTATTGATTCACGGTGCATATGATTTCTTTTTATTGCAGAATAGCATTCCTCAATTATCCATGCTGGCACTGGTCATATTGGCCATTTGTATTTACTATACTTGGAAATTGGTCAAATTGCACGAAGAAGACTCCCGTGTACAAGCCACAGCTACGGCGGAAGTACTCGATGCGGCTATCCCTACTGAGATGGATTCCCCTACGACAGGAATCAGGATGAATCTGAATAAGAAAAAAGATAACGATTCCGAAAGAAAGGACTGGGATGATTTCCTGCAATAATACCTGATTAATTTTTTGTTACCACTATAATGCTATTCCTTTCAATTTGATTGAAAAACGTACCTTTGCACGCATTATTGGAATTAACAATCATTTCAACCTTCCACATAATGTCAAGGATAAAAATCAAGTCAGCTTTAATATCGGTATTCCATAAGGATGGCATAGATGCCATTGCT
This sequence comes from Saprospiraceae bacterium, assembly GCA_020631355.1. GTDB lineage: Bacteria > Bacteroidota > Bacteroidia > Chitinophagales > Saprospiraceae > JAHDCE01. Next base: position 290,354 of record JAHDHL010000001.1, on the reverse strand, counting down.
AAGAAACTGCACGAATTGGGCATCCAAATCATATCAACAGGAGGTACCCAAAGATTCATTGAGAACTTGGATATACCTGTTACGCCCGTAGAGGAATTGACCTCCTATCCATCCATTCTGGATGGTAGGGTGAAAACATTACACCCAAAGGTTTTCGGAGGAATCCTAGCCCGTAGGGAAGCCGATCACCTAGGGCAGTTGGAGCAGTATGCCATACCTGAAATAGATCTTGTTATTGTTGATTTGTATCCATTCGAAAAGACCGTCGCTTCAACGGATGATGAGGCAACCATTATCGAGAAGATAGATATAGGTGGTATTTCACTCATTCGTGCTGCAGCCAAGAATTATAAGGATGTTGTGATTGTTCCCTCTGTGGATGAATACGATTATTTATTACAATTATTAGAGGAGAAAGCAGGAAGCACAGATATTGAGGATAGGAAAAGATTGGCAAGGAAATCATTTGCGGTATCCTCCAATTATGATGTGGCTATCCACAACTACTTCAATCGTTCCTTGGGAGAAACCGCATTTAAGGTAAGTCATGACCAGGGACAAGTCCTTCGATATGGAGAAAATCCACACCAGAGTGCCACATTCTATGGTGATTTGGAGGGGATGTTCCAACAATTACACGGAAAGGCACTTTCCTATAATAATCTCGTGGATGTGGATGCAGGTGTATCTTTCATGAGGGAATTTGCGGATGGTGATCCGACTTTTATTGTAATCAAGCATACGAATGCATGTGGTGTTGCGACTCGTTCCAACATCTTCGATGCATGGAAAGCAGCCTTGGCTTGTGATGATATTTCCGCTTTTGGCGGAATATTGGTCAGTAACAAGACCATTGATAAACAAACGGCTGAGGACATCAATTCCAGATTCTATGAGATTCTGATTGCTCCGGATTTTGATGATGATGCTTTGGAGGTGTTAAAATCAAAGAAAACAAGGAGGATTCTTAAGATAGGTGCTTACAACGTGCAACCAAAGAGCTACAGAAGTTTACTGAATGGTGTAATCGAGCAGGATGCGGATTTGCAGATGGAAAGCGCAGAACAGTTCAATCAGGTGACAAAGAAAGCTCCTGACACGGCTGTATTGGATGATTTGGAATATGCCAACAAATGCGTAAAGCATGTTAAGTCAAATACCATCGTACTGGTTAAGGATAAGCAAATGATAGGTATGGGCTGTGGACAGACATCCCGTGTGGATGCGTGTAAGCAAGCCATAGACAAGGCCAAGCAGTTTGGTTTTGATTTGACCGGTGCCGTAATGGCTTCCGATGCATTTTTCCCATTTCCTGATTGTGTGGAATTAGCGCATAATGCAGGAATCGTTGCAGTGGTTCAACCGGGTGGTTCCAAGAATGACCAGTTGAGTATCGACTATTGTAATGAAAATGAATTGGCAATGGTGACTACGGGAGTACGCCACTTCCGACACTAATCCCATTGTATTGAATGTAGCGATTGACATAGGGAACACAAGGGCCAAATTGGCACTTTTCAAAGGAAAAGAACATTTGGAATACCACAATCTTCCCAATGATGACTGGAAAGGAATGGAAGAATGGCTTCTGAAGTATCGGATAGAAAATGTCATTCTTTGTTCTACAGCAGAGGTTAGTCCTGAATTTGAGTCATTTCTGAATGACCACTATTTTTATATCAGGTTGACCGACACCACGGCAATGCCCATACAGAATACCTATAGGACACCAGATACCCTAGGGCGTGATAGATTGGCTGCTGTAATTGGTGCCATGGAATGTTTTCCGGAAAAAGGTTGTCTCGTCATTGATGCAGGAACCTGCATCACATATGACCTCATTAATAGACATGGAATATATATGGGAGGGAATATTGCTCCCGGAATCAGTATGCGATTAAGGGCAATGGATGAATTTACGGCAGCATTACCCTTGGTGAGTAAGCAGCATCCCGATACGAATCGGGGTTATAGTACAGAAACGGCCATTAGGGCTGGAGCTGTTTGGGGAACGGTAATGGAGGCAGAAGGATTCGCCCGGCGATTTGATCGGGATACGGAAGCCCTTACAGTCATTCTTACAGGAGGGGATGCTCCCCTTTTGGACCAGTTAGTGGATTGGAATACCTTTATAGAACCCCATTTGGTATTAATTGGATTGAATAAAATATTACGATATAATGCAGAATGATCTTCGATCAGTAAGCTTGGTGGTTATCATGCTATTTCTGGGATTGACCCTGATAGCCCAGCCTAAAGAAAATGACCCCTACACCATATTGGGATTGGGTAACCTCAATGATCTTAATTTTGCCACCTTGAATGCCACTCCCGGCTTAACGGCAACTTATCATGATAATTTCAGAATGAATGTTCAGAATCCTGCAGCCAGTGGCTTTTTGATTCAGACAGCCTTTGAAGCAGGTGGTTTCTACCAATATAAGGGATTGAAGACAGCGACTGATTCCGATAGGGTAAGCACGGGTAATCTGAGTTACTTGGGTTTGGGATTCCCCTTATTCAATACATTGAACAAATTGAACGAAAGAAAACCGCGTCCTTATAATATTGGTATGACACTCAGTCTTACACCTTATTCCAGGGTGGGATATGATTTGGTGAGTACCCAGACCATACCGGAAATCGGTGATGTCGAAAGTACTTTTGAAGGTACCGGAGGAACCTATAAATTCCTTTGGGGTACATCCTTTAGATATAAAAATGTATCTGCAGGCTTGAATATTGGATACCTTTTTGGAAAACAGTCGTCAGAACATTGGGATTACTTCTTGGACTTGGATGGTGAATTCAGAAATCGATTCATTCAGGAGTCAAGAATCAGTGGTTTTATCTGGAATGCAGGTGTAATGTATGAATACGTTTTGCCTCAGGAGCAGGAATTCGATGATAAGGGTAGACTGCTGAGGAAGCCAAGGACTAGGATTACAATGGGTGTTTATGGGAATTCCCAGAACAGGGTCAATACATCCACGGATTTCCTATACGAAAGGAGACAGGTCCTGGGTTCCATACCAACGGCCATAGATACGATTCCTACGGAACCAGGCCAGCAAGGCCGAATCAATTTGCCCGCTGAAGTGGGGGCAGGCCTAATGATAGCAAGGGATGGTAAGTGGCGAGCAGGCTTCGATTATACCTATCAAGGATGGGCGAATTATGTGAATGATTTGTCAACGGAGCAGCTTAACAATTCGTTTAGAATTGCCGTAGGAGCAGAATATACACCGAATCTGGGCGCTTATAAAGGTTATGCAAAGAGGATAACTTACAGATTAGGAGGATATTATAAAACAGACCCAAGGAATATTGAGGGAATAGGAAGCTTCTCTCAGAAAGCCATCACCTTCGGGGTGGGCTTACCTGTGAAGACGGATGGTAGCAATAGAAGTATTAGCTCATCCGTTAATTTAGCAGCGGAGATCGGACAATATGGAAACCCCGATTTCCTCAAGGAAACATATTTTAAACTAACCATTGGATTCACTCTTAATGATAACCTTTGGTTCTACAAAAGTAAATACAATTAATATGCAGTTGAAAACGGTTTACACATCACTACTCACAATGGTAGCTTTGGTATTCACGGCTACTTCTATGCATGCACAATGCGAAACTTGGGAGGGGTCAGCCAGTAAGGACGATTTGGAGAATACCCATATGTTTTATAGAGATGCTTTGAAAGCTAAGGAATTTAAGAAAGCATATCCTTTATGGCAAAAGGTATACGAATCCGCACCAGCAGCAGATGGTAAGCGTGCATTGCACTATAGCGACGGAAGAACCCTCATCAAGGAAGTTTACGCCATTGAGGCGGATGAATCCAAGAAAGAGGTTATGTTGGAAACATTCCTAGGTCTTTATGATAAGGAATATGCCTGTTATCCAAAGGATAAGACAGGAAAGGATAAGAAAGGATACCTTTTGGAAAATAAGGCTTTCGAACTTTACTACACATTCAACCACGATAGATCTGTAATCTTTGATGTCTTGGAAGAAGCGGCTCAGTTATCAGGAGAAGATTTGGGTTATAGCGTTATCTACCCTTATGCTGATATTGCTGTTAATTTCTTCCTGGATAAGACTTTAGATGGTGATAAGGCAAGGGGAGTCCATGAATACCTGAATAAGGTATGTGATAAGAATATCGCAGGTAATCCTAAGTTTTCTAATTATTATCAGCAACAAAAGGATTTGGCAAACCAAAGATTCGAGCAGATTGCTGATGAGATTTTCGGTTGTTCATACCACTTGGCCAAGATTAAACCTGAGTATGACGCGAATCCTAATGATAAGGCTACCTACGAAAGTGTATACGCTCGTTTGGCACAATATGGATGTACGGAGTCCGAACCATTGATGATGGAAATCTACAAGAAAATGGAAACGGATTTGGCTAATAAGAAAGCTGCCCAGAGAGAGGAATTGGCGAGATTGAAGCAAGAGCAGTTGGATAACAACCCTGCTTATGTTGCTAACCAAGCTTACAAGACAGGAGATTACAATACTGCCGTAACGAAGTATAAGGAAGCTATCGACCAAGAGTCCGATCCATCTGCAAAGGCCGATTTACACTATTATCTGGCTGTAACATATGGTCGTAAACTGAAGCAGTATTCCAAGGCTAGGGAGCATATCAGAAAGTCGACTTCCTTGAATCCAAGCAACGGAAAGCCATATATCCTATTGGGTGACTTGTATGCCAAGTCTGCAAGAAGCTGTGGAAAGAATGGTTTCGAACAGAGAATGGTAATCATCGCTGCTGTGAATCAGTGGAGCAAGGCCAAGTCAGTGGATTCTGATCCTGAGGTGCAGGCAAGTGCTAGTAAGAATATTAACGCATATAGTGGCCAGCTTCCAGCTAAGGAAGATGTATTCATGAATGGATACAAAGTTGGAGGAACCTATAAGATTGGATGTTGGATAGGTGAGACAGTTACCATCCGCGCCAATTGATACATCAATAATCAATTGATGTAATGATAAAAGCCCCGCTTGGTTACAAGCGGGGCTTTTAGTTTATACGAGATTTGGACTGCCGGGGTATGATTAATCCTCTATCTTCAGTGAATTCATCATCAGGACAGATTTCAGGAATTCATTCAAATCCCCGTCCAGAACCTTATCCGGATTATGGACCTTATATCCTGAGCGCAAATCCTTGACCCATCTATCATCTAATACATAGGAACGGATTTGGGAGCCCCATTCATTTTTCATTTTCCCTGCTTCCACCTTATCCTTTTCAGCATATTGTTTTTGGAGTTCCAATTCATAAAGTAGATTCTTCAGTTTTTGAATGGCCTTTTCCCTATTCATATGCTGCGAACGCTCCTCTTGGCATTCTGCCACACAACCAGACGGAATATGTGTTACCCTTACGGCTGATTCTGTCTTATTTACGTGCTGTCCACCCGCTCCACTGGCTCTGAATGTATCCCATTTCAAATCAGCAGGATTGACCTTGATTTCGATACTATCATCCACAACAGGATGTACAAATACCGACGAGAACGAAGTCATTCTTTTTCCCTGGGCATTGAATGGACTGATTCGAACCAAACGATGTACGCCATTCTCACCCTTGAGTAACCCGTAAGCAAACTCACCGGTGATTTCCATCTCCACGGATTTGATGCCAGCAACATCCCCCTCTTGGCGATCCAGTTGTTTTACCTTGAAACCATTTTTTTCCGCCCACATGACATACATCCGTTCGAGCATGGATGACCAGTCGCAGCTTTCCGTTCCTCCTGCACCTGCATTGATTTCAAGAATACAATTCAGCTCGTCCTCTTTCTTGTTCAAGGTCGCCCTGAATTCCATTTCCTCTATTTTCTTAACGGCCTCAAGGTAGGATTCTTCCACTTCTTCCTCCGTACTTTCCCCCTCCTTATAGAAATCGTAGAGGACGGCTGTGTCCTCGACTACTTGTTCGGTATCCTCGTATATACCTACCCAATATTTATGGAGTTTGATTTCCTTGAGAATGGATTCGGCTCTTTTGGGGTCGTCCCAGAAATTAGGGTCAAGACTGAGGGCTTCCTTGTCCTCAATTTTCATTTTCCTGTTAGGGACGTCAAAGATAGTGGGCAAGGGTGCCCATTTTCGTACGAAGACCTTTTAATTGATCAGGTGTCATGGTACTGTGTTTTTGAATGTTGAGATGAAAGGTATTATCAGGTTGTATCGCTGTGGATATAATCCATATTTCTGACAACAGGATAGATAACAATCAATTCAATTGAAATATTTAATTCTAATTAGGAATGAAAAGGTTTGAAGTCTTTCATTTCCAGTTTGCAAATGTAATGATGTTAACAGGAATGTTACTCTTGGAGTTCCAAAATATTAATCATAGTACCTGTTTAAAACAAAATATTTGTCAATAATTTGATTATTAAAAATAATTGTTTTAAATTAAAAATATGAAGTATGCAGAAATACAGTACATCAAAGGACGAGGAGCACAAATCAATACTGTAAATCCATTTCATCGATTACAGTATGATACTCAGCCTATTGACTGGGAACAACATGAGTCGGATGATAAAATCAGGACTGAATTCATTCCTGTCCATCCCAAAACCATCATCAATAAGGTGAAAAGTCCTGATATTCCCGCAGGTTATTCCATGAATCCCTATCAAGGCTGTGAACACGGTTGTGTTTATTGCTATGCTAGGAATACCCATACCTATTGGGGATATAGTGCAGGCTTGGAATTTGAACAAAAGATTTTGGTCAAGCAGAATGTTCCCGAATTATTGGAACAGAAATTCAAGTCCAAGAACTGGAAGCCCGCCCCTATCATGTTATCCGGGAATACGGATTGTTACCAACCAGTTGAAAAGGAAAAGGAAATCACAAGAAAGATACTTGAGGTTTGCTGGAAATACAGGCACCCTGTAAGCGTGATTACTAAGAATAGCTTAATCTTGAGGGATTTAGATATATTGGAGAAATTAGCTCAGCATGGTTTGGTTCATGTTTCTATTTCAATCACCACATTGGATGATGAGATGAGACGGGTGCTGGAACCTAGGACTTCATCCGTTTTAAGAAGATTGGAAACGGTAGAACGTTTGCATAAGGCAGGTGTGCCTGTTAATGTCATGATGGCACCGATTATTCCGGGATTGAACGACCACGAGATTCTTCCTTTGGCCAAGGAAATTGCTGAAAGAGGCGCAAGGTCCATAGGTTATACGATGGTTAGGCTCAATGGTGATGTAGGTGAAATCTTCATGGATTGGCTGACCAAGGTCATGCCTGATAAAGCTGATAAGATCATCAATCAAATCAAGGATGTGCATGGCGGCCAATTGTCTGATTCCAGATTTGGGAAACGAATGTCCGGAGAGGGGCATTATGCCATGATGGTCAAACAGCAGTTCAAACTGGCGAGGGAGAAATATCTCAGAGGGAGGACTACCCCACCATACAACTTGGATTTGTTCGAACAGATGAAGAAACCTCAGTTGAGTTTGTTTTGATGTCAGGTGTAATTGATATTATGATGCCGTCTTGATTCAAAAATATCTCAAGTGCAATTATAGCTAGGGATTTGAAAAAAGTAGTCGGTCAGGATATCATTATAAGGATTAGATAATTGAAATATAAATTCCATAAAAGAATCCAATAGTGCAATATACTTCAATATAATCCTCTTTAGGATACATACTTAATGATGCTAGAATACCTCAAACACCATTAATACCAAATGCATTTCCATATGAAAATATCATATACAACCTTACTATCCATACTCCTTATTCACACTGTTCATTCACAAGTTATATTTGAATATGAGCAGGAAATCATTGATTCGATAAAGTATGAATATGAGGAAATTAATTTTGAGAACAGAGCGGCAAAAATAGAATTAGGTGGTACGCTCATATCGCCCAAGTCAGGATATGATAAATTGGTTATCATAGTTCCGGGAAGTGGGAAAGATACCCGACATTCCCACTTTGTGCTGGCTGAAAACTTCCTTGAGAATGGTATTGCCATATATAGGTTTGATGAAAGGGGTGTGGGTAAATCCAAAGGTAAATACGACTATAAAGCAACAACGCTATCTAATGACCTTAGTGCATGCTTCCGACATTTGAGGAATGATGATCGATTCATCGGGAAAAAAATTGGAGTCCTAGGACATAGTATGGGAGGAATGGCTTCCCTTGATTCCTATGGGAAGAAATGTGCTTATGATTTCATTATCCTTATTGGTACACCTGTTGAAAAAAATGGGGCGTTCATAAAATACCAAGCTGAATGTAATAGCGATGGATTTTATTCGGTTAAGGGTAAGAGTAAGGCCGCTGTCGTGCAATTTGTGGATGAGATGATTTCCTTGGTTGTTGCACATGAGAATGAAAAGGAACTGAAAAAAATCGCTAAGCGAAAAATGAAAGAAATGGGATTCAAGAAAGCCTTGCATCTTGTAATTAATCCACTTCAGATAGATTTAATCAGGCTCAATCATGAAAAAATCCTTAAAGAATTGGATAAGCCCATGTTGTACCTGATGGGTTCGGAAGATAAGATAGTGAGTAGTGATAGGGAAACGGAAATCTTGGAGCGGTTCAATAATAAGATGATAACTATCAAGGTGATTGATGATACGAACCACTGGCTCAATACCAAAATCGGACCTACCAGAATGGAAAAGGAATTGTATCGTATGAAAGACGAAGCGATTACCAAAATTATGGATTGGACATTAAAGCTGGATTAAGTATTCATAATCTAAACTTTAGGCACCAGACCATAATAGCATCCTAACGACTTGATTTCATCACCTTATACGTTGTAATCTTATTTGCCTGGTAAACAGATAGCCAATATATTCCTGTATCTAAGGGATGTAAATCCAATGTTTTATGATTCATTCCCTTTTGGGAATTTTCTTTTTCATAAAAGATGGTGCGACCCAATATATCAGTGAGTCTCCATTCAAGTGTGCTGTTTGATTCTAATTCAAAATCAATATAGAGTAACCCATTCGTAGGGTTTGGACTGATAACGAATTCGTTTATACTAGCATCCTTATTTTGGATGGATTCTTCAGTTGTATCATCCGCAAACTTAGATAGAGGATTCAGTGTGGTACTGCATTCTGTTTGGGTTTCAAAAGCACCGATATCTATATTCATGTGCCTGAATCGCTGGTTCCCAGCTAAGTCTTCGAGATAATAATCATGGTCAAGACTTGTATTGTCTCCGACATTAACAGTCGGGGCGCAAGGGATAGGAGTATATGCCGCATCGAAATACAGAGGTCCATCAATGGCAGAAAAGTAATTATTATTCCCATTTCCAATGACAGATGAGCCTTGGAAGTAGCAATGATGATGATTGAAATTTAAAATCCCAGGGTTAAAAGCTATGACATTCCTGTTGAAATCAGGATCGTTGTGTGCTATAATATTATTGACCATCATTACATCCAACTCATAATTCTGTCCTGTTTGCATGGTAATCAGGAACTTATCTGCATTGCCACCCAAAATGGTAGAATGATTGATATCAACGGTTTGGTCAAGTGTATTGGCCGTAAGGCCGATGGCATTGGCATACACGGATTCGTTATTTGCAATCAGGCAGTGGGATATTTGTGAATAAGGAGTATTGTATGCCTCAATGGCACAACGAACTGTGGATGTATTATCTATAACGGATGAATAATGAAGTGAGAATTCGGTTCCATAGCTACAATACAAAGCTGCTCCATTCCCCGCTTCATTCTGTTCGAAATGAGAATGATGAATATCCACAAATGATGTATTGGTAGCGTAGAGTCCTCCCCCTTTGATGGCACGATTTCCTATGAACTGTATGTTTTCCAAGCAAGCAGTCGCATTCTTGATGAATATTCCTCCCCCCTTACTTCTTGAGAAAGACGAGGGATGATCCGCATTGCCTCCCTGTATGGTTAGGTTCTCAAGTTTGACATCATTCACATCCTTGATAGTCACCACATGGAATGAATTGCCATCAAGGCTCATGTCATTGTCAATGTCACCCGAGAGTATCGTGGGATACAATGAGGGGTCTAGTATTGTACCACCTGTGTTATAACCCCCAACCAATGTAACACCATTGGGAATATCAAAGTAGACGCCTCTTTTTCCATCATTGGTAGGCAGATAGTTGCCCTCTGCAATATATATGATGTCCTCATCCTGGGCTATGGCAAGGGCATCCTGCAAATCAAGGAATGCATTCTCCCATGAACTACCATCATTGCTACCCGATGCATTCTGATCCACAAATAATCCTTGGTCATATTGATTGCTAATCCATACCATGTAATTTTTCGTATTGGCTGAATTGGTGCCAGTTTGGATAAAAGTGGAGATATCCAACGTTCCATTCCCATCATAATCAGCACAAAGATGATGGAAGGATTCTTTTATTGCAACTACCAATATGGGGTGGTTAGGGAAATTGCCATTACCCATATTTTCATACCAGAGTATTCCGTCCCTTACTGAAGATATCAAGTCCGGATCACCATCTCCATCAATATCAGCATTACTTAGGTGATGCTGGACAGAGCCATACCATTCAATTTGATTAATATAATCAGGGAGCGAGTTCAGGCTCCCGAAATTACCTACGCCATCATTGGCGAACCAACCTGAATTATCAACAATGTTAGTTTGGATATAAATATCATTGTCGCCATCGGAGTCCATATCTTCTATTCCGATGGCATTCAGGTTGTCAACTTCTCCTACATATTTAAGAATGTCCCCGAATACGTTATTCCCCCAGTTCTTGATCCAGTAAACTTCATTTTGCTTGGTTCTCAGGACAAGTTCCTTATGGGAGGGAGCGTCGATATTCGCACTCAAGATTTGGGTGAATTGTTGGTAGTAATAATTAGGAATGGTGTAAATGATATCTGGAGTAAAATTCTGGGCGCCATCGTTCTTATACCAGATTAAATCCTTTTCGCTGCAAATGACATCAATATCCCCATCTGAATCCACATCACCGACATACATTGCATCAAAACCCCAAGGTGTATCCAGATTTTCTATGGTATGAGAGGTGAATGAATTATTCCCATCATTTTCATGCCAGTTGACTGTCTTGCCATAAGACAGTACAATATCCATATCTCCATCCTCATCCATATCTACTGGTTCGATTCTGACTTCATCAAGTTGGTAGTATATATTGGTTTCAAAATGGAGGGTACCCAAATCGATACTTGAAAAATTACCGGTACCATCATTTTCAAATAGATGGACACGTATGCCCCTCCACGTTAGAATATCCATATCCCCGTCTGAATCCCAATCTATTGAAATTTGATTATTCTCAGGGGTGAATTGTAACTGGTTGAATTGCTGGCTAAAGTTTTCAGTTCCTCCTACATCATCATACCAAACGAATTCTCCTTTACCAGAGAATTCGAACTTATTACGAGCAATGGCTACGATATCTAATGTTCCATCATTATTGAGGTCACCTGTTTTGATATTATGCGGTCCATAGAAAGCGGAATCAAAATAGATAGGGCTTCCATAGATTTGATTACCTGTATTTTCTATCCAGACCAATTCACTTGCATAGTCATAGTTGCCAGGGTCTAATTCGGTAATGATATCCAAGTCTGAATCCCCGTCTATATCAGCCATTTTAAAGGGGACAATCAGATAATTGGAAGGGAGGCTATACAGTACGATGGGATTGTCAAAAATTCCTGCCCCATGATTTTTCTGTAGAATGATTTCATCCTCATCGGAAGAACAAAGAAAATCCAAATCCCCATCCTCATCCATATCCACAAACTCAATGTCACCATAGATGTTAGCATTGATGCTGATTCCTGTACTGAAAGTTCCTGTGCCATTCCCGGCATACCATTTTATGCCTTGGGATTCACAACTCATGACAATATCTGTATGGCCATCCATATTGATGTCACCAATGAAAGGATCTTCTATTACGATACAGCTATAAGCAGAAATAATGACCTTGTCGGAGAAGTTGGCCATCCCATCATTCTCAAACCAAGCCATGTGTCCATTCGGATTGGGTTCCACGACGAAGATGTCCATGTGTCCATCATCATTTAGATCACCTAGTTGTACATTAGCTTCATATGAAATTTGCGTTGTTATGATTTGGTTGTCACTGAAAATGCCTGCTCCATTATTCTTATACCATGATAAGATATATCCCTCAACTTGGCTGAATCCATAGGCAAGGATATCCGTGAATCCATCTCCATCCAAATCTGCAGATATCACTTTGTTTATGATGAAATTCAAATCCCCCTCTATTACTTTGTACTGTCCGAATGTGCCATCTCCATTATTGGGATACCAAGCCACTTTACGATACTCAGAAAAGCTACTAGAGAAAACGATATCTGTAAAACCGTCATGGTCAATATCCACTAAGTCGAAATGGTTAGGGTAAGAATATATCGTTGAATCAGAAACAATATCATATCTCTCACCAAAGAACGTTCCCTGGGCATGAATGGAATGGATGATTCCTGTAACAAGAAAGAATGCAAAAAGGGAAGTGGGGAATTTCATGGTTGTTGTTTTAATGAAGATGAATATACTTCATACCTGATAAAGAATCGGTAGTCTTTGGATGGGTTTCTTTACTAAAGATAACCCATTCTTTTGTATGGAAGAAAGGTTTTGGGTTGTTCTGTTATGGCTCCAAAATAAAAACTCCATTGCCTTTTAAGACAATGGAGTCGGTGATTTTTCTCCTTATGATATGTGATTAAGCTTCTTCTTCAGGTAAGTTCAACTGAATACAAAGCTCATCGAATTGTTCATCATGGATAGGTGATGGTGCATCAATCATCATATCCCTTCCTTGGTTATTCTTAGGGAATGCAATGAAGTCGCGGATGGAATTCTGCCCCATCATAACAGCACATAACCTATCGAAACCGAATGCCAGGCCACCATGTGGTGGTGCGCCATATTCGAATGCTCCCAATAGGAATCCGAATTGAGCTTCTGCTTCCTCCTTGGTGAAACCAAGTAGGTCGAAATTCTTAGATTGTAAATCCCTGTCATGGATACGAATGGAGCCACCACCGATTTCCACACCATTGATGACCATGTCATAGGCATCAGCTCTAAGGGCTTTCATTGTTTCGTGGTCGCCATTGAGCATCCTTTCCACATCCTCTTTCTTGGGGGAAGTGAATGGGTGGTGCATCGCATGGAAACGTTCAGTATCCTCATCCCACTCTAACAATGGAAAGTCAACTACCCATAGAGGCTTATAGTCATCAGGCTTTCTCAATCCCATTCTTGAACCCATTTCCAAACGCAATTCATTCAGTTGCTTACGGGTTTTTTCTTCCTCACCAGAAAGGATGAGTAACATATCGCCTTTCTTAGCTCCGAATTTCTCTCCCCATTGGGCGAGTACTTCATCAGAGTAGAACTTACCGATACTGGATTTGATACTTCCGTCTTCGTTGAACTTCACATAAACCAATCCTTTTGCTCCGATTTGGGGACGCTGCATCCAGGAAGTCAGTTTCTTGATATCCTTATTGGAATATTCGCCGGCTTGTCCCTCAGCATTGATACCTACCACCAATTCGGCACTATCAAAAACAGGGAATCCCTCTGGTAAATCTTCCTTGCCCAACTCCACAAACTGCATTCCGAAACGAACATCAGGCTTATCCGAACCATATAGGCGCATAGCGTCATCATAGGTCATCCTAGGGAATTGGGGTAATTCCACATCCAAGCAGGTCTTGAACAAGTATCTGGTCAGTCCCTCGAATGTATTTAGGATATCCTCTTGCGTGACGAAAGACATTTCGCAGTCAATCTGCGTGAATTCAGGTTGCCTGTCCGCTCGTAAATCCTCATCCCTGAAGCATTTTACGATTTGGAAATATTTATCAAACCCACCCACCATCAAGATTTGCTTGAATGTTTGTGGGGATTGTGGTAATGCATAGAATTGTCCCTTGTTCATTCGACTAGGAACGACAAAATCCCTAGCACCCTCTGGTGTACTCTTAATCAGTACCGGCGTTTCCACTTCGATGAATCCCTCCTTGGAAAGATAACTCCTCGTTTCAACAGCCAATTGTGAACGGAAGAACAAATTCTCCTGGACGGGTTTTCTTCTTAGGTCTAGGTAGCGATACTTCATTCTAAGATCATCACCTCCGTCCGTATCGTCCTCGATGGTGAAAGGCGGCACCTTGGAGGCATTCAATATATCGAGATCGGTTACTTCGATTTCGATGTTTCCTGTTGGGATGTTCGGGTTCTTGGATTGACGTTCAATCACCTTACCCTTTACTCTTACGACATACTCCCTACCCAATGTCCTGGCTGATTCGAACAGCTCCTTTTCGGTAACTTGCTCGTTGAAAATCAGTTGGGTGATGCCGTATCGATCTCGCAGGTCTGTATACATCATGTAACCTAAGTCCCTGGATTTTTGTACCCATCCACTGAGTACCACTTCCTCGCCTACGTTTTCCATGCGTAATTCTCCGCAATTGTGAGTACGATACATACTGAAATGATTTTAAAATGAAAGATTTTAAAGTTTCAAGGATTCAATGATCATCTTGCTAAAATCGTATTGGTAATAAAATGAGAATTATCAATACACTTAGTAACGATTCTATTTACCTTGCACTAACCAATTGGATTGCAAAAATAATAGTTCCTTAGGGTTTCCGTTATTTTATTTTCATATTAATGAAAATGGATATTTGAATTCAGCAAAAACCCATCCATTATGTTGCCTAAAACACCATCACCTCCATATTATGCCGTTATTTTCTCATCAAAACGAAATGATGGGGACAAGGAAGCCTATGATAATATGGCCATAAGGATGGTTCGTTTGGCTTCGGAACAAGAGGGATATCTTTCTCATGAGAGTTATCGGGATGATAATGGATTTGGTGTGACGGTGTCTTATTGGAAAGATTTGGAATCCATTTCCAAGTGGAAAAAGCATGTGGAACATAGGGAGGCGCAGCGTAAAGGGAAGTCTGATTGGTATGGGGAATATCAACTAAGGATTGCAAAGGTGGAAAGGGATTATATGTTCGGAAAGTGATATGAGAATCCTCCATTATTCTAAAAAGAATCAATTATGAATCAGCTAAGGGTTTCATTGGTGCAAATGAGTCTTGTTTGGGAATCCCCAAATGAGAATTTATCCCGAATTGGAGATAGGATAGTTAACCTGAAAGGAAAAACGGATGTGATTATTCTTCCGGAGATGTTCAGTACGGGCTTCTCCATGAATGCGCTTGAATTGGCAGAGGGAATGGATGGGGAGAGTGTAGCGTGGATGCGGAAGATGGCTTCTGAATTGGATATGGTAATTTGTGGTTCCCTGATTATCAGTGAGGATAATGCTTACTATAACCGATTCATTTGGATGCATCCTGATGGTACCCACTTGCAATATGACAAGAAGCATTTGTTCACCTTGGCCAAGGAACACGAAACATTTAGGGGAGGAGCCGAAAAACTGGTGTTTGATTATCATGGATGGAAGATATGTCCACTGATTTGCTATGATTTGAGATTCCCTGTTTGGGCTAGGAATGTGGAAAATTATGACGTATTGATTTATGTGGCGAATTTCCCTAAAAAACGCAGTGATGCCTGGGCTAAATTATTACAAGCGCGGGCGATAGAGAATCAATGTTTTGTGCTAGGGGTGAACATTGTGGGAAAGGATGGCAATGGAATTGATTATGATGGGCATTCCGCTATTATCAATCCATATGGAGAAGTGTATGAGGAACTAATTGATAGGGAGGGAATCCTAACCTTTACCCTAGAGCGGAATGAAATCCATGAGATTAGGAAGAAATTACCATTCCTGAATGATCGGGATGAATTCGAAATAAAAAACTGATGCCAGTCATTGACTGGCATCAGTTTGTATCCTAAAGGACATATTAGTTAGAGCTTGGCTGCCAAGCGAATTCCTTGGTCAATGGCTCTTTTGGCATCCAATTCCGCAGCTTCATCAGCTCCGCCAATCAGATGTACGGAAATTCCTTTTTGCTCCAATGGCTCAAACAATTCCCTTAAGGGTAATTGTCCGGCACAAATCACCACATTATCGACGGGAAGTACGAATGATTCCCCACCTCTGGTGTAGTGTAGACCCTCATCGTCAATCTTGTCGTAATTGACTTGTCCTATCATATTCACTTTCTTAGCCTTGAGGCTGGCTCTATGTATCCATCCTGTTGTCTTACCCAGATTCGCACCATGCTTTCCTTGGGAACGCTTCAATAGGTAGACTTCCCTTGCCGGAGGAGGAGGGGAAGCAGGTTTGAGTGCTCCACCCTTTTCATAGTTCATATCCACACCCCATTCATCCATGTAATGTTCCACATTCAATGCAGATGACTCTCCCTCGTGTGTCAGGTATTCGGAAACATCGAATCCGATTCCTCCCGCACCGATTACGGCAACGGATTTGCCGACAGGCTTCTTGTGTGAAAGCACATCAATATAACTCATTACCTTAGGATGGTCGATTCCATCAATATTCGGTTTTCTAGGGCTGATTCCAGTCGCTAGGATAACTTCATCAAAATCGGAAAGCAACATGGCATCCGCCCTTGTATTCAGGTGTAGGTTGACTCCGGTTAGCTCAATCTGCTTATTGAAATAGCGAATGGTTTCATGGAATTCTTCCTTTCCGGGGATTTCCTTGGCCATGTTGAATTGTCCACCGATTTCTCCTGAAGCTTCGAATAAATGGACTTCGTGCCCTCTACCTGCAGCGGTAGTGGAAGCTGCCAATCCAGCAGGACCCGCACCTACCACAGCAATTTTCTTTTTGGCAGTAGTGGGTTCAATAACGATTTCTGTTTCAAAACAAGCCCTTGGATTTACAAGGCAAGAACAAATTTTTAGTTCGAATGTATGATCCAGACAAGCTTGGTTACATCCGATACAAGTATTGATTTCGTCCACTTTGTTGTCCATGGCTTTCTGAACCAGATAAGGGTCAGCCAAGAAAGGACGAGCCATGGAAACCATATCCGCATGGCCATCAGCTAGTATTTCCTCAGCTATGCCCGGCATATTGATTCTGTTCGTCGTGACCAATGGAATATTCACTTCACCCATCATACGCTTGGTTACCCAGCTGAATCCTCCTCTAGGAACCATCGTGGCAATGGTTGGGACCCTTGCTTCGTGCCATCCGATGCCTGTATTGATAATCGTAGCTCCCGCTTTTTCAATTTCTTTGGCTAGATGTACAACTTCTTCCCAAGTACTTCCGTCATCCACTAAATCCAGCATGGATAATCTGTATATGATGATGAAGTTAGGTCCGACAGCCTCCCTCGTTCTCTTGACGATTTCAATAGGAAACTTAATTCTGTTTTCGTATGAACCACCCCATTCATCCTCACGCTTGTTCGTTTTGCTAACGATGAACTGATTAATGAGGTAGCCCTCTGAGCCCATTACCTCTACGCCATCATAACCTGCTGATTGGGCCATCTTGGCACAATGTGCATAATCATTAATGGTTCTTTCAACATCCTCAGAAGCCAAAGCCTTTGGTGGGAAAGGAGTAATAGGGGATTTGATAGCGGATGGAGCCACAAGATTAGGGCTGTATGCGTAACGACCCGTATGTAAAATCTGCATGCAGATTTTACCTCCATTGTCATGGACTGCCTTAGTGATGACTCTATGGTGTTCAGCTTCCTTCTCATTGGTGAGTTTGGAACCACCCATGAAAACAGCTCCTTCTTCATTGGGAGCAATTCCTCCTGTTACAATCAGACCCGCATTACCTCTTGCTCTTTCAGCATAGAATTCGGCTAATCTTTCAATTCCGCCAGGAAGTTCTTCTAATCCTGTATGCATGGAACCCATTAAGGTTCTGTTTTTCAATGTAGTAAACCCTAAGTCTAAGGGTTTGAGTAAGTGTGGAAACTGTTTTGACATGATTCTCTTTTTGTTAAATCGGCTTGAAGATAATTACAATTTCAAGTCTTCGCAATTGGATGTAGTGAAAATTCGCTACATCCAATTGCGACAAGCTTCATTGATGGATGATTGGGAAACAAGGTAAAGGAGGAATGGTTGAGGGAATCAAAGTGTGAATACAATTAATGGGTTTGGATACATCGTATCCAAACCCATTAATTGTAACGTAAATATTTCATCAAAAAATGCGGATTATTTAATCCGCATTTTTTGATGAATAAATCGAATTTCGATTTATTCATCAAATTGATAAAGTTTATATTTTTCAATAATTGAAATTAATTTATTGGGATAATTAGGGTCGGTTGCATAACCTGCATTTTTTAATTCGTAACACCAGGATTTGTAATCTTTAGAATTATAATTAAATAATTTTTTATATCTATTTTTTTGTAGAAAAATAGAATGAGCTCTGTATGATTCTTTTGTAGAAGAATAATTTCTGAAAAAATCCTTATGTGAGTCGTCACTGAAATTTTTGCAATGTCCTTTTTTGCATTTTTTTGAAAAACATTTTATTCCAAAATGATTATTGCAATTTGTTGCTAATTTTGATTTTCCTCCATTTGTTTCTAAAATACCTTGTGCCAATGTTACAGAGGCAGGTATTTTATATTTTTTCATTTCTATAATAGCTAATTTATGGTTTTTATCAATATATGATAAAAATCTTTTTTCTTTTTCTGATGTGTATTTTATTAATTGTGGTTTAGGGGGTTGTTCTTTTTCTGAAAAAGATATTTTTTGTATTAAACTATCTGTATGGTTTGTTTTTTGATTCGTTTCGTTTTTTGTTAATTTTAATTGGAAATCCACATCTTTTGTGGAAATGATTAATCCTGCGAAAATAATAATTAAATATTTAAAACCATTTAGTTTTAAATTACCTGAAAATTGATGTAAATAAACATTCAATAAATGTTTGGATTGAATTATTTTTTGCTGAATTAATTTCATGATTAAGGCGTTTAATATAAAAACAAAAAATACCTAAATCACGTTCCATTTTTTAACCAAAATGTTTAATGGTCACCAATTAATTATCAACAAAATAATTTTATTTTGTTGATAATTTTGTTTGGGGTGAAAAAGGAAGCAGTCAGCTAAGAATCACCTTTTCCTTAGAAAAGGTGATTCTTAGTGTTTATATAGGATTGAAAGGAGTTTTGCGACTTAGTATATGCTGGATGAACTTCTGGTGTATTTGCCCGATAGGTAAGTTGTTTCTGTATTGATAATCCAATATGGCTATCTGGGTTGGTTCGTCAAGTGTTCCGGATATTTGGCCATTGAAATGGCCAAAATAATATAGTTGTTTTTGAATGAGCTTTAATTCTTTATTCTGGATGTTGGATTGGATTTCAATCAATGCTTTCCTTGAGTTTTTTATCAGTTTTTTACTGGTGAAATTTTCAGTGATTTCAGGAGTGGTTGTAAAGCCCGTTGTCCTGGTTATATTTTTGATGACCCTATATTTTTTACACAAAGAATTGATGTTTTTCATTTGCCAATCCTTAATATCCTTGTGGGGTTTTACATAAATTACAGTTCGGTATTGCGCAGGGTTTATGTTTGTTCTCGGGTCACAAGGAGATTTTACTACTTTCAGAATCCTAGTCGCATATAGTGGAGGGTGTTTTTTTATTTTCCAATTTTCGCTATTCAAGAAAAATCCTTTTTCGAAATGCCAGGATTGATGCTCGTCTTGTAGAATATAAGTCTCCGTTACATATTCATAATTATGATTGCAAGCCTTACTATCTAACCATGAGTATCTTTCTTGGAATAATTCTATTCGATGGATAGTGTCAGCATATTCTTTTATTATGTGATAATGATTAGGTTGGGTTAGGATGAAACTATCACTATAGATTGTGTCGGTTTTAATATTGAGGATAGGGTATGAATGTCCTGTTTTATATTGGGTGATTTTTTTGATTGTAATGGTATCGAAAACAGGAGGCATTAATGCCATGCCGTAGGATTTTCCTAATGAATCATTACTTGTCTTGAAAAAGAAATTGTCATCATTTTCTTGGGCGAAAGAAAATGATGACAAAAAGGAAATTAAGGTGAGGAATAATAGTTGTTTCATAGGGGATGAATTTTGCATGTGTTTTTTCCAAGACGGAATAATTTAAGGAATGGTTGCTTTGCGATAGACTTGAAAATTGCAGAGCATATCCAATAAACTCCAATCCAAGGAACAATTGGTACATCTAAATTGTATTAATTCATACCTCTTCAATACAGCATTTCATATCTTTGGACTTCTTAAAAAAGACGGCGTAATGAGTAAGGATATCAGAGAGATAGCAAAGGAACGAATCTTAGTCATTGATGGAGCAATGGGAACCATGCTCCAACAATATAAACTCACAGAGGCAGATTTCCGGACAGAACGATTCAAGGATCATCCCTGTGATGTGAAAGGGAATAATGATTTGTTGTCCATCACCCAGCCCGATATTGTGGAAGCAGTCCACAAGGCTTATCTGGAAGCGGGCGCCGATATTGTAGAAACCAATACGTTCAGTGGTACTGTCATTGCACAGGCTGATTACCAAATGGAAGAATTGGCCTACGAAATTAACTATGAATCAGCTCGAGTAGCCAAAAAGGCTTGTGCAGCCTATTCTACTCCGGATAAACCCAGATTCGTAGCAGGAGCCATCGGTCCTACCAATAGGACACTATCCATTTCTCCGGATGTGAATGACCCAGGGTATAGGGCTGTTACTTTTGAGGAAATGGCCGATGCATATTATACCCAAGTTTCTGGTCTAGTGGATGGTGGTGCTGATTTGATTTTGGTAGAAACGATTTTTGATACTTTGAACGCAAAGGCAGCACTCTTTGCCATAGATAAGGTCTATGAAGATAAAGGAGTTGCCCTACCCATCATGGTTTCAGGAACAATTACGGATGCAAGTGGAAGAACCTTATCAGGACAGACCGCTGAAGCGTTTTGGGTATCCGTAAATCATGCTAATCTCTTTTCCATCGGTTTTAACTGCGCCTTGGGTGCAACGGAAATGCGTCCTCACATTGAGGAATTATCCAAAATGGCCGATTGCCTCGTCAGTGCATATCCTAATGCAGGCCTACCCAATCGTTTTGGTGAATATGATCAGGATGAGAATGAAATGAGTGGCTACATTGACGAATTCGTTGAAGCTGGATTCGTCAACGTCGTGGGAGGTTGTTGCGGAACGACACCTGACCATATCAGAGCAATGGCGGATAAGGTCAAGGGTAGAAAACCTAGGAATGTAATCAACCGAACGACTGAATCCCAATACGCTGGACTGGAACCACTTACGGTTAGGGAGGATATGAACTTCATCAATGTAGGTGAAAGAACCAATGTGACTGGCTCAAGGAAATTCGCCCGATTGATTAAGGAGGAAAAATATGCTGAAGCACTATCCGTAGCCAGGCAACAAGTTGAGGGAGGAGCCCAGGTTATAGATGTCAATATGGATGAGGGGATGCTGGATTCAGAAGCTGCAATGGTCAGATTCCTGAACCTGATTGCTTCCGAACCGGACATTGCCAAGTTGCCAATCATGATTGACTCCTCAAAGTTCAGTGTGATTGAGGCAGGATTAAGATGTGTCCAAGGAAAAGCTATTGTCAATTCCATTTCCCTGAAAGAGGGAGAGGAAGAATTCATTCGCCAAGCCAAAATCGTTAGAAGATATGGTGCCGCAACAGTAGTCATGGCATTCGATGAGGAAGGACAGGCAGAAACCATAGACCGGAAAGTAGCCATTTGTGAACGAGCGTATGATATTCTGGTGAATAGGGTTGGTTTTCCTCCTCAGGATATCATTTTTGATCCTAATATCTTTGCTGTCGCAACAGGTATTGATGAGCATAACGATTATGCAATCAATTTTATCGAAGCTACAAGACAAATAAAAGAGAAAATGCCACTTGTCAAAGTAAGTGGCGGAGTGAGTAATATTTCGTTTTCTTATCGAGGGAATAATGTGATTCGGGAAGCCATGCACTCTGCGTTCCTATATCATGCCATTAAGGCCGGAATGGATATGGGAATCGTGAATGCAGGTATGCTTGAGGTATATGAGGATATTCCTGCAGAACTGAAGACATTGGTGGAAGATGTGCTGTTCAATAGGCATCCTGACGCAACGGATGCACTGACCGAATATGCACAAAAGGTAAAGGGGCAAGGCGGAAAGAAAAGACAACAGGATTTGACCTGGCGAGAAGGAACCGTACAGCAAAGGTTGAGTCATGCCTTGGTCAAGGGTATCACCGAATTCATCGAGGAGGATACAGAAGAAGCAAGGCAGCAATATGACCGACCATTGGAGGTCATCGAGGGGCCATTGATGGATGGTATGAATATCGTAGGTGACTTATTCGGAGAGGGAAAGATGTTCCTCCCCCAAGTAGTGAAGTCTGCTAGGGTAATGAAAAAGGCCGTAGCTTACCTGAACCCATTCATTGAGGAAGAAAAACAGGATTCCGATTCAGGTTCCAAGGGAAAGATTCTTATGGCAACCGTCAAGGGTGATGTCCATGATATCGGGAAGAATATTGTAGGGGTTGTCCTAGGGTGCAACAACTATGAAATCGTGGATATGGGGGTAATGGTTCCTGCTGCGAACATCCTGAAGAAAGCGAAGGAGGAAAATGTGGATATCATTGGTTTGAGTGGGTTGATTACACCAAGTTTGGATGAAATGGTCCATGTAGCTAAGGAAATGGAACGCCAGGATTTCAAGATACCACTCTTGATTGGTGGCGCAACGACTTCCAGAACCCATACGGCAGTCAAGATTGCACCGGAGTATTCGGGTGGGGTTATTCATGTTTTGGATGCATCGAAATCCGTAACGGTTGCTTCTGACTTACTCAATGATAATAAGGCCAATTTCATCGGAAAGATTCAATTGGAATATGAGGAAATCAAGGAGAAATTCGGAAATAGGAAACAAATCAAGAAATACATTCCAATAGAAAAGGCCCGAGCCAATAAAATTCAATTGGATTGGGATAATTATACACCGCCTGCTCCCAATCAACAGGGAATCATTTCCTTTGAAGACTTCAGCCTGGAAGAAATCACTCAATATATTGATTGGACACCATTCTTTACCTCATGGCAGCTTTGGGGTAAATATCCCGCTATCCTGAAAGATGATAAAGTAGGAGAACAAGCAACATCCCTTTTCATTGATGCACAAAAAATGCTTAAGCAAATGGTGGATGGGAAATGGCTAAAGGCCAAAGCTGTTCTAGGTGTTTTTCCAGCCAATTCCATAGATAGGGACCAAGTGGAAATCTATAAGGATGAAAACAGGACCGAGGTGATTCATGTATTGAATCATTTGAGGCAACAAAGGAAAAAAGCTCCCGGACAGGCCAACTTCTGTCTCTCTGATTTCATCGCTCCTAAGTCTACAGGTAAAAAGGATTACATCGGAGCATTCGCAGTAACTGCTGGATTGGGTATTGAAAGTAAGGTCAAGGCTTTCGAAGAAGCCAATGATGACTATAATGCAATAATGGTCAAGGCACTGGCTGACCGTCTCGCAGAGGCATTTACCGAATTGTTGCATGAGAAAATCAGAAAGGAAATCTGGGCTTACGCCAATGATGAGACATTGGATAATGAAGCACTGATTGCTGAAAAATACAAGGGAATCCGACCTGCACCGGGTTATCCGGCTTGCCCTGAACATACCGAAAAAAGAACCTTATTCGAATTATTGAATGTAACTGAGAACGCAGAAATTACCCTGACGGAAAATTGCGCTATGTATCCCGCTGCATCCGTGAGTGGTTGGTATTTTTCACATCCGGAATCCAAGTACTTTGGTTTAGGTGATGTTTCCAAAGACCAAGTAGAGGATTATGCCAATAGGAAAGGCTGGACAATAGAGGAAGCCGAAAGATGGATGGGAAGTTTTATTAATTACTGATAATTCAGAATCTGATTGTCCAGTGCCTAATAATCGATTATCATCAAATCATTTTCAGGCAGTTTCTTCACTGTAAGTAATAATTATCAATGGAAACCAACAAAGAGCAACAACCCATTAGCACCGCAGGTGTAGAAAGAAGAATAGTAGCTTTTGCAATTGATCATTTGATAGTGATGCAATTAATGATTGCAATAGTCTTCTTCTCTATGGAATCAGCTTTTATGGATGCGAAGAATGCATTGCGACTCTTAAATGGATTCCCTTTGATTATAATTGGTGGCTTCATACTCTACTTTGCAAAGGATTCCATTAAGGGAATAAGCCTAGGCAAGTGGATTATGGGAATCAGGGTACGAAATGCAGAACAACCCGACCAAACTCCCTCAGTTATTAAATTATTCATTCGTAATCTATCCCTCATCATTTGGCCTATTGAGTTTTTCATCCTGACCACAAGCCAGGACAAAAGAAGAATAGGGGACAAAGCTGCCAATACGATAGTGGTTCCCAATCCGAACAGACCGTCTAAGATTCTTAGGGTACTCGCTCTTATGGGGGTCGTATCTGTGCTCTTTGTAAGTATGTTCTTTTCTGTGGCTTCACTTTTAAAAAATTCGGATGCTTACAAGGTTGCAGTACAAGGTATAGAGCAAAACGAAACAATTGTTAGGGAAACCGGAGGTATAACAGGTTATGGCGTCATTCCTACTGGCAATATCAAGATTGTGAATGGGACGGGCACAGCTGAGCTTAGGATAAAGGTCCTTGGTGAAGTCAAGGACCTGAATGTCAATGTAAAACTGACGAAAGTACCGAATTCGGAGTGGCAACTCATTGATGTGGAGTGATGAATCATTCCATTCAAATAGCGCAAAATCCAAGGAATAGATATAAATCATATGTCCAATAAACCCAAATCCGTTTTCCTACATTATAATGTCATAAATTGGTGGTGTTAAAATTAGTATGAATTTTGATGTACTCCACCGACCCTTTCTTTGAATCTCCCATCGAACAAGTCATTAATTTATCAAATCTTTAAATGTATGAGTAGGAGAAATACAATTCTAGCAGGGATTATATTCATGTTTTTGGGATACTTTGTTTTCAGTTCTAGGTCAGCAGGTATCGCCAATACAAATTCATTGGACGGAACAGGGTCTCCCCTTTCAAGTATAACGTGTGGCGATTGTCATTCCGGAGGTAATTTCAATGCAGATGCTTCTCTGCAATTATTCGATGCGAATAATGTTCCTGTAACTAGTTACGTACCAGGAGAAATATATACCGTAATATTACAAGTAACAGGTTCTGCACCATTCTATGGAGCACAGGCAGTTGCATTGACATCTTCTAATTCTAATGCGGGAACAATGGGAGCCCCCACCACTACCCAAACAAATGTGGTAAACCTAAATGGTGTGGACTATCTGGAACAGAATGCAAAAAGCTCAACAGGTACATTTTCCGTTCCTTGGACAGCTCCCTCTGCAGGGACAGGCACGGTCAATTTCCATTTTATAGGAAATGCCGTGAATGGTTCAGGTACAGGAGGCGATGAAGCGACTCCTGCAATGATAGAATCCTTTTCAGAGGCTCCACTTCCTACTTGCTCTGATGGTATAATGAATCAGGACGAAACAGGTATCGACTGCGGAGGTGCCAATTGTCCCCCTTGCGAGCCTACACTTTATGTCGATCAGATGGCTACGGGTAATAATGATGGTTCTTCATGGTCGGATGCATATACTGACTTACAGGATGCCTTGGCCATAGGAGTCGGATTCAAGATTAAGATTGCTGCAGGAACTTATTACCCAACATCAGGAACTGGTCGTGGGATTGCATTTGATGTCCCTAATTCCTCAAGCCTTGAGGGAGGATATCCTAATGGAGGTGGCGATAGGAATCCTGGTCTTTACGAAACCATACTCTCCGGTAACATTGATGGTGTTTCTACCTACGGTGGGAATTCTTTCCATGTGGTAAGAGTCAAGGATGTGGATAATGTGCTACTGGATGGCTTGACCATTCGTGATGGGAATGCTGATAATGCCAATTCATTTGGTAGATCAAGGGGAGGTGGATTATATGTCGTTAATTCCACCATTACATTGAGGGATTGCGAAGTCAAATGGAACAAGGCCATTTATGGAGCAGGAGTCTTTGCTACCCTTTCACCATCAGTGGAGATTCAGCATTCTACTTTCGTTCAGAATGAGGCCGAATTCGGTAGTGCGCTTTATCACAGTAACATGACCAACATGTACATCAGATCATCACGCATCTCGAATAATATATCCAATTTCCGTTGCGCCGTTGAAATCAATAATTCCCTATATACCCTGATTGAGAATTCCATCATCGCAAATAACCAGGCAGCCAATGCCAATGCTGTGGCTTACATCGCTACCAATCGGAACCAAACATCGGAAATATATAATTCTACGATTATCGGAGGAAGTAATAACAAAGCCCTGATGACATTCCAGGTAGGGAATAATGATATGTTGGATGTGAATATCTACAATACCATCATAGCACACCAGGATTTGAATTTTGATAAGAATGTGGTAGCATTCAATAATAATATCCTTAATCTGAACACCGAGAATTGCTACATTCAGGGTTCTACCATCATAGGTAATAGTACCTCGAATCTGTATTCTGATATTGTAGGGGACTTGATGGCTAACCCGGATTTCTCCTTGGATGCTTGCTCGCCTGCTGTGGATATGGGTAATAATGCCAACGCCAACGGTCTCAGTGTGGATATTGATGGCAATGATAGATTTTTTGGTACCATTGATATGGGAGCCTACGAATCCCAATCGAACTGTGGTGTATTAAGACAGGTGCAGCCCCTGAACGAATCGGGCATCTATCCCAATCCAACATCATCATTCGTTTACTTGAATGATGCGGATAATGAGGAAACAATGATTCATGTCTACGATGCGCTGGGACAATTAAAGGTAAAAGCACAAGGAAATAGGGTGGATTTATCTTCATTACCAACAGGAATGTATATCGTTTCTTGGTCTTTGGATGGAAAAATATTGAGCTCTGAGAGAGTTTTGAAAAAGTAAAAGACTTTGATTATCAATGTTTTAAAAGCTGATTGGAATCATTTCAATCAGCTTTTTTAATTTTTTATGGGAATGACATGTAACCTGTAACGAAAGTTTCGTTATATAAATGAATTTTTCGTTACAAATAACTTTGGATTATGATACGATTGAATAATAAGGAAGAAGAAGTCATGAACATTCTTTGGAAGCTGAAAAAGGCCTTTGCCAAGGAAGTCATGCAAAAAATCGAACCACCCGTGCCACCTTACAATACGGTATTATCCATGATTAGAAAATTGGAAAAGGAGGGATTCGTAGACCATAATACTGTAGGGAAAAGCCATCAGTATTATCCGCTGATTTCCAAGAAAGCCTACCAAAAATCCATCCTAGGACATTTACTCAAGGGGTATTTTGGAGGGTCTCCTGAGAAGCTACTGAGTTTTTTCATCAAGGAGGAAAAACTAACGAATGAACAGGTACAAGATATTCTTTCCAAATACAAAAAAGATTCTGACCAATGATTTACTTCCTGCAATCAGCTATCTGTATGTTGTTGTTTTATACAGCTTTCCATTTCCTTTACAAGGATAAGCATCATCACGGATTTAATCGGTTTTACTTATTATCTTCCTTGTTCTTATCCATATTGGTACCACTCATACAAATCCCCGTGTATCCGGAATATGTAAAGGTCATCCAGCAGCAAATCCAACAACCTGTTGCCATTGCGACTTCCGATGGAGCATCTCATTTTACTTGGGAATGGATACACACCATCATTGCGATTTATGCCTTGGGCGTCTTATTGATGCTTTCCTTGTTTACACGGAGATTACTCACCCTTAAGAGAATCATCGGGCAAGGAGAACGAAAAAGAAAATCCGGATACACCGAGGTCATGATTCGAGGTGACGAATTACCCATTAGTTCATTCTTCCATTATTTGCTGGTTCCACAAGGCAAGAATATTACGAAAGAAGAAGAAGAACACGAAAGAATCCACATCCGACAAAAGCACAGTTGGGATATACTATTCCTTGAGATTGTACAGATAATTTTCTGGTTCAATCCCATCGTGTTGCTGTATAGGAAAAGAATGGTGGAAATCCACGAATACCTAGCGGATAGCGGCACGATATCAATCATAGGGCAGGATGCTTATGAAGCTTACCTTGTCCAACAGGTATCCATCAATACGAAAAGCCCTCTAGTACATAACTTTTATTCACTATTTGAAAAACGAATTAAAATGATGAACTCTGATTTCAATTCAAAACCTTGGCAATTTGCCGTTGCGATTCCTATCGTATTCCTCACCTTGGTAGCATTCTCATTCAAGGATTATAAAGTCTATCAATTGGTAGGGGATGATAATGGAATTCCTAACTTGGAACAAGATACTTTCCCTCCTATGCCTCCCGAATTAGAGGGTCAGATAGTGGATACTGTCATAATCTTTGACCCTGTAACAATGGAGGAAACCATCGAATATGTAATCTTTACGGACGAAAACTTATCCGGAACTTTGGAGGAGGTGCCTCCCACACCTCCGGGCGGAGTCGATACACTGGTCACATTCAATCCGGATGACTTTAGCGAAACCATCATGACAATTGACCCCGTGACAGGAGAGGTAATAGATACCTTGCATTCAGTGGACTAACACTTTTCCCATTAAACCAAATGAATCATAGCGTGTGATGAAGTTATTCATCACACGCTTTTTTATGTCTACCTTTGCGAAAAATCTAGAGAGATGAAAATCTGTGTTTATTGTGCTTCAAGTAGGAAAATTGATGATTCCTTTTTCAAGGCAACTAAAAAATTGGCCGAAATATTCATCCAACATGATATCGAAATCAATTTCGGAGGTGGTTCAGGAGGCTTGATGGGCCAATTGGCAGATACCTACATCGAACACGAGGGTAATATTCATGGAATCATGCCCCAGTTCATGGACGATGTGGAATGGGGCCATAAGGGTGTGAGTCGATTCACATTCACACAAACGATGGCAGAACGTAAGGAAAAACTCATAGAGGGTGTGGATGCTGTCGTTACGTTGGCAGGTGGGACAGGTACTTTTGAGGAATTGTTCGAAGTACTGACTTTGAAACGATTGGGTTTATTCACAAAACCCATTGTCATATTGAATACCAATGGATATTACGATCCCCTCAAACAAATGCTGGAGAGGTCTGTTGAGGAACACTTTATGGCCGAGGAACACCTCAGGATGTGGGCATTTGTGGATACACCGGAGGAAGTACTTCCTGCTATCCGGGATGCAGGCCCGTGGGATGAGGGAGCCATTGCTTTTGCCGCAATAAAATAAATTTTGAAAAAACTTAAGGCAGTAGGGTAACAGATCAGATGCTGGTTGAACTACTGCTTGAAATCAGTAAGTATTCATCAATCAAACATTCTAATGAAACATTTATTCAACCTAACATTAACCCTATTGTTTTTCATGCCGCTAGCGAAAGCGGATATCATTCTTGTGGATGCCGCCACAGCCAATGCCACAGCAACAAGATTACCCTTGCCACTCAATGCTTCCGATTGGAGTACAGCAGTCAATGACCTGCAAGTAGCCATTGATGCGGCACAAGCCAATGATGAGATTTGGGTCAAGGCAGGTATCTATTATCCTACGGCTTATCCATTGGATGCAGCAGGCTTCCCTACCGGGAATTATACCCGTGATTACACATTCTACATAGAAAAGACCAACCTTGGCATATACGGAGGTTTTGCGGGCAATGAAACACTAAGGAACCAAAGAGATGTACAGATAAACGTATCCCGCTTGTCAGGTGATTTGGGCACACTCGGTTCCACCGCTGATAATTCATATCATGTTGTCATCACTGCCTATGTGGACAATACAACTGTCTTGGATGGTTTCACCATCTCAGATGGCTATGGGGCAGGTAGTAATAGCGGTGGCCAAAATTCGAATTATAACAGAACATCAGGAGGTGGATTATATAATGTCGCCATCAGACAAACACCCTGGAACCAACCGGTTCGTATGGATTCGCACCCTGTTTTGGAAAATTTGATTTTTGAGAATAATCACGCGAATGAGGGAGGAGCACTTTTCAATTATTCCGGATTCGGAGGTGTGGGTAATCCCATCATCAGGAATAGTTCCTTTATCAGTAATTCATGTTCCAATATTGGAGGTGCCGTTCACAATAGGGCTGGTTCCATGTTGTTGGAGGATTGTACTTTCGATAATAATTCATCGACCTCAAGTGGTGAAGCCTTGGCCTTGGTGGGTTGGGGTGCTACTACCAATGCCATTGTTCGCAGATGTTCATTTACGAACCAGGCCCAAGGAGCAACAGTTTACTTGACTAAGGTTGATAACTACACATTCTATCCACTGATTGAGGATTGTTCCTTCATTGGCAATAATTCTCATACAGGAGGCGCAATCTACGCTGATTGTGGAACAGTCAATTTCAATGCTGATGTCAGGAATTGTGTTTTTGCAGGAAATACAGGTTATGCCATCAACACTAGGGCAACATTATCCGCTACCCTCAATTTCAACGTGGAAAATTGTTTATTCCGTGATAATGTACTGGGTAATATCATGGCCGTCAACGTGACTACATCGTCCTCAGGAACCAATAATACCAATATTACCAATTGTACTTTCGCAAAGAATTCGGGAGGTGTTACTGCGAATAGAAGTAATGGTACAGCTGCGAATGCTGTCTTAAAGAACTGTATCCTTTGGGATAATACCTATAATATCAATAGTGTGAATAATGATTTCTATAATTCCTATGGAAACATTCAGGTCAGTCATACAATAACGACATCCATGCCATCCAACGTAACGAACGTATCCAACAATCAGATAGGAGTAAACCCTCAGTTCGTGGACGCAAGTAACAATGATTACCACCTGCAATTCTGCTCTCCTGCATTGGATGCGGGTGATAATTCGGCAGTAACCCTAGCAACTGATTTGGATGGAATGAATAGGGTTGAGAACACAACCGTTGATATGGGAGCATACGAGAATCCTATCATTACCAATATCCTTACAAGTACGAATACAACCCTAACTGCAGATTACGAAATAACCACCTATGACGGATGGACGTATTATTTCAATGACTCAAATACGCCTGCTAATCGAAGTGATGATATCGTATTGTTGGCATTGAAGAAAAATGGTAATAATATCGGAGTGGTCGGAGATGGTACATTCCAAGTACAGGTCGCCAATACCAGTCTGTATAATACTGGTGCAGCGAGTCTGATTACCAATCCTCCTGCGAATTATGTAGTGAATGGTTCACCTTGGTATGTGATGAATAAGTTTTGGGATGTAACTCCCACTACACAGCCTACAACGGATATAGAAGTCAGAACATTCTTCGATAATAATGATATCACGGATTTGAATGGCTCCTTGGCTCCGACTACGGTTACTGCTACGGATTTGTTTTTCTACAAAATAAACGGAACAGCCTATGATCCTAATCCGGATAATGGCCATGCTAATGTTCCACAAGCAACAGCTTATAATACCAATGGCTATTGGCAGTATGCACATGGTGCCACTGCAAGTTCCTCGACTTGGGCCTTGGGTGATTTCTGTGGAGCATATACAGCGGATTATGTGATTGCACAATTCACTGGCGGAGGCGGCGGAACCAGTAGTGCTGGTAGTGGTGCATTACCAGTGGAATGGCTGACATTCGATGTGAATCTCTCAGGTAAGAATGATGCCTTATTGGAATGGACGGTAGCTTCTGAAACGAATAATTATGGCTTTGAAGTAGAGCGATCAACAGGCGACGGCCAATGGGAATACTTGGGTTTTGTCCGAGGAAACGGAACGTCGGCAGAGGAGGCATACTTCTCATTCGTGGATAGGAATTTGAATACGGATACTTACTATTACAGACTTAAGCAATTGGATTTTGACGGGACTTACGAATACTCAGAAATGAAAACACTGAAGTTGGAGGGACATACCGAAATCCGTGTTTACCCCAATCCTGTTGTCAGTGTACTAACCATTCAGAAGTCTGATTTGGAAGACAATACATTGAATTGGGAAGTCTTGAACAGTAATGGACAACCACTGAAACAAGGAAGGCTGACAAGTGAGGTTTCAGTTGATATGCAAACCTGGCCAGCAGGTATCTATATCATCAGGATTCAAAATGATAATAATGAAATACTTTCTACCAGAAAGGTGATGAAGACGAATTAATGTTTGATTGTTTTTAGAATGATTGACCCTCTACTGTAAAGTAGGGGGTTTTGTTTTTTATGCCAGTTTATCCAGTTCTTTCTTGATGCTAAAGATAAATGAAGAACCCTTTCCGAATTCCGATTCGACCCAGATTTCCCCCTGATGCTGTTCTACGATTTTCTTACAGATAGCCAATCCGATACCCGAACCCTCATATTCCACTTTTGTGTGTAATCTCTGGAAGACCAGGAATATCTTCTCCTTGAACTCATCCTCTATACCAATTCCATTGTCCCTGACTTCGAATTGATGGTATTCCCCATTATCCTGATAATTGATTTCTATCTTAGGGATATCCGTTTTAGTTTTGAACTTGATGGCATTACTCACCAGATTCTGGAATATTTGTTTCAATTTGGTACGATTACCCATGATGGTCATTGGCAATTCATCCACAAGGAATTCGACATCCTGATGTTCTGGAATATTGTGGATTTCTATCAAATCCGCTACTAGAATATTCAGGTTGATATCCTCCACATCCAATTCCTTGGTATTCACTCTGGAATAAGAAAGCAAGTCCTGAATCAGACTACTCATACTCTTGACATTCGTCATGATGAAGTCCATGTAATCCTTAGCGTCATCATCGAATAGATGACTGTATCGCCTGTCGAGCAACTGGGTAAAACTACCAATGGATCTCAGCGGCGTCTTCAGGTCATGGGATGCCACATAAGCAAAGCTTTCCAATTCCAGATTGGAATGGATATAATGCTTGAGTTGCTTGTTTTTCTTGTCTAATTCCTTGAGTTGCTGAGAGATTTTTTTCTCTGCTTTCTTCTGTTCTGTAAGGTCATTCACAAACATCACGGCAGATTGGATACCATTCAACGTGATTGGTGAGAACGTAACAATGGCATCGAATAATTCACCGGTATTGGAACGGATGAATTGCCACTCAAAACTTATTTCTTTTTCTTCATTTCTGAACTGGGTCAGTTTTTCCTTCAGTATATCAAGGGACTTTCTACCATTTTTCTGGTATTCCGGACTTTGTTGCGGCATACTGGATGCCAAGAGGTTTTCCCTGTTTGATCCAAAGAGCTTTTCAGCACTGGGGTTCACATCGATGGCTTCGTTTTTTTGGAAATCCAAAACCACGATTCCTTCTAGTGATTTATTGAAAAGGGTACTATATCGTTCCTCTCGTTCCTTGGTTTGTAGATTCAGTTGGTGTTGTTCCGTAATATCCTGTATGCATGTAATGAAAAACTGCTCATTATTACGGTGTAGGATATTTACCCAGATGTGGCACATGATGATTTCTCCGGTCTTCCTTACATACTGTTTCTCCAACTCTATGACATCAATATCCCCTTGGATGAGTTGTTCTACCTTATATTTGTTTTCAAGGGAGTAATTCTTGGGATATAATTCGGAAAAGGACATTCCTACCAATTCGTCAACCTCATAACCAAGGATATCAGCGCAGGATTGGTTTATCTCAACAATGACATTATCCATATTAGCCACGGATATGCCGAGCGGATTCATCTGGAAGATAGACTGGAATCCCTCATTACTTTCCCTGATTTGCCTCTCCTTATCCACGATTTCTTTCAAATCCCTCAGAACGAAAAGAACATGCTTCTTGTTTCTGGATATGACAGGTAACAGGGAAACATTTATGGGGAATATTTCTCCTGACTTCCTTTTGAATGCATGGTTGAAATTGAATTCGGACCCCATTTCTATCTGACGAATGATATTCAGGATAAGCCTGAGCATTTCCCAGTCTTGCTCCTCAGAATATATGATATCTGTGAAGTGGAGATTCTCTAGTTCCCGTCTGGAATATCCAAGGATGACAGAAGTTGCGTGATTGGAATCTATGATACTCTTACTTTCAATATCATAAAGGATAATTCCATCAAAGGAATTCTGGAAAAGCGCATGGTAGAGTTGGTCGTAATCCAGTCGTTTATCATTAGCAACGATTTCTCGTCCTAGCTCATTGACCTCTGTTTGGTTGTTTTGTAATATGTCAAAATAGGATTCTGTCGTACGTGCATCCAATGCAAGCATACGATTGTTGATGCTGTTGATGAGAACCAAATCGTCATAATCTGATGAACATAGAAATGTTTGCTGTTCAATCAGTTGCAAGATTTTCTCAATGGCATCCCCCCTAGCCTTGTTTGTTTGGCGTGACATAAAAAGTTTAAATCGTAATTTTGATTTCTTGTTGAGTTCTTTGTTTATACGATAGTATTGTTCAATTGTTTTACTAGGACAAACATATGATTAATTAACATATGTCGGTTTTAGAATGCTACTTTATTGTGACAGGGGAACTATCCTATTGGAAAGCAGTTGACATAAATGTATGGACGTAGAGCCTAAAGTGGAGTTTCTGCTATTAAATGTTTAATTTCATACCACAGATAGGTATCCCTTCCTACCTTAAATTTTAATTGCACTCGATTTCAAACCGATATTTATGAAAGTAAATCAACTCATTATCTTATTTGTATGCATTGGGCTTTCCATGACTTCCCTGAGAGCCCAAGTGGTTATCAATGAGTTTTCTGCTGCCAATTATGATGCCTTTTTGGATAATTATGGCGAGTACGAAGATTACATTGAATTGTACAATACCAGTTCCAGTCCAGTGGATTTATCAGGTTATTACCTTAGTGATAAACTGACCAATCTGGATAAGTGGGAAATCCCAGCAGGAGTCGTCATTCAAGGAAATGACCACCTATTGATTTGGTGTGATGATAGGAATGAAGTCACAGGCAATGATATCCATTCCAATTTCAAGATTACACAAACAAAGCAGAATGAAGCAGTGGTTTTTTCCGACCCGAATCTTCAAATCATAGATTTTCATGATATAGATGATCCTTGCCAGATGAATCACGCATGGGCAAGGACCACGGATGGTGGAGCTACATGGGGTATTGAAACAAACCCGTCACCGGGTAATTCAAATACCAATGTAAGTGCATATTATGCCGAGAAACCCCAGATTGCTCCCGCAGCTGGTTTGTTTTCCGGTTCTGTAGAGGTCACCATCAATGTGACAGATCCCAATGTTACCGTTCATTATACTTTGGATGGTGACGAACCTGAAGAAACTGACCCTGTGTATACCGGCCCTATTACATTGAACCAAACCACGGTGGTAAGGGCAAAGGGTTTCAGTTCTGATTCTAATGTTCCTCCAAGTTTCATCGAAACGAATACTTACTTCGTTGATGATACCCATACGATTTCCGTTTTGTCCATTTCAGGTTCAGGCTTGCCGAATCTGTTAGGCGGTTCTTGGGGAGCTGAACCACAGGGACACTTTGAGTACTTTGATGCCAATCAGGTGTTGATTCATGAAGCTTTGGGAGAGTATAATAAGCATGGAAATGATTCCTGGGCTTATGACCAAAGAGGTGTGGATTTCATCGTAAGGGACCAATTCGGACATGACTATGCTGTTCATGACCAAATTTTCCCCAATAAGACCCGAACAGAATTCCAAAGATTGATTCTTAAGGCTGCGGCCAATGATAACTATCCTTTCGAGGATGGAGCTCATGTAAGGGATTCATATGTACATACCCTTTCCCAAAGGGCAGGTATGGAAATGGATGAAAGAACGAGTAAGTTCTGTATCATTTATATGAATGGTCAGTATTGGGGTGTGTATGATATGAGGGAGAAAGTAGATGATAATGATTTCACCCAATTTTATTACAACCAAGGAAGAAAGTGGATTGATTTCATCAAGACATGGGGTGCTACCTGGGCTGAGTATGGTGATATGACAGATTGGAATACACTACATAATTATATCATTACGAATGATATGTCCGTTCAGGCGAATTACGATTATGTAACCTCACAGTTGGAAGTGGAGAGTTTGGTGGATTACATCATTCTGAATACACATGTGGTTTGTTCGGATTGGTTGAATTGGAATACTGCTTGGTGGAGAGGACGTAATCCTGATGGCCAGAAACAAAGATGGCGTTATGCACTTTGGGATATGGATGCGACATTCGGTCATTATATCAATTATACAGGTGTACCCGATACAGGTCCTCAGGCCGACCCTTGTGACCCTGAGGAATTGGATTCATTCGGAGACCCGGAGGGACACGTTGAGATGTTGACATCATTGTATGAAAATGATGATTTCTACAATCTATATATCAATCGTTATGCGGATTTGAATAATACCTACTTCACGTGTGAGTACATGGAGGGATTATTGGATGAAATGGTAGCGGAAATATCTCCTGAGATGCCTCGCCAGATAGCTAGATGGGGTGGTACAATGCAAGGATGGTTGGATAATGTAGAGGATTTGAGAGCATTCATCCAAACACGTTGTACAATCATTGATACAGGTATCACGGATTGTTATGAAGTGACTGGTCCATATACCATTACGGTTAATGTGGATCCCGTAGGTTCTCCTAATGATGTTCAGGTGAATACAGTGATTCCTTTGGCTTACCCTTATCAAGGCGATTATTTCGGAGGAACAGATATGACACTTACAGCGCAGCCTGCCACAGGTTGGTTCTTCAATTATTGGACAGTGGCCAATCACACTTTCGGACCTGACCAATACGCTGATGCCATCAGTATGGCAATTCAGACAAATGATAATGTAGTGGCTTTCTTCTCTAATATTCCTAACCCGCCGGGACAAGGTAATGTTTCTTATAATGGTTGTTTGGGAGATGGTTATAGTGTCATCGTCAATGGAACCACTTATGATGAAAATAACCCGACAGGTACGGAAGTAATCATTGGAGGCGCATATGATGGACAGGATAGTACCGTTGTAGTGAATCTTACATTCAATCCTGAAAGTACTGGTGTTGAGAATTATATAGGAGATGAGGGAGATGGCTATAGTGTATCCGTTAATGGAACCTTATACGACGAAAGTAATCCGTCAGGTACGGAAGTATTGGTAAATGCAGCTGGTTGTGATAGTACAGTGACCATCAATCTGGTATTCACACCTGTAACACCTGGAATTGGTAATGAAACTTATCTAGGGTGTCAAGGAGATGGCTATAGCGTCACTGTAAATGGAACCGTATACAGCGAAACCAATCCGACAGGTACGGAAACGATTGTTGGCGGAGCTGCCAATGGTCAGGATAGTACCGTAAATATCAATTTGATATTCAATCCTAATTCCACAGGTTTGGAATCTTATATGGGAGACGAAGGAGATGGTTATAGTGTCACTGTGAATGGAACGGTCTATAATGAAGCCAATCCGACAGGTACAGAAACCCTTACGAATTATTTGGGTTGTGATTCCATCGTTACCGTTAATCTGATGTTCAGTGCAGTAGGTTGTGCTGAACCTACGAATTTCAATGCGGATATCGACTTTGATAATGTCGAAGTTACATGGCAGGGACCATCCAATGCGGAACAATACCTGATTCGATACAGAAGGGTACTTGAAACAACATGGAATGAGACTTCCCAATTCTCTCCAATGTACAACCTATTCGGTTTGGTACCTTGTGGTAACTATTTGTTCCAGGTCAAATCTGTTTGTTCGAATGGAATAGAAAGTGATTATGTAGAAACGACATTTGCCACTGGCTGTAATGTGGATGTGGAGGATTTGCCTAATTCTGTAGGAGGTGTGGATGTGTATCCGAATCCTTTCCGTCAGAATGTAGTGATTGATATGACATTATTGGATGCCAGTGAGGTGCAAATCGGAATCTTCGACGTAAGAGGACAGTTGGTTTACCAATCCAACCAAGGTCAGTTGGGAGCAGGTAAGCATATCATTTCCATAGACGCCTTATCGAACTTGAGTTCTGGTGTTTACTTCGTGAAAATGAATGTTGGTAATGACTATCTGGTTAGGGAATTGGTTAAGATGAACTGATTCGAATCGTAATCAATATGCCAAGAAAGCCGATTAGGATTATCCTAATCGGCTTTCTTATTTTTATGATAATCAATCAGGCCTTGGAAAGGGTCTCCCTGTATACCCAATAATTGGGCAAATGCGGGTTCTGTTTTTATACCTTGCAATTTTAGCAATCTGATTTGTTCCTTGAAACCAGGCCCGTTTTTCTGAATGATTTCATGTTCAATCACCATATGTAAATAAGCCCATTGTTGTACCGTGGGAGTATGCTGACCGAAAATCTCAATGAGGAAACCATCGTAATCAAAAGAAGCAATGATGCAGGTTTGATTTCTAATCTGTTTCTCCCGAATCCTATATGAACAGTAGGATTGGAACAGTTCGTTAAGATGATTTTTGAATGATGGAATATCTTGGATATGACAGATGATGTCCAAGTCGCTTTCAGGTATATCAATATCAATCGGAATCGTTCCGACCAAAATCGGGTCGTACTTTCGAAGCAACTGGAAAATACCAAGTTGGGTCAGACTTTTATAGGCTTTTCTCTGTTTTGGATTTCCTTTGGATAGATATTCAAGATTTAAAAAATCCATTCGTGAAATCAGATTTTTACCATCTTTCCAAAATAGTTGATTCCATTGATTTCAGCATGTATGAAATGGATGCCCTTGGGAAGGAAGCCTAGGTCATTCAGGATAATTCGATTCCTATTAGATAGGGAAATGTGTTTTTCCATGAGTAATCTACCCGAGATATCAATGATATTCAAATTACATGAGCCAGTGATTGCATCCTGGAATGTTACCACACATTGTTCCTGTACAGGGTTGGGGAAAATCATTAGATAATCATTGGAAAGGAATTCATTACTGGATGTGGTACTCTCATTACAGGTATAGAATAAGATATCATCCAAATACCATCCGTCCCTACCATTGCATCCATCCTCACCCAATTCCCATCTGATGCGAACCTCACTTCCTCCTGTTGCACCAAGGGTACTGAGGTCAATCTGACTTTCACCCCATGAGCTGAAGTGACCTCCCTCATCCACACCTGTGAAAGCCCTCTGGTCGCCTAGTGGGTTGTCACTGGGATTCAACATGCCATTATATCCATTATGTATGAATGCCAATGAAGAAATTGTAGCCCAATCAGAACCATCAATACTGAATTTCAGATTTCCTCCATCCCAATTGGGTTCCGTAGCAACATAATGTGTGAATGATAAATGAGGAAAAATATCATCACCATCAGGAAATACGATTGTAGGACTTTCCAATCGGACGATACCATTTTCCAAGTCTGTTTGGCAATCTCCTATTATGGGATTGGGGACATAGATAGCAGACCCATCTCTTTCATTGGGTAAATCGGTAACAATAGACCATTCACGAGCATTCCATGTATCAGGATTCTCAGGTAATGCCTCTACGATCCATCCATCCAACCCATTTTCAAAATCATCAAAGAAAACAGCATCCAGTGTTTCACAAGGAGCTGGAGCATCGGGCTGTAATATGGTTTGGAAGTCACACACTGGTTCTTCCCTGAGTAAGAGAACATCAATGATATCGTTAATGGATGTCAAATCTGCAGCAGTGATGATTTCTCCTGATGGCCCGATTGGAGCTCCTGTTGAAAGTCCCTCCAGATTTTGTCCCATTAGGTCCATTGTGGATGCTTCCAGAGCATCTGAGAATGCAGTGAAATCACTGATGGGTGTAAGGTAGAAATTCTGGGCTCTCCAAAAAATATGTGCTGCTTTGGTCAAGCCGATTCCTTGGATATTCACACCATTAAAATTGCCTCCATCCACCAATAATGCATAAGCATGATTAATGACTCCTGAGTTGGAATGTACGCCCCCATTATCCGATGGATTACAAAAATAGAATGTATCAACCACCACATCCGGGTCACTGAAACAACTAGGGAGCCACATATCACGAATTGCTCCACCAAAAGCTGTTGCATCCTCTCCCATCATCCAGCGGTCCGTATCACTGCATTCATTCCTTAGACCCAAATTTTCATCATCGTCATCGAAGTTGTTGATAAGGTCTATGGTTTCTCCCCAAATATCAGAGTAAGCCTCATTCAGTGCACCTGATTGCCAGGCATAAATCAAATCAGCTGAAAACTGGTTGTAGGCATGGGCCCATTCGTGTCCGGTTACATCATCGGTTCCCACACCATCACAAAAATTGGTTCTGACCCCATTCCAAGAGGCATTAGGACAACCCATTCCTATGGGAGCATGCAGAATGACCATTTCCGCATCATTATTATCAAAGGATGTTACACCGAATGAATTCAGGAAGAAATTATAAGTATGCTCCGTTGCTATGATTTGTCTTGCAGGCCATTCTTCAAGATTTCCGGGAAAGTTATCACCTTCTTCCCAAACAAGGCTATCCAGGCTATTGATATACAACGAACGATTCAATACGGAACACACCATGGAGTGGGCGTGTATTACAATGCCTTTTTCTGCATTCAGAATGATGCGTTCCCGTATGTTATGTCCGTCGGATACGACGATATTATAAGCCATGTGCACAGGGCCTTTGGGTTGATTCTGAATGAATCCCTCTTTGTAATAGGACAATTCAATTGATTCGATTCCTAAAGGGGATATAGGCTGGGACTTATATTTGCCAATCATATACTGACTGGCCAATTGACTGGCTTCGGCTTGGTTGAGTAGCTGATTGTGATGGGATTGTAAATGGGGAATAACCCAACCATTGATGGTACTCAGGCGTGAATCCGGAGTAAAATGGAACCTCAATATTGCACCATAGACGGGTATGCCATCGTAATGTTGTTGTAGGGAAATATGTTGGGAACCTGTTGTAGGGTCAGTATGTTCCTTGACGAAAACCCAGTGACTATTGTCTTCCGGAGTAATGAAGATGTTCTCATATCTATTGAAAAAATCATTCACCTTATCTAAAAGGTTGTTTCCTTGAAGCTGTAATGGAGCATCTTGGGAAAAGCGGACGAATTGGGTGTTACCTAAATGCGAATTCAATCGAGTAGTGACCCGATGGTCATTTTCCATTTTTCTTATGGCTTGTTCAAAAGAATTTTGAGCAAGTAGTAAAGAAGAAATCAAAAGGAGGATAATGGAAAATGAATATTTCATAATGATATGATTCTGTCAGTTATCTAAAGTTATTCAAATTATAAATTGAATGTGGAAGGTATGGTTCAATTGTCAGGAGGGAAACAGATAAGAAAGGGGCATTGTCAAGTGACGTACATTCAAAATGAGGTCTTATGTTGGGGCGGGGAAGTTTAGGATACAAACACATGACAATTAGCGATAAATGAAGTAACTTCGCAGTCCCAAAAACGGAAATAGCCGGATATGACCTATAATATCGTATTACCACAATTCGAGGGGCCTTTTGACCTCCTCCTTTTCTTCATAGAAAGGGACGAATTGGATATATATGATATTCCCATTTCGACGATTACCAATGATTTCTTGGATTATATCCATCAAATGGAAACGCTGAACATTGATATGGCCAGCGAATTCATTGTAGTGGCTGCGACGCTTTGTAGAATCAAGGCAAAGATGTTGCTGCCCAGAAAGGAATTGGATGAGGAGGGGAATGAGATTGACCCAAGGGAAGAATTGGTACAACAGCTATTGGAGTACAAGCGTTATAAGAGCATTCTTGACGAAATGCGTGATTTGGAAGAAATGCGTTCCAAGCGTAAGGCTAGGGGGAATGCTTCCAAGGAACTCAAGCAATTGGCTCAAAAAGCTTTGGTGGATGCCGAGTTGGAATCTTTGAATTTGTTCAAGTTGTTGCAAACCTTTGAGAAGGTCATCGAACGATATGAGGACAGACAGAAGATACGCGTACACAAGGTCATCCGATACAATTATACACTAGAAGACCAAAAGGATTTCGTTAGGAATTTGGTCTTTCAGGAAGAAAAATCTGATTTCGTCTCCATTTTTGGTAAATGTGAGAATAGAATTCATGCACTGTTTAACTTTTTAGCCATCCTGGAGTTGATACAGTTAGAGGAGGTAGGTATAATCGTGGGTGAGGGAATGAATAACTTTTGGATATACAAAAAAGAAAAGGAAGAACTTGATCCAACAGAAACAGAATAACGAAGTGGAATTGGAGGACGATGAATTCACTGAAGAAGAAGAAAAGGTCCTGAATTCCATTAAGATGAACCGAATTATCATTCCTATGCTCATAGGACTGGCGGTCATTGGTTATATGCTATACAGCAACTGGGATCATGATGCTTTCCTCTCCATCAAATGGAATGGCCATACATTGTTCTGGATCTTCATGGCAGGAATGATGATGGTCGTAAGGCATTTTGCCTATGCTTTCCGATTAAGGGTCCTGACTGAGAATTTCTTCAATTGGCGTAAAGCCATACAATTGATATTCATATGGGAATTCAGTTCGGCTGTTTCCCCTACCAGTGTCGGAGGTTCTGCGGTGGCATTATTCGTATTATCCCAAGAAAAATTAGGAGCCGCAAAGACTACTGCGCTCATTATCTATACGATAGTTGTGGATACGTTATTCTTCGTTACAGCTATTCCTTTGATGTTATTGGTCTTCGGTGGAGGAGTGGTACCTAAGCTGGAGGGATTGGCATTTGGGGAATGGACGTTTTATGTAACATTC
The DNA here is from genome assembly GCA_020631355.1 of Saprospiraceae bacterium. Taxonomy (GTDB): domain Bacteria; phylum Bacteroidota; class Bacteroidia; order Chitinophagales; family Saprospiraceae; genus JAHDCE01. The sequence goes on along the minus strand of JAHDHL010000001.1, from coordinate 247,453 downwards.
GCACTTATGATTTTATACGGAGGCTTTTTCTTCTACGGTCTCTTTTTTAATCCCAAACATTTCAAGGCCATAGTGAGAGGATTCTGTAAACTGTGGTTCATGAAGCGATTCCGTGATAAAGCGGATGAGTTGGGAGATGATATCATCGTTGCATCTGAGGAAATCACGAAACGAAGTAAACTTTTCCACATTAAGGCATACTTATCCACAGCTTTGGCTTGGTCTACCCGATTTGTCGTACTGAATTGCCTGATTATTGCTTTTGCAGACCCTAATTTGGTTTCCTTGGATTTCTGGACCCAAACAGAGTTGTATGCGAAGTTGCAACACTTATTCGTGATTCTATTGCTATTACCATCACCTGGTGGAGCTGGATTTGCGGAAGTGGTGTTCGGTAATTTCCTTTCACAAGCAGGTTATAATCTGGAAGAAACCATTTCTTTCATCATTGCTTTGATTTGGAGATTACTCTCCTATTACCCTTACCTGATTGCAGGTGCAATCATTATTCCTTGGTGGTTGAGGGAAAGATTGAATGATAGAAGAAAAGCTAAATTGGCAAGATTGGAGGCATCCGAATAATTTGTTATTTCACCATCATATCATTATTGAGTGCCGTTTGGTATCCTACAATAATTCCGACGATGAAGAATAAGAGAAAGGAATAAAGGAACGAAGCAACTATCAACACAAGTAGACTCTTTCCAATCGCAATAGGCCAGTCTTCCTCAAATATCTTTTTGTACCCCCAAATGAAGTAGATGGAAATAAGGATGCCGAATACCATCATGTAAGTCATATGGTACTCATAGGGCACCAAGAGAATCAACGGAGTAAAGTAGGTAACTGCGCCATACATATACATATTGATGCTAAGATGCTCCGTATAGAACCATCCTTTCTTTGTGAATAGGATTTTGGTCATGAATGCATAGAAAAGCACATTGGCAAAGAGGAAAACATTGTAGTACTTTTCCATGTAAGCAGTAAATGTCTTTAACATCTCATCCCCCTGTTCGAAATCTTCGAATCCATTCGACAACATACTTTCCGTATTGGTGAATTTCAGTGTAATGAACGCAGCAATCGTTACGGCTAGAAACATGAATTTGATCGGGTCCATGAATTTTTTCCTATCCCCGAATAGGTAAGCCTCACTAGCAGCCCTAGGATGAACTAGGAATTGCCAGATGGTAAAAGGTAATCCTTTCTCAAAATTGAGGACAGCGACAACTTGTCTCCATAGATGTTTGAACGTAATTCTTTCCGGTGTTTTGGAATCACTCATGGGTGGTGCATTTTGACCTAATATAAAACTCTTTTGACGATATTATTGTCTACAATGGAATATCGGGTAATCCGAACCAATTTTTCATTTGTGGATAACCATCCTTGGTAATCTGGACAAGCCTTGGATTTTTTTCCGGGTCCAACCAATGCAACACTTTCAGTAAGTTGATTTTTGATGTGGCCGTACATCCTGCAGTGGGTTTGCCCTGCCCTCTCCAAACGTGCATGAGAATGCAGGAGCCGTCACCTGAATCAGCAGGGGTATTATGATTGACAAAAACGCCCCATTCATATAATCCATCCTTACGTAGCATGTCTTCGGCACTATTCCAATCCTTGTTGACATCGTCCGTGGTTACAACACTATTGTAGTAGGCCGAATTCACATCGTCCACACAAAAATAGGTATCCGTAGATTGGACATATGGTAATTTGAATGCAGTAGCTTCCTCAGTACCCGCATATCCGAATGCCTTACCAAAAGTAAATATTCCTGCAGGTGCTTTTCCGTCTCCCTCCTGTTTTCTGAATCCCCTCATTACCCTTTCATCCATTTCGCCTTTTCCCCATGCAAGACCGTTCTTACCAATGCTTACAAGAATGGTTTTTCCCTCTTGTTGCCAGTTTTCTCCGACTCTTTCGAATTGGTACATGACACCTTGGATGGTTTCATCATCAGGTACGACGACGATGACAAGTTGGTCGGATTCCGCAATGGGATTATCCTTGGGACTAAGCCCCTCCTTAAAACCGAATTTTCCTAGGTCCTCCTCTGGAGTCTTTACCGAAGGTAGAGGAGTTTCGTCCACTTCTTTTGGAATAGTGGATTCAACATTATTTTTTTCGTTGCATGATAACATGAGTATGGTCATTGACATAAGGAACAGGATTCTAAGCATAATTGGGAATTTGTTCCAATATATCAATTCTTTATTCACTGACCAATCGATTACCTATGGTAATGATTTCTGCAAAGACACCGGCTGCTGTTACAGCTGCACCAGCTCCGGGGCCCCTGACGACCAAGGGACGTTCCTTGTATCGTTCAGTGGTGAAAACAATCATGTTGTCACTACCGTCCAATGAATAGAATGGATGACTCGAATCAACTGCTTGCATGGCAATGCGAGCTTCGCCATTTTCAAGGGAAGCGATGACTCTCAATTTCTGATGCTTACTGGATGCTTCCTTGAGTTTGGATTCGAAATAATCATTCGCTTTGACCAATTCTTCGAAAAAGGCATCCACAGTTGGTGCATTCATACAGGCTTCGGGCAGTATTGGGTCGATGATGATATCATTACTTTCCAGAGCGTATCCGGATTCCCTTGCAAGAATCAGAATTTTTCTCCTTACATCGGCACCACTCAAATCTGTTCTAGGGTCAGGTTCGGTATAACCGGCTTCCTTGGCTTGATTGACAATATCCGCAAAAGAGGAGCCCTCCTTGAAATTATTGAATATGAATGACAAGGAACCAGAAAGTACACCTTCTATCCTGATGATGCTATCCCCACTATTCATAAGGTCATTCAATGTTGAAATAACAGGTAATCCTGCTCCTACATTGGTTTCATACATGAAATGTACATTCCTCAGTTTGGCGATATTCTTAAGCCTCTGATATTGGATGTAACTGGATGAAACAGCAATCTTGTTGGGTGTTGAAATGGATATGCTTTCATTGAGAATCCGCTCATAATGAGAAGCTACATCATTGCTGGCAGTATTATCCAAGAAGATGCTATTCTGTAAGTTGAGGGATGTCATTCTTTGGATATAATGCGAAAGCGATTCCAGTGGTTCGCTTTTGTTTTCGAGATGGTCCTGCCAATTTTCAAGATCAATACCATTGGCATCAAAAAGCATTTTTCTACTGTTTGATAATCCGATAATCTTGATTTCGAGGGCCTGTTCTTTCTTGAGTTTCTGGGATTGTGAACGAATCTGTTCGATGAGTGTGCCTCCAATGAGTCCTACTCCTACCATGAAAACGTGTAGCGTTTTGGTTTCTGAAAGGAAGAATGCTTCGTGCATGGCATTCAGTGCCTTGTTCTCATCCGTTTTTTTGATGACCGTGGAAATATTCAATTCGGATGATCCCTGGGCTATGGCTACGATATTCACACCATTTTTACCAAGTGAATTGAACAATCTGCCAGCCATTCCGGGGCGATATCTCATATTTTCGCCTACAGCTGCTACAACACAAAGGTCGTCTTCTACCTTAACAGGATGTATGAGTTGTGCTTGCTTTTCGAATTCGAATTCACTGTGAATGGCATCCACAGCCGTCTTTGTTTGATTCGGATTAATGGCAAAGGAAATGGAATGTTCGGATGAGCCTTGTGTGATGAGGATGATATTGACCTTGGCCCTACCCAATGCTCCGAATAATCTGGCTGAGATACCCGGAACACCGACCATCCCTCCACCATGTAGGGTGAGTAGTGATATATTCCCAATGGAAGTGACACCTTTTACAGGAACCTTACCGTCATCCTTTTTGTCAGATACGAGTGTTCCGATGAATTCAGGATTGAATGTATTTTTTATATACAATGGAATATTAGCCCTTAAGGCAGGTTGGAGTGTAGGAGGGTAAATAACCTTCGCTCCAAAATGAGACATTTCCATAGCTTCGGCATAAGTCATCGTAGGAATGGTGAATGCCTTGGAAACCTTTCGTGGGTCTGCTGTCATGACACCATCCACATCAGTCCATATTTCTATGGAATCTGCTTGGCTAGCTGCCGCGAAAATCGAACAAGTGTAATCAGAACCACCTCGTCCGAGCGTTGTCGTATTTCCTTGTTCATTGCTTCCGATGAATCCCGTTATGACTTGGACTTCCGGATGTTGGTTGAGATGCTGTTGTATATTCTTATTGGTCACATCAAAATCGACCTTTGCAGCATTGAAAGCACTATTGGTACGAATGACTTTTCTTGCATCAAGATAAGATGCGTTGATACCATGCCTTTTCATGGTATGGGAAATGATATAGGCGGAATTTCTTTCTCCAAAGGATAGGACATGATCTAAGGTTCTTGGTGATGCTTCTCCTAGTAGGTAAATGCCTTGGAGTAAGTCTCGGAGGTTCTGATGGTTCTCAGCTAGGTCTTCCAAAACTTTAGTCAAACTGGCCACATCAATCAATTCAGTAGCGGCATTGACATGTCTTTCCTTGAATGATTCGAGCTCACTGACAAAGGATTCGTCTCCTTTTTCTGCCAGTTTGCACATATTGATAAGGGAATCGGTCACACCTCCGAATGCGGAGAAAACAACACAAAATTTCTCACCTCTGGAATAGTATGATTTGAGGATATCTATGATTTGTAATATACGTTCAGGCTTTGCTACGGATGAGCCTCCGAATTTAAGAATCTTCATAAGTTAGTTCGTAATTGAAAATATCAAGTATTAAGAAGATGAAATGGATGAATTGGCTAGGATTGGTTGCGGAATCATCACTGAGTTAAATGATGATTTTGCTTAATGTGTATTTACTAACAAAAATAGTGTCAAAAATATTAATCTGCATCATTTGTATGACCTGCAGACCAAACAACTCGCTGAGGGAATGGTATTTCAATACCATTCTTTCTGAAATCGGCATCTATTTGGAATCTAAGGTCACTTTTTACATCTTCTATTCTGATGAAATTCCTAGACCAGAAATGAAGTTCGAAGTTGAGTGATGAATCTGCGAAGTCCACAAAACGGACAAATGATGCAGGCCGTTGTAATACATCGGGATTTTCATCTGCGACTTTTAGGAGGGTTTTTTTGACCAATTCCGTATCACTTCCATATGCAACACCCACAGCTATTTGGAATCGGACTTTCTTTTCATCGTTGTGGGACCAATTAACGACGTTATCCGTAATGAATTTCGAATTCGGTACTACCACAGAAGTATTGTCCCGAATCAATACCACAGATGTTCGGATACCAATCCTCGTAACGGTACCAACTAATCCGCCGACTTCCACGACATCCCCCACTTCGATAGTTCTTTCGAAAAGAAGAATGATACCGGAAATGAGGTCGTTGAAAGTTTGCTGTAATCCCAGACCGATACCGACCAATAATGCAGCGGCACCACCCAATAGGATATTGAGGTTGAAATGGAGATTGTTTTGGAGTGCAATCAGCATTGCGATGACGTAAACGACATATTTTAATAACTGATTGAATGCATATTGATTTCCTACATCTACATTCTTACGTTTATAGTAGGATTGTAGTATGATATTGGTCATGACCCAAATGATGAGCCATGCAATAAGGAGGGTGGTAATGGCTTCCAGGGTATTGGTCAAAGTAAAATGACCGCCATCCTTCAGAGGGTCCAATCCGACGTCCAGTTTGAGGTATTTCAGGGTTGTGACGATAGCAATGGCATAAACCAGGTATTGGATGGTTTTATTGGCCTTGGACTTAGCTTCGTTGTTACCTTGTGTTTCTGAACCTAATTGTGAATTATAATACCTGTCAAGTAGAATATTACCAAAGATGAGGTCTATGAGTTGGGCCAGTTTGAATATGATGATGGGGAGAAAGAAAGAAGTAATGCGCAATGGGATAATTCTTTCTATCTCATTCTGGTCGGTATCTGTTTGTGTGAAGTAGAATTCATGAATGGTATAATCCAGCCCCAATACCTTTAATACACCGATAAATGTAGCAGCAAAAACGATGATGTTGATGATGCGTTGTAGCTTGGATTTGTCCCTTTCTTCAATGGTTCCTTTGTTTCGGATAAAGGATAATAAGTTCCCGACAATGAATCTTCTGAGGATAAATCCACCCAAGATGATGAGTCCGGAAAATAGAATCATCCTTCGGGTTAGATACCATTCACCAATATCCCAACCGTAATCCAATAAATCCCCGATTTGTGAAAACCATTCTAGCATGAGACGCACTTAATGCCATCAATAGGATAGCTGTATTCTGAGGCATTACAAAAGTAGGAAATAGCTGAATATATGATCGTCTTCTACTGAAACTTCTCTTTCAATTTTTTTCTTAGCGCATTCATTTCATCCCTGAATTGAGCGGCTGAAATGAAATCAAGGTCCTTTGCGGCTGCTTTCATTTTCTTCTCTGTTTCCAGAATCATTTTTTCCAATTGTTCCCTGTTGGCATAATCCACTATGGGATCTGCGGCGATACTTGCTTCTTCAGGTTCAACGTAAAACATTTCCTGGTCTCCCCTGATGGATAGGATGGATTCCTGTTTTCTGATTTCGTCCTTGGATTTTCTTACGGTTCGAGGTGTGATGTTGTGCTCCTCATTGTAGGCCATCTGTTTGGCTCGTCGCCTGTTGGTTTCATCTATGGTGCGTTGCATGGATTTCGTGATCTTATCCGCATACATGATGACGAGTCCATTGGCATTACGAGCGGCACGTCCTGCCGTCTGTGTCAGCGATTTCTCATTTCTAAGAAACCCTTCTTTGTCAGCATCCAAAATGGCAACCAAGGAAACCTCAGGGAGATCGAGTCCCTCTCTGAGTAGATTTACCCCGATTAGTACATCGAATTCGCCTAATCTCAAATCCCTTAGTATTTCTACCCTTTCCATGGTGTCCACTTCGGAATGGATGTATTTGCATTTGATATTGAGGTCGGACATGTATCGTGCTAATTCCTCTGACATCCGCTTGGTTAGTGTGGTGACTAGGACTCGTTCTTCTTTCTGGATTCTCTGGTCGATTTCTTCCAATAAGTCATCAATCTGATTGATGCTAGGACGTACATCAATTGGAGGATCCAATAGTCCTGTGGGCCTCACGACCTGTTCGACGACGACTCCCTCTGTTTTTTCCAACTCATAATCAGCAGGAGTCGCACTGACATAAATGATTTGGTTGGTTAGTTTTTCGAATTCCTCAAAACTCAATGGTCGATTATCGAGTGCGGACGGAAGTCTGAAACCAAAATTGACCAAACTCATTTTTCTGGCTCTATCTCCACCCCACATACCCCTGACCTGTGGGAGTGTCACATGACTTTCATCCACAAACATCACATAGTCGTCAGGGAAGTAATCCAATAGGCAGAATGGCCTAGAACCGGGCGTTCTGCCATCAAAGAACCGAGAATAATTCTCTACCCCTGAACAGTAACCCAATTCACGAAGCATTTCGAGGTCGAATGTTACACGTTCCTTGATGCGTTTAGCTTCGTCAATCTTCGCCTCACGCATGAAATACTTTTCTTGTTTATGCAATTCATCCTCAATGGACCGAATGATTTGTTTCATTTTGTCCTTGGGGGCAATGTATAGGTTTGCAGGGAAGATGGCTGCATGTTCCAATGAAGTGATGCGTTTTCCTGATGCTAGCTCAATCTGTTCGATTTCCTCTATCTCATCACCCCAGAACGTAATTCTATAACCATAATCAACATAGGGTAAGTGTATGTCAACAGTATCTCCCTTGACCCTGAATGTTCCACGGGAAAGGTCTTCCGACCGAGCGTACAAAATATCCACCAATTGGTACAATAGGTGGTTTCGGGACATTTGTTTGCCTTTGAATAATCTGACGATTCCCGATTTATAATCTTCCGGATTCCCCATGCCATAAATACAGGAAACCGAAGCTACAACAATGATATCCCTACGGCCTGACAGGATGGAGGATGTAGCCCTTAGTCGCAATTTATCTACTTCCTCATTGATTAATAAGTCTTTCTCAATGTAAGTATCCGAAGCGGAAATGTATGCCTCGGGTTGGTAATAGTCATAGTAGGATACGAAGTATTCCACAGCATTATTAGGAAAGAATTGACTGAATTCACCATATAGTTGGGCCGTTAGGGTTTTGTTGTGGGTCAGGATAAGAGTAGGCCTGTTCAGTTCCTTGATGACATTGGCCATAGTGAATGTTTTGCCCGAACCCGTGACACCCAATAGGCATTGGTGTTTTTCTCCATAGATGATGCCATTGGTCAATTCCCTAATGGCCTGTGGTTGATCCCCTGTTGGTGTGAAAGGGGCAATCAATTCAAATGACATGTGGTTTTTCTTTTATTGAATTTCTGACTCTTTATTCCAGTATTTCTCAGCAATCATTTCGAACTTATCCATACTGAAAGTATCATAGAGGAAAGATTCGAGTTGAACATCTCCAATATTATATTTCCTGGATATCAATCCGATACCTTTAGCGTAGATTTCCGTGGCATAGGTAGTATTATCGAAATCCCCATCGTCAATATGTCTGAACTGTCTGATTTCATTAGCAGCAAAAATAACAGCAGGAACATCCTTGCCATGGAATGTATAAGTCGTATCACCAAGGTATTTCCGTTCTCTGATAAAGGTGATTTTTTCTAAAGGGTCGTTGGGGTCGGCGAATTTCATTTCCATAGGAGTAACACCGCCGCCATCCAATGGTACATCAAAAGGAAATGCATTTCCCTTTACGATTTCAGCATTCTCGATGATTTGGGTTTCTTCTCCCGGTGCTACGGCCATGAGTTTGTATTGCTTGACCAAGATACCATTACTAACCACCTCGTTCACGACCAATTGGTCGTTGAAAAACGTTTGGTCGTAATTGTTGTTGATGAGGTACTTACCGGAATCAGTTTCAACTGTAACGGAATAAGTAAATCTACCAAAAAGAGTGTCGTTATTATCCAGGTCTATGGTTCTGTATTCGTATACCCGTCCATTCTTTAACTCATCAATAGGAAAATAATAATCCTCAATATTGATTCTTTCAGTAGAATCAATGATTTCGGATGGATTGCATAAACTGACGAGTAGAGTGGATGAAATGGCAACTAGGAACATACCTTTCCTATAGTTGAAAAAACTCATAATTCTCTCATTTATTATTATGGTTGTTAGGAGCTAAAATATTGGGTTATACTTTGTCCATATCATAATGACAAAAGAAACTTCTTATTGTTGTATGGAAATGTGTAATCCGCTAACTAATTGCAATAATAATTATTCCCAGTATCATTATGATGATTATACCTAATAGAATCCAAAGAACCAGTTTCGTTACATCCGTACAGCATTTGTCAGTCGTATCTTGACAGATATTGCAACAATCACCACATGCTGTACCTGAAAAACAATCCTCCACATAATTGCAGCATTGGCATGAATTACAAATATTATCACAACAATTACATTCTACACAGCGATTCCATCTTGACCATTTCCTTAGTTTCCTTTTGATTTTCTGCCTCTTTTTTCCTGCATAACATGCCAGGGCTGATATCAGGCTGGCTCCTATTGTTGTGGATTCTATTTGGTTAATATCCAATTGTCGGAGTTGTTCCCAAGTGTCAGGATGGACATATACGGCTAACGTTATTGCAGCGTATTGTATCTGTCGTTTAATGGGATTGGGTATGTTGCGTACAATCGCCCCGGCTTTCTCGCTGCTATCTTTCCATGAATAACCCAAAGTATCAGTTTTGGGGAGCGAATTTTCTAATTGAGTGAATATGGCCACATTCAGATGAAGCCGGCTTGTGAATGTCTGCTTTTGCGAATCACTGAGAGGAAGTCGTCGTATGGTTTGAATGATTACATCACAGGAATCCTCGATTAGTTGGATTATTTTTTCCCTTATTTCTAAAGGGATTTCCGAATTATCAATTTGATATGCACTTCGAATGGCATTGAATCGTTTCTTTTTATAATCTTTTTCAAAGTCATCCAAGGCGTCAACGAGATAGGCAATTATTCCGAAGTGATATCCGATGATGTTGAGCTGTTCTGTTGCTTTACAGATGACGTAGCCTCCGCTTCCAAAGATGGCAGCTGTTATTTTTGCTGTTGGCTCAGCATATGATGGGAGTTCATATTGTCTTTTTTCAATATGGAATTGAGAATGGAATAATTGCTTGATGAGAGGGATATCCACTCCGAATTTTAGCAGTTCGTTCTGGGCCTTTTCAAAATCAGAATGAAATAACCGATTGAATCCGTTCCAGAATAAGGATGGTTGGTCATGGATGTGGTCTTGTGTTTTGAGTGCACTGAGGAAAACATTGACTGCTGAGGTATATTTTAAGGCGGTAGGGATTTTATCCTTCTCAATCGGAGCAAAACAATTGTGATTCAAATAACCCTCCTGCCAAGTATTGGTATCTTCCTTGGATAATTGACTGAGCAATTCTGAAAGGAATACGACATCGAAATTGAGTAGCATTCTGGACTTTTGCCCATAAATACTACCGATTGATTTACAGGTACCGCAATAATGCAGTCGATATTGTTCCTTTTCGCTTGTGCCGCAACTATCGCCGCAGCGTTTTTTCATTAGGCCGAACATGTAGGAGTCTTAACTTAAAAAAAGGCAATTGAAATTAGTCATTTTCAATTGCCTTTTCAAACGAATAGGAAAATCCGGAATAAACTCTCGGTGACTAGATCTTATTCAATGCGGATTTCAAATCTTTCATCAGGTCATCAACATCCTCGATTCCGACACTCAAACGAATCAGGGAGTCAGTCAATCCGACTTTCATCCTTTCTTCTTTTGGAATGGAAGCGTGCGTCATGGATGCAGGGTGACCTATAAGTGATTCAACACCACCTAATGATTCTGCAAGAAGGAAATAATGTGTGTTGCTTAGTACTTTCTTGGCTTGTTTGAAATCATCGCCTTTCAAATCGAAAGATACCATGGCTCCAAACATTTTCATTTGTTTCTTGGCCACCTTATGATTAGGATGGTCCTTGTATCCGGGGTAATTAACCCTATTGACTTTTGGGTGTCCCTTAAGGAAGTCCGCAATCTTAGCTGCATTCTCACAGGCTCTTTGTACCCTGATGTGTAATGTTTTTATTCCTCGAAGCATAAGGAAGCAATCCTGTGGCCCAGGAACAGCACCTACGGCATTCTGGACGAACTTGAAGTGGTCCTTAAGTTTTTCATCATTACAAACCACTGCTCCCATAACAACGTCAGAGTGGCCGCCAAGATATTTGGTACAGGAATGCAGAACGATATCGGCACCCAAATCCAATGGGTTCTGTAGGAAAGGAGAGGCAAATGTGTTATCCACACAGACCAAAACACCCTTTTCCTTAGCGATTTTGCAAATCGCCTTGATGTCTACGATGTTCAGCATCGGGTTGGTTGGTGTTTCAACCCAAATCAACTTGGTTCTTTTCTTGATGTGCTTCTTAATGGAACTAGGTTTGCTCATATCCACATAGGTGGATTTGATGCCAAACCTACCGTGTACCCTTACGAGCTGTCTATATGAACCACCGTACAGGTCATTCGTACTTAATACCTCATCTCCGGGGTTCAGCATTCGGATGACAGCATCCATTGCTGCTAATCCACTACTGTAACAAATGGCATGCTTGCCATTTTCCAAAGCAGCCAGATTGGCCTGAAGTGTATTTCTGGTAGGGTTGTCCCCTCTTGCATATTCGTATCCCTTGTGGTCGCCAGGAGCATTCTGGACATAGGTGGATGTCTGGTAAATAGGAGTCATTACCGCTCCTGAAAGCGGGTCGGGCTTGATTCCTGCATGGATGACTTTCGTTCCAAATTTCATCGGGTGGTTAGATTTGATGATTGAATTAATGATTGGGAATGTTGTAGTGAATGTACTTTTTGACCTCCGTACGATTCGAACAATTCCAAAGTGAAATGAGCATTCCTTTTAAAGGAATGCTCATTTTCAATAGCGAATATATTGAATAATCCAACAATTATGCCGTGCAGTAATATTATAAATATTGTCGCAGTATTTCTTTTCACTGTTCTTCCGTCGTATGGAAAAATGAAAAGGGAGCAACCTCAGGTACATGGTCACCCCCTCCAGATCACTAAGATCAGGTACGTGAAAACTATTTTTTGTCCAATTGGTCCAAATTGTACTTTTCGATGATTTGGATCAGTTGGGTGGATAATTTCTTTTGCTGGTTGAAACCACTTTGCTCCAGACCCTTTGCCCAACTTTTGTAATCCTTGGTTCCGTACTTTTTGAGTGCTCCAAAATTATCATTGATGTATCTACTGTGACCTCTGAATCCGGCCCATGCATTTTCGTATTTCCTGAAACATTGACCATTGAAATCTTTCATCATCCCATCCCATGTACTATCACACGGAAGGTTGAAATAGTTATTCGCTTCTTTGGCATGTTTGGTCTGGCCTGCTGCACTTTGCAATAATCCATTGGCCATTATGATGGATGCAGGAATACCGAATTTTCTTTTTTCACTAATGGCAACATTAGAAAAACGATTGATGAATGATTCAATCTGGGAGTTGTTGATGTCCTTGAGGCGGATAACGGGAATAGGATTATCCGGTGGAGGAGTGGTTTGCTTTTTCTGACCCACTTTCTTGCTAATACCAAATAAGGATGCTGTCAGGCCCTCGAGTCGGGAGGAACTCCTCGATTGGTTTTCGGAAAGTTCCTGCCCTGACTGGGTCTTCCCATCTGCCTCCGTGGGTTGCTCATCCATATTCTGCTCCATAAATGGAGATTGGAGGTTAACTTGGAAATTGATATCCTTTTGCATAAAAATGTAGCCTGCAGCAACAATGATGAAGATTCTTATCCATAATCCTCCTGTAAGCCACTTTCTTGTATTCACATTCACAGCACTTCTTGAACTCATGACAAATCTCTTTTTTAAATTCTCTGGTTAGTATGTTATAGTATTATAACGACAAATTAAAACAATAAGTTTCAATTAATCAAAATATTTACAAACTTTTTGTTTTCAATTTAAAAATAAAAATAGACCGTACGCAAGGTGTGTACAGTCTATTTCCTATATGAATACTAGGGTTAGGTCCTGTTTGGGAGGATGAAACAAATTTGTTTCATCCTCCCAAATAATTGTTTAGCAATACTTATCGTAAGCCATTTTTAGGTTAGCGGCAATAATATCCGCAGACCTACCCTCGATATGGTGTCTTTCTAAAAAGTGAACCAATTTCCCGTCCTTGAAAAGAGCAATGGAAGGAGAAGATGGAGGGTAAGGGAGCATGAATTCCCTAGCCTTGTTGACTGCATCTTTATCCACACCTGCAAAAACAGTAACTGTTTTTGTAGGTTTCTTCTCATTTTCAAGAGAAAGCTTGGCGCCCGGTCGGGCATTAGCTGCTGCGCAACCACAAACTGAATTGACGACAACCAAAACGGTTCCTTCCTTTTCGGATAGTACGGAATCCACTGCTTCTGAACTGGTCAGGCCTTCAAAACCATGGTCGGTAAGGTCCTTTGACATTGGGGTGGTTAATTCTATTGGATACATAATTCTTTTCGATTTATAATAATACGCTACAAAAGTACGTACTTTTTAATAATGTCGGAATGGTATCAATGGTTCGATGAGTTACCAAATATTAATGAAAATCAGAAAATGTATTTATTCAGTCATGAACAATCCTACTAATGGTTTATTTTTGGATTACCTAGGTGTTCTTCTCGTGAAGAACAGATAAATCAATTTATTATGAAGAAGTGGTTCTTGTTTTCAGTCCTGTTGATCTCTACATTGATATTTGCTAGTTTTTCTCAGCATGAGAATTTTACAGTAGGAGAGCAAACACCTGTTTGGCAGGTATTGGAATATTTCGGAGAAGAAGCCCCTGCGCATAAGTTGGATAATAAGACTTCAGATATGATTCAGCAAGGTCGGGAGTTGGTTCTTTATGGTCGGACAAAGGACCGTATGGGAAAGAAGACAAAATTGCAGAGTAAGCATTTCAAATGTACTTCCTGCCATAATGTAGTCAATGATGAGGGGGATTTGGTGACGATGGATGCGCAAGCAAGATTGGATTATACCAAGGAACAGGATTTACCCTTTTTGCAGGGAACTACCTTGTATGGCGTAGTGAATAGAACCACCTACTATAATGGTGATTACCAAAAAAAGTATGCGGATAACCCAAGGATTAAGGCTTCGCATACGGATTTGAGGGAAGCGGTACAACTGTGTGCCACAGAATGTGCGCAAGGAAGACCATTCAAAAAGTGGGAATTGGATGCTGTTTTGGCCTACCTTTGGTCTTTGGAATTGAAGATGGGGGATTTGGCCTTGGATAAGGATGATTATGCATCCATTAGATCCAAGGGAGAGGAAGATGGTGCACAGGTAGTTGATTGGGTTACTTCCAAGTATGCACAAGCTGCACCTGCCACTTTTGGTAATGGACCCAAAGATGCTGTGAAAGGTTATGAGGGACATGAGGGTAATCCTGAAAATGGTGCTATTATATATGATCTTAGTTGTATGCACTGCCATGAGGGGAAGAAATATTCCTTATACGAATTGGATTATTCCAAACTGACATTCCAACAAATGAAGAGAAGTGTACCTCGTTATGGAAAACATTCCGTATATCAGGTATCTAGGTACGGTTCGCCATCCGTAGCAGGAAAAAGAGCTTATATGCCACAATATCCTTTGGAGAAAATGACCAATCAGCAGTTGGAGGACTTGAGGGCATATATTGATAAAATGGCCAAGTAGGCTAAGGAAAATAAGGAGATATGAAGAAGTTTTTCAAGATATTAGGGATTGCTATATTAGGGTTTGTTCTGTTCCTTTTCATAGGTTACATGTTAGTTAGTAAAAGTTTGCCCCAAGGAGAAGAAGGGGCTGCAGCCGAAGCATTGGCTCAGAAAATGTTGGCTGCGGTGGATCAGGCTGCTTGGGATACGACTCATGTAGTCAGCTTTACATTCAGAGGTGAACATAACCACCTCTGGGATAAGCAGCGGCATTTGGCCCAGACAGAATGGGAGGACTATAAGGCTATCTTTGATGTGAATACGGTAAAAGGTAGGGTGTGGAAAGGAGATACTGAAATTACAGATGCTGCCCAGTTGGATGAATTAACCCGAAAAGCTCATCATTTCTTCCTTAATGATTCTTATTGGTTGAATCCTGTGCCTAAGATTTATGACCCGGGCGTAGTTCGCAGCGTTGTGAAAACAAAGGAACATGGAGATGCACTTCTCGCTACCTATACCTCCGGTGGAATTACTCCGGGGGATTCCTATCTGTGGATTCTGGACGAGAACGGATTGCCAAAAGCATGGCAAATGTGGGTTGAGATTATCCCCGTAGGCGGTCTTGAAACCAGTTGGGATGAATGGGTTACCTTGCCCACAGGAGCCAAGATAGCCACTAAACATGATTTGAGTATTGGTGGCTTGTCCATTCCTATTGAAAATGTGAAGTCGGGTGTGAATTGGGAAGATTATGGAATAGAAGACCCATTTACGGTTATTCAATAATATTTCCTTGGATTCTGATAACTTCTATACCTTGTTGTGCGCCACAACCCGGTAGGTAATATCTTAGGGTAATGGTTCTCCTGAAAGGTCCTTTTCTGTTTTGTGTATATTGATGGAATGTGATCTTTCCTTTTTCTCCGGGTAGGATAGGTTCCTTGTCGTACTGTGCATAAGAACCACCGTCACCTGTTTTTGCACTTTTGATGATGATGGGAAAGTCATTGGGATTGGTGAAATAAAATGCTTTACTTATCCTCTTTTTATCATTTTTGATATCACCGAAATCATATGCTGAAGTTTCTGTTTCGATAGTAGGGATAGGAGTGGATAAAACCTCTCCCACTAAATGAATAGGGATGTCTTCATCATAACCTTTGAAAGCAAGGTAACATGTCTTGTGGATGTTGCCCGAATCGAATCTGGGGTCGTAACTGATTTCAATTGGGGTCATTTCTCCTTGGGCGAGGCTGCTCCTGTTGAATCGTAAGCATCCACTAGAACGATTGGTGTCAATAAATAGGCTGTCCAAACCAGTATTGGTAATAGATAAGGATGTGTTGATGTCCTTGTGTTCCTTCATTTGGCCTAGGTCAATTTGGCCATTATCTTCTACCTCAATGTTAGGTATGATGCTCACATTATAATTCAGTGTGGATTGGTCAGCTTTCATGTCCTCTGGATGGTAGTAGAGTCGTAATTCAATATTTTGGGATTGTTCTTTCATTCGACTCGCATCAATATCAACTGGGATGACCAATGATTCAAATGGTGGAATTGTAACAGGAAAATCCACAAGGATGTCAAAGAAGTTGAGGTATCCGTAATCGGGCTTGAAGTATTTATTCTTTGGCGGAGCCAGCGAATCGAGAATGATTGGGCTTGGGTTGTTATTGGTGATGATGGTTTCGGTTCTTTGTGAATTCTTGTCCTTGATGTTGATTTTTTCGTATCTCTCGGTTCCTGCACCCTCACACACTACCACAGGGTTGTAGCCACTGATATGTAGCGTATCGTTGAAATTTTCATCATTACTGAAGATTTCTATATCAAGCGACCAATTACCTGTCAGTTCATCGAGTTCGATGCTTATAGGGATATTTGTTCTCTTGTTCGGGCGAATGACGACTCCCCTTACACCGCTGTAATCCGTATGATATGATTTGGGGGCATTATCGCTGATCCATGAAATGACCAAATCCTCACTACCTGTATTTCGGATTGGAATCCTGGTTTTGATAATCTTCTTTTTGTATTTCCATTCCCATGAATCATCCTTGATTCTGATACTGTCTTTGAGCAATTCCATACGGGGTTGGGAGTAGGATTGGAGGGAAAGGGAAAGTAGTATAAGAATGATGATGTTTTTCATGGAATGAAATTAGCGTGGATAATTTCAATTCCATGTTAATGGCTTACAAACGTATTCCCAATGTGCATTTGTGAAGTAGGCATAAAAAATCATATCTTTCAACCCACAATCCAATTCCTTTACTTTATGGCAAAGAAGAAAAATAGTAAGAACAAGAAATCCAAGGAAGAAGTATTGAAACCCAAGGCGGAAACGATGCCCAAACCCCAAGGATTTCCGTCCTACTTTACCAATGTTCCTTTGATTTGTGCCAAGCTGTTCCTGATTTCCATGTTGTTGTATGTAGGAACCCTGAAGCATGGTTTCACGCAGGATGATGCCATTGTGATTACGGAGAATAAGTTTACAAAGGAGGGTGATATAGAGAGCCTTTTGAAATATGATACGTTCAGGGGCTTTTTCCAGAAAGAAGGTAAGGACAATCTGGTTTCGGGAGGTCGTTACAGACCCTTGACGCCCATTATGTTTTCCTTGGGATGGAAAATGACCCAAGAGCCATTTCTCTTTCATTTTATGAATGTGATGTGGTATGGCCTTACGGTAGTGATGCTGTTTCTTGTGATGCTAAGGATGCTTCAGGCGGAGAGTAGCGAACCCTATGCTTATTTCGTGGCGTTTTGTACAGCCTTGATATTTGCCATTCATCCTGTACACGTTGAGGTAGTGGCGAATGTGAAAGGACGGGATGAGATCATGACCTTGTTCCTGAGTTTGGCAGCATTGTATGTCTCTTTGAGGGACCATGAAAAAGGCTTCAATATAATCTTCCAGATTTTGATTGCAGTACTGTTCTTCTTGGCATTGATGGCCAAGGAGATGGCAGCGGTTTTCCTACCTATTGTTGCAATTTCCTATTTCGTATTCCATAAGTTGAATATCATACAATCCTTGCTGAAGACATTGCCATTCCTTGCAGGGTTCATCGTATTCATGATTATTCGACAAATGGTTTTGGGCTCGGCAAGTGATACATCTGCGGTTTCTATGGAATGGATGAACAATCCTTTCCTTAAGTATGAGGGAGGATACCTGGTGCCAATGACAGATAGTGAGAAATATGGGACCATTTTCAGCACACTGGGTAAATATCTGGGGCTTTTGGTTTTTCCAGTGACATTGACACATGATTATTATCCGAATTCTATACCAATGAGAACATTCTCTGATTCGGAAGCTTCGTTGCCTTTGTTGATGTATCTGGTATTGATTGGTGTTGGGATATGGGGAGTGTTGAAAAGGAAGCATTTTGCATATGGTATTGCATTCTTCCTGATATCCTTGTTGCTGGTTTCCAATATCATTTTCCCGATTGGGGTAAATATGGCAGAACGGTTCCTTTTCATGCCATCGGTAGGATTCTGTTTTGTTGTGTCCATCCTCTTGTATAGATTGTGTGAATGGATGAATGACAAGAAAAAGATTACAGCATACAGCCAATTCCAGCCAGCCATGATTGCATTATCTATTATTTTCTTGGCCAGCTGCTTTAAGAGCTATACTCGTTCATTGGACTGGAAAGACAACTTTTCGTTATTTGAGGCGGATTGGATGAAGTCGGAAAACAGTGCGAAGATTCGTAATGCAATGGGAGGAGAGCTCACTGCCCAGTCCCAAAAACCGGGAGTAAAGGGTACGGATAAGGAAAAGGAGATGTTGACTGATGCGCTCGATCACCTGGATGTGACGACATCGATTCATCCACGATACAAGGGCCCTTATCTGATTAAGGGAAATGCACATTTGTATCTGGGGAATTATGATGCAGCCATCCAGAATTATCAGATAGCATTGCAGTTGGACCCCAATTATGTAGAAGCGGAGGGGAATTTGAAAATAGCACTTGATGCCAAGCAACAGGCTGCCCAACAGGAGGGAATCACGAATATTGAGAAAGAGGGGATAGAGGCTAGTAGCCGAGGTGATTTTGCTGAGGCAATAAGGATCTTTTCGGGTCTGATTAAGGATTATCCCAAAGAACCGAAGTATCACTTCTTTGTAGGGATTGCATATGCTAATTCCGGGGATTACAATGCTGCATTGGCTGCATTCAAGGAAGCGGAAAATCTGGATGATGGCAAGGATCCCGCCAATAAGAGACGCGTGGTTGGTGCCATCATTGATACATACCGAAAGTTAGGGGACAGTGCGAATGCCGCACTCTACGAAGCCAAACTATAATAAGATTGGCCCCGCTGGAAGCGGGGCCAATCACAACATGAAAAATCTATTAAAATCTAGCCTACTTACTTCTCGGAGTCCTACTTGATTTCAATCTTGTGTTGAATATCAGCCTCTAGGACTTTTGGGATGGTCAATGTGAGTATACCGTTGATATACCTTGCGGAGATGTTCTCCTTGTCAGTGTTTTCAGGGAGATTGAAACTTCTTTTCAGTGAGTTGTTGGAGTATTCCTTTCTGATGAATTTCTCACCTTCCTTACTTCCTTCGTCAAGATTTTTCTGCGCTTCTATGGTCAGCACATTCTTGTCGAGATGCACATTGAAGTCGCTCTTACTCCATCCGGGAGCCGCAATTTCCAATAGGTATTCATTGTCATTCTGAATGACATTCACCTTGGGTATGGTATGGCCCACAGGGTTCATGTCCCTGCCGAATATACCCTCGAAATTACCAATGACCTCGTCGAAGAATTTATCAAAGGTGAATGCGTTTCTGTTGTTTGGGGAGCAATGCTTATGGTTGTGTTTCATAATTAATTTAAGTTTTAATGGAATAATAGGGAATTACTTGATTGCGATTTCTCTTGGTGGTAATTCCTTGGCTTCTTCTTTCTTGGGAAGTGTAATGGTCAGTATGCCCTTTTCCATTTTGGCTGAAATCCCTTCAGGATTAATGGTCTTGGGTAATCTGAATTTCCTGTCGAAAGCGGTGTAGTCGAATTCCTTTCTTAGGTATTGGCTGTCTTCCTTGGTTTCGGAATTCGCCTTGACCTTAAGGAGTCCTTTTTCCACACTCATTTCGATATCTTTCTTGGAAATGCCTGGCAATGCAATCACAAGGTTGAATTCATCATTCGATTCCGTAATATTATAGGCTGCATGGGTATGCGTAGGCCTGATTTCGGAGAAGAAATCATTGGCTAGTTCATTCATCAGTTTATTGATGTTAGCCTTTCTTACATGAGGTTGATTCAAATTCACTAAATACATTATGTTGTTGAATTTTAATGCTGTTGGATAAAATGATTTACACCTTTTGCTGTTCAATAGCCGTTCCATTCCAAAAAATGAGATAAAAAGGCAGTATTGATTCAATTTTTAATGTCAAAATGACAGTTTTTAAAAATAGAGTGCGCCATTTTGTCATATTTTTATTTTAGGTGTGATGTTCCTACTTTTGGATAATGAACAGATAGTATGCGAATGGGAATGGTATTTCGTTATATCATTACTATCTGTCGGAACATGAAAAAATCAGAACTGTATGCAAATCACGGCTGCCCAACTCTGCCATATTCTCAAAGGTGAAATTATCGGTGACCCTGAAGCCGTGGTTAGAAGACCCGGGAAAATTGAGGAAGCGGGACCGGGAGAAATCACGTTTTTGGCCAACCCGAAATATGAACCGTTTGCATACACAACCAAAGCTTCCGTAATCTTGGTTAGTCGGGATTTCGAACCTCGTGAAGCTGTAAGTGCAACCATGATTAGAGTGGATGATGTATATGCATCAATTACTTTTTTATTGAATGAATTCGGAGGTAAGGTAGAAGCTCAGGAAGGGATTTCTGGACAGGCATTTGTCCATAATAGAGCTGATGTAGCAAAGGGAGTCAGCGTAGGTCATTTCTCCGTGGTTGAGGAAGGTGCTAATATTGGAGAGGGAACCATCATTTTTCCTCAGGTGTACATTGGCAAAGGGGTGCAGGTAGGGAAGAATTGTATCCTTTATCCGGGAACCAAGATAAATAGGGATTGTGTGATTGGTAATAATTGTATCATCAATTCAAATGCAGTCATCGGTTCTGATGGTTTTGGTTTTGCTCCGAAAGAGGATGGAACATACCAGAAAATTGCACAAACCGGGAATGTGATCCTGGAAGATGATGTCGAGGTCGGTGCCAATACTTCCATTGACCGTGCCACGATGGGTTCCACCATTATCCGAAAGGGTGTGAAATTGGATAACCTGATTATGGTAGCCCATAATGTGGAAATAGGAGCGAATACGGTAGTGGCCGCACAGGCTGGATTTGCAGGGAGTTCCAAGATAGGAGATAGATGTATGATTGGTGGGCAAGCCGGTTTTGTCGGTCATATTCAGGTAGCTGATGGAGTAAAGGTACAAGCCCAATCCGGTGTGAATAAGAATATCAACCAAGCGGATTCTGCATGGTATGGCTCCCCTATCTTACCATATAATGATTATCTCCGTTCCTATGCTGCGTTTAGGAAATTACCCGCCTTGATGAAACGGATTAGTGAATTGGAAAAGAAACTGAAAGACAAAGGATAGTACTTGGATTTCATATCCATAGGGGATTCACTACCTTTAATTCACATCTTTTCCTGAACGGATAAACTGGAATTATGAATTATAAAGTAGTATTCATCCTACCTTTCCTATTATCGACTTTCTTGTCCCTTGCACAAAATGTGGAGGAATTTACGATTAAGGTCATGGATGATAATGGGAATGAACTCATCAACCCTTTCTCCGGAGGATATGATACGCCCCAATTTTCCGAGGCGGATTTCAATAATGATGGTCAACTTGATTTGTTCGTGTTCGATTTTACGGGAGAAGTCGTATCCACTTACCTCAATACAGGGACTGCTTATGTTTATGCTCCGTCCTATGCCAAGACGTTCCCCGAATTGAATTATATCGCTATACTACGGGATTATGATGGTGATGGTGCCATGGATTTGTTCACTTATAAAGGTGATGATGCACTAGAGGGATATACGGTTTACAAGGGATTTTTCAATACGGAAAACCAATTGGGTTTTATCGAATTGAACTTCAATAATCCCGAGGATAATCTGATTCCATACTATGATATGGATGGCAACTTATCCACATTGTCAATAGATGAAACCATATATCCCATTATAGATGATATGGATAATGATGGGGATGTGGATATCGTTTCCATACCGGCTAATGGGGGATACTTCGAATTTTATCAAAATCTCTCTGTAGAAAATGGTTGGGGTTTGGATAGCCTCTATTTTGTTTATCCAACTGAATGCTATGGTGGTGCATTGGAGAGTGGGGGTGATTTATCCTTGGATTTGGCAAATTCGCCCGGCGAATGTTTTCCTCTGTTAATGGGATTGAATGTGGGTAACAATTCAATTCATGGAGGATATTCCTTGCTATCTTTTGATAATGATGGCGATGGAGATAGGGATATCCTGTTTGGAGACAAGCAATTCAATAATATGAACCTGCTCACGAATGGAGGGGATACCAATCAGGCGTTCTTCACGGAACAGGATACGATATTTCCCAATTATTCCATTCCCATAGAAGCAGATATCCTGCCTGCTGCTTTTTACATTGATACGGATTTTGATGGGGTCAGGGATTTGGTAGTGAGTTCCCGGATTTCCAACCTCCAAACGGATGCCTATGCGATACAATACAAGAATAATGGAACCAATGATGCTCCCAGTTTTGATTGGATGGAAAGTGATTGGCTAACCGTGTCATCCATTGATTATGGCAAGTTGTCACATCCGAGTCTGGTGGATTACAATCAGGATGGTCTGATGGATTTGATTATTTCAGGACAAATCATTCGTTTGGATGATAGCCAGTTTAGTTCGAGTCTGAGCGTATTCGAAAATACGGGTACACTGACAGAGCCTGAATTCACCTTAGTGGAGGTTGACTGGTTGGGAACCAGTAGTCTGGGGTCGCAATGGCTAAGGCCCACTTATGGTGATTTGGATAATGATGGTGATACGGATATGCTGATAGGTGATGCCACAGGGCAATTAATCTATTTTGAAAATAGTGCGGGAGCTGGGAATATCTTCTCGTTTGAACCTCCGATTGTTGGCTATATGGGGATAGATATCGACTTCAGTATAGGGAGTACGGCGAGTCCCCAATTAATAGATATGAATGATGATGACCTCCTGGATATCATCGTTGGAATGAGGCAAGGGAATATCGTCTATTTCGAAAACGAGGGGGTATCGGGTAATCCTCTGTTCAATCCGGATCCTTCTTCAGGAAACAACCAATTGCAATTAGGTAATGTATCCGTAGGAATCAGTGGTTCTCCCGTTCCGTTCATACTGGAAGTGGATGGTGCGAAAACCTTGTATGTGGGTGACTTGGAAGGCGAGATTTGGGTATTTGATAATATTGATGATAATCTGAATGGTGATTTCAATCTTGTAGCCAACGGATGGGGAGACATTCGGGTAGGCGAGTTTGCTAGCCCATGGTTCGAGGACATCAATCGGGATGGTAATGTGGATCTATTCATAGGAAACTTCAGAGGTGGAACGAACCTGTTCACAACGGATATTTATGTGGGGAATGAGATCGTATCCATTAATGATATCCAAGAACAAAAGACGATTACATTTTTCCCTAATCCGAGTCAAGGGAATTTTGATTTCAATATTGATGAGGATTGGAAAACCATTCTGATTTATGATGTGAATGGTCGATTACTCATAAGGGATACCAAGGATATAACGACATTGCCGAATGGCGTTTACTGGGTAGAGGTCATAACGAATAGTACCGTCTATAAAGGAAAAATCGTCAAATCCTGATTCAGGATTTGACGATTTTCAAAATAAAAGAAAGAATGGATTAGAAATCCGTCCCTAAGGACAGATGCCAGACTCCTTTTTGCAATTGCTTGGTTTCTATACCTACACCATAATCCAATCGGATGAAGTAGCCAAATAGCTTGGTTCTTATTCCTCCTCCGAACCCGGCAACAATAGGGTCCCTGAAATAATTCACATTCACCGTGATGACCTGTGGACTTTCCGGTGGCGGAGCCAAGGTGGCTGTATTCAGAGGGTTGTTGTTGCTGAATGGTGATTTTCCTCTCCATGCAGTTCCTACATCGAAGAAACCCACCAGTTGGAAATTCTTTACAAAAGAAGATTTGATAGGCCTGTCATAGAAGTATTTCAGAATGGGAACCCTCAGTTCCACATTCCCTAGGAAAAAGGAATTACCATTCCTGATATTCGTTTTGAATCCTCTAAGTGGCGTAGCCAATGTCTGGTAGGCAAATTCTCCCGTATTCGGATCAGGCAAGGGAATATTAGCATTGAAACCAGGGAATAATTCACTATCCCCACCACCAATGAAATATAGAATTTTATCCGAACCCAAGGAAGTGGCGCCCGTTGCTCTGGTCGCAAGTACGGCATGCTTTCCTAATCTTTGGTAATGACGGATATCAGCTCCAATCAAGAACATATTTCCTGCGGAAAAATCCCATTTGAATCCGTCGAAAAGGTCTACTTCCATATTCTTATACACCTCTCCATAAACCTTGAGGCGTGTACCATGCTTGACATTCAGACTGATATCAATCGTGTTATCAAAAACATATTCCAATCTTAATGATGCCCTTTGTCTTCTGTATGGTTCTGCCTCAAGACTAGCTAGGTCATTGGCAAGTGAGTCAAGGTGGTCATTCCTGAATCTGATGGTTCCTCTGAAACTCTGGTAGATATCCAATGGATACTTGAATTCTGCTTGGATAAGATTGGAAGTGGTCCTCCTTTTGTTCGGATTGGCGATAGCCTGGTCGGAAACAGTTTCATTGAGGCTACTCCTGTAAAAACTATAAGCCTTGTCAAGTCGTCTTCTATCGTCCTTGACGGTCACGAAATATTCCAATCCATTGAATGAGGTCGGTACCCGGATGCCCCCAATAAGTTCATAATCCTCGAATAGATCCTGTACACTACTCTGAAGTAAGATACTGGGTGGCTGATGGTCGAAAGGCTCTCCATTATAGATATCCAAGCCACCGAACAGCTGACTATTATCCAACTGGACCGTAACAGAGTTGGCCTTGAATTTTCTTCTGTGCGATAGGATTCTGGGAGTATAGAAACGGTGTACTTTCTTTTCAGGCTTCTTGTAGACTTCCTTGGCACGGGTAATATTCGGACTTTGTAGTGTAACCCTGCCCTCATCACTTTCTACAATAACAGCCGCATCGGTCACTTCTGTATTGAAGTCATCTTCGAATTGGTAATTGTCGATATCAATCAGTCCCTCATCTTTTGTGTCATTGTTTTCATTGCTACTGACACTTTCCTCATCATTTTCGATGGATTCAGGAGTGGGGGTATCTGCTTCTTCTGCATCCTCTTTTGGGTCTTCCACGTAATCCGTAATGAAAACGAAGCCGAATCCATCATCTTCTTTCTTCACAGGTGAAGTAGTTTCCGGTGTGCTAGGTGTTGGTTCCTTTTCTGGTTCCGTAGCACCGAAATCCGTTTCGAATTCCCATGATGATGATGGTTTGGGCTTATCTTCTTTGGGCTTTGAATCCTGTTGTTGGTTCTCCTGTTCTATCCGTTGTTCCTGTGCTTTTACTTTGAGCAATTGTTGTCTGTAGGATGTATTGTAAATACTTGCTTTTTGGCTAGGGTCAATTTGTGAAATATACAAATGGTGCTGACCATCATGGTAGATGTTTTCAACCAATTTCCCTGAACGGGCATTGGTTGTGGCAGCAATGATATTTCGTTTGTAACCTGTGGATGGCTGGTTCTTGCCCCTGATTTTTGAGATGGCTCTGATGAAAGTCGTATCGACCAAATTGTCATCAATGCCAGGAATGGAATCAGGATGAAAAAGAAGCTCATCTCCTTTTTTGGTTACTACGACCTTTTCGTAATAGGCAATATATTCTTCCAGCTCACCGGTGTACCGATTACGAACACCACTCATGTCCGAAAGGAAACCATAATTGGTACTATCAATAGCAATGGGACTGGATTCGTTGGAGTAGGGCGTGTTGGTGATTCTTGCCAATTCTTTACCGCTTCCGATTTCGTGATAATAGATGTCGAAGGAACCGAATGGAATAATGGAGTCCAATCCATTCTGGGCTGTACTGAGATAGTCACCCCTGTTGGATTTGAACATGATGCCATCCTTACCATTGAGCTTTACATGAACTGCTTCTAGGTCATCATAGAAATCATTGGTGATTCTGTCCGTACTCCTTTGGTTGATGTGGTAAATAAAGATATCTGAGACTCCCCTAATGCTACCGGAAATAATAAGGTCATTATTGTTAAGGTAATCCATGCTATATACCCTTTGGTACTTTGGCGCGAAGTCTTGTTCTACTTTTTGGCCGGTTTCCAATTCGATTTGAAGGAATTTAACCACATCTCTTTTTTCATAGATAATTCCAACCATCTGACTATTCGGAGTCCAATCCATTAATGGATAGTTATAATCGGTGGCTTGGATATTATTCCTGAATCCCGTCTTGAAAATCATTTTTCTTTTACCATCCTTGAGGTTTTGGACATAAACCTTTTGTTTGCCAAGTTCATTGGTGGAATATAAGATGTGTTGGCCATCCGGACTCAATTTGGCGTTCGCAACGGGTAATTTCCTCTTGTTCCTGAATTTGAGTTGGTTGGATTTTTTTGGGAGTTGTAGACTCTTGTTGCCTTCAGCATATCTTTCCTCGAAATATTCCCTCCAGTTGATGAGGGTTCTGCCATATGGTGAGCCAAGTACATAAAGGAATCCACTACTGACACTTCTGTTGATTCTAGTGAGGTAGATAAGGTTTGATACTGTGGATTGTCCATAATTCACATCTAGGTAATACCAGAGTGATTGTCCTGCTAGTTTCGGTTCATTGGCGGCAAATTCCTCAAAATCCTTATACTTTTTGGAAGCGAATACATCCCTAAGTTGATTGTCTAGGTCTGTATTCCATTTTTCACCCACATAACCGGCAAGCCCTTGTGTGAACCACTCGGGAAGGTTCAGTAGTACCGCATTCTGTACCACTTCTTGGAGATTGCTACCGAACAGCATGTTGTTGATATAGACCTGAGCTATTCCCTCCCGGATCTGTTTTCTCAAATGCGTATGGTCTCCATCAAAATAGACGAAAATCTTATTCTCTACGATTTTCGTCTGGCCACCTGTGTTCATGAAAGCCTCATCATTACCAATGTTGCTTTGTTTTACATCCGTAATATCCTCATACACCAGAATCTCAATCTTGCGATTGATTCGGTGTTCCAATATTTCTTGGATATCCGCATAATCCCACTCGGCCATTTGTATGGTGGTGTGTGCCACACTACGGGTATCACCAGACCAATACACGATGAAATTATCTGTCTTGTATTCAAACCATGTGAATTTATGGTGCTGTACCCTATTCTTCCCAAATACCTCCTGGTAGTTCTGAGCCATACCAGCCACAGTACATAGCAGGGTAATGCTAAGGATGAATAATGATTTGAATGAGAATATGTGGAGAGATTTCATCCAGATGATTTATTGACTTCTATTAAATATAACCACATCAGGTTAACAATCGCTGCAACAAGATGGTTAAATAGTAACAAGTAAAAAGGAATGGCCAAACAAATAGCACCGCACAAGGTGTGATATAGGTGAATAACTTGGTCCTTTCTTCTTTTACTTGTTGACAATGGTATTTTACACAATTGTATTTAGCTACCTTTGCGGTAGTTCGGGAAACAAGGGTAGTATGGAATTGTTGAATTTCAACCACCCTTTCAATATAACGTGAAAATTCTATTTTTCGCTTAAACACATCATTAAAAAGCAGTGGTAATGACAAAGGTTGCCAAATTTGTTTTCAGCCCATTCCAGGAAAATACCTATGTTTTGTATGATGATACCAATGAATGTGTCATCATCGATCCGGGTTGTTATACGGAAGGAGAGCGTAAGGAGTTGTCCCAATTCATAGAATCCGCAGGATTAAAACCAGTAAGACTACTGAATACCCATTGTCATTTGGATCATGTTTTCGGAAATAAGTATGTATCCGAAAAGTATGGACTTGGATTGGAGTGTCATGAGGGAGAATTACCGGTATTGAGATACGCAAAAGTAGCCGCAAATATGTATGGTGTTCCGATGGAGGATTCACCCGAACCCACAAGATTCATAGAAGTTGGTGAAGTAATCACATTTGGAGAGACTGCACTGAAAGTACTATTTACCCCAGGGCATTCACCGGCTAGTGTATGTTTCTATTGTGAGGCATCCAATTTTGTGATTGCCGGAGATACCTTGTTCCGATTGAGTATTGGTAGGACGGATTTGCCCGGAGGTGATTTCGCTACCTTGTCTAAGAGTATCAAGGAACAGCTTTTTCCCTTAGGGGATGATGTAAGGGTCTATTCCGGACACATGGAAGAAACCACTATCGGTTACGAAAAAATTCATAATCCATTCGTAGGAGCAAATGCAAGAATCTAATCAAAATCAAGCACCCAAAAGGACAGATGTTAATTCACTAGGTGAATTTGGACTCATAGAACATCTTACCAAGCATTCAAAGCTAAGACATGCTTCTTCATTCAAGGGAATTGGGGATGATGCTGCTGTTTTGGATTACGGAGGAAAACCCATAGTGGTATCCACGGATATCTTGGCAGAAGGAATTCATTTTGACCTGATGTATTCACCATTGAAACATTTGGGATACAAGTCGGTAGTGGTGAATGTCTCCGATATTTATGCCATGAATGCAATTCCCAAACAGATTACGGTTTCTTTGGCGATTTCCAATCGTTTTTCCGTGGAGGCATTGGAAGAATTGTATGCAGGTATAGAAGCTGCATGTAATTTTTATAATGTGGATTTGGTTGGTGGAGATACGACTTCCTCGAACAAGGGGCTATTTATTAGTATAACAGCCATAGGAGAAGGCAATAAGGATACATTGGCATACAGGAGTGGGGCCAAGGAGGGCGACATATTATGTGTTACAGGTGATTTGGGAGCTGCTTATCTTGGTTTGCAGATATTGGAACGAGAAAAGCAGATTTACCTTTCCAATCCTGGTGTCCAACCTGATTTGGGTACCAATGATTACGTTATCGGTAGGCAATTGAAACCCGAAGCGAGAAAGGATATGATAGAAACATTCATTCCTAAGGCGGATTTTGTTCCCACATCCATGATTGATATCTCGGATGGATTGGCATCCGAATTATTCCATATCTGTCAGCAATCCAGTGTAGGGGCCATATTGAATGAGGGTGGTGTGCCAATCAGAACGGATGTGCAACAGATAGCCATTGACTTCAAGCTTGATCCGATAACTTGTGCATTGAGTGGAGGGGAGGATTATGAATTGCTATTCACGGTGAATCCGGAGGATTTGGATAAGGTCAGGTATATGCCTGATATTTATATTTGTGGAGAAATGGTCAATGCCAAGGATGGGGTGAAATTACACACCAAAGGAGGGAATATTCATCCCCTCAAAGCGCAGGGTTGGGTTCATTTCGGAAATCAATAACCAATTGGGGGGGTAAGTAATGGTTCGATTAGAGGATTTTGAAGCGCATTTGAAGCATATTTCCGATGAGGATTGGAATGTTCTATTCCAATTCATTCCTAGGATAGAATCTGCGGATACATTTGGTGTCATCAAGCAGGATAGCCCCCTTTTCCTCCAAGTTATTCCATCTAAGATTGTCAATCAAGTCATGGACCACCTTAAGCAAATGCAATTGTTTCCAGTCTTCGAATGGATACTGTGGCGTGATGGAAGACAGTTGGCTTATGATACAAGGGCGAACCTATCCGAAATCCCACTTAAGGAATTGTGTATGCTTCTCACCGTTATTTTCAGATTGGATAGATTCAATGAGGGTTTTCTGGTCAGTCGTTTTGAGGATGGTACAATGCTCAGGATACTCAAGGAGATTAGGAGCAGGGTGGCTATCAATTAGGATATGATCGTCATTTTGATATGAATAGAAAAGCCGTATTCCTTTTGGAATACGGCTTTTGATTGATGAGTGTCAACAAATGGATTATTGCTTCACGAATCGAACACTTTGGTTACCTGATTCTGAAATGACACTGATGATGTAAATGCCAACAGGAAGTGTTTGGATATCAATTACAGGTTGATCAGCGTTCAAAGCACCTGTAGTTACCATTAGACCATCCATGTTGGTAATTTGATATGTTAATTCTGATTGGGTTGACTGCACGAATGAAACAGTCAATAGGTCTTTAGCCGGATTCGGATAGACAGAGATGATATTGTCATTCTTATTCGTAGATAATACTACCACATTGGAATATTCGTAAGTACCATCAAGGTCTACCATCTTCAAACGGTAGTAATTCCTTCCCGTTAAAGGGATTCTGTCCATAAGTGAATAGTTGGATACCTCCAATGTATTGGCTGTGCCATGAATATTGTCAATGGAAATAAAGTCAGCACCATTACCGCTACGCTCGATTTCGAAGTGACTGAAAGCCTCCTGGGATGCAGTGGACCATGTCAACTCATTACCAAGGTTTGTATTTCTTCCTGTAAAGAATGTCAACTCAACTGGCAATCCACCACCTGCACCGGCAGCAGCACCTCCGCCTGAGAAAGATGTAAGTCCGTCGAACTGTACAAAAGGAACACCATTGTCTGTACCTGAACTAGCAACGGCTAATTCTACATCTGGTTGGAAATTAGCGGCATTGTCAGTAGATGGGTCATAAGCACCATTCTGCTTGAACCATACGAGGCCATTGTCGGTCAGGCCATTCGCAGTCGCATAGTTGGAAGCTTCTGTCGTTACGGAACTGGCTTCTGAAGCGATATAGTAGAATTTGATGTTCACGGCCTCATCAAATGTACCTGCACTGTTCACATTCCAGTGACGCGGTAGTACGAAGCTGGCTCCACTGGCATCAGAGTTACCTACGCGTGTAGCTAGTACATCTACAACTACCTGAGCATTACTTTTAGCTGTGGCATTCATGGCAGAAAGCGAACCATCCACTTCCCAGTTGATAGCGAATACATAATCACCGGGGCTGGATGGATTTTCATAGTAGGTCCATCCTCCATCATCACAACTTGAAGCGGCGGATGAGGTGACCGTAGCATTGGCACCCGCAGGAGGAATCGTGATTCCTGATGTACCAGCACAGCCGGCTCCGATGGTGAGACTGGTCATTAGGTTATTTGCTATCGATTCAATGGGGCCAGGGGTGTCATCTCCTGTCCAGTTGGTAGGGTCATTGATGGCTGCCAATGCAGCAGCAGCATCTGCGAAAGTAGTAGGTCCATTGTATGCACTGTTGTCATATTCACCGGAGGGGGAAGCACCAAAGGCAAAGGTCTCTCCAGAACATGGTTCTACGGATGAGGACGAGGAACAGTTACCGCTACAAGTAGCATCCCAACTAGTTCCGTCAAAGAATGCACTATAGATGAATGTAGGGCTGGCACTTGTACCCGTAAAGATGATAACTTGGTCACCCGCAGTACTCATTGCAAATGTACCTGAAAGGTTAGAAACACCTGGAGGCGTACTTGATGGAGAATTGGATGTGACAGTAATATCAATAACGGTCCCTGCGGTTAGATTGGATTGGGCCGTGAACGTCAATGCGCCTTCATCCGTTTCAAGGGTGGTACAGTCAGCAGTGCCATCCTCAGAGATATTGAATGTTGAACCCATGGGTAAATCTGCCAAGAGGAATAAACCGATTCTGTCTTGGGACGTACCGCCTGAGGTTGTTTCCGGGAAACTGTAAATGACTACGATATCTCCTGAATTGATCTGTGCATTTCCTACAAGAGAAAATGAAAGTAGCGTGATTAATAAGGGTAGAAATCTTTTCATTGTTAGTGGTTTGAGTGATGTAATTATTAGTGAGAAAATATCTTGATTTGTGTTGATAATGAGTCAATTGGAATGTAAAATAGAGAGGTATGTTGACATACCCCCCTATTTTAAGGTGATTTTTTTGTTAATCTTTTAGCTTCTGCTAGGGAATACACCTTGTAATGCAATGATGAAATTCACACAGTTATAAGGTTGAATGTTGCTGTGGGAAAGGTTTCCACCTGTATTGCCACATGCAACACCACCAAGATTGATACTTGACTCTGGTGTTCCTGCATAGTAATTACTGAATTCAGGAGTGGTGGAAAGAACAGACCCATTGACATCAGTGGTGTCTGGATCTTCCTCAGAACCTCTGACTACAACAGTGTGATTGTGACTAGGGATTTGTGATGTGGTCAATGTAACTTCCTCTTGACCACCCTTTTCACCTAGTCTATGACCACGAAGTCCTGGGCCATTACCAGGGTGCATAGGAATACGACCTCTCAGGTCAGGTAATGCAAATGTGGTACGTCCATCGCCGCCATAAGTGGTTCCTAATATGGAAAATAGGGCAGAATACTGGCTGATGGGTAATAATTGGCCGTCGCAGAATGCCCAACCTCTAGGGGCGAAGTTTCCTCCAAACATGATGATTTCTCCAAGAAATGGGTCCATAATTTTGTAAGTTTTAGTATAGGTTCTCCAAACCAGGAGGTATGGGAACCTTTGGTTAAATAAATTAGTGCCTTCTTAGCTATGCTAAGATTGTGGTAAAGTAGTTATGAAGAAAAGTAGAGTGAGAAAGTATGTTTTATGTCGATATAATTGTGGGTTAAATCTACCCTAAAGTAAACAATAATTATTTGTATTTCAATGGAGTTAACTGCCTTTTTTAGTCAAAATTTGTGAATACATAATAGAAAAAGGATTAAGTGACTGTTATTGTCAGTTTGTGCGTTCCAATTCCAATTCTTCCTCTAGGAATTTACGGAAATTCCGTTTGGATATGGTGTAGGTGAGATTAGGAATGAATTGGGAAATGATAAGAATGGCAAAGGCAATACATAGATAGATGACTTTTTCGAGTCTGGAATCGAATGCCACAAAAAATAATAGCCATATGGCAATGATAAGGGCAATGGATATGGATGCGATGATGAATAGGATACCTCCTAGGGAATTGGGCTTGGAATTCATTTCCAATTCGAGTTCATTCTTTCTTTTTAGGATTTGTCCATGAAAAATGGGATAAAAGATACTTCCCGAAAAGAATCCTTGCTTCCAAATCCAAAACTTATCTCCCTCGATACGACCAAATATCTTTTCTGTACGGTGATAGTTGAATTTCTTGACATAACCTTTCAGTCCGGCCTTGGAATGTTCTTGAATGAGAAAGGTCAACCGTTCCCAAAACTGGGTTTCATTAAGTCGTGTACGATATAACTTTGGGCGGTCAGCTGCCATGTCAAGATACTAAGAGTAGGTGGTAACACTTACAAGGTAACAGGATACGGCGTAAATCAATGACTTTTAAGTTTGGATTTTTTAGCATAAGGGAATTTCATCTCCTGTTTTCCATTTTCCTTGCTATCAACGATGACATAGATGTTGATTTTCTTCTTGGAAGTGCGCTCGAATGTCAGACCATCAAAATAAAGGGCCTGGTCAGTGATTTTAACCAATGGGAATTCTTCGGGGTGGCCTTGTTCTTCCCAGCCATTCAACTCCTTGTCAAAATGAAGAATGCGAAGCATGAGACTTCCGTTTTCCTCGGTCAGGGTCATGAGTTCATAGAATTGTACCTCATCATTCACTACCAGCTTAAACGACCCCATCATGGATGGACCAAGGGGAGGAGACCAAATTTCTTCCGTCACTCCACCGAATGAAGCTCCTTCCCAATGCCCTGTTAGCCAAGCAATATCGTCCAGACTAGCCGTTGGGGAAGTCATAGTGGAATCCATTTCTATGGTATTAGGAAAAGCATTCTGTCCTAAGCATAGTATAGGAAGCAGGCTGATAAAGAGACATAGAACAATATTTTTCATAAGGTCTATTTTTATGTGAATATCAAAATAATAATTGCAAAGTACCTATTTATCCCACTTTCTCTAGGAACTCAGCTTCTGTCCAGATTTCAACACTACCCAAGGCTTCTGCCTTTTTTAATTTGGAACCTGCTTTTTCACCAACGACCAGAATATCCAATTTGGAACTTACTGCTGACAATACCCTGGCTCCATTGTCCAAAGCCATTTTCTTGGCTTCATTTCTGGACATTTGTTGCAAGGAACCTGTAAATAGGATCGTCTTACCCGAAAGCGTACCTCCCTCGACGGGTTCGGCTTTTTTGTCATCCGGCGTCTGGGTAAGATTCACTCCGAGGGATTCCATCTCCTCCAGAAGCTCGATATTACTGGGGTTTGAGAAGTAATCCACCACATTTTGGGCCAATACAGGTCCAATGTCCTTAATGGCAGTCATACTTTCCACATCCCAATCCTTGAGTTCCAGAACATGTCCGATTTCGCCAGCTAGGATGGCAGAGGCTCGTCGTCCTAGATGATGAACTGTAAGACTCTGAAGCAGGTGCTTGATGGGATTTTGTTTGGCCTTATCTATTGCCAATCTTAATTTTTCCGCTGAACGTTTTCCGAAACCCTCTAATTCAGCAATCGCTTCGTAATCCAATCTGTAGATATCCGCCAATGATTTCAGCCATCCCATTTCTTGGAATTTCTCTACATATGCCTTTCCGAAACCATCAATGTCCATTCCTGATTTGGATACATGGAAAATCATTTTTTGCAGGCTCTGTGCACCACAGGTACAATTCGGGCATCTCCATGCAGCTTCTCCCTCAACCCTTACCAGTTCGACATCTTCTTCTTGGTTAATAGGACAGTTCTTCGGGAAAGCAATAGGGGTTTCTGAACCATCCCTCAAATCATCCATTGCCTTTACGATGTAGGGAATGACATCCCCCGCCCTCTCTACCAAAACGGTATCTCCGATTCTCAAATCCTTGGATGTAATGAAATCCTCATTGTGTAAGGATACATTCGAAACGGTAACACCTGCAAGTTGGACAGGGTCCAGTTTGGCTACGGGAGTAATCGAGCCAATCTTACCCACCTGGTATTCGACATTTAGTAGTTTGGTAGTTGCCTGCTTGGCTTTGAATTTGAATGCAATGGCCCATCTGGGGTGATGGCTGGTATAACCTGCTTCTTCTTGTAGATTCAGATCGTTGACCTTAACGACCATGCCATCAATTTCATAAGGGTACTCGTCTCGGTGTTCCTGCCAATAATTACAGAATTCGGCTGCTTCTTGGATATTCTTACAAAGTTTTCTGTCATAACCATCCACGGGAATCTTGAAACCGACCTGTCCGAGTGCTTCTATGCTGTCATGATGGGTTTTGAATTGTGCCAATTGGTCCCTGCCATTCTCATCAATTGCATACCCCAGCTGATAGATGAATGCCTCCAGTTTTCTTTTTTCGACCTCCTTGGGGTCTTTCATTCTGAGGCCTCCCGTAGCAGCATTACGAGCATTCGCAAAAATACTCTGTCCGTCCTTTTCCCTTTTCTTATTGACCTTGTCAAAATTCTCCAAACGAATCAATACCTCACCTCTGAGCTCTACTTTTTTCAGTCCCCATTTGGAGAATGCAGCTTTCAAGGGAATGGTACGAATCACCTTTGCGTTATTGGTCATTTCCTCTCCCAGTTTTCCATTTCCTCTTGTCGCCCCACGCACCAAGAGGTCATTCTCATATACTAGGGCAATGGTTCCCCCATCAAACTTAGGTTCTACGACATAGGATATTTCATGATCATCCGCCAAACCTACAAAACGTTTGACCTGTGCATCAAAATCCTGCAAATCCTCCGCATTGTACGAATTGGCCAATGATAACATAGGAGTAAGATGCTCCACAGAGGGGAAATCGGATGTAAGATCTGCAGAAACCCTTTGTGTAGGTGAGTCAGGTGATATCAAATCAGGGAAAGCAGCTTCCAATGCTTCAAGTCTCTTGAATAAATGGTCGTATTCGTAATCCGAAATGACAGGGTCATTCTGGATGTAATATCTCCATTCGTGATATTTAATCACATCATGTAGGTCCTGTGCTTCTGCTGAAGCTTCAAGGGCATTGGGGATATCCTTGTTATCTAATAATGACTTAGATAACTTAAAAAATCTGCTGTGGTCTTCTTT
Organism: Saprospiraceae bacterium; assembly: GCA_020631355.1. Lineage (GTDB taxonomy): Bacteria > Bacteroidota > Bacteroidia > Chitinophagales > Saprospiraceae > JAHDCE01. Next base: position 211,462 of record JAHDHL010000001.1, on the reverse strand, counting down.
AGAGTACATTCAAGGAAGATGTAGGGTGAATAAATAAGAATATAGACAGGAAGTATCAGAATGTCTGACACTTCTTGTCTATCTCCAAAATTAATAATATTCTATTCCTGTCCTTGCTATTGCCTAAAAAAGAAAATCCATTACCAGTGTTTGGTTTGGTAAGGATAACGAACGGCATATTGTGCCTCTATCAATTCCGTCAGCTTGGTCCTCAATTGAGGGATACCTTCTTTTTCTAATGCGGAAATGAAAATGGATGGATTGTTAAGATTGTTTTCCAAACGATCCTTAAGGTCTGATTCGATTTCAGCCTTGGCTTCATCCTCTAGATAATCATCATAATTATTTTCCCTGTAAAGGTCAATCTTATTGAAGATGTAAAGCGTTGGTTTGTCGAATGATTCCAATTCCTGAAGAATCTTATTGACGGATGCAATATGGCCTTCGTGTTGCGGATGTGCTATATCCACAACATGAACAAGTATATCACTTTCCCTAACCTCATCCAATGTGGATTTGAAACTCTCTACCAAGTGGTGGGGAAGTTTTCTAATGAACCCGACAGTATCCGAAAGAAGAAATGGCATGGTGCCGAATACGACTTTCCGGACAGTGGTGTCAAGGGTAGCGAATAACTTATTCTCAGCGAAGACATCAGATTTGCTGAGTGTATTCATCAAGGTGGATTTGCCAACATTGGTATACCCTACCAGAGCTACACGAATCAATTGTCCCCTTTGTTTTCTACGGGTATGATTCTGCATGTCAATCTTGTCCAATTTCTTTTTCAACAAAGAAATCTTGTCCCTAACGATACGTCTATCCGTTTCGATTTCCGTTTCACCAGGACCCCTCATACCAATACCACCACGTTGTCTCTCCAAGTGGGTCCAAAGACCTCTCAATCTAGGTAGCATGTATTGGAGTTGTGCCAATTCGACTTGGGTTTTGGCCTGGGCCGTTTGGGCTCTACGAGCAAAGATGTCGAGAATCAGACTACTCCTGTCAAGTATTTTGACCTTGAGTTCCTCCTCGAGTATACTGACCTGTTTTCCCGTAAGGTCATCATCAAAAATAACCATGTTGATTTGTTTGTTCATTTCAACATAATCAGCAATTTCTTGAAGTTTACCTTTTCTTACATAGGTTCTTCGGTCGGGGTGTTGGAGTTTCTGAGTGAATCTACGAGTCGTTTTTGCTCCTGCAGTTTGGGCAAGAAACTCCAATTCATCCAAATATTCCCTGGTTCTCTCATCCGTTTGTCCCTCTCGGGTCACACCAACAAGCACGGCATATTCCACGCTTTTGGCAATACCCTTACGTTCTTTTTCACCTAAGTTCCATTCCTGTGCCATACTTATTGATTTTGATTATGATAAGATTGAAGTCTACAAAAATACAAACAGTATTTGAAGATATAGGGTTGTAAGGCCTGTATTTGAAGACTTGTAATAACTATTCAATGTGTTTCCGCAAATCATAACCATATCTATCTGGAAATGATTCCATACGATGGATATTATTTTGCATGTAATAAACCAATCATAATGGACAATGGCAACATTATGGATAAAAAACATATATTAAGGTGTCTTATGGATTAACTTTATCCCTTGGTATTAAAATCATCAGAATGAAACCAGTTAAGTACATCAAGAATTATATAGGAGGAGCTTTGGTTCCTGCGGATTCTGGGAATTACATAGATAATATCAGCCCTCCTAATGGCGAGGTATACTCACATATACCTGATTCTGATGCCTCTGATGTACAAAAGGCTGTAGAGGCTGCCGAACGTGCTTTTCCGGAATGGTCCACTTGTGGTGTGGAAAAACGATTTAGGATACTGACTCGATTAGCAGATATCATCGAGCAGAATCTGGATGATTTTGCTTATGCTGAAAGTTTGGATTCTGGTAAACCCATCACAATGTCCAAAAGTGTGGATATTCCAAGGGCCCATGCCAATATTCGTTTTTTTGCTACGGCTATCATGCATTTTGCTTCGGAGTCACATCATATGGAGAAGAATGCGATTAATTTCACCCTTCGCCAACCGATAGGTGTTGTTGGGTGTATTTCTCCTTGGAATCTCCCATTGTATCTCTTTACCTGGAAGATTGCACCGGCATTGGCGTCAGGGAATTGTGTTATTGCAAAGCCATCTGAGATTACACCAATGACAGCATTCCTTTTGGCACAGGCCTGTGAGGAAGCTGGTGTGCCGCCCGGTGTCCTGAATATCGTACATGGCTTGGGACCGAAAGCAGGGCAGGCGATTGTGGAGCATCCGAAGATTAAGGCCATTTCCTTTACCGGAGGTACAAGTACGGGTAGGGAAATAGCAAGGATAGCTGCTCCAATGTTCAAGAAGTTATCATTGGAATTAGGAGGTAAGAATCCGAATATCATTTTTGCTGATTGTGATTTTGATAAGATGATATTCGATACTCTGAGATCATCATTTTCTAATAATGGACAAATATGCTTGTGTGGCTCCAGGGTTTTTGTAGAGCGTCCGATTTATGAGAAGTTCAAGGAGGAATTCGTAAAAAGAACACAATTTCTTAAGGTTGGGGATCCTTTTTCACCCATTACGGATTTAGGTGCTTTGGTAAGTCGGTCCCACATGGAAAAAGTGATGAGTTATATTGAATTGGCCAAGGTAGAGGGAGGTGAAATCCTGTGTGGTGGCAAGCCTGTCGAGGTAGAGGGGAAATTCGAGAATGGATATTATCTAAGACCAGCCATCATAGAAAATCTATCGCCTTATTGTAGGACCAACCAAGAAGAAATTTTTGGCCCCGTGGTAACGATTACACCATTTGACACAGAGGAAGAAGTATTGGAATATGCCAATTCTGTTGATTATGGATTGTCTGCTACGGTATGGACCAAGGATATCACAAGGGCCAATCGGGTTGCAGAGCAATTACAATCCGGGGTTGTATGGGTGAATTGTTGGTTGTTGAGGGATTTGAGAACTCCTTTCGGAGGAGTGAAACACTCTGGCGTGGGTAGAGAGGGAGGCTTGGAAGCACTTCGCTTCTTCACCGAACCCAAGAATGTTTGTATCAAGTATTAAACACGACGGACTAAGTTTATATTTAAAATTAACCCACAATAAATCAAAATGCTGCTTACCTTTATAGTATGAAAGTAATCATTCCAGTAGCAGGAGTAGGTACAAGACTTCGTCCACATACCTATACACAGCCTAAGCCTCTTATCCCTGTGGCTGGAAAGCCTATTATTTCCTTTATCATAGATAGACTGGTGGAGGATGGGATTACGGATTTCGTATTTGTAATAGGTCACCTCGGAGAAAAAATCCGACTTTATCTTGAAAAACGTTATCCTGAGTTGAATAAGGAATTCGTGGTTCAGGAAAATCGTCTGGGCTTGGGACATGCTATTTGGACTGCAAGGAAAAGCTTGGTCGGAGTAGATGAATTGTTTATTATCCTCGGTGATACCATCTATGATACGGACCTCAACCACTTCATACATACAGAAACATCCTGTGTCGGAGTCAGACGAGTAGATAATCCAAGGGAATTCGGTGTAGCGGAATTATCAGAGGGGAAAGTAACTAGGATGGTGGAGAAACCCAAGATTCCTAAATCCAATATGGCACTCGTAGGGCTCTATAAGATAAGGGAGGTGAATATCCTATTGGAATCATTGGAACATTTGGTAAGTAATGATATCAGAACCAATGATGAATACCAATTGACGGATGCCCTCATGAGGATGATTGAGCAAGGAGTGGATTTTACTCCCATTACCATTAATAATTGGTATGACTGTGGCAAAAAGGAGGTATTACTCAATACCAACGCAATGTTGCTCAAGAAAGAGGGATTTGCTTCTGAGGATTTGGGTTCTAATTTTGATACCATTATCATTCATCCGGTCGCTATCGGAAAGAATTGTGATATATCGAATTCAATCATTGGTCCCCATGTTACAATAGGAGACAATACCATCATCAGCCATTCTGTAGTCAGCGAATCCATTATTGGGAACTATGCCAAGATTGAGGAAATCGTATTAAAGGAGTCTGTTATAGGTAATGATACGTCAATCAAAGGATTCAGGCAGAGTCTGAACATTGGGGATAATACAGAAATTGACTTCAGTAAATAAGGTTTGATACCCAGAAACCCGTCACTTGCCTACAAGTTATCAACATGCCGAAATAATGGTCATATTTTTGCTCGTTAATGAAGTATAATTAACGCTGCATGACCCATTCATTACCACAATATGAATCTTCGTCCCTACCCAAGGAATGGAATGTGAAAATGGTACAATACCTCTACAGGAGGGTCGCTTTTGGCTTACCCTACCAAGAGTATGTGGATAAGACGGAGTCTTCACCCGAACAAATTGTCGATGATATCATTGATGAAACCTTGGGATTACCTCTATCCAAGAGGCCCAGATGGTACAATTGGAGTGAGAAAAAATATCAACTATCCAACGGTAAGGAGAATGAGAAACTTATAGACCAACACACAAGGGAATGGACCATAGAAACAGTCAAAGGGATGTTTGATGATGGCTTCAGAGGGAAACTGGTGTTATTTTGGTCTAATCACTTCGTTACATCCTATTGGCATTATGTGAGTCCTCAGATGTTGTATCAATACCATCGTATTCTCCAAGAATTTGCACTAGGGAATTTTAGGGAAATGGTAATCCGGATAGGACTGACTCCCGCTATGCTCATGTACCTCAATGGTGAGGCCAATAATAAGGAACAGCCTAATGAGAATTATGCAAGGGAGCTATTAGAACTCTTTACTTTAGGACGGGACAACGGTTATACCCAAGAGGATATCCGAGAAATAGCAAGGGCATTCACAGGATATACCGTAGAGGATTGGAATGAGGTGGCCTTTAATGATGAACTCCACGATAATGGTGCGAAAACCATTTTTGGTAAAAAGGGTAATTGGACATACGATGATGTCATCGAATTATTATTCGAAGAAAGAGGTAGGGAAATTGCCGAATATATATCCCGAACGATTTATAAGGAATTTGCTTGTTTCCAAATAGATGAGGATGTGGTTCAGAAGATGGCTAAGGCCATGATTGAACATGATTTCGAACTGGCCCCTGTGTTCAGGGTACTATTGAAACACCCTAGGTTTTACGATGAAAGCATCCAAGGAACAAAAATCAAGAGTCCTTATGAACTATACCTCACATTCCTGAATGAATTGGGTATGGAAATCAAGAAAGAGGAGTATTTCTATGAAATTTTCGAAAGCGCCTACTATACTGGACAGGCATTGTTTTCCCCTCCCAATGTCGCAGGATGGAAAGGTCAGAGAAACTGGATTAATTCAACCCGCCTGACCCGGCGATGGGAAGTGTTGAGTGGTATATTGTATCAATATGGGGATAAGTCCAACTTCAGGGAATGGCTCATGGGAGTTGCCGACCAACTTACAGACGAAAAGCATAATCCCGAAATTATATGCCTTGCCATTATAGATTACTTTCTTCCTTTGGGTCTTTCTCAACCCAATGAATTGGAAAGGGCTGTCAAACAGTTCAAGGGAGAATGGGATGAGGAACTTTTTGAGAATGGTTGGTGGAATTTGGATAGGGAGGATACCCATTGGCAAATTGCAATGTTAATCCATTATCTCATCAGATTACCTGAATTTCATGTCTGCTAAAACCGCTGAATATGTGTGAACACAAGAAAAGAAAGGGACTGGATCTCAGCGATGCCTCCGCACATGAAAAGGACCATCAGGTCTGGTCCAGAAGAAGTTTTCTAAAGACTTCTTCCCTTATGGCAGGTGCATCTTTTTTTCTATCACAACTTCCTATTGCGTCAGCCTATGCCAGGAATAAGATGAGTTCCAAGGGAAGCAATAAGATTATTGTTCTTATTGAATTGGAAGGTGGAAATGATGGATTGAATACCTTGATACCTCTGTATGACTTCGATCATTACAAATCCAAAAGAAAAAGATTACATATTCCTAAGCACCAGACTGTAGGGTTGACTAAGGAGTATGGGTTGCACCCTGCATTGAAACCACTGAAATCACTCTGGGATAAAGGAATGATGAAAGTGATTAATGGTGTAGGATATCCCGAATCCTCATTGTCTCATTTCAGGTCCAAGGATGTATGGTCCACATCATCAAGTGCCAATGAGTTTTTGGATTCTGGTTGGTTGGGTCGGTATTTTGAAACTGTTGATAACCCTAAGGGAATCCCCAAGGCTATGGAAATAGCCGAGGAGGGAAGCCAGCTTTTCGAGGGAAAGGCCATGCCTCAATCCTTGAATGTGAAAGCACCTACGGAATTATTCGATGCTACGGAAGATGCATTCAGATTCGATTTGTCCAATGAGGATTCCTTATATGGTAAGGAATTGGATTTCATTCGTTCGGTGACCAACTCAGCTATTGACTATTCCAAGAGTATCAAGCAAGCCTACTTGAAAGGAAAAAACCAAGGAAAGTACTTCAGGAATGATATTACTCATCATTTGAGACAGGTAGCCAAGTACATCAAGGGTGGTTTGGGAACAAGGGTTTATAGGGTGTCTCATGGCGATTTTGATACCCATTCCGAACAATCGTGGAAGCATCGCACATTATTACAGGAATTAGCGCAGGCCATTCACGCATTCTATGAGGATTTGTCCAAAATGAATCTACAGGACGAGGTAGTTGTCATGACCTATTCCGAATTCGGTAGACGATTGGAGGAGAATGGTTCCGAGGGAACGGATCATGGCACAGCTGCTCCCATGATGTTATTCGGTACGGCATTAGGAGGAAGTGCCATTATCGGTGATCCAATGAATCTAAGGGATTTGGATGCCAATGGTAATGTTAAGTATGATATAGACTTCAGAACCGTTTATTCAACGGTACTTCAGCATGGTTTGGGAGCGAATGCAGCATTGAGCCATCAGGTACTAAAAGGTAATTTCCAACCCTTGAATGGTATTTTTTAGGACCAATATCCAACTGCTTCGATAATAGACGACAACGTTAAATCTATCTTGGGTATGAAAATAAGCGTATTTTTGTGCCATGATGAAGCCCAATGATTACATATGCTGGCTGTTGTGTTGCCCTCTGATACTGTTGTCCTTTTCTAGTTCTGCCCAGAATTTTTTAGCCAATAATAGTGATGGTAATTTAATAGCATTGGATATCAATGGTTGTACCACAAGTACTGTAATTGGTATCGGTTCCTATACGGATATTGCGCAGCATCCCAATGGATTCTTGTACGCCGTAAAATCGAATGGACAACTTTTCCAAATCAATACAACCACAGGGAATACAAATTTGGTTTCCAGTTTTCCGGGTAGCCAGTATTATGCCCTGACAGCTGATGCTCAGGGTACGATTTTCGGAGCATCCGGAAATGGTAGTTTGGCATCCTATAATCCGAATACCAATACCAGTCTCACTTATCCCAATATGGGCTTTGATGCATCAGGTGACCTGACATTCTACCAAGGGGATATGTATATGGCTACCACGGATAATACCATGGTCAGGATAGATCCCGATAACCCTGCAAATAATAGTGTGTTCATTGATTTTTCCTCATCGAATGCAACGATATTCGGTATCGTGAGTGCAGTGGATGGATGTACGGTACAGACCTATGCCATATCCAATGATAATTCCTCACGGATTTATGAAATAGATTGGGAAAACCAAGCCTTCAATTTCGTTTGTACGGTTCCGCATCAGATATATGGAGGGTCCAGTGAATTCGAATTCAATGCATCCGAAATTTTTATTGAGGTAACGGATGTTGATATTCAGACAGATTGTGGTGATTCTTCCGCAGATGTTACGATTTCTGCCAATAGTGTGAATGGCGGTTTGACTTACAGTATCAATAACCAACCCCCTCAAAATTCTGGGGTTTTTGATAACCTTCCCTTTGGGGATTATACCGTACTTTTAACAGATATCGGCGGCTGTACTCTCACAACCTCCTTTACTGCATCTCCTGCGAATAATATCCTCATACAGGATGTTATCGTGGATAATGTTTCCTGTGGGGAAACCAATGGTTCCATAACCGTTGTGGCGGAAAGTCAGGATGGAGGATTACAGTTCAGTCTGGATGGGAGTACTTTTGATTCGAATAATCAATTCGATGACCTACCGCCTGCTACGTACATGATTACCATCACAGATAATAGTGGTTGTACCACAATCGCTAATGCAACGATAGCCGAAATACCTCCAGTGGAAATTGTGGATGTGGTGATAGGAAATACCACCTGCGGACAAAGTAATGGAACCATCCAGATAAATGTGAATGATAATGGTAATGCTGCTTTTTTCAGTCTGGACAATATTGACTTTTCGACAGGAAATCAGTTCGCTAACCTTGCAGGAGGAAATTATACCCTTTTCGTAAAGGATGAAAATGATTGTCTGGTGCAGGAGGATGTGATGGTAGGGATGAGTGAGGCTTTGATATTGAATGGTATCGAAACCATGCCCTCTGATTGCGGGGAAGTGAATGGGATGATTGAAGTGGATGCCGAGGCCGGTAATCAGGCAATTCTTTATGATTTGAATGGGAGTCAGAATGCTTCAGGTGTTTTTGGGAATCTAGGGGCAGGTAACTATGAAATCAATATAACCACAGGTGAGGATTGTGCCTTGGGGCCGTTTCCTGTGAGTATTACGGATCCTTGTGGTATCTATATTCCCAATACGTTCACACCCAATGAAGATGGTTACAATGATATCTTCCAATTGTATTCACCTAGTGAAATCATGATTACGGATTTCCGTGTTTTTGACCGTTGGGGCAGCCTGATGTTCAGGGACGGAAACTACTCCTCCTTGGAATTCAACCGTGGTTGGAATGGTAGGGTAAATGGCAAGGAGGCTCCGTCCGGAGTGTATGCCTATTTTTTCAATATCACTAAGAATGGTAGGGCGGAATTGTTCAAGGGAGATCTCACCTTAGTCAGATAAACCACTTTCGGTTTCTATTTCAAAACCAAGTAAACCCAAGTCTTTCCAGAATTCAGGATAGGATTTCTTTACGACTTCCGGTTCCTTTATTCGGAGGTAGCCTAGTTGGGCCAGTGGAGCCAAGGCCATGGCCATCCGGTGGTCTTCATAAGTTTCAAAAATAGGATTATTAACCCTGGCCTGTCCCTTGATTTGCATGCCTTGGTCATTATCCAAGTCCAGTGGCGTTACCGTTACGCCAACCTTGGCCAATTCATCCCGCATGGCATCAATACGGTCTGTCTCCTTGATTCTAAGGGTTTTCAAACCTGTAAAATGTCCTGTCATACCCAATCCGCCGCACATCGCAGCTACGGTTTGTGCAATATCCGGGCATTCCGTAAAATCATATTCCAAATGGGGTGTGGGCATCCTTTTCGTCTTGATTATCCGAATACCTTTTTCATTATAAAAGGTTTGTAAACCAAAGAATTGACTGATTTCTGATATCACAGAATCACCCTGCAGACTATCTTCAAAAAGTCCATTGACTTGGATGTCGCTTTCCTCGGCCAATGCCGCCAAGGAATAATAATAAGACGCCGCAGACCAATCTGCTTCTACCTTGAAAGGACGGGCACGGTATGCTCCCGATGATACTTGAATAGAATGACCGTGTTCCTTGGATTCAATACCAAAATATTCCATCATTCGGAGTGTCATTCTGATATATGGCAATGAAACCGGTTCTCCCTTAAAATGGATGGTTAAACCGTTAGGGAGTGTGGGGGCAATCATCAAGAGGGCCGAAATATATTGGCTACTGATATCCGCAGCCATATGGATTTCGTTGGCAGCACCCATTTGTTTGGCTTCATGAATCCTAAGTGGAGGATAACCCTCATTTTCCATGTATTCAATATCCGCACCCAATGTTTTTAGGGCCTCCACCAAAACACCAATAGGACGTTGTTTCATCCGTTCGGAACCCGTGAGGATTTGGGTTCCTTTTTGAAGACTCAGATAGGCAGTCATGAACCGGAATGTGGTTCCCGCTGGTCCTGTATCCAAAATGGAATCATCACTACCCAATAATGCAATCAGGGTTTGGGTATCCTTGGCAGAAGAAAGATTTTCTATCTCGAAATCCTCCTTGCAAAGTGCACGGATAATCAATGACCGATTGGCAATACTCTTGGAACCGGGAAGTGTGATTTCTCCTTGGATAACCCGATTTTTTTTATGAATTGTAATGACATTTTCCATATGTTACAATACTACATCCTTTTTATGAATTCACGCTTTTTTAATAGGAATAATTATAAACCAAAAGACAATAAATATCTCCAACTAATCATTAAATCGTCCTCATTAATAATTAGGTTTTCAGGGTTGGTGGAAAAGATGAAAAACAATCGGACTTCATGGTCGATTAAAAATAAATGCAATTTTTTTTAATGAAAAATAGGTGTCACAGTTACAAATCAAAGATTATGCGTCCAATAGTTGGAAATATCTTATTCTTCTTATGAATAATTATTGTTATTTTCTATTTTTAAAATCCTTATTTTAATCATAAAACATCACACTGAATGAGAACCTTGATCATAGGCTTGTTGATATTCCTATGCTGGCTGTTCTTCTGTAGATGGTACTATGTCTGCAAGATTAGAAATGAATGCAAGTACCAGGTAGAACAGGTAGAGGAAGATATCAGGGCCCAAACCCTCAATTTGGTAGATAATGGAAAGAATGTAATTGAGGGATACCAACAACTCAAATTCGATTCCAAGTCTGCCACTCCCATCCTAAACGATAATAATCGGGAGTTCATCCAAAAGGTAGCTGACTACCTCAAGCAGAATCCTGGTAAGACGATGACCCTTACGGGGAATTATCTTCCATCCGAGGTGGACTCTACCGCTAGATATGGTTTTATTGAAATTCTCGGTGTAGCTAGGGCAGATGCAGTGCGGGAGCTATTGGTAAAAGCTGGGATAGATAAATCACGGATAAGATTAGACCATAATCTACTAGCAGAGGGAGCCAGTCTGGATTATCCTGTATCATTCAATTGTTTCGGTGATAGCGCATTGGCTGACAATAATAATGAAGTGGATGACGATGCCGAAAATCCCGATGAATATGACCAGGGTGGACAAGAATTCAGCTTCATGAATATGTCTTTCTCCGATGCGAATTTTGCATATAATTCCGCAAAATTCAAACCAGGACCTGCATTCATAGCTTATGCGGATTCAGTAAAGATTTATCTGGAGGAAGAAACGGATAAGTCCCTATTGCTTACGGGACATACCTGCGATAAAGGTTCCGATTCATACAACCTGAAATTGGGTAAGGAAAGAGCAAGAAGTGTCAGGAAGTATTTCCAAAAATTGGGTGTTGAAACAAATATTGCAACTGCATCCGATGGAGAAAAGAACCCCGCTTACCCTAACGATTCCGAACCATCCCGTTCTAAAAATCGACGGGTCGTGGTTCAAATCAAATAACAACTAGTAGAAAACCATTATTTAACAACCTAACAAATCAATATATCATGGATTTTACAGGTTTTTTTACCGATTTATTTTCAGAACTCAACAATGATCACAGTTGGGTCGTAATCGTTTTCCTTCTCGTCGCATTCCTTATAGGATTCATCACTGCTTGGATTTATTGGAGACGTAAGTGGAAAGCAGTCAAGAATGAACTAGCTACACGCACCAGTGAACTGAGTGCTTTGAGAGTTAAATATGATGAACTGACCAGAACCCTCGAACTCAAGGAAGCAGACCTTAAGAAAGCAAATCTTGAGATAGAGGAATTGACGGCCAGAGTACGTCAGCTTCAAGAAGAAAAGGGACAACTACACGGAGATCTTCACGCTACCCGATTGGATTTGGAAAAATTGAATACGGAAAAGGGAGAACTGCTTGAGAAAGAGAAAGGGTACCTTAACCAACTTGAGGACTTTGATACATTGGTGCTGGGATTGAAAACCAAGAATCAGAATCTTGCTGTACAAGCAGATCAGGATTCTAATGCATTAAATGAATTGGCCCAACTCCAAAGCAAGTATAATGCTGTGAATACGAAGTTGGATGCCATGGAAAAGGAAAAGGCCGAACTGACCGAGAAATTGAATACCAGCATGGCTTTGGGAGTATCCTCGGAAGATACGGACGCATTGAAATCCAAGGTTGATGATTTGGAAACAGAGAATGCCAATCTGATGAGTCAACTTCAGAATAGCAATGCATTGAATGAAGCTTACAGTGATTACGATGCACTGAAATCGAAAATCAGTGACCTGAGTGATGAGAATGCCGAATTGAAGCAACGATTGGCTGCAATGGCTGCTGCTCCTGTGGTAATGGCTGCAAGCTCTGAGGAAACTACTGATGATGGAGATGGAGGTGCAGAGGAAGTCTCCAAGGAAGAAAAAGCAGCTCAGGCACAAGCTGATGTCAAGGCGGCTTTGGGTTCAAGGATTGCAGCAGCAACCGAAGACCAAAAGGATGACCTGAAAATGATTAATGGTGTAGGGCCTTTCATTGAGAAGAAATTGAATAATTTGGGTATCTACACATTCGAACAAATCAGCCAATTTGATGATGAATTGTCGAATCAGGTAACTGATGCGATTGAATTCTTCCCCGGGCGCATCCAAAGAGATGACTGGGTGGGTCAGGCTAAGACCTTACTAGGTAAGAAAAATGCAGGAACCCTAGGTTCCAAAAAGAAATTACCAAAGGCCAATGACCTTAAGGTTGTAGAGGGAATCGGACCTAAGATTGAAGGACTCATCAAGGCCGGAGGAATCAATACTTGGGCGGAGTTAGCTGCTGCACCAGTAAGTAGATTACAGGAAATCCTAGATGCAGCGGGAGACCGTTATAGAATCCATAAGCCTGATACTTGGCCGCAGCAAGCAGGCCTTGCCGCAGAGGGCAAATGGGATGAATTGGAAAAATTACAGGATGAGTTAGACGGAGGTAAAGTCGTATAATTCTTAATATCCTTAATGATGATAAAGGGAATGTCCAATGGGCATTCCCTTTTTTGTTGGAACTATTTTACTTCGTAATTCATTGTTCTACAAAATCATAACCAATGCTTATACAAACCCAATCCAAATCCGGTAAGGTAATCATCATTCGCAAGGCAGAGAAAAAAGATGCACAAATGATGATTGATTATACGAATATGATTTTCTCTGATCCGGCATCTTATTCTACGACCCTAACCAGTTCCGGCGAATTCAACTATACTCGTGAAATGGAGGAAGATTTCATCCATAATATGCATGAGGTCAGCAAGAATAGCATCATGATATTAGCATTCCATAATGACGAACTTGTTAGTTTGTTAGGCTTTCATGGAAGTAATTATAGGAAAGCGAGACACAGTGGTTTTTTCGGAATCAGTGTTCATCCCAAAATGAGGAATGAGGGGATTGGCAGACTCATGATTTCAGCACTATTGGATTGGGCGAGGAAACATCCTTTCATCGAGCGAGTCGAATTATCAGCATTTTCCCATAATGAGAATGGGTTACATTTGTACCGTTCGTTGGGATTCAGAGAGGAAGGTAGAAAGATAAGAGCAGGGAGATTAGATTCAGGAGAATATGTGGATATGATTCTTATGAATCAGTTTGTGAAGTAGTGATTTGTTGTTGGGCTTCCTTCTTATTCAGCAAATCAAGATTAATCAACATGGCAATGTTCATAAAGTAGAAAGCTCCTACCTTATCCGTTTCCAGCATATCATTAATCAATAAGAAAGCATCAATAATGATGATGGATAACAATAATGTCATGATGATGCGTTTCCTTTCCTCATTCTTGGTTCTATGATATAGCATTTCACCATAAACAAGAATAAAGAATGTCAACCCAAGGAATATCAGTGCCCCTGGAACACCTTGGTCCGTCAACATCATAAGATAATAACTGTGGATACCTGATTTTTCGGGGTTATCACTTACATAGGTTTCGAATGCCGTAACGGCAAATGGCTTATAGAAAAAGTAGAAATTACCTGGGCCGTATCCCGTCCACTTTTCTTTCTTACTCATCTGCATTCCGGCTACCCATCGGTATACCCTTTCCATTGTGGAAACATCCTGACCCTGTGCAGTTGCATTCACCAAATCATCAAACTGATTGTGTGTGATGGTTTTCTCAAAATCAGGAGCGTAATCCATATACTTATTGTCATTCATGACATAAAAAATGCCAATGAAAAGCATGATGAGTGCAGCCAAGGAGGCTATTTTCAATAATTTGAAACGAATGACAAAATAGCTACCGAATGCAATCATCACAGCGATGTAGGCTGTACGGGTATATGATAGGTAAATGGCTATCAGAAAGAATAATGCGGAGCCTATCAGAATCCATTTCCATATATTCCGCCACTTGAACCATGATGTGGATAATACGATGAAAGGTAGGAAGATAGCTAATATAGCAGCATAAAGAACATGGTTCCTGAAACAGGGCCGCATTACATATTTGACATCCTCGAATGAGAATCCGTATCCTGCATGGCGTACTACTGTAACAAAGGTGATGATGATGAATGGAATGAAAATCACCCAGAATAATTGTTTGATGTCCTTATGTTCCTTCAATAAACTGCCTGCTAGGAAAAAGTATCCTACGATATACCAGATCTTAGCCAAAAGGAATTTGAATGAAACCATCACATTACTGGAGGTAATCGTTGTGAGTACCATCCAGGCCAAATGAACCAACAAGAATAATGTGATGGGATGCATCAGGAAATCCCTGCTCATTGATTTCCAATTCACCATTAGGGACAAGCCATAGGCCAGCATCAAACCGACAACCAGTGGTTCCGTCGGTAAGTCGGTTCCCAACCCGTTAGGGAAATAGAATTCAGTGGATAATGGTAATGTGAATAACAGGAGGAAGAAGACTTTCCTATAATCCACGATGGTTTGATAAGTGAGTAATAACCCTGCCGGAATACCCAATAATAACCATTCATCCATGACCAAGGCAAGAATGGTTGACACAAGTACGGATAATCCCAATCCAAAGAATAACCATAGGGATGACTCAGGAATACTGGTTTCCTTGAGTAAGAAGATTTTCTTTATATCTATACGGATGGGTAGCAAGGTAGAGACCTACTTAGCATTAACGATGGACTTCCAATCCACATCCTTATTGTATTCCAATATCAGTACACCCAATATGGAAAAGAGGAATGCAATGAATCCTGCACCAATGACAATGAACGAACGCTTGGGCCTGGATTTGACCACGGGTACTTCTGCATGGTCCTGAATGAACAACGCAGGTTTGGGTACAGCGAATGCGGACTTATACCTTTCGTATTTTGCACGGTCCTCACCTAATTCTTCCATGATGGTTTGTTCCGATTGGAAATATTGGTCCACAAGACTGATACCCTTACTCACATCCAAACCATTCTTTCCTTTGGTAATGGCCTCGAGGCGGTTCTCATTTCCGATGATTCTTGCCGAAATGGCATTGATGGAATCCCTTCTGCCCCTCTTGTTATAAATTTCCAATTTGGCCTTGTCACTTGCAATCGAACTCGTTAGGTTAGGTACTTGGGTTCCCATTACTTCCCTTTGATAGCCTGCATCGAATACTCCATAGCGATTTCTTACAGCCGATAAGGAATCGGAAATATTATCAAGTGTCTTTTGTTTCTCCTCGATTTGCTTCTCAAATGACTTGATAATTTCATTCTGAGAACCCCGTATAAGATTATTCGTGATATTGTTGATTTGGTCTCGGGCTATATTAGCCATGCTGGCAGCCAATTCTGGATTCTTGTCCTCAACACTCAATACTATGGCATCCCTTTCGTTTTTCTGAATATTGAAATGCTTGTAGAATTTGGCCCTGAGCTTGAATGGAGCCTTGCTGTCGGAAGTATCAATGTCGTAATGATTATACAAATCGAACTTCTGCACCATGAAGTGGAATAGGTCATTGGATTCGGCAGCTTGGATAAGGCGGTCCATATCCTCACCTTCACCATAAAATTCCAGTTCCTTATTGGATTCCCCAAAAATGACAGATGGGGATTGTAATTCAGGGGAGGCCGCATAAAAAGTGGTACTTGCCTCATAATAGTTAGGTAACATCAAGGAAATAATCGCCGTCAGTACTCCAACTGTAACACAGGTAATGATAATGGGTTTTTTCCATTTAAAGATGGTCCTTACCACATCCAGTAAATGATCTCTGTTATACTCCATGGTTTCCGTTTGTGCTGCAAAAGTAGGAAAAACAACATAGACTTGTTAACATGTCAGGAATGAGCCTAAAACAGCCATTCTATGTAGTACTTCCTTGTGTTTTTTTATTCAGGATATCCTTGAGCATTCCTAGGTCCATTAACCCTGAAAGCAAGGCCAATGGCAATGATAACACACCCATCAGAATGAAGCGGATAAACCAGTGAAGATGATTCAATAAACCATCTTCCCCACCACTAACGAAGCCCCATCCTATTCCATATCTAAGAGTGGTATACATTAACACTCCGAATAATAGAATCTTGCAGAATAATAGAATGGGGAGTTGTAATCCCATGATTCGATTAGCAAAATAAATGTGCGCCAATGCTGCCAAGCCCTGCGTAGCTATAGTAGCATACACCGCACCGATAGCACCATGTTCGGGAATGAGGATGAAATTGAGGATAATGTTGAGGACGACTCCAACCATCCCGATAATATTCAGTACGCTTAGGCTGGCATTCGCATTCATGAGTGTATTGAAAACATAGCTTGACGCAATAGGTATGAATGATAGGATCAATAAGGATAAGATACGGGCTACATATACGGTAGGATAGGCAGAATCATCATACATCATCCCGATGATATCCTGACTGAATCCTGCAATAAGTACCGATAAGGTAATCGAAATGAACATGATAATCCTAAAGCCAGTCTGGGCCAAGTGGCTGATTTCTTGATACTGTTTGTCCTTGATCAGTTTGGCAAACATGGGGAGGAGTTGACTGGCCATTAGTAAACCGAACATATTGGACATGTCCAATAAACGATAGGCCGCTGCATAATATCCAGCTTCTGTTTTACCCTGTATGGGTAGGATTTCCTTGAGCATCACAGCATCCGTTCGGGTATAGATGGTCGTAAGCAATACAAGTAAGGCATAGGGGTACCCCTCCTTGATGATATTCACAATCATGTCCTTATTGAATGATAATGACCGAAGACCTGCGTATCTGCCCACAACAACCAGACTGAGTAATGCGGTAAATGTAAGGGTCCCGATTTGTGCCAGTATGAAATCCTCAATACTGAAATGTTGCACATATGTGCCATACAACATGAAACCGCAAACAATAATCAGGAGCATCCGATTGATGATGGACAAAACTGCATCTACCTTGAACAGATGTAATGCTGCTACATTGGAACGGAGGTAATTGGTCAGGGAATTGAGGAAGTGAATCGCACCAAGCAGTCCGAGCCAATACAATTCCTTTGCATCGTATCCAAGAAGAATGGCTCCAATGAAAATAAGGAAGAAGAAAACCAATCCTAGTCCCATCTTGGCCATCAGGAAGTTGGGGAGATAGGTTTTTAGACTGGAAAAATCCTGGGCTATGATTCGGCTATTGTATTGGGTGAGCCCTAGGTCCAGGACAATGTAGAAGATGAATGAAAAGCTAAAAATACTGAAGTAGGTTCCATAGTCCTCCGCACCCACAACATTCTGAACTTTCATGTCAATTCCGAAAACATAAATGGGTTTCACCAATACATTGACGAAAATCAGAAAAAGAAAATTGGCAATAAACCTTGGTTGCATTATTGAACGATGAATTTCATTGTACGAAATGATAATCCATTGGTTATCCTCAATAAGTATATTCCGGGGGCCAGCCCTTGGGTAGAAAATGTTGTATCCTCCTCGAAGTCGAATGACAGCATCTGCCTACCATCAGTATTGATAATAACAGCTTCGGAAAGCAGATTATTGGGGTTTTTTATGAAGACGGATTCCCCGCTATGCACAGGATTCGGATACCATTCAATTCCTGATAGGATTGTGTTATCCACATTCGTACTTGCATTTACATTCAGTGATGCCGTCTGACCTTTCATCCCAATATCATTCATAACATGTAGATATAGGGTTCCTAATGGTTCATTCCATTGTACTTCAACCTCATGTTCATTCTCATTTATAATAATCCCCCCATCTATTGCCCAACAATATGAATAATCCAGATTCGGCATGACCGAATAGGTATAGCTGTTGCCTACTGTAATTTGGGTTTCTCCTTGGGGTGTGGGCGAAACAAAATCCAGTCTATCCGCTAGGAAAGATTGACTGATATCGAAGATTTCTTCCCAATTCTCATTAGGAAAATCACTTGAACCATATACATCATGATTATTATAATCGTATGAATAAAATTCATTGTAAATACCCAATTCATTCATTCTGTTGTGAATGGAAAATGAACCATACACATAAGGAAAAGTCAGCGGGACAGGTCCCGTGTAGGGGTATCCTCCCTCAAAAGGAACAACCAAATCACCATTGCCATGTACCATCAAAGTTGGGATGGTTTCATCAGGAGTGATTTCAAGTGTGTCAATAATGGCTCCCCACATACCCAATACACCCTGGATTTCAAATGTGTGGTTGTATGGATTACCCGAACAACTGACACATCCTAGGTCGGATCCTTCTAACAAGGTGCCATAAGTTTCCTGTAAACGGTCACTTTCCTCTCCAAAGAATGTGGTATGCATGGCTGTTATGGCACCAGCACTTTTTCCGGCTATGAAAATTCGCTCAGGGTCAATCCTATACTGGTCTTTGAATTCAATCATATACCTGATGGATGCATTGGCATCCTGTACAGCTCTGTAAACGGCTCTGATAGGGCTTCCCGAATCAACAAAATTAAATCCTAAACGATAATTGACAGCCACAGCCACATACCCTCTCCTAGCAAGACTATCACACCATGTTACCATATCGGCGTCCTGTTTGTCGCCCTCAAAAAAACCACCGCCAAAGAAGAAAAATACAACAGGTCGTTTGGCTTGGGTATCACCTGTGGGTTCATAAATGTCTATATGATAATCCTCTGGATTATCCTGATTCAGGAAATCATAGGCATCGGCAGTGGAGTAAACGACATTCTCATGTAGGGTTACCTCATTGAAAATAGACTGCCGATATCTGTTCTCATCACAATTCTGAGCTAATAAAAAACTAGGAACTAAGAGAATGGTGAGTATGATGGAAAAGGACTTCATGTTACTGAACCATTATTTTTTGTGAATAATTGGTACTTTCAGTTGAAACGGTAAGGATGTAGAATCCTTTCGGTAAATCCAAGATGATGGATTGCATTTCTTGGTTTTGTAATTGACCGTGATGGATTCGTTTCCCACTTGCATCAGAAATGAAAAAGGGATAATCCAATAACCTTGGATTCTGTAGTGTGATAGTTCCACCTTGTGGAATAATATTGGGCTGGACCCCAATACCTAATTGTTCTTGTAAATCTTGGTTACTGACAGTCAGATTGACAATAAGCGGAGCGGATTCCCTCCCTTTCATTCCAATGCAATTGATTTCACTGACAGATAATTCCCCGATATTATTTCCTGAGTTATCCCATTGAACTGTTACTTCATTATTGTTTTGACCAACAATCTGTCCTCCGATAATATTCCAACAATATTCTGAGCCAGCCTGTAACGGAACACTGTAAGAATAGTCAATGCCAAGCTGGGGATATAATTCCCCGGTAGGTTGGGGAGAGTCAAAATCAAGAATTTCATATAGGAATTCATGGCCTTGGGTCCATACGGGATTCCAAAATTCATTAGGGAATGTGATAATGCCATCTGGTAGGCCATAGAACAAATGCCCCTGTTCAGGATAAATGTATAATTCATTATATATCCCTAAATCATCCATATGCTCATTAATTGCAATGGAAGTATATAGGTATGGGAATGTGAGTTGGAAATCATTCAGAAAAGGATAACCCTCATCATGGGGTACAATAAAATCATTGTCACCATGAATGATTAGGGATGGGATGGATTCATTGGATGAGATGTAATCCAAATCCAATACACCTCCCCAAAGGTCGATGACACCCTTGATGTCGAATTCATGTTCATAACTATTACCAGAACAATCCAGGCAGCCCAAATCAAAATTCTCAAAAGGGATTCCATAGCTTTCTTGTGGGCGCTCTGCTTCTGTGGTCATGAAAGCGGTATGTAGGGCATTGATGGCTCCTGCACTTTCCCCTCCAACATAGATATGGTTAGGGTCAATCCTAAATTGGTCTTGGAATTCGAGCATATACCGAATAGCCGCACGGGTATCCTGTACTCCCCTGTACATCGCCCTTACAGCACTACCTGAACTTAGTGCATTGACACCTAAACGATAGTCGATGGAAACCGCAACGTACCCATATCTAGCCAAACTATCACACCATGCAATCATGTCTGCATGTTCCTTGTCTCCAAAAATGTAGGCTCCACCAAACATCATGACGACCATGGGGCGTTTTTCCCTTGTGTCTCCCTCCGGTTCGTAGACATCTAATCTGAAGTCGAAGTTGATAGGTAGGTTCAATACATCATAAACATCAGCAGTGGAGTATACGATGTCCTCGGTTATGGTCACATTGTCAAAAATAGCCCGTTGGTAACGTTCCGTTTCACAATCCTGACCCACGATTGAGGTGCATAAGAAAAGAAAAATAGCGAGTGTTGGTATTGATTTGAGCATAACAATTGAATTGTAAACTCAAAATTAACCATTACTAAGCATATCTTTATCCTTGTTGGAATTTATGGGGTTCGGAATGGGGCTTGTTTATGGAATTGATAGTGAATTCTTATATCTACATCCAACGGTTATCGTAATTCGGAAGTATATGAAAATCATAATGGTTTGTTTGGGGAATATTTGTCGTTCTCCATTAGCAGAGGGCATATTGAAAGAAAAAGCGAAAGCAAAGGGTTTGGATTGGCAGGTCGATTCTGCAGGGACTAGTGGTTACCATGCTGGGGAACTTCCGGATAGCCGTTCCATAGCTGTGGCCAAGAATCATGACTTGGATATTACAGACCAGCGTTCACAGCAATTCCTTGCATCGGATTTGGATGAGTATGATTTGGTTTTTGCGATGGATGCATCCAATTATCAGAACATAGTACGGATGGCCCATAATGATTCCCAAAAGGGAAAGGTACATCTCATCATGAATATGGCCAGTCCGGGAATGAACCAAGGAGTACCGGATCCATATTGGGGGAATGATGGTTTTGAGAATGTATACCAAATGCTCGATTTGGCATGCGATAAGATCATTGAGCAGTTTGCCTAGTCCTTGGAGGCATTCACACCTTCTAGAAATGGAACGAATTTGAAAAGTGGTCCTTCTTCGAGGATTTGTGGTTCCCCATCTTCATCTTTTGTAATACAGAGCATCTTTTTGGCATCCTGTTCACCATAAGGAATAACCAATCTTCCACCTACTTTCAATTGTTCGAACAAGGCTTGGGGAATAGTACTCGCTCCGGCAGTGACAATAATTCCATCAAAAGGAGCAAATTCAGGTACACCCTTGAACCCATCCTTGTAATACATGCGAATTCTATCGAAGCCTAATGTATCCAAAAGATTCCTTGTTTTCTTGTATAAGTCCTCTTGTCGCTCAATGGTGAATACCCTTGCCCCCAACAATGAAAGTATCGCAGCCTGATATCCGGAGCCCGTTCCGATTTCCAGAACCCTGTCCCTTTTTTTTACCTGAAGCATATCAGTCTGGAAAGCTACGGTATAGGGTTGCGAAATGGTTTGTTTGTTACCAATGGGAAAGGCCTTGTCCTCATAGGCATGTTCTTCGAATGCCTTATCCAGAAAGAAGTGTCTGGGAAGATATGCAATCGCTCCAAGAACGGATTCATTATCAATCCCCCTTCTTCTTAAGGAATCCACTAATTTTTTTCTAAGACCTTTGTGCCGGTAGGTATCTTTCAAATGAAGTTTGCGTATAAATGGTGTAAACAAAAGTAACCAGTAGGATACAAGGTACTGAAGTTCCTTAATCTTCCCTATATTTGAACCCATTTTCAGGGTGAAAAATTCCTTATTCCTCTGGACTAATCGAAAATGTTTAAACACCATATTTTACTACAATGACCAAAATTAAATTCGGTACGGATGGATGGCGTGCCATTATAGCCCAAGAATATACTGTAGATAATGTCAAACGAGTAGCCGAGGGTACTGCCCTCTGGATGAAAGCACAAGGATTCAAGAAAGTTGTGATAGGACATGATTGTCGTTTCGCAGGCGAACTCTTTGCCCATACGACTACCCGTATCATGGGCTTGCACGGAATCAAGGTAAACCTAGCCAAGGATTTCGTCTCTACGCCAATGGTATCCTTGGGAGTAGTCAAGACCAAGTCCGATTTGGGTGTTGTCATTACAGCAAGCCATAATCCACCATCCTACAATGGATTCAAATTGAAATCCCTGCACGGAGGGCCTAGTATTCCTAGCGATGTGGCTGCCGTGGAAGCAATGATACCGGATACTCCTACTGACGAGGCATTGCCGACATTAGAGGAAATGTTTGAGAATGGCTTATTGAATTATATTGATTTGGAAGACATGTATATCGAACATGTCAAGGCTAACTTTGATTTGGATGCTATTCGCAATTCAGATGTCAGATTGGCTTACGATGCAATGTATGGAGCAGGAATGAATGTCATTAAAAGATTATTCCCTGATGCTGAATTATTACATTGTGATCATAATCCCGGATTCGAGGGGCAGGCACCGGAACCCATTCACAGGAATTTGGGTAAACTATCATCAACATTAGCCAATAGTTCCGAACTCAACCTTGGATTGGCCAATGATGGTGATGCCGATAGAATCGGAATGTATGATGAGGATGGTAATTTTGTGGATTCGCACCATCTGTTGTTATTGTTGCTCTTGTATATGTACAAGTACAAGGAAATGACAGGTAAGGTGATTGTCACATTCTCCGTTACTGATAAGATGAAGAAGTTGGCGGAGAAATTCGGTTTGGAAATCCAGGTGACCAAGATAGGATTCAAGTACATTGCTGAAATCATGATAGAGGAAGATGTGGTAGTAGGTGGTGAGGAGTCAGGTGGGTTGGCTGTGAAAGGACACATTCCCGAAAGGGATGGAATCTGGAATGGCTTGTTGATTATGGAATTCATGGCCAAGACCGGTAAGTCCATCAAGGAATTGATCAGTGAGGTTTATGACCTTGTAGGTTCATTCGCATTCGATAGGGACGACTTACATATTGCCAATGATAAGAAATGGGCTATTATGGATAATTGCAAGAACAATGTCTATACGGCCATGGGAGACTATCAGGTACAAAAAGTAGAGAATGTGGATGGTTATAAATTTTACTTCTCCGATGATGAATGGGTTATGATTCGTCCATCTGGAACAGAACCTGTCCTAAGGGTATATGCACAAGCTCCTGATATGGACGGAGTACGCTCAATTCTGAATGCTACCCATAAGACTTTGGGTTCCTAGTATGTGAATATTGGGTTTCCGGTAGGGCATAAGTCTGGATTCATGCCATTCTTTGGTCTTTCGGATGATAATAAAATGATAAAATGGGGTGTGGTGAAAAACCATACCCTATTTTTGTGCCCATAAGGGAAATCATTATCCATGGATTTAATTATCGAGGGCATTGCTTGGGGATTGGTACTGAGTGTATCTATTGGTCCCATCTTCTTTGCGTTGGTACAGACTAGTATCAGGGAGGGATTAGGTTCTGGTGTGTTTGTTGGGACAGGTATATGGGTAAGTGATTTCTTGTTTATCATCGGTACGTTTCTGGGATTATCCCAATTGACAGCCCTAAGGGATAATCCTACATTCAATATCGCATTCGGTGTGGTAGGCGGATTGTTCCTGATGATATTCGGACTGATTCTATTCTTCAAAAAACCATTATCCCTAGAAGAATTACATGCCGTACCAGAAAGGAAAACGACGATTTTCGGACTATGGATGCAAGGATTCTTGGTGAATACGGTTAATCCCTTTACGATATTTTTTTGGTTGACCACCATGACGGATGGCGTGATATCCCGAGCTTTCGGTGCATGGGATGTACTCCTGTTTTTTGGAGGAATCATGGCCACGATTATGATAACGGATTTTCTAAAAGCTTACTTTGCAGATAAAATCAGACACAAATTACAACCCAAGCACTTGAAATGGTTTGGCTGGATTTCGGGTATGATTGTGATAGGATTCGGAATCATGATAATGGTTCGGGGCTTCCAGGGTTTCTAATCTATGGTTTTTAGGATTACCACCTCATAGGTAGTATTAGAGGAATATGGATAATGTTTATCATGGTAATGATAAAAGGAAAAGGAACATTATTATTTTTACCCATACAACCCCAAGCAGATCTTTAAATCTATAAGGATATGATTCAAGTTTCAAATCTAAAACACACCTACAATAGGGACACATCCATTATTTTTCCTGATTTCGAATTGGGAAAAGGAGAAAAGATGCTATTGTTGGGTCAATCTGGTTGTGGTAAGACGACCCTGCTTCATATCCTCGGAGGATTAATGCGTTCGCAAGAGGGTGAAGTCAGCATTGGAGGGACTTCCTTGAAATCCTTGGGGTCCTCAGAGATGGACAAGTTCAGGGGGCGGCATATCGGAATTGTTTTCCAGAAACCCCATTTCGTAAAGTCACTGACAGTGATGGAAAACCTGATGCTAACCCAAAAATTAGCAGGTATTAAGATAGATAAGTCAGCCATCTGGAAGTTATTAGACCAACTCAATATTGGCCACAAGGCCGAATCGAAGACCAATAACCTGAGTCAAGGGGAGCAACAAAGGGTAGCGATAGCCCGGGCATTGGTTAATGAACCCGATATTATCCTTGCCGACGAACCCACTTCCGCACTGGATGATAAGAATACGTATGAGGTCATTGCTCTATTGGAGGAGCAGGCCTCCGAAAAGAATGCCACACTCATCATCGTAACGCATGATAACCGATTAAAAGAACGCTTCCAAAATCGAATCGAATTATGAACTTGCTCAAATTAGCTTGGAAAAACTTATTAGCGGATAAATTATCCACTTTGCTGAGTCTCATTCTTTTCTCCTTGGGAGTAGGTCTGATTTCCTTGATTTTATTACTCAATCATCAGGTTGAGGACAAATTCGAGAGAAACTTGGCTGGTATAGATATGGTGGTGGGAGCCAAGGGAAGCCCATTGCAAATCATTCTCTGTAATATATTCCATATTGATTTTCCTACCGGGAATATTCCCCTCAAGCAAGCTCAGGGAATTGCAAGGAATAGATTGGTGGAAAAAGCCATTGACTTGTCCCTGGGGGATTCCTATAAGGGATACAGGATCGTGGGAACCATACATGATTATGTGGATTTATACGAGGGCAAGGTAGCTGACGGAAAATTATGGGAAGATACCTATGAAGCAACCATCGGTGCTACCGTAGCGGAGAATCTGGGAGTGAAAGTCGGGGATACATTTCATAGTTCCCACGGTTTTTCAGAGGGTTTCGAGCACGATGATATGGGTGCATTTACCATCGTAGGGGTATTGGAACCCAATGGTACCGTACTGGATCAGTTGGTGCTCACAGGTAAGGAAAGTGTCTGGGCCATGCATGATGCACATGGAATGGAAGCGGATTCCATACCGTTGGAGGAACGGGAGGTGACATCCATGTTATTGTTTTTTAATAATAAGATGGGGAATGTACAACTCCCTCGTTTCATCAATGAGAATACCGATATGCAAGCGGCTTCTCCCGCATTCGAAATGGCGAGATTATACAGCATGATGGGACAGGGTGAATATTTATTGCAAAGACTCGCTGCTATTATTATTGGTGTATCTGCCTTGAGTATTTTCATATCCTTATTCAAGTCGCTAAGGGCAAGGCGATACGAGTTGGCACTCATGCGGGTTTCGGGAGCATCACCACTATGGTTGTTTGTACTGATTGTTCTGGAGGGATTGATTATTGCCGTTCTAGGGTACGTAATCGGAATGATTCTGAGCCATGGAACGATGGAATTCTTATCCGGTTATCTATCCGAGGAATACAGATATGATTTTACAGGGTGGTTGTTCCTACCAGATGAGGGCAAGATGTTCTTAGGTGCCTTAGCTATCGGGTTCGGAGCTGCTGTTGTTCCTGCCCTATTGGCATTCACTACGGATATTTCTGAAACCCTATCCGATGGATAGGATGAGGATTAGATTTCGGGATGATTAGCAAGTGCTTGGATGCATTGTTCCCTGATGTTCCAAATGTCCTCCAATGAGGATGCAATTCCGTACTCCTCTATCCAGTTTAGGATGTAATCCTTATGGAATTGTGTTTTCCAATGCCCGACTTGTTTCGGTTGGATGCCTTTCTCTAAGAGAATATCATCCTTGAAATGATTGACATCAACATCAGGTTTGGTGTAATCGTACCGTTCTTTGTTATAGCTAAGGTAACAATGGGCCTCAGGTAGGTATTCCAAATCATTGCGAACGAGGATGTCTTGTATGACAGGCGTATTACTAGCATTCATCTTAAATATACCTACGGTCAATTCCAATTCAGGATACTCTTGTTCTATGGCGATTTGCTTCAGGAAAGCGTGCTTGGAACTACATGTGCCACAATGCTCAGAAAGGGTAAGTGATAAATTATTTTTATCAGAAATTCGGGTGTAGGGTAGATGCCTGATGAAATTGCATAATGCACCGAATGTATGGATTCCCTGATCCAAGACCTGTAATGATAATGTTCCTTGGGCTTGGATTTTGAAGTTGGGGATATTCATTATACAGAATTTAATTTCTCAAGGAATTCTTCTTTTTTCCTTCTGGATACATCCACACTCACTCCGTCCGACATGATAACGTATCCGCCCTCTCCCTTGTGGTACTTTTCAATATCATTCAAATTGATAAGAAAGGAACGATGCACCCTGAAAAAATGATAATCAGATAATAATTCTTCGAATCCCTTAATCTTTCTGGTAGCAAAAATGGGTTTCTTGTTCTTGAGGATAACTTGTGTATAACTCCCCTCTGCCTCGCATCTCAGGATATCATTCACCTCTACGAAAATGAATCCCTCCTGTGTAGGTATAGCAATCTTGTGTTGTTGGATATTCGAATTCTTGAAATTCTCAATCAGATGAGTGAAATTGTTCGATGAATTGCGCTCCTTCAATTTTTCACTGGCTCGATGTATGGCATGTACAAGTTCTTTTACATCCACAGGTTTGAGGATATAATCCAAAGCACAGAATTTGATGGCTTTCAATGCATATCGGTCATGGGCCGTAACAAAGATGACCTCAAAATCCACTTTTCCCAAACGCCCCAAAAGGTCGAAACCGGTTCCGTCCTGCATTTCCACATCCAGAAGTAGTAATTCGGGCGAATGCTCATGGATAATCGATATCCCGGATTCTACACCATCCGCTTCACCCACGACATTCACCGATGGACAAAAATCCTCCAAGAGCCCTATTAGGACTTCCCTGTTTTTCTTGATATCATCAATGATAATGGTCTTCATGGGATGGTTGGATTTATTCTTACAAGATAAGTCCTGATTTTGTACTTTTGCAAATGAATAACGACTCATCTTTTTTGCTTATGATGTGTTATTATTCATAAATCATCTTTCTTCGGAAAATTACCAATCAGAATTGTCTTTACAATGAAATATGATGTTACCGTAATCGGATCAGGACCTGGTGGATATGTTGCTGCTATTCGTGCAGCCCAGTTGGGTTTCAAAACGGCTATTATTGAAAAATATGATGTATTAGGTGGTACCTGCCTGAACGTGGGATGTATTCCCTCCAAGGCTTTACTGGATTCCTCCGAACACTATCATAATGCTGCACATAAGTTTACTGAACATGGTATCGATGTCTCGGGACTTAAGGTGAACATGAAGCAGATGATTCAACGGAAGAATGATGTAGTGACCCAAACTACGGGTGGAATCCAATTCCTGATGAAGAAAAACAAGATTGATGTTTATCATGGTCATGGTTCATTCGTCAATAAGAATAAGATCAGTATTGCGAAGCAGGATGGGACTACCGAGGAAATCGAAACGGATAAGACCATCATTGCTACAGGTTCCAAACCCATCACACCCGAAGCATTCAATTATGATAGGAAAAGGGTCATCACTTCCACGGAAGCCCTGAATATTGAAAAGCTTCCAAAGCGAATGGTGATTATCGGAGCAGGAGTGATTGGACTTGAATTGGGTTCTGTATTTGCACGTTTGGGTACGGAGGTAGAGGTCATAGAATACGCTGACCGAATCATTGCCGGAATGGACAAGGATTGCTCCAAGGAATTGATGCGTGCGTTGAAGAAGATTGGAATCAAATTCCATCTGAAGCATATGGTTACGGATGTTAAGGGAACATCCCGTTCTGCAACAGTGAAATTCAAGAAAAGGGATACGGAGGACGAAATAGAAATCAAGGCGGATTATTGTTTGGTTGCTATCGGCCGTAGAGCTTACACGGACGGATTGGGACTGGAAAATGTTGGGATAGAAACCGATGAGAGGGGTCGTGTAAAAGTAGATGCGCACCTACAAACCAATGTTTCGGGTATCTATGCGATAGGTGATGTCATCCAAGGAGCAATGTTGGCACATAAGGCAGAGGAAGAAGGTGTATTTGTTGCAGAATCAATGGCAGGACAAAAGCCACACATTAATTATAATCTTATTCCTGGAGTGGTTTACACTTGGCCTGAAGTTGCAGCAGTAGGATATACTGAAGAACAATTAAAAGATCAGGGTATTCCTTACAAGTCCGGCAAGTTCCCATTCAAGGCATTGGGTAGGGCAAGAGCCAGTATGGATACGGAAGGTATGGTAAAAGTCCTAGCGCACAAGGAAACGGATGAGGTATTGGGTGTCCATATGGTAGGACCAAGAACTGCAGATATGATTGCTGAAGCTGTGGCGATTATGGAATTCAGAGGGTCAGCTGAGGATATTGCCAGAATGAGTCATGCCCATCCTACATTTACGGAAGCAACCAAGGAAGCTGCATTGGCTGCCACAGGGAATAGGGCATTACATATCTAAATATAGTTAGGATAGTATAAATATTCTTAGAATGAAACAGCCCCTACACTTTCAGGTGTAGGGGCTGTTTCGTTTTATGTGAAATGCTTAAGCATCAGTATTTCCTTTTCTGTAAGATGTCGCCATCTTCCCCTAGGTAAATCCTTCTTGGTCAATCCGGCATAATATACACGGTCCAGTTTCTTTACCCTATAACCGAAGTGTTCGAATATTCTCCTTACAATCCTATTGCGACCGATATGGATTTCAATACCTATTTCAAACCCATTTCCTCCGTCCACATAACCACAGGCGTCTACTTCAGCAACTCCATCTTCCAACTCTAGACCTGCTAGAATCTGATTGACATGTTCCTCCGGAACGGGTTGGTCCAAGGTAGTATAATAAAGTTTATTGACCTTATGTGATGGGTGGGAAAGCTTCTTGGCCAAGTCGCCATCGTTGGTCAGCAGTAGGAGTCCGGTGGTATTTCGGTCTAATCTGCCTACCGGGAATATCCGTTCATTCACAGCCTTGCCTACAATATCAATGACTGTTTTCCTTCCTTCTGGGTCATGATGCGAAGTGATACAGTTTTTGGGTTTGTTGAGTAGGATGTACTGCTTTTTTTCTTCGGGTTTGATGACTTTCCCCTGATATTCTACGGTATCATCTGGTTTGACCCTATGAAAAGGCTTCTCTGCAACAACACCATTGACCGTAACCAGTCCTTTTTCGATTAATTCCACAGCTTTCCTCCTTGAACAAATCCCGGATTGGGCTACATATTTATTCAGAGCCATCCCGTCATCAGGATTTGATGTTTTGGGAGGAGTCTCAGCCGGAGGATTAGCGTTTTGGAGCTGCGTATTCTTCTTGACCTTAGGTTTGAATCCCCTACGTTTATTGGTCGGTTTCTTCCTCTTCATGTGTAGGATTTACTTCGGTTTGGGATTCGGCTACGGGTTCGTTGTTAGGATGTTCGGTCACCTCGATGACTTCCGGACTGTCCTGTTTGACTTCCTCCTCAATCTTGGCTATATCTCCAATTGTATTCTCCTCAAGATTGAAGTCCTTGAGTTTGGGTAAATCCTTGATCGATTTCAAACCGAAATAATTCATGAATTTCTCACTCGTGGCATAAATCAGCGGCTTACCCGGACCATCACTTCTACCAACAATACTTATGAGTTCTTTCTCCAATAACTTCTGAATGGAATAGTCGCAACTTACTCCCCTGATTGCCTCCGCTTGGGACTTAGTGGTAGGTTGCTTGTATGCAATGATGGCAAGGGTCTCCAAAGCAGCCTTGGATAAACGCTTCTTAGCTTTTTGCTTTAGTAATGTCCCGATGGTATGGTGATAGGCGCCCTTGGTTAGGAACTGATATCCGTCACTGATTTCCACTACCTCGAATGGATATTGCTCATCTGAGTATTTCTCCACGACGCGTTTCATGGCTTCCTCCATCATGACTTTCTTGATTTTGGTCTCCATACTTTGCTCCAAACATTCCTTAATTTCCTTAATGGTAATGGGATGTTCACTAGAGAAAATGATTGATTCTATATGCTGATCTAACTTATCCATAATATTGAGATGCAAAGATAGTAAGAAATCAAGGATTGACCGTAACCATTTGGAAAAGAGAAGCGAATACGCAATCCGGAGCATATTTCCTAGCTGGACTTAGAAAGTGTTAGGTATGGGTAATACCTTTGGAATCCAATTACTGGACTTCAATTCTTTATGCATTGACCAAGGTGTATTATGGAATATTGTGTTGGTATAATGTGTTGATAAATAGGTGCTTGTTTGTGTCAGTAGTGTTTTGGGCTTGTATTAGGGTAATGAATATTAGAATTGCTTTGTATTGAATTAAGGAGCAAATTCTATAATTTGTAGCATTCTGCTAGGAAAATCAGAAGATATGAAGAATTTATTAGTTCGCCCCCTTGCTATTCTAACTTTGGTCTGTTTGGGTTTCGCACCATCATTAATGGCGTGTGACGAAGCTTCTTTTACATTCAATAGTGAGATGGACAATGGTGATGGAACCTATACTTTTAATATTGATTTATGTATTGAGTTTAATGGATTAGAGGGAAGTGCGGACTGGTTTAATCTCGTATTCCAAGGCGGGACATTTTCATCTGTCGATTCTTATAATCCCACAACAATTACTACTTCGGGTGGGGATGATTATGTAGGTGCGGTCCTTTCGGGTAATTCTGAAATTAGATGGACCTTTGGAGGTTTCATTCCTTTGCATTCTGGTCAAACACTTTGTACCAATATTACAATTACGACTACGGGTAGACCAGCCGAAATTGATATATCCTATCATGATACCTATGGAGGTAATTGTGATGATTTGTATACCTTATCTGTCCCGTGCTCCATTGATAATGTTGCATTGGGAACACAAACAGCCTGTAATCCTGCGACAGATACTTATAGCCAGGAAGTAGTAGTTACCTATACCAATGCTCCATCCACAGGAACATTGGATGTTAATGGTCAATCCTTTGCAATTACGACCAGCCCACAAACAGTGAACCTGACTGGACTTACTGCTGATGGAAATGCTGTTAGTGGAGCCGTCAGTTTTTCAGATGATACAGGATGTAGTAGTACAGTTAATTTTACTGCTCCCGCATCTTGTTCTGCTTGTTCTATTGATAATGTGGCACTAGGAACACAATCTGCTTGTAATCCAGCAGATAATACCTATACCCAAGAGGTTACAGTTACCTATACCAATCCGCCATCCACAGGAACATTGGATGTCAATGGTCAATCCTTTGCAGTTACAACCAGCCCGCAGACAGTTACATTGACTGGACTCTCCGCAGATGGGAATGCAGTAAGCGGTACGGTTAATTTTTCTAATGACATGGGATGTAGCGATACCGTAAACTTCACCGCTCCCGTTTCTTGTTCTGTCGGATGCGCCGCGGATAATGGAACATGGGACTAATCCATAAAGCAATATATTGGAAAAGGGCTGTTGTATACAACAGCCCTTTTTTTATTCCATTATCCATCATTTCATCTCCTGAATCCCTAGCAGATATCCATTCAATTGTTATGAAAGAACGAGGAAATTAAAATTCCTTAGTGTCAAAATGACACAATACGAATAAAAATTCTATTTTTGCTTTGGGCAGAGAATTAGAATTGCCTAAAACTCGTATCAGTTAGTATTAATTTGTAATGGGAGAATTAAAGATAGAGGCTTGTCTTTTCGATTTGGATGGTGTGATTGTGGATACTGCAAAATACCATTTTGAAGCTTGGAGAAAGCTAGCCAATTCACTGGGATTTGATTTCACTGAGGAACAGAATGAACAGTTGAAAGGAGTGAGTCGAATCAAGTCCTTG
This sequence comes from Saprospiraceae bacterium, assembly GCA_020631355.1. Classification (GTDB taxonomy): domain Bacteria; phylum Bacteroidota; class Bacteroidia; order Chitinophagales; family Saprospiraceae; genus JAHDCE01. The sequence continues at coordinate 178,865 of JAHDHL010000001.1, read as the reverse complement.
GAAATCATTTTGGAAATCGGAGGAGTGAAATTATCAGACGAAGAAATAAATCGACTGGCATACCAGAAGAATGAGTGGTACCTGGAATTGATTGGCGATATGGATGAAACTGAGATTCTCCCTGGTGTAGCCGAATTCTTATCCGAGCTCCAATCGAAAGGGATTCGTATAGGCTTGGGGTCCGCGAGTAAGAATGCTCCCACCATATTGGAAAAAGTAGGACTAATGCCTTTTTTCGAAGTCGTGATAGACGGCTCCAAAACCACAAAGGGTAAGCCCCATCCGCAAGTATTTCAGATGGGGGCAGCAGGACTGGGTATTGAGCCTGAGAATTGTCTGGTCTTTGAGGATGCTCCCAAGGGAGTTGATGCGGCACTGGCAGGCGGTATGTATTGCATAGGTATCGGTCAGGAAGAACACTTGGGTAAGGCCCATCATGTGATGCCTGGTTTTGAGGGAGTCACTACTTCTGTTTTTAAATATTTGAACTAATTTCCTAAACGGCAAATCAAAGAAATGAAAGATTACATTAAGCATGATGAATGGAAAGTCATTGAGGAGGGGTTTCACCCGGAGTGGAATCGGATAACGGAAAGTCTCTGCAGTTTGGGAAATGGCTACATGGGACACAGAGGGAATTTTGAAGAAAAGTATTCTGGAGATACTTTGAGTGGAAGTTACCTCGCAGGAATATATTATCCGGATAAGACGAGAGTGGGTTGGTGGAAGAATGGATATCCGGAATATTTCGCAAAAGTACTGAATGCGGTCAATTGGATAGGAATCGACATCAAGGTGGATGGTCAGGATTTGGATTTGGCACAATCCAAAATCATTTCATTTACGAGGGAATTGGATATGGAGACAGGTACTCTTTTCCGAAAGGTAAAGCTCAAGGTCGATGCCGGCACACTCGAGATATCATCCCGAAGATTCTGTAGTATAGAAAGGAGAGAAGTGGGAGCCCTACAGTACACCATAAGGCCCTTGGATTTCAATGGTACTATTAATGTGAATCCTTATCTGGATTTTGATGTTGAGAATGAGGATTCCAATTATGATGAAAAATTCTGGAATCCTATCAGCGAGGATATCCATAATAATGAGGGATACATCACTGCCGAAACCAAAAAGACAGCTTACAGGGTTTGCGCAGGAATGAAATATGATATTGTATTGAATGGTCATCCACAGGAAGTTTCCTATTATTCACATAAAAGGGAAAAGTATGTATCCTCTGATTCTGATGTGGAAGTCAAGGAGGGTGAGACACTGACCATCAATAAGTATGCTGCAATCATCACTTCCGAAAACGTGGATGTCAACCATCTTCATGAAGTAGCAAAAGAACAATTGGAAGCAGCTCATGAGTCCGGATTCGATACATTACTTAATGAACAAGTCAAGAAGTGGAAATCCAAATGGGAAGAAAGTGATATCATCATAGAAGGTGATGTGGCAGGCCAGCAGGGTATCCGTTTCTGTATTTTCCATATGAATCAGACCTATACGGGCGAGGATGAAAGACTGAATATCGGACCTAAGGGATTTACCGGGGAGAAATATGGTGGTAGCACCTATTGGGATACGGAAGCATATTGCATTCCATTTTATCTGGCAACAGCCGATCCCAAGGTAGCAAGGAATCTATTGGTTTATAGACATAGACACCTACAAAAGGCCATTGAGAATGCCGAGAAATTAGGTTTCAGGGATGGTGCCGCACTCTACCCCATGGTTACGATGACAGGTGAGGAATGCCATAATGAATGGGAAATCACTTTCGAAGAAATCCATCGTAATGGTGCAATAGCCTACGGGATATATGATTATATCCGATATACAGGGGATAGGGAATATCTCTCCACACATGGTCTGGAGGTTCTGATTGCCATTGCTCGTTTTTGGAGCCAAAGGGTCAATTATTCCCAAGCCAAGGAGAAATATGTGATGCTTGGTGTTACAGGGCCTAATGAGTATGAGAATAACGTGAATAATAATTGGTATACCAATTATGTAGCGACCTGGTGCATGGAATATACTTTGGAATCCATTGAATATGTCAAGAAATCAGCTCCGGATACCTATGCATTACTCTGCGAACACATCAGTTTCAAAGAAACTGTGGAAACGAATAAGTGGCAGGAAATCATTGATAATATGTACTATCCGGAAGATGAGGAAAGAGGAGTATTCCTACAACAGGATGGTTTCTTGGATAAGGAATTACTTCCGATGACAGCCATTCCTGAGGGTGAGTACCCGATAAATCAGAATTGGTCATGGGATCGTATCCTGCGTTCCTGTTATATCAAACAGGCGGATGTGTTACAGGGACTTTATTTCTTCGAGAATCAATTCGATACTGAAACCATCAAACGTAATTTCCATTTCTATGAACCGATGACGGTTCACGAATCCTCCCTTTCCCCTTGTGTCCACGCTATTCTGGCTGCCAAGATTGGGGATTATGACAAGGCTTATGAAATGTACCTCCGTACAGCTCGTCTGGATTTGGATGATTATAATAATGATACCGAGGACGGCCTCCATATCACAAGCATGGGGGGAACATGGATGTCATTCGTTAAGGGACTTTGTGGAATGAGAGTGGATGAGGGAGAATTGAAATTCAGTCCATTCCTACCAGAGAATTGGAAAGGTTACAGCTTTAAGATCAGATTCAGGGATTCATTATTGAAAGTGGCAACGAATACCAATGAAGTATTAGTGGAGAATCAATCGGATAAACCCATAACAATCCATATATTCGGAGAACCCGTATTTGTGGATGCAAATGCCAAAACCCAAGTGGAAATGAGGGCGAAAGCAAATGCTTAGGGAGTCCACTTTAACCGAATCATTAAAACCATCATATGAACCGCTATCCGAACACCACTGTATCGCCCATATCAGGAAAATCAGCTTGGCTATATTGTCTAGTATTGATGATGATATTCCAAGCTTGTGAAACAACTGAGGAACAGAACGAATTCAGTTTGGATATCCCCACTGAATCCGCTATCATAGGGATTGCGACTCCCATTCAGTTGAGAGGGGAGATGACGGAAGTGATTTTGGATGATTATTTCAATGACCCACTCAAAATCGATTCCATTGGAGCTAGTTCCGAAAAAATCAAGCATACATTTTATGCGGACGAAAAGCGACTGGAAATTTCCAAGAATGGAACACCCGAATACCTATCCAACCTAACCTTGCGTGCAGATGGCTATAATTATGACTTCTTAGTCAAAAAATCCCTCCGACAAACCGTAAGGGTTGAATATGAGGTACCTGAGGGGAAGAATGTGAAGAAAGTCCAGTTGGTAGGCGATCTTAATAACTGGAATCCGAATAACTCTCCCATGACACAGGAGGGAAATACATGGTATGCGGATTTGAGTCTGAATCCCGGGCGTTACCCTTATAAGATTGTGGTTGATGGAGCTTGGATTCTGGACCCTGCTAATCCGGAAAAAATCAGTAATAACATCGGTGGTTATAACTCTCTCTTGGAAGTGAAAAAACCCGATTTGAATACCATTCCGTTCCTCTACACAAAGCAATTCGATAACCAAAATATCACGATCGGATTTACTCTGAAACCCACACAGGTTTTGGCGTATTGGGAGAATTACAAGCTGCCCGTAGAAATCAATGAATCAGGAATGTCTGTTCCTATCCCCAATAATTCGGAATCCATGAAGCGTTCTTTCATTAGGGTTTATGCTTATAATGAGAATGGCTTATCGAATGATTTGAAAATTCCATTGGAATATGGCAAGCCATTGAGTGATACTAAGGACATCCAAAGGATGGATAAGGAAGCAATGATGATGTATTTTCCCCTGGTGGACCGGTTCAATAATGGGGATAAGTCCAATGATGAACCCTTGGATGATGATCGGCTGGAACCCATCCAGAATTATATGGGCGGAGACCTAAAGGGCATCACACAGAAAATTAAGGATGGATATTTCAAGGAAATGGGAATGAATACGCTTTGGCTCTCGCCCATTACCCAAAATCCATTGGAAGCCTATCAGGAATATCCTGAACCCAAGCGGTATTATTCAGGATATCATGGCTATTGGCCCATTTCTTCCTCCAAGGTAGACCATCGTTTTGGTGATGATGAAACCATGCACGAATTAGTGAGGACCGCTCATGAAAATGATATGAATGTCCTTTTGGATTATGTGTGTAATCATGTTCATATCCTACACCCGATTTATCAGAATAATCCGGAATGGGTCACTGCTGTCGATTTGCCGGACGGAACAAAGAATATCAGGATTTGGGAGGAACAAAGATTAACGACTTGGTTCGATATGCATATCCCCACATTGGATTTGTCCAATCCCGAAGTCATCGAGGTTCAGGCGGATTCTGCATTCTATTGGCTGAAAAAATTCAATCTGGATGGTTATCGGCATGATGCAACAAAACATATCCCGGAAGAATTCTGGAGATTCCTAACCAAAAAGATAAAAAAGGAAATCATAGCGGAAGAAGGTCGTGATATCTATCAGATTGGAGAGACATACGGAAGCCATGAGTTGATTTCATCCTACATTAGTTCGGGGATGGTCGAGTCACAATTCGATTTCAATATTCACTTTACTGCCAGGGATGTATTCGCCAAGGATGATGCCTCTCTATTGAATATTTCAAATGCGATGCGGGAAACATTCGACTACTATGGTTACCATTCTACGATGGGGAATATCTCAGGGAATCATGACCAAACCAGATTCATGGGGTTGGCTAGTGGAGCAGTAGCATTTGATGAGGATGCCAAGGAAGCTGGTTTTGCCAGGAAGATAGAGGTAAAGGACAAGAAAGGATATCAGAAACTGGCTAACATGCATGCATTCCTAATGTCTGTTCCGGGAGTTCCTGTCATCTATTATGGAGATGAGATTGGAATGGTAGGAGCCTCCGATCCCGATAATAGAAGAATGATGCGTTTCGATGATCTGGCTGAGGAAGAAACGGCCTTGAGGGAAAAGGTCAAGGAATTGACCCAAGCCCGAAAGAATAGCCTTGCCCTGATTTATGGTGATACCTACATGCTCAGGACAGAAAAGGATGTGATGGCCTATGCCAGGGTTTATTTTGATGAGGTGGCTATCATTATTTTCAATAAGAATGGAGAAGCACCAATAGACTTGGAATTGCCCGAATTCCTACTCAATCGGAAACTGAAGTCAAAGTTAGGTAATAGTGATATCAGCCTAACAGGCAATAAGCTAAGAATAAAAATACCCAAGGGCAGCTACGATTATATCATGAATTAATTGAACATAAAGTGGATTTTGAAACATACTAGCATCTAGTATGTCACCTCCACTACAATACCAAACCATGAAATACCTTTCATACCTACTGGTTCTGACATTGGGCATCATGTCCTGCGGAACCCAACAACAGGAGGAATACCCTGAAAACAAACCAGCCGAAATTATTCCTCTAGGAACATTGCCTACATGGGCTACCAATGCTAATATTTACGAAGTGAATATTCGTCAGTACTCCGAGGAGGGGACTTTTAACGAATTCACATCACAGATTCCGAGACTCAAGGGGATGGGAGTGGATATTTTATGGTTGATGCCCATCTATCCTATCGGAGTAGAAAAGCGAAAAGGTAGCCTGGGTAGTTATTATTCCATAAAGGATTACACAGCAGTCAATCCCCAATTCGGAACGATGGAAGATTGTAAGAAGATGATTGCAACAGCACATGAAAACGGAATGAAAGTCATTCTGGACTGGGTGCCGAATCATACCTCTTGGGATCACGACTGGATAACAGAGCACCCCGATTGGTACACACACGATAATGATACCATCACTCATCCACTGGACCCTAACAGTGGCGCTCCGACAGGTTGGACGGATGTTGCAGACCTGAATTATGATAATCCTGATATGAAACAGGCAATGATCGAGGAAATGAGATTCTGGGTGAATGAAATGGATATGGATGGATTCCGTTGTGATGTGGCAGGATTCGTACCCAATGATTTTTGGAAAGAGTGCATCACCCAACTGAATCAGGACAAACATGTTTTCATGTTATCTGAATGGGCGGATATTCCCGAACATTTTGATGTGGGATTCCATATGAATTATAATTGGGCCCTAAAGGACGTTATCAGGGAATTATCCGAAGGGAAGAAAACCGTAGCCGAATTCTGGGATTTCTACAATAAGGAAAAGGCCCGGTTCAAGGATGGAGCCATCCGTATGAATTTCATCACCAATCATGATGAGAATTCCTGGCATAATTTCCCTGCAATCCTAGGCGAAGCCGAGGATGCAATGGCTGTCCTGACCTACACTATAGAGGGGATGCCATTGATTTATTCTGGCCAGGAGGCAAGACTAAGGGATACCGTATCATTTTTCCATAAGGATGTTTTCGATTGGGAAGATATTCCCTTGAACGATTTCTACACGGCACTGAACCAACTGAAACATGATAATGCCGCTTTGGCGAATGGTAAGTATGGTGGTTCAATCACTCCCATCCAATTGGATAATCCCAATATATTGGCTTTCAAAAGGGAAAAGGATAAGAATGTAGTAGAGGTTTATATCAATCTGGGAGAAAAAACTACGATAACAATTCCTGATTTCGATAAGAAGAAAGTGACGATTCCAAATCCCGAATACCAACCGGATATGACTCAAGATGTAGAAATGCCACAATGGGATTATCTGGTACTGACATCCAATACCTAGACATCCGAACGTCTAATATCTACATAACCAGACTTCTAGTTTAGCATCTAAATATCAAACCAATGGCTGACAATAAACCAAGATTATCATTCTGGCAAATTTGGAACATGAGTTTCGGTTTCCTTGGTATCCAATTCGGATTCGCATTACAAGGAGGGTTCATGTCCAGTATATTCCAATCCCTAGGAGCATCCAAGGAGGAAATCCCCCTGATGTGGATCATGGCTCCCCTAGCAGGACTAATCATTCAGCCCATTATCGGGTACATGAGTGATAGGACATGGCATCCGACCTATGGAAGAAGGAGGCCTTACTTTTTTATAGGAGCTATTCTGGCATCCTTGGCCTTGTTCGTTGTACCGAATTCACCTGCATTATGGGTGGCGGTAGGGATGCTTTTGATTCTCGATGTGTCCATTAATATCAGTATGGAACCATTCCGGGCATTAGTGGCTGATAAGTTACCTGAAAGCCAACATTCCTATGGATTTGTAATGCAAACCCTCATCATAGGAATCGGTACATGGGTAGCGAGTAATCTGCCTTGGTTCATCTCCGATGTTTTGAATGTGAAACCAGAAGATGCAGCCTCCTGTCTGGAAAGCCTTTCTGATTTGACAAAAGCGGGAACAGTGGATCCCGCAGTGAAGTATGCATTCTATGTGGGAGGTATCGTATTCTTCCTTACCATATTGTATACGATTCTGACGACTAAGGAATATCCACCTGAGGATATGGAGGAATTCGAAAGGGAAAAGATGGAAAGCAGTGGCTTTTTCAATGGTATAAGGGAAATCTTTTCCAATATTTCAGGAATGCCATCTACGATGAAACAACTGGGAGTTGTCCAGTTTTTCTCTTGGTTTGCATTCTTTGCCATGTGGAGTATGGCCACTCCTGCCCTGACAGAACATATTTTTGATGCTACGGCTCCTAGCAAGGAAGACTTCGACCTTACAATCCAAGCAGGAAAAGCCGCTTATTGTGAGGCGGACTCAGCATACAAGTCTGCGGCAGCCAGTGCAGGTGGATATATGGGAACCTACGGTTTGGTATCCATGCTTTTTGCATTGTTGTTGGTGCTGATTACGAGTAAGATTGATATCAATAAAAAATTAGTACACTCCTTTTCGTTAGCAATGGGAGGTCTTGGCTTCATCGGTATGTTCTTTATCACTGAATCTTGGATGTTACACTTGTGTTATACCGGTATAGGTATAGCATGGGCCAGTATTTTATCCATGCCGTACGCCATGTTGGCCAATTCCATCAATCCAAAGAAGATGGGTATTTATATGGGAATATTCAACATGTTTATCGTGATACCCCAGATTTGTGCTGCATTGGGAGGTGTGAACCTTTCCTATACCATCTTTGGGGATGCGGCAATCAATACCATGCTAATGGCGGGTACATCATTGTTCCTAGGAGCCATTGCAACATTCTTTGTCAAGGAACAGAGCTATCAAGAATAAGTGGCCTAAAGTAGTCATTTAGGATTATCAATCAATTAACTGATAAGTTTAAAAATATCAGCATAATGAGTCAATTCATCCAGAGTATATCATTCCTTACGATTCTTATTTGTCTGTCATTTACTCTTGTGGCACAGGAGGAGGAAGGTGAGCCACAAAGATTGCCTGATGGCGTTGAAAAATCAAAATTCAAACACCATCAACCCAATAATGACTATAAAATTGACCAGTCAAGGATTTGTCCTCCTAGTTGGTGGGTAGGAATGAAGAATACGGAGTTGGAACTGTTGATTTATGATCAGGATATAGCTTCTTATTATCCCAGTGTCAGTTATGATGGCGTTTCCATAAAGGGAGTGTCTCGTTTGGAGAATGAGAATTATCTTTTTGTGATGTTGGATATTGCAGAAGGAACCCGCCCCGGAACCTTTTCAATTGAATTAAAGGATGGTTCTACCACTAAGAAGAAATACAATTATGAATTGAAGCCAAGGAATAATGGCTCGGAAAGAATTGCAACCCTATCGTCCGAGGATTTTATTTACCTCATTATGCCCGACCGTTTTGCGAATGGTGATGCATCCAATGATGTGTTCAAGGATATGCATCAGAAAGAATTGAGAAGGGATAAGATGTACTTCAGGCACGGAGGGGACTTGCAGGGGATATTGGATAAGTTGGACTATCTGGAAGAATTGGGTGTGACGGCCCTTTGGTTGAATCCTGTATTGGAAAATGACCAACCTTATGAGTCGTATCATGGTTATGCAATTTCGGACCATTATAATGTGGATAGACGCTTCGGTGATAATGATTTATTCGTAAAACTTACGGATGAATGCCAAAAGAGAGGCATCAAGATGATTATGGATATCATTCACAATCATGTCGGTGATAAGCATTGGTTCATACAGGATATCCCTAGTGAGGATTGGCTCAACCAATGGGATGAATTCACCCGAACGACCTACAGGGCGCCCACACTAATGGACCCGCATGTATCGGATTATGATAAGAAACTCATGTCCGATGGTTGGTTTGATAATCATATGCCGGATTTGAATCAGCGGAATCCCCATCTTGCGAGATACCTGATTCAGAATAATATCTGGTGGATAGAATACGCAGGTTTGGATGGTTATAGAATCGATACTTATGCCTATCCCGATCAGGCATTCATGGCAGATTGGGGCAAGGCCATCCAGAAAGAATATCCTGATTTTCACATGTTCGCTGAAACATGGGTACATGGCAATGCAATCCAATCCCATTTTACGGAAAATAACAATCTGACCGAGGGATATAATTCGTACATGCCTGCTGTCACCGATTTTCAATTGTATTATGCCATCAATGAGGCACTCCAAAGAAACCAAGGATGGACCGAGGGAGCTGCAAGGATTTATTTCACATTGGCTAAGGATTTCCTATATGAGAATGCAGATGGGAATGTAGTATTCCTGGATAATCATGACCTCAGTCGGTTCTATTCCATGATTGGTGAGAATGATGATAAATTCAAATCCGGTATTGCTTTTCTTCTGACGACAAGGGGAATTCCGATGATGTACTACGGGACAGAGATTTTATTAAAGAACTATTCTGATCCTGATGGCAAGGTTCGGCAGGATTTTCCTGGTGGATGGAAAGAGGACAAGGTGGATAAGTTCAAGGATGCCGGGCGTACTCCACAAGAACAAGAGATATTCTCCTATGTCAAGCGAATAGCCAATTACAGAAAGAATAGCAATGCACTCAAGCATGGTAAGCTCAAGCAGTTTGTTCCTGTTGACGGATTGTATGCTTACTTCCGATATACGGATGATGAAACCATTATGGTCATCATGAATACCCATGAAAAAGAAGTGGATGTGCCACTCAAACGATTCTCAGAAATGTTTGGTGATTACAACAAGGCCAAGGAAATCGTATCAGGTGAATTGATTGATTTATCAGGTTCATTCAAGGCCAAAGGATACCAAACCCAAGTCTTCCGACTGGTGGATTGATAATTGGAATTATTGTTAATTTTTAAGCAACTAACCCTCTGTTTTGCTGTTCTGGAAAGTACTTGACAGAATTAAATTCTACTTTAACGAATAGCAAAATAGCTAGGTAAAATATTTTTAATATATTAGTGTGTCACTTTGACACTTTCTATCATGAATTCAATTAGGTTATTAACATCGAAGTAGTCAGAAACAATCACTAACTACTTCATTCTAAAAGAAAGATTATGAAAAAGATTTCTCTACTTTTTATTTTTTTAATGGCAATCACATTCAGCTTTGCACAAACTGATGTCATCGTTACAATCGATGTGAATGCCAATACCGAGGTTACGGATGTACTCTTTAAGGGAACACCGTCTGGTTGGGCGAATATCCAAGGATATGATGATGGAACCAACGGTGATGCTACCGCTGGTGATGGTATCTGGTCTGCTACCTTTACGGATGTACCTTGTGATGGTACAACTCACGAATGGGGTGCTGTTGACCAAAACGACACTTGGTTGCTGGCTCCAGGTACAGCCAACAGAATGTTCACTGTCGATGCTCAGTGCTTGGTTACTGGTGATACGGATTATGCTATCCCAATGGCAGGTGGTGCAGTAATGCTAACATTGACGGTAACAGACCCTAATGGTGACATCGGAGGTATTTCCATGAAAGGAGCCTATGATGGTTGGACATCAGTGGCAGCCTATGATGACGGAACCAATGGTGATATGACAGCAGGTGATGGTGTTTGGACACTACAGGTTGAAGCTGATATGCCTACACCGGGTTCTGACCCGGTGAACTATGAGTGGGGCGCAGAAAGAACGGATTGTGCAGCTGCGGCATGGATTATCCAAGGGCCAAACAGATCATTCAGTGTGGATGACCAAGGTAATGTGTCTGGTGATACGAACTATGACGTTCCTGTAGCAGGTACTTCATATGCTGTGACATTCCGTGTTTACATGGGTAATGAAATCGTTTCCGCTGATGGTGTATTTGTTTCAGGTGAATTCGAAACTTGTCCTTGGTCAAAATTGGATATTCCATTGTCACCGAATGCTGATGACCCATTGATTTACGAAGCGACATATAATGTGGTTCCGGGTGAGTACAGCTGGAAATTCTTCAATGGTGCACCAGGTACCGATGATGGTGGTGAGAACAATGGAGGAACACCATTCGCTACTGTATTCCAAGATGAGGGATGTGGTGTTGACAATGGTTTTGGAGGTTCTAACAGAAGAAGTGATTGGACGGCTTTGTCTGAAGCAACATTGCTTCCTGTTTATACTTTCAATTCTTGTCAGGTATACATCTCATCTTCTAATAATGAGGCTTTGGAATTGGATCAGTTCGATATCAATCCGAATCCGGTTTCTGATGTAGCTGTTATTTCATTTACGAATGATAATGCTGCTGCTTTCGACTTGGTAATTTCTGATGTTTCCGGTAAGGTAGTAAGCACTAGGAATAACATTACTTCCAATAGAGTGGAAGTAGCTGCTAATGAAATGGCTCCGGGTATGTATTTCGTTACCTTGAGAAACGAAGGGGGTGCTACCACAACACGTAAATTGATGGTAAGATAATTTTTCGGATGATGATCTGAAAAATATAGTAAGGCTGTCCGAATCAATGGTTTCATGGGTACGGTATTTCCATGGATTCCTTATACGGACAGCCTTTTTTATACCCATAACCCAAGCATTCAACAAACTCAATTCGTTCCCCATTGACAATGCATCAAAGGAAGTTTGGATTTCCATTCGGCTTCAATAAACTCATTTCAATCAATTTAATCATGAATAGGATATTATTCGGACTCGTATTCACCGTACTCTGCCTTTCCCTTAATGGGCAGATTGTAACACTCGACCCACCTTTCCCGACAGTGGATGATGATGTCACCATTTATTATGATGCGTCACAAGGAAGTGGTGAATTGGCAGGGGTACAACCCGTATTCATGCACTCAGGAGTCATCACGGAAAGTGGCGGACCCGGTAGCTGGCAGTATGTGGTTGGTAATTGGGGGACTTTTGATGGCAATGGTGTAATGACACCCGAGGGAAATAATATCCATTCCAAAACCATTAATATCCGTAATTTCTACGGAATTCCCCAAGGTGAGGTCGTTACTGAACTGGCAATGGTATTCAGGAATCAGGACGGTTCACTTGAAGGGAAAACAGAGGATTATCAGGATATTTTCGTTCCGATTTACTCCAGTAGCTCTGATTTGCTGATTGCAATTTCTTCCCCGGAGGAAGAAGTCGTACTCACCAGCGTGGGAGAAACAATAGACATGAATGTCAATATTTCCCAAGATTCGGATGTAACGATTACGGAAGATGGGACAGTCGTAGCTTCAGGTACTCAAGTGACGAGTCTCCAACATACAATAAATGTGAGTTCACCCGGAGAACACGAGGTAATCGCTACAGCTACCAATGGTACCCAAACTGTAGCTGATACATTCACCTATATCGTGAATCCCTCAGTGAATACAGCTGAACCTCCTGCAGGAGTCAAGAACGGAATTAATGTCATGGATGACAATACTGTCATCTTCCAATTATGGGCTCCCTATAAGAATTATGTATATGTAATTGGTGATTTTAATGATTGGGCTCCGAATCTCAGTCATTTCATGAATCGCTCCAGTGATGGCGCTACTTGGTGGTTGGAGGTGACAGGGCTTGACCCCAATGAGGAATATGCTTTCCAATATTATGTCGATGGTGATCTCAAGATAGCCGATCCTTATTCAACCAAAATACTAGACCCTTGGAATGACCCTTGGATTGGTGATGCATATCCTGATTTGAAACCTTATCCTGGAGGGCAGACATCAGGAATCGTATCCGCATTCCAAACCGTACAACCCGCATTCAATTGGCAACATGATGACTATGATAAGCCAGCCGTTGAGGACTTGGTGATTTATGAATTATTGATTCGTGATTTTCATGAAGACCACTCATTCCAATCCGTAATGGATTCCTTGGATTATCTGGAAAGATTGGGTATCAATGCCATTCAGTTCATGCCGGTTAATGAATTTGAGGGAAACAATTCATGGGGATACAATCCCTCATTCCACATGGCCTTGGATAAGTATTATGGACCTGCGGAATCATTCAAGGAATTAATTGATGAATGTCACTCAAGAGGCATTGCCGTTATCGTGGATGTGGTATACAATCACCATTTCAGTCAGTCGCCATTGGCCCAATTATATTGGGATAATACGAATTTCCAACCTGCCCCAGAGAATCCTTGGTTGAATATGGTCCCTTTCCACCCATTCAATGTGGGTTCGGATATGAATCATGAAGCACAAGCTACCAAGGACTGGTTAGACCAAGTCATGGTCTATTGGGTAGATGAATTCCACTTGGATGGTTTCCGATTCGACCTTTCTAAGGGGTTTACCCAGAATTATTCCACAGATGTGGGCGCTTGGGGACAGTATGATCAAAGTAGAATTGATCTGATCAAGAGAATGGCAGATGTTCTATGGGCTGCCGACCCTGATTTTTATGTAACATTGGAACATCTATCGGATGCTTCTGAAGAAAGGGAGTTGTCTGATTATGGTATGCAATTATGGGGTAATGGCAACCATGAATACAATGAGGCATCAATGGCTTACAACAGTAATTTGTCAGGTATTGATTATGGGGTTTCTTGGAGGGATTTCAATGACCCACATCTGATTGGATATATGGAAAGCCATGATGAGGAAAGACTCATGTATAAGAATCTTCAATTCGGTAATTCTGGAGCAGGTTATGATATTCAGGACCTTGCGACAGCCTTGGATAGGGAGGAATTGGTAGCCAATTTCTTCTTCACCATTCCTGGGCCGAAACTCATGTGGCAATTTGGTGAGGTAGGATATGATTTCTCCATCAACCGATGTGAGAATGGTACCATAGACCCTGATTGTAGATTGGCTCCCAAACCCATCCGTTGGGATTATTATGATGATCCGGACCGTAGGGATGTATATGATGTTTGGTCATCCTTGATTCAGTTGAAAACGAATCACGAGGTGTTCAAGACTACCGATTATTCGTATGATTTGGTATCAAAAGTAAAACGAATCAACCTCAATCATTCTACTATGAATGTAGCTGTCATCGGTAACTTTGACGTTATGCCCAATGATGCCCAACCATTATTCCAACATACGGGTTGGTGGTATGAATACTTCACAGGTGATTCCGTTAATGTTACGGATGTGAATATGTCATTCAATTTGGATGCAGGTGGTTACATGTTGTTTACGGACCAATTCGTCAATAATCCGAATAACCCCACGGTATCAAATCAAACTCCTGAATGGGTATCAGAATTCGTCATCGCTCCTAATCCCTCCAATGGCCAGTTGAACATATCACTGCAATTAGATGAGAACCAAAGGATGGAATTGGCGTTATACGACATATCTGGTAGAAAAGTCAAGGATATTTATAAAGGCTCGACTGCCAATTTATATATTCAGGAAAGTTGGGAAGGCGAACTTCCATCTGGAGTGTATTTCTTATCATTACAAACAGAAAAAGGAATCCATACCCAACGCTGGATTAAACAATAATTCCAAGTCTCGTCCATCAAGGCTTAGGTGCTTGGTGGACGATGGCTTCGGTTAAGCGTTTGAACTATGAAGCCATTCTTTACCACATGCTATTTCTTATTTTTTGGACTGATTCCTGTCTGGTCCCAACAGGCACAGTTCCTGGATGTTTCTTCCGAAGCTGGAATAAATAATCCTGGTACCAATTATGGTATTGCCATCGTCGATTATGACAATGATGGTGATGAGGATATATATGTAACCGTACAGGATGAAGGCGTGGGAAATAAACTATATCAGAATGATGGTATGGGCCACTTTGTGGATGTCGCACCTGATTTGGGTATCGCCAATGAAGGAATTGGACTAGCCAGTGTTTGGGGGGATATAGATAATGATGGTGATAAGGATTTGTATGTTGGCAATCGTTATGGACCGGATTATTTATACCGGAATGATGTGGACACATTCGTGGATGTTTCTTTTTTATCCGGAATCTATAATCCTGAACGTCCACGTTCTGTGAATATGGCAGATGTGGATAATGATGGTGATTTGGATATTTATGTTTCCAATCTCTTATCTGAGAATATCCTCTTTCGTAATATGGGGGATAATCTTTTCCTGAATGCAACAAACACATCCGGAGCCTTGGACCCGAACATATCCATGGGGTCCATTTTCTTTGATTATGACAATGACAATGATCAGGACCTCTATCTGACTCACGATGCAGGGCAGACATTCATCTTTTATGAGAATGACGGAACAGGGGCATTCTCTAATGTTGCCAGCCTGATTGGTACTGACCTCGAAACCCAAGGAATGGGAGTCGATTTTGCAGATTTCAACTTGGATGGTCATTTCGATATCTATGTATCCAACCTATATCCCAATTCCCTCCTATTGAATAATGGTGATGGCACATATACCGACATATCGGAATCCGCAGGCATAGAGGATTGGGGAATGGGTTGGAGTGTTGTTTGTTTTGATTATGATAATGACGGATACCAGGATATATACATAGCCAATGAATCCAACATTCCTCCAATGAGGAATAATATCCTATATCGAAACAATGGTGATAATACGTTCTCTGATGTGAGTGCAGGTACGGTAATTGGTAGTCCCAATGCAAGTACAGGTGCTGCATATGGCGATTTTAATAATGATGGTCGTCTGGATATGGTAATTGCCAATAAGTATCAGATAGGGAATCAGATTTTTTTGAATGAGGATGATTCGGATAACAACTGGCTAAGGCTAAAGACAGTTGGAACCATAAGTAATAGGGATGGAGTGGGAGCTAGGGCCACATTATATGTGGATGATAAGGTGTATATGGATGAGGTAACCCTAGGGTCAGGTTATGCCTCACAGAATAGTTTGATTCTTCATTTTGGATTGGGACAGGCTGACGAAGTGGATTTGCTCACAGTCAGATGGCCAAGCGGAATCATAGACTCATTGGAGAATGTATCCCCCAATCAATTACTGACCATTATAGAAAATGAACCACCTGTTACGACAAGTATATCAGAGTGGGATGGCTTGGAGTTATCTTTTATGAATCCTAGTCCCAGGACAATCAGGATGGATTATCAGGTCCAATCTCAAATAAAGGGGTTGGAGTATGTTGTTTATAATCCTGCCGGAGAGCTGTTACATCAAGAACAAGTCATGGGTGATTCAGGACGATTAGAATGGGAAGCACCCATTCCGGGGCTTTATATATTTCATTTCAATCATAAGGGAAAAACACTCACCAGAAAGATTTTGGTAGAATAATACAACGATAATCCCTGTTGGAATGGAATCCGGGGCACTTGCGTCATTGCAAAATAAAATTCTGTCAACGCTTGTTTTTGCCATTTCGTTATTCGTAAGTGTGTACTTCTTAGATGATGATTCCAACACATCGCTTATTCCCGAAAGATTCTTAACTCATTAATAATCAATCATTAGGCCTGAGCCAAATTTCCTTTTGAAAATTATGTGAAACGATGTTGGTTTTCTAACCGGTAAGGACTATTTTTGCAGCAAAATTCCGAAAGGGATATTATCCAATTATTAATACTGCTTGAAAATATGGCTAACGTAGGTCGAGTAAAACAAATCATCGGTGCGGTAGTTGATGTGAGTTTCCCAGACTCAAAACTACCGGACATCCTGAATGCATTAGAAATCAAAAAGGCTAACGGAGAGACGCTTGTCCTTGAATGCCAACGTCACCTAGGTGAGGATAGTGTTCGTACCATCTCAATGGATGCTACTGACGGTCTTACTAGAGGAATAGAGGTTGTCGATACAGGTAAGCCAATCGCAATGCCTGTTGGTGACCGTATCCGTGGTCGTTTATTCAACGTTGTTGGTGAAGCCATCGACGGTATCAATAAGCTGGAAAAGGATGACAATGCATATCCTATCCACCGTAAGCCACCTCGTTTCGAGGAGCTTTCCACAGAAACTGAAGTTCTTTTCACCGGTATTAAGGTAATCGACTTGATTGGTCCTTATGCAAAGGGTGGTAAGATTGGATTGTTCGGTGGTGCAGGTGTAGGTAAGACCGTATTGATCATGGAATTGATTAACAACATCGCAAAGAAATACGAGGGTATCTCAGTATTCGCAGGTGTGGGTGAGCGTACTCGTGAGGGTAATGACTTGCTTCGTGAGATGTTGGAATCCAATGTAATCAAGTATGGAGAAAAATTCATGCATTCCATGGAAGAAGGAGGTTGGGATTTGTCTCTAGTGGATACCAAGTCTCTTGAGGAATCACAAGCTACATTGGTATTCGGTCAGATGAATGAGCCTCCAGGTGCACGTGCAAGAGTGGCATTGTCTGGTTTGACTATTGCAGAATATTACAGGGATGGAGATTTGAATGACCCGAATGGTGGTCGTGATATCCTATTCTTCGTAGATAACATCTTCCGTTTTACCCAAGCTGGTTCAGAGGTGTCGGCCCTACTAGGTCGTATGCCATCAGCGGTAGGTTACCAACCAACATTGGCTACCGAAATGGGTATCATGCAAGAGCGTATTACCTCTACCAAGAGAGGTTCCATTACTTCCGTACAGGCTGTTTACGTACCTGCGGATGACTTGACTGACCCTGCTCCTGCGACAACGTTCGCTCACTTGGATGCAACTACGGTATTGTCTCGTAAATTGGCTTCCTTGGGTATCTACCCTGCGGTGGATCCTTTGGATTCTAAGTCCCGTATCCTTACTGAGGATATCGTAGGTGAGGAGCACTACGCTACTGCACAAAGAGTTATCGGAATCCTTCAGAGATATAAGGAACTTCAGGATATCATCGCTATCCTTGGTATGGAGGAATTGAGTGATGAGGATAAGCTTGTTGTATCAAGAGCTCGTCGTGTCCAGCGTTTCCTTTCCCAACCATTCCACGTAGCAGAACAGTTTACAGGTCTGGAAGGTGTATTGGTTGATATCTCCGACGCAATCAAAGGTTTCAACATGATTATGGATGGTGAAGTGGATGATTATCCAGAAGCAGCATTCAACTTGGTAGGAACCATCGAGGATGCAATCGCTAAGGGTAAGAAATTATTGGCTGAAGCTTAATAAGCCTCTAAACGTATAGATTATGAATGTAGAAGTTTTAACTCCGGATAAGGAAATCTTCAAAGGAAGCATCAAATCCATCAAGGTGCCAGGTGTTGGCGGCGAATTCGAAATATTGAAGAATCACGCACCTATCGTATCATCATTGGGTGCCGGTAAGGTTCGTATCGTTGATGATGCCAATGGAACCAAGGAATTTTCCATCACCAAAGGTTTTGTAGAAGTACTTAATAATGAAGTATCTGTCCTTGTAGAGGGAGTATCGGAATAAAATGCTACATGCAAGAATAATGAAGCCCATCACTCAATTTGAGTGATGGGCTTCTCGATTCTAGGGCAGTCACTATCTACTTTTATGACATTGCACCGCCTTATGGTTTAATTATTGTCAGTAAGACCACATTGCATATAGATTACATATGTCTATTGTGTTTCTAACTTTGTACCTTTGCCAAACTTTGCATTGCCATGACTTTGTGGCTTAATGTTTGTTATACAGATATTTAGATTAGTTGTAATATGATAAGTTATGTAAAAGGCCTCATAGCCCTTAAGACACCAACTCATGTGGTAGTGGAAGCTGCTGGCCTTGGATATCATATCAACATCAGTTTGCATACTTATGGCAAGATTGAAAAATTGGAACATGTCAAACTACTGACCTATCTGCAAGTCAGGGAAGACAGCCATACACTGTATGGTTTTGCGGAAGAAAAGGAAAGGGATATGTTCACCAAATTGATATCGGTCAATGGCATAGGTACGAATACCGCTAGGGTCATGCTTTCCTCCATGCCGCCTGAAGAAATTAGGATGGCAATCGTAGGAGAGGATGTTTCGGCATTTAAGAAAGTAAAGGGTGTCGGTCCGAAAACTGCAAAAAGAATTATTTTGGACTTGAAGGATAAAGTGCTGAAAGACAGTGGAGAAGCTCCTTTAACACTTAATGTCGCAAACAATACTGCAAGAGATGAAGCGTTACAAGCATTGTTAGCGTTAGGATTTAATAAAATCACAGTGCAGAAGACCCTGAATAAACTGATGAAAGAACAACCGAATTTAACCAGCGTAGAAGAATTGATCAAGGCAGCCTTAAAGCAATTTACATAAGAATCACCTTGATTTTCTATAAGAAAACTGCGACCTAATTCTAAACTTGAAACAGGCGTAATACATTTTGAACAAGAATATGAATAGGATATTACTTTCCTTAGGAATAATGGTGCTGCTTTCCTCCGCCCTTTTTGCTTTTAACGGAGGAGGTCCCAACCATCATCTTGAAGACCCCTTCTTGGATATACTTGAGGCTGTCGAAGCAGATACCCTCCCTCCTATCGAGGAGAGGGATGGCGATTTTATCACCGACCCAAGCAGCAACCCATTCGACTTGAACGACCCCGGAGTCATTCAGCAAGAAGTGGAATATGATGCTGAAACAGGACTTTATATCATCTCCGAAAAAATCGGAGAGGAGTATTATAAGGCTCCGACCTATATGACCTTTGAGGAATATCTCAGATATACCGAGGAAAAACAAAGGCAAGAATATTTTGACCGACTGGCACGGAATACCCAAGGTGGTTCGGGAGGTAGCGGAAAACCCGACCCCATTGATGATATAGAAATTCCCCAGAATGCACTGGATAAGTTATTCGGAGGAACCAAAATAGAAATCAAGCCCCAAGGTAATATTGACCTGACCCTAGGAGCCGATTATCAGAAAGTGGACAATCCCATTATCCCGGAAAGACAAAGGAGACAGGGGGGATTCGATTTTGATATGAATATCCAGATGAATGTCACCGGTCAAATCGGAGATAAACTCAAACTGGGAACCAGCTACAATACCCAAGCAACCTTTGATTTTGAAAATCAGATGAAATTGGAGTATGCAGGAGGTGAGGATGACATCATTCAGAAAATTGAAGCAGGTAATGTGAGTTTGCCCCTAAGAAGTTCATTGATTCAAGGAAGTCAGAGTTTGTTTGGGGTTAAGACCGAATTGAAATTCGGTAGGATGACCCTGACAGGTGTAGCTTCCCAACAAAAATCAAGGAGGAACGAAATTCAGATACAAGGGGGAAGCCAGATTCAGACTTTCGATGTATCCGTGGATAGTTATGATGAGAATAGACACTTCTTTATGTCTCATTATAATAGGGAATCATTCGAATCCGCACTTGTAAATCTTCCTCAGGTCAATAGTTTGTTCAAAATCAATCGCCTTGAGGTTTGGGTAACCAATACACGTAACCAAACTGAAAATGTAAGGGACATTGTTGCCTTAGCTGATTTGGGAGAGGGTGATAATACCAAGATAGCCAATACGAATCCATCCTTACAGGCACCTCCGTTTCCTGTTAATCCGGATATTTATAATAACCCACTACCGACAAACGGAGCGAATGACATTTTTGGAAATATCACCACGGATTCCCAAGCAAGAACCATAGATGGAGCCGTTTCCAGACTTCAAGGTTTTTATAACCTACAACAAGCAAGGGACTTTGAAAAGGTGAGTGCTAGAATGTTGGCACCTAACGAATATACCTACCATCCTGATTTAGGTTTCATTTCCTTGAATGTAACTCTGCAACCAGAGGATGTTCTGGGTGTGGCAATGGAATATACCTATAATGGTGAAGTATATAAATTAGGTGAATTCACCAATGATGTACCCATCAATCCGGATACCCTGAATGTACTTTATGTCAAAATGTTGAAAAGTACGACTCCAAGGGTTGATATACCAATGTGGGACCTGATGATGAAGAATGTTTATTCCATCGGGGCTTTCCAAGTAAGCCAGGATGATTTCCTATTGGATATCTATTATGAGGATCCAGGTGGAGGGGAAAAGCGTTTCCTACCTGAAACAGCCCTGGCTTCTAAACCATTGTTGGAAGTATTCAATCTCGACCGGCTCAATGGAACCCTCGACCCCCAACCCGATGGTAGATTCGACTTCGTGGAAGGGGTGACCATCAATTCTCGGAATGGTCGGATCATGTTTCCCAAACTGGAACCATTTGGTAATGATTTGAAAGAGGAAATCATTGCAGCTTCCTCGGACCCGACAAATCCATCCGTAATCGCTGAAGCGGATCTGTTTGCGTATGATCAGTTATATGATTCTACAATAGTAGTGGCAAGGGAGTATCCCGAATTCAACAGATTTGCCATTCGTGGTACATATCGTTCAAGTGTATCCTCAGAAATCTCATTGGGAGCATTCAATATTCCAAGAGGATCGGTAGTCGTAAGGGCGGGAGGCCAGACATTACAAGAGGGCTCTGATTATACGGTAGATTACAATATCGGTCGTGTAACCATTTTGAATGATTCCTATCTGAATTCAGGAATACCCATCAATGTTTCATTTGAAGACAATACCCTATTCGGTTTCCAAACCAAAACCCTACTGGGTTTGAGGGCTGATTATAAAATCAGTGAGGACTTCAATGTCGGGGGTACCATAATGAAGCTTTACGAAAGACCATTCACCCAAAAGGTGAATATCGGAGATGATCCGATTAATAATAATATCTATGGAGCAGATATCCAATACAGTACTGAAGCCCCTTGGTTGACCAAGGCTGTGGATGCGATTCCTTTGATTTCAACCAAGGAACCATCTCAGATATCATTTACGGCAGAAGCCGCATTCTTGGACCCGGGGCATGCTAGGGCTATTAGTCAGGAAGACCAAGGAGTAGTTTATGTGGATGATTTCGAGGGAAGTACAAGTAGCCTTGACTTAAGGATTCCTGCAAATGCTTGGACCTTGGCATCCGTTCCGCAAGGTGATCAATTCGGTAATAATAACCTTTTCCCTGAGGCAGAATTAGTGGATGCTACCCTTTCAGGAGTAAACCGTGCGAAAATCAACTGGTATCAAATTGACCAAACAGGTGTGAATGTAGGTACGAACAATAATCCATATACGGAGTCTGTATTGATTCAGGATTTGTTCCCCAATTTTACAGGCGGTAATACACAGTTGAATTCCTTGTTGAGAACCTTGGATTTGACTTATTATCCTGATGAAAGAGGCCCTTATAACTTTGATTTGCCAGCAGGTGGTACGCCATACTCTGCAGGTCTGGGTGTCAGTGGAGAACTACTTGATCCCGAAACAAGATGGGGAGGTATTCAGCGTGAACTTACTACGAATAACTTCGAGGCGGCTAACGTAGAATACATTGAAATGTGGATGTTGAGTCCATTTATGAATGAGCCCGATGGTACGGTGTCGAATGTTTCCGATGGTGATTTCTACATCAATTTGGGTAATATTTCTGAGGATGTACTCAGGGATTCCAGATTATTCTTTGAGAATGGTCTTCCTGGAGTTGATGATGAAACCCGTACGGATACAACATCTTGGTCAAGAATTCCAAGAGCAAGGGCAGTAACCCGTGCATTCGATAACAACCCTGAAAACAGAGCAGTTCAGGATGTTGGATTGGATGGTGTTGATGATGTGGGTGAAGCAGAATTATTTGCTGATTATTTGAATATCATTAATAATGCGACGATTCAGAATGTAGCCAAGGATGCCATCTTGGCTGACCCGTCTAATGATAACTTTGTTTATTATAATGATGATTCATTCGATGAGAATGATGATGTATTCGAGCGATATTATAATTATAATAATCCGGAGGGGAATTCTAGGGAAGCAGGACAGCAGGTCAATTCCGCTACGAATATTCCGGATACGGAAGATATCAATCAGGATAACACCTTGAATGAGACTGAAGCTTACTTCCAATATAGGATTCCCTTGAAGCGTGCAGGAGTCAATAGCCAGGAAATGGAGCTGAATCAGTATGTGGTGGAAAGTACTACTACTACTGATGGAAGAATATGGTACAGGGTTAGGGTTCCGGTGAATGAGTACACCTCAAGGGTAGGAGGTATTCAGGATTTCCGTTCTATCCGT
The DNA here is from genome assembly GCA_020631355.1 of Saprospiraceae bacterium. Classification (GTDB taxonomy): domain Bacteria; phylum Bacteroidota; class Bacteroidia; order Chitinophagales; family Saprospiraceae; genus JAHDCE01. The sequence continues at coordinate 155,507 of JAHDHL010000001.1, read as the reverse complement.
TTCATCAGAATGTTCATGACCGATTTTGAAGAAAAGGTTACCCTTCGTTTGGCTCGTTTCGAATTGGTCAGGAATCAGTGGAGAAGGTATCGCCGTTCCTTGGCTGAATCTGGTGTAGGAACCATCATTGATGAGGGTGATGATACCGTTTTTGATGTGAATGATGTAAACTTGGAGGAGAATAGTGCCAAGCAACCATTCAATTATGTATTGCCTCCGGGTGTGGTTCGTGAACAACAAATCGGTTCTGCATTTGCGGATGCCCTCCAGAATGAACAATCATTGGCCATGAATGTATGTAACCTGAAAGATGGTGACGCAAGGGCTATTTTCAAGAATCTGAATTTGGATATTCGTTTGTTCAAGGAGCTGAGGATGTTCGTTCACGCAGAGGAAACGAATAATGATGAAATCGAACCGGGAGAATTGACACTCTTTATGCGTTTGGGATCTGACTTCGAAAAGAACTACTACGAATACGAGATTCCATTATATATGACAGAAAACGTGGATGGTCTCTCTGATGATGAATATGCAAGGGCTGTTTGGCCTGAGGAAAACGAATTGCGCCTTAAACTTGAATTACTTCAACAGGTAAAGACAGAAAGAAATGCGTCCAATGCAGCACTGAATTTCTTATATACCATCACTGATCCGGATAATCCGGATAATAAAATTGGTGTGAAGGGAAATCCTAACCTGGGCTTGGTCAAGAGTGTCATGGTAGGTGTGAGAAACACTGAAGATGACGGATTGGCACGTTGCGCTGAAATCTGGTTGAACGAGCTTCGTATGAGTGGTTTTGACGAGAGAGGAGGATGGGGTGCCTTGGCACGATTGGATGTGCAAATGGCCGATTTCGGTAACGTGAATGTCTCCACGAATTATACTTCAATTGGATTTGGTGGATTGGAACAAAAACTGATTCAGAGAAGTCGTGAAGAAATGATTCAGTATGATGTTGCTACCAACTTGGAATTGGGCAAGTTCCTTCCTGAGAAATCAGGGGTGAAAATCCCATTCTATGCCCAATATTCCAATACCATTAAGAATCCGCAGTACGATCCATATGATTTGGATATTGAGTTGAAAGATAAGATTCGGGCAGCTGCAACCCAGGAGGAAAAGGATGAAATCAGGAAAAGGGCGCAGGACAATACCAAAATCAAGAGTATCAACCTGACGAATGTAAGAAAGGAAAGGACCAATAATAAGAAACAACCCAAACCATGGGATGTGGAGAATTTGAGTCTGACCTATGCTTATTCGGAAACGGACAGAAGTACTCCTTTGATTGCAAGGGATAACCTAAGGGACCATCAGGGAATCGTCGATTACAATTATTCAAGAAAGGTGAAATACATTACACCATTCAAGAAAGTGGTCAAGAAAGCCGGGGCGAAGAAGTACCTGAAGTTCTTCACGGATTTCAATTTCAATCCTTATCCGAATTCGTTCTCGTTCAGTACAAGGATGCATCGTCAGTTCCAATCTACGACCTATAGGTTCTCTGATGAAGCCCAAGCTACTTATTTCGATAAGAAGTTTACATGGGATAGGTCATATGACCTGAAATGGGACTTGAGTAAGTCATTGAAACTAACATTCAATGCGATAAATAATACCGTTATTGACGAGCCCAATGGTGCAATAGACCAGGTGGCTAGGGACTCCATTTGGACGAATATCCGTAATTGGGGACGTAACAAGGATTACCAGCACAATGTGAATGTTACTTATAATGTTCCTTTCAAGAACTTCCCGTTCCTTGATTTCGTCAAGGTTAAGGCACAATATAATGCCAACTATGGATGGCAGGCAGGTGCTTTGAATTATATCGGTGAGGATGGTATCTATTTGGGGAATATTGTCAGGAATGGAAATACCCGCCAGATTAATGGGGATTTGGATTTCGTGACACTTTATAATAAGTCGAAATTCCTCAAAAAGATTAATAGTAAGAAGTCCAAGAATAATCGGGGGAATAATCGGGCCAGGGACCTGAATAAGAAAGAAAGGCCCGATGATAAGGCCAAGAAAGATGATGCGACAGCCAAGGATAAGGACAAGAAGAAAAAGGACAAGGAACCCTCTGTTGTGGCAAAGGCCCTGCTGAGGCCCTTGATGATGATTAGGAAAGCGAAGTTCACCTATTCCGAGCAATATTCAAGTGTAATACCCGGATTCGTTCCTGAACACAGGCTATTGGGAATGGATAATGGTTTTGCCTCTCCCGGATGGGATTATATCTTCGGATGGAGACAGCCGGACGAGAATTGGTTATTGGAGAATCAGAATTGGATTACCCAAAGTATCTTCCTGAACCAACAAATACTGACTACAGAAACCCAGGATATCAATGCGAAGCTCACCGTTGAGCCTTTCAATGACTTTAGGGTTGAGATTGAAGCGGATAAGAAAGAGACAAGAAACAGTTCCTCTTACTTCAAGAAAGTGGATGAGTCAAGTCCTTTCGATCAATTGGCGTACAGGGAAGTAGGTTCTTTCCAGATTTCCTATGTGACCATTGGTACCATGTTCGAAAAAGACTATTTCAGTATTTTTGATACATTCCAGGATAATCGTGAAGTGATTTCACAAAGATTGGCAGCACAAGCCGGGCAGACAGGCGCACACGTCACCGATAGTGAATACGGTGATTATTATGAGGGATACGGTCGTTATCAGTTGGATGTTCTGATTCCCGCTTTCATGGCTGCTTACAATGGTAAGGATCCAAATAAGGTGAAGTTGAATGTGTTCAAGACGATTCCTTTGCCCAATTGGAGGTTGACCTACAAGGGACTCCATAAGATTAAGGGATTGGATAAGATTTTCTCCAGTGTCAATATCACGCACTCCTATAAGTCAGGTTTGAATATTAATAGTTTCAATACCGAGACGGATAGGGATTTGAATAATGCATTTGCTACGAATCCGAATACGGATAATTACTACTCAGAATTTGAGATTCCTAATCTCGTGATTTCTGAACAATTGGCTCCATTGATTGGTGTTGATATGCGATTCAAAAACGACTTGACTGCTAAGTTGGATTGGAAGAAATCCAGAAACCTTGCAATGGGCTTTACGGATTACCAATTGAGTGAATCTCGTTCCGAGGAATTCGTAATCGGAATAGGATATAGACTGAAGAATGTGTATATCAAATTCTTGGATTTCGGAGATTTGGATGGTAGCAGTATCAAGAAGAAGATTGACGAAAAGAAAGGTCGTACATCTAAGAATGACCCTAAGGGAGGTACAAGTAAGGACAAGAAGGGAAGTGACATGAACTTCAAGTTCGACTTTTCTTTCAGGGATGATGTCACCGTTAATCACTTACTGGACCAAGGGGTGAGTGTACCTACTAGAGGTATGAAAACCATCAGGATTTCACCGTCCATAGATTACGCTGTGAATAAGCAGTTGAACTTGCGATTGTTCTATGATTATAGCCGAACAATACCCGCAACCTCTGCTTCTTTCCCAATTACCAACACTTCCGCAGGTTTACAAATTCGTTTCTCATTGAATTAATTTGATTGAGAATATAAGGAATAAGTAAGGGAAGTTACGAAAGTAGCTTCCCTTACTGTTTATATAGGATTCGAGGTGGATGAATCACTGAAAGTTAATGATAGACATTAAATTACGATTGATACATTTTGTTCGTATATTTGAATGTATATGTTTTTGTTGTTGTTTTTTGAATGTAATTTGTTTCTAAGTAAAATTTTTTCATAAACTTTCTAACATTTTGTAACACAATAATGATATATCATCAAAACAAAGAAATATTTTATTCATCTATATGATTTATGTTCAAATAAGCATTTAAGTATCGTTTGTAACTCACTATGAATGAGACTTAAACGGAAAATGGAATAAGTGTGTAGAGGATTCATTTGAATTTTCAGATATTTTTGAATGATGGAAATCCCCGATTTCCGGACAGCATCCCACAGGGTTATCCACATAGTTACGATAGTTACCAACATATGTGGATAACTGAAACAACATAACCATATAAACGACGTATTACCCTTATGTAGTAGATTTGTGGTGAGCATAAGAACAAAACTAGAGAGACCTTATTGGTTGATCCACCTCATTGCGTATTTCACTGAACTTTAGGGAATTTGTATTAGACCCCACACGAACAGAAAGACAACAGATACCAATGACATCCGATAATTTCTCCGTATCTTCTATCGCATACTAAAATGTAAACTACGGGCTCGCCTCTGGAACTTGATGTTCCGAGAGGGAATAGTTCATCTTGTAAAAGAAAAGATCAATGGCGGACGACCCAATGAAGAAAGTTGCAAGGACAAGGAACCTGGCTAGAACCAATAATAATAGCGAGCTATCAGAATTTGTCTTTGGAAAAGTACCACCACAAGCCATTCCTCTAGAGGAAGCGGTACTGGGTGCCCTTATGTTGGATAAGGATGCACTTCCTATCGTCATTGATATCCTGCAAAGTGAGAGTTTTTATTCCGAGGGGCACAAGGGAATCTACAAGGCCATGCTTCGTTTGTTTGAGCGTTCGCAACCTGTGGATATGCTTACCGTAACTGAAGAATTGAAAAAGGATGGCAATCTGGATAAAATCGGAGGTGCCTACTATTTGGTTGAACTGACCAATCGTGTTGCTTCTGCTGCGAATATTGAATACCATGCTCGTATTATTGCCCAAAAACATATCCAAAGGGAATTAATCAGGGTTTCCACCAAAACCATCAAAGATGCATTTGAGGACACAACCGATGTTTTCCAACTATTGGATGAGGCTGAACAGGGACTATTTTCCATTACCCAACAGAACCTGAGTAGGGGTTATGAGGGAATGAGCTCATTGTTGAGTAAGTTCCAGAAGCAAATGGAGGAATTGACCGTCAAGGAAGACGGCCTTACGGGAGTTCCTACCGGATTCACGGATTTGGACCGACTTACATCCGGTTGGCAACCTTCGGATTTGATTATCGTTGCTGCTCGTCCGGGTATGGGTAAGACGAGTTTTACCTTGGCCTTGGCCAAGAATGCCGCTACTGATTTCGGAAAGCCGGTAGCCGTATTCTCACTGGAGATGTCCAGTGTACAATTGGTCCAAAGGATTGTTTCCTTGGAAGCGGAGATTTCGGGTAGTAAGATGAGAAATGGTAACTTGGAAGACTACGAATGGCAACAACTCCATTCTGCAATCGAAAGCATGAGTGAGGTACCCATTTTTATTGATGATACCCCCTCTATCAATGTATTCGAACTCAGGGCGAAATGCCGTCGTTTGAAAATGCAGCACGACATTCAGATGATCATCATCGATTATCTTCAATTGATGTCAGGTGGAGGTGATAAGAGTAGCGGTAACCGTGAACAGGAAATCAGTTCCATTTCAAGGGCCCTTAAGGGTTTGGCTAAGGAATTGAGTGTTCCCGTTATTGCATTGTCACAGTTGAGTCGTGCGGTAGAAACCAGAGGAGGTAACAAACGCCCGATGCTTTCTGACTTGCGTGAATCAGGAGCCATCGAGCAGGATGCAGATATCGTATCATTTATCTATCGTCCGGAATATTATGGAATCTTAGAGGATGAAGAAGGGAATTCACTCAAGGGAACTGCCGAAATCATCATTGCCAAGCACCGTAATGGAGCCTTGGAGACGGTCAAGCTGAAATGGATTGACCAATATGCCAAATTTGCGAATCTGGATGATTCTGACTTCGACTTCTTCGGAGCGAATGAAACCAAGGATGACCCCAATAAGGCACTACAAAGTGGAATCATAACCCGTTCATCAAGGATGAATGATGATTTGGATGATATTCCATTCTAGAAGAATTAAGGACGATCATTTTCGCAATGATAATATATAATTAGCGTTACTTTTGTGAGGCTGCCTGACCCATCGGGCAGCCTCATTCTATTTGTTATAAAGAAAACGAAGTAAAAATGACAAGATATCGACTAATCCTGATGAGCTTCATTACGTTAGTAGCCACAGCCCTGCTGGTTTTCACAGGTTGCGAACCCAAGGAGAACAACAACGGAGGAGGCGGAACAGAATTCGAAGAATTGGTTATTCCGAACATCAATAGGGATTCTGTATATGAATTCGTCAAGAAACAGGTTGATTTTGGACCAAGGGTTCCGGGGTCACAAGCCCATAAGAATTGCTCCGAATGGTTTGAGAAAAAATTCAATAGCTATGGAGCAAAAGTTACGATGCAACGCTTCGAAGCAAACTTTCATTTTGGTGCCAAGGCTGATGCAGTGAATGTGATTGCATCATTCAATCCTGAAAAGAAAAGGAGGGTCTTATTATGTGCACATTGGGATAGTAGGCATGTTGCGGATCAGGACACAGACCGTAAGGATGAGGCCATCGACGGTGCTGACGACGGAGGAAGTGGTGTAGCGGTCTTGATTGAGATAGCTAGGCTTATCAAGGAAAACCCAATAGATTTGGGAGTGGATATTGTTTTATTTGATGCTGAGGACCAAGGAGATAGCGAAGGTGAGGGCAATACCACAAATACTTGGTGTTTGGGTTCCCAACACTGGTCTAAGAATCCGCATGTTCCTGGTTACAGGGCTAAATATGGTATCCTGTTGGATATGGTAGGAACTGCAAACGCAAGGTTTACCAAGGAGCAGACATCAATGAGATATGCTCCGACATTGATGAATAAGACTTGGAAATTGGCAGCTGATTTGGGATATAGCAATTACTTCGTGGATGTTCCTACAGGTCCGATTACGGATGATCATACTTTCGTGAATCAGATTGCTAAAATTCCTACCATTGATATTATCAATCGCCAGCCTAACACAGGATTCGGAGAGTACTGGCATACTCATGATGACAATATCGAAATCATAGATAAGAGTGCATTGTCTGCAACAGGTAATGTGGTTTTGGCAGTCATTTATAATGAATCTGCATTCCAATTCTAAAAGATAGAATCAGTTCATAATAGAAAGGGCCTACATATTTGATATGTAGGCCCTTTTGTGTTGATTTAGAAACCAATTATTTCTTCCATTCAAATGAATTGACAAGCATGGATGCATCCATCTTCAGGTATTCATAAACAGGTTTCAGAGAGTCAGGGTTGGCTTTGTCCCTTATGTATATGGCGCCTCTAAGAAAATGGTCGGTACTGTCTGTCAGGAAAAATTGGAATGGGGAAGCGACCGGGCCATCGATTTCAAAAATAAACCCCGAAACACCATTGGGCTTCTGGACTATGAATTCATCAATATACTCTGCCTTTACAGTGTGTTCGTTGGCTAACTTGAAAGCATCGGTCATTAGTTTATCAAAAGATGTATCCGTTTCAATGGGATAATAACTACAATGAATCTTACCGTTCAGCTCAGGAATAACGATGTCGAACCAGCATTCATGTTTCGATTTGCCATCGAAAAAATCGGTATCCTGTTCGATTTTGGCATAAGTGGGATATTCAAAGGTGAAATTGCAATAATCCTCGTCAAAGGTTTGATATGATTTTTCTGGAAAATCTATCCTTGGAAAACTTCTGGGCTTGGGCGCATAATCAATGTCTGTAGTGCAACTCAGGACAAAGGAAGCGACCACAAGGAAAGCAAGGATTTGATATTTCATATCTAAGATTTAATAAAATGATTGATTAGAAAATGGAATCCCATCCGGACTCTAACCGACATTCAATACGATTTTTCCGAATTGTAATCCTTTTTCCATCCTCTTGAATGCATCGTTGGCATCCTCAAGATTATAAACACTATCAATGATGGGGGATATCTGATGTTCATCAACGAAGTCAATCATATCCCTGAATTCCTCATCAGAACCCATTGTTGAACCGAAAATGGATAATTGTTTCCAGAAAATAATCTGAGGATTCAGACTTGTGATGTTCCCACGAGTACCACCATAGAAGCAAATTCTGCCTCCCGGATTGGCAATTTTGACCAAATTCATAAATCCATCCCCTCCGGCACTATCAATAATAACATCAAATCCACCCGTTTCCTTACCAAAGGATTTCCAATCTGCATTCTTGTAATTGATGCCACCCGCAGCACCCATTTTGATGGCTTTCTCAATCTTCCATTCCGTACCGGATGTGACCCATACTTCGGCACCTACCGCCACGGCAAATTGGAAAGCGAAAAGGGCTACACCGCCCCCTACTCCAGAAATGAGGACCCTTTCTCCTTTTCTTAGGCCACATTTAGTGAAAAGGGCTCTGTAAGCCGTCATGCCACCTAAAGGAAGTGCAGCTGCATGCTCAATGGAAAGATGTCTTGGTTTTGGGAATACCTTGTCTGAACGAACCTGTACTTCCTCTGCGAAAGTACCATTAGTAGGCAGTCCTAGGATATGGTAATCCTTGCTCTGTACCCTAGGATTGTCTCCCCAATCATGATTGGGATTGATGATGACTTCCCGCCCATCAAGAATACCTGCGCCATCCGACCCCAATATCACATTCGGACGAATCCCGGGATACATTCCTTTCGTAATCCAGACATCCCTGTGGTTCAGTGCACCGGCTTTGATACGGACGTTGACGTAACCCTCTTTTTCAGCCGGAGAATCCATTTCTTTGATGCGTAGGGCTTGGCCTACATCTTCTAAAACCAATGCTTTCATATGCAATTATCAATTAACGGACTTATTAACAACTCAATCAATGGTATGATATTCTTTCAAAGGTAGAATTTAGTATAAGAATTTGCTAAATTTGCAGCATTCTAAAACCCTGACAACAAAATTTAATTTTGCATGTTAGATATATAGAAAACATTTCATTCATTTACAATTCAACAAGGAAATCAGCTAATGGATCCTCTCAAACAGAAATTCCAGGAAAAAGCCTTAAAGGTATTCAGTGAAGTTAGAGCATTGAAAAAGAATCATGGAGACATGATTGTGGGTGACGTTAAATTGTCCCAGACGATGGGTGGTATGCGTGGCGTAAAAAGCATGCTTTATGAAACATCCCAATTGGATCCCGTAGAGGGAATACGTTTCAGAGGTTATTCCATACCGGAGATTCGTAAGTTACTACCTACCGCACCTGGATGTAAGGAGCCTCTACCAGAAGGTTTGTTCTGGTTAATGTTGGTGGATGAGATTCCAACTGAGGATGACGTAAGATGGTTGTCTGAACAATGGAAACGTAGGTCTGTGGTTCCTGACCATACGTTCAAGGTCTTGAACGCATTGCCAAAGGATACTCACCCGATGACGCAATTTACGATTGCAATATCTTCCATGCAGACAGAAAGTGTTTTTGCACGTAGGTATTCAGAGGGAATGAATAAGAGTGAATATTGGGATGCTACCTACGAGGACACCATGAACTTGATTGCGAAGTTGCCTCGTATCGCTGCTTATATCTACAGAAGAAGTTACCATAATGGTGACGTTATCAATCCGGATATCTCCTTGGATTGGGGTGGAAACTTTGCTCATATGCTGGGTATTGATAAGCCAGGATTCAAGAGCTTGATGAGATTGTACCTTACCATTCATGCTGACCATGAGGGAGGTAATGCATCTGCGCATACAACCCAATTGGTGGGTTCTACATTGAGTGATGTATACTTGTCCTTGTCCGCAGGAATGGACGCATTGGCTGGCCCACTCCACGGTCTGGCGAATCAGGAAGTAATCAAATGGGTATTCAGAATGATTGATACCCTAGGTACCCGCCAACCAACCAAGGAGCAGATTGCTGATTATGTGAATAATACACTAGCTGCAGGTAAGGTGATTCCGGGTTATGGTCATGCTGTATTGAGGCAGCCGGATCCACGATTTACTGCACAGAAGCGTTTTGCTGAGGAGTATATTCAGAATTCTGATATCATATCCGTTATTTGGAAAGCATTCGAAGTTGTACCTCCAATCCTTCAAGGTTTGGGTAAGGTCAAGAATCCTTGGCCGAATGTAGATGCACACTCTGGTGCATTATTGGTACACTATGGAATGACTGAATACAGCTTCTATACCGTATTGTTCGGTGTGAGTAGGGCAATGGGAGTATTGGCTGCATCTTGCTGGGCAAGAGCACTGGGTACACCACTTGAAAGACCTAAGTCCGTTACTTCTGAATGGATCAAGGGATTTGTAGCAGAACAACAAGCTAAGGCTTAAGCATATCAAAATAAGATAGGACAGTGATTCGTTTTACTGTCCTATCTATCTTTTACCTAACCAAGTCTGACCTTATTTTTTAATTTTCATTGTACAGGGTGCATGAAAGGCTGATTAGTATTAGCTTTGCACCTTTTTTATCAATCATAAGTGAGTTTTGGGCTATGGAAAAGAACGGAAAAGAAACCCAGTTACAGCAAATCTTTAATGAGAAAGGCGAAACCTTGAGTCCGGTATTGCCGGATAATGTTAAGAATTACCTTATAGATATCGACGGAACTGTTTGCGATGATGTCCCTAATGAGGAACCCGAGAGAATGGTAACCGTAATGCCATATCCGGATGCACTCAAAATCTTGAACAAATGGTATGACGAAGGCCATATCATTACGTTTTTCACCTCCAGGACCGAGGATACAAGAGAAATCACAGAGACTTGGTTGAACAAGCACGGATTCAAGTACCATGGACTATTAATGGATAAACCTAGAGGAGGGAATTATCATTGGATAGACAATCATATTGTAAGGGCTACTCGATTCAAGGGGAAATTTACGGACTTGGTCGTTCAGACCAAGAAAGTGGAAGTCTTTAAGAAGTAATGACCGAACGGGCTGCTCAATTCGATGAGCAGCCCGTTTTTATATTCATTCGGTTTGAAGCACTCTTTCGAGCAGAATCTGATAGGCTGCATAGGTATATATGCCCTCTCCACAATCCAAAGGAGTCAATAATGGGGATGGTCTATTGCTCGTAAAGAGTAACATTTTGGAATAATCATCCCATTCTGGACAGAATTCATCATCACTGGTATTAATCAGAGCACCCAAATTAACAGGATTGGACCATTGTCCATTCTGATTTTTTGTTGACCTGTACAAATCTTGTCCTCCGAAACCACCCGGTCTGTCGGATGAAAAAATCATGGTCGTCCCATCTGGACTCACACAGATACCACTTTCCTTGTATCTGCTGTTGATGGGTTCTGGATAAGTGATGATATTGCCAGCAGAAGTAAATTGGAAAATGTCTCTCCTGCCAATTCCTGTATCAAGTCTTTCCGACCAAAAATATAGATTTCCCAAGGTATCTGTTCTGGGAGATGTCTCATTATGAACATACCTGATGTTATTATTTTCAGGTGTCTTCTGCCTATTGACCAGAGGATTATCAATAGGTGCGAAACTTTCCCAATCTATTACTCCGGCAGCATTGCAGTCTGCTCTCCATAAGTCAAAATCATCCCAGTTGGATTCATTCGGATAATTGTATTGTTGTGAATGATATTTGTTATAGGATAAATAGAAATATTTTCCATCCTGAGAAAAATGAGGATAGTCCACTCTAGCACCTTGTGTGGCTTCAATGGCATTGGCTTCGCTCCATTGTCCATCCACTTTTTTGGAAATATACAATTCCTGAATGGATTGCATCCCTTTGGTCAAATCCGGATTTTTCCACATTCCCCATATCATAGTTGTACCATCCTTGGAAATAGTAGGAGTGAATGACCAAGCATTCTCTTGGTTGACAATACCCAGAGGCATCATCTGGACCTCAATGGGACTGGATACCTCGTTTTCCATGGAATAATGTTGTGTATTTATAAAACAAGAACCAATGAGACTAAGAATAAAGAGTATGATTCTATTTGTCATCACAATCATATTTGTATTGGTAGGAATATACTTCTTCGCCTTGTGGAGTATAGCGATGGCAGGATACTTCTAGTTGTTTGTTATTATATTCCATAATGTAATAGGTACTCAGAATCTTGCCCGGATTGAATACGGACTTTTTGATATTGTTCCCTTTGTCATCGTAGGTGAAGATGGAATAATTGATGAGTTCATCATCGACATTGAAATAGTATTTACGGGAGACTTGTTGGTTTTCGTTATAGGACATCATTGCATATTGTATCAGATTACCATCTGCATCGAATAAGTCTTCATCTGAAATTGTACCATCCTTATCATAGGTGTAAGAATAATATCCATCATACTCGTTCCGTTCGTTGTATCGGGTTTTTTTGATGGCAAGACCATCTTCGTTATAAGTCGTCTCGAATGCCCATTCCCGAATACCATTCCTGTCAAATAGGTCATATCTAATGGCCCTGCCCTCAGCGTCATATTGATAGGTGAATTGGGATAAGGCTACTTCCTTATCACCTATGGTTTTGATAGCTTGTTGTTTACTACAATCGGTTGTTTGGCCTGAAAGGAAATGACTGCCCAGAATGAGTGTCAATGATAGGATGAATGATTTCATAAGATTAGAATTGTGAACATAATAATGAAAGAATAACCTATCTACGAACTACAGACTTGTTTTGGATTTCTTAATATGAAATAATCCCAACAGGATTGTCGATACTAACTTTTACCTTTGCGCGGACGTTGTACTAAAGTCAAATCAAATACGGGGCAGATGTCGGCATTTTATTTTCAGGATACCATGAATTTTGTTTCCAAGCTTTCACTCAGGAGGATTTGGAATGCGGGGAAGGTTATATCGTCTTTCTATCTGACCAAATGGACCAAAAAACCGACACAGTGGGGTATGCCGTTTACTGTCTCTGTGGAACCCACGACAGCCTGTAATCTGAGATGTCCCGAATGTCCTAGTGGCTTGCGGGCATTTACTCGCCCTACGGGAAATCTCAAGGCGGATTTCTTCAAGGGTATGATGGATGAATTGGGTAAGGACTTGATGTATCTGATATTCTATTTTCAAGGCGAACCTTACATCAATCCCAAATTCTTGGATATGGTCAAATATGCTTCGGATAAGGGTATCTATACGATTACCTCTACGAATGGTCATTTCCTGAATGATGAGAATGCAAAAAAAACCATCGAATCCGGTTTGGATCGTATGATTATCTCAGTAGATGGTACGACTCAGGAAGTGTATGAGAATTACAGAAAAGCAGGTAAGTTGGAGAATGTTCTGGCCGGAGCAAGAAATATGGTGAAGTGGAAAAAGAAAATGAAATCCAAGACACCACATCTGATTTTCCAATTTTTGGTTGTCAAACCCAATGAACACCAAATTCCTGAAATCTATAAATTAGCAGAGGAAATAGGGGTGGATGAAGTGAAGTTGAAGACGGCCCAGATATATGATTATGAGAATGGTAACGAGTTGATACCGACCATTGAAAAATATTCACGGTATGCCCAAATGGATGATGGTAGATACAGAGTGAAAAATGAGCTACTGAATCACTGTTGGAAGTTATGGCATTCCTGTGTGATTACCTGGGACGGAATGGTGGTGCCATGTTGTTTTGATAAGGATGCAGATCACAAATTAGGTGATTTGAAAAAAGAGAGCTTCAGAACATTATGGCATGGGGATGCCTATAACAATTTCCGTACAGAACTCTTGAAAGGTCGGGATAAGATAGATATTTGTACGAATTGCACGGAAGGCTGTAAGGTTTGGGCCTGATTTAACGCTTCCTTTAGTTACTAAAAATCAATATTGGGTCATAATGTCGGATGAATCAGGGATTTGGGGTAAATTATACCCTGGTATTCCAAAGGATAATATTCCGAACCTATCAAAACCTTCTTGATATGACTCACGAAATGAACCAATTGAAACCATTATTCCATAGGGCCTTGCTCATGGCAGTCGTTACCTTGGGTTGCGCTTCATATGTAATGGCCCAGGATACAGATGGTATTACCCTCGCATTAAAATCGAATTTGCTGCTTTCCGAACAATTAGGGATACTTGGCCCTGTGGCTATTTCTCCGTATTGGGGCCTGTTCCTTGCTTCCGCAGCTTCCTTTTTTGGTCTTGGTGATAACGAATACTTGATGACCCATCCTTTCCTAGGTAATTGGGTGATGATGATTCTATTCGGACTCAGTGCCATTCTTACATCCATTCCGAATATTACGAAGTATTCGAAAGCTTTGGGTGTTGCTTCGAATTATCTGGAAGATAATGTATCCATGATTATTGTCGTGTTGGCCATAGCATTACCAATACTACATCAGGCAGTGGGGGCACCAGTACCGAGTCATGGGGAAATGGGAGTTTTGGATATGTCGCTATACTCCATACTGATGATTGCTTTCTCAACTTTCTACATGTTCATCGTGACTACCGTAAGATTATTTTTTGAAGTAACGGCTTTTGTTACTCCGATACCATTCATAGACACGATTGTGGAAGTAGCCAAGAAAGTAGCCTCTTTTGTATTGATGGGGGTATATTTTGTGTCGCCCGAAATTGCAATGGGAATTAGCGTGGTCATTCTTTTGATTGCATTCCTCATTTTCAGAAGGGCAAACACAACAATGAATTATTTCAAACAAATTTATATCGCACCCATTATAAGCTGGCTCTTTAGAAGGAAACGGGATTTGGTGGATAAGGGAATCGTCCAAAGAGTCAGAGGTATGGATAACGGAATCAATGCGACCATTCCGGTTTGGACCGTAGCATCATACGGCAAGATTGGCAAACGTAAGAAAGCATGGCTGATAGAGGAACAGGAGGGTGATTTGTTCCTGTACAGGTTGAAATCATTCGGAAGAATGACCAAGAATCCTATAGAAAGAGATGTGTTCCCCAATGGAATATCCATTAACAAGGAGTTCAATTATTTTACCATACTGGGGGATGATACGAAAAATGGCGAACGCCTCAACCTAAGGGTCAATAGGGAGTATTTCCCTTATATGTATGACATAGCTGAAATCTGTGGGATGACTTCTGATTCAAGTGCCAATCTACAAGAATCAAAAGGGAGTTGGTGGTCGAAAATCAAGAGATATTTCTCATCGGAAAAAGTTGCGGTTGATACCGAAATCGCATGATTGGCAGAACCATTTTAATATCGCCGATGTTTTATTAATAGTAAATAATTCTGTTTGAAGCTATTTTATTTTACAAAAAGTTGGTTTTTGTAAATTTTCTTTGAGAATAACGAATGATATTCTGATTGGGCCCGAATGGATTTTTTTAGAACTGGCAACTATGATAGTGGTTTTCTATCTTTGCGGGGAATAATGGCAATACAGATAACGAAATCAACAAAATATGCTGATTCAGCGATTTAAATCCAAGATTCACAGAGCTACTGTTACACAGGCAGACCTGAATTATGTAGGTAGTATTACCATTGATGAGGATCTGATGGATGCCGCCCAACTCGTGGAGGGAGAGCGTGTACAGATTGTGAATAATAACAATGGCGAGCGATTCGAAACCTACACCATCGTGGGAGAAAGAGGTTCGGGCGTGATTTGTCTGAATGGTGCCGCAGCTAGGAAAGTAGCTGTTGGGGACATTGTCATTATCATTTCCTATGGATATATGACACAGGAAGAAGCCAGGAATTTTGAACCAATTGCAATTTTCCCTGACGAAAACAATAAAATCAAGTAACCTATTGGTTAATATTGCCGTTTCTAAACAGTAATTCCTAATTATTGTCAAAAACGGTTTCCCTTGAACGATAAGCTTAAATCCGTCCTCAGATTCCTGCTTTTCCTAAGTATTGGTCTGGCTATACTCTATTGGTTGTATACAGGTCAAGAGGATTCTTACCTGAAGTATTGCAGTGAAAACGGAATTCCGTCAGAGGAATGTGATTTCCTAGGGAAACTCATGGATGATTTCAGTACCATCAACTGGTTCTGGATACTCGTAGTCTTGATTTGTTATAATATCAGTAACCTGAGTAGAACATTCAGGTGGCAGATTCTACTTCGTTCTGCCGGGCATCCTGTCCGATTCAGTAGCGCGTTGGTATCCATTCTCATCACATACTTTGCTAATTCGATTATTCCCCGTTCTGGTGAAGTGTTCAGGGCAGCCTATATCACAAAGTTAGATAATGTGCCAATGGAAAAGGCATTGGGTACAATTGCCGTTGGCCGTTCCTTGGATGTACTCAGTCTTTTGATTGTAATTGGATTGGGTTTCGTACTGGAAGCCGATATGTTATTGGAATTCCTTAAGGATAATAATGTGGATCCGATTCAGATGCTCAAGGAGAAATCCTGGTTGGGTATCGTAGGTATTTTGGGACTTGTCGCATTGGGTGTATTATTCATGAAGCGCGATGTTTTGAGGAAGTACAAGGTATACAATGTATTCGAAGAAAAACTATTGGGATTCTGGAAAGGGATAGCAGCAGTCAGGAATCTGGATAAGCCAGGATTATTCATTTTCCATTCCATTAATATCTGGGTCATGTATTACCTCATGACTTATTTCTGTTTCTTCTCCTTTGCACCGACTGCGCATTTGTCACCGGAAACAGGGCTGATTGTTTTCATCGTGGGTACATTCGGAATACTGATTCCATCTCCGGGAGGAATGGGAGCTTACCAATTCCTAGTCGGAACCTGTTTGTCCCAAATGTATGGCATCAATGAAATCAGTTCGTTTTCCTATTCTAATATCGCATTCTTCCCGATTTATATTTTCAACATCCTAGCAGGATTTGTAGCGTTTCTTTACTTATCTTTCACAGGTAGGAATAAAGAAACAGCTGAACATGCCACTGAGTAGTATCAAGAAGAAAATCAAGGAATGGGATGATGCCAAGCATCAGACTCGCCTTTGGAAACAGGATGGCCGAACCATTGTATTTACCAATGGTTGTTTTGATATCCTACATTACGGACATATTCATTACTTGGCAGAAGCCCGCTCCTTGGGTGATTACCTGATTGTAGGGTTGAATAGCAAGGATTCCGTAAGTCGACTCAAGGGGTCCCACAGGCCAATACAGGATGACATGACGCGTTCTATGATGTTGGCCTCATTGGAATATGTGGATATGGTGGTTTATTTCGATTCTGATACACCACTGGAACTGATTAACTACCTACTGCCCGATATACTGGTTAAGGGAGGCGATTATGTAAAGGAATCCATTGTAGGATATGATACGGTGGTGGGTCATGGAGGAGAGGTTAGGGTCTTGTCCTTTGTGGATGGATATTCGACTTCATCGATTGAAAGGAAAATCAAGGAGAGGGATTAGGAACTTTCGGTAGATTAGGAAGTAATGAGTTGTAGTAAATCATCAAATGTCCGGGCTTCCGTAAATTGCCTGTCATTATAAGTGCAAACAGAAAACTTCAGATGTAGGGGCTCCTCATCTCTGAAAAGTAATTCTATATTGATGTTGCCAAAGTGTTGCTGTTGTTTTCCATCGTCATCGAATTTCAACTTGGGTTTGAGGTAGTGTCGCTCCACTTTCTCAATCCAACGGGTTTTCTGGAACTCTTTCACATCCGAAACATAAGAACGGTAGCCCAACATCTTGATGCGTTCCTTAAGGTAATCGAACAAGTGGCGAACTTCACTGCAGTCCCTGTCCAAATCCATGAAGTGGACAATGAAACCCCTGAAAGAACTCATCTTTATGAAATCAATGCCATCACATTGTTCGCAAGGTGTTTCTTTCCAAACCTTATAATTCTGAGAAATATAAGAGAGTAAATCCTTATGGCATTTGGTATCCTTCCAGTTGAAATAGGATTCCAACTCGCCCTCAGTACGCTTGAGCAGCATGTGACTTAGAGGCTCCTTACATGGCGAATGATGCGGTAGTTCCTCTTTCTTCCATTTTTTGAAAATATCCCAAAAACCCATTGCTATACCAGTCCTATTGATTTGGTGTTTTTCCTTCTGTTCTTTCTTTCAAACGTAATAAAGCCCTGTTTGGTTGAGGTGAATGTGCAGGAATGTCTTCTGGATAACTATGACGTTAAATCATACTAAATGTAAAACATAGCAGCTAGATGTCCAAATGATTGCAACCAATTGGAGAAATGATGTATTAGAAATAGTGAAATGGCAGGACTTTATCATTCTGGAACGATGATGATTCTCTATCTTCCAACAGGATATGCCCCTCTGGTGATAAGGGCCGTTTATTCCATCGGATATCCTATTCATTACGATAGATTCGTACATTGCAAATGAAAATCGCTTACACCAATGAAAAAATATATCAGTTTACTGGTACTGCTTTTCCTGATTTGTAATGATATCAGTGCACAAGTCAAACTACAAATGGATCGCTTCGGAAAGCGCAAGTCCATGGATTTCTATGTAGGCGACGAAATAACGGTCAAACTCAAGGGCGAGGAAGTATACCAAACATTGGAAATCCAAAAAATCTATCCTGATGCAAATATGATTCTGACCCAATTGGGGCCTATCAAGATAGATGACATTACCCGGATACGGACATACAAGAATAGGAATGTAGGAAAATACCTTTCCTATATGCTCTGGGTATTCGGCTTGTCATGGGGAGGATATTCCCTACTGGCATTCCTCGTTTACGGAGAACCCCTCACCTGGGGAGTACTGATCGTCATGGGTGTATCGTTTCTCCTAGGTTGGCTTTTGAAGTGGCTCCTCCGGCACAAAACATATAAATTGGGAAAAAAACGGAAATTGCGAATCATTGATATGACAATTGAACCCGTTAGTCCAAAACCTTAGAAGAAAAGATTGGCTATCTTAGCATTACATCTGATTTTTGGTTATACTTGAATTCGGATTAGAATGATACCTCAAAACTGTACCGCTTACCATGCGTGAGACGAATTTTATCAAGCAAAAAAAGGATAAATGGATTGAACTGGAAAGAACCATCCAGCGCAATGATCCAGACCCGGATAAACTGAATGACTTGTTTGTTCAGATTACCGATGACCTATCCTACTCGCGTACATTCTATCCCAATCGTTCTGTCAGGGTATACCTAAATGGCTTGGCCCAACAGATATTCTATTCCATTTATAAGAATAAGAAAAGTAGTGGAGGCAGATTCATGTCCTTCTGGACAGAGGATTTACCACGATTGATGTATCAGTGTCGCTGGGAATTACTACTGGCTACCCTGCTCTTTTGGGTTTCATTCATCGTGGGTTGTCTTTCCGGATACCTCGGTGTGGATGAGGAATTCGCTAGGCAGTTACTCGGGGATGAGTACATTGATATGACAATTTCAAATATCAGTTCCGGAGACCCCATGGCCATCTATAAGGATGAGAATAAGTTCACCATGTTCCTGACGATTTATCTGAACAACCTATTGGTTTGTTTTAGGTATTTCATGTTCGGGGTTCTTTTTACGATAGGCTCCGTAATTGAATTGGTCTATTTCGGACTGTATGTGGGAGCTTTCCAATTCTTCTTTCATGAACAGGACGAATTGGTGTCTTCTGTATTGGGAATTTGGACGCATGGTTCGCTCGAAATACCCGCAGCCATACTTGCAGGAACAGCCGGTATCGTAATGGGTAAGGGATTGGTATTCCCCGGGACGTATTCCAGACTACAGGCATTCCTGCTCTCTGCGAGAAAGGGAATAAAGATTATGATTGGAACCATTCCTCTCATTTTTCTTGCAGCTTTCATTGAGAGTTATATCACAAGACTGACGGATGCCCCTGATTTGCTCCGGATTGTATTCATTGTGTTCAACTTCTTCTTGGTACTGTTCTACTTCGTCATATTGCCATTCATGTTGTCCACAGTTAATTTCAACAAGCACTTACCAATCATAGGTACGATAAGCTTAGGATTAACCATTGCACTATATGCCCTGTTATTGGTGCTGGGAATCGAGGGTGGATATGTCTTCGCATTGATTTCCCTACCCGTATTTTTCTTCGCAATCATGCAGGCATATCTGGTAATGGGTAAGTTCCAAGAGAAACCATTATTGGAAGAAGACGAGAAATTACAAGCCGCCAAGCGTGCAGAAGTGAAATTTGATAAGATTAAGTCAGGAGGAGAGATCTTCAAGGATGTATTCGTAATATATAAGGATAATCTCCCCAGGATCATATGGACGGCTTTCGGTTCGGCTACGTTCTTCATTACGGTCGTATTACTCCTTGCGGATGGAACTCCCTCTGAACTCTTTGAGTATCCTGCCCGATTCGCAAACATTACGAATGTACTGATGAACGACATCTTGAATTATACCATATTTGCAGGTGTCGTCAAATTCTTATTCGAAACATTCTTTGATGTAATGAAAACTGCTTCGCAGTTCTTTGATTACAAATTGGGATTCATTTCACCATATTTCATGGTGAATATGATTATCTATACCATGATTTCCTATGTTTCTCTCGCAGGAGTAAAGGACGCATACAATAAATCCATCCAGACTTTTGAAACCAAGAATGGTTGGGCCCAGAAAATGGCGGATATTGCCAAGATAGCTCTTGTGGTGCTGTTATTGAACCTGCAGTTGTTATGGGGACATTCTCATGGATTCTTTTATTTCACGTTCTTCCTGACGTTCCCATTCTTTGTCTTATGGTCTGCTGTAATGGTACTGGAGGGAGGAAATGTCGCTAAATCACTAGGACGTACATTCCAATTGCTTTTTACAAGAATTGGGAATATGTTCGTTTTATATATCATTCTAGGAATTACATGTATCATGATTTGGTCCCTGTTTTTCTCTCCCGTAATGATGTTCGTATTGGAGAATTTTGGATACAATATTTCGACAAACCAAGAGGGAATGGATGAGTTGATTGCCGTAGCCGTTACTTATATGGCCCAAGTGATGTTCGGGATTATCACACCGTTATCCATTATAGGAATAGGATTGTATTATTATTCCCAAGTGGAAATCAGGGATGCTAAGAGCCTTTTCAATAAAATCCAACAAATCGGAACCAGAAAGCGAATCCGAGGATTGGAAAGAGAGGGTTGATATTATATTATTGAACGACTTCGTTATCTTTGAATTAAACAACGAGCCCTTGTTAAAGAAAATATTCATATTAATTATTGGCCTTTGGTGCTGCTTGGCACCTCTGGATATGGCTTATGGGTCCACCATAAAGGATGAATATTATGAAAACCCGATAGAGATAAACGAGTTTTCCAATAAGAGTTGGGAGGAAGCCAAGGGCGAAATAGATTTTACACCGCCTGAAATCAAGAAGAAGCAAGAGGAAGAAGCCCGTAATAACAACACAGGTAACGCTAATTCGTCAAATAGGGGAAATACCTCCAATAGAAGATCAAGGAACTACGCCGATTGGGATTTGGGGCTGGGTGAGAATATTGGTGCCAGTTTCTTCAAGATGTTATTGATGATCGTAGGGATATTATTGGTATCCGTACTTGTTTTCCGCTTGGCTGGTGGAACATTCGAAACGGAAACGAATAAGAAGAATATTGTTCAGAAAGGAGTGGCAGGAACAGTGAATATCAGGAATGTAGAGGAGAATCTGCACAAGTCTGATATGGAAATTCTGATAGACCAATCCTTAGCGGACAAGAATTATATGATGGCCATACGCCTGTATTACCTCTGGGCCATTAAAGAACTTTCCAATAAGAAGCTCATCAAATGGAAAAGGGATAAGACCAATCGGGACTATATAAGGGAAATGAGGAAAACAGACCTGAATAAGTCATTCAGGGAGGTCACCCGTATATTCGAAAGGGTTTGGTATGGCCAGCAGGAACAATTGGATCAATCCGATTACTTACCCATTCAGAAAAAATTGAACGATTTCGTCCAACAAGTTAAAAAACGATAGGTCTCCCTTATCAAGTGTTTATAGGTGAAAATATCGTTTATCTGGACCTGCAAAAAACAGGTTCGACTCATATTGCCAAAGTTCTGAAAACCATTCCTTCCGAGAATGGAGTCAAGTTAAGGAAGCACATCACATTCGAGCAAGTACCAATGAACCTACGACAGGATTGGACCCGGAAAACGATTCTCGGAAGTATCCGGAATCCTTGGTCTTGGTATGTATCCTTATGGGCCTATGGTTGTGCGGGTAAAGGCTCCATGTTGAAGAACCATACCCAATTCGATTGGGCCTTTTTTAAGAAAAATAAGAAATGGGACTATCTCCGGATTCGGCGAAAAAAATGGAGAAAGGTCTACGGTGATGTGGATGATGTCAGGCGTTTCAGGGAGTGGCTTAGAATGGTATTGTTGACAGATGAAATGGTTTGGGGTTTTTCTAATCACCCCATCTCACGTTGGGCGGGCCTATATACCTACAGGTATGCCAGACTCTATCTGAAAGATTTCCATAAGCAAGGGAGTTGGGCTGACTTGAAAACGCTTCAGGAGTATGATGCCCACAATAATTGGAAACAAGAAACCATCAGAATGGAATCCCTAACCCAGGATTTGTCCACCTTTTTGTTTGCCATGGGCATCGAAATGAATGATGAACTCGAGCAATTATTGTCAGAGAAGAATAATACATCCCATCATAGGGATTACAAGGATTATTATGATAAGGAATCCATTTCTTGGGTAGCTGAAAAAGATAGATTCATCATTGACAAATACCAATATGATTTCATGGGAACATGAAAAAGTAAAGTCATGCTTTGAAGTCCGACATTTCATCAAGTATTGTTGTATTTTTATTTTCTGAATTTGTAATTACCCAAAAATCATTTTCTTAACAATTGGGTTACAGGGAATTTAAGTAGGACATGCAGAAAGTAGCAGATCAGTTCAAGGCAGATATCCTTGAAAAAGAGAAACAACTCACCAATACGGGAAGTCTCTCGGAGAGATTGGAGGTCATCAAGGATTTGGCATACTATTACAGTTTCATCAACTTGAAAAAAGCCGAGGGATACCTCAACCAACTTCGTAAGTTATCCGAAGCGACAGGTAATAGCCTGCAAATGGCATATTACCATTCATATAGTTCTTTTCTGGAGAATCAGGCTTATAACTATAATTGGTCTATCGCCCACTTGAAAAAGGCAAGAAGCATATTCGAAGAAGAAGGATACAATGCGCAATTGGGAGATGTATTCATTGACCTAGCTGGTACCTATTTCAATCTGAATATGGTTGAGGAATCCGAATATTGGCTGGAACAATCAACCAAAATTCTCAAGAACCATCCCGACCCATTCGTTCAGGCCCGCCTATTGAATCGTAGGGCCAATCTATACAATAGGCGTTTCGTCTATGATAAGTCCATCGACCTGCTGCTGGAGGCCCGTACACTTTTGGAGTCGCAGCATCCGAAGAAAGATATCAAGGATTATCACTCCCTGACCCAGGTGTATTCCAATTTGGGCTTCTCATATATGAGAGCAGAAGATAAGGATAACAGTGTCCTATCCTACCAGAAAGTAATTGAGATATGCGAAACCTTTGGTTTCGGAATGCGATTGGCTTGGTATTATCTCCATATTGGAAATGCTTACAGCTCAATGCGTAAATTCAAATTGGCCGGCCAGCATTTCAAGAAAGCCATCACAGATACACCGCAGGATTCCAGCCAGTATGCAAGGGCAGGAGCATCAGCGAATCTGGGACAGTTGTATTTCATGCAAGGGAATTATGAGAGTGCAATGGCAATGTATAATTATGCTGAGAAATTATACGGTCAGCACCAAGGACTGGATGATGATTATAATTTTTCCGTATTGGAACGATATCGTGCTCAGTTGCATGCAGAATTGGATAATGAGGAAAAAGCCCTTGAGCATTACAATACCGCCCTTAATTTTGCAATCAAGAGCGATGATTACAAGCAAATGTCCGCCATATACAAGGATTTGGCGGTATTTTACGAAGAACAGAAGAATTACGAAAGGGCTTATCAATTCCAGACCAAATATTCTGAGAGTAGGGAGAAGTATGTGAATGAGGAAAGAGCTCGTGCATTCACGGAATTGGAAGTGAAGTACGAAACAGAAAAAAGGGAAAGAGAAACAGAATTCCTACGATTACAAACAACAGAACTCCAACTCAAGGCCCTACGGGCTCAGATGAACCCCCATTTTATCTTCAATAGTCTGAATTCCATACAAGGATACATCACCGGGGATAACCCAGAACAGGCTGCCATCTTTTTCTCCAAATTCTCCCGTCTGATTCGGAATAGTCTGGAATTCTCAGAATTCGATGTTATTCCCTTGGAGGATGAAGTGCAATTCCTGGACGATTATCTTGAATTGGAAAAAGAACGATTCAAGGGAGATTTTGATTACAGCATCAAGATAGATGATGATGTGGAGGAAGATATCATGGGTATCCCGCCGATGATTATCCAACCTTATATCGAGAATTCCATCAAACATGGTATCCGTGATGTGAAGAATGGTTTCGTAAGTATCAATTTCAGAATGGAGGACGATGAGAATCTCATGTGTGTGATAGAGGATAATGGAGTAGGTCGGGAAATCGCATCAAAACGTCAGAAAGAATACCAGGCAGGAACGCACCGTTCCATGGGTACGATGATTACACAGCAAAGATTGAATTTATTCAACCAGTCATCTGATGTGAAACTATCCACGAATACCATCGATCTGACAGACAATAATGGTAATCCCACAGGAACCCGGGTCGAGGTCAGGATTCCTGTGATGAGTATTGATAAGAAATTCTACAATTATGGCGTAACCTAAACTATATTTAGTTTGGGTGTACTAAGTTCATCTTCAGGGGATGAGATGGAATCCCATGTTTTATGCTTACTTTTGCAGTCCCATTTGAAGACATTCGATGATTCATAATATTAAATCGGAATAATGAAGAAATTAAACCTCCTGTGGTTGGTGTTGCCAATCATTTTAGTGTCTGCTTGCAATTCAAATAATTATGATGGGCAGATGTATGAGAATCCTGCGGATCAGGCTCAGATTGATCAGAATGCCATTGTCCAATACCTAATTGATAATAAGGTAGATGCCAAAAGGACAGAGTCAGGTATTTACTATACCGTGGAAAGAGAGGGTGATGGAAATAATCCAAGTCCTGATGGTGCGGTCAAGGTACATTACAGGGGAACCCTTCTGGATGGTACACAGTTTGATTCTTCTTATGATCGTGGAGAACCAATCGAATTCAGTCTGACCGAGGTAATCAAGGGATGGACGGAAGGAATTCCTTTGTTCAAGGAAGGTGGAAAGGGAACATTGTATATTCCATCCGGATTGGCATATGGGCCTACTCCTCGCCCGGGAGGTAAAATCAAGCCGAATGACCCACTGATTTTTGAAGTGGAGGTTTTGGAAGCCCTGAACCAAGAAGAATATGCAGCCAAGATGGAGAAGAAAATGAGGGATGCATTATCCGAGTATTTGGATGCTTCCAAATTAAAGTATGAAGACAGGGACAAGAAAATCATTGAGGATTATCTAAAGGATAATAATATTGATGCACAAGTATCCGAAGATGGTATTTATTATATCATTGAGGAGCCGGGTGCTGAGAAGCCATCCATGATGAGTAGTGTGACCGTTCATTACAAGGGAACAACCTTGGATGGCAAACAGTTCGATTCCTCTTATGATAGAGGACAGCCTATTTCATTCTCATTGACAAGGGTGGTTCCGGGTTGGACATTCGGTATTCCGTTATTCGGTAAGGGAGGAAAAGGTTCCCTGATTCTTCCATCATACATGGGATACGGAGAAAAAGGTGCAGGAGAGGATATTCCACCAAACAGTTGCCTAAGATTCGATATCGAATTGATTGATTTCAAATAATCCATCAGAAAGAAACAGTATGAAACATTTATCCATCATTGTAATACTCGCTTGTTTGACATTTTCGGCCTGTACGCCCAAATTCATCAAGCAATATGAAAACAGCATGATACAAAATCCAGAGACACAAGCAGAAAAGGACAATAACATAATCCTGAAGTATTTGGTCGATAATAAACTTGATTTCAAATCAACAGAGTCAGGTATCTATTATTCCATCGATAAGGAGGGAGAGGGAGGACATCCCAAGGCTACGGATGTCGTGAATACCCATTACAAAGGGTACCGTCTCGATGGCAAGGTGTTCGATTCTTCCTATGATAGAGGAGAGCCGATTGAATTTTCCTTGAATGGTGTCATCAAGGGATGGCAGGAAGCTATCCCAATGTTGAAGAAAGGAGGAAAAGGAACATTCATTATCCCATCAGGTATTGCTTATGGAGAGAGAGGTGCAGGTCCTGATATTCCTGCTAATACCGTCCTTATTTTCGATGTGGAATTATTGGATTTCTTTGCTCCGGAGGACAAGGCTAAAAGACAGAAGGAGAAGGATGAGCAACTCATCAAGGAATACCTTGCTGCCAATAATGTCTCAGCTCAGAGAACGGAATCTGGAATCCATTATGTGATCAAGGAGCAAGGTGATGGCGTTAATCCCTCAGTGGAGGATAATGTCAAGGTACACTACAGGGGCGCATTATTGGATGGTACACAGTTCGATTCTTCTTATGATAGAGGAGAGCCTGCAACATTCCCGTTAAGTCGTGTGGTACCGGGTTGGCAAGAGTCCATTCCATTATTGAAGAAAGGAGGAAAGGGAACATTCTATATTCCATCCGGATTGGCTTATGGCGAAAGAGGTGCCGGAGGAGTTATTCCTCCGAATGCAGTCTTGGTTTTTGATGTGGAATTGTTGGATGTGATGAATCAGGCGCAACTGGATAAGATGAGAGAGGAGGAGCAACGCAGGGAAAATGAAAAAGCAGGACAGCAAGCATCCTTGGATGAGGAAATCATCAGGAAGTTCATCAAGGAAAAAGGTTGGGATGCAAAGCGTACGCCTGAGGGAGTGTACTATATCGTGGAAGAAGCGGGGTCGGATCCTAAGCCTACCATCAATAGTTCAGTGACGGTACATTATGAGGGCACGCTTCTGGATGGTACCAAATTCGATTCTTCCTATGACCGTGGCCAACCAGCTACTTTCCCACTGAAAGGAGTGGTCGAGGGATGGCAAGTAGGTATCCCCCAATTTGGAAAGGGCGGAAAAGGTAAACTCATCATTCCGTCCGGATTGGCTTATGGCCCAAGGAGTGCGGGAGAGAAAATACCACCTAATTCCATATTAATCTTCAAAGTGGAGGTATTGGAAGTGAAATAAAATGATTCTTTTTCAGGAATGTGGAATGGTAATGACGGCTTGGTGCTGTCATTACCATTTTTTGTAGGAGAATGAATGTTCGATTGTGTCTACTCCCTAGGAAACAGCTCCGATTCCACCAAGTGGCAAAGGGTATGACCAATCAGCATATGGCATTCCTGTATTCTTGGGGTATCCTTTGAGGGAATGGTGAATAATACATCACAAAGCGCGTCCATTTTACCTCCACCTTTTCCCGTTAGTCCAATGGTACGTAATCCTGATTCCTTGGCTTTAGCCAATGCCAGTACCACATTGGGGGAGTTTCCGGAAGTGGATAATCCAACAAGAATATCACCTTTCCTGCCTTTTCCTTCTATCAGGCGGGCATAAATTTGGTCATAGGAGTAATCATTGGCCACGGCGGTCAGGTAGGAAGTATTGACATGCAAGGCTTCGGCATTCAGGGGAGGCCTGTCATAGTAAAGCCTGCCGGATAGTTCGGCTGCGATATGTTGGGCATCTGCCGCACTTCCTCCATTACCGCAAAAAAGGACCTTGCCCCCATTTCTGAAACAATCGACTAGCAGTTGGGAAACTTGTTCCATCTTCAGATGGGAATCCTTGTCCTCATGCAAGAACTGCTTGAGTCGAATGGATTCCTGAATGTTGTGTCTGATTAATGATAACTTATCCATGTGGCCAATCCCTTTTCAAAAAAATGATACCGCTGCAAAAGTACTCCTTTTTCCTCCATTGCCCTTGAAACATCAAAACGGGTATTTCCGGGGCAATAGAAAATCAGGAATCCACCGCCACCGGCTCCTGAGATTTTACCCCCGGAGGCTCCTGCTCCGATGGCCGTCTCATAGATGTCCTCTATGACGGGATTCGTGATATTATTAGCGAGTTGCTTCTTATTCTGCCAGCCAAAATCCAAAATAGGGCCGACCTTGGAGATTTCTTTTTTGAGCAATGCCTCTTTCAGTCTATAGGCTTGTTCCTTGAGATTGAGGGAAGCCTGTATGGAACTAGATTCCTTGTTGGAAAAATTATTTTTTTGCTCCTCAATGATTTTAGAGGATTCCCGATTGAGTTGTGTGTAGAATAATAGCAGATGAAATTCCAGTTCCCTCATGATATCATCCTTGATGCGTAAGGGATTGACAATCACATTCCCGTTCTTCCCGAATTCCATGAAATTGACACCACCGAATGTAGCGGCATATTGGTCTTGTTTCCCTCCGGCCATACCGAGGTCTTCCCGTTCGATACTATAGGCCAATTGCGCAATATCATATTCCCCTAAGGGCAGCCTTAGCCATTCGGCGAATACCCCCAAGATGGCTACGACCAAAGTGGAGGAGGTGCCCAGACCTGAACCAGATGGGACGTCAATGTAGGTAATCAGTTCGAACCCTTGGGAGATGCCAGCATAATCCTTGAATATTCTATTATAAATGCCAATCTGTAGAGGAAGCTGTGACAAGTCAGTGATGGGAGCATTTGCCTCGAATTCCAGACGAATCCCCTTGTCAATGGCATGAATGATGATTTTTCCATCACTCCTTGGCGTCAAGGATGCATTGGCGAAAAGGTCGATGGTGGCATTCAGGATGGCACCGCCATACAATTCGGAAAATGGACTCACATCTGTTCCGCCTCCTGCTAGTCCGATTCTCAAAGGTGCTTTGCTCCGATATACCATCTATCTGTTTTCTTATAATACTAGGGCGAATATACTTAAGATTGTCCATCCATAATGTGGCAATGATGACAAATGCGGAATGGTGTGCATTCTGCCATATAAAATCATTGAGAATCAATTGAATGATAAATTTGTTTGAATGAACCTAATGTCTTACCTTTGCAGCCGTTTCTTAATTTTATAACGAATTTAGAGGTTGTTTTGCAATCTCTTTGTAATTCACTAAATACTTTAATAGCTTATGCGTCAGTATGAAGTGACCTTCATCGTCGATCCAGTGCTGTCGGGCGATGAGGCGAAAGCGACAGTCAATGCCTATGCCGATCTTTTGAAAGATGCGGGTGCAACGATTGTCAACATTGATGAAATGGGTCTACGCCAGTTGGCATACCCTATCAACAAGCGTAATACAGGTGTGTATTACTGCATCGAATTCCAACCAAAGGATGGTAGTATTATCGACAAGATGGAATTGTCTTTCCGTCGTGATGAAAGAATAATACGTTTCCTAGCCGTGAAGTTGGAGAAGTACGGAATCAAGTACAACGAAGACAAGCGTAACGGAAAGATTGGCAAGGTGAAGAAGAAGGAGGAAAAGAAATCCAATGATTCTAGGAGATCCAACAGGAGATCCGATTCCAAGCCAAAGTCATCTGCTGAGAAAAAAGCAGGCGCTTAATCCCTATTCATTCACCTATTAAAAGAAAGAGAAAATGGCATCTAGAGACGATATCAAATTCCTCAGTAACCCGAATATTGGAAACAAGCGCAAGAAGTACTGCCGTTTCCGCAAGTATGGCATCAAGTATATTGACTATAAGGATCCTGACTTCTTGAAGCAGTTCGTGAACGAACAAGGAAAGATTCTTCCTCGTCGTATCACTGGTAACTCCTTGAAGTACCAACGTCGTATAGCAACTGCTGTCAAGCGTGCCCGTCATTTGGCTATCCTGCCTTATGTAACGGACTTGTTGAAATAATTTATGGTCGAATACATTTAAATTTCCTTTGAAATGGACATTATATTATTAAAAGATGTAGATAACTTGGGATATAAGTACGACATCGTTACCGTTAAGAATGGTTTTGGTCGTAATTATTTGATCCCACAAAAAATGGCTGTTATCGCCAATGTTGATAACCGTGCTAAGCGTGATGAAATCGTTGCTAAATTGGAGGAAGAAATGGCCAAGAGAGTAGACGAGTTCAAGGCTATGGCTGAGACATTGAGCGGAGCTGTTTTGAAAATTGGTGCTAAAGCAGGTACAAGTGGTAAAATCTTTGGTAGTGTAACCAGCATTCAGTTGGTTCAGGCTATCAAGGAGCAATTGAACTTGGATGTAGAACGTAGGACTATCACTATGACAGAAGAAGTGAAGAACCTAGGTACTTATTCTGCTACTGCCAATTTGCACAAGGAGGTTGAGGCTACCATCAATTTCGAGGTGGTTGCTGAGTAATCCTTACAGGTTGAAGAAATAGGATGCTTCGGTATCCGTTTTAAAGAAGGGTGTATTCACCCACTATGCAATACAAAGGACCGGCTATCATTCGATAGTCGGTTTTTTCATTCAAAGATATCCTACCATTATGCCTACAACAGCTTCAGTAACCATTCAGGCCTCCAAGGAACGGGTATGGGAAATCCTATTGGATAAGATTTTCCATCCTGACCAATATATTCCCGGAGTCATTGAATTCGAATGGAAAGAAAGGAATGAGCATGAATATGTACGAACCATCTATACGGAAACGGATGATGTGGTGGAACTGATTGCCTTGGATGAACCCAATCTAACGGTTAGGTCTACCTTGGTCAGACATGTCTGTATGAAAGGAACCTTGGTCCAGCGCGTAGTAGAGGATTCGGACGGAACGACACTTATCTTCGAACAGGATAAGGTCATTACCATCGATGAAATCAAGGATTTGGATATGCAGCCCGCTTTGGATGCTGCAATAATCCAAATCAAGGAAAAGGCAGAGGCTACTGATTAGGTTTATTCATTTTCATTGAGAAAGCATAGGGAATCTCCTTTTCCACACCAGTAAACCTCCAGCGGTAATCCCCAATCTTTTCCACATTAGGGAAACAAGGGTAAGGACTCCAGGGGAATTCTCTGAGCGACTCCAACACCAATCCCTGGTTCAGCAAGCTCATGATAATCTCCTCCATGGAATGGGACCAGAAATATTCATCCATTTGAATGAGTGCGTTTTGGTCTGCATAAGTCCCATCCGTCAGCTCGTGGTCGGGTTCTTGTTGATGGAAATAATTATAGGCAATGGTATAATTATCCCACTCGAAAATATAAAGGGATGGATGGAATTCGGCGATATAGAACATTCCGCCGGGCTTCAGGTACTTATTGATGAGTTCTCCCCATTGCTTGAGGTCAGGCAACCAACACAGGACTCCATAGGATGTGTAGACGATATCGAATTGTTGGTCAAGTATGTCAGGTAGGTCATAAATATTGGCGGAGATGAATTGGGCGTCCAATCCTAGTTCATCATTAAGCGAACGAGCCGTTTCAATAGCCTTGTCAGAAAAATCGACACCGGTACAAGATGCACCCATTCTCGACCAACATAATGTATCCTGACCGAAATGGCATTGCAGATGAAGAATGGATTTCCCCTTGACGTCCCCCATGCCTTCCAGTTCGATTTCCCTTAGGACATTCTTCCCTTTCTTAAAGGCATCCAATTCATAAAAATCAGATTGGAGATGGAGGGGTGTCTTGGCATTCCACAATGCCTTGTTGGCTTCAAAGTACTTATTTTGCTGGCTCATATGATTCTATACTAATGATTTCAGTTCGACTAATGATAATGTAACCCCGTATGATAGGAAAGAATTCCATCATTGTGGGATACTTCGTAACTTACACCAAATTTAAACGAATTGGATATGAAGGAAGATAAAGGCAACCAAATTAGTATAGAATTACCGGATGATGTTGCAGAGGGCACATACGCCAACCTGGCAGTGATTTCACATTCGCATGCAGAGTTCATTGTGGATTTCATTAGAATGGTACCGAATGTTCCCAAGGCTAAGGTAAAGAGCAGAATCATACTTACCCCACAACATGCCAAGCGGCTGATGAGGGCCTTGATTGATAATGTGAAGAAGTTCGAATCACAGAATGGCCCCATCAATGATATTGATCCGCCACATACACCTCCAATGAATTTCAATACGCCTCCTGCACAGGCTTAGTATATCTTATACCCACTCCGGATTCACTGAGGAAGTCCTGATGTTAGAATTCGGAGAGGGTATATCCTAACCCTTGAGAGCGGATAAGGTATCAAACAGTGTTGGGTCCTTGGAGATAAGGGCACCCTCCTCCATGATTAGGAAAATTTCCATTTCCTTGGTCTTCTTGTATTTCTTTTCTCCGGTAAACATCTTGACATTACCACCTGACTGACGCAATTGTTGCATCATTACTTCCGGAGATTCGTTCTTGGTAAAATCAAGTGTTGTTTCTCCCTCTACATACATACCCACCATCTTGATGTGGTCATCAAGGAACTTGTAGACCCTAAGGTCTCCTTTGCGTTTGTGTTCGAGGTAATCTACCTTTTCCAGAATCTTCTCAAAGACAATATCACTGAACATATCCATGAGTTGCTCCGCTTTTTCGGGAGTTTTTTCCTTTATACCAACCCAATCATCTGCTGTCACGGAATTAGAGGCCAGGAATCTCACGAATTCTGATTCCAATTCTTTCAATTCATCTATGCTGAGTCTTCTATACTTCACGAGTTCGATTTTATATCCGAAAGGAATATAACATTGCACAATAGGCAATTGTTATCCAGGAATGTTTACTGCAAATTTCTACAAAAAACCTGAATACAGCCCCACTTCCCCATCATTATAATGGAATTAAAATACGATCCAATGAATTTTTGAAGATTGGAGGAGAGCCTAGGATATTGAAGCTAATCTGAAAGGGATTTACTTTGGAATAAGGATAGTATTGGGCCAGATGATATGCTGCTACATAATAGGCTCATTGTAACTGAAAGGATATGGGAAATATAGAAATGATAACGGCATTCTGGTGGGAATCAGAATGCCGTTTGATTTTGTTTCTAGGACTTTTCGTTCTTAACAAAATCCATTGATTATCTTACGACTTGGTATTTAAAGAGAAATACTGGGTATCGTCTCTCCAAATATATTTCAATTCTCTTTTCAATTCAGGATTGCAAAATTTATTTGTGACACAAATAATTGCAATTGTAAGGTTTTAAATTGTTGGAATTCAGTTGTATGTAGCCCAAATTTGTTATGTTAAATTTCTTCTTTCCTACTTAGGGATTAGTGGGCTTTCTGAGACTGGGCCATCTAGGCGTAGATTTCGTTGTTCTTTTCCTGTTTTTTCCATTCACTTCTCTTTTTGAAAAACTTAGGATTGACAATCAATAATCCGAATGATTCACAATTTTCCTTTCCTTGTTCGGCATGATGAGCACCATGTGCCCTAAGTATAGCTTTGGAATACCGGTTGTCCAGTTTCTTGAACCATTTGAATCTTCTATGGATATACACATCATGGATAAGGAAATAGGCCAACCCGTAAATGGAAATCCCCACACCGATGAAGAACAGCCAGAAATGGGAAGTGGCGGAGCCAAGGATATAACAAGTGGCACTAGGTATGGCAAAAACTAAAAAGAATAGGTCGTTCTTTTCGAAAAAGCCATCCTTAAGATGTGGTTTGTGATGGTCTTCATGCCATATCCATAGCAAACCATGCATAATGAATTTGTGGGCGAACCAGGCAACGAATTCCATTCCAAGGAAAGTGCCTAAGGTAATCAGGGCATAACCTAGAATCTCCATAATAAGTGGTTTAAGTTTAGGACCATTCTATTCCCAAAAGGAAAAAGAAGATGAATTGGAGTATCAACAAGGTTTTGGCCGGTTTGTTTTTTATTTGTGGCAGAACTAGGTTGTATACCATCAATAACAAGAATGAAATCAAAAACCAAGCAATGTAATTTTGTATCGGTATACTTCCATCAGCACTCCACGACCAAAACCCTTGAATGATGGCTACAGGTTCAATCAGGATATCCAGACTGGTTAGTAATAATGCACCCAAAATACTCTTTACAAAACTATTCAATAAGGGCGAAAGCTCCCAATCCGTTATTTGTTGGACAGTGGTTCCCACACAATAAACCAACATCATCCAATTCCAACCTATCGTATAGGGTGTACCCATTAATTTGGGGCCCAATACCTCACCATAGGCATATTCGCCAAATACATCCCCGGTAGCCACGCCCCAGATTTCAACCCCCATTCCCGTAAGGAAACAAATGAGTAGAACACTCGCTATCCTTAAATCCCATTTAGGATGGGACAGTAGGACGATAATGAATGATATGACTAGATTGAGCGGTGTCAGATAGATGAATTGAGGGTGAACCTCGAATATCAAACTGAATATACCCACTGCATATAGGACAATGAGAATGAAGGAAGAAAGGTGATTTCTCCTGATTTTACTCAGTTCTTCCTTGGATTGCTTTGCAGCCTTATATAGGAATCGGTGTGGTGTATACTCTCGAGCCATTTGACTAAGCTAATGAATTGAATAGATAATTAATACGAATTAGCGCACAACTTGTTCCACCATTTTAGCGGATAGGAGGCACAACGGAATCCCGCCTCCCGGATGGACACTTCCTCCGCAGAAGTATAGGTTCTTGACACTGGAACTGAAATTCGCATGCCTCTTGAATGCAGCCATACGATCATTGGAGGCGGTACCATATAAGGCTCCTGCATGGGATGATGTCCTTAGTTCAATCTTTCTAGGGTCAAGTATATCTTCGAAAATAATATGTTTCTCAATATCTTCCCCTAATATGCGACTTACCTTACGGATAATGTTTTTCCTTGCGGATTGGATGAGATTGTCCCAATCCTGTCCGTCATTGTAGGGAACATTAATCATAGTGAACCAATTCTCACAGCCCTCAGGTGCATCCTTGGGATGATATTTACTTGAAATATTGATATAGACTGTTGGGTCCTCGTGGATTCCTCCCGCTGCAATGGATTCGAATTCAGCTTTGTAATGGTCGCTGAAGAATATGTTGTGTAGATCCA
Source organism: Saprospiraceae bacterium (assembly GCA_020631355.1). Taxonomy (GTDB): domain Bacteria; phylum Bacteroidota; class Bacteroidia; order Chitinophagales; family Saprospiraceae; genus JAHDCE01. Next base: position 120,622 of record JAHDHL010000001.1, on the reverse strand, counting down.
GTTCAGGAAATGTCTTATCTATACCCCAATAGAAAATCAAGGCGGATGATGAACGCTCATTCTCGAAGACAGCTGATGGTGCCTTTTGTTGCGGCAGTAATTTTTTATAGGTAGGATAGATATCCATGTTACTGATTACGATATCCGCAGATTTAATTGCTCCTGAAACAGATATGCCTACGGCTTCCTCGTTTTCTATGATGATGCGCTCAACCTTTTGTCCGAAATGGAATTGTACGCCTTGCCTTATGGCTAGTTGATGAAGCCCTTTTGTAATGGAAATCATTCCCCCTTTAGGAAAATGTGCACCAAAATGATGTTCAAAATGAGGAATGATATTCAATATTCCTGAGGCCTGATAGGGATTGGACCCATTATAAGTAGCAAATCGGTCAAAGAATTGTACCAGTTTGGGATGTCGTAAGAGTTGTTTGTTGACATCATGCATACTCTTGAAAATATCCAACTTATAAATTTGGAAAATGGCTTTTAATACATCCCATGATAGCCAACTCTTGACCAAGTGTAATGGTCGCTCCAAGAATATTCGCCCTGTCAGTTCATATTTTATCCTACTATCATCCATCGCTGCCCTGAATCGATTCGGGTTGATACCCAACTGTTCCTCGATTTCATGATAGAGTTTTTCCTTTTCGGAATAAGCCGATAATCTTGTACCATCCTCCCAGAAATAATTACAGACAATATCCAATTCTTCATGTTGGAAAGTGTCTCCGGGTTGTTCGCCACAAAGCTCAAAGAGTTCATCCACATAGAATGGCATGGTGAAAAGGGACGGTCCCGCATCAAAACGAAATCCGTTTTCACTTCTGATTTCGGATAGTTTTCCACCCGGATATGTATTCGCTTCATAAACCTCGACATCATATCCCTTTTGGGCGAGCCTTATCGAAACGGCCAATCCACCAATACCGGCACCGATTACTATTGCTTTCATTTAGGATAAATTGTTCAAATTCCAAAGTTAAACTATCAAGTCGGAGTTTGGTTCCGAATATTTAACATTCCGTACCAATTCTAATCCGTGACAGGGTAAAAGGGTTCTTTGTTGTAATTCAACTAACTATACATTGACGATTTTAGTATGTGTGGAGAATGGGTTAGGTTTACTTAAGTTTAACATAGACGTGTGTTTAACTTACTAGAAATTAATTAGTTAAGTCGTTATATTTGAGTAACACAAAAATTTAATTCACACAATTTTGACACGATGAGAAGACTACTACTCTTTTCATTAGGGTTGTTTTTAGTAACTAACCTTAATGCCCAATTTGCTACCTACGACTTTGATGACTCCACTACTGACGCTGTACTTTCTTATTCTGCATCCTGTAATGATAATGCTGCTGATTACTTTGGTTCCGTTTGTCTGAATGGTGGGACTTGTGGTAGTGCAGTAGGCGGAGGTGTTGTACTTACAGGTGGAGATGGAGGCACATTCTTCGGTGCCCATGACATCGATGCCGACCCTGGGTGTCCGGGTAGTCCAGCTATTGCTTCGCTATCGGGTTTCGACATTACGGGGCAGACGGATATCGTACTTTGTTTTGAAGTAGCCGAAGATGATGACGGCAGTAATCAGGATTGGGACGGAGGTGATGATGTTTTGATTTCAGCTTCCATCGACGGTGGTACATCATTAAATCTGATTGGTTTTTCCAGTTCTACTACAGGAACGAATACGGAGCCAGGCATAGACTCGGATTGTGATGGATTAAGTAATGGCACGGCCCTTACAAGTACATTCACTACATATTGTGTGAGTATTCCTGCAACTGGTTCTTCCCTTGACTTAAACATTACTGTTACGGGCCTTACAGCAGGGGACGAGGATATTGCCATCGATAATATCAGATTATTCAGCGGAGATTTGGCAACAGTAGGAACTACTGCTGGTGCAGCTGCAACCTTTACCTCTTGTGATGCACCTGCTACTTGTGAATTTACAACAGGTTCTGTAGCCATTACGGAAATTCATTATAATCCTTGTACAGGCCAAGGTACTGATGGCAATTGCGAATATGTTGAAATATTCAATGCTTACGCCAATGCAATTGATATCTCAGGTTGGGAGATTGATGGATTTGGATTTACTTTTCCTGCTGCAACTACCATAGCTAGTGGTGCATATCTTGTCGTTGGAATAGGACCTAATAATTGTGTGGATTACGACTTATCTGCGGGAGGCGTACTCACTCCAGCAACGGGTTCCCTAACCAATTCCGGAGAGACACTTTCAGTTTTGGATGCTTGTGGTAATGTGGTTTCTTCAATCACTTATACCAATTCTAATGGAAATGGGGATTGTAATGCAGTCAATGTTGCACCTGACGGAACACTATCTTCAGAAGCTCCTAGTCCGGGTACAGGTATTTGTACACCATCCACCGATAATTATACGCTAGCTTGTGGTATTTCTGCTTTGGGTGCTGCAACGCAAGATTGCTTGAATTACACAGGAGGCGCTGATCCTGTAAGAGTATCTATTCCATATACAGGCATAGATATCTGTGCTGTAATTACGAATAATGGTTCAGGAACAATAGGCGGTGACGATTTGACCACAGTAACTGACGGTACCATAGAGATTACACTGAACGAAGGAGAAACCTGGGATATTGAAATTACAGGTTCTGGTTGTTCCGGCCTGACATCCACAGGAACGGTATCCGCAATGGAATGTACTGCTACTTGTGGTGTAAATGCATCAGCATCCTCTGCTACAGTCAATATTTCTTCTACAACCTCGGCCGCTACCGTGAATACATTGGACGATACCTATGTCAATGCATTAGAGGCTGCAAATTGTGGTGCTGATGAATTGGATATGGTATATGGAGCTATGACTTGGGATAATGCTGCTGACCAAGGAAATATAGATGGACTTGTGATTACGGATGGTACTAATTTGGGAACACCTTATAGTGGTGTTGCTACTTATGATTTGAGAGAAGTCGTGCAAGGATGTAATGGTACGGGGAATAATGGGATTGTCATTGATGCCAATAGTTCAAATAACATTATTAGTACGAATGAGAATTCAATGCAAGGAGGTTCTCCAAAACCATCCTTTATTGGAGGGCATTTCACAGAAAATGATGGGACAAGAACAGGGGTTAATATGATTTGTATGAATTTTTCTGTTCCTGTAGAGGAGGTGACATTCTGGTTGGGTGATGCTGAAACCTCAGATGTCAATCCTGCATATGTGCATGTATTTGATGCGGCTGGCGATGTCATGATTTCCGAACCTGTAACTACGGTAACTCCTTCGGGTAGTCAGGCTACGGATTGTACAGGTAGTACCGGAGGAACTGGATTCACTGGATGTGGGAATAACGAGACAGCCTTTGTCGAAGTGGATGCGGGAGCAGCACTGATTGCTCAGATTTGTGTGGAAGTGGGTGATTTCGCTGATGATAATACTGATCCGGGTGGTTCCGAACATTTGAGTATTGGAGGTATTTCCTTGGGAGGTGTTTGTATAGATAGGGATCCTGAGCCAAGCTGTACGGATTTGTTGGATTATCAGGAGTTTGATGGCTCTGTGAATTCTTGGTCTTATGCAGCATTCCCCGCAGCTTATAGTGAGGATACGGATTCTGATATCTGGCAGCCCCGTACATTGGCTACCGGAGGTACAGGGTCTATTGCTTCACAAGGAACTGGAAATAATTTCTACTGGGGTATCAGGGATATAGACAATAGCGGTTCAGGAGGGAATTTCGAACATACCCTAACATTCACATACGACGTTTCTTGTTATGAGAATGTGTCAGTGAATTTTGATTACACAGCATCCTTGTTTGATTCAGGGGATTATCTGGCCTATGAGATCCAGGATGAGAACGGGGCTAGTATCGTTGCCAAAACTGATTTGGTGAATGCTTCTTCGGCTCCTTGGACCACATCCACAAATGCAATTCCTAATACGGCCAATGCAATCACACTTATCCTGTATGCTGACCAGAATGGTACTGCTGATTCTGGCGGATTCGATAAGGTATATATATGTGGTACACCCATAGCTGCAGCACCGCTTACTGCTACCTTGGATGGTTCCTGTGGAAATAATACGGGAACCGTTACATTGGATTTGTCAGGTGGGACAGCCCCTTATGAAATATCAGGTGATTTCTCAAGGATACTCCCAGCATCCGGTAATGGACTAGTCATCGCTTCCGGACTTACCGCAGATACCTATTCTGTGATAGTGACTGATAATTGTGGTAATATGAGTGCTCAGACCGTTGTTGTTGATGTCGCATGTGCATTACCGGTTGAATTGACTTATTTCTATGCGGAAAAAGAAGGCAATGATGTATTGTTGTCATGGGAAACAGCTTCAGAGGAGAACAATGACTTTTTTGTTGTGGAATATAGTGGTAATGGAATTGATTTCAGGGAAATCGGAATTGTGAATGGAGCAGGAACAACCCTTGAATTGACCCAGTACCAATTCTTACATGTTGAACCATCCACAGAGAACTACTATAGATTGAAGCAGGTGGATTTCGATGGTACTTTTGCTTATTCGAAAATAGAAGTCGTAGTATTCGAAACAGTTTTGGATGCTAATGCTATTTCTGTCAGGCCTACGATAAGTAAGCATTCAGTTACATTGGTATCCCAGAGTGAATTAGATTCGAATACTAGGATATTGATTTACGATGCTACCGGTATACTGGTAAGACAAATGCAACTTACAGAATCAAAGTATATGACTACGATTGATGTAAGGAATTTATCTGCCGGACACTATTTCATACAGGTTCAGGGGGAAAGCGGTTCTCATACAACCAGGTTCATCAAACAATAGGAACTTAATAGATAAACAACAAATGAACAAAAGAGCTGAATCCATTTGGATTCAGCTCTTTTTCATATATGTGGATAGTATCGAGAGTATGTTTTCCTTGTCTGAGGGAATCTCATTCATATGATAGAAGAAATTGGTGTTTTTCCTAAGGCCCCATCGTTCAAATAGAAAACGGGATTCATATAATTTATTCAACTTATACACCAGTTCCGTTCCTTGGCTGATTTCCTTTGGAAAAGGAATGTCCCAATCTCTTTTTTCAATCCGCTGTTCACAACATGTCACTGCAACCTTAAGAACCATGACAATAAGTGGCCCATCATATTTTTGGAGTCGCCTGAATACAGAACTACCCAATCTTCCCAGACCGGTACATTCAATCAATTGGGGTTGCTCGTCATGACTGATGGATTTGACAAATGCCGATTTGGCCTTTGCGTCTCCCTTGATGGAACCATCCCCTATTTCCCGCCTGAAATCATCTACAGCGAGATAGGTCCATTGTTCGGAATTTTGTGAGAGTTCCTTGGCAATTGTTGTCTTTCCAGAACCAATATTGCCAAAGAGGAGGATTTTCATATATGTTTGATAATGAAGAAGTGTTGTTAGGTGAATGGGGTAGGTAGAAAAAAAGAGAGAATCTTTTTCAAGATTCTCTCATAAGTAAAAAACCCAAATGAATCACCCTTAAATAAAACTGATATTTTATACCAATTTCTAACTCTAATATAGAATATTTAGATTGAAAAATCCAAATTGTCAGTCATCTTTTAACGAATAAGGGACAAACTTCCGAACTGCTGTTGAGTGTTCCCATTACATTTGAACTCCAGTTTGTAAAGGAAGATTCCAGCGTTCAAGTTCTGGCCCGCAAATGTACCATCCCACTTTAGGAATGGGTCGTCTGCCATGAATACTCTTTCGCCCCATCTATCGAATATTTCAAAGGAAACCAACTCCTGGACAGCATAAGGATTACTGATGCCAATGGTCTCATTATCCAATGGTCCGGTGCCATTCGGAGTGAATGCCTTAGGAACGAAAATTTTATTACAATCCAATGTGGATGGGTCAATCACAGTAACCTTTAGCGTATCATAGGCCGTACATCCGTTCTCATCCACAAAATTCAATCGGTATGTTGTCGTTTCGGTAGGACTGAGGCTGGTTTCCCCTGCCGTAGGATCAGCTACTCCGTCAGTTGGTGTCCATGAAAAATTACTCACGCAAGTAGACGATAAGAATACGTCCAAGGATTCACCAAGATATAATAAGGTATCCCTGTTGCCGATCTGGTCAGGAGCCTCATAAGCCTCTCTTGCTTCGCTTTCCAAGATATCCCTGCTGTATATGGCCAATTCGTCTATGTATCCCTTGAATCTGTTCACTCCGCTACCCACACATGGACTGTTCGCAAGGGCAAGGGCCGCACTGTTTTCCAAGTCAATTCTTGAAATGGCAGTAGCTTCCTGAGTAAGCACCCCATCAAGGTAGAGGGATGTCTTGCCTCCCCTCCTCACAATAACAGCATGATGCCAACAGTTAGTGAAGTCTAAGGTACCTGTCGCATTGGAACTCTTACTGAAATCCTCACTCATTTCGCATGAGAGCGTATTGGTGGTAGGAGTGTACACGACACTCAACGTATTATCTGGTCCACAGTTTTCCCTTTTGGATAGGATATCCTGTGCTAAGGGAGAACCGAACGACTTGAAGTAGAAACTGATACTCAGATTGTCAGTGTCGAAGTAATTGTTGACCGCTCCTAGGAAAAGGATGTAGTCATTCAGTCCATCCAGTTCTAGGGCATTTCCTGATACTCCACAAACACAGTCGGGCGTACCTACGATGATACCATCGGATCCACCTCCGGTATCGTCCGTCGCATCACAATTGTCAAAGGAATAATAGGCAATCAGTCCATCTGTGACAGGTGGTAACTGTTGGCTGAAAGCAGATGGCAGATATCCTACCAAAAACAGTACGAATAAAAATCGTTTCATTATTTACACTTTATAAACCTGATGAATAATCATCAGGCAATTAAAATCCTCCAAGCAAGTTTTCCATTCCCGGAGGGAGCATGCTGCTGATGAGTTTTTGAGTTTCCTCTGCTTCTTTTGCAGCAGCTTTCTCCAAAACCCTATTGATGGAAATCAAAAGTAAATCCTCCAATTCCTCATGGTCATCCGATGATAGCTTGGTAGGGTCGATGGAAATATTGGTGATTTGCCTATTGGCATTCGCCTTAATGGAAATGGCTCCATCCCCGGCTTGTTCCTCCACAATGATTCCATCCAGACTCTTTCTCATTTCGGCCTTTTTGGCTTCCATGTCTCCCATTAGGTTTCCGAACATTTTTCGTTAAGTTTTATATCGTATATAATTGTAATACAAACTAAGTACCAAATCCTAAAAGATATTAGCTTGATTACTTTGAACTCAGTTTAATGACAGGACAGATGATTTCCTCAAGGGAGATTCCCCCATGTTGAAACGTATCCTTATAGTAATTGTGATAATAATTGTAATTATTAGGATATAGGAAAAACTTACTTTCCTTAGCAAAGATGAATTTGGAACTCACATTAGGCCTCGGCAAAAGTGCCTCGTTGGGTTTTTCCACAGCCAGTACATCCTTCCTGTCGTACTTCAGGTTCTTCCCTACCTTATATCTGAGGTTTGTCGTGGTTTCCCTATCCCCAATTACTTTTGAGGGCTGATTGACCCTGATGGTGCCGTGGTCCGTGGTAATGACCAGGTTGATGTCCTTGCTGGCAATATTCTTCAGTCCCTCCCAAAGTGGGGAGTGTAGGAACCAGGAACGGGTCAGCGAACGATAGGCCCTTTCATCTCCGGCCAATTGCTTGAGTACTTCCATCTCCGTTCTCGCATGCGATAACATATCAATGAAATTATAAACAATGACGGATAAGTCATTATTCATCACATTGTGGATATTATCCCTAAGATTGTTGGCATGATGGGTGTTAATCACTTTGACATAATCGAATTTGATGGGATTTCTGAACGTTCTCCTGATTTGTTCGCCCAGTAACTTATCCTCGAAAAGATTCTTGCCTCCGGGTTCGTTATCGTTTTTCCACCATTCGGGGTAATATTCCTCGATTTCAGATGGCATCAATCCTGAGAATATTGCATTCCTACTATACTGTGTAGCTGTAGGGAGGATGGAATAGAAGAAATCCTCTTGTTCTATCCTGTAATATTCGGAGATAATGGGCTCGATGATTTTCCATTGGTCATACCTAAGATTATCCAAAAGGAGAAAAACTGTCGGGCGATCATCCAAGTCTTGGAAAACCTTTTCACGCATCAGGTTATGGGACATGACAGGAGCTCTATCCGTTTCGTCATAAAGCCAATCGACATAATGCTTCTCGATGAATTTGGAAAACTCATTATTGGCTTCGCTTTTTTGGGTGGAAAGGATTTCTGCCATGGCAGTGGTCTCAGAAGAATCCAACTTGATTTCCCAATTGATGATTTTCTTGTAGATATCGACCCATTCGATATAATTCAAACCACTGTTGATCTTGGAGAATATTTCTCCGAATTCCTGTCTGTAGTCAGCAGAGGTCTTTTCCTTGACCAAATCTTTTTTATCAATGATTTTTTTGAGTGTCAATAAGATTTGGTGTGGATTCACAGGTTTGATCAGGTAATCCGTTATCTGTGCACCAATGGCTTCCTCCATTACATTTTCCGCCTCGTTCTTCGTAATCATCACCACAGGTAAGTGAGGATTGATTTCCTTGATTTTGGTCAGGGTTTCCAATCCTGTGAGTCCGGGCATACTTTCGTCCAGGAAAACAACATCAATGTCATTGTATTCCTCACATTCTTCAATGGCATCATGTCCATTGGACACGGTGATGACTTGATATCCTTTTTTCTCTAGGAAAAGTACTTGGGGTTTCAGCAAATCTATTTCGTCATCTGCCCAAAGAATCGTGATTTCGTTACTCATACTTGTGGTTTAATACTTTTTTGTAAACGGGTTGGTACTTATATATACGCCCGAAAATATCATTTTATGATTTTTCCTAGGCAAAAATATTCCCTTATGGCCAGATAAGGAACTATTTGTGCATTATTTCGGAGGAATCGTAAGTATACTACAACTATCTTTATGATGAACTTTTTTAAAAAGTTCAAAATACCACGCAACCCTTTTCTAATAATTCCCGTCTTGGTAGGGATAAACCGAGAATAAAGATTTTCGGAAGTCCTTTAGATGTGAATCGGAAAAGAGGCTATTCATTCAAATAATGCTTCTCAATGAATAAGAGGAAACTCATCAATGACCCTGTATATGGGTTCATTACCATTCCTTTCGATATCATTTTCGACTTAATGGAACATCCCTGGTTCCAACGTTTGCGTAGAATCAAACAATTGGCTCTTACCCATTACGTTTATCCCGGGGCATTACATACCAGATTCCATCATGCCCTTGGGGCATTGCATCTTACAGGACAAGCCATTGACGTATTGCGATCCAAAGGAACAAAAATATCCGAAGAGGAAGCCGAAGCAGTATCCATAGCCATACTACTACATGATATAGGCCACGGTCCGTTCTCCCATGCCTTGGAACACACATTGGTTAATATCCATCATGAAACATTATCATTGTTGTTCATGGAAAGGCTGAATGATGAATTCAATGGGAAATTGGAGCTAGCCATCAAGATTTTCAAGAATGAATATCATAAGAAATTCTTGCATCAATTAGTTTCAGGACAATTGGATATGGATAGGATGGATTATCTCAGTAGAGATAGTTTTTTTACCGGAGTATCAGAGGGAGTTATTGGTTATCATCGAATCATCAAGATGTTGGCGGTTAAGGATAATCAATTGACAGTCGAAGAAAAAGGACTCTATTCCATAGAGCGTTTTCTTACTGCCCGTAAACTGATGTATTGGCAAGTATATCTGCACAAAACCACATTGGTGGCAGAACAGATGCTTATCAAAGCTTTGGAAGTAGCCAAAGAGAAAGCTAAGGATGGTTTTAGGACTTCGTCCGAAAGCCTGAATTATTTTTTGGTAAATGATTTCACTGATGCAGATCTTGCTCAAAAAGAACAAGAAATTATTGAACATTATTCTGCATTAGATGATTCTGATATAGTGATCGCACTAAAGAATTTTGCTAAAGACAGTGATGTTTTATTGTCATATCTGTCAAAAGGTCTTCTTTTTAGGAAATTATTCAGGATTGAGATATCAGATAAGCCTTTTGAGAGTGACTATGTGGAGCAAGTACGTCATAAGGTGGCATCATTGATAAATAGGGATAGTATTGATGTTAATGATTTAATTTTGGGAGGAACAGAAAGTAATACGACATATTCCACGTTGAAAAATGAGATTAAAGTGTTAAGAAAGGATGGAAATGTGGTTCAAATGTCAAAATTAGGGGTGTTAAACATTCCACAGGAGATTATCACCAAGTATTATTTATGCTATCCCAAAAGTAAATTGTAAATTTGCGCTGCTATACTGGAATGCCCTTTTATTAGGGATTTCCGCTATATATTCTAGTTCTTTGACATTCGGACAAGTTTTTTTGATTGGATTTTAAATGTTCAATCTAATTAACGTAAAGTCCGAAAGCTACGAACGAGAATAGGGGGCTTCGGCCCTGATGATTGAGATAATAATTTATATTTTATAATAAACCTTATTCATTAATTCAAAATCTGTTGTTTCGCTATGAAAAAATTGAACCTGATTCTTGGAGTAGTTTTCGTGCTTTTCACGTTAGCTGCTACAGCTCAGCCAGGTATCGATGCACCAATCGAACGTGAGCCAGGAAAATGCTACGCTAAATGTATGATCCAGGACAAGTATGATACAGTTACTGAAACTGTTGAGACTAAAGGTGCTACTACTCGTGTTGAAGTAGTTCCAGCTGAGTATGAAACTGTTACTGAACAAGTGATGACTTCTGAAGAAAGCCGTCGTTTGATCCCAGTTCCAGCTGAGTATGAAACTGTAACTGAGCAATACGAAAAGACTCCTGCTCGTACTGAGATTAGAACAATCCCAGCTGAGTATGAAACTGTTACTGAGCAAGTAATGGTATCTGAAGAGAGCCGTCGTTTGGTTCCAGTTCCAGCTGAGTATGAAACTGTTACTGAGCAAGTATTGGTTCGTGAGGAAAGCCGTCGTCTTATCCCAGTTCCTGCTGAGTACGAAACTGTTACTGAGCAAGTAATGGTTCGTGAGGAAAGCCGTCGTTTAATCTCAGTTCCAGCTGAGTACGAAACTGTTACTGAGCAAGTGATGGTATCTGAAGAGAGCCGTCGTGTAGTTCCAGTTCCAGCTGAGTATGAAACTGTTACTGAAACTTACGTTGTTGAGCCTGCATCTTCTCGTATCGTTGCTAAGGAGCCTCGTTTTGAGACTCAAACTGAGCGTATCGAGATTTCTCCAGCTACTACTAAGTGGGTGAAGAAGCAAGCTGACCGTAACTGTCTTTCTCAAGATCCTAACGACTGTCTAGTATGGTGTTTGGTAGAAGTACCAGCTCAGTACAAGACTGTTACTAAGCAAGTAAATGTAGGTTGTGATGGTTCAGGTGTTGCTAACTCTGGTTGTACAGAGGAAGTACCAGTTCCAGAAAAGACTGCTACTCGTACAAAGAGAGTAATCAGAACTCCTGCTACTACTCGTGAGGAAGTAATTCCTGCTGAGTACTCAAACGTAACTAAGAGAGTTGTTAAGACTCCTGCTACTACTCGTGAGGAAGTAATTCCTGCTGAGTACAGAACTGTTACTAAGCAAGTAATCAAGACTCCTGCGTCTACTCGTGAGGAAGTGATTCCTGCTGAGTACAAGACTGTTACTAGACAGGTAGTCAAGACTCCTGCGTCTACTCGTGAGGAAGTGATTCCTGCTCAGTACAAGACAGTTACTAAGCAAGTTATCAAGACTCCTGCTCGTACAGAAGAAAATACAATTCCTGCTGAGTACGCTACTCGTACAAAGAGAGTTATCAAGACTCCTGCTGGTTCAAGAGAGGAAATGATTCCTGCTCAGTATCAGACAATCACTAAGAGAATTGTTAAGACTCCTGCTACTACTCGTACAATCGATGTTCCTGCTTCTTATGAGACAGTAACTAAGAGAGTATTGGTTGAGAAAGGTGGTTTCTCTGAGTGGAGAGAAGTTCTTTGTGGTAACAAGATTACTGCTGCTACTACTCGTCAGATCCAAGATGCACTTCGTGCTCGTGGTTATGACCCAGGTCCATCTGATGATATCATGGGATCAAGAACCAAGTCTGCATTGACTAAGTTCCAGAAAGATAACGGTCTTCCTGTAGGAAACCTTAACATGGAAACTCTTCGTGCACTAGGTCTTCAGTACTAATTAGCAGTAGCTAATAAGCTAACGTACTAAGAAAAGTACAAATAAAACCCGTGTCTCATATTTGAGACACGGGTTTTTTCGTTTATAGCACATTATCAATGATAACTCGGGGAGTTCGGTATTATATTTGATAAAAATTTTTAATGTGTAATAGACAACAAATTTGCACCTCTACCCGTATTAGAATATTATTCGACTGTCAGAACTAAGGTGTTGTTTGCAGTAACACCAACCAAAATTAAGGGAAACAATGAAGAGATGGCTTGTATTATTAATCCTGCCCTTGGTATTAGGAGCAGGAACGCCCGAATCTAAGGAAAGCGTCAAGTTTTTCAATGGTTCGCTCACTTCCGCAATGGAAAAGGCTAAGAAAGAGGGGAAATTACTATTCGTGGATTTTTATGCCAGTTGGTGTTCTCCATGCAGACTGATGGATGAGTACACATTCACAGACCCGGAACTAGCACGTTATATGTCCGATAAGTATGTTTCCGTTAAGGTGAATATTGATGACTTTGATGGCTTTGCTTACAAACAACAATATAATATTAATCTATTACCTACACTTATCGTAATGAATTGTGATGGTAAGGAAATAGAAAGAAAAGAGGAAGGATTGGTTCCAAGTACGCTTAGTGCTTTCCTGAATAAGCATTACAAGCCTTATAATATTTGCGAGAAACCAGTAGAGCGGCCAAAACCAGTCATCAGTAAGCCAGAGAAACCTGTGATTGATGCACCAGAACCTCATAAGCCATCCGTTCCGGATAAGCCTAAGCCACCCGTGGTTAGTAAACCGGATAAACCAGTGGTTAAGCCTCCTGTAACTAAGCCTACAGTGCCTAGTCCAGCACCCAAGCCTCCTAAGGCAACGGAAACCCTTGAGGATGGATTGTTCAGGTTTTCTGTTCAGAGACAACCCAGTAAGGGGTATAGTGTACAGACTGGTGCTTTCGGTGAGTATGGTAATGTATTAAGGGAAGTGGATAAATTGCAAAAACGATTCCCTGACAAACCCATTATCGTTTATATCGCAAAACGGGACCAAAGAACCATTTATAAGATTCTGGTAGGTGAATTTACTACCAGAGCCCAAGCCTATAACTATAAGGAACACATGAAGAACAAGGGTTCTTCCGGAATCATCAAGAATCTGGAATTCATGAACTGATCTTTTTGGTGCCTTTTGATAAGAAAAAAGGTTCTTGCTGTATCTTTGTGGCATGCTAGTCGTCAAGAACATTAAGAAACTGATACAGATAGAAACATCGCCTCGTCCTTTAGTTAAGGGCGAGGCGATGGATATTTTACCATCCTTGGATAATGCTTACCTCTTGGTTGAGGATGGTAAGTTCAAGGACTTCGGCCCCATGGAACAATGTCCGGAGATACCCGATTCTGAAGTCATAGATGCATCCAATCGGATGGTTTTACCATCTTGGTGTGATTCTCATACCCATTTGGTATACGCAGGCAGCCGGGATGGTGAATTTGTTGATAGGATAAAAGGATTGTCCTATCAGGAAATAGCAAATAGGGGCGGTGGAATTCTCAACTCTGCTAAACGTCTACAAGCAACACCAGAGGATGTCTTGCTGGAACAAGCCAGGAAAAGATTAGATGAAGTAATTCGTTTTGGAACAGGGGCGATAGAGATGAAAAGTGGCTATGGATTGACACTGGAAAGTGAGATGAAGATTCTGAGGGTGATTCGGCAGCTGAAATCCGAAACTGCCGCAACGGTGAAATCCACATTTCTAGGAGCTCATTCTGTTCCCGCAGCTTATAGGGCTAATAGAAAGGCATATGTGGATTTGGTCGTCAATGAAATGTTACCAAGGGTAGCGGATGAACAACTAGCAGATTATATAGATGTTTTTTGTGAAAAGGTGGCTTTCTCAGTTGATGAAACCATTCGAATCATGGAAGCAGGTGCTAAGTATGGGCTTAAACCTAAAATTCACACCAATCAATTCAATTGTATGGGGGGCATACAGGCGAGTGTGGAACATGGAGCTATTTCCGTAGACCATCTAGAGGTTTTGAATCAGGAAGAAATCGATTGTTTGAAAGGTTCTGACACGATGCCTTGTCTCCTACCATCGGCCCCATTTTTCATCAATGATCATTATCCGCCTGCAAGAGAAATCATTGATGGAGGATTGCCGGTAGCTTTGGCTACTGATTATAATCCGGGGACAACACCCTCCGGTCGAATGTCATTCGTTTTGTCGCTGGCTTGCATTAAAATGAAAATGACTCCTAACGAGGCTATTAATGCAGCTACAATCAATGGTGCTAGGGCAATGGAATTGGAATCCTCACACGGAAGTATTGCAAAAGGGAAAGTCGCTAATTTCTTCATTACCAAAGAGATTCCCTCTCTGGCTTATATTCCTTATTCCTTTGGTAGTGATTTGGTGGAAAGTGTATTCCTTCAGGGGAAATGCGTCTGAAAAGACACTTCAGAAGCCTCGTAGCCTCGCTAAAATGACAATTTCGACCCAAAGCGTTATAAAATGGTTATAACTCGGGAAGTTTGGCAGTATTTTAGCATTTTTGCAAAATTAAATGACCATTTCTTTCGTTGTTGACTAATCTACCTATACATTCTTTGTAAAGTGCTAATAACCAGTATAAAATGATAAAACGTTTTCTACCACTGTCTATTCTGTGCCTATGGTCTGTCATGGCTATGGCCCAACTCCCCAATGCACCTGTAATGAAAGGCTATCATGCTTATAATGGACCTGATGTAAGGATGTGCTCCTCAACCAATTGGGTAGCGGGTACGTCCATGCAAGCATTGGACCCTGCCGCACAGAGTAATAATGTGGAGTTCCTTTGTTTGAACGACGCTTTGAATATTACCCATGACGGAAATTTCAGCTTGGACCCTACGGAGGATCCTGATGCGACTACTGCTCCGGGGATACATTATGCGTTTTATGAATGCGCTCCTGCAAATACAGGTCCGGACATTGATAATATCAGTTCTGATCCTTGTATATTTTATGAGCCAGCCATTCTTCCTAGTTTGGAGGAATTCTATTTGACGGATAATTCCGTAATCAATGTGAATGGTACAGGAACATTCACTAATACAGGAGGATTACAAACCGCATTCAATGGAGGAGATCCATTGGAATTGTTCTTTATTCCAATTACAGTCCATGACCATGCCTTGCCTGGGTATGAGACCTTTGGTAATAATGAGTATTGCGTCAATGCTACTCCGAGTGATGTATTCAGGGTAGTCTATTTGAATGCAATTACGGAAGCCAATATCAATAATAATGTAGGTAATAGCTGTACAGGTTCCTTTGATATAGCAGGAGGATTACCTCAGTTTGATGCATTGAATGGTTCCAATAGTAACTTTACCATTACCATCGAACAAAATGGCAATCCTGCCATTACAGGAACGGTGACAAGTGGTGCTGCCACACACAATTCAACAGTTACCTTTACAGTACCGGGACCAGGGATGTATGATGTTACTGTCGAGGATGGTGTAAGTTGCGGTGCTTCATTCAGTGTTGATATGACAGCTTGTTCTGCAGCTGTTTCTGCTACTTATACTGCGAATCCAACCACATGTAATGGATCAACTGATGGTTCCATTGTTGTGGATATTACTCCCGGTGCACCGGGTTATACCATCGAATGGCAATTGCAGCCAGGAGGTGCTGTACAATCAGGAAACCTGCCTGCAGGAACACAATTCACCATTCCTAATCTGGCTCCCGGAACATACGGAGTGACAGTTACGGATAATGTGAGTTCTCAGGATATTGGTACTGCTACGGTTGCTGAACCACCGGCACTAGGAGCATCATTGGTGAATCTTATCCAACCGACATGTAATGGAGAATCCACAGGTAGTATCTCCGTTGAGGTTTCCGTGGGTGGAGTCGTGATTATCCCCGATAATACATACACATTTGATTGGGGATTGGCTCAAGCAACACAAACCATAACGAATGTTCCATCCGGACCATATGCTGTTACGGTGACAGACGGAAACGGTTGTACTGCAACGGCTTCTGCTACCTTGTCCCAGCCGGCAGCTATTACTGCACCACCTTTGACTGCAGTTGATGCATCTTGCTTGGGTGTTGCAGATGGTTCCGCTACAATCATGGCATCAGGGGGAACAGGTACCTTGGACTATGCATGGAGTACTACTCCGGAACAGAATACAGCAACGGCATCCAATATCGAGCCCGGTACTTATACTGTTACCGTGACGGATGATAATAATTGTGTCTATACGGACAATGTTACGGTTGGAGCAGCTACGGTACTTACAGCTTCGGCAGCTCCTACGGATGTTTCTTGTAATGGACAAGCTGATGGACAAATTACAGTTACAGAAAATGTAGTGGGTGTGGATAATGGAGGGTATACCTATGTATGGAATCCTAATGCAGGTGCTACTGCAACTGTGACTTCCCTTACTGCAAACACATATACCGTTACAGTAACCGATGCAAATGGATGTTCTGCCACTGCAGATGCAGTAATCAATGAACCTACCGTATTAACGGTAATGGCAACTGCTGCCAATGAGTCCTGTGCGGTGGGTAATGACGGTTCTGTTTCCACTACAGTGATGGGTGGGACTCCCCTGCCCGGCGGTACATACAACTACACATGGAGTAATACCGGAACCACGGATGCTATTACCGGATTGTCTGGTGGTACTTATACCGTTACGGTTACGGATGCTAATAATTGTACAGCAACGGCAGAGGGTGTGGTGAATGCACCCAATGGTCCGACCATTGTGGATTTCACGATAGTAGGGGTGCAATGTGCTACGGATATGAATGGCTCCCTTACGGTAAATGCTGTCGAGGGTAATGATCCTATTACAGGCTATGCTTGGTCTAATGGACCAACTACACCGAATAATGATAATTTAGGCCCGGGAACCTATACCGTAACGGTAACTGATGGAGGAGGTTGCCAGACAACAGCACAGGAAACGATTACTGCTCCTGCTGCATTAGCCGAGAATACACCTGCAGCAACAACGACTCCTTTCTGTCCGGGAGGAGGAGAGGGTACGATTACCTTGGATATTACAGGAGGTATTGCTCCTTATAATTATAATTGGTCCAATGGAAGTACCGGACCTGCATTTGATGTATTGACGAATCTGATTGCAGATACCTATACGGTGACGGTGACGGATGCCAATAGCTGTACATTCATCGTTAGTGATATCGTAGTGAATGATCCTCCTGCAATCAATGTGATCTTCCAGGATATCCAGCCTGTATCCTGTTTTGCAGGAATACCTTGTGATGGAGGAGCGACAGTTGTGGCGTCCGGAGGATTGTCTACCAATTATACATTTACATGGTCTAGTGGAGAAACTTCTACAGGAGGTAGTTCGACAGCAACCCAACTCTGCCAAGGAAACCAAACTGTTACGGTTACGGATGGTTTCTGTACGGAAGTATTTGATATGTCCGCCAATCCTGTACCCGCCCCACCTATCGTGAGTATCCAGGATATCCAAACTACGGATGTAACTTGTTTTGGTGATACGGATGGTTCTGCTACCATTACCCCAACGGGTGGTGACGGAGGACCTTACACCATTGTCTGGTCTAATGGGGATGTAGGACCAACGGCCAATAACCTTGCTCCCAATAATAATTACAGTGTGAGTATCACAGATGGATTAGGATGTGAATCCGTGCCATTCACAATTACTGTCGGAGAACCACAACCTCTCCAATTGGTAGTTATTGATACCATTGATATCACTTGTAATGGAGATGGAGATGGGATTATACAAGTAGCACCTGTTGGAGGTAACCAAGGAACGTTCACATACCAATGGTCACCCAATACATCAAATACACTGAATGTGGCTACTGGACTTTCCGCAGGTATATACAGTGTTACGGTTACGGATCAGAATGGTTGTTCTGCAACGGTTTCTGCTGATGTAGACGAACCTGAGCCCATTATTTTTGAATACACGGATCCTGAAGAACCGGTTTGTAATGGATTTACTACGGTATTCGGACTGGATACGGTATATGGTGGTGCAGGAGTGCCTTATACCTATACGATTGATGGCTTTAATTTCCAATCCACGAATCAGGCTTCTCCGATTTTGGCTGGAACCTATACGATTGAGGTGACGGATGCGTCAGGATGTTCTGCATCGGAAGAATTGGTTGTTGATGAACCAGCTCCGATCATAGTGGATTTGGGCGATGATGTGGAAATCCAACTGGGAGAATCCTATGAGATTGTTCCTGCGATCACACCTTTGGGAGCATTGGATTCATTGGTTTGGTCCCCTGCAATTGGTTTGGATTGTACGGATTGTTTCAATCCGACTGCAAGTCCATTGGAAGACCAAGTGTATACTCTGACCGTTATTGATGAGAACGGATGTTTCGGTAGTGATGATTTGCTAGTGGACATTGATCCGAATAGGAATGTATACATCCCGAACATATTCACGCCGAATAATGATGGTATTAATGATTTCTTCTCACCGTTCATTGGAGTAGGTGTGGAGAACATCAATAGTATTATGATTTTTGACCGATGGGGTGAGATGGTATATATGGCCAGGGATTTTGTTCCGGATGGTATCGGCAACAACGGCTGGGATGGAAGATTGGATGGAAAGGTGATGAATAATGCCGTATTTATTTATGTAATTGAAGTAGCATTCATTGATGGTGAAGTATTGACTTATAAAGGCGATGTGACACTTCTGAATTAATACTTGTAATATATGAATATAAAAATGCGGCTCAGGAATGTTCTTGAGCCGCATTTTGTTTATAGGTCATATTATTTTGAATTCTTTAATTTATAATTCATATTCTCATGAGGAAAATAGAAACATATATTATTGATTCTTTTACGGACGAACCTTTTAAGGGGAATCCTGCCGGAGTATGTTTAATGACAAGTGATTTGTCAGTCAATGAAATGCAATTAATCGCCAAGGAGTTAGGATTGTCCGAAACTGCATTTGTAAATAAAATAAATGATGGTGTTGGATTTTCTATCCGATATTTTTCTCCTAAAATGGAAATTCCACTTTGTGGTCATGCGACACTCGCAGCATCAAAAGTGATTTTTGAAAAGGAAAAACAAAAAGAAAGCATCCGGTTTTTGAATATTCACGGATTACAATTGGATATTCAAAAAAATGGTGAATATATAATTATGGAATTTCCAATTTATGAAACTGAAAAACAGGCAGCTCCGAATAAATTATTAAGCGCATTAGGATTGAAGAAAGTGGTGAATAGTGAGTATAACAATGAAACAAGGATTTTATTATTAGAAATTGAAAATGCTTTGGAATTACGGATTCTTTCCCCTGATTTTGAACAATTGAAAAAATCACATGATTCGATAAATGGCGTGTTGGTTACTTCCAAATCCCAACAACCAGACTATGATTTTGAATCCAGGTACTTTTGGCCTTGGAGCGGAACAAACGAAGACCCTGTGACTGGTGGTACGCATACATTCCTAGCAAAATACTGGAGTAGGAAATTAGGTAAGAAAAAAATGAATTCATTTCAATGTTCAGAGAGAACAGGCTTCATGGAAGTAGAATTAATTAGTGAAGAAAAAATGACCATAAAAAGTAAGGCCCAAATAATATTGAGAGGAGAATTGGAATTATCTTCTGATAAATGATTCTACAATGAATATTAATGAGAAAAAAATAGCTTATTTCGGAATAAGTAAATCCAATAGGATTTTATTTGACTTGGAAATTGGAGTTGTAAGAAAATGCTTGGAGGAAAATGGATTCCTACTTGAGATTTTTGTGGATAAATATGATTTTGCTCCAGATGATGAAAAAGAAATGATGCGGATTGCATTGGAGGAAATAAATAATTGTGATATCCTGATAGCTGAACTTTCCAGAAAAGCAATTGGTGTAGGTGTGGAGGTAGGGTATGCCAAGGCTATGAATAAGCCGATTGTTTATATAAAAAGAAAAGAGGCAAAATATTCCACGACAGTTGGTGGTGTGTCGGATTTTTTCATTGAATATGGAAATAAAAATCAATTAGAAAATAAACTGAAAGAAGTGATGGATTTTATTAATGGTTGTGAATAAAAAAAACTGCACTGTAATTACAGTGCAGTTTTTTTACGAAGTGATTCGTTCTTATTTCAAATAATTCTCCTTGAAAAAGGGAATATAATCATTGACACTTTTTGATTTCAGGATAGTTCTATAATTCGTTTGGGCAATTACGAACATTTCGGCAGCGACACCTTCTCCTAGGAAAGCTGTCCTATCCGCTACAACCTTATTATAATAAGACATGGCATCAGCCCTATTCCTAAATCTTCTAACAACAATCAAAGGTGTTTTATTACCCGATTGTAGATAAATGCTGTTAGCACGATAAGCCTTACTGGCAAAATTATCCGAATTATAAGCATTCACGGCATCCTTGGCTCCTTTCAAGTCCTCTCCGCTAGATAGGGAGGCGATAAAGTAGTGGGATTTATTATCATCCATCTTGAATTCGCCTTGACTCGCACTTGCCGTACTGTCACTATCCTTACCCGGAGTGGCAGGATTCGAATCAGACTTCGGATTAGCCGAACTGATTTTCCCGCTTTCCAGATACCTGAGAATTTCCTTAGCCCTTGATTCCTCATCTGTCTTAGGGTACTTAGCCACTACTTCTTTCAAAGCCTTGACATAAGCTTCCTTGCCATTAATGGAACCAGAACACATGGCAGCCAATAGAGCGAACTTAGGGCGAAGATTGTTATTCCTCTTATCAAACTTCTTATCCACGTCATTGGCCATGGTGAACGCCTTATCGTACTGACTTTTCTTGAAGAAAGAATAAGTCTGGTCATAATAATCCGAAATTTCCTTTTCCTTGGCCTGTGCTTCGTTGAGGAAATTAGGGTCGGTCAGGACCCTGGCGTAAGTCGTATTAGGGAATTCCTTTACAATCTTATCGTAGTAATACTTGGCCCTGACCTTATTGTCAAGGTCGGTGTAGGCAAGGTAAAGGTTGTAATATGCATCCAGCTTATCGGACGTTTCAGGATAACGACTCAGTAATTCCTCTAGGGTCTCCACTGATTTGCTATAATTCTGAATCTTATCCCTAAACAAGGTGCCTAATCTGAACATGGCAACCCTGATTTGGTCATTGGACTTGGCAATGGCTTCAGGGGTCGTCGGAACATCCTTGAAGATGTCCTCGATATCTTCCTCACTCAGATTCTCAGCGATTTCCTCAGGAGTGGATTCTTCGTTGATGATACTTCCTCCTTTCTTGAGAGAACGCCTCCAATCATCTTCCAGAGTCCTACTTCCCCATCGCTTTTCAAAGTTTTTCTTTCCTCTCTTGACACTTCGGTCATTGTAAGCAAAGAAATTGGATTTGGAAGCTCCCAAGGTATTGGTGACCCCCGCTGAGGTGATAGGATTGATTTTGCTACTGGCAGCTTTCTTGGCTTCCTTTTCTTTTTCCTTTAATAATTTGGCCGCTAATTTTCTTTTGGCTTCAGGACTCATGTCATTGATGGCCAATAAGCTATCCTGTAAATAAATGATTTGTATATTCTTTGCGATTTCCTCCAGATTCGAGCTCATTCTTTGAACCCTATCCAAGCGCTCGTCAGTTGTATTCAATGTGATTAGTGTACTATCGAAATACGATTTTGCATTGACATATTCCTCCGCATCATAATACAAGTCACCTAGCAAAAGGTAAGATTCTGCTTTTTGGGCCTTGTTATTCTGATTATTATCCAAGGATTTTCTCAACGCAGAGATGGCAGCACCCTTGTCTCCCTCCTTGAGGTGAACTTGTGCCAGGGTGTAATAAATCCTGTCCTTGTATTCCTTGTTCTTGGAATCCTTGAGCAATCTGTTCAGGGTCTTGACAATGGATGATGCACTTTCCTTGCCTGAAAGCCAAGCATTGGTAATCATGCTCAATCGTGCATTGAATTCCATATCATACTTAGGGCCATTCTTCAGTACCTTCTCAAAATAGGCAACGGCATCCGAACCCCTACCTGATTTTTGATGTATCTGCGCTATGATATATGCATATCTGGCCCTTTTCTTTTTCCGCTTCGATAGGTCGAATGCTTCCTGCAAATGTTCTACTGCAGCATCATAGTTCTTTTGTTTCAGGTCGCTATATGCCAATACCTCAGCCATGTCGTCTTGCATGTCCTTGTGGGTCTTAGGGTCATTCTTCATGGTTGAGATGATGAGTTCGGCATCATCGTACATTTCCCTTTCGATATAGGTCTTCGCTAACCAGACATAACCATTCTCGTAGGCAGGTCGCTTCTCGAAAGGATACTTTTCTGGCTTTTCTACTTCCTTGTCCTTACCCTTTGAGGATTTCTTCTTCTTCTTTTTTCGCTTCTTTTTCTTCCCCCCTTGCTTCTTCAGTTCCAATGCTTTCAAGTTGTATTCGGCAGCAAGGTATTCGAATGCTTCCTGTGCTCCCTCATAATCCTTTTGCATATACCTGCATTGTCCCAATAGCATGTAGCAATCGTCCGTCCAGTCACCTTTTCGGTGGAGCTTTACCACTACGGATACCTTTTGGATAGCTGTTTCCAAATCACTGTCAACACTTTTCTCTTGGTCCGTGGCGACATGAGGATACAGTTCCAGGATCTGATTATAATTATCCTGGTACCCATCCTCTAATGTGGATAGGGATTGCTTGTAGAGTTCCTTTGCATTGAAATAACCATTATAGTGCGATGTCAGGTTATGATAGGTTCTCTTGGCTAAAGAAAGCTTGGCATTCTTCTTCTTTTTGGATACACAAGAAGAAAAACCAACAAACAATAGAAGAATGAGTAAAGAGGTCGTATATCGTCTCAAAGCCGATCGATTTTAATTTTGTAATGGGAGGCTAAAGTGCCTAAGGATGTTCAATCCTCCCTCTTAAAAAACACTTCTGATAAAACAAAGCAGGTATATTGCAGTGTTTTAAAGGTGTAACACTTTGGTTTATCTCGTAATATGAAAGATTTGTCCATTCATTTACAAGAAATTATCCAAATAAGCAACGTATTTTTGTGCAACAAATTATACTCCAAAAATTCATTAATATTACAAATTTATGAAGGATGTGGGAATAACTTGGTAAAAAACGGATTCTTGTAGGAATTTGTCCCAATCCTATTAAAATAAATTGCATATGCCAGACGAGAATTACGAACAGGAAAGTTGGTCGGAAAAACTCCAGCATACCTATAGATTGGTAGTTATGCGGGATGAGTCGTTTGAGGAAGTTGGTTCCTATAGATTGACTCGTTTGAATATATATTTATTGGTGAGTACGCTTGTTGTAGCAACAGCTTTCGTTGTAGTGATGCTGATTGTCTTCACACCCGTTAAGCAATGGATTCCCGGATACGGTGATGTCAATCTGAGGGGTAAGGCAGAGGAGTTGGCTAAGAAAGTCCAGGAGCTGGAGGAGGAGAACAAGGCCCACGCAACCTACATATCTAGTGTAAGGCGAATCATCACGAATGATTTTGAAACGGAAGCTGCCATACCGGAAATTGATTCTAATGAAACCATTCCTGACAGTTTACTGAATTTGGAGCGGATAGAGGAAGATGAGGAATTGAGGAACGCAGTGGAAAGGGACCAACCATTGGTGCCGGAAGTCAAGGAAAATACCCCTGAACCCGAGGGTAAATACCAACCGAATAGGGTTACGCCACTGGAACTGCTTCATCTCATCGCACCTGTCAAAGGAGAAATAAGCAACGGATTTAGACAGGATAAAGGTCACTTTGGAGTGGATGTCCTGGCTCCGAAGAATACTCCTATCAAGGCAGTTTATGAAGGTATTATCATACAGTCCGATTGGACATTGGAAACAGGAAAGACCATTGCCATCCAACATCCTAATAATGTGGTTACTTTTTATAAACATAATTCATCTTTGTTAAAGAAGATAGGTGAGACAGTTAAGGCTGGTGAGGCTGTTGCAATAATTGGTAATACAGGAACGCTTTCGAGTGGGCCACATCTTCATTTTGAATTGTGGTATAATGGAAAACCGGTTGACCCTGTGGAATACATTTCTTTCTAGGAATGTGAATATAGGTGTCACAAATTCAAAGGGTATTTGGCCTGATTTGACCATATTATTAACCAATTTCCCCTATTACCAAAAAAAAATCATATTTTTGATACCTCCACGGTAATTTTACATATTACCACAGTTTTGAATATTACCATTAAACACTAGACATAAAGAGAATTTATACTATTAAAATCTAAGACATTAGCCAATACATGTTTGGAAACAGTAATAAGAAAAATGATGAGGGCAAGTCTGTTAAGAAAACAGCTTCCGCCCCTGCTAATGCCCTCAATAGCTTAGTTCAAGGAACTACTCTTGTGGGAGAAATCAAATCTGAGAGTGACATCAGGATTGATGGTACGATAAAAGGAACCTTAAATTGCAATGCAAAGGTAATCGTAGGCCCTACCGGTTATGTTGAGGGAGAAGTACACTGTAAGAATGCCATCATTGAGGGCAGACTCGAGGGTACTATCCACGTAGCTGAACTATTGAATGTCAGGGAAACCGCAGACATCAATGGCGATATCTATACCAATAAACTGATTGTTCAGTCAGGTGCCATCTTCAACGTAGGTTGTAGAATGGGAACTCAACATTCTAGCGCCCATTCCAGCAAGCCTAAGGCTGCCAAGGAAATAGCGGGTAATGCAGAAAGACAAAAAGACACAAAGAAAGCTAGCTAAGGGATATGCGGCATATGCCGAATTCCTCGCATTGGTTTTCCAAATGTTTGCTATCATACTACTAGGTGTCCTATTAGGTAGATACCTGGATGCCACCATTTTGCCCGAAAAGTCAGAATCGTGGTTTACCATTGGGTTGAGTTTGTCAGCTCTTTCCGTAGCACTTTATCTGATGATTAGGAAATCATCAAAGTGATAAATCTATTTCATTGACATTCATATCAGAGGAACATCCGGGGAGTTTTCCGGATGTTCCTTTTTTAATACTCAGTTTCAAAATCAGATGCACCATGTTGATTCCCAGCCTAATCCTCAAACAATTATATTCATTCGGTAGCCTCTCGAATATTGATGGAGGAGTAAAATTCTCCATTAAGAATCGGTTGAGTGATGCTCATCTGAATGAAATTACCAAGGTCGTTATCACAGGAGTGGATATTCCGTTGGAAGATATTCGATTGGATTTTGGGAAAGGTGAGGTTATGACACCCTTGGAACTGAACGAGAACGGAGGAATTGATTTTCCATTGAAAAGAGAATTTGATGTCATTTGTAAAAGGGAGCACATCCAACCCGGAAAACATAGGATTGAGGTCAAGTTCAAAGCCAAACCATTCGGTAAGCTGACTTTGAAAGTGGAAGGGTCCTATTCGGATAAGAAAACAGACTTGCCCATTATTCCAAGGGATAAGGATGATGATTATCAGGATTCAATTATTCGTACCCGTCAGGAATTTCTGGAAGAACAGACAGGTAAAAAACTGGAACACATCAATCAGTATTCCTTTGATCCACATATTACGGAAGGGAATTGCGAACATTTTATTGGTGTAGCCCAAGTACCAATGGGTATTGCAGGGCCCATTAAGATTAATGGAGAACATGCCAAGGGGAATTTCCTTATTCCAATGGCTACGGCAGAAGGTACTTTGGTAGCTTCATATAACAGAGGAATCAAATTACTGAATCTGAGTGGTGGCGCCACATGTACCGTACAGGATGATGCCATGCAAAGAGCTCCTGTTTTTGTTTTTGAGAATGCTAGGGGAGCTAGGGATTTTGTAAAATGGGTACTTGACCATAAGGAACAGATTGCTTCGGAAGCTGAAGCGACAACAAGTATCGGCAAACTCAAGTACATTGACCCGTTCCTGGCTAGTAAGATGGCCTACCTTAGGTTCAATTTCACTACCGGAGATGCTGCAGGACAGAATATGGTAGGCAGGGCCACTTTTGCCGCGTGTAGTTGGATTCTGGAACAATACAAGGAGTATCGAATCACTAATTTCTATCTGGAATCCAATTTGGCTACGGATAAGAAAGCCTCACAGGTGAATGTGATGCGAACAAGGGGTAAGAGGGTAACAGCAGAATGTGTAGTTCCGAAGGAAGTCTTGGTTGAGGTCATGAGAGTGACGCCCAAGCAATTGGTTTATCATTCGCAGATTGCCAATGTCGGGGCCATATTGTCAGGGGCGAATAACAATGGTCTGCACTCAGCCAATGGCATTACAGCTATGTTTATTGCCACAGGACAGGATGTGGCGAATGTCTCCGAATCATCCGCCGGTATCATTCATACGGAATTGACATCCAAGGGAGATCTTTATATTTCAATTACCATCCCGTCCTTGATTGTAGCGACCTATGGAGGAGGAACCTCATTGGCTACCCAAAGGGAGTCCCTTGAATTATTGGATTGTTATGGAAAAGACAGGGTTATGAAATTCGCAGAAATCGTTGCGGGTGTGGTCTTGGCAGGAGAATTATCATTGGCCTCAGCCATATCTTCCTCCGATTGGGTATCCAGTCATGAACAATATGGTCGTAACAGATAGGACTAGGCCCCTACTGTTACTGTATACATGTCTTCCGTCGTAAGATACTTATTAGCAAGTCTCATTAATTCATCCTGGTTGATATTCTGGATGGTCTGTATAAGCGCATCGAAATGTTTCTTATCCATATCATTCAGAAATAGTCCCTTAATCAGGACAGAAGAATTGAATGGCCCGTCAAGTGCTGTCAGCATGGTACCCATGGTGTAATTTCGAGCCATTTCCATTTCCTCCTTAGGAATGGGCTCTGTTCTCAGACGTTCGAACTCATGATGAATTTCCTTGATGGTGGCACGGGTATGCTCATTGGCCGTTTCCGTGGAGATGAGTAACATTCCATTGTGCTTCATGATATCCAACATCGAATAGATGTTATAGGTATAGCCCTTATCTTCCCGGATATTCATCATTAATCTGGAACTGAAATAATCACCCAGTATAACATTCAGACAATACAGACCCAGATAATCCTCATGCTTTCGGTCGAATAGTCGCTTACCCATTCGTATGGCGGTCTGTACCGAATTCGGTTTTGTGAAATGTTGGATGGTTTCTTGATGGGGTATTATGCTAAAGGTTTTGGGCTTTGAATGTCCTGTCGGAATCCGAGGAAAGAATTCATTCTCCAACCTTTGTATCATTCCTTGGCTAATCTTACCACTGATGACTACCGTACAATTCCCTGACCGATAATGATTCTCATGATGCGCTCTCAATTGGTCAATTCCGACAGAATCATACATGTCCCTGACACTATTATAGCCATAAGGATGATGACTCCCGAAAATAGCCTCTGTTACATTGCGATAAGCAATGACATCATTCTTGGAAAGGTCAACTTGTAATCTTTGTTTCCTTTCTGTGATATAATCAGAAAATTCTACTTCAGGAAAAGTAGGAGTAAGGATAACGGATTGGTATAATTCCAATAAGGTATCGAAATGTTGGTTTAATCCATAAAGCGTGGTACCTGAAAAGTCCAGATGTGTCGGAGTGGATAGGGTCGCACCGTAAAAGTCTATGGTCTCTGCAATTCGTTCGGAAGAATATCCTTGTCCTCCCTCCCGTATCATACGGAGTGTGGTTCCGGAAATGAGTTTTTCCTGTTCGTAGAATCGTCCCGCATGGAAGATGGTCTCCAATTTGAAAACCTCCTGTGCTCCGGCATTGACGATAATAAGTTTCAATCCGTTAGGGTACTCCCGAACTTCGTGTTCGGGGAGCTGTATATTTCTGATGGAGCGTATGGGTGGCGCTTGGGAATATTTAGGCATGGACTATTTTTGGTGGGAAATTAGGAATAAACCTTATCCACGAAATACATTTCAATCAGACCTTTGTTCTTTACATTGATTTTTCCCCTAGGATGACAAGAGAACTGGTAGCGAATCTCATTATAGGTATCGGCGGAAATGTTCACTTTTCCAACATCACCATTCGATTCCATCCTTGATGCGACATTCACGGTGTCACCCCAGATATCATAGGCAAATTTCTTATTTCCTACAACGCCTGCTACTACAGGTCCTGTATGTATACCGATTCTGGCTTCGAAATAAGGAAGACTTCTGGATTGTCTATCAGCTTTGTAATCAAAAAGGAATTCCTGCATGTCCATAGCCGCCTTGACCATTTCCGATGTAGCACCTTTGGATTGGCTCAACCCTGAACAGCACATGTAGGCATCTCCAATGGTTTTGATTTTTTCAATACTGGGATATTGGGAAATGATATAATCGAATCCCTTGAAACAATAATCCAATTCCTTGACTAGGCCTTCCGGAGACAATGTTTCGGCTACTTTTGTGAAGTTCTTGAAATCAGAGAAAAGGACCGTGACATTATCATGTCGCTGCGCCTTGGCAGAACCATTGGTCTTAAGCTCTTGGGCAATATCCTGCGGAAGAATATTCAACAATAATTCTTCTGACCTTTCCTGCTCTTTTGCAATAATCGCATTTTTTTCAGACAGGTTTTTCCTGGCCTTGCTTTGGGTTCTGTATGCAAAATAAAGGAAACCAAGAATCAGGGCAGCAATGATACCTCCTAGGGTTACACCCAATTGGAAACGTGAAGCCTTGGCATTGGCCAACTCTGCATCAATTTCAGCAGCATCCTTGGCTTCGACCAATTCATTCTTCTCTTTCTCAAAACGCTCCTTGGCTTTTCTATTCTTATACTTTAGGTCCCGCTCAATTTTTTCCCTTTCTTGTCTGATACGCTCGATTTCTTCCGCACTCGTACCGTCATCCAGTGCTTTTTTCAAATCCTCATTCAGGATATTGAGCTCTTTCTCCATTGTCTTAATCTCAATCTCCATATCGTCCACCTTATCTTTCAGGCTTCGATTTTCTTTCATGAGTTGCTTGGCGAATTTATCCGACCCTGAACTTTGTGGCTTGGGATTATTCGCACTGGAATTACCATTGTTATTGCTTGGAGTAGGTGTACTGGGTGCAGTAGTATAATCAGCCTTGGGCTTCGTTACATTCTTGATGCTCTTAATCCTTTCAATATATTGCTTGTAATACTTGACTTCCTCTCTCTTATCCGGCGAATGCACTCCAATCTTCTTAGTATTGATGTATGCAAGGTTTTCCAGATTATCCAATTCCAATTGTGAATAACCAATCTTCTTTGCGATACCCCTACTTTGTTCGAAAAGGTTCTTCGCATCATGGTATTGGCGGGCACTCTTGTTTCTTCTATTAGGAACGGTCTTGTTCGGAGAATAAAAACCCGCAATGGCCTTGGCTTGGAAATTCAATGCTTCTGCCTTGACAGTATTATTCTTGGCAGTAGTGGCATACTTCACGGCGGCCTTGGAATACTGTATGGCTTTCTCTCCGTCTTTGGTAAGGAAAGCTTGGGCAAGTAGATTATTGATGTCGGCTAACTTAGCAGGATTCTTTTCTCCCTCTAATTGCTTGAGTAAGGTAGGAATATCCTGAGCGGCTATGGAACTTACCATGAGCAAGCATATCATCCAAAAGCCAAAGATGTGTTTCATAACAGTCCTAATTTTCAAAAGGGTGGTGGAAAGTTATAGTTGGGGATGGGTGTAGTCCTCAAACCACATTCACCTCCTTAAAAACAAAGCGGAAAATTACAGAAATTAAAGGGGATTGTAAAGAGTAACAGGGATATTATGAGGGAAGAATGGTTTCCTTTGCAACTTTCATTGGAATACTGATGCATTTTTTCTCCATATATGTCATCATCCGCTCCAATAAATCCTTGGTCTCCTCATCCAAATGGTCCATTTCCTTGGCAAAGACCTCATTCATCGCCCTGGATTTAATTTCCTTGATTTGGGTAGGCATCGAGCTGAATGCCCTTTCGATTTGTCGCTCCTTGTAAAGGGTATGATATTCGCATATTTCCTGTTCTATGATATCCTTAGCCTTGAAGACTTCCTGTGCCCTGAATGCAAGATTTTCCTTGGCCAAGAGTTTCAATCCATCGATTTCGATATAATCCATAACGAATTGTTCGGGAACGGGATGGTCCACATTGTTCGGAATGGCCAAATCGATGACCACTTTCTTATCTTCCTCCCCAATCAATAACGATTCGTATAGGTCGGAGGTAATGATGGGTTCGGTCGAACCCGTACAAACAATCATACAGTCAAATCCTGCCTTATAATTTTTCAGACTATCAAGGGCATAGGCCTTACCTCCTGTAAAATGAGCTAATTCCTCCGCTTTCGGTAGCGTTCTATTAAAGATGGCAATATTCGAGAATTCATATTTCTTTAGGAATTTTCCAACGAGGGCGTTGGTCTGTCCGGCACCTACGACTAGGATGCGGTCATCCTTGGAAATATGGGATTCCAACAATTTTTTTATGGCCAAGGAAACGATGGATACTTGCTTTTCACCGATACGGGTATTGGCATAAACCCTTTTGGCAGTCTTGACTGTGGCATCCATGGCTAATCTCAGTGAATCACCGGTAAGTTGCTCTTTCCTACATCTTTCATAGGATTGTCTGAGTTGCCTGATGATCTCACGCTCTCCTACGACCAATGAATCGACGGATGCAGCTACTTCGAATAAATGCCTGATGGCATCCTCTCCCTCATGAGTAATGAATACATCAAGGTTGGTTCCCCAATCAGGATATAGGATTTCAGTAAACTGATTCAGAAACGAATCATCCAAAGTGTTTTCGGAAGAAAAGAAAAATAATACCCGATTGCAGGTAGGTAGATAAATCAATTCAGGAATGGACAATTCTTCCTTGAGGATTTCCAATTGATCTGTCAAGGAAATATCACCTGACTCATCAAGCACAAAGTGGCCGATGTCTTTCAGTGCCGCACTTTTGTGCGTAATGGTGATAATTTTATAATCCTCAATCATATTGAAAATGGAAACGAATTCGTGTAATACAAAATTACGTCGAGCCTATGGGTGTTCTGTCATATTTCTGTAAACAGAATGCGAATTTATACCGAATTTCGGGTATTGTAGGAACGAGCCTTAGGTATAAGAGCCATAAAGTTTGGGTATTGCACATATTTGCTACATTCCAGACGTTTCCTTAAGTGATACTTTTTGCATATTCAATCATATGAGGTCATACATTATCTTCTTTTGTTCAACGATGTTTTTTTTGATAGGAATGGAACCGCAGGGCCTATCAGGACAAGGAAGTGGATGGAACCTAAGGATAACGTTACTGGATCAGGATTCAACATTCTTACAAGAAAATGATATCCAATACAAGCGGTATTTCAAGGAGAAAGAGGAGGTTTTCAAGCAGATACAGGAAGTGCGATGGTTGTTGGCTGATGAATCCTATATGACTGCATCAGTGGATAGTATGGAATTGAATGGTCGGATGTATACGGCTTATCTCAATGTCGGGGATGCATTCAGGTGGGCTTCTCTGGAAAGGGGGAATGTGGAAGATGCCCTGTTGAATAAGGTTGGTTTCAGGGAGCGATTATATAATGGGAAGCCTTTCTATTACAAAGAAC
This sequence comes from Saprospiraceae bacterium, assembly GCA_020631355.1. Lineage (GTDB taxonomy): Bacteria > Bacteroidota > Bacteroidia > Chitinophagales > Saprospiraceae > JAHDCE01. The sequence goes on along the minus strand of JAHDHL010000001.1, from coordinate 88,751 downwards.
TCACCCAATTGATACAGAGTATTCAGAATTATGCGGAAAATCATGGTTATCCTTTTGCGAGTGTCGGATTGGATAGTATCAGGATATTGGACGATAATAGCATATACGGACAGTTGTATCTGAAAAAGAATGCTCTGATAACTTATGAGGGGATTGAAATCATAGGAGACGATGTTCGGATTTCCAAAAAGTATCTAGAACATTACCTCGGTATTGAAAAAGGAGAGGTGTATAATTTAGAGCAAATCAAACAGATTCCCATTCGGATTCGGGAACTTCCTTTTTTAAGGCAGAAGAAAAATGCAGTGGTTTCTTTTAGAGGGACAGGAGCAACCATCAATCTGTTTTTGGAAAAGAGAAAAGCGAGTAAGTTTGATTTTTTGGTTGGTGTCCTACCTCGTAACCAATCTACGGGGAGTAGGTTGCTCATCACGGTGGATGGGATGTTCAGCACACAAAATTTATTGGGAGGTGGTGAAAAAATTCATCTTGAATTCAGGCAAGTCAGACCAGAAACCCAACGATTGGATCTGGAACTCGGATATCCCTATGTGGCAGGACTTCCATTTGGAGTGGAGGGTGATTTTGCTTTATATAAGCGTGATTCCACATTCTTGGATGTCGAATATGATATAGGAATGTCCTACCTGTTCAGTGCGAGGCATTACATCAAGGCTTTCGGTCATTCCAAACAGTCTATCCTATTGGTGGTGGATGAGGAAAAAGTACAGCAAACTCGCCAATTACCACAGAACTTGGATACCCGATTCAATGACTTCGGATTGGAATACCATATAGAGGATTTGGATTATATATTCAATCCCCGAAAAGGATGGACCAATACCACAAGGGTGGCAGCCGGATTCAGAACCATTAAGAAGAATAATGATATTATTAATCTAGTGGACCCCTTGGAGCCTGACTTCAGATACGAGAGTCTTTATGATACATTCGATACCAGAACCATCCAATATCAGCTGGATAACAGACTGGAAGGGTATATTCCATTCTATCCAAAACAAAGGGGAGTCTTCCTCCTTGCCAATTCAACAGGGGCTATCCTCTCGTCGCAACCTGTTTTTCTCAACGAACAATATCGACTAGGAGGAACCAAAACCCTAAGGGGCTTTGACGAGGAAGCCATCAATGCCTCATTATTTTCCATATTCACCTTGGAATACCGGTTCATCATCGGACGGAATTCCTACATCTATCTATTCGGTGATTATGGCTATGTACAAAGCCGTTTGACTGATGGGAAAATCTCCGATACTCCACTAGGATTCGGAGCTGGATTGGCCTTTGATACAAACATTGGTGTTTTTGGATTGAGTACGGCCTATGGAAGGCAACAGAATAACCCTGTGGACTTCAGGTCAGCCAAGATTCATTTTGGTTATATTAATTACTTCTAGTAATTCGAGAAGATAAATTTAATTATCCGTTAAAATCATAAGTTGTTGGAAACCAATCGTCTTAACAGGTGTTAAAGTAGTGTCTTAACACTTTTAATATCCTGTCGGAATGAATTTAAATTTTCATTATGATAGACTCAGAGGCGATTGTCCTTATATTGAAGGTAACAATCGTAAGACCACGAACTTATTGTTAAATCGCTAAAAAACTAAGTGTATGAAATTCAAATGGCTTTCCACGATCCTACTAGGATTATCCCTCATTTTTAGCTCCGTCATAATAGCCCAAGATGACATGTATTTTGATCCGGAATACAATGATGTGGAAGGCTATGGTGAAGATGAGTATGTCGATGATGATTTCGATTATGGAGAATACAATTATGTGGATAATGATATTAATGATGAAATTAGGAGACTCAGGCGTTTCCGTAATACGTTCAATGTGTCATTGTTCATATACAGCTGTCCGAATCGATTTTATAATGATTGGTGGTGGGACTATAATTACAGGGCCCATTTCTACAATCCTTATGCTCAATGGAGAATGAGAAGATGGTTAAGAAGAAACTATCGTAATTGTTGGAATTGGCATTATTCCCAATTCAATTATTTCCATCATTGGAACCATAATCATCCTCACTTCGGGTATGGTCCGCACTGGTCTCCCTACCACAATCCGCATTACGGTCATTGGGGATTCCATTCACCCTACTACAATAATCCATGGATTTGGCGACAAGGAAATACAAATCAAGGAGGAGGTAGAGGAACAGGAATCGTAGCTGCGGGTCCGAGCAAGGGGAATGCCATCAATGGTGATGGGGGAAGAAGTACCATCAGTATAGCTGGTAATAATACTCCAAGAGGAAATACGCAGAATACAATATCCATTGGTCGTCCACAGGAATTCTCGGTCAATGATAACTTGGCTTCCAATGGAGGCAAGGGAGGCAGGACACTCGCCGTACAGGATGCGAACGGCAACCTTGAAACAGGCCCAACCAAGGGTAGTGTATCAGTGGGTACAGGTAAGGGCGAGATTAATGCATCTCCCCCACGCTCACCGAAGTCCGGTGATTCTGGTAGGAATGTATCGTCTTCACCCGGGAAACAAGGGATAACGAAGAACGAAACGGGTAAGACAGGAACTATCCGTACGGAACCGAAATCTTCATCCAGACCCAAGAGCTCGAAGCCAAGGAGTAGTACGAGGCCCAAATCGTCGAAACCAAGGAATAGTACAAGGCCCAAAAGTTCGAAGCCAAGGAGTAATACATATGCTACACCAAAGAAGAATTCGAGCTCAAGGCCCAGTTATTCTTCGCCAAGAAGCAATAGTAGGAGCAGTATGGGGTCCAATAGGTCTTCATCCAGGAATTCAAGTAGAAGCTCTAGTAGGAGTTCGTCGAGAGGAAGCAGTCGTTCCTCAAGGTCGCCAAGATAGTCCTACGATTAAAATCACATAGTGTAATCCCAAAAATCCGAAAGGCAGCGAGTTTACTCGCTGCCTTTCTTGTTGTATCATATCGGAATATATCCGTCTTAATAAGCTTTTGCAAAGAGGACCCTTCTTTCTGATGGTTTGCCCGTCAGGATACAAGTACCTGCTTCATCTTCTTGGTCAATAGGTATACAACGAATTGTGGCCTTTGTCAATTCCTTGATTTTCAATTCCGTTTCAGTAGTTCCATCCCAATGGGCTGAAATGAATCCTCCCTTGCTCTCCAATACGGATTTGAAATCATCAAAGGTATCTACGGATGTGGTTTTTTCATCCCTGAAAAGCTTTGCTTTCTGGAATAAATTATCTTGGATTTCAACCAATAGGTTGTCAATGTAATCCACCACACCGTCAAGGTTCACACTCTTGACTTCCATGGTATCCCTCCTTGCAACTTCTACTTGGTTGTTTGCCAAATCCCTTTTGCCAAGTCCCAATCTTACAGGCACACCATGCATCTCGTATTCATTGAATTTGAAACCCGGACGTTTTTTCTTGTCCCTGTCATACTTCACGGATATTCCTCTATCCTTGAGTGCCTTGATGATTTTTTCGGCAGCCTCATCAATTTCACCATTAGGTTTTGGAATAGGTACAATCACCACTTGGATAGGTGCCAACTTAGGTGGTACAATCAATCCGTCATCATCGGAATGTGTCATGATTAGACCTCCCATCAAACGAGTAGAAACACCCCAAGAGGTAGCCCATACATGTTCTTCCCTATTGTTTTGATTCTGGAATGTTACGTCGAATGCCTTAGCGAAATTCTGACCCAAAAAGTGGGATGTTCCCGATTGTAAGGCACGTCCATCCTGCATCAATGCCTCGATGGTAAAGGTTTCATCGGCTCCTGCAAAACGCTCATTGGCAGTCTTGATACCCTTGATAACAGGCATGGCCATCCATTCTTCCGCAAATTTGGCATACAAATCCAAAATCATTCTGGACTCCTCAATGGCTTCTTCCTTAGTGGCATGGGCTGTGTGTCCCTCCTGCCATAAGAATTCTGCAGTCCTTAGGAAAGGCCTGGTTCTCATTTCCCAACGAACCACATTGGCCCACTGATTAATCAATAGTGGCAAATCCCTGTAGGTATTAATCCAGTTCTTATAAGTATGCCAGATGATGGTCTCGGAGGTAGGTCTTACGATAAGTTCCTCCTCCAAACGAGCATCAGGGTCCACCACGACACCATCGCCATCAGGTGAATTCATCAATCTATGATGGGTGACTACGGCGCATTCCTTGGCAAAACCCTCCACGTGTTGGGCTTCCTTACTAAGGAAACTTTTCGGGATGAAAAGCGGGAAATAAGCATTCGTATGACCGGTTTCCTTAAACATGGAATCCAGTTGTGCTTTCATCTTTTCCCAGATGCCGAATCCATAAGGCTTGATGACCATACATCCCCTTACGGGTGATGTTTCTGCGAGGTTTGCATTCCTTACAATGTCATTGTACCAAGCCGAATAATCGACACTTCTCTCCGTAATGATTTCCTTAGCCATAATTCTAATGGTTGATAATATAATACCGGCCCGATTTTGCTGTTTTCTTATCAGTCCAGTTCAATAAATTTGTTTCTGCAACACTTTAAAATAGAGTAACTTATGAAGTCTTAACATAGTTCCTTAACTAATGTTAAGGTTATGATGGGGTGAAGATTAACAATTTTATGACAATAGCTACCCTAGTTTAAGTGCACATTAACACAAAAAGCCGTGCAAAAGTAATAATTTGTGGATGACAATTACAGGACAACCGCGTCTAAAAAGTGTTTTGTAATTTTAAGGGATGATATCCCAACATCCCCACAATCTGATTTAAAATCGATAGAAGATGAAAGTAACTGGTTATTTGAGTGCATGGATTATGTTTTCCCTGCTGTTGTTGAATGCCAACTTGTTTGCTCAGGACGACTTGTATTTCGATCCTGCCACAGATGAGTATTTCGAGCCCTCTGAGGAAGATGAGTATGGATATGAATCAAGTGATGATTATGTGGACGAAGCTTTCGATGACGATGATTATTACTTCGATGATGATTTCTACTTCTCTAGAAGAATCAGAAGATTCAATAGACCATTCAATAATTCATTCGGATACTATGACCCTTGGTTTACGAATAATTATTACATCGACCCATTCTACTATAGTGGAGGTCCCGGATTCTACGCAGGATTTGGAAACATGTATACCGTAAATCCTTGGCATAACCAATGGAATAATCCTTGGAACAATCCTTGGAATAACCCATATGGACCCTATGGAGGATTCAACCCATACACTCCATTTGGATTCAATCCATATTTGGACCCTTGTTTCAATCCGTACTATAGTTCTTATTATAGCGCTTATGGATACTATGGCAACCCATACTACTATGGTAATGATGGATTCAATCCTTATTCTGATTATACATACCAACCATCGAACTTCGGTCCAAGAAGAAGCGCTGGTCGTACGGTGGATTCCCAAGGTAATGGCCGTATGAATGGTGTTAAGGAAGGCAGGAATGGAGGCAACTCCGAGGGGTATTTTGAAGCTGAGGGTAATGGAAGTGGAAGGAATACACTCAACGCAGGTGATGCAAAGGATGGACGAGGAGCTGGTACTAGCTCATTCGATGCCAATACCAGTGAGGAACCGACTAGGGGTAGCTCCAGTTCATTTGATGCAAATGATGGAGAGGAACCAGTTAGGGATACAAGGGGAGAATCGGGTAAGTCCGAAATTGATGCCGATCCTCCAAGAAGTGAGTCAACAAGGCCTAGTAGTCGCCCTAAGAGGAATCCGAGAAGTGAACCTCGTTCTTCATCCTCTCCGAGGTCGAATACGCCAAGGTCGTCAAAACCAAGGTCTTCCTCCCCGAGGTCCAGTACGCCAAGGTCTTCTTCTTCCAACAGAAGTAGCAGTAGTAGCCCGAGGTCTAGTTCAAGAAACAGTAGTGGTAGTTCTTCAAGGGGCAGCTCATCTTCTTCTGGGTCGAGCAGGAGACCAAGATAAATACATTTAGGGGCTGATGCAGGCCCTCGTTACAAAGGCGGATAAAATGGGCTCGGACCTTAATTCATCCGCCTTTGTTATATCCATACCCCATGTATGGCCCTATCATTATATATTTGAATTGCTAAAAACCATAAAATAGAATGAAACATATTACAATCATAATACTGACACTGATGGTATCTGCCCCAATTTATGGACAAAACGCAGGGGATGCACTCAGATATTCCTATTGGCAATATGGCGGATCGGCCAGATATGTGGCAACGGGTGGTTCGATGGGGGCCCTTGGTGGAGATTATTCATCTGTAATCAGTAATCCGGCAAGTTTGGCTTCCTTTAGAAGATCAGAACTGACCATTACACCGGGCGTACTGATTTCAGGTACGGATGCTACTTTTGAGGGGGCTACATTTTCTAGGTCGAGGACATCCGGCAATTTTAGTGAGGCAGCAATCGTATTCGCATCGACTCGTCCGGATAAGTGGAAAACGGTGAATTTCTCGATAGGCTATAGTAAGTTGGCGGATTTCAGCCAGAAGTTCAATTATACCGGAGAAAGTGAGGGTTCCATTGCCAATTATTTCCTAGAATTATCCCAAGGACTGGACCCTAGCCAATTAAGTGATTTTGATAATGGTTTGGCCTATGATACAGAATTGATTTATGAGACAAGTACGCCTACATTGTATGAGAATGACTTCTTTCCCGGGGACCGTACATCGAAGTTCCAATCTGTGAATCAGTCTGGTTCTATGGGGGAGTTGAACCTCGCAGTTGGGGGGAATATGAACCACAAGTTATATTTAGGAGCTAGCATAGGTGTACCCATCGTAAGTTTTTCATCAGAAAAGACCTATCAGGAAACTGATGTGGATGGGACGGTTAATTTTTTTAATGGCCTTAGTTATACAGAAAACCTAAACACCTCAGGTGTGGGTGTCAATCTGAATGTAGGTGCGATTTATCGTGTTAATCAGGCCCTGAGGATAGGTGCCGCATTCCATTCGCCTACTTGGATTACATTAACGGATACCTACAGCAATTCATTGGATTTCGATATTACCTATAATGAGGGAGAAACCAATGAGATCAGACAAACCAATTCTGCTACTTCACCAGTAGGGACATACGAATACAAACAGACGACACCTTTGCGTCTGATAGGTAATGTGGGAGTCGTAATCAAGAAAATAGGATTCGTGTCTGCAGAAGTGGAATACCTGGATTATACTGAGAATAGCTACAATTTCAGTTCGAATGCATCTTCACCTGATGATCTCTTTATCGAAAATGAGGTGAATGGAACCATCAGAAGCATCTTCCAATCAACATTGAATATTAGGACCGGAGCCGAATTCGTTATCGAGAAAGACTTTAGATTGAGAGCAGGATACGGATTGCTGGGGAACCCATACGCGAATAACGACGGCATATTCCAAGGAAGCCAGTTCAGTTTGGGAGCAGGGTATAGACAAAAGAATTACTTCGTGGATATCGCATACCTGAGAAGAACGAATTCACAGTTTTACGAACCCTACGGTTTGGCCAGTAGTAGCCCGGTTGTCGAGAATGATTTGTCGCAGGATTACATCCTATTGACACTGGGATTCAAATTCGGTCGATAATCCAATAAGCTTATTTTCACAAAACCCTAACACAAAGATGTTGTCTTTTGGCAACATCTTTGCGTTTTTTAATATGTAGTGCGCTTATATCGTATTAGTTTATCATGCATCTGTTTTGTATTTTATATTTTTATATGAAACGATGCGACAATAAACCGATTACTGTTTAGCGTTGTAATTTTACCTTATTGGATTTGCCTTACGGGCAATTCTTTCATAAACGCTATTGCCTAAATGAGATTACTCAGGTATATTCTAACCCTCTCCCTCTTGCTTGGGATGTACTTTGCAGTAGATGCACAAACACGTTCTACGAGTGATTCCCCTTACGGGAATGTCAATGAGGACAAGCTCATAGAAACCAAATGGAAGTACACCTATGCCCTGCATGTGGAATCAAATACGACGATTCACCAGGCAGATAAGAAGTATGAATTCTTCATATATTTCAAGTTCGATTATTCCTATCGCCAATTCCTTAATGGAAAAATGACACGTGGAAACTGGAGTCTGAATGGTTCGGAGTTATTCTACAATTTCAAGCACATCAAGAAATTCTACATTGCGGAGGTTTCCAAGGAGCGATTGGTCTTAGAATTCACACAACCCAATAGTAAAGGGGCCTATCAGTATCATTTCATTCCTGTAAAGAGTGAGGATGCACCCTTTGTGGTACCAGCCAATGAATTGCCTTTGGTGGATGTGGAGGGAGATGATCCTAGATCCATCATGAAAAGGAAATCCAAGAAAAAGAAGAAAAAGAAAAAGCGGAGAGGTTCCGATGTAGCTGAGGTAAAGCCTGTTTATATCAGCATAGAATTAATAGGTGGTGGTTTTTATGGAGGTATCGATCCTGTATTGAGGGATTTCGTACAAATCAAGAGTACGGGACGTCTCATCAAGGAATTCCAAAGTGTCCAGAATGGATTGATTGTGACGAAAAAGGATATTCCACGGGATGAACTCGAAGCATTTGCGGAATATATCGTCTCCAAGGATTTCTTTGAATTCGATAGGATATATGATTGTGATTCCGAAGCCTGCATGAAAAGGAAGAAGGAAAAACCCACTCCCATTCCCCTCAGATTATCCGTAGCCTATGGCCAAAAGAAAAAAGTCATAACGATTACGGTTTGGGGGCGGGATAGGAATAATGTCCAGTATGTCCCTTATCCTAAGGAATTGGATCAAATTATCATGTCCATACAGAAAATGGCCAGTAGATTGGATTAAATCCGCCTTGTCATCTCAAAATCTTGGTTCTCCATACCTTTTCTTAGGTATATTCTTAATTTTGCGGCATCATTAAGAAAAACCATGATGATATGGCCAACCAATTATTGAAAGGAAAAAGAGGAATCATATTCGGAGCATTGGATGATAAGTCCATCGCAACCAAAGTTGCAGAACGATGCGTGGAAGAAGGTGCTTCAATTGTACTTACGAATGCACCCGTTGCATTCCGTTTCGGAGAAATTCAGAAACTAGCAGAGCGACTGGATTGTCAGGCGATTCCCGCTGATGCCACTTCCCTTGAGGATTTGGAAAATCTGATTGACCAATCAGTTGAAATTCTAGGAGGTAAGATTGATTTCGTATTACATTCCATCGGAATGTCCCTCAACGTTAGAAAAAAGAGGGATTACACGAATCTGAAGTATGAATGGATGCAGAAGACATTCGATATTTCTGCGATTTCTTTCCATAAGCTAATGCAGACTTGCTTCAAGAAAGAAGTAATGAGTGAATGGGGTTCGATTCTCGGACTGACATACATTGCTGCACAACGTACATTTCCGGATTATAACGAAATGGCAGAGTCCAAATCCTTGTTGGAATCATTCGCAAGAAGCTTCGGATATCATTTCGGAACACATAATAAGGTGAGGGTCAATACGATTTCACAATCTCCTACCAAAACCACAGCAGGTAGTGGCGTAAAGGGTTTTGATGTCTTTTTTGATTATGCGGATAAGATGTCACCACTAGGAAATGCACCTGCTGAATCTTGTGCGGATTACTGTGTATTCATGTTTTCTGACTTGTCAAAATTCATCACGATGCAGAACCTTTATCATGATGGAGGATTCAGTAATATGGGAATGAGTCCCGCAGTACTGGATTTGGAAGAATAACCCATTTCAGTTAGGTGGTCGATTGTCCGAAATCCTTGGATATCTACGGACAATCGACCATTCACTACCGACTATTCCCCATTACATCCCCATCTTTCTTCCTAATGTGGTACGGATTCCATTACTTTGTCGTTATTGAAATATAAAATCGGATTCGTACTTTCCATGAACATCAGATTTGCTTCCTTTCTACTCTTTGTCCTTATGCTTTGCTGTGTCTCAGCAGAAGCACAGCGTACCCCTATCAGAGGAGGAGGTAATATCAAAAGAGATACATCGAGGAATACCCTGAGGAACATCATCAGGAAGCCCGATACACTCAAGGTGAATATCTTTTATGCCGCCCATCCTGAACGTTTACTCCCTTATCCGGATACCATGTTAGGGTATGATTTCCAACAATCCGATCCTACTCGACAACAGGATGTGGACTGGATTCATCTGGGGAGCTTAGGTACTCCGGCTAGACCGTTATTATTTAATGTGAGAGAAAGGACAGGCCTTAACCTCGGGTTCAATCAGTTTGATCTGTACCAGAGAGGAGTTGAGGATATTCGTTATTTCAAGGTGAATAGGACATTCACGGATACCTATTATGCACAGAACCATACCAAGGATGATTTCTATTTCAAAGGAAACTTCGCAAGGGATTTGAATCCCAATCTGACAGTGAATACGGATTATGATCGTATCAGCCATGAGGGGATTTTTACCCGACAGAAATCAAGGCATACCATTGTCTCATTCAATCTGGCTTACCGAACCAAAAACAACCGATACAAGAGCTTTGCAAGTTATACCTATAATGACATGCAACAACAGGATAACGGCGGAATTGTCTCCGTTTCTGATTTCAGTAACCCCTTACTTTCGGACAGGGTCAATATTCCAGTTGTTTCCAGTAGTGCAGAAACCCGTATGCAACAAACACATTTTGCATACACACATTATTATAATTTGTTGTCGGATAATAAGAATGATAGTATTCCGCAGCCACCTCGTAAACGTTCATTCACGGTAGGGCATCAATTCGTTTATTCTCCCGGGGAATACAAGTTTTTTGATTCCAATCCTGATTCTTCATTCTACAAGAATTATCAAGTGGATGATAGAGGGCTAAGGCAGTATATGACATGGGATAAGCTGGAGAATAAGGTGCAATTATCCACATTCAAATTGGAGGAAGGCAAGGATGCTCCAAGGGATTTATATGCTGCGGGTTTATTTCACATATATCAGAAAACGTATCAGGAACCTAGGGATACCTCCATTAATTCTGTCTATTTGTTTGGAGAATGGGATTTCAATCCGGCCCGATTCATTTCACTCAACGCTTATGCCCAATATGGTATAGGAAGTAATAGCAATGAATATCTGATAAGGGGGAATCTTAAGCTGGACTTAGGAAAGGTAGGTATTGTTAGGGGGCATATATTGAACCAGCGTTTTTCTCCTGACTTGATACAGTCAAGGATGTTTATTTCCGAGCGACAGGTTTTCGAGAATGATTTTGTCAAGCCGATTACAACGAGCATCAAGGCATCCTATGAACAGCCCCTTTCCAAGACCCAAATCAGTGTCCATTATCATTTATTGAATAATCATATTTATTATGACACTCTTTCATTACCGCAGCAATCTGCATCCGGTATCAGTGTATTACAATTGATAGCCCAACAGGACATAAGGTTCGGAGTGTTCGGAATGGAGAATACCATTGTTTTCCAAACAGATAATTCAGATTTTATACGAATGCCAACTATTTTTATGAAAAATAGTCTTTTTGCAGAGGGGCAGGTCTTCAAGCGGGTGATGTTGGCCAGAATAGGTTTTGATTTTAGAATGAATACCAATTATTTGGCGGATGCTTATATGCCAGTGACGGGACAGTTCCATAACCAGGATCTAGGGAATGTCGCATTGTATCCTGCATTGGACTTCTTTCTGAATTTTAAGGTTCAGACTTTCAGGGGATTCCTTAAGATGGAGAACATAACCGGTTGGTTCACAGACCAGGTGTTTTTTCAGACGCCGAATCATCCCTTGGCCGACCCGCATTTCAGATTTGGTGTATCTTGGAGATTCATAGATTAAACGAATGAGCGAAATAACTGTAAGAAAAGGTACAAAGCAAGATATCCCTGCTGTTTATGATCTAGTAGTGGAATTGGCAGTATACGAAAAGGAACCAGAGGCTGTGACAGCCACCCTTGATGATTATCATAATGATTTCGATGAGGGAATATTCCGAACCTTGGTAGCCGAAGAAAATGGTCGGATAGTGGGCATGATGCTGTATTATATGGTCTATTCCACTTGGAAAGGCAAAATGGTTTATTTGGATGATTTTGTTGTGAGCGAATCCTATCGGAGAAAAGGTGTAGGACAATTACTTTATAACGAATTCATCAAGGATGCCAAGGAGATGGGTGCTAGAATGGTCAAGTGGCAAGTACTGGATTGGAATGAACCAGCGATTCGGTTTTATGAAAAGAATAATGCGATTATTGAAAAAAATTGGTATAACGTCAAAAAATTCTTTTAATCCCCAATGAGGAAAGAAATCCAAGCAGCAGAATGGTTATTATTGGGAGTGGGCATCGTGTTGTTGCTAAGCGGATCGGTCTATCTCCAATTATTCGTCAGAGTATTTCAGATTTATTATTTTCTGATGACATTCGGAATCGGTGTTTGGATTGCTACGAGATATCTAAAACGTTATAAAAAGAAGAATGTCGTCGTATTCCATCTTAGGACCAAGGACCCTGTTACCAACTCATTAATGATTAAGAGTATACAATTATTCATCATTGTCGGGCTCTCCATCCTTTATTATGAGGAAAGAAACCTCATTTTACCCGTTATATTATCCTTCGTTTATTTCACGATTCAGATTAGTAAGTTTGGAAATCCGAAACTTGTCTTCCACAATCCCAATCTCTTTAAGGATGCCATTTATTTCGAACGATTATCCCCGCAATCATTCGAAATATTCGATGACGGAATTCTCATACATGACGATGAGGAAATCCTAATTTCCTATGATGATTTGGATGATTCCAAATTCAGGAAAGAAATGGAATTCGAGGACAATCACATCCTAGATGATGTATTGTTGACGGATGGCGATAATGAATGCATTAGGAATTTTATCCACGAAACAAAGCAGTATGCAGCCAAGTTACAGGTGCCTGTGACTCGGAGAGAGGGGGATTTGTTGTTCGGATAATAGTTTTTTTACTACGAATAGTCAATATGGATATGCTCCTCAATTACAATAAGGTACAGATTGTGTAAATTTGTATTCCAATCGGATAACATACCAGATTAAGGTGGTGGACGGAATGTAGTTGTGGATATTGTGTGCATGTGCGTGTGTGCTCATGTGAATTGCATCAGGGCCACAATCCGAAAGTAAGTTAGGTACATAAAAAGTTAAGTTCAATGACCAATCAAGAATATAGGGAAGCCAATAAGTCCAAGTACCGCAAATGGACCCGATGGATGTGGGTTTTGTGGGGTGTTGGTATGCTTTGTACCATCCTGTTCTTTGTTTTTCTCTCCTTTAGTGATGACCTACCTTCAACCAAGGAGTTGCAGAATCCGAAGAATAATCTTGCTACGGAAGTGATTGCTGCGGATGGCTCCGTATTAGGTCGGTATTATGTGGAGAACAGGGTGAAGGTGAATTATCAGGATTTGCCTGATAATCTTGTCAATGCGTTGGTTGCAACAGAAGACAAGCGTTACTATAACCACGCCGGCGTGGATTTGGAAGCCTTGGGACGTGTAGCCAAAGGGCTGGCTTTGGGAACCACAGGCCAAGGAGGGGGTAGTACCATTACCCAACAATTGGCCAAGATGCAATACTCTAATCGTTCATTCTCTGGTGGCAAACTGAAGCGAATGTTCAAATTGGGTATCACCAAATTCAAGGAGTGGATTACGGCTATCCAATTGGAAAGACGATACACAAAGGATGAAATCCTGACGATGTACCTCAATGAATTTGATTTCCTTTATGGTGCAGTAGGTATCAAGTCCGCTTCCGAAACCTATTTCGGAAAATCACAGGATTCACTTAAGGTGGAGGAAGCAGCCCTGCTTGTGGGAATGTTGAAAAATCCCTCACTTTATAATCCTAAGAGATTCCCCGAGAATGCAAAGAAAAGACGGGAAGTAGTCCTTAAGTTAATGATGGATTCAGGTCATTTTGACCGTACAGCCTATGATTCACTTAGGAATGAGCCTATTCGATTGAGTTTTTCCAGAAAAACCCACTCGGAAGGTGCTGCGCCTTATTTCCGTGAAGAATTGAGAAAAGAGGTTAAGAATATCCTCGCAGCAGTAGCCGAGGAACAAGGTGTGAATTATAATGTCCATACGGATGGTCTTCGCATTTATACGACCATTGATCCTAGGATGCAATCGCATGCAGAGGCATCCGTAGGGAAGAATATGAATAAGAACCAGGAAAAATTCTTTAAGGAATGGAAAGATAAGGATCCTTGGACCTATGGTGATATCACAAAGAAACAAAAACAAATAAGACTGGATGCATTCAAGAAAGTTCTGAGGGGAACTGATAGGTATGCTGCGCACCGTGCGATTCACCTTAGTGAGGTATTGAGTGTGGTCAATGAATCCTATGAGATGATGCTCAAGGATTATGACATTGAACGAATGCTCAAGGAGGAGAAGGAAGATGGTCATTTGGCCCAATTGGTGAATAAGAAATTCCTGACCAAGGAAAAATCCAAAATATACCGGAAAATCATGAAAGATGATGTCTGGGCTACAGTAAAACAACAATGGAAATCATTGGAGAGGGCTGTGGATAAGGATTTTGATACCAAAACGGATATGAGAATCTTTACCTATGAGAATCAGGGGATGGAAAAGGATACCGTTATGACTCCAAGGGATTCCTTGCGTTATATCAGAATGCAACTCCAGACCGGAGTCGTGGCCATCGACCCAAGGACCGGTGCAGTAAAGGCATGGGTCGGCGGAATTAATCATAAGTATTTCAAATTTGACCACGTCAATCTTAGTGTCGAAAGGCAGGTAGGTTCTACATTCAAGCCTTTCGTTTATGCAACGGCTATCGAACAATGGGGAATTTCTCCCTGCTACAAGGTGGCCGATATTCCTTATACCATCCATAAGGGAGAGGGCTGTTTCGGATTATTGAGGGATTGGACGCCTAAGAATTTCGGGGAATACACAGGAGAGGAATTCTCATTGTACAAGGGATTGGAAAAATCCAAGAATACGGTTTCCGCATATTTGATGAAACAAATCGGTTGTACCGACCCCGTAAGGGAATTGGCGGAGAGAATGGGAATCGAAGTGGATAGAAAGAATGTGTACGGAGAGCCAAGAGTACCCAAACAGCCTTCCATATGTCTTGGGGCAACTGATTTGTCTGTGTATGAAATGGCAGGGGCATATGCCACATTCGCCAATAATGGCGTATATCAGAAACCCTATTTCATAGACCGCATAGAGGATAGGAATGGCGTAGTGATTTATAAGAATGCTCTGGAACAAAGACCTCCCGCATTATCCTCGGATGCCAATTATGTAATGGTGGATATGCTGAAACGTGTGGCACAACCGATACAATGGAAGCTAAAGAGCCAGGTAGGAGGTAAGACAGGTACGACGAATAACCACGCTGATGCCTGGTTCATGGGTATCAGCCCACAACTGGTAATAGGAGTATGGGTTGGCGGAGATGACCGTTGGATTCGATTCAGGAGTCCTCACTTGGGGCAAGGTGGCGTTTTGGCCCGACCGATATTCGTTGATATGCTGAAAGGAATCGAGGAGGATACACTCGTGGATTATGATGCTAATGCCCGCTTCAAGGAGCCGGCAGGAGAATTGAGTATAAAAATTGATTGTGCAGGTATATATGGAAACCCTGACGATATGGGGAATGGTTTTACCGATGACCCTAATTCATCTGATAATGGAGGGGAATTCGGAGACGAATTCGATGATGAGGAAGAAATGGAATTCGATGGTGGCTTTGATTCGTTCGACGAACCGGATGAACCCGGTGGTAATGAGGATATCGTAACACCTCCTAATAACGGAGGAAATATTCCCGCACCTCCCAATCCCGATGCTGTCATAGATGATGACGATGACTCAGACGGTTTCTAAAAATGAAAGCCTTGGTTACACACGATAACCAAGGCTTTTTTATTATTGGGTCACTCATTCCTATTTTAAACCATCCAAGGTCATGTTACTGGGGAGTGGACTGATGAATGTCTCATCTGAATAATCAACCACACCGGATGGAGTGATGTAGAATATTCTGTAATAATTCTCCAAAAGTGGTGTTTCATCCACAAACTGGAATGTCGTATTGTCAGGGGAGGATACCACATCCTCAATCGTGGCAATCATTTCATAATTCTCACCATCAATTGATTTTTCAATCTCGAAATATATCCCTTGTATGTCAGTCTTCCATTGGACAAGGATCTTTTCCTCATTTACCATGAAAGCAGATAGGGACACTTCATCACCTTGGGGATGTAAATTTAGATTTTGTGTTTGGTGTATGGTGTTTTGTGCTTGGATCATCATGGTGCTACCGATTAGTAGTGCGAAAAAGAATGTCAACTTCTTCATTGAGAACAGATTTTAATTGTATAGAATAGATTCGAGTGCGCAGTTATACTGCCTACTAGGGAGTTAATGGTAGGTACAAGTACAGTGAAAAGATTATGCCAGTTTTTTAGAATTTCAAAAGAATTGAACGGGCAAAAAAGTCATATTAATGATAGTGATAATACTACCGTCTGCCCTTGAAAAACCCAAGTAGGGCCTTTTCGTAGGATGCATCCGTGCGGATAGAAACGGTGTCTTTTCCTGCTTTGGAAAATAAGGATTTGAAGTTAGCGGAGAATGCCTTGTTTTTTTCTTCGTAGTTGTCACGAACCTTTTTACTAGCTGTGTCAATCCAGAGTTTTTGACCTGTTTCGGCATCTGCCATCCGAACCAAACCAACATTAGGTAGGATTTCATCCCTGGGGTCATATATCCTGAGACCGATGAGGTCATGGCGCTTGGCTGCAATCCTCAGAGGGTCATTGTATCCTTGGGTCAGGAAATCCGAAAGAATAAAAGTAATGCTTCTTTTTTTGATGATATTGTTGAGGAAACGAAGTGCAACTCCCAAGTCAGTACCATTGCTTTCAGGGCGGAAATCCAATAATTCCCGGATGATTCTCAGAATGTGTTGTTTTCCTTTTTTAGGTGGAATATATTTTTCTACCTTATCGGAAAAGAATATGACACCGACCTTATCATTATTCTGTATGGCTGAGAAAGCCAGTACCGCACTGATTTCCGTGATGAATTCATTCTTCATCTGATTCGTTGTCCCGAATAATGACGAACGACTCACATCAACCATAAGCATTACGGTCAATTCCCGTTCCTCCTCAAAAATCTTGATGTAAGGTTCATTGGTTCGAGCTGTTACATTCCAATCGATATTCCTGACATCATCCCCCGGAAAATAATTCCTCACCTCGCTGAAAGACATACCCCTGCCCTTGAAAGTACTCTGGTACTCTCCTGAGAAGATATGTTTGCTCAAGCCCTTGGTCTTGATTTCTATCTTCCTAACTTTTCTGAGCAGTTCTGATGTTTCCATCTTATTTATTCATGCGCTTTTTCTTCCTTTTTTTCTGCCTTTCCGCATACAGGTGCGAGACAGGGCTGTAAGGATTCAAATATTCTTCCAATTCTGAAAAGGGAATCGTTACGGATTGCCTACCGAAAATAGGGTGGAATGCCGTACTGAACCTGATGCCATTATCCCTTATGGTGAATAGTTGGAATTGCTCATCCTCTATCCATTCCTTGAATAAGGTGTTGCCATAAAGACTGGTGAATCTGATTTTCGTAAGGGCCTTTTCCCTTAGGATGGATTCATAGTCCACACCGATTTTAAATAGGTCATACAGTGTGAAACTTTTTCCTTTTATAAGGTCATAGTTGAATGCAATGTCCTTGTGTTCATCTTCCCAGCTCTTGTTGAATGTAATATAACCACTGATGATGGTATCTGATAGGTATCCCATTTCGAACCATCCGGCAGCATTGGCCAGGCTTCTTTCATCTGGTCCCGGATATGGGTTATCAATCTTCAATGATTTGACTCTGTCTTGGCAAGACTGTTTCCAATTGTTTACCGTTTTGTCGATGTATTCATTGAATGCGGCATTCTTACTTTTTGGGAATGTTACATCATAAGTGGTCATGTAGTCCTGATATTCTATGCAACCGACAGTAATATCGTCAATCTTACTGAAACCGACCTTTGATTCTTCTTCTTTGGCATCGATCCAGTTGCCTGTAATACGGGAATTGGATGAATGTACCTGACCATCAATCACACCAATAATATTCTCCAAGTCATCTAAAACCTTGACTTTCAATTTGGATTCAGATGTCATTGCTCCTTTGAGACAGTAGCTCCTGTTTTTCTTGACAAACCAAATGGTTCCAACGATGTGGTATTCACTATTTCGTTGAATCAGGAGTTGGACCTGTTCGTCTTGGACATACCCGGTATACTTCCTTACCCATTTGTTATCTCCGCAATACCCCGGAAATACCACTTCCCTTTCAGTAAGTTGGAGCTTGAGCAGTCCTGCTCTGGTTTTTTCCCGATTGAACCAATGTGCTTGTATGGCAGAAAAATCCTTTTTGATGTTTCCCTCAAAATGCCCGGTGACGGATTCCTCGGAATCTGTTTCACGAAGAATGATTTTCTGTCCGATGATATCGCCTTCAAGCTTGAATCTTTCCTTACTTCTCAAATATGTAATAAAACCCTTGCAGGATTTACCATCATAGGCAATCATTAGGCCTACTTCATTGATGTCATCCACTCGTCCTTTATAGTGCTTCACCCATTGGATTTTCTTGGGATTCTTAAAGAGTTCCGAGATTTTGGTATTGGAATAATCCTCTTGTGCAAACGAATTCGCAGGCATAAGAAAATAAACCACTAGTACCAACCATGCCAACACAATGGGATAGTTATAGGATTTGAACGTAAGGTTTTGAATCATAAGGGGATGATTATGGAACTTCTACAGTATCTAATATTTTATTAATGACTTCTTCTTGTGTGATGTTTTCCGCTTCAGCCTCATAAGTAAGACCAATCCGGTGTCTGAGTATATCATGGCAAATTTCCCTGACATCCTCAGGTATGACATAGCCTCTCCTTTGTAGAAAAGCATAGGCTTTGGCAGCCATTGCCAGATTGATACTTGCCCTTGGCGACCCACCATAATTGATGAGATGTTCCAATTCTGGCATGCCATAGTCTTTCGGGAATCGGGTGGCGAAAACGATATCCGTGATATAGGTCTCGATTTTTTCGTCCATATAAATTCTGCGCACCAAGCTTCTTGCTTTCAGGATTTCTTCTGGTGAAACAACAGGACTGACCTTAGGAAGCTTATCTCCGGACATGATGAGTTGGATGATTTTCTTTTCCTCCTCCTTATTCGGATAAGTAATCTTAACCTTCAGCATGAAACGGTCCGTTTGTGCTTCAGGTAGGGGATATGTTCCCTCTTGTTCGATTGGGTTCTGAGTAGCCAGTACAAGGAATGGTTCATCCAGATTGAACGTGTCATTCCCAATGGTAACCTGACGTTCCTGCATGGCTTCGAGCAAGGCACTCTGTACTTTTGCTGGTGCACGATTGATTTCGTCCGCAAGAACAAAATTGGCAAAAATGGGCCCTTTCCTTACGGTGAATTCACTCTTGTTCGGATTGTAGATCAGCGTACCTACAATATCCGCAGGAAGTAAGTCAGGTGTAAACTGAATCCTACTGAATTCTGCATTAATGCACTTAGAAAGGGTTTTGATAGCCAATGTCTTGGCCAATCCCGGCAGACCCTCCAATAATACATGGCCCTTGGCCAATAATCCGAGAAGCAACCGTTCTATCATGTGGTGTTGGCCAATGATTACCTTACCTGCTTCTGCTTTGATTTTATCAACGAATTCACTTTCCAGATAAATTTGCTGGTTCAGTGCTTCTATATCCAATGGTCTTTCCATATGTTAAATCAAATTCAATATAATTTAGCATGCCGAAAATAAGAATAGATATCTGATTTCCGAAGTGCATCTGTGCTCTTTAGGCTGTCTCGTCATTATTTTCGCTCATGTAGTTGGCTGCAGCGTCTAATTCCTCGTAAAAATCCTCTCCGTACTTACGGATAATGGCATCCTTGAGGAATTTGTAAACGGGCAATTGTTTTTTCTTTCCCAGTTCACATGCGGCAGAACAGATGTCCCATTTGTCATAGTTCATGGCTTCGAAACCACTTTCTTCATTCGCTTCCACCCTGATAGGATAAAGATGGCATGAAATGGGTTTTTTGAAATCTATCTTTCCATCAATATGTGCCTGTTCGATTCCGCACTTGGCGATACCTAACTGGTCGTATGTGATAAAGGCACATGGGCCGTTATCTATGAGGGGTGTCCCGTATTCCTCTGCTTCGTCATAGTACACGGAAACACCTGCTTCCTCTATGGCCTGAATACCCTCGGTTGTTAGGTAAGGTTTTACATCCTCATAAATTTGGGATAGGATTTGTCTCTCATGACTTTCAAGTGGAGCACCGGAATCTCCCTCTACACAGCACGCTCCCTTACATGCGTTAAGATTACAGAGGAAATGCTTTTCCACTACATCATTGGATACCAGAACATCTTGGATGATTAGCATGATTTGTTGATTCTACTGACTAATGAGTGATTTGGTCTGATTCAGAAAACATATAAGTATGCTATCGTTTTACTCTTTTACAAGGGATAGTCATTTTTTTGATTAGATAAAGCGCATTGTAAGAACCGTATCCTTGGATTAAAAGTTTTGTAATGGCTGAAGTGTAATCGTAAAAGTGGCATTTGTAAATGAATGAGTCAATTCGGAACATACTCTTGAATCCGTACTTAATTAAATGCTGTAAACACTTGTCCCAAAAATAGGTTAAAGTAACTTTGCACACATTGTCATTGCTTCACTTTTGAAATAATTTAACTAGATGTCCCACAAAAAAGAAGATTTGTTCCCGCTTTTCATGGATTATTGGAAGCAGCATACAGAGCCATATAGTCTACAGCAGCCTAATGGGCTTTATGCCCCAATGCATTATATTGCTCAGGGTGGGGGGAAAAGGATGCGCCCGCTTTTTATCCTGATGGCAGCTAATTTGTTTGTTGATGATGTTTCCCCTGCGTTACCTGTCGGGTTCTGTGTGGAGTTGTTCCATAATTTCACATTACTTCACGATGAC
This sequence comes from Saprospiraceae bacterium, assembly GCA_020631355.1. GTDB lineage: Bacteria > Bacteroidota > Bacteroidia > Chitinophagales > Saprospiraceae > JAHDCE01. The sequence continues at coordinate 67,697 of JAHDHL010000001.1, read as the reverse complement.
ATCATGGATGAGGCTCCATTGAGGAGAGGTCGGGAAACGGTTCACATGAAATGGGATAGGAATACCGCCATACTTTCTGGTGACTTGATGATGATTGAATCCCTTCGTCATCTGGAACATATACAAGATGCGGAAAGAAGGGGTAGGATTACGGATTATTTTCTTAAGGGAGCTGTTGCTGTTTGTGAGGGACAGCAGATTGATATGGATTTCGAAACACGGGATGATGTCGTATTGGACGAATATGTAGGGATGATTCGTCTCAAGACTGCTGCATTATTGGCTGAGGGGATGGCAATGGGTGCTGCAAGTGTGGGAGCTTCCAAGGAACAGGACGAATGGATTCGCAAGTTCGGTTATCTGGTCGGTACGGCATTCCAAATACAGGATGATATTCTGGATACATTCGGTGATCCTGAGAAGTTCGGGAAAAAAGTTGGAGGGGATATTGCTCAGAATAAAAAAACGTATCTCTATCTGAGGGCTTTGGAATTGGCTGAGGGGCAACTTGAAAAGGATATCAGGTATTTCTATTCTTCAGAATGCACATTGCCTGAAAAAGAACGAATCGCAAAAGTGACCGAATTATTCAATGAGGTGGGAATTAGGGAAGAAGCAGAAAGGGTGAAGATGAAATATACTACCGATGCCTTTTTATGTTTGAAAGAATTGGGTGTTGATGAAAAAAAGTGCCAAGAATTGAAAGATTTTGCAATGAAATTAGTGGAAAGAGAGGTTTAAATAGGTTAAAAAAATAATATAAAATTGTCACATAACATCATTGTTACATTTTTTAAATAATCTATAAAACAATGATTTTTTGATTTAAAAACATGTATATTTTCAATATGTTTTAATTGTTTTGAGTCACATTATCTTGCTTTTTGGTGTTGTTTTTTTCACCTTATTACTTGCCGTGAATGTGTAATGGTCGTACATTGGAAAGTATTAGAACAATACACACTTATTTTGTTTGTCTTTAGAGTTTTTTAGCTTGGGGCAAAAACAAAAAACGGCAGTAGGAAGGGATTCTTACTGCTTTTTTCTTTTTTAGGAGAATAACGTGAGTTTACCATTGAAAGCCTCGCTGATATTGGCTTTGGTAAATGTACTTTCTACAGGCCCATCGGCAATAATTTCCTTATTCAGAAGAATGATGTCATCAAAGTACGTTCTGACCTTGGTTAGGTCATGATGTATCATCATGATGGTTTTGCCCTCGTCTGAAAGATTCTTCAGTATCTGGATGATTTGCTGTTCTGTTTTCACATCAACACCAACGAAAGGTTCATCCAATAATATGATGTCGGCTTGCTGGCAAAGTGCCCTGGCGATGAAGACCCGTTGCTGCTGTCCTCCGGATAAGGCTCCAATCTGCCGATTCCTGAATTCATGAATACCTAAACTGTGCATGGCATCAACAGCAATTTGATGATCCTCCGAACTCAGGATTTGGAAGATGCGTTTATGAGGGAACCTTCCCATCAGTACCACGTCATATACCGTAGTAGGGAATTGCCAATTCACTCCATCTTTCTGGGGGACATAGGCCATTTTCTTGCGGACATCATGGACCTTACGGCCTTGGATGCTGATGCTTCCTGTATTGGGTTCTAGTAATCCGAGGATAGCCTTGTAGAGTGTTGATTTTCCGGCTCCGTTCGGACCCACGATTCCTGTGATTCTTCCCGGAAAGATGCTGAGATTCACATCCTTCAATACAATCTTTTCCTCGTAGGAAACACTTAGGCTCTTTATGGATATGGTAGTTTCCACAATTATCTCTTTCTGCGTAGTGCAAAGAATGCCAAAAGTAGAAGCACGATGATTCCTAGGATACCTGTTGTCATGGCGTCGAATGAACTTTCTTCCGCACTTATAGCTTCTGGCGCTTTTTTCTCTTGCTTGAGGGCGTTGGCAATCTTATCCGTATTCTGTCTCATCATCTTGATGTAGGTGTCAGCACCTGATTCCTCATCGCCCAGTGAATCGGCAAACAATTCTCCTCCGATAATGATATTGTTATCCGTAGCAACTTGCTCTATGAGCTTAGGGTTGATGGTGCTTTCCACGAAAATGGCAGGGACTCCCGTTTCCTTGATGGTCTTGTTGAGTTGCATGATGTCAGATGTCTGAGCATCCGCCTCCGTTGATGTACCCATGGCCGATTCCAAACGAATGCCATATTTGCGGCCATAATATTGGAATGCATCATGTGAGGTTATCAGTACCCTTTGTTGTTCAGGAATACTATTGATTTGGTCAATGATGTATTGGTCCAGTGCCTCGAGTTCAGCTTTGTACTTTTCAAAATTGGCATTGAAATAATCCGTATGTTCTGGAAGGAGTTCAATGGCAGCTTTTCTGATGTTGTCCGAATAAATAACAGCATTCGCCGCATTCATCCAAGCGTGTGGATCACTCGAATTGGCATAATCGACACTGCTGATAACATCGACGCCCTCGGTAGTGGTGATGACCTTGGCCTTTGTTCCTGAGTTTTCCACGAGTTCCATGAGCCATCCCTCGAATGTTAGGCCATTCATGAGTACGAGATTGGCTTTGTTGACTGTCTGTGCGGATTTGGGTGTGGGCTCGAACATATGAGGGTCTCCTCCGATAGGAACGATATTCTGGACGTTAGCCTTGTCGCCGAAGATATTGGTGGCCATATCTGAAATCATGGAGGCCGTTCCAAGAATCAAGGGCTTTTCTTCTTGGGAATAAGCGAAAGTTGTAACAAGGGATACGATTAGGATACTTAGGAAGTGTCTCATTTTGATATAACGGTTTTAAAGACTATTTCTTTTTGACAAAAAGATTGTTGCTTACCTTTTGGGTAATGGTTTGTTCCTTGGTTTGGTTGATTAGGATTCTCATGGAATTGTCAAATTCGAATTTTTCAAGCAATTTGATATCCGCCCCCAATAATAATCCGGTTTTTTCCAGATAATTGAGGAATGTCTTGGAATGTTCCCTGACACCTATAATGATGGATTCCGAATCAGTGTCCATGTCCGAAAGAGGATATTGCTCTCTTAGTGCAAAGTTCCCATCCTTATCGGGTATCGGGTCGCCATGTGGGTCGAATTTGGGGTAGTCCAGCAAATGGTCCAGTCGGTTGATGAGTTCGTCTGACTGGATATGCTCGAGTTGTTCAGCCAGGTCATGTACCTCATCCCAGGTGAAATTCAGTTTGTCAAACAGGAAAGTTTCCCAGATTCTATGTTTTCGGACTAGGTTCTTGGCGATGGCATCACCTTTTTCTGAAAGTGTGACACCCCTGTAGGGTTCGTAGTGTATGCAGCCACTTTTGGAAAGTCGCTTGACCATGTCCGTGACCGATGCGGCGGCAGTTTTCATTTCAGTGGCAATGGAATTGGTACTGATGGACCCCTCCTGCTTTTCCGAGAGTTTGAAAATGGCCTTGAGATAATTTTCTTCTGCTTGAGATAACATAAATGCAAATATATGCAATTTTTAGACTCGTCTAAAAATTATTTTCACCAAACCTGTTTTTTGCTTTGTGTGCATATCCATTGCATGCCAACAAATTTCCCTATTTTCACATTCTATACTGAAGAATAGGTAATTTAGGGCTGGTTGAAAATCTACAATTTTGAAAGCCTCTTGTTTATTACCTATGGTAATCCACAGTGCGAATGCCACTTAGGTGTAAAAGGAATCATATTACTTTATCCTAATACAATATCCCTTGAGCGAAGAGGTAAGGAAACGGTTCAATGAGTTGTTTGAGGAGGAATTGAGGAATCTCAATCCTAGCCAACGTATAGCAGTAACCAATATTGCTGGACCCGTATTAGTCATTGCTGGGCCAGGCACGGGGAAAACCCATATTCTTTCTGCAAGAATCGGTAATATCCTGAAAGAAACAGATACCCAGCCCCATAACATTCTATGCCTGACCTTTACGGACGCAGGTGTACTGGCCATGAGGGACCGTCTTCAGCAATTCATTGGCCCTGATGCACATAAGGTGCATATCTATACTTTCCACTCTTTTTGTAATACAATTATTCAGGACAATCTGGAATTATTTGGAAGGTTCGAAATGGAATCTGTATCCCAATTGGAACGGGTGGAAATCATACGGGAAATGATAGACGAGTTGCCCGAGCATAACATACTCAAAAAAGGACGTTGGGATATCTACCATTATGAGACGCATTTGGGGAACCTATTCAGGCAGATGAAGTCAGAATACTGGGCACCTGATTATATCGAGAAAGAAATTGACCGTTATCTTGAAAGTATTCCGGCAAGGGAAGAATATATCTACAAACGGAATACGAAACATTCCAAAATGGGCGACCTCAAGCAGAAAAAAGTGGATGCCATTACGGACCGTTTGGAAAAACTGAGGGTAGGTACGCAACTTTTTGATACCTATAAGAAGAAGATGAAAGAGCGTAATCGATACGATTACGAGGATATGATTCATTGGGTACTGGAGGAATTCAAGCAAAACGAGGCCTTGTTGAGACAGTATCAGGAACAATATCTTTATTTCTTGGTGGATGAATATCAGGATACGAATGGAAGTCAGAACAAGATACTTGCATCACTCATCAAATATTGGGATAATCCCAATGTATTCGTGGTGGGTGATGATGACCAGTCCATCTTCGAATTCCAAGGTGCAAGACTGAGGAATATCATGGATTTCTATAAGGAACACCAACCCGGAATCCAATTGGTGATGTTGAAGGATAATTACAGGTCTTCGCAACACATACTCGATGCTTCCAAGAAAATCATTGATCATAACAATGAGCGCATCATAAGGAATATCGAGGGACTCGAAAAGAGTTTGGTGGCAAGAAGTGATGAATTTGCACAATCCGTCATCCTGCCAAAGATTATCCAGTATCCGAACAAGATGCACGAGGATGCTGCCATCGCCAATGAAATCGAAAGATTACATCAGAATGGCTTCCCCTTGAACGAGGTAGCGGTTATCTATGCGAAGCATAAGCAAGCAAGGAATATCATTGCCCTTTTAGAGAGGAAAAGGATTCCATACAATACCAAACGGAGGGTCAATATTCTGGATTTGCCTTTAGTGGATAACCTAAGGACTTTTTTGGAGTATCTCTACTTTGAATATAAGACACCCAATACAGGAGAGGAATTCCTGTTCAAACTCATGCACTTTGATTATTTGGGTATCCATCCGTCAGACTTGAATAAGTTATCCAATTACATGTCCAAATACGGGCAAGTCAGGAATATTTCGTGGAGGGCTGTGATTGAGAATCCGGAGGAGTTGGACAAGATTGAATTCAGGCATCCGGAAGCGATTTATAGATTCTCTGAATTAATCAATGGCTTGTTAGCGGATATAGGAAATTATAGATGTCTGGCGTTCTTGGAGCGATTGATTAACAGGAGTGGACTATTGAAGCACGTTTTGGAACATGATGAAAAATCATGGCTACTACAAATCATTGGTACCTTCTTCGATTTCGTAAGAAAGGAAACGGATAAGAATCCAAGACTAACGGTCAAGCGATTATTGGATATCCTATCCAATATGGATGATAACAAACTCCCTATTGGTGTCAATAAGACGATTTCTGCAGAAAACGGCGTGAATCTTTTGACTGCCCATGGTTCCAAGGGCTTGGAGTTCCAGGTAGTGTTCATGGTGGATGCAGGTAAGGATTGGGACGCTACCGCAGCAGGTAAGCGATATAATTTTTTCCTACCGGAAACGATTACGCAATCCAGCGAGGAAAGCGATGCATTGGAAGCACGCAGGCGATTGTTTTATGTAGCAATGACAAGGGCTAAGGAAAGGCTCTACATTTCCTATGCAGAGAAGAATAATGATGCATCTCCGCTGCCGAGGTCGCAATTCATAGATGAGTTATTAAGGGAAGACCAGTTGGGCCTGACGGTGGAAGAAAGGGTATTGGAACCCGAAGATATCATTGCCATCCAGGGATTACTCCTCATGGAATTGGAAGCTCCGACCATAGATGCACAGGAAAGGGATGCAGTTGCAGAACTTCTGGAGGGCTTCGTGCTGAGTGTCTCCTCGATGAATCGTTATCAGAGCTGTCCACTGAGTTTCTATTATGAATATGTACTTAGGATTCCGAGTGTGCCCAATGAGGCTGCAACCTACGGAACCTGTATGCACAATGCCTTGAAGCGACTCTTTGATAGGATGCTGGCGGATGAAAAACGGGAATTCCCCGAAAGGGATGAACTCGTGGATTTCTTTGAAAAGGAAATGAAACGCCGCAGGCATTATTTCTCTAAGAAAGGATACAATCGAAGAATGAATATGGGAAAACGGAATCTGAAAGCCTATTATTCATCAAATATCGCAACATGGGAAAAAAGTGTTATTCCCGAAATGGATATTCGGAATGTGGAATTCAGAGGTGTCCCTCTCAAAGGCTCCTTGGATAAGGTAGTGAATTTGGGCGACCAGCAAGCCAAGGTGGTGGATTATAAAACAGGAAGTCTTGATGATAAGAAATTAAAGACTCCGACAGAAAAGAATCCTGAGGGAGGTATTTATTGGAGACAACTCTATTTTTATAAGATTCTTTATGAGAATTATAGGGATAATCCAAGGCGTATCATACAAGGAGAAATAGCTTATTTGGAAACAGATAGAAAGAACGAATTCCCTGTGAAGCCATTAAGATTTGATGAGGAATATGAAAACCATGTAGGCGAAATGATGGTGGATAGCTATAAATCCATTATGAATCAGGAATTCTACGAGGGGTGTGGGAAAGATACTTGTAAGTGGTGCAATTTCGTGAAGAAAAATGTAATGGTGGATTCTTTTTCCGATGAGGATGCGGGTGATTTGGATGATTAGTATTCACCCGGTGTTTTAATTATTCAGGAGAAAAAATATGCAGTATTGATTTGATGCTGTTCCAACCATTTTTTTATTTCAATGATACCTTCGGGCGAAGAAACGGATACAATGATTTTAGTATTCTGATGATGGGGGATTACATCATAATGTTGTAATCGGACATCATAAATATCCTTTCCGATTTTATTTTTATTATCACACACCCATTCGAAAGGAACATTATTGCGAATGAATTCCTTGGCAATATTCTTTCCTTTTTTTCCTGCTCCCCAAAGGAATAATTTTTCTTTTTTGGAATAATGGAGTCGAATAAAATATTTGACCTTGATGGGAGTGAATCTGTTATCCAGATAATTAGGGTCGTTCCTTGATGCCCTTGAATTATGGTCTCGCCAAAAGTGTAGGATTTGCTTTACAGGTGCAATTTTCAACTCATTTTCCATGAACCGGAAACATAGGTCATAATCCTCAGGATAAGTGTCAGGAGCAAAAGCCCCACAGGTATCCAAATCACTTCGGTGAATCATCCAGCAAGGAGATGGAATGACACATTCCTTATAAATCTCAGAAAAATTTCGTGCTTCTGATGTCAGCCCGTTCAGCCATTCGGCATACCTGAGATAGCCTTGTCCCATTTCAAGGTTCGAAAAGTATTCCACCAAGCCTACTGCAAGATGCCCTTTCCCTTTTTCAAGGAGTACATCTTTCATGGACTCCAGTTTTGTTGGGGCCATTTTATCATCAGAATCCATTCTGGTAATTAGGTTGCCCCTACTATTCATATAGGCTAGGCGCAATGCAGGGATGATGCCTTTTCCCTGGTTGGGTAGGTAATGTATGCGACTATCTTTGGCGGAATAGGCTTCTAGTATATCGGGACTTTCATCATCGGAATGGTCATCTATGGCCCATAATTCCCATTGTGTATGACTTTGTTGAAGGATGGATTCCAAGCATTCCCTAAGGTACTCGGCCGTATTCCTAACGGGCATTATGATGGAAATTAGTTCATTCATTTTCGGGAAAATACTAACTTGCTACTAAACTTCTCAATGATTGTACATTAAATCATTGAATTGGGATACGCCATAACAATTTTATGAAAAAAGGAATCATCGGATTCGATAATGAATAGCTTACAGGAATTCAGGATTTATTACAATCATACCATTCATCCGGAATTGGTACGGCAGGAACGAAAGCGTGTTCGTTTGCTTTGGTTGTTGTTCATTTCAATATTTGTACTTACGGGAATTATCATTTTTGAATTTTATGTGAATATATTTTTCATCACACTTTTTATGATGATTCCGCTATCCCTTTATATTGCTTTTCTTTTCTACCAAATTCGGAAATTCGTTATTGGTTTCAAACCTAGGATTATCAATTTGATTCTCGATTTTATTGCACTGGATAAATTCGAATATTTTCCTAAAAGGACTTTCCCTAAAAAGGATTTTATGGCATCCCGTATTTTTTCTAGTGATGCACCAAGTTATCAGGGAGAGGATTTTATACAAGGTAGGATCGGGGAAGTGGAATTTGAGATGGGGGAGTTGAATGTAAGGGAATTTTCCCAGGTTAGGAGTCGGTTGAATTATGTTTTCCGGGGTGTGATGCTCAAGGCCAAATTCGAGGAACGACTCAAGGGGAAGATTTATATCCTACCAGAGGAATTCAAGCAATACCTGACCCGTTCCATAAAGTTATTCACCAGGGATGGAGCTGTTCCGATAGAATTGGAAAATGAACTCTTTGAACAATTATTCATGGTGTACGCTACATCGGGTTCGCCTGTGTATCAATTGCTTTCCAGTGATGTTCAGGAAATGTTGGTCAATGCAAGGAGGGAAATAGGAAAGGAAATCTATATTTCATTCATAGATAGTAATATTTATATTGCAGTGACCGAGGATAGGGATTTATTGGAACCCTATATCTTTCAGTCCAATGTGAGTTTTGAATTGGTGCGAGAGTTTTATGAGGATTTATTGTTGCTGTTTTCCATCATAGAGGATTTTGATGTTCACCATTGATGCCATTTAAAAAAGCCGATGATTTCCAAGGGAAACCATCGGCTTTCATATTCAAAGGAGTATTCTGGTATTATTTCTTGAATAACTTACCCAACATACCCAAGGCATCATCCACACCACTACCATCACCATCAAAGTCCAGCATCTTCAAAAGATCGCCTACACCACCACCACTTTGTTGCTGGGTAGGTTGCTGTTGGCGAATCTGTTGGTCCTGGTTGGTAAGGAGTCCCATGAGATCCGTAATGTTAAAACCCGATTGTTGCTTTTGCTTACCAAGGGTTGCCATAACGATAGGAGCCAATTTGGCCATAAGTCCCAAGGTATCATTAGAGCTTAAGCCGGATTGCTGCCCAATCAATTGGGAAATAGCACCAGCCTTATCGCCTAATAAGTGACCGATGATACCCATTCCGTTGGCTGAACGCTCATTGACAGGATTGGGGGCTTCTGGGTTGATAAAATCAGTGATGTTATCAAGAAGACTACCATCATGGTCTTTCTCCAAGGCATTGAACAAAGAAGAAGCGCCATCTTCCTTGGATGCATTCTTAGCCATTGCACCTACTAATGCGTTTAGGATGCTACTTGTGGCAGTGGAAGTTTGTTGACGATTTCCTCCCGTTTGACCTGTTAGTTGGTCCATGACGGTTTCAGTCAATTGACCTTGGATGATTTGCATTAAATCCATAATATGAAAAATTGTATTGATTTATTGAGAATAATGGAAAAAGGAGATAACACAAATTGATGTGAGTCCAGCTTCCATTTGTTTAAACGTAGGATTGGTGTTGAAGTCATCTTTTTGAAAAAAAGAATCTGTTAAAAATGATTTAAGGTTGTTGATGAGGCCCTTTGTTTGTGTTTACAAGCCGGAGAGCTTAAAAGTTGAATGAATATATAAAAAATCAATCATTTATTCATCTCCGTACCCTCAACTAAATCGCTAATCATTGATTACCTTTGTCCCAATCCAAGGAATGATACTCAAAAAGTAGGTTATGAGTCAGGAAAAAGAACAGTTATTAAGATTGCATGCAGAGGATGCCTTTGCTAAGGAATTGGAAGCTTTGTCCAAGGTGGATGACCGCCATAGACCACCGGGCTGGAACTTGTCTCCTTGGGCTGTGGTGACCTATCTGTTGGGTGGTAAACTGGATAACGGTTTGGAAATAGAACCCAAATATTTCGGTAATCGAAGACTCATTGAGGTAGCTGTGGCTACTCTAGCCACGGACAGGGCCTTATTATTGATTGGGATTCCTGGTACGGGAAAGACTTGGGTGGCAGAACATTTGGCTGCCGCCATATCCGGGGATTCTACTTTATTGGTCCAGGGAACGGCAGGTATGAGTGAGGATTCCATGCGGTATGGTTGGAATTATGCCAAGCTACTCTCCGAGGGGCCATCACCGGATGCCCTGACGCCAAGTCCTATCATGACCGCCATGAATAATGGTCAGATTGCAAGAGTGGAGGAGTTGACCCGTATCCCGTCGGATGTACAGGATACCCTGATAACCCTCCTGTCCGAGAAATCATTGCCAGTACCGGAATTAGGAACTGAAGTACAGGCCAAGAAAGGCTTCAATGTGATTGCTACGGCTAATGATAGGGATAAGGGTGTCAATGATTTGTCCAGTGCCCTAAGAAGAAGATTCAATACTGTTGTCCTTCCTTTACCTGCTTCATTGGAGGAGGAAGTGAATATCGTTAAGACTCGTGTGGATAAGATAGGTCGAAGCCTCGAATTACCTGCCGATGCACCTCCTGTAAAGGAAATCAAGCGACTCGTGACCATATTCAGGGAGTTGCGACAAGGGAAGACAGAAGATGGGCGGACAAAGGTGAAGTCACCTAGTTCTACCTTGAGTACGGCAGAGGCCATTTCTGTTATCAATTCCGGACAGGCATTGGCAGCCCATTTTGGAGACGGTTCTTTGAGAGCCCACGATCTGGCTGCGGGTATTACCGGAGCGATTGTCAAGGACCCCGTACAGGATCGGAATATATGGAATGAGTATCTGGAAACAGTTGTCAAGGAAAGAAAGGATTGGAAGGATCTCTACAGGGCTTGTAAGGAATTGATTTAATACGAAATAGCTAAGGGTATGAGATACGATTGGATATTCTTTGATTTGGATAATACCCTTATGGATTTTACCGAAGCTTCCAAGCTCGCATTTTCCTCTGCATTCCAAACGCTTGGACTCAGAGAGGAGGAAGGGCATTATGCAATATATGAAAACTACAATCATCAGGTTTGGTTGGATTTTGAGGAAAATCGCATTGATGGTATAACCTTGAGAAGAAAACGATTTGATGATTTCATGCTTGCTGTAGGAATCAAGGGAATCGGAGGTTTGGAATTCAATAGGATATACCTGGAATTCTTGGTCGAGCATTCCTTTATGCTGGATGGTGCGATTCCTTTATTGGATGACCTGAAAAAGAATTTCTCTCTCGCCATTATCACCAACGGATTCAAGGAGGTACAGCGACCTCGTTTGGATCGTCTCAAGATCACTGATTATTTTTCAGCTATTGTCGTATCTGATGAGATAGGGGTTTCCAAGCCCGACGCTGCATTTTTTGATATCGCAATGAGTGCTTGCAGCTTCCCCTCCAAAGACCGTATTCTGGTCGTTGGGGATAGTCTTAATTCTGATATGAAAGGAGGTGTGAATTACGGATTGGATACTTGTTGGTGTAACTTGAAAAAATTACCGAACCATTCTGATATTTTACCGATGTATGAAATACATCGCCTTGACCAATTACATGAATTGTTGGATTAGGACCTACCTTGTTATATGTCAATAGTTTATATGCGTGTATTTTGACTATGTTGGCGTGGTTTTTGAGCATGTCACATGCTGTTTTTTTTTAGCTAAAACATTCCTATATTTGGACTTAGCACTAATAATTATGGCCTCCCTTTTGAGAAAACTAAGGTGAATAAACAGTCTTTTCCATCCCCTTTTGGTACGCTGCTTGCTCATATCTAGTTTTTTGGACTATATATAATAGTTGAAAAACAGACTGCTATGAAATTTGCATACGCTGCTGTATTGTTCTATTTGATGACTTTCCTCTCCTTGGATGCACAGGATATTCCTGATGTGTCACAGATTCGTTGTGCCTCTAATGACTTCTTTGCACAAGACGAAATCCAAATTTCTGCATTTGAAGACTGGATGAATAAGAAAAGAAGTGCCACACTACAGACAATTTCAGAAAAAAATGAAGCCAATGAAATCGTTAGGATTCCTGTAATTTTCCATGTTTTGCATTATGGAGAAGAAATAGGTGATGGAACCAATCTGAGTAATGAACAAATCTTGGCTCAGTTCGAACAGGTGAACAACGACCTTAGGAAAAAAGATGGGACGAGTGGATATAGTGATTTCGGAGCGGATATAGGGATTGAGTTGGCACTCGCACTTTATGATGAGGACGGGCACAGTTTGTCACAGCCTGGCATCAACAGAATCAATACCATCGAAGCAGGGTTCGGTACACCCGGAACTGCAGGATTTTCGGATTCATTTGTGAATTATATCATCAAACCGGGAACCCAATGGAATCCTAAGGAATACCTTAATGTTTGGATTGCTGATTTGACTTCGGGTGTTTTGGGATTCGCACAGTTTCCTGAGGCCAGCGGCCTTGAGGGCATCGAATATGAGGGTACGCCGGAGACCGATGGCGTAGTGTTGTATTATAAGAGTGTGGGTAGTACCGAAATGCCGAATGAGAGTGCTACAACTATTGTGTATGAGAATTATAATAGGGGCAGAACCTTTACCCATGAGTTAGGGCATTGGTTGGGTTTGAGACACATTTGGGGAGAAGGAGGTTGTGATACGGATGATTATTGTACGGATACACCCAACACGGATGGCGCTCATTTTGGCTGTCCTTCTAATGCTACCTCATGTGGCTCGCCAGATATGGTGGAGAATTATATGGATTATACGGATGATATCTGTATGAATACATTTACGGAGGAGCAAAAGATTAGGATTCATACCGTATTGCATCATGCGGATAGAAGACGTGAGTTGTTGAGCTCGACCAAGGCTACCCTTCCCGAGTCTGTTACCCTAGGGAAATTGGAGGTCAGATTAGAGGACTGGGATGCAGTGGTGGAATGGACAACGATAGTTGAAAACAATAATGCGCTTTTCAGACTATATAAGAGCCGTGATGGCGTTAACTACTTCAAGATTGCCGATATTGAGGGGGCAGGATTCTCTGATGCACCCATAGATTACCAGTTCGTTGATGAGGAACCATTCCAAGGGACCAACTACTACAAGTTGATTCAGGTGGATTATGATGGAACTTTCGAACAGATAGGAATTCGTTCGTTCGAATATTACCTGGGTTTCCAAATGACAGTGCACCCTAATCCGACCAGAGGTGATGTCAATATCAGTGTTTGGTCCGAATCCGAAGGAGAAGCCCGTTTGAGGGTTTTTGATGCATCTGGTAGAATCCAGTATTCGAATACCAAGGTTTTGCAGGTCGGTCAGAATATGATTGATCTGGATATCGATGAGTATGGTAATGGAATGTACTTCATCCAAGTGATTCAGGGACCATGGCAAAGATGTGTGAAACTACATAAGTTATAATGAAATAGGCCCTTACGGAAATGAATCCGTAAGGGCCTTTTGACACTGCCTCTCTTTGGGCTTACAAGTCGCTGTTGCGGTTAGTTACAAGTGTCATAATTTCTCTTAAGGTAAGGAGTCGTGAGACAACTTACGATTTCGTCCAGACCTTCGCACAGATTATCACTGGCAAACAAACAAGGACAGATGTCTGACTTCAGATAATAACTGTCACCCGCTAGTCCAATTCCCAGATTAATGACTTCTCCATTACACTTTGTAATTTCATTGTCCATAAATCTCATGTAGTTACAGGAAGAGTTACATACTTGGTTCCAATCGGCCAAGCTTGGTATCTCATCCACTGCTGCACCACCATTTCTGTTAACAGAATGGATATTTACCCACTCGGATACATGCTTACTGTCGCATACAGTTCTTACCTTTGCTTCGATGACATCATCAATTTCGAAAAGAGATTCAACGTAAATCTTAGTTTCACCATGTACTCTCTTGGAAATAATGGGTCGGATATCGCCATTGACATGTAATTCGAAGTCATAGCCAAAGGCATCATCAACACTTTCCCAGACATAGGCGATACCATCCATGCCGTCAGGAGTTTTGATGAAATCCGCTACTCCAATATCACCTGGAGCGATGCAGGCTGTCCTTTGATTGACAGGTTGTTGATAATACGTGTCGTCTTGGCAACCAAGTAACACAATTACTAATAGGGAAAGGGGAATCAATCGATGTAAATAGTTCATTTTCAATAATATTTGTTAGTTCATAAAAATTGTTTTTAATCGAATAATGATTTAAATTTCTAATTCAGGAGCCACCTGAACAATTAGAAAAAAAGCCCAAAATCCCATCTTGGATGGGTGGGTGGGAGTTTAAAACAGACTAATCTTAGAGAATGGAGGAAGCGAAGCTTATTAGGGTTTTGAAGACCTTGGACACGCGGGAGTTCAAGAGATTCAGGTCTTATGTGGAGTCACCTTATGCGAATAAGAATAAGAAATTGATTTCCTTATTGGACTTCATCGCGAAGTTCCACCCTAATAAATTTGATTCAGCTTCATGCAGCTATGAGAAAGCATTTTCTCATGTTTTCCGTGGTGAACAGTTCAAAGGTGATGCCATAAACAAGCTTCTCTCAAAATTATTTAAGCTATTAGCCGACTTTTTTACGGTTGAGTCGTCTCTTGCATCAGAATTTGAAATTGAATACAATCTTTTGAAAGAATATTGGAAAAGACATCTTTCGAATGATTTTGAAAGGATTTCCCAAAAAATCCGAAAGAAGCAAAGAGCCGCCAAGCATCTCAAGACCGACGACTTTTACAACAAGTACCTGATAGAAAGAGAAATCAATAGGGAGAAGTCCACCCGTAAGGATAGGGGCGTGGGAGACGCCCATTTCCAGGATGCTTCCTCGGCATTGGACATCTATTATTTGTACACGAAACTCCTGTATACTTGTCAGGCCATTAATCGAAATAATGTCTTTAAAGGCGTGGAGATGACAGATTTCAACACGCAGATGGTCGAAATGATTCCCAATTCGCCATACAAGAACGAACCCATTATTGATATTTGGTACAGTGCCTACCAACTATTGAGTAGCGAGGATAAGTCCGGAAATTATTATGCACTCAAGGATAAGCTCTATGCCCAATTGGATATTCCCGATAAGTCGCAATTGAGGATGTTGTTTACTTTTCTGGAGAATTCCACTTTGGTAATCTTCAAACAAAGAAAGGATTTGTATGAGGAGTTGATCGGCCTGTATGACTTTCAGATGGAAAGGGATATCCTATTGAATGATGAGGTATTCATCCCCACGATCATCAGGAATTATATGCGGGTATCACTGAATCTGGGAAGAATACAGAAAGCACATGAGTTCCTGAATGTAATAGAGGAACAAGTCAAGGAAATCCATCCCAATGATTTCCAATTCTGTAGGGCCATGATTCTTTTTACCGAAAAGGAATATGAGAAGACCCTTGATATCATGAATGATATCAATTTTACCAATATCGTTATGAAACTCAATGAAAGAACAATGAGACTCAAGGTGTATTATCACTTGGGGTATCATGATCTTTTATATGATAGCCTCAATAGTTTCAGGGTATTCCTGACCAATAATAAGGAGATTATCAGTGATAGGGTTTTGGATGCGAATAGAAGATTCAGTAATTATTTATCGAAGATACTGAAGAATATCTCAGTCGTTTCTACTGATTTCGAGGAGTTGGAAGATGGTATCCGATCCGACTACATCACTATGGAAAGAGCTTGGTTATTAGAGCAAGTCAACCTGCTAAAACGGTAATTCTACCACCCATTTCCAGTATTATAACAGTATAAATTTAGGATTTTGCCAGATTTTTCTAATTGGCACAAAAGGCATATGCTTATAAATTTGCTTACAGAATAAGTACAAATTGTATTACTTCTCATTTACAATAAAACGAAAAACCATAATTGTAAGTGGGAAGCTTATGAGAGAGTAAATCCCCGGCGGCATGAAACCGGGGGCAAAGTGCTGAACGCTTTGTCAAAAATAAATAGTTCAGGGATATCAATCCTTATGTAGTTCATTAGGGGTGGAGGTGGGGATCTCCACCCATTTTTTGACTCGGCATTGATAATGTAAATGACACCACACCACGTTTTAGACCAAAATAGCAGGGCGTACCAAAGGGTACGGCCTTTTTGGAAACATTGACATCGAATTGATGGGTTCACTGAGTCTCTACGACCAGTTTGAACCCTCCATATAGGTAGTAAAAAATATTTTTAGTTGGGGACTATTCAGAAGTAGGCGGAAACCGAAAAGCCTTCAAGAGAGTAGGTATTAAAAATCTTTAAAATTTACTACCATGAGATGTAAACTAATGTACCTTGTATTATTCCTATTCATGGGGATAAGTCTCCATGCCCAACCTCCTTACGTCATAGGTCAGGCTGCTGATGCCGTACCTGTAGCACATGATGATGCTAGACGTTGTGCCACCATTATGAATGTCCAGCAGGAATGTAATGATAATGGTCAGGTCGAGATTACCTTCAATATTCAGAACAACACGAATCAAACAGTCAATTATATTCGAATCATCGGTATGGGTGGTAATACCCTTGCTGATATTTTCCCATTGATGTTGCCTCCCGGAGCTGTGACTGCAGCAACAGTAACACTAACTGCCCAGCCGGGTAAGTCCATCTGTTTCTATGTCAAGATGTATAGTACGGAAGGTAAGGTCTGCTGTTATGAGAGACATTGTATCACTGCCATCGAATGCCCATGTGCAGAGATAGGTAGAATGAGGATCGATTGTGATAATAACGGTGGTTATGACTTCTGTTTCGAAGTGGTGAATCCTGCTTATTCAAGCAATACCATCAATCAGATTTCCCTATTCTCTGATTATCCTAACTTGTGTGTGAATGGAACGCCATCACCATTCTTTACCATTCCTCCAATCGCTCCGGGTAGTTCAGCCATCGTTTGTGTGAACCTATCCGATTGTTCAGGAGCTAGTATTCCTGATGGTGTTGTCATTAATTTCACGGCATTCCTGGAGGATTCAACGGATCCTGCATACTGTTGTCATGTGGATTTGGACCCTGTAACTACGCCTTGTTGTATAGTGGATGATTGTAGCCAGTTTACTTTCACTGCGAATCACAATACACAGGGAGGTAATAATTTCACGACTACCATCATAAGTGGTGTTAGTGCTACGGTCACTTTCTCATTCCATACTCAAGGGGTGCCTGATCAATTGATTGTAACCTCCAATGGAGGAAATATCAATACAGGGCCATGGTCTACTACTGGTTCCTCAGGATGTGGAGGGATTGCAGCCCAAGGCGTATTCACAGGTTCAATTAATGTGGCTCCATGTGATGTGGTGACCATTACCGTACTGGGTAACGTTTGTAACGTAGGTGGTACAGGATGGACACTAACTGTAGGTTGTAATTCAGGCCCACTGCCATTACCGGATTACATGTTAAGCCAAGCACAATCTGCTGAATCAGGTCAGGCATCCGAAACCAAGCGTGAGGCACAGCCCAATACTGGTTCCTTGGATATATTCCCGAATCCAGTAAGGGATATCATCACTATCAGGGATAATGATGATGCAGTGGATTACAATGAGGTTGCCATCATGGATGCTTCAGGTAGAACTGTATTGACAGATGATATGTCAGGTGATTCTGAGGTGAAGATGGATGTGAGTAGATTGCCATTGGGTACCTACTTCATGCAAATCATAGATGTGAATGGAAATGTCACAACCGACAAGTTCATTAAAATCCAATAAAATTCAACACTCGGGATGGGTGTTTCAAACGCCCATCCCACATTTTTCTGGATAGTAGGAAGAAAAAGGGCTGTATCATTGATACAGCCCTTTTTGCTTTAGGGTAGCTAAGAAGAATCTAATGGAGCTATCATAAAAAATTTGAAGCCTTTTTGGATGGCATCCATCCAAAAAGGCTCAGTTAATAATAATTCATGATACTGATTAAATTGATAT
>JAHDHL010000001.1:0-49515 GCA_020631355.1 Saprospiraceae bacterium | reverse complement strand
ATCCATCCAAAAAGGCTCAGTTAATAATAATTCATGATACTGATTAAATTGATATAATTAGCCTTTGGTCGAATCACGATTTATTGTCCTTGACCTTGCTGGTCCGAGCTTGCCATTCGACATGGCAACATGTTGACAATTCTTTGAATGAACCAAAAGTAATTGTTCGTTATTTACGATATAAATATATTTAATATTTTGAATAAATCAAATTAATGAGAATATAAATTTATAAAATTGATTTAATTCAGTTTTAAATTTGTTTCATTTCTTCTCTGAGTAAGAATGTTTTGGAGAATTTTTGATAGGTTTTATGCGCCTGACCGTAATCCAGAGTTTGTTGTCCGTCAGAGAACGCCTTTTCTGGAGTATGATGCACTTCCATGATAACGCCATCAGCTCCGGCCATAATGCCTGCAAGCCCAACTGGCTCCACAAATGAACGGATACCTATACCATGGGATGGGTCGGCTATGACAGGTAAATGAGTCTTTTCCTTGAGCATGGCAATGGCATTCACATCAAAGCAATTCCGATAGGCACCCTCGTAGGAACGGATTCCTCGTTCACACAGCATGATTTTTTCATTACCATTGGAGAAGATATACTCCGCTGCTTGTAAGAGCTCATCAATAGTACCGGATATACCTCTTTTGAGCAATACGGGTTTATCCACTTTGCCCAAGGCGTCCAATAAGTTGAAATTCTGGGAGTTTCTAGCGCCCACTTGAAAGATATCTACATAATCCATCATGGCATCAATCTGTTCGGTCATCATGACCTCAGTCACGATTTTCAATCCTGCTTCCTTCGCTTGTTCATGCCACATTTTCAGCCCATCTATTCCCAGGCCCCTGAATGAATAGGGCGAACTTCGAGGTTTATAAACCCCACCTCTCATGATTCGGATTCCGTTCTCTTTCAAATGTTTGATAGTACTTGCAATCTGTTCTTCTGACTCGATGGAACAAGGACCTGCCATGATGGCGAATTCTCCTGTTCCTATCTTGACATCATCACCCAAATCTATGACACTATCGTTGACTTTCCATTTTTTAGAAACCAACTTATAGGGGTCACTTACCCGATGTATATCCCTGATGCCCTCCATGGTTCCGATACTTCTGATATCAAAATCAGTTTTACCCACAGCAACGATATAATCTGCAAATTGGGTTTTGACATCATTGGCCTTATACTGTATGTCACCAAGTTTCTTTTCTAATTGCTTTCTTTGTTCAGCAGTGATGTTTTTCTCTAATTGAATGATCATATGATTGATTATTGTAAGTCAAATGTACAAAGGGGCATATTTAGGATTCTAGACGGTTTGCTTTCAAGGCATTGGATACCTGGATGTTGGACTAATCCTCAAAAACAGCTTCTCGCTTTTGCATATAGGCAGCCATGGCTTCAAAAATATCATTGGATAATAGCATCGAAGCGTTCCAAGCCGTCATGTAATTCAGGGATTCCTCCACTGAATGATCCCTGGTGTATAGTAGTATTTCCTTGGTTCCTCTGATACAAAGTGGGGATTTGGTAGCAATGGTCTTAGCAATACCCATCACATCTTCCATCATGGAAGCTTGGTCCTTGTACACCCTGTTGCACATCCCTATTTCCTTAGCTTCCTGACCATAGAATTTTCTTCCTGTATAAGCCAATTCCGCCATAATACCTGGTTGGATGATTTTGGGTAATCTTTGCAGTGTTCCAATATCCGCAACGAGGCCCAAGTTGATTTCTTGTATGCAAAATGTGGCATCTTCTGTTGTGTAGCGCATATCACAAGCAGAAATGATATCAACAGCCCCGCCAATACAATTGCCATGAATGGCAGCAATCACAGGTTTCCTACATTTTTCTATGGCTGAGATACAATCTTGCAAATGGAAAATGAATTCCCTTAGTTGTTCTCTCTTTCGTGCTTCACACTTTGCCGTGAACTGTCCTACATTCATGAGCATCTTCAGGTCGATACCCGCACAAAAATTATTCCCTTCTCCTGTGAGCACAATAACCCTGGCTTCCGGGTTCTTGTGCAGGGATTCGAAGATTTGCTTCATTTCCCTCCATGCCTCATCATTCAAGGAATTAGCTTTATGGGCGCGGTTGAATGATACATTCGCAATGTGATTCTCGATGCTGACCTTAAACTGATTATAAGTTTCCATGATATTTAATACAATCAAAATGTGAATTAGAAATAGGCTCCGTACGATGAGGAATGTAAGATTCGGACGTCTTTCATCCTGCCAAATGTAGAAGTCTGCTATGAATTAGCACCCAAAGATAAAGACTTGCCCCGTCCCATGTATGAATTCGTAGTCCAACTATGACAAAGCACGTTAATTTCATTATTTTTGCAGCCTTTATGAACTTTATGTTTAGGCTAGGCCATTACTAAAGAAATATCTTAGCATGAATGCCCCGTTGGGGGACGAAAAAATACAGTGATGAAAGTATCCTACAATTGGCTCAAGGATTATTTGGACATAGATCTTCCTTGGGAGAAAGTAAGTGAAATCCTTACGGATATCGGTTTGGAAGTAGAGGGTGAGGAGCAAACAGAAAGCGTGAAAGGAGGGCTGAAAGGCCTTGTAGTGGGAGAAGTGACTTTCAAGGATAAGCACCCGGGAGCAGACAGGCTATCCGTAACCAAGGTGAATATTGGAGCAGAGGAAGAATTGAGTATTGTTTGTGGTGCTCCAAATGTAGCACAGGGCCAGAAAGTAGTCGTGGCTACTGTAGGTACGATGCTGTATCCATCCGAAGGTGAGCCATTCAAAATCAAAAAAGGAAAAATCAGGGGAGAAGTATCCGAGGGGATGATTTGTGCAGAAGACGAGATAGGTCTTGGTGCTTCCCATGATGGTATCATGGTATTACCATCCGAAACAGCAGTAGGTACTCCTGCCAGTGAATTTTTTAAGGTGGAAAAGGATACCATCTTTGAAATCGGCCTGACTCCCAATCGTTCTGATGCTACATCACAATTGGGAGTAGCCAAGGATTTAGCTGCTGCCTTGAAGATTAATCATGGACATTCCGGAAAGGTGAATGAACCTGATGTCAGTGGGTTTACTGTCGATAATAACGCTATGCCAATTGAAGTGGTTGTGGAAAATACGACTGCCTGCCCACGTTATGCGGGTGTGTCGATAAAGGGTGTGACAATAGCCGAATCCCCGGAGTGGTTAAAGAAACGATTAAGGGCTTTGGGTGTCGCAACCAAGAATAATGTTGTGGATATTACCAATTTTATCCTGCACGAATTGGGGCAGCCACTCCATGCATTTGATGCAGATGAGATTGATGGGAATAAGGTCATCGTTAAGAATTTGGCCGATGGTTCTAAATTCACAACATTGGATGATGTTGAAAGGGAGTTGAGTGGGGAGGACCTGATGATTTGTGATGGAGCATCCAATGGGATGTGTATTGCAGGGGTTTTTGGAGGTACGAAATCGGGTGTCAAGGATAGTACCAAGAATATCTTCTTGGAATCAGCACACTTCAATGCGACTTCCATTCGTAGGTCAAGTACCCGTCATTTGTTGAGGACAGATGCTGCCAAGTGTTTCGAAAAGGGAAGTGACCCGAATTTATGTTTGTATGCCCTCAAAAGAGCAGCACTACTAATAAAGGAATTGGCAGGCGGCGAGATTGCCTCTGACGTCGTGGATATCTATCCGAATCCTGTCGCCAAGGCAGAAGTGAGTGTCAAGTTTTCTCATGTCAATCGTTTGATAGGAGATGATTTATCAAAGGATGAGGTTAGGAATATCCTCGCTGCAATGGAAATCGATATACTGAATGAGGATGGGGATGATTTCAAGGTAGCCATCCCGACGAATAAGGTGGATGTCATCCGTGAGGCTGATGTAATAGAAGAAATCCTCAGGATTTACGGTTTGAATAAGGTAGCCATTCCAACTCAAGTGAAATCGGCATTGACTTATGGTCTCCAGCCTGATCCTTTCAAAATCAAGAATATCGCCGGAGATTATCTAGCATACAATGGTTTCAATGAAATGATGGCCGTTTCCATTACGGAATCCAAGTATTTCAAGGAAATCCTACCCATTGATGAATCACAATTGATTTATATCAATAATACGGCTAACATGCATTTGGATGTCATGCGTCCAAGTATGTTATTCTCTGGACTGGAAGCCATTTTGCATAATCAGAATAGACGCTCCGCAGACTTGAGGTTATTCGAATTCGGACATACCTATGTCAAGAAAGAAGACGATTATGTCGAGGATGAACACCTGACATTATTCATGACCGGCCAACGCTATTCAGAGGGCTGGCTGAACAAGGATAAGGAACAGGTTACATTCTATACCTTAAAGACCTATGTCATGAACTTGATGGCGCGTCTGGGTTTGAGTGGATTCCAAGAATCCAAGTCAGAGAATGATGTGTTCGGCTTTGGTATGAAATTCCATAGGGGCCCACAAGTTTTGGTGGAATTGGGTAGGGTCAAAGGTAAGTTGACCAAGGCCATGGATATCAAGCATCCTGTTTTCTATGCGGATTTCAATTGGGACCTGATACTTAGGGCTTTGAGGAAGCATAAGATAGACTTTGTGGAGTTGAACAAATTCCCGGCAGTAAGAAGGGATTTGGCGTTGGTATTGAATACCACGGTTAAATTCAATGAAGTGGAAGCAATTGCCAAGAAAACTGGCAAGAAAATGCTGAAGGCCGTAAATTTATTCGACGTATTCGAGGATGCTGATAAATTGGGAGAGGGTAAGAAATCATATGCCATTTCCTTGGTGTTCGAGGATGTGACCAAGACACTGAAAGATAAGGATGTGGATAAGGTCATGAACCAAATGATTCAGAACTTCGAGAATAAATTAGGAGCCATCATACGAAAGTAAGAATGGGCCGGGGAATAAGGGGCATGCCTTATTCCCCGGCATTCATAGACCTTAATCATATGAATCTGAACGAAAAGATAGATAAGATAGACCTTAAGGCTCGTCAATTGGGGCTGAAACTGGAACATTTGCAGGAGCGCAATGAAAAGTTGATAGGGGAGAACCGAAAATTGCAACACCAACTAGGTAATGCCATCAATATGATTGCAGACCTTGAGGAAAGGTTGGAATTGGCAGAGTCGGCCCTATCTAAAAAACAGGATGCCGATCCTTCCGAAATCAAGGAAATGCGCCAGCAGTTGGATGACTCGATTGATGATATTGATAAGACCATAGATTGGTTGGAAAATAGCTAAGGGCCATCGTACATAACCACTAGTTTTCCATTGGTACATATTGACATACAACCTGTTGTATGTAGCATTCGTCTTCTAAGGCATGAATGCCCACTCCACGAAAAATCATTTCGACGATAAAGATTACCTTTGTCAGGTAAGTTGTGCGTTTATATCTTCGTTTTATTGCGGGGATGTTATTCCACCCATCAGATTATTACAATATCAGAATCATGAATCCACTATTAGAGAAGTATGCCAATCTACTTGTTAATTATTGTGTAGAATTACAACCCGGAGAGCGGTTGTTGGTCAGGACGACCACACTTGCCGAGCCGTTGGTAAGGGAAGTCTACAAAAAGGCATTGGAAGCCGGGGGGCACATGGAAGTGGAATTCGAATTCAGGGAACAACATAGGATGTTGTATGCCTATGGTAATGATGAGCAACTGAAATATGTCCCAACGCTATTGGATAAGGCGCTGAAAACCTTTGATGCCTATATTTTCATTAGGGCACCATTCAATCTGATGGATGAGCAATCATCTGATCCTGCAAGGAGGAAAATCAGTAAGAATGCATTGGCTCCATTGTATAAGATTTATTCCCAAAGGACAGCATCCAGGGAGATGAAGCGTAATCTTTGTCAGTATCCCACCCTGTCCGCAGCACAGAATGCGAAAATGTCTTTGGAGGAATATGAACAATTCGTATTCAATGCCTGTGGCTTATTCGAGGATGACCCTATCCAAAAATGGCTCAACAGAAGAAAGGACCAACAACGTATCGTGGATATGTTGAATACCAAATCAAAGATTCATTATAAGGGAAACGATATTGATGTTTCATTCTCCGTAAAGGATAGGATCTGGATTAATTCTGATGGTCAGACCAATATGCCATCCGGAGAGGTCTATACCGGACCCGTGGAGGATTCTGTGAATGGTAAGATTCGATTCTCCCTACCTGCGCTTTATATGGGGCGTGAATTGGAGGACGTAACCCTTTGGATCAAGGATGGAGAGGTCTATAAATGGGAAGCCAAGGGAGATGCAGCTTTCCTGGATGAGGTATTTGAGATGAAAGGTGCCCGTCGTTTCGGTGAAGTGGCCATCGGTACCAATTATGATATTACCCAATTGACAAGGAATATCCTGTTTGATGAAAAAATCGGAGGAACCATACATATGGCTATCGGTCAGTCCTATTACCAAACCGGAGGCAGGAATGAATCACCCATTCACTGGGATATGATTACGGATATGACCGATGGCGGAGAGATTTATGCGGATGATGAACTGATTTATCAGAATGGGAAGTTTGTTTTTTAGAAACACCGGTTATTAGATGCCGGATGCTATACGGGTTTAACCTTATATAGATTGAAATTGTTAGTATCTTTGTAAAGTATATGATGTTCAGGTAGAAGGCATGATAAGATAGTGCATAACATCTGGCGTCTAGTATCTAACCATCTAGCATCTAAGAAAATGCAAGAGAACCAAGTACAGGAAGTCAAGGAGTTATTTGCGAAATATCTGGAGGATAAGAAATTGCGCAAAACACCTGAGCGTTTCGCATTGCTCGAGGAAATTTATACCCGAAATGACCATTTCGATGCGGAGCAACTGTACATAGATATGAAGACCAAGAATTTCAAGGTCAGCCGTGCTACAGTGTATAACACCTTGGAATTATTAGCGGAATGCAATCTTATTCGCAAGCATCATTTCGGTCAGAACCTATCCTATTTCGAAAAGTCCTATTCTTATCGCCAACACGATCATCTTATCTGTACGGAATGCAATAAGATTCTGGAATTCTGTGACCCAAGAATCCAATCCATCCGTGATATGGTAGCGGAACACTACGACTTTGATATCAAGTTCCATTCCCTGAATTTCTATGGGACTTGCAATGATGAAAAATGTAAGGGTAAAAGAAAATAAGTTACCCTAACTTTATTCCATATCCTCCACAAACACTTCAAAATGGGAACAAACCGTTCTGATATCCACAAAGGACTCCACGTCAATATTGTCCTCAAAAAAGACCAACGTTCTGGTCGGCTTACCCCAGGTATCGTCAAGGATATCCTCACGAATTCCTCCTATCATCCCCACGGAATCAAGGTACGTTTGGAAGATGGCCAGGTAGGCCGTGTCAAGGAAATCCTATCAGACGAGGAATAAATTTTACTTTCCATATTCATCAAGAGGTTTTGGGTTGTGAGAAGACTAGGGGAGCTAGGAATGCGGTGATGGTGGATGCTACTGCAATACCCCATATTTCTACTTCACTCAGAATGGGGAAGATTAAAGTATTATCCATTGATTCTACTATCATAGTTTTGTCGTGTAACGTAAGATCAAGATAGAAAAGTGAATAAACTACTAGCATAATGGATGATATTAGAATACTATGCAGTGAGAATATAGTAAGCCTATTATATCTTTTCAAATAAAATGAAAAGAGGAAAGTTGAAATGCCAATAATGAAAATGAAAAAATATATCCATATTGGTTGGAAGACTGTTAAATTGTGATAGTCAGTTAGGTTGAAGATTAAATTTATAGCATAAATAATTAATAGGCTTACGCTTGAAAAAAAGAAAAAATCTAAGTTGATATATGGTGCTGATAAAAGTATTGAACTAAGGATGATGATAAATGGAAATAGTCTGAGGAATAATTTTAAAGGAATATTTTTATTGAAAAAATCAGAGGCATTTTCATGAGAAAGATACTTATGGTTGAAATTAATCAGTTTCTCTGGGATTTTGTAAATAAGTTTGGTATGGTTGTTATCTGATTCCATTTTGAATGAACCTTTAGGAGTGTTATAGTTGTCGTTGAATATTTTGTTTAGTGTAGACTCGTGTTCTTGGTAATAGTAATTGATATATTTGATATGGTAATCGTAAATATTTATTTTTTCACTAATATCATTAACGATAGATTTTTTAGAAAATCTCAGTTTGTTTTTAACGGCATAATTAGGACTCTTGGATATGTTAGCGCTGTCTTTTTTGAAATTGGTTATGATCTGGTTCCAAATGTTATTGAAGGAGTCTATTTGTAAGGTGTTAGTATCGTTGTAAAGTTTAATGATTAATTGGTCATAATTATATAGTTCTTTTTTTAATGAGTCCAATGCTGAGAGAGGTTGCCTTTTTTGAATGTTGGTGTTAATGTTTATGAGGCTGGAGGGAAAAAGGTCTTCTAGGTCTGATGAATGATTATTTTTCGAATTTGCATCAGTATAGAATTCCTTCCTAATCTTGTCATATATGGCGTCGTATGACGATATACTTAGGTCTTGGAAGCCAGATAGTCTTAGTGGGAGGTGAGAGGCTAGGTTCTTTTTATATGATGTGTCCGCAAGTGTTGATATATCATATTCGGTTTCTAGGTAAGTCTCTAAGTGTTTTCCGTTACGAGTCTTCAAAGGATGTTCCTTGTTTATGTTTTTTCCTGTTTCAAATGTTGTTTGTAAGATTCTTTGTGTGAGAACTTTTACCCTTTTTGATAAGAGAGTGCATTGCAAGGATTTTTCCTTGTAAGGTTCCTTTTTATAGTTGTAATTTTCTTGTCCAAATAAATAATAATATCCATTGGTTACAGATTTGATGTCATCTTTAGGGATTTTATTTGATTTGTATTCATATAGTATTCCAAGTTCAAAAGAAATAGGTGTTATAATAGTTGTGAAAGATAGTGTAGTAATAAATATGAATGATTTCAGTAATAATGAGCCAATAGTGTTTTTTGTTGTTTTCCTTTGTAATGAAAACCAATAGAAAAATAATAAGGATGATACCATAGATAAGGTAAGAAATGATTTACTATTCCATATACAAATAGGCTCTAATGGATGGATAATGCTTGTGTTTTCATATGATAACAATGAAAAAAGATATCCACACACGAAAAATATTACAGTAAGTAATATTGATATTGGAAGTATGTAGTGTATATTAATATCCCAGATGTGTGGGGCGTTTTTTCTTAGGTATTCATCTGTGCGGGATATGAAATTGTTATGTGTTATTGTTTCTTTTGGTCTCATAGAATTTTAGCTTAATTGATTGGCTGATATTTCTGAAGTAATTAATTTCGATACCCTCAGTAATAAGTAATCCTAAAATTTTATTTGTAGTGAAATACTGTGGTACAGATAGTATGTTATACATTTCCTTATCTGTAACTTGGATGTCAGGAATTTTACTAAGAGCCAATCGGAGTTGATGAGAATCAAGATTGCACCCTAATTCAAAATGTAAGAGATTGGGTTCATGAGTATCTGAAATACTTTGATTGGTAAGTTTACCATTTTTCATGAAGAGTAATTTATCCGCTATGTATTCTATTTCATGAATATGTTGTGAAGAAACCAATATGGCCAATGGATGCTTTCTGTTTTTAGAAAGTTGTTTCAAATCATTCAGTACAGTTATTTGAGCATTAATATCTAAGTGAGCCAGTGGTTCGTCAAGAATAAGAAGCTTTGGCTTCCATACCAATGCTTTTGCCAAAGCAAACCTAAGCTTGTATCCACCCGAAAGTTCTTTCCAGGTATGTTGGGTGTAATCTCCTAGACCAAGGAGGTGAATGATTCTCTTGACGGCCTTGTCATTTTCTTCCCCTTTTATACCATGTAGTGCAGCATGGAAACTGATGTTTTCTAATAGAGAGCCTTGCCATTCATCTAATTGTTGGGGGATATAGGAAATGTGTGATTTGATTTTTACCCATCTCTTTTCCTTGAAAAGTGGGAATCTAATGGTACCGCTATCATGTGATACCTCTCCAGCAATAATATTTAATAGCGTAGATTTCCCTGTGGCATTTTCTCCGACTAGACCAACAATTTTGCCTTGACTAAGTTTTAATTTTGGTATGTTGAGTTCGAATGATGATCGTCGAGAATATTTTTTTATAATACCATCTAGTCTAACAATGATCTCATTGTTGATTGAAGCTTCACTCACTTGGTTAAGTTCCTCTATTCTCTTTTGTTTATTATCAACTTTTTCTGCGTTATATTCACGCTCTAATGTTGTAAGAATCTCCTTGTAACGATTAATGATGTCTTGTTTTCTATCATCATTTGCAATAACATATTCCCATTTGAGCATTACGACTTCATCTTCCAAGCGAGTTGAAGTGGAAAAATTCCGTGTTGCTTCTAATAATAAATCAGATGCAATTTCTAAATCCTTATCCAAGAATTCTCGTATGGTTGATATGCTTTCCTTAATTGTCTTCATAAAAATCTAGTAGGTCTTCATATACATAATTCAGATGCTCAAGACATCCTACAATGATATTGCTTACGGTTACTTGCCAATCAGTGATAGGAATTATCCTTGCTCGATAGTCCTTTCGATACATATAAAATTGTCCGCTAAAATTGGTAGCTGTAATCTTGTCAGATTCACTGTCACAGTAGGTGTCACAGAAAAAGCATAGGGACTTGATTCCCTGCTCAACTTTGCCTCGGGCAAATTGATTCTTAATTTTGTCTCTCTCAGTAGTAATGTTGTTAGTTTGTGCCACTTGTTAGTTGGACTTAGTATGTTTTTTTACCAAAGATAAAAAACCCACAGATAAAACCAAGGAAACCTTACTTCATCAAACCCAATCCAAACCCTCTGCTTCCCTCAGACTCTCAGGCTTGCCCACATCCAGCCACACACCATCATCATGACGGAATTCCTGAATGAAATGCTCCTTGGCACAATCGAGATAAGTATCAATAATGGAAAATTTACCCTTGCGGGTAAAGAGTTTGAAAAGCTGGGGGGAAATCACATGTATGCCAGAGAAAGCCCTGAAGAACAAGTCATTCTCCGTGACTCTTTTTTGTCTGACGATTCCTGCCTTGACATTCGTCCAACCGTGCAGTACTTGTTGCTCATCAAAAAGAAGATACCTGGAAGTATCCCGTTGACGGGTAGCTAGTGTAGCCAAGGCATTGTTGCGCTTATGGTGGTGTACCATTTTATGGAGGTCAATATCCGTTAGGATATCCACATTGTGAACCAGGAAATCATCTTCCATCAGAAAATCGGCAGCCTTTCTTAATCCACCTCCTGTTTCCAATAATTCATCCCTCTCATCGGAAATAATGATGTTCGCGCCAAAATCATTGGACTCTAGGAAATCAATCACCAAATCCGCAAAGTGATGTACATTCACCACGATATCCTTGAATCCGAAACCCACCAATTTCCGAATATTGATTTCGAGTAGGGTTTGGCCATTCACTTCAACCATGGCTTTCGGACGGTCATTGGTCAATGGCCTGAGTCGGGTACCCAGACCTGCGGCAAAAATCATGGCTTTCATACGAATGAATTTAAGGGAAGCATACATAGGATGCATCAATAGTCACGAACCTACAAAACCTACACAACTTTTCAAACTCATTCGAGCGATAGGGTATTATTTCAACCGCTCGGATAAGAAATCGGAAAGTGTGGATTTGCTTGGACTTACCTTGATGATTTCCCCTTTGGGGTTAATGAGGAACGAGGTCGGTGCCCAGCGGATACCATAATCCAAGGCCAAAGGTTGATCGAACATCTTACTGCTGCGTTCAGCAAATTGGGCAGTATGATGCGACCAACGTAATCCGTCCTTTTCAATGGCCCGCTTCCAACTGGATTCCCTCGTTTCCAGAGCAACACTCACGATTTCGAATCCATCCGCATCCTTATAGGATTTGCCATTGAACTCATCATAGAGTTTCACTAAGTCAGGGTGGGAAACCCTGCAGTCCCCACACCAACTTCCCCAGAATTCCAAAAGGACATACTGTCCTTGCAGGTCTTTGAGCTCAAAGGTCGTACCATCAGGACGGGTCCCTGTAAAATTCGGGGCTACCTCACCACTGCTATAATTGGGAGTGAAGTAAATCATTCTACCGAGGTAGTATCCTCCTATCAATAGGATAGGGATGAGTATGGGTAATGCTTTCTTAATCATGACTGCAATTTATCTTTTAGATATCTTCTCATTTTTCGTTCAGACCACTTGTAACCTATGATATCACCATCAGGACCAATCAATATGGGAGCAGGGATACTCTTGATACCATATTGTTTTGATATCCGATGTTCATCGGAACGATAGGTAATGATATGATGCTTCCAATCGAGTTGGTCTTTTTCTATGGCTGCTTTCCAAGGAACTTCATCGTTTTCTATCGCAACGCTTACAATTTCGAATCCATCCGCATCCTGGAATATCTTTCCGTTGAATTCATCGTGTAGTTCTACCACTCCCTTATTGGCCCGTCTGCAGGGGCCGCACCAACTTCCCCAAAAATCCAAGAGGACATACTTCCCTTTTAGATCCTTGAATTCGAATGTGCTTCCATCCAATAATTCCGCCTTGAAGTCAATGGCTTTTGTATGTTCAAAACCATGTCTTTTTTCATCTTGAAGAATTAACTGCACTACAGGAACCATGATGACAACCATGGAAATCAGTAACGCGACCACAAGGATGACAATGATATATGTTTTTTTCATGGTCTAATTATAACAATATAAGTGAAGAAATATTTCAGTCAACCGAATGTTACTGTCCTACCGAAGACAAGGAACATTCCGTAATTACAGAGTGAACCAGATGATGTATGATGACGAGTATAACCATAATCCATGCAAGTGTAGTATTAAATTAGATGGATGTATTCCTATGAACTACCAATGTCTGATCTGAATTCCCCATATGTGGTATGCGTATGTTTTTCATTATCAATAGGCTAGCACAAGGTTCAAATTTTAACCAATAAAATTGCCTATTATCCAAAAGGAAAAGTTCACTTTTAATTATCTTTGCGCGCAGTTATAATCAGACGTTTCAGAAAGGGTTGTTTTATAATGATTTAACACCCTGACAATTAATAGGATGTCTGATCGGAATTCATAAACCGAATACTTAACGGAAGAATTTTAATAGGAATCCAAAACTTAAGGGTCATTTCAATGTTTTCCGATAAGTATAAAAGATTGCACTCCATGCCGAAGGATACTTCTATTAAATCCGTTCTTATCATTGGAAGCGGACCCATCATTATCGGGCAAGCCTGTGAATTCGACTATTCTGGTACTCAAGCATCAAGATCATTAAGGGAAGAAGGAATTGAAGTTACTCTGATTAACTCCAATCCTGCTACGATTATGACAGACCCCGTTACGGCGGACCACGTCTATCTATTGCCCTTGACTGTGGAGAGTATCATACAGGTCCTTGAAGAAAGACAAATTGATGCCGTATTGCCCACCATGGGAGGTCAGACTGCACTGAATCTTGCCATTGAGGTAGGAAAACATGGAGTCTGGGAAAAATATGGCGTTAGGCTCGTCGGAGTGGATCTGGATGCCATCGAATTGGCTGAGAATAGGGAAGCGTTCAAGGAACATATCGTGAAGTTGGGAATGAACGTTGCGCCCTCCAGAATCGCTAATTCATTCCTAGAGGGAATGGAAGCAGCCCAGGAAATCGGGTTCCCATTGGTGATTCGTCCATCATATACCCTAGGTGGTCATGGTGGAGGATTCGTAATGAAAGAGGAGGATTTCTCCGCAGCACTTAGAAGGGGGCTTGAAGCTTCACCTACCCATGAGGTTTTGGTGGAAAAGGCCGTTTTGGGTTGGAAAGAATACGAACTTGAATTATTAAGGGATGCGAATGATAATGTAGTCATTATCTGTACGGTTGAGAACCTGGATCCGATGGGTGTCCATACCGGGGATAGTATCACCGTGGCACCAGCAATGACTCTTTCCGATACCTGTTATCAGCAAATGAGGAATGATGCCATCCTGATGATGCGTTCCATGGGTAACTTTGCCGGTGGTTGTAATGTACAGTTTGCGCAAGATCCCCAGACCGAAAAATTGATTGCCATCGAAATCAATCCAAGGGTGAGTCGTTCATCGGCATTAGCCAGTAAGGCGACAGGTTATCCGATTGCAAAGATTGCTGCCAAATTGGCTATCGGTTATAACTTGGATGAACTGAAGAATCAGATTACCAAAACAACTTCGGCTTATTTCGAACCGACATTGGATTATGTCATCGTAAAAATGCCAAGATGGAATTTTGATAAGTTCAACGGTGCAGACCATACCCTAGGACTTCAGATGAAATCCGTAGGAGAGGTGATGTCCATCGGTAGGACATTCTTGGAAGCCCTGCAAAAGGCATGTCAGTCCCAGGAGAATAACAGAATGGGATTGGGCGCAGATAAGAAAGAATGGATCAAGACAGAGGATATCCTAGCACGATTGGAGACTCCTAGTGATGATAGGATTTATCGTCTGAAAGATGCATTGCGTTTGGGCGTTCCACAACGTACCATTCATAAGTTGACTCGTATCGACCCTTGGTACATCAAGCAAATCAAACGTTTGGTGGATGCAGAACAACAATTGATGCGTTTCAATGTAGCAGAGGATTTGACGGAGGAATTCCTTAGGGAATTGAAGGTCATGGGATACTCTGATGCCCAAATTGCTTGGGTAATGAGAATCAAGGAAGTCCATGTTACCAATAGAAGAAAACAATTGGGTATCCGCAGAACCTATAAGATGGTGGATACCTGTGCTGCTGAGTTCGAAGCACAGACACCTTATTTCTATTCCACATTCGACCAGGAAAACGAAAGTGTCGTTTCTGATAAGAAGAAAATCATCGTACTGGGAGCAGGACCTAACCGTATTGGCCAGGGTATCGAGTTCGATTACTGCTGCGTACACGGATTATTAGCTGTGAAGGAAGCAGGATATGAAGCCATTATGGTGAATTGTAATCCTGAAACGGTTTCCACTGATTTTGATATAGCAGATAAACTATATTTCGAACCAGTATTCTGGGAGCATATCGAAGAAATCATCGAACATGAAAAGCCAGTGGGGGTCATTGTCCAATTAGGAGGGCAGACAGCATTGAAATTGGCCAAGAAATTCAATGAGAAAGGGATCAAAATCATTGGTACCAGCTTCAAACATATGGACATTGCCGAGGATAGGGGTGTGTTCTCCGATTTGTTGAGAACATTGGATATTCCTTATCCAAGATATGGTTCAGCCAAGGATGCGGATGAAGCATTGGAGGTAGCCAATAAGGTGACTTATCCTGTATTGGTAAGACCATCATATGTATTGGGCGGACAAAGAATGAGGATTGTCATCAATAATGACGAACTGGAAAAGCAGGTTCTCAGTATCCTCAAACATATTCCTGATAATAATATCCTGATTGACCAATTCCTCGAAAGAGCAAAGGAAGCTGAGATTGATGCTATTTGTGATGGGGAGGATGTCCATATCATGGGAATCATGGAGCATGTGGAGCCAGCAGGAATCCACTCCGGTGATAGTTCGGCGTTGTTACCAACCTATAGTCTTTCCGATGAGGTAGTGGAAACAATGAAGGAGTACACAAGAAGAATCGCATTCGCCCTTCAAATCAAGGGATTGATTAATATCCAATTTGCCATCAAGGATGATAAGGTATATGTCATCGAAGCGAATCCAAGGGGTTCGAGGACAACGCCATTCATTGCCAAGGCATATGGCGTCCCTTATTTGAATATTGCAACCCACGTCATGCTGGGGAATAAGAAGCTGAGTGATTTTACCATTGAAAAGCATCTTGAGGGTTTTGCCATCAAGGTACCGGTATTCTCATTCAACAAGTTCCCGAATGTGGATAAGCAATTAGGACCTGAAATGAAGTCAACCGGAGAAGCCATCCGATTCATTAAGGATTTGAATGACCCGTTCTTCAGGGAATTGGATCGAAACAGATATATGTATCTATACAGATAAGGTATAATAGGTGCAAAAAAATAACTCCCCCTTTCTGAAGGGGGAGTCTCAATTCACCATGCACTTAAAACCAAAATTCTTATAATAGCCTTGGAGATTGCTCCAGGGCTATTATTTTTTTCACCTGATTCGGATATCTCCGTAATTGACCTTAACCTTGATGATACTGTTGGAAGAACCTTTGCCAACGGTTCCCTCAACCCTGTAGGAATAACCACTGTCACGCTTGTAGGTGGTATTGATTTGCTCGGGTAATTTGACATCACCATATGAGGCACTGGCATCTACCTTATAACTGATGTTAGGATCTGTGATAATCTTGAAATTAGCATAGCTGCCATCCAAACGAATATTATCGAAACCACTCTTGAGGCTCTCAATGCTCAGTCCACCATAACTCAGGACCACATCAGCCTCGGAAGTCAATGAACCGATAATGTAATCCGTATATTTTCCATCAGCAATCAATTTACCAATCTGGTTGATGTTGAATTTTCCATATTTCCCCTCTGAGCGCATGGTTCCTGCACTATTGATAGTGAATTCATCATACTTCGTAATGGTCCTCATAGAACCCACATGTTCGATATTGACCTTGGAATATTTGGTATTCAAATCAGCATCATCCGCATTACGGATTCCGATTTTGGAATAATTCACTTCCGCTGTAATGGATTCGGCCTTGATGACTGTGGCATCCCCATAGCCTAAGTATAGCTTAAGTTCGTTATTCACACCCTCAAAACGGATACTACCGTAACCCACTTCCGCATTAACTGGACCATCTGTTTCCGCAACATAAGTATCCCCATATTTATTCCTCACATCCAATCTTCCGGCATGTGGCATACTTACTTCATAATTGATTTCAAATTCATCCCTGTCCGAACTCGGCCAAAGGACTTGCCAGGTATTATTTTTCTTATTTGAAATATTAGTGATGGCCTTTACGAAATCACTACCATTATCAAAATCTATGTTGATTCGTTCAAAAACATCCTCAGCCCTGTCCCCATCCTTGGCTTGCACCACGATTTCAACATCAATCTTCACCATGGGCTTGTCCCAAGTCTTGATATCCACCTTGCCATGCTTATTGATGATAGTAAGGTCCCCTTTCCTACTGATATTATAGGATTTGTTGATTTCCTTAACGAATT
This sequence comes from Saprospiraceae bacterium, assembly GCA_020631355.1. Lineage (GTDB taxonomy): Bacteria > Bacteroidota > Bacteroidia > Chitinophagales > Saprospiraceae > JAHDCE01. The sequence goes on along the minus strand of JAHDHL010000001.1, from coordinate 32,273 downwards.
CCTTGCGCTGGTCATCTTCTGCAAGTAGGGCAAAAGGCATAAGGAAAAGGAAGAAAAGACTGATATGTAATTGTACGATTTTCATAATATTATATTTATAACACCCTGTGAATGCTTACCAATTCCTGAAAACAGCAGGTCTGGCGGCAGTAAAGGATTGGTCATGCCCCTCGATACGACCCACTACATTTTCCAACAATGTGGAACGGGTTCTAAGGTTGGCAATCATTGCATTAACCAGTTTTTCATCTGATTTGTGGGGATTCATTTGCCATTCCATCCTGAGTGTATCAAACATGGATTCCATATGGTTCAGATCACGGTATAAGTCGGGGTCATGGTGGTCCAAGACGGCCAGACGTCCCTTATTCTTATTGATTTTTCTATTGTAATATTCAGATATTTCCGCCAATTCAGGATTTGCCTCATAAAGAAGTTGCTCAGGGGATTCGTTGACATGTTGTACCGTGGCGGAATTCGCATATGTTGGTGCAAATATCCAATAACAAGCCACAAACATGATGGCCACGACTGCTGCGGCCCTACCTATATTGATGTATGAGGCTGATTGCTGATCCGCCTTAGGCGATGGATGCAATTCCTTGTCAATCTTACCCCAAAGATCCAATCCGGGGATTTCTGCGTCAAATTCGTTCCTGTGTTCGGAGATGAAATCTTCCAATCTATCCTTACTCATGAATTTTGAATTAGATTTTGCTTTTCTTTTAAAATTTCTCTCATTCGTTTTTTGGCCCTGCTGTATTGGGATTTGGAAGTAGAAACGGATGTTTCCAAGATTTCCGCAATTTCGGCATGGTCATATCCCTCGATGGCATAGAGTGAGAATACTACACGATATCCATGAGGAAGTTGGTAAAGGGCCTCCTGAACCCTACTGACATCAATCTTCAATTCTTCCTCTACCTGATTTTCCTTGATATTCTCAATCCTGGATTGTTCCAGATCCGTTAGGGGAATCCTTTTTTTCTTGATGTAATTGATGCAATTATTGACGACGATTCTCTTGATCCATGCTCCGATAGTAGAGTCACCCCTGAACATATTCAGTTTGCTGAATACATCCACAAAGGAATTCTGAAGTACATCTTCAGCATCCTCTCTGTTCTTCAGCATACGAAGACAAGTATTGAACATGGCCCTGCTGTAAAGTCGGTAGAGCCTGTATTGGGCTTTCCTATCTCCTTTAAGGCAATCCTTTACTAAAACAGCGTGGGTATCATCATGCATCAACCTAGATTTTTGACTAAGGCGTTCTGCTGCCATATGTGGTTCTGTTTGATTAAATAGACAAACCTATGAGACGAGGGGTTGCAATCATAGGTTACAAGACCGAAACAAAAAGCAAGTTTTAACATTTATGGGAATGGATACTATAAAAATAGCCCTGTACTTCATACCGTACAAGGCTATTTTAGATGAACTTATAAAAAAATCAGAAGTTTAGCCCCTGATTTTCCTGTACTTGGATGCATTGGCTGCATCTATCTTACTCATGATGCGAATGACATCATTCTGTTCCTGTCTTGTACCACCCTTGAATACCTCGATGATTTCGTCGCCCTTCGCCAAGGCAAACATCTGTACAATCATGGCATTAGGATAGCTCTTACTGACCTTTTCCATCTCCTTTAGAGCACTGTGCATGGCTGATCTGCCCACTGCAACATCATTGGCCATGACATCCAATGCCAATCTGTGGTAGTTGTACATGGCTTGTCTCATATTCCTTGTTCTTGGACTCAGAATACTCTCAATCATCCAGTACCGGTTCCTATTACCATCCAACTGTCTCCAACCCTTGTACCTACTTGTGGCATTTGGTGGAACAGAATTAAGGATGTCCTGTGCTTTTTGGAAATGTGCCTCTCCTCCGAATGGCGAAAAGGAATCATAATCCATACCTAGGATGATGTAACAGTAAAATCCCAGAATAGAAGTCAGGTTATCATTGAATACATTATCACTGAATTCCAAAGGCTGGAACACCTCGTATTCGAATACCACGCCCTTATCTACATAAGAAATGAGGGTTGTTTGGTAATCGGAACCATATACAGGCCTGGATGCCTGGACAGCCATGTCGGCCTTGAATGCGGTAGCCGATAATTCTTCCGTAATGGTCAATTGTATGTTACAATCAATCCTCTCCTCTGGTTCGTACTCGTCATTGGTCCATTTTTGATTATTCAAAAAGTTCTTCAACGCCAATTCCAAACTTTCGAAAACCTTAGGGTCGGTAGTTTGGGCCTTTTCAAAATTCAATCTTACATTATAATTGAATTCCTGTGCTTGGAGGGCAACAGTCGTAAAGAGTAGGAATACAAAAGGTATGAATGATTTCATAATGTCAATTTTATGATGGACTGTTATCAGAGATATCCACAATTTCATTGGCAATATCCCCGGCGGCAGCTTTCTTTGATTTTAACTCAAATTTACGGATTATATTGTCCTTGCGGACAATGGTAATCTTGTTGGTGTTGTGATTGAATCCGGCTCCCTTATCATTGAGTGAATTCAGTACGATAAAATCAAAGTTCTTTTTGGTCAGTTTCTTTTGGGCATTTTCCATTTCATTATTGGTCTCTAATGCAAATCCGACAAGAATCTGTCCATTTTTCTTCATCTGACCCAAGTGTGCCGCAATATCCTTGGTCCTTGCCAATTCTATGGACATGTCCCCATCCTTTTTCTTGATTTTGATGTCCGATACATCCTTTGGTCGATAATCCGCAACGGCAGCAGCCATGATGGCGCCATCGCAATCCGGGAAATGTTTTGTCGCTGCCTGAAACATTTCCTCAGCTGTCATGACACTATGTAACACGATATTGGGATGTGAGGGTTGGAGTCTTGATGGTCCTAGCACAAGATGAACCTTGGCCCCACGTTCGGCTAATTCCTCCGCTATGGCTACACCCATTTTTCCAGAGGAATGATTGCCAATGAAACGAACAGGGTCGATGGGTTCGAATGTAGGGCCTGCCGTAACCATGAATGTCTGTAGTGAGAAATCCTGTTTCTTGGCAAAGAAATCAGACAAATACCTTACGATATCCTCTGGTTCCGCCATTCTTCCTTCTCCCACTAGTCCACTGGCGAGTTCTCCTTTCCCAACAGGTATGACCCTGTTTCCAAAGCTGATTAATTGCTTGATATTGGATTGGGTGGATGGATGATGCCACATATCCACATCCATGGCGGGTGCCACGAAGACGGGGCATCTTGCAGATAGGTAAGTAGCTGCTACCATGTTATCGCATAATCCATGAGCTAACTTAGCCAATGTATTGGCCGTAGCCGGAGCAATAAGCATTGCATCAGCCCAAAGTCCCATTTCCACATGGTTATTCCATCCTGCATCCGAACTGACATCAGAATGTACAGGATGTTTGGATAAGGTGGAAAGTGTGAGTGGTGTGATAAAACCGCTAGCGGATGATGTCATCACCACTTTTACCTCAACTCCTTGTTTGATGAGGAGCCGGGTAAGAAAGGCTGCCTTATATGCAGCGATACTGCCGGTAATACCGAGCAGTATCTTTTTTCCTTTTAAGGTATTTTGCACAATATGTGTAATCTAGTGTAGGCTAGATATTAGCGTCTGTAATCGTGTTCCTTGTGGCGGAATGACAACTCATCCTCCATGAATTCCTTCATGGCAATGGTAGCAGGATTAGGTAGGCGCTCATAGAACTTGGAGATTTCGATTTGCTCCTTGTTCTCATTCACTTCCTCAAGGCTGTCTGTAGCAGAGGAGAATTCCTCCAACTTTCCTTGGAGTTCTTTCTTCAACTGAACAGAAAGCTGACGTGCCCTTGTTGAAATCACTACAAGTGATTCATAGATATTGGATGACTTATCAGCAATCTCGTTGACATTCCTTGCTCTTGCGCTGGACTCGATTCCTTGTGCGCGACTTTTGATATCACTCATTGGTTAATTCCTTTACTTTATTAGAAGAATCATTAAGGATGAATTTCACCTCTCTGGTATATTGGCTACTAGTGTGTCTCGCTAAGAATGTCTCAGCGTCACTATTTGCCATTGTATATCTTTCTGCCTGTTTGATCAGGATACTGTTCTCTGCCCATTTGTAACCCGCTTTTGCGATGAGGTAACGAACCCTTTCCGCATTTGGCGTCTCAGGAAAATCCTTAAGGAGATTCTTGAAAGAAACGGTAGCTGCTTCGAATTGCTTGAGGTCATAATATAGTTTACCCTCCGCAAATGCTTTTTGTTCCAATTTTTCCCTACAATCATCAATATGTTTGTTGGCATCAGCGACTCGGTCACTATTGGGATGTGTATTGATGAATAATTGGAATTGGTTGATGGCTTTTTGGGTATAAGTCTGTTCCAACTTGTAATCCGGTGAAAGGCTGTAGTAGGAAAAGGCAACCATGTAATCAGCCTCCTCCCTTTTATTGCTGTTAGGGTAGGTAGTGGCAAAATTGTTGAAATAATGTGCGGATGTCAAATAACTTCCCTGACAGAAATGCGACTGGGCATAATCGAAATAGATACCCTCCTGTTCGGGTAAGCCTCGATATGCTCCGATGACACTCTCGAAAAGTGTTTGTGCTTTGTAGCATTCCTCTTTCTCCAAATATTCCCTGGCCATGGTCAATCGTTCTTCAGCAGATCCTTGTGAACGAATGGTTTCGAACTCAGACTTACAAGAAGGAGCCAATAGAACTATTGTTCCAATTAATATAAAAAGCAGCTTTTTAATCATAAGTTTGCAAATTTACAGCAATAAATGCAATTATTCAATTACAGTACAGTAAGTTATTTTAGGGTTGCATAAATGAAGCCGTGTATTGGACTTTTATTTCAGTATATTGGGATGGTATAAGATGATTCGTTTCAATGATTTTCAAGAATAGGATAAGTTGGTTTTTTTTATGCCTTGGATTGGTAGGAGGGATATCCTGTGTCCCTACGAATACCTCGCATATCAACCCCAATGAGAAAGTATATCTTGATGTAAAGGCCCAAATGAATGAGGATGACCAATCACTGAAGGTGGAAGCCCGTTTTTATGTAAGGGACACTTCGGATATCAGGCCTTATTTCCTGAGTGAGGGAGTCTATTTTAATGGCACGGAAATGGAGAAGAAATTCGTAGACCATAAGGGCATTTATTATATCTGGTCGGACAAGAATACGGAAAAGGATGCCTTTACGATTGCGTTTACCAATCTGGATGAGAAAAAATATGAGGTAACTTTTGGATTGGGGAATACGAGAATATTGGATATTCAGGAAGAAATTCCCTTGAGTGACATGGAAGGACTTGTCCTTGGAAAGAATGAATCCATTGTTGTGGTGGATGCTGCCAATAAGGTTTATGAGGCAGGGAATCAGAAAAAAGGACTGGATGGAATGGGAATAGGAGAGGTTAAGATTGTAATGGTGGATACAAGGGATAGTCTATTCCAACTGGAAGGGAAGTTGTGGGTTAAGGAGAATATCAAGATTCTTTCGCCGATTTACCAGACTGAGATAGTGGCGGATTGATATTCTAAGAATGAACAAGAAAACAAAATCTGTATATGTATAATGGTAAAAAAGTCATAGTGGTATTGCCTGCTTATAATGCCGCATTGACTCTTGAACAAACATACAGGGAGATTCCTTTGGATTTGGTGGATGAGGTCATCCTTTGTGATGATGCCAGTAATGATAATACCCTTGAGGTAGCCAAGGAGATTGGAATCAGGCATACCATTCGCCATGAAAAAAATAAGGGATATGGTGGAAATCAGAAAACCCTTTATAATAAGGCCTTGGAATTGGAGGGGGACATCATCATCATGTTGCATCCCGATTATCAGTATACTCCCAAATTGATACCTGCAATGGTGAATATCATCGGGGATGAATTGTACCCGGTGGTGTTGGGGTCGAGGATATTAGGGAAAGGAGCGCTGCAGGGAGGTATGCCACTATATAAATACATTGCCAATAGATTCCTGACATTCACCCAGAATATGTTGGTGAACTATAAGCTTTCGGAATACCATACGGGATACCGTTCCTTTAGTAGGGAAGTGTTGGAAACCATTAATTTTAATGAGAATTCTGATGATTTCGTTTTTGATAACGAAATGTTATCCCAAATCATCTATGCAGGATTCCACATCGCGGAGGTAACCTGCCCTACCAAATACTTCGAGGAAGCATCTTCCATTAACCTGAAAAGGAGTACACAATATGGATTCGGGGTACTTAGGGTTTCCCTGTGCCATTTCTTACAGCGTATGGGAATGGGGCGTTTTAGAATGTATAAAAAATCGGATTAACCCTGTTGTTGTTGGGCAATGAATAATTTCCTACCAAGGAAAATCAATGCCAAAACGATGGTGTAAGTGAGTGTAGCGGACATCGAATGATTTTTGTTTGCGTTCTAGTGCTAAGGCAAAAATAGAAAAAATAGATATATTATAATGCATGGCATAAGTGAACTTTTGAAAGGGAAATGACATAGTTTATTGTATAAGGAGAATTGGATTCCCTTGGAAACAAAGGTTTGCCTAACGCTTTAAGCCAACATTTAGTAATGATTAAGATAACCGAGACGGTCAAGCATTTACTCATCATCAATATCCTGATGTTCTTTGCTACGAAGCTCTTGGAGGAGCCATTGGGTTGGGATAGGATGGGTTTTTCCCTGTTTTATCCTACGAGTGATTATTTCGAGCCCTATCAGATTGTAACGCATATGTTCATGCATGCGGATTTCAATCATCTTTTCTTCAATATGTTCGGCCTGTTTTTTTTCGGGCCTGCATTGGAATCCTACTGGGGATCTAAGAAATTCCTTTTTTACTACTTGGCTACGGGGCTGGGAGCGATGCTCATCCAATTATCGACCACAACCCTTGAGGCATATCTTACTACGGGAGGATGGGGAGTATCCCAATATTACCATTCCTTAGGAGCTTCTGGTTCCATATTCGGATTGTTATTGGCCTACGGAATGATATTCCCGAATAACATCATAGGACTGATTATTCCACCCGTCCGCATGAAAGCAAAATACATGGTAATTATTTTCGGTGTGCTAGAATTGGTCTTGGGACTCAGTGGCCTTAATACCGGTATCGGTCATTTTGCTCATTTGGGAGGTGCATTGACCGGCTTCTTCATCATATTATTTTGGCGAAAAGGAAATAATCGCTGGTAAGTGTCGAAACTACTGGGGGGCTTTGTTCGTTGTATGCTTGAATATCCTTAAATTTGGGCTTGTAAAAAATAAAAGCTGATGTTCAGATCCATCTGGAACGACATGATACATTATTTCAAGACTGGCAACATGGTTGTCAGGCTGATACTTATTAATGTAGCAGTATTCGTTGGAGTGAATATCCTCAGCGTATTCATGAGTGTCAGTAATGGATTCGCCACCGGTCCGGGATTCAAACAGTTCGTATATTTCTTCAGTGTTGCTTCAGACTTGAAAGAATTGGTCTTCCATCCTTGGGGACTCTTTACCTGTATGTTTCTTCACATGGACTTCATGCATATTTTTTGGAATATGTTGTGGTTGTACTGGTTTGGTAGGATAGCAGGGGATATGCTCAATGATAAAAGAATCCTACCTATTTATATCATGGGAGGTTTTGCAGGAGCAGTGAGTTTCGTACTATCTTCCTTGATTATTGGCTTGTTCAATGCTAGTTATGTAGCAGACTACTCCTTAGGTGCATCAGGTGCGGTAATGGCAATAGCAATGGCAGCGGGAACAGTGGCCCCTGATTACCGGGTAAACCTTATCCTTTTCGAAACCAAACTGAAATATATCGTTGCTGTCATCATCTTCCTTGATGTTGTCGGTGCATCCAACATGGGATCGGGTACAGACCATTTTGCCCATTTGGGAGGCGCATTCTTTGGTTGGTACTTTGTTTACCTACTTAGGAGAGGAAATGATTTGAGTGTACCTTTCAATCGTTTTTCGGATCGGTTTTTCGGATTTTTCCAAGGAAAGCGCTCTGCATCCAGGCGCCCGAAACCCAAAGTGGCATTCAGGAACAAGGAAAAAATCAAACAAAGCCAATCACAGGCCCCTGGCCGAGCTTCGGATTATGGATCTGTTCAGGAAAAAATCGATGCGATTCTGGATAAGATCAGTAGGAAAGGAATCAAAAGCCTGACAGAAGAAGAACAGGCATTCCTCAATAATTACCATAATAAGCTAGATTAGTACGCCTCATGTCGGAGTCAAAGGTAGGCTGTTTCACCAAAATACTCAGGTGGCTGAATTTCATGCTGATAATCCTCACAGGAATATCCTTTGCGGCACCTTACTTCAATCCATCAAGTTTTTGGCCTTTCATTTTTATGGGGTTGGGTTTCCCGGTACTGGTGTTGCTCAATATGCTTTTCGTTCTCTTTTGGATGTACCAACGAAAATGGTATTTCATTTTTTCCATGATTTGTCTCATCATGAGTTGGAGTGGTGTGAGTAAGTTTACAGGGAATCCTTTTCGGGGTTCCGTAACGGCAAAGGGAAAAGTGGTCAAGGTCATGACATTCAATGCCCAAGGCGGGAATATTTATAATAATAAGCTCTATCCCCAATTCATAGACATGATGAAAGCCCAGGACCCTGATGTTATTTGCCTTCAGGAATTGGGATTGAATGTAAAGGAATTGGAATCATTCAGTAAGGAATATCCACACCAGGTAGGTAGGGGCTCGCAGCATATCGTATCCAAATTCCCCATTAGGGATTCAAAGGATTTGAAACTGGAGAAAATAAAGACAAGCAATGGAGCATTGTGGGCTGATATTGAGATGGAGGGATATGTGTTCAGATTATATAATATTCACTTACATTCCAATAGGATCAGTTCGGAGGTGGACGACCTTTCAGAAAATACCGAGCTGAACGAATTGAATGATAAGGAAACGTTGGATGCAACAAGAGGAATTCTCTCCCAAGTGAAATCCGCAGCAGCTGTTCGGGCAGGACAGGCCAAGAAAGTCAGGGCTTCCATCGAAGCGAGTTCCCGTCCTGTCATCTTATGTGGTGATTTTAACGACCCACCGCAATCCTATACCTATAGGATTTTATGTAGTCGCCTGAAAGATACCTTTGTCGAGGGAGGTCTCGGATTGGGTTTTACATACAATGGTAACATCCCATTTCTAAAGATAGATTACATTCTAAGCTCACCTGAGATTACGGTTTTGTCTTCCAAAACCGTTTCGACTTCGATTTCAGACCATAAACCTATGGTTTCTACGTTAGTTTTGCCGATAAAATAAGCATTTCGAGTACCCTATATTAAAATAAAGGTGTACTTTTGCCCTCTGATTTGAAAAGGCCTATTAAATCGGCTCAAATCAATTGATTAGATACTTTATTAAATAAGTCAAAACAAGTAAAACCTATGGAAAGTTTGGTTTATATCTTACCTGTTTTTGGTGTCATCGGATTACTATACATGATTTACCTGAATTCTTGGGTAAGCAAGCAGGATGAAGGAAACGAAAAAATGAGTGGCATTGCCAATCACATTGCTGAAGGTGCAATGTCTTTCTTGAAAGCAGAATATAGAATGTTGGCCATATTCGTAGTGATCGCCGGAGCTGCATTGGGAGCATTGTCTGCTTACGTCGAATCAACTCACTGGTTCATTGTGGTAGCGTTCGTTATTGGTGCTGTATTCTCTGCCTTGGCAGGATATATAGGAATGAAAGTGGCAACAAAAGCTAATGTAAGAACTACACAAGCTGCTAGAACAAGTTTATCCAAAGCATTGCAAGTATCATTCAAGGGTGGTACCGTAATGGGATTGGGAGTAGCTGGTTTGGCCGTATTTGGTTTGAGTACTTTGTTTGCTGTATTATATGTATGGTTAATGGGTGGCCAATGGGGCGAAAATGGTACACAAAACATGACCATTCTTCTTGAAACCTTGGCTGGTTTCTCATTGGGAGCCGAGTCTATTGCATTGTTTGCACGTGTGGGTGGTGGTATTTATACCAAGGCTGCTGACGTAGGTGCTGACCTTGTGGGTAAGGTAGAGGCTGGTATTCCTGAGGATGATCCTCGTAACCCTGCAACCATTGCCGATAACGTTGGTGATAATGTTGGTGACGTAGCAGGTATGGGAGCCGATTTGTTCGGTTCATATGTAGCTACTGTATTGGCTGCAATGGTATTGGGTAATTATGTAATCAAGGATATGGGCGGTTCAATTCCTGACCAGTTCGGTGGTATCGGACCTATCTTGTTACCGATCGTAATTGCTGGTTTAGGTATCATCTTCTCTATCATCGGAACATTTTTGATTTCCGCTAAGGATGATTCCAAGGAAGCTCAGGTACAAGCTGCATTGAATAGAGGTAACTGGACATCCATTATCTTGACTGCAGTTGCTTGTTTCGGATTGATCAAGTGGATGTTGCCGGCTGAAATGACCATGGTTTATTTCGGAGAGGGTGCACAAACTATCGCAAACATCAATGTATTCTGGACAGTTTGTATCGGATTGTTCGTAGGTGGTGCGATTTCATACGTTACTGAATATTATACTGGATTGGGCAAGAAGCCTGTTGTTGATATCGTTCAGAAATCAGCTACCGGTGCTGCTACTAACATCATCGCTGGTCTTTCTACTGGTATGATTTCAACAGCTATTCCAATCATTCTTTTCGCAGGTGCTATCTGGGGAGCTTATTCCTTGGCTGGTTTCTATGGTGTAGCGATTGCCGCTTCTGCCATGATGGCAACAACTGCTATGCAATTGGCAATTGATGCATTCGGACCTATTGCGGATAACGCAGGTGGTATTGCCGAGATGAGTGAATTACCTGAGGAAGTGCGTACTCGTACGGATATCTTGGATTCTGTTGGTAATACGACGGCTGCCGTAGGTAAGGGATTTGCCATTGCTTCTGCTGCATTGACTGCATTGGCCTTGTTTGCTGCTTATGTTACATTCACAGGTATTGATGGTATCAATATTTTCAAGGCGGATGTATTGGCTGCCTTGTTTATTGGAGGTATGATTCCAGTAGTATTCTCTGCATTGGCTATGAGCTCAGTAGGAAAGGCTGCTATGGAAATGGTAAAGGAAGTACGTCGCCAGTTCAAGGAGATTCCGGGTATCATGGAAGGTACAGGAAAGCCTGAGTATGGTAAGTGTGTTGAAATTTCCACACAAGCTGCATTGAGAGAGATGATGTTGCCGGGTGCTATCACAATCATTACACCACTTATTGTTGGATTCGTAATGGGAGCTGAGCCATTGGGTGCATATATGGCAGGTGTTACTGTTTCAGGTGTACTTTGGGCTATCTTCCAAAATAACGCAGGTGGTGCTTGGGATAATGCCAAGAAATCATTCGAAGCAGGTATTGAAATTGATGGTAAGATGACCTACAAAGGTTCTGATGCGCACAAAGCTGCTGTTACAGGTGATACAGTGGGTGACCCATTCAAGGATACTTCAGGTCCATCTATGAATATCTTGATTAAGTTGACTTGTTTGGTTGGTTTGGCTATCGCTCCAATCCTAGGAGGTCATACTTCTTCAGGTGAGGATCATGGAATGAATGATTCCAAGGAAATCATCATCGAAGAAGAAGATAATCTTTTGGGTGATGCTTATATCATCAAGGATGAGAATGTATATGGTGTGAATGAGGAGAATGCTGAATAATTCACTTGTTCATATAACATAAAAAAGGGCCCAACTGATATCAGTTGGGCCCTTTTTTATGAATATAATCCCTTTTCTTATTGGTGCACTTCTTGCCTGATTCCGCTTACAAAACGATGGATTCCCATTCTTAGATCATTCTCCTTTTCAAGGTTTCTGATGAATGCAGAACCGATAATGGCCCCATTGGCATATTGGCAGGCATTGCTGAAAGAAGCATGGTCCGAAATACCGAATCCAATCAGTCTTGGGTTATTGAGTCCCATTTTTTCTATTCTGTTGAAATAGGCTATTTGCTGTTGGTCGGCATCCGCTTTGCCTCCTGTGGTTGCATTACTGGATACCATATAGATGAACCCATTGGTCAGTTCGTCCACCTTTCTGATCCTGTAATCTTCTGTTAGAGGAGTAATCAAAAAGGAAATACAGATATCATTGGCTTCGAATAATGCCTTGAAATCCCGTTCGTATTCGAATAAGGGCAAGTCAGGTAGGATCAATCCATCCACTCCCGAATCCACACATTGCCGAATGAATTTTTCAGGACCATATTGTAATACCTGATTGAAATAACCCATGAGAACCAAGGGGATGTCAGTATGTTGTCTGGCATCCTTGAGTTGTGTGAATAATAAATCCAGATGCATCCCATTTTTCAATGCTACACTGGATGACTGTTGGATGGTTAATCCATCTGCTAATGGGTCCGAATACGGCATGCCCACCTCAATGAGGTCCGTCCCTGCATGGGCTAATTCCCGGATGATGGTAGCAGTGTCATTCAGGTTGGGATGTCCTGCTGTGAAATATATATTGAGGATATCCTCTTTTTTATTTTGGAATAATGTCTTTATCCTATTCATATTGATACTTTGTTGAAATGTGATACGACCTAATCCAATGCTTGGGTATAGGCCGCTAGGTCCTTGTCGCCCCTTCCGGATAGATTGATGACAATGGTATCCCCCTCGTTATAATCCAAATGGTTCATGGCAGCAAAGGCATGCGCGGATTCCAATGCGGGAATGATACCCTCCGTTCTGGAAAGGAAGAATGCTGCATCGAGTGCTTCCTTGTCAGTGATACTGATGGCTTCGGCCCTACCGGATGAAATCAGATGTGCATGCAATGGCCCAATTCCGGGATAATCCAATCCTGCTGAAATGGAATAAGGCTCTACGATTTGCCCATCCTGGGTTTGCATCAATAGTGTACGGCTTCCGTGGATAACACCCTCCGTTCCGATGGCACTCGTAGCAGCTGTCTCTCCAGAGTGTACTCCTAGGCCAGCAGCTTCCACGGCAATCAGTCTCACATCCTCATCATTGAGATAATGATAGAATGCACCTGCGGCATTACTACCTCCACCAACACAAGCAATAATGGCATCAGGATTGGCTTTACCTGTCTTTTCTAGGAGTTGCTTCTTCATCTCCTCACTGATGACGGATTGGAAACGAGCCACCATCTCAGGGTAGGGGTGTGGCCCCACCACCGAACCAATGATATAATGGGTGTCACTCGGATTATTAATCCAATCCCGTATGGCTTCATTGGTGGCATCTTTCAGTGTACGGCTACCACTCATGGCTGGTCGTACTTCAGCACCCAACATTTTCATTCGCTTGACATTGGGTGCTTGGCGCTCGATATCCTTTTCCCCCATGTACACAATACATTCGATTCCCATCAGTGCACATACGGTAGCCGTTGCTACCCCATGTTGCCCAGCACCGGTCTCCGCAATGATTCTTTTCTTATTCAATCGCTGTGCAACCAGAATCTGTCCGATTGTATTATTGACCTTATGTGCACCGGTATGGCAGAGATCCTCCCTTTTGAAATAAATATTCGCCTTGAAATGCTCCGAATATCTTTTGGCAAAATACAAAGGAGTAGGCCGGCCCACGTAGTCCCTTAGTAGGTGGTGGAATTCTTCCTGGAAATCAGGTTGGGTCATTATCTTTTCATAATTCAACCTTAATTCCTCAACACAGGGATGGAGTAATTCGGGAATATATGCACCACCGAATTTTCCATAATATCCTTTCTCGTCTATACTTATCATTGAGCTATGTTTTATACTATGCAGTATTCAATCATCCGAATGAATTACCTATGCTTTTATATTGTGAATAAATGAATGGATTAGATCAATGTCCTTCAGGGCGGGTTGTATTTCGAATCCTGAATTAATATCCAATGCAAATAATTGTGGATGCCTGAAATCCTTGATTTCACTGACTGAACCCGAGTGTATTCCCCCACTTAGAAAAAATGGTATTTTTCCTTGGTACTGATTTAATATTTTCCAGTTGAATGTTATCCCATTGCCACCGTAATCCTTTCCTTTGGCATCAAAAAGAAAATAATCACAATGTTCCTCATATTGTTTAATCGAATCAAAATCGAAGTCATCATTTACCCTAAACGCCTTGATGACCCTTACTTTTTCATCATGGAATAATTGGCAGAATACAGGAGTTTCATCCCCGTGTAATTGGATGTAATCCAATTGGTATTCCCTTATCTTTTGAATGATGGTTTCATATGTTTCATTTACGAAAACACCGACCTTGGGGATATGAATATCAGGAATGGTCCCTTGGACGAAACGCTTGGACTTCTCAAAAAAAATGAGTCCCATGAATTGAACATCCAATTCAGATAAGGCCAAGATATTTTCTGCATTCCTCATGCCGCATACCTTAATGGGAATATGATTGGATGTCAGCGTCATGCAATGATTTTTCTTTGGCCGAGTGTATTGATTTCATGAATGAATTGGGCGCAAGCCTTAGCTGGATTGGCTGTATGCATGAAATGTGTTCCTACAAGGAATCCCTGGTATCCTGCACGTTTTAGTCGGGCTACCGAAGCAGCCTTGCTCAAGCCACTCTCGGAAATTTTCACTACAGAATCAGGTATGCCCTCAATGAGTTTCAGGGATGTTTCGATGGAGACCTCGAATGTTTTGAGGTTGCGATTGTTCACGCCAACAGCATCCACGAATGGATTCAATTTCCCGAGTTGTTCAACGGAATGAATTTCCATCAAAACCTCAAGTCCGAGTTGTTTTGCCGTTTCGGCCAATTGCCTTAACTGATTTTTTTCGAGACATTCCGCAATGAGTAAGACCACATCGGCACCAATGGATTTGGCTTCGATGATTTGGTATTCATCAATGATGAAATCCTTGCGGAGTATAGGACAGAAATTGAATTTCCGGGCTTCGGTCAAATCCGCATTCTTTCCTCCGAAAAAATGATTATCCGTAAGGACGGAAAGTGCGGAAGCTCCTGCTTGCATATATCCGATAGAAACTTTTTCCACTGAAGCATAAGGATTGATATCTCCCTGGCTCGGAGACTTCTTTTTGAACTCAGCAATGATTCCACTCATGTCATCCCTTAGGATATATTTTCGGAAAGAGACGGATGGTGTATTGAAATAAATGCTTTGCTCAAGGAGTTTGGTAGGAAATAATGCTTTCCTTTCCGCTACTTCCTTTTTTTTATGATTAACAATTTTTTCTAGAATGTCCACAAGTGATTGAATTATGAATTAATAATTAGACTGGATTAATGGATATGAAATGAGGTTGTATGATTTTATGTAATCCTCTGAAGTACTTGTAGTGCCTTTCCACTTCTGAGTGCCTCTTTTGCTTCCGCTATGCAATCCAAAATGCTTTGTTGGGGTTTGATGGTATGAATGGCCATACCCGCATTGGTACAGACCACGTTTTCTTGTGCTTCTGTACCTTTTCCATTCAGTACATCCTTAAATATACGGACAGCCTCACTTTGGGTTTCCCCTCCTTGCAACTGTTTGGGCTGAAGTGTAGCTTGGTTGAAATCCGAGGGAGAATAGATGTGTTGTCCTTGATTATTTCTGATGTCAACATTCCCCGTAAGGGAAATCTCATCATAGCCATCAAGGGCATGTACGATACTGAATTGTTTGCCGGATGCCTGCATGACATATTGGTATAATCTGGAGATTCCCAGACTGGATGTTCCGAACAACTGATGGCTAGGAGTACAAGGATTAACCAATGGGCCCAGCAAATTAAAGAATGTCCTTACGCCCAGTTCTTTTCTTGTACCAGCTACGGATTTCATGGCCGGATGGAATTTCGGAGCATGGAAAAAGCAAATATTAGCCTTATCCAATTGACGCTTGAGGGTATCCACATCGTTGGTGAATTGATATCCTAGATGCTCAAGCGTATTGGAAGAACCTGATATGGAGGATGACCCATAGTTTCCGTGTTTCGTTACCTTGTATCCGGCTCCTGCTACTACAAAACAGGAAAGGGTAGAAATATTGAAAGTATCCTTGCCATCTCCGCCTGTTCCGACAATATCTATGCTATCCATTCCGTCCAAGCTAACCTTGATACAACGCTCCAAGAGTGCATTCCGGAAGCCGATGAGTTCGTCAATCGTAATGGTCCTCATGAGGAAAACGGTCAAGAAAGATGCAAGCTGGGCAGGATTCATTTCTCCTTGGGTAATGCGTAGTAGCACTTCCTTTGCCTCTGTTTGAGATAATGTTTCGTGATGATATAATCTTTGCAGAATGTGTTTCATTACAATGATGCTTTGGCGACTTGTAAGAAATTGGATAGAATATCTTTTCCCTGGGGTGTCATAATGGACTCGGGATGATACTGTACACCAAAAATCGGTAAGGATTCGTGGCGTACGGACATGATTGCTCCATCAGGAGAAGTAGAGGTGATAATCAGGCATTCCGGACAGGTAGTCGAGTCAATGACCCAGGAATGATATCTTCCGACCTCCAATGTTTGTGGAAGTCCTTGGTATAAAGGCTCGGTTGCATCCGAAATATGGATATCCGTAGCCAAACCGTGATATACCTGTTCAAGATTCTTCAGTTGCCCTCCGAATGCTTCGGCAATGGCTTGATGTCCGAGACATACACCCAGAATGGGTTTTTTACCTTTGTATTCCTGAATGATGTTGGGCATATTTCCTGCATCCTTGGGCACGCCCGGACCAGGGGAGAGTACGATGCAATCAAAGGCATCTACTTCCTCTATACTGATGGCATCATTCCTGCGGATGGTAACTTCTTCATCAGCAATCTCATTCAGATACTGAACCAGATTGTAGGTAAATGAATCATAATTATCCAAGACTAATATTTTCATATTCTATGGGTTGAAGACATAGGATTAGGCATCCTTGTCTGGTCATTTATAGGTTTTCGGCTATGGTTAGTGCTTTTTTCAGTGCACCTAACTTATTATTGACTTCTTGTAATTCTTTTTCTTCCTGACTACTGACCACAATACCCGCTCCTGCTTGGAAATGCAGTGTACTGTTCTGACTCAGGAAAGAACGAATAATAATGGCGTGGTTTACATTACCATTCAGATTGATGAATCCAATACCTCCGCCATAGAAACTCCTGTTGTCCTTTTCATTCTCATGAATCAATTCCAATGCCCTGTATTTGGGTGCACCGGATAGTGTTCCTGCAGGAAAAGTATCACCAAAGACCCTGATAGGATTGGCATCCTTGGGCAGGTCACCATCAACTTCTGATACCATGTGGATAACATGACTATAGAATTTGATGGATTTTAAATCCCGTACTTTAACATTCTTGGTGTGTCTACCCAAATCATTACGGGCTAGGTCGACCAACATGATATGTTCTGCATTTTCCTTGGGGTCCTTTTTTAATTCTTCGGCTAGGCGCTGGTCTTGTACGAGATCTCCCGTTCTTTTGAATGTTCCTGCGATGGGATTCACCTTGGCTACTCCATCCTTGATGATGAGTTGGGCTTCAGGAGATGAGCCGAATATTCTATAAGAACCAAAATCGAAATAGAAAAGATACGGTGATGGATTGATGGAACGGAGGGCCCTGTAAACTTGGAATTCATCGCCCCTGAATTTTTGTGAGAATCTTCTTGAATACACAATTTGAAAAACATCACCAATCTGGCAGGATTGCTTCCCTTTGGTTACGAGTTCCCTGAATTCCTGGTCGGTAAGATTCGAAGTGGTATCCCCGATGGTATCGAATTTGAAAGTAGGAAGAATGGCCGATTGTATCCTTTGGATAAAACTATTGAGTTCGGAGGCTTCTCCTTGGGGGATATTCTCTAGAATGGTCATTTCATCCTTGAAATGGTTGATGGAAATGACAAATCTGTAAAAGTTATACTTGATATCAGGAATATCGGTTGTGCGCTTGTCCTTGGATAATTGGATGGTGTCGAAATATTGGATGGCATCAAAATTCGTATGCCCGAATATGCCATTGAAATCAACCTTGTCTCCTTGTGTTTCGAATTGGTCCATGAATCCTTTGAGAGCTTTGGGGACATCCATTACATTCTGGACTTTTTCTCGGATTTTTCCTTGGTCGGGAAGTTGTGTACTGATTTGGTGTTGGTTGACCTCAAAGGAAGCAATGGGTTCGAATGCCAGGAATGAATGACAATCTTCCGCACTGGTGAAGTTATTACTTTCAAGCAGGATGGGTTCCTTGTATTCATCCCTCAATCTCAGGTATAATGACACTGGCGTAACCGTGTCGGAAATGATGGTCCTGACCTTTGTATGGATAATCGTTTTTTCTATTGTCAATGGCATTTTCAAGTATTGATATAAAAAAGTGGCTGACCGGGTATTCGGTCAGCCACTTTATATGTTATAAATCATATTACAAACAAGGCTAGTACCTCACCCTAATTGGAGAGAGAGATTTGCCACCACCAGTTTGTATTGATATGTAATTTCATTTCAAATATTGTATGACACAAAGAAAGGTCAAGTTTTTGAAAATATCAATGCTTGGTATGAAAAACGTTGAAATTTTTTATTCTTGGGTTGATTCCAATATGGATTCATATAAGTCATAATTCTCCGAGTCGAAGCAGATGAAACTAATTTCACGGATTGAACTGTCCGGATGTTCATCCTTATATTTTCTTACGGTTCGGATAGCGATGTCCGCAGCCAAATCCTTTGGGAATCGGTAGATTCCAGTACTGATATTGGGAAATGCAATGGATGTGAGTTGGTACTCATCCGCCAATCGGAGACTATTTCTATAACAATCGGAGAGCAAGGTTTCTTCGTTACTTTTTCCCTTGTTCCATACAGGGCCCACAGTATGGATGACATACTTTGCTGGTAATAGGCCTGCAGTGGTGATTACTGCTTCGCCAGTCCTACACTTCCCTTGTTTGTTGCGGATTTTGATACAGGCGTCGAGTATCGCCTTTCCTCCTTTCCTATGAATGGCGCCATCTACACCACCACCTCCCATAAGGGAACTATTGGCAGCATTGACAATGGCTTCCGATTCCTGTACCGTAATATCCCCTCTAATCAGTCTGATTGTCATATGATTATCCGAATTTGATTTTTAATATATGGATAATTCTTCCGTAGGGGAATAAGTTCCAATCGTTTCATATCCAATTGAAAGGCGATATAAAAAATAAGGATGTATGTTAGAAACATACATCCTTAGATATTGAAGATATTCGAAAATAATCTTGGATTACTTCAGTTTCTTCAAGGTATCCTCAACTGCCTGGACTACTTTTTTCTGAGCGTCTATCTCAACCTGCTTTCCTTTTTGTGCTTCGAGATTTTGCTTGATGGCTTCTTTAGCCTCAGCGATTTTTTGCTCGAACTTCTTGATGTCATCCTCTAGGTTGGATTTGTCCTTTTCTAGTCCCTTTTGGTCCTTTTCAAGGTCTTTCAGAAGTTTTTGTTGTTCTTTCAATTCTTCCTCAACTTGAGCAACGGACACACTAAGAGCAAACTCATTCATCATATTCTTGGCAGCATTGACCTTGTCTCCGTGCATTTCGGAGCTCAGGAATGCACCACCCAAGTCAAACCAAACCGTAAGAATGGTATTTTCTCCTGCCGGAGTCACCTTGGAGTAAACATCAACAGTGTTGGTTGACATATTTTCCAATTCCGCATTATCTGAAAAGCATTCTTCAGCTTTCTTATCATACTTGGTCTTGCCCTTGAACTTCTTGATGTACTTTTCCCAAGCTTTCTCCACATCTTTCTTGTTGGTAGAACGGAGTTCTAGGGAAAATGCATTTTCAGTTCCCTTACTCATGGATGAAGCTCCCTCCTGAATCTGAGCGAATAAGCCAACGAAACAAAAGACCATACAGGTTAAAAGAAGTGTTACCTTTTTCATCGTGAAAAATTTGTTTTGGTGAATAAAAAAGCAAAAGCGAACAAATCACTTTTGCTTTTAGACGTATTCCTTTCAAAAAGGAACAAGTAAGTTTGTTGTCTGAATGTTAAAATGGAAGATCGTCGTTGTCATCGAAACTTTGCTCCTCGATTCCTGCATTCGGGAATGGTGCTTCCTCTGTAGCAGGGGCACTATTCTCAGCGGCAGCTGCACCCTCGATTTTCCAAGCATTCAATGAATTGAAATACTTGACCTCTCCCTTAGGACTGGTCCATTCACGACCTCTAAGGTCGAATGATACCTTGATGCGGTCTGCCTCGTTGTAGGAATCCAAAATTCCACAGCGATCCTGTGTCAGCTGGAAAGAAATGAATTGTGGATAAGCACCATCTAATTCGATGACGAATTCCCTTTTCTTGAATGTGCTTGTTACTTGGGCAGTATCAAATTTTTTGTGGAGTTTTCCCTCTACTTCGAAAGACATCTATTGATATTTAAAATAATGTATAATGAATGTTATTCCTACCATAAAAATACAAAAAAGACTGCTAATGGTTCGCTTTCTGACTTAGACATATTCAGATTTTGCTTTTTGGTAGCAGTGATATGTATTTTGGCTTGGTATGGAGTTCCATTTTGAGAAATAATTCAATGTTATAATTTATGTGTCAAAATGGATGGCTTCGGCCTTGGGATGTGATTAGAACTCATCCACATCAAAAATACCATTCTGGAATAATAGATAAACGAGAAATCCCCAAACCATTCCTGCGACTGTATATATACCCATGACCTGAGTCATCGGGACATCTCCTGCAAATAATGAAACCAACGAGCCACCAAGCAGAAAAATGAATGCTGTCATTGGAATGGCTGATGAACCGAACGATTTGGGCACTGTCTGAGGATTCCTTTGTGATGGTACTTCTTTTTTCTTTCTCTTGAAAACAGCCCCTATTAATCCGAATATCTCCTTTATAATACTGATTCCAGAGATGGCAATGGCCGAAATAATGATACTGAGGTCAGGAATGATAAAGTTGATAAAGCTGGCAATGGTTCCATTGGTCTGGCTAAGAAGTGGCATGATAATCATGAAAAGGAAAGGACTACCTAGCCATATTGCACCCATGAGTAGGCCTTTCAGACAACCTTGTTGATCCATAATCAAATTCGTTTGTTGATACCAAGTTAGGATAATCGCAATGAAATTGGTGTAAAGGCTGTAAATTTGTATTCGATGAACAAATTGGAAATGAAAAATAAGGTGGATATGCTTCCTGTGATGGAAAAATTCTATACCATTCAGGGAGAGGGAGTGCATCAGGGTAAGGCGGCCTACTTTATCCGATTAGGAGGATGTGATGTAGGTTGTGTTTGGTGCGATGTCAAGGAGTCTTGGGATGCGGATGCCCATGATAAGCAGTCCGTTGCTGATTTGGTGGCTGCAGCCAATGAGTTTGAGGGGAAACTAGTTGTGATTACAGGAGGGGAGCCCCTGATGTATGACTTGTCCCATCTGACCACATCCCTTAAAGAAAAAGGTCTTCGGACGCATGTGGAAACATCCGGTGCACATCCTTTATCCGGAACGTGGGATTGGATTTGTTTATCACCCAAGAAATTCAAGTTTCCCTTGGAGGAATTCTACCCACATGCGCATGAATTGAAAATCATTGTATATCATAAACATGATTTCAAATGGGCTGAAGAACATGCAGCCAAGGTAAACGATGATTGTGTATTGTTGCTGCAACCCGAGTGGAGTAAGGAGAAAGAGATGTTGCCTCTAATGGTGGAGTATGTCAAGCAGCATCCCAAATGGAAGATTTCCCTTCAGACCCATAAATATATGGATGTCCCTTAGGGAAGATGGTACTTATTCTTCCAGAAGCTGTAAGGCATTTTTTTCGGCTTCGACCACCAAATTGATTTTTTCCTGTAGGAAAACCCTAGAATTTTCGGGGCTTGAAACGATGAATGTACTATCCCATTGGGTACGGTTCCTGTATTGAGATTCCAAACACTGTGGAATACATGAAATCAGTTGCGAGGAGTCCAAGCGTAGTAATTCCTGTCTGATGCCCTCTGCCAGTCCTTTATTGATGATAATCTCACTAATGAGATCCTGCGATATATTGGCATCCAGAATGGTCTTTACTGAATCTGTCAGGAAATAAAATGATTCTACTTCCTTGGCTATTAGAATGGCTTTGTCCCTTTTGTCAGGATGATTCAGGAACTTCATATAAAGTGAGTCCTTGGGACTCGGAGTAATGTATTCTGGTTGGTAGCGCCCTACGATGTAGTCTGTTACACCCTTGAAAACAGTGAGTAGGGCAAAGAATAGGATAATGGCAATACTGATGGATAGAATGAGAATGTAAGGCTTTTTCATGCCTACTTCTTTTTCTTCTTTTTGGTCATGTCCAGGTAAGCCTTGGAGTCAGGAGTTTGCAATAGGTTGTAGAGGATTTCCTTGGCTCTGAAAAGTTGGGCCTTTACCGTACCCAAGGGAATATCAAGCTCCTTGGCAATGTCATCATAACTCATTTCCTCGAAGAATCTCAGCTCAATCATTAAGCGGTACTTAGGATTCAGTTTGCCCAGTACATTTCGCATCAACTTAACTTTCTGATGTTGTATGAATGCTTCTTCAGGATCAAGGACTCCAGATTTGAGATTATTGGAGAAATCATTACTCCCTTCGTGTTCGATGGGATCATCAATGGAAAGAAGATTGAGTTTCTTCTTTCTCATATGGTCGATACAGTTATTTATGGCAATCTTGAACAACCAAGTACTGAAAGCATACTTTGGAGCATAGGATGGGAGTTTTTTGAATGCCTTACCGAATGCCTCCAATGTGAGGTCATCCGCATCATCCCTATTGTTCACCATCTTGAGCATCATATGGAAAATGGAATTGCGATACCTTTCCATAAGGATGGTGTAAGCCTGCTGGTCGTTATCATTCACAGCCCGAAGGACTAGCTCATAATCTTTCTGGGCTTTGAGGGAAAGGTGACTATTTTTGCTTTTTACTTCCATTTTCGTGTTTGGCCCCACATCAATGCAGGGGTTAATAGAACGTAATATAATACATATATTATATCCAATAAAGGAATAAAGGGAATTAGGTCGCGTTCTTGTAGTGCCTTGGCAGTAATGGCTAGAGTGGTGGTTTTTAATAGGGCTACCGCCAACAATAGCAATGTTACAAAAATGATGCTAATTCCACAAATCATTGATACAAAGGCGAAAAAATATAATCCAAAATGCGAAAGTGACAATAATCCCAGTAAAAGTTGATGGGATAATTGGTAATGCCTACCTGTGGTCACATGCCTACTTTTTTGCCTGAAATATGCTGCCCAATCTTCTTTGGGAGGGGAAAACATAAAACTTTCCTTATTAATAACAACGGATGTATTGCGATGGTTGGCTACTTCATTGATAAATAAGTCATCATCTCCGGATGGGATGTGTGCATGTTTGTTGAATCCGCCGACCTCGAAGAATAGTTTCCTGTCATAAATCATATTCCGTCCCACTCCCATGTAAGTCATTCCCCAAAGGGAAAAGGACATGTATTGGATAGCAGTATATAGCGTTTCGAAACGAATAAAGAGATTCAGGAATCCTTGCTTCTTTTCATAAGGGCCATACCCCACTCCTATATGCCTACTAGGACCAAGCGAAGAAGCCATGATTCTGGCCCATTGGGTTGATTCGGGGTGGCAGTCCGCATCAGTCAGTAGTACAATGTCGTTTTGTGCCAATCGGATGCCCTGGGAAAGTGCATGTTTCTTTCCGATATATTGTTTGCCATCGGGATATTCTAGTGTTTGGAATCTCAGATTCTGGTACTGCTGGGCCAAGGACTGCAAAAGAACCTTGGTTCCGTCAGTCGAGGCGTCATCAATCACCAATACCTCAAAGTCAGGATAATGCTGATTTAGAATGGAGGGGAGGTGCTTCCTGATGTTTTCTTCCTCATTGTATGCACAAATGATGATGCTCAACGGAGGTAGTTCATCAGGTCCTTTGTGTGGGATTTCCTGATGAAAAACCAATTTGGGAAACATGATGCACCAGTATGCCAACTGGAGCAGGGCACAGATACCGAATAATATCAATGGGATGAGCTCCATTATTGATTATTACTTGACTTGGAACTCTGTTTGATGAATTCTTTCATTCCCATTCTCATTCTTTTTTTGATATATGAGAAATTCAATTTCCCTTTTCCTGTATATATGAGCATGATGGAATAGCCCGCATCCAGCCTGGGATAAAGGTTGTGCTTGCTGAGTCTCCATGATTCCCTACAGAGTCTTTTTACATGGTTTCTATCCACAGCTAGTTTGAATCGTCTTTTGGAAACGGATACACCGACTTGTATAGGGTATGGATTGGGTTGGATTTCTTCGGAACGTTCTGCCCAAACCCATCTGAAAGGATATTGGTGGAATGAGGCACCCTCGGAAAAAAGTCTGTCTATTTCCTTACGGCTCTTGAGTCTTTCCTCTTTTTTGAATGTGAATTTCCTTTGGGTGTTTTCCATGATATAGATAAAGTATCCAAGCAGTGTTGAAGATAACCCAGAATATGATTGGGAAGTTCCTGTGATAGGAGGAATTATGGCCGCAGGATAAAAGAACAAACAGCCCATGAACTAACATTCATGGGCTTTCTGTTAAAGCAGTATATATCTTGATGACAAAGGGTGAAGCTTACTTAGCACCTCTTTCGTCAGAAACACTCAATTTCTTACGACCCTTAGCACGACGACGAGAAAGAACCTTGCGACCGTCCTTAGTTTCCATACGGGAACGGAAACCATGCTTATTGATACGCTTTTTTCTTGATGGTTGAAATGTACGTTTCATCGCTTAAATCTTATGAATTGCTTTTACAGCAATTAGGTTTTTAAAAAAGTGTCGCAAAGGTATTGAAAATAAGTCATTATTCCAAAGCCTTTGCGAGCTTTGATGATTTTGAAATTATCCATTCATGGAATAAAGGAATTCCTTGTTGGATGAAGTACCCCTGATTTGTTGAAGCATGAATTGCATGGCTTCTTCAGGCTTCATATCAGCAAGGTGACGCCTTAGGATATCCATACGACCCATGACATCCTTATCTACCAATAGGTCATCCCTACGAGTACTGGACTTGTTGACATCGATAGCAGGGTAGATACGCTTGTTGGACAATGCTCTGTTCAGTTGGAGCTCCATGTTACCGGTACCCTTGAATTCCTCAAAGATAACCTCGTCCATCTTGGACCCTGTATCAATCAATGCTGTTGCAAGGATGGTTAATGAACCTCCTCCTTCGATATTTCTTGCCGCACCGAAGAACTTCTTAGGCTTGTGTAGTGCATTGGCTTCCACACCACCTGATAATACCTTACCACTTGCAGGAGCAACGGTGTTGTATGCTCTCGCCAAACGGGTAATGGAATCAAGTAGGATAACAACATCATGGCCACATTCGACCATACGCTTAGCTTTTTCGAGTACCACACCTGCAACCCTGACATGGTTGTCGGCTGGCTCATCGAAAGTAGAAGCAATGACTTCCGCATTTACGGAGCGCTTCATGTCTGTTACTTCCTCTGGTCTTTCGTCCACAAGAAGAACAATCATATATACTTCAGGGTGGTTCTTGGAAATGGCATTGGCCATATCCTTAAGTAAGAATGTCTTACCTGTTTTTGGTTGTGCTACAATCAATCCTCTTTGTCCCTTACCAATAGGAGTGAACAAATCAATCAAACGAGTACTCATGTCCCTACCTGTGGAAGAAGTAGTCAAATTGATTTTTTCATTCGGGAAAAGTGGTGTAAGGTAGTCGAATGGTACCCTGTCCCTGATTTCATCAGTTGTTAGGCCATTCACCTTAGAAACCCTTAGCAAGGCAAAATATTTCTCACCTTCCTTTGGTGGTCTGATGGCACCTTCCACAGTGTCTCCTGTTTTTAGACCAAACAGTTTGATTTGGGATGGTGATACATATATATCATCTGGTGATGTGAGATAATTATAGTCAGCAGATCTAAGGAAACCATAGCCGTCGGGCATCATTTCAAGTACACCTTCACCCTCTACGATGCCATCGAGTTCTATATTGAAACGAGGAGGTCTTTCTTGTCTGTCATCCTCGTTTCTGTCGTTTCGGTCATTCCTATCATTTCTATCATTCCTGTCGTGCCTGTCATTTCTTCTCTTGGAATCCCTATCTTTTCTATAGTTCTTCTTGTACTCATTAATGACATTGTCTTCTTTTGGCGCTTCGGCCTCAGCTTTCGGAGCAGGGGTTTCCTTTGGCGCAGGATCTTCTTTTTTGGGCTCCTCAGCTTTTCTTGTTGGTTTTTCCTTTTCTGCGACAGGCTTTTCCTTGGCTTCCACTACCTTTTTCTTTCTGCCTCTCTTGGGCTTTTCCTCTGTGGATTCCTCTGTGGATTCCTCTGTCTTTGGAGCAGGCTTTTCCTTGGCTTCCACTACCTTTTTCTTTCTGCCCCTCTTGGGCTTTTCGGTAGCTTCTTGATTATCGTCTTTTTTGGATGAGCTGTCTCCTGCATTGATAGCTTGTTGGTCCAGGATTTTGTAGATGATTTCCTGTTTATTCAAGCGTTTGTACCCTTTGATGCCTAGGTTTTCTGCAACCTCGCGTAACTCAGGTACCAGCATTTCATGTAATTGAAGAATGTCGTACATATAACTTTATAGAATTGTAATATCAAATAGGGGATAACTTTAAAGGACATTAAAGCAACATTTGCTTTAGGAAATCCAATAAAAATTATGGAAATAACATTAAGGATGGAAACACATTGTGAATTGCAAAATCCCGATAGGGAGATGTGTTTGAATTGCTTAACGCTGCAAAAATACATTTTCTTTTAAAAAGGGAACTATTCTTTCAAAAAAAATGATGTATTCTATGAAAATGTTTAACTAATCTCGGTTTCGACTAGTCATTAAGTGGTACTTTTGCAGTCGATTAGATGAATAAGTTAAGCGATTAAAGGCTCGTATGCCTCTATTCATCTACATTTATTACAAAAATCATGCTTTAAAGTTATGTTACAACCCAATTTTATTAAAGAAAACAAAGAAAGGGTGCTGGAAGGGCTGAAAAAGCGCAACTTCACAGATGCACACCTTTTAGATGAGATTATTGATTTGGACCAAAGAAGAAAGGACATCCAGTCTGAGTCAGACCACCTTCAGAGTTCTGTCAATAAGTCATCCAAGGAAATTGGGATGTTATTCAAGCAGGGCAAAAAGGATGAAGCTAGTGTGATACAGGAACAGGTGAAGACCTGGAAAGCAAAAATCACCGAACTTAATACGGAGGCGGATGATGTGAAAACCCGCTTGCAGGATGCTTTGTTGAATGTGCCTAATGTTCCCCATCCAAGTGTTCCCGCAGGAAATACGGATGAGGATAATGAGGTGTACCAAGCGTGGGAAAAACCTTTTCCTACCCTGCATGATGGTAAGAAACCCCATTGGGAACTCATGGAGGAGTATGATATCATCGACCTCAAGCTGGGGGTGAAAGTTACTGGTGCTGGCTTTCCTGTATATAAAGGTAAGGGCGCCAAATTGCAACGTGCTCTGATTAGCTACTTCCTGGATAAGGCAGATGAGGCGGGTTACTTGGAATACATTCCTCCGCATATGGTGAATGAGGCAAGTGCCAGAGGTACTGGTCAGCTCCCCGACAAGGAGGGACAGATGTACCATGCCACACAAGATGATCTTTATCTGATACCTACGGCAGAAGTTCCGATTACTAATATTTACAGGGATGTAATTTTGAAGGAAGATGACTTCCCTGTTAAGATGACGGGATATACACCTTGTTTCAGGAGAGAGGCTGGTTCCTACGGAGCACATGTTAGGGGTTTGAATAGGGTACACCAATTCGACAAGGTAGAGATTGTCAGGGTTGAACATCCCGACAAGTCCTATGCAGCACTCGAGGAAATGATCAAGCATGTAGGGGGACTTTTGGATGAACTAGGATTACCCTACAGGATACTTAGGTTGTGTGGAGGTGACTTGGGATTCACATCTGCCCTGACATTTGACTTCGAAACCTATTCTGCGGCTCAGGAAAGATGGCTTGAGGTAAGTTCTGTATCTAATTTTGAGACATTCCAGTCCAATCGTCTGAAATTAAGATTTAAGGATAAGGATAATAAGAAGCACTTGGCCCATACATTAAATGGTAGTGCCTTGGCTTTGCCTAGGATTATGGCTACCATCCTTGAGAATTATCAGACACCGGACGGAATCATTATTCCAGAAGTTCTGAGACCTTATACACGTTTTGATAAGATAGACTAAAGGATAGTCGTACGAATTATATTAAGCGCTAGATTCCATTCGGAGTCTAGCGTTTGTTTTTTATCTTGCCATTCAATTATTCAATAATAAAATCCAGCATCATGAAAGCCATGCTTTGTAAGTCCTATGGTCCTCCCTCATCATTAGTATTGGAGGAAGTACCTGATTTGAAACCAGCAAAGGGAGAGGTGTTGATAGGCATAAGGGCCTGTGGCGTGAATTTTCCTGATACTTTGATTATTCAAGGCAAATACCAATTCAAACCCGAACTGCCATTTGCTCCCGGGAGTGATGTGGCAGGTGTGGTCAAAGCCGTTGGAGAGGGAGTGACTCAATATAAGGTAGGGGATGAGGTGTTCAGTTTGGTGCCGCATGGTGGATTCGCCGAGGAAATTGCCGTTAAGGCCAAACTGGTATTTCCCAAACCACCCGGAATGGATTTTCCTGTGGCAGCTTCTTTTCTGATGGCATACGGTACATCCTACCATGCATTGAAAGATAGGGCGAGGTTGAAAGAGGGCCAAACCCTTGTGGTACTAGGAGCATCAGGTGGAGTAGGGCTTGCGGCAGTAGAACTGGGCAAGTTGATGGGAGCAAGGGTGATTGCCTGTGCGTCTACGGATGAAAAACTAGCTTTGTGCAAGGAATATGGTGCGGATGAGACCATCAATTACACTAAGGAAGACCTGAAAGGAAGCATCAAGGAATTAACGGGTGGTAAAGGTGCGGATGTAGTATATGACCCTGTTGGAAGTGATTTTTCAGAGGCTGCATTAAGGGCTACAAGCAGGAATGGTCGATTCTTGGTGGTTGGTTTTGCTGCAGGAGACATTCCAAGGATTCCGTTGAATCTGGTATTATTGAAAGAATGCCAAGTCGTAGGTGTATTCTGGGGGCAATTCGCAATGAAGGATGTCATGAAGAATATGGCCAATACCATGGAGTTGGTTCAGTTTTATATGGAAAAGAAAATCAATCCCCACATCCACGCCACCTACCCCTTGGAAAAAGCCCATTTGGCTTTGGAGGAAATGGAAGACAGGAAAGTGAAAGGTAAGGTGGTCATCAGTATGGGAGGCTAACCTTTCCTATCGGGATTATCCGTTAGGAAAGAAGACCAATCCTTGTATCGTTTTCCGGTTTGTCCCAATGGTCCGCTGGATTGATAGTGGTGGCAAACGGCAGCTGCCAGGGCATCCGTAGCATCCAATGATTGCCCTTTGGTATTTCCTATGACAATAGAGTGCAGGAGAGCCGCAACCTGTTCTTTGGCAGCATTCCCATTCCCGGTAACGGATTGCTTGATTTTTTTGGGAGCATATTCGGTAATATCCAGTCCCATGGTTATGGCTGCAGCAATGGCTACTCCCTGTGCCCGGCCCAATTTGAGCATGGATTGTACATTCTTACCATAAAATGGGGATTCGATGGCCACTGAGGTAGGCTGATGAAGCTCGATGATTTCCTGTACATCAAGGAATATTTTCCTCAATTTGTCATAATGGGTGTCCAAGTGCTTCATCTTGAACTCACCCATTTCCAAAAGATGAATCTTGGAACCGATGACCTCAATGACAGCATAACCGCAAAAATTGGTGCCGGGGTCGATACCCATGATTCTCCTAGGTGTACTTTGTGCTTTCTTTGGCATGATTGGCAAATTATACGGATTATTCGGGATATCCAAGTTTTGGGAAGTGAGGAGATGTTATTCTTATGGTCGTATGACCCTTAGAACTTACATGACTAGGAGAATCGGTTTTGCCAGACTGCTTTTAAATGCTTAATTTTACCCCTCCCCACAAATCCTTTTACAAACTATATATGTCTGGACAGAGAACGAGAATTATTGGGAAGTACGATCAGGGAGTTGAGGGACCATTGTTAATTGTGTTCGGAGGAATGCATGGCAATGAACCTGCAGGAGTTTTGGCGCTTGAGGAAATGTTCAGAATGTTGGAAAGGGAACCCGAAACCAATACGGATTTTACATTCCATGGTAGAATTATCGGTATGATCGGCAATGTAGCTGCATTCAATCAGAATAAGCGTTTCATCGGAAAGGACCTGAATCGCCAATTCACACCTGAGAATGTAAGTCGTATACAAAATGCAAGACATGACGACGAACTGGATAGCGAGGATAAGGAACTGAGGGCTATCCTGGATATGGTTTGGGTTGAGATCAATGATTATAATCCGAAGAAAATCGTCTTTTTGGATTTGCATACCACAACTGCATTCGGTGGTATCTTTTCGATTGCTACCGATGATATGGAAAGCCAGAGAATTGCCGTTGAGCTCCATGCTCCGGTCATTCGCAAGATGATAGATGGTATCCAGGGCACTACACTCCATTATTTCAATAAGGATAATTTTGGTAGGGATACCGTAGCGGTTACATTCGAATCAGGACAGCATAATGAGGAATTATCCGTAAAAAGAGCCATCGCTGCCATTACGAATTGTATGAGGAGTATTGGCTGTGTAAGTGCGGAGGACGTCGAAAACAAACATGATTCTATATTGATAGAATATTCGCGTGGTTTGCCGAAAATCGCGGATTTGCTGTATTGCCATTCCATTATGCCTGAGGATGAATTCCGGATGAAAGAGGGATACAAGAATTTCCAAACCGTAGAAAAAGGAGAGGTTTTGGCCCAAGACAGAAATGGGGAAATCCGTTCCAAGAATAATGGCCGAATCCTAATGCCACTCTATCAGAAACAAGGCGAGGATGGGTTCTTCATCATCGAAACCATAGAAGAATTCGGATATTAGAAAGAGCTTCAACGAGTCAGGGTTCATTATTGGCCCTGACCTTGAAAAAAGGTAGGATGATGTCCTCGTCTTCCAGAAGTTCACAGAGTGTTAGGGATTGCAGTTCACAACTCAGCTCCGCTTTCTGTTCATTCCAATTCCATATCATTACAAATTGAATGGGGTTGGGGATATCGAATCTGATGGCTTCTCGCTTTCTCACTTCTACCACTTCATCGAATGTTACAGGGTCAAAGGAAACAAAGGTATCCGTTTCGGATTGTAGTAGGTTGTTGTATTCCAGGGAGGTGAGGGCATCATATTGGAATTCATTCCACCAAGTTGTATAGGATTGATATTCTTCTTTCTCAATATTCTTCTTGAAGAATTCTTCTTGGAATGATAGATAATCCCCCTTGAGAATCAGTGCCGATGAAAGATCAAATCCCTTGAAAACTACCGCCTTGCTCCATATTACATCACCCGAGAGATGATATTGCTTCAGGGGATGGTCGCCCTTGTTTTGTATCATCAGTTTTTTCTTCCCATCATATTGCTCATTGATGAGTTGGTACGAAAGAAGTTGGGTGTAAATACTTCTTTTCTTTTGGTTGTAATACCAAAGTACATCTACAAGGTACCCCTTGATTCTATCCTCATCATTATAGGCCACTTCTAAGGTTTCCTCGAAGGTTTCCTCGTCAAAACTGATGAATGTATCTATAAGGGAGAATGTATTGGTCACTTCTTCGTATTCTATGGCTGCACCTTGTTCATCCGTCACTGTGATTCTTTTTTCGTATACCTCGTCAAAAATGAGATCGGTCAGAATGCTTGTATGGTTTCCGTAGATTCTGGTTTGTGAATAAGCCTCCGGGAATAACTTAATGGTTTGGAGATCCGTTTGTTCCCCTGATAGCTGCAACCTAGAAGGGTAGGTTTCCTGTTCCTTTTCAGTTTCCAGTGTTACATAGATGGTGGTTTTCGCTATGAATGTGATGTCCTTGTTCTTTTTGAGTTCTTGGACGATATCCTGTGCCATCAATGAGGTAAGGATAAACAAGGCTAGGATAGTTAGTGTATATTTCATGGAGGAATATTTTATGGATGTTTTCTTTGGATGATTCCATTCGGATGGAAATCCAAATTATTATAATGTATTAAGAAATACAACTAAGAGTATGTTGGGAAATTAAATTTTGCAAAAAACAGCCATCGGAATATCTTATGG
>JAHDHL010000062.1 GCA_020631355.1 Saprospiraceae bacterium | reverse complement strand
TAAATGAGAAAATTGATTAAATTAAATCAATATGGATTGGTTTAATTCTTTGGTACAAATGGTGGCTTGTTCTATATACTTGAAATGATGTATCTGAATATCCGAATCCCTTTTTCCTGATAAAATACCCTTTATTGTATTCGGAGGTAATAGTATTTCAACCCAACAAAAAACGAAACAAAAACAAGAAAATAAATTGCGGTATTATTCATTAGAATAAATGGGATTGTAATTAAATTTAATCTTTGAGAATTTGTTTTCTTTTTACCTGACTATTATCAATTCTGATATTCATTATTTCATTCTGATCCAAGCCATTAAAAATAGAAAAGAAATTCAGGCCTTTGGATTGATGTTCCAAAATAAATTCTATTCCAAGTAATGAAAAATCATCTTCGTTATTTTCTTTCAAAAAATCATAACTCAAAACATTGATTCCCTTGACAGACTGGTTTAATATATTATTCCATTCAGGTTTTGCATTTTCGTTCCAAACAAGTGGCATCTCATCACCACTATCATACCAGTCCAATTTATCAGATAAGCTAAAAGAATTAACTGTCATACTGAATTCAGCCAATTGGTAAGCCGTAAATTCATATCTATTATTTTCTATTTCCAATACGACAGGACCGTCAGTCAACCATTCATCCTGAAGTACATCCCACATCAACCAATACTTTGTAATCCTCTTACCAATAAGATTGGAAAGTATACTTTCATTTTCCATGACAAATTCATTTCCATCCGTATGGAACCTAGGTCGATATGTGGGTATGCCAAGCATAGTCATCCATTAATTAATGAAGCAATTAATCCACGCTCCCATCCCATACTTTTAATTCATCATTGATTTTATTCTCAATAATCTTAGGAATTGTTTTTCCAGTTTTACTGATATTCATCATGATATAGTATTCAAAGCTTGCTCCTGTTTTTTTTGTATAAATTTGGAATGGATGAACCATAACATCATCCACTACAAAAGCCAACTTCAAATCATACTGATTGGCATTCTGCAATAATGCTTCCTCTGCTGCGGCATTTAATAAAGCACCCCCTATTTCATTCGTTACAACCGTAACGGCATCGCTGCTACTATAGGTTCTTTTAATTCCCTCAATCCCAAATACTTTTGGGCCGATGGTATATTTTTTTGAATCTGCCAAACATTTTCTTCTAACATTATTATAGGTCTGTTCGGAGGGAATGATATATGCACCAGTCAATAAATCTGAAGTAGGAAAACCATTCACTTTCCTTTTCAGATCCATCCAGTTTTGTACATCATTAAGACTTACTCCATTGGTTTGCGTGGGAGCATTCATTGTATTCTTCATCAAATGAAATACGAAATATGATGCTACGCAGATAATTACAATAGCTAATACCGCTTGGTAGTTTTTCATGCTGCATGATTTAGGTTATTAACTTTCCTTATTCCTTATCGAAGTTCATATCTCATCTTGGCAAACAAGGGTTTATGATCTGACAGGGGAATATTTTCATTGCCATCAAAATACAAATATCTATCATCATCACCATATTGAAAAGAGATAGGTGATAATTTAATTCTATCACTACTTTTATACAGGAATTTATCTACTCCCTCGCAACTGGGATTGGTTCCCGTTCCATCGCAATCCTTAAGGCTATTTCCATATGTGGGAATATCTCCCTGACGAATTAATTCTATCCATAAATCCGAAAAACCCATATCCAAAAAAGTCCTGATGGTATCTTGTTCACGAGTATATCGATTATTAAAATCACCCATAATGATTATGGCTTCTCCCTCGGAATTCGACAAAATATAATCCCGGATTTGATAAACATTATTTCTTCTTGCCGCATATGCAGCATCCGTACTTCCGGCTTGACAATGGATATTATAAAAATCTATGAATACATCATTTCCCAAATCAATTCTGGAATAACTGAATCCTTTGGGTGTCAAACAATCCGCTCCACTACAATCACTCCATGGTTCTCGATAAAAGTCCAGAATCGGATAATCCGAAAATGTATTCAGGCCATCACCAAAAGGTACACAACCAGACGTTTCCGTCTTATATGTATGTTCATTTTGAGATAATAAATCATCATGATAACAAAAATCCTCTTGGACATGTACGATATTGAATTCATTCAGCAAAGGACTGATTAACGGAGTTAATAATTCAGGTTGTGAAGAAGATAAACCCTCTGGAAGTCCAGCGACATTGTAGCAAAGCAATTTCAATTCTCCCTCAACCGGATCGGACTTGCATCCCGAATGGGATAATATCAGCAATAGTAGTGCTAGGAATGATATGGAACTTCTTTTCATGATGAATATTTTAATCTTTTATTTCAATGGAGGATTGTCGTTCTCTGTTGATGCGGAGTTGGAGTACATCGGGTCTGGAATAATGACCTACGGGGTCGAAATTCTGTCTTTCCTCGTACACCTTTTGGAGGTCCAGGACAGCATGCACCAAGGTCTCAGTCCCGACCTGAGGTTCAACCAACCAAGTACCATCTGGATTCATAATACAAGAACCACCATCCGCTAGGATATCCGGGCAGTTCTCCATCATTATTTCCCAGTGAGGTGTATTTTCAGGAAAGTCCTTTTTCCTCATCAATCCAGAAACTGAAATTACGAAAGACCTGGATTCCTTGGCAATGAATTCGGTGATATCACGGGTATTTCTTTCCGAACCGGGCCACACAGCCACATGTACATTTTCTCCCATTCCGTAAAGGGCTGTACGGGCCAATGGCATCCAATTCTCCCAACAATTCAAACCTCCGATGGTAAAGTCGCAAAGCTCATGGGTTCGGAGGCCGTGGCCATCACCGTGGGACCAGGTCAGTCGTTCCTCATAGGTGGGTTGGAGTTTTCTATGGACAGATTGGACAACCCCATTCTTATCTATATAAACCAATGAACAATAATTGCTATGGCCTCCCCTATTCTTAGCCCTTTCTATTATTCCAAGATAAATGGCTATCCTATTCTCACTGGCCAATTGGCAAATATCATCTAATTCTCCTTTTTCTATCTGGATGGCATTCCTAAGATAATGTGCATGAATTTCTTTCTGTACCTTAGAATTAAATGCGGAGCCATTTGTCATTGATAACCAAAAAGGATACCCGGGTAATAGTCCCTCACCGAAAATAATCAAGTCTGATTTTTCCTTTCCTGCGTCCCTTATGTAGGATTTGATCTTTTCCTTGGTCTTCTCCTTATCCAGCCATATGGGTGCTATCTGTGCCAGCGATACTTTCATGGTTTGAGATTTTTAAGATGTGGCCAGTGATTGGATTTGAAGACATCGAAAATTCCCAAACCCATCCATCTCCACATCCATCATACAATCAAGATTTTTTCTTTACTATTTCCAAGTAAATTAATAAGTCCGACTTTTCCGGAATACCCAAACCCGGGCTACCAGCCACACCATATGCTTTTTGATAAGGCACCATCATCGTGACATGATCACCTATTCTTAGTTCTGGAATTAATTCTTCCCATGCGGCTATCACCCTTGAGGCTCCCAATTGGAATTGGTAAGGTTTTTTTCTGGAATAGGTATCCAAATATTGTTTCCCATCTTTCATCAAATGGCCCGAAAAATGCACTATCAATACATCACCGTTCTTAATGGATGCCCCATTCCCATTCTTTTCCATTTTGTAATGAAAGCCATTCATTTCATTCCATTCCGTGGACTTCTCCTCAAACTGTTGGGTCAATTCTTCCATTCTATCATGGATTTCCTTTCCTCTATTTTCCAGTTCGATTTCCTCGTTCAGGATATCCTCTTTCTTCTTAATCTCATATAATTTCAAATCAAAGAATCTTGCGAATTCATTGGCATCCTTGATTTGGGGGCGATTCAATAATTCGGGAATAATTTCCAATGTTACGCTATCCCCTGCTGACATTTTCGACATGACTTCAGTCAGTGGAGTAGCCTTGCCATAAAAATCCCCATCAGGTCCTGCATCCGGGATGACAAAAACCTTGGGTGCACCGGTAGGGTATGAATTATAATGTATGGAATCCTTTTCTCTTTGAATGAAGTGATAATACACCTGGTCCCCGGATTGGGGATGGTATCCATCATTATCAATATGATGGGTATAAGGATGACCTCCTACAGTAGTCGGACGGGTATCATTACATGAAGCCATAAGAAGTGATAGGACTGACAAAAGAATCAGTGAATGGTATTGTTTCATATCATGGTATTCGTGTAGGTAGATGATGTGATGCTTTTCGGACCATTATTGCATCATCCAGCCTTATCTAACATCGTGTAAGATAAATCTAATTCTGAAGTCAGGAAACCTGACATACCATACTGATTTGGGTATCTGTAAGTATACCGACCTAAAACCTAAGGGAAATCAACCTCTTTTCAGTTGGTTCCTGACCGAGCGGATGAATCTTTCCTTACAGGCATCGACTGTTCCATAAAAATGACCTCCTGATGCATTCAGGTGTCCACCACCCTTGAAGTATTTCGTTGCAATTTCCTGAACTGAAAAATCGCCCTTGGAACGGAGGGATAACTTAATAATCGTAGGTTGCTCCTTGATAAAGGCTGCAATCTTGACTTTCTTCATCTTCAGAATCTGATTCACAATCCCTTCGGTTTCGCCTCTTTGGATATCAAATTCCTCAAAATCAGCCTTGGTCAACCAGATAATTCCTGTTGAGATGTCCTCATGAACCTCCATTCTATTGTAGAGACAATGTCCGAGAATGCGCAGTTCCTTTTCCCGCATACTATTGAATATCTCCTCCTGAATGAAATCATTATTGGCTCCTACAGCCAATAAATGGCCTGCGACATTCATCGTGGATGGAAAAATATTATACTTAAAGGATCCTGTATCCGTAATCAGTCCTGTATAAAGACAATCGGCAATCTTTTGGTTGATGAGTCGGGTCATTCCCAATTGGGAAATGAATTCATAGATCAATTCACATGTGGAGCTCACATCCGTTCTGGACATGACAAAATCGGCATAGCCCTCGGGATACATATGATGGTCTATCATAACCTTGGGAGCCTTGGAATTGAGTACGACCTGTTCCATCGGGTCAATACGGTCGAGGGCATTGAAGTCAAGTGTAAAAATCAGGCCAGCTTCCTCGATGGAATCAAAGGCATATTCCTTATCCAAGTCACAAATAATGATGCGTTCTGCATCTGGCATCCAAGCTACAAAACCAGGATATTCCGATGGAAAAATCACCTTTACGGTATGTCCCAGTTGCTTGAGGAACCAATACAACCCAAGGGAGGAGCCGATGGCATCCCCATCAGGATTACGGTGTGAAAGGATTACGATATCCTTGGGAATGTCCAATAGTTGCCTTAAATCATCTATCTGTTCCATTGAAAATGCCTTATGTATTGTTTGGGAAGTAGATACTGCCTTCCATCATGATACTCTCTTGACATAAAAGTAGTAATAATTGAATTGTTAATGCAGTCAAATGTTAATTATAGGTAACCATTTACCCTTGATACCCCTTATGAATCAAAATTCACTGGATATGCTTGATGGAATGCTGACAATTTATGTACTTTTGCACCCGATTAAAAAACACATAAAAATTTGAATACCATGGCAGGTAATAGAACGTTTACGATGATCAAGCCGGATGCGGTTCGTAATGGCCACATTGGAGATATCCTAGCTCAGATGTGCAAGGCAGGTTTCCGTATCGTAGCTATGAAATATACCAAGCTTTCTGCTGAGAAAGCTGGAGAATTCTACGCAGTACACAAAGAGCGTCCATTCTATGGCGAATTGGTGGAGTTCATGTCTTCAGGTCCTATCGTTGCAGCTATCCTAGAAAAGGATAACGCAGTAGCTGATTTCCGTACATTGATTGGTGCTACCAACCCAGCTGAAGCTGCTCCTGGTACTATCAGGGCACTTTACGCTACCAGTATCGGAGAAAATGCTGTTCACGGTGCTGACTCTGATGAGAATGCATTGATTGAGGGTAACTTCCACTTTGCTGGGACTGAGATGTTCTAATCACATCCATTACCTATAAAAAAATCCCTTGTACCTACTGTACAAGGGATTTTTTGTTTTGAAAGAAGCCTATTTCATTTCAGGAGTATGGAATGGTGGAGAATACAATACTTCCTGTTTTTCATCCCTAGGTAAAATCCTGAATCGGTAGAATTGGCTCGTTTCCATTTCGGGATTATACCACTTGGCCTTGTAAGTCGCGAATTTCTTGTTTTTGCTTTCCATTCTTACCTCTATATCATAACCCTCGTCATCCATGGGTTGGATCGAAACATTAAAGGGAATCCATTCCTTTCCATCCGTACTCTTTTCCATTATGACCAAGGGTTGGTCCAGTGCGATTTCAGAAGGTAGCTTATCTGTCCATTTAACCGACCAATAGCTTTCTTTGGTTACCAAGCCATTTTTCTTTTCAGCAACATATTTGGGTAATTGCAGGATTTCACGTTGGCCCAACTGGGTTTGGCCTTTCGGATAACGATGTTTGGTTTTCAATTCCACATTCCATTCATCAGGAAATTCCGAAAGGATTCCCTGATTACATAAATCACTGGCCAGATGGTTCAGATGACTTGTGATATAAGGTACCGTATTATTACCATAAATTGTTTGCGACCCCTCATAATGCTGAATCGCATATTCTTCAGGGGTGGTGGCATAACACATATAATCATTCGCAACCGAGGATATGGATATATACTGGGGAATGGGTTGGCCCGCATCCTTGTAGGCATTCTTTATGGCCTGGGTCATCCTTTCCCCGGCAGTTATCGTTACTTCCCATGGAAGTGGCACCAATAACATATCATCTATCTGCACCAATTGGAACATGACCCTGCTCGGAAAGGATTGTGTTGGGAATGCTTTCTTGTATAATCTACCAAAGAATAATTTCTTTACCCCCTGCCCCTCCAGCTGGGGGCGCTTACTGGGTTGCTTTCGTCTCGTTTTCCTTGAACCATCCCGAATAAAGGGTGCCAATGCAGACCGATTCTCGTAAGCTCCTGACATCGTGCAGGCCCCTGTACAGGGGTGTTGGCTTATGGCTATGCCATCCACCTCATTATGTTCCAAAATGTCCAATTCCCTAGCAGCAACCTTAATCCTTATATCTGATTCCAATTGGTCTCCTAATTCCTCAAACAGCTCCCAAGCCTTGGCTCCGATGCCCTGCCCGATTTTCCGAGCAGCCAACCAATCCAACGGAATTACTTTCTTCTCCTTGGCTCCGTCTTTCCTATAATAAGGCATATTGGGAGCGATATCACCCTCCGTACCATTACTGAAAGCATGGATGGGTTCCCAAGGAGTTTGGTATTGCTGTTGGATTTGCCACTCCAAATCCCTTTGCGCATAGGCGAATACATCCCCGTTGAATACATCGACACTGGTTCCCACTCCCGTACCATGAATGGAAAAAGTGGAAAAAGCTCCGATGGGGAGGTACTTACCATCGGATTCCACATCAAGACGAATCATGTACATCCAAGGGTTGATGGCCTTGAATACCAATTCCGGGTCTGTGGGGTCCAAGGTTTCGTTGCCCTTATTATTGGCATATGGAACAATGGCCCTATTCCTGGTATATCCATTGATTTCGATCATTCCGGTAGCCAAACGGGCCGGTTTCATATTCTTATGCGCATTTAATATGCTTTGGGTAATCCTTGATGTCAGGAATTCATACAATGTAGGTTCGAATCCATCTGCCGCACCAGCATTGGTATTGAAGAAATTATTACTCAGGAATCCGGTTGGTCCGGAATGGGTATGCGTACTCGTAAGTACGATATTCGCTAAGGGAATATCTGTTTCCTCAGCAATGCGGGATGCTATTTCATGGTGCATAATCAAGGAACCGAAAGCCAGATCCATTTGTACAAGGGCCACACTTGTACCCTTTGCATCCCGAATGCAAAATGTCCTGCATTTGAGACGAGTACGGAATCCTTTCATGTGTTTCTTACCTGTCAATGAACGGGCACCTGATGGTAATGTAGGTGGTGGCGTAATATCCACAGAAGAAAATCCGGCCATCAAAGCTCCCTCAACCTTGGGGAGGGGTTGTTTTTTTTCTATGTGAATCTTTGTGATTTCCTGGGCATGTACCACAGGGATGATAAACAATATTACAATGCAAAGGGCTAATAATCTCATCAGTATCTATTGGCTTGTTCAAATGTGTTGCGAAAGTAACGATTGGACCGAGGTTTATTCATCAAATCCATTAAATGGATACTCGATTGGTGTAAAATGATAGTGGATTCAGATCTTGGAGATATCAAAACCCAAGACATTGAGCATCCTATCAAATTCATTGTGCCAATCTGCCTCTAACCTTAATTCATGGGTGGTAACGGGATGCCGCAAGGTATAGGAACGGGCGTGTAACATCATGGTCAACATGTTCCATTTCTCCTTGAACAATCGATTTTGCTTGTTACAGCCATGAGGTCGGTCACCAATGATAGGATGACGCAAATGATTCAGGTGTTTCCGTATCTGGTGCATACGGCCTGTCCTTGGAAATATTTCCAACAATGAATACCTGGACGTAGGATGCTTTCCCATCGGAATATCCAACTCCACTCGGTCCAAACATTTGAAATGGGTTTCAGACTCCTGCACTTTCCCCCTATCATTTGTCAGTGGATAGTCCAATTCCACCTGTTCGGGAAAATATCCCCTAACGATAGCGATATATCGCTTGGTTACCTTTCTCTCATTTATCGAAAACTGTACTTCACGAACAACGTCTTTTTCCAAACCGAACATCAATACTCCTGAGGTTTTCCTATCCAACCTATGAATGGGATAAACAAAACGGCCCAATTGGTCCCTCAACAATTGCAGGGCAAATACCGCTGTTTCATCTGCGGCCAATCTGGTCCTGTGTACCAATAGACCATGTGGTTTATTGATAGCAACCAAATAATCGTCCTGATATATGATTTCAAGTTCTATTCTTCCTAATTTGATGAAGGATATCTGTTTTCAATGGTCAAATGTAATGATATTCAAAGAATCAAGAATCATGTAAATGCCTATTGCCTCAGGATAATGATTGGTGTTTCATACAACCATCGGCTCAGGAATTTGTGATTATTGGACAATCCTCCAAGAACGTAGATATCCGAGGATAATATCGCTTCACATTCCTCCAATTTCTTTTTGCAAATAGCAACAGGATGATAATAATCCGCA
Source organism: Saprospiraceae bacterium (assembly GCA_020631355.1). Classification (GTDB taxonomy): domain Bacteria; phylum Bacteroidota; class Bacteroidia; order Chitinophagales; family Saprospiraceae; genus JAHDCE01. The sequence goes on along the minus strand of JAHDHL010000062.1, from coordinate 8,566 downwards.
TGTACCATATAATTCATACCATTCTCTCTTAGGATATATCCCACATGATTAGTAAGGCCGATGACATGCAAACTATTCGTAGGTTGTGTTTCCAGATAAGACACCAAATCCTCCAGTTGGTGATAGGTCGTGACGTTCTCCGTTCCAACAACCGACTTGATGATAGGAGTAGCAGCTTGTTGGGCCAACTTATACCTATTGACATTCAATCCTATTTGTTTCAAGGGTGTTGAAATGAAATATCCACATGCAATCACTCCTTTTCTTGGAATAGCTGAATAACCATTAAAATCCCAAGGTGTCCCATACCAATAATGAAAGACCGAGTCCCGCATTATGGATTGGAAGTAATCCCCTACCTCATCAAGGCTTACCATTCCATTATCGAATTGGTTGCGAAGTCGGTTCTTTTCCTTTCTTATGTCCGATATTAATTTTTTATAGGATGCCTGATGAGAAACAGAATCCACCATAACAGGATATGGAGTGTAATTCAATTGGGATTCAGGTGTGGATATTGATATCGGTTCAGAAATGATTCCCTCTTGGATAACATCCTCTTTTTCTCTCGGAAAACAAGAAAAAAAGACAATGATGCTTATCAGTAATAGCGTTATTCTCATTCGTTTTTTCAAACATAACGCACCAAAGTCTGACAAGTAACACAAAAAAGCGGAATAAATTTAATTATTTCGCTTTTTTACAGTTACTTATATATTTATATTTTATAAATATTTTGTAATATTCCTTTCCATCAGGATATCTTTCAATTCTTTCAATATCGTGTATTGATGCGGTAAGACTTTCTTTACGGCCTCTTTCATGGCCACATAGTTCCCCTCCTCTTCCCTGATGGACAAGAATTTCCTCATCTTATTCTCCATACGGGCTTCCAATGCAAAGGCCTTGTTCACCAAACCTTGCTTGGGTGCGGAATCCTCTCCGTCCAATTCAATCACGTCCTCATTGTCAGCAGCAGGTATTCCCGTACTCGCCTCGAAGTCATCACAACAAGAAAATTCCGTTTCAGGAAGTTCCATCTGACCATTATTATCTACCATTAGGATTTCAAGATCCTCATTATCATTATAACGGTAAATAACCATTCCCATCTTATTATCAGCCATGGTTGTACGATTTTGTATGTTTCACTTGGTTGGTTCTAATGTCCTATTAACGCAGAATTGGGCATAGATGATTCACAATAATACCATCTTTTTTGAAAATATGAATCATTTTGTTCTGGAGTATTATCCGCTTCAGACCTAAAAATACCCTCAAGACATTCGGTTACGTTGGTTGTCTAACATCAAAACAACAACATGGTTGAATTCCTAAGCAGAAGTTTAAGCAATCAAACTAAGTCAATGCTCCCCTAGGACCTAACTCCACCACTTCCAAGTCCTTGATATCCCCTTGGTCGAGCGTAAACCGTACCAAAGTCTTAATCTTATGGAAACCGTGTACCCCAGCTGCGCCCGGATTGATATGCAGGAGGCCATACTTCTTATCCTGCATTACTTTTAGGATATGTGAATGGCCACAGATGTAAAGCTGTGGAGGATGCTCATCAAAAATGGCCCTGACCCGTTTATTATACCTCCCCGGATAGCCTCCAATGTGTGTTATGAATACATCCACTTCCTCGCATTCAAATCTGAGGTCCCTTGGATATTCTGCCCGAGCCTGATGGTTGTCAATATTACCATAAACCCCAATCACAGGAGCTATTTCAGACAAACGGTCCATGACCTCCAAATCGCCAATATCACCTGCATGCCATATTTCATCCACGTCATCAAAATACTTCACGATACGCTCATCGAAGTGGCTATGGGTGTCCGAAATCAATCCGATTCTCCTCATTATCAGTGCTTAAGCTTAATTTTTAAAATACACAACCTATTCCCCCAAAAGTAAGATAAAAAACGTATATTTGTGCCGCTTTTTTAGAGTCCTCAGAAAGACTATTAAAACATACTTTTAGATGGTTTTTCAAAGGAAATACAACAAACATAAATTTCATAATTAGTAATGCAAGGAAAAGGAATCGTTAAAGCGCTTTTCGCCATTTTACTACTCGTTACGGTATATCAAGTAGTACTTTGGTTCCAAACCAATAGGGTTGAGAAAAGAGGAATGGCAGGATGTGACAATGACATGGCATGTTATTCTGAGTATCTGGACTCCGTTTCTTCTGTACCAGTATGGAGTATTCCCCTTATCAGGGAATTTACCTATTCTGATTTGAAGAAGCAACAAATAGGATTGGGATTGGACCTCAAAGGTGGTATGAGTGCTGTTCTTCAAGTAGATTTGAAAGAACATCTCCGCAAGGTTGCTGACAAAAAAGAGGGTGAAGACCCTATGTTCGACCAAGCATTGGAGAATGCCCAAAACAGGCTAGCCAGTGTACAATCAGACTTTTTGACTGTTTTCGGTCAGGAGTGGGATGCTATCTCTAATGGAAGAAGCTTGGGCGATGTGTTCAGTTTCAACAATAGCTACTCTGACAAGATTAACATAAAATCCTCTACTGCAGAGGTTTTGGATGTATTAAGGGATGATACCAAGGATGTGGTGAATCAGACATATAACATGTTGATTCAACGTATTGATAAGTTAGGTGTGGTTCAACCCAACCTAACCTTGGATGCGAATCGTGACTTGATTCTTGCTGAGCTTCCAGGTGTTGAGAATCCACAGAGAGCTAGGGACCTACTGACTACCACAGCCAAGTTGGAATTCTGGAAGACATATGATTTCAATGATGTATATCAGGGTTTATCCTCCTATGATGAGGAATATAAGCCTGCTCCTGAAGTGGATTCCAATGGTGTCACTATCGATTCTGTTACAGTTGCACAGGGCCCATTAACAGAATTGATGAGTCTTGGTGGCTTCGGCCCAGTCATCGGTGTTGTAAACAAGGGTAAAAGAAAAAGCTTGAAAGAGTTGTTCAAAAAAGAAGAACTCAAGCGCTTCGTTCCAAATGATGTTCTATTCAAAATAGGTAATAAGCCTGTTGTTGACAATGAGGGTAACCAAACGATGAACTATCAGGTATATGCCATTAAAGGTGGTTTTGATGGTGAGGCACCACTTAAGGGAGATATCGTAAGGAATGCGACCGTAGAAACCAATCCTCAGGATGGTACAGGTGTAAGTGTACAGATGCAGGGTAATGGACCTCAGATCTGGTGTGAAATGACTACCGAGGCTTACAACGATAAGTCTAACATCGCTATTGTTCTTGATGATGAGGTTGTATCAGCACCCGGTGTGAACAATGGTCCTATCTGTGGTGGTAACACATTCATCTCAGGTGGATTCACTGTTCAGGAAGCTGGTGACTTGGCTTCTATCCTAGAAATCGGTGCATTGCCGGCAGAGCCTAAGATCATTCAGGAAGCAAGGGTAGGTCCAACTTTGGGTAAGGAAAACATTAGTCGTTCCATCAATGCCCTTATCATTGGTTTTGCCTTGGTACTGTTCTTTATGATTCTTTATTATAAGGGTGCAGGTATCGTTTCTATCCTGGCATTGTTTGCTAATATCATCTTCATTTTTGCTGCACTTTCCAATGCTGGTGCAATCATGACCCTACCTGGTATTGCGGGTATCGTATTAACGATTGGTATGGCAGTTGATGCCAACGTAATCATCTACGAACGTATCAGGGAGGAACTCAGGAATGACAAATCCCTATTGTTGGCCATTAAGGATGGTTTCTCACATTCATATTCGGCTATCATCGATGCCAATATCACCACCCTATTGACTGCTGCCGTATTGAGTTACTTCGGTATGGGCCCCATCAAAGGTTTCGCAGTGGTATTGATTATCGGTGTAATCATGTCTGTCATCACAGCCGTTCTTTTGGGTCGTCTAATCATTGATTGGTGGACTGCGGACAAGAAAAAGGATATTGGATTCTCAATGGGCTGGTCTGAGCGTTTGTTCACAAACCTAAAGACAGATTGGTTAGGTAAGCGTAAGATGGCTTATGCATTCTCTGGTGTGGTTATCATTGCCGGTCTTGTATCTATCTTTACCCAAGGATTCGATTTGGGTGTTGACTTTACGGGTGGATTCAACTATACTGTGGAATTCGAAGACGGTAAGAATGTTGGTACTGAAGATATCAAAACTGCCTTGACTCCTGCATTTGACGGTATGGAGCCTATCGTTAAGGCATTCGATGGTTCCTCCAATCGTTTCGCCATCACTACGAAATATGGTAATGACCTAACAGGTAACGATGTTGCTGCTAAGGTTATGGATAGACTTCACCAAGGAATTAATGGCCTAGTAGGAGGTGATTTGGATAGAGATGAATTCGAAAATCCAGAATATGCCAAGACAAAGGTTACTACTTCCAATATCGTAGGACCTACCATTGCCGATGATATCCGTACAAGTTCCATCTATGCGACTGTTGTTGCATTGTTGTTGATCTTCTTGTACATCTTCATCAGATTCCGTAAGTGGCAATTCTCATTGGGTGCCGTTGCAGCCTTGTTCCACGATGTATTGTTCACATTGAGTATCTTCTCATTGTGTTGGAAGTTCATGCCTTTCTCCATGGAGATTGATCAGGCATTCATCGCTGCCATCCTTACGGTAGTGGGTTATTCCATCAACGATACAGTGGTCGTATTTGACCGTATTCGTGAGTATATCAACACTTATACAAGCAAATCCAAGACTGAATTGATTAACGCTGCTGTGAGCAGTACCGTTTCCCGTACCGTAATCACATCCTTGACTACTCTATTCGTAATCCTGATGTTATTCATCTTCGGTTCCGGTAGTATCAAAGGTTTTGCATTCGCATTGTTGATTGGTGTAATCATCGGTACCTATTCCTCCATCTTCATCGCTACTCCGATTGTACATGATACTACGAGTGAGTTGAAAGCCAAGGAGAACAAAAAGGAAAGTTCGACATTAACTAGAAAAAAGGCCAGTAGCGTCTAATTTCATATTATAAATTAATGTTTTGTGAAAAACCCTTCGCACCAAGCAGTGCGAAGGGTTTTTTAGTAATTTTGAGCATTAACAAATCATTTATAAACCAATTTACTCCTACTACATCTTTAATATGTATCTAAATTCTAATCCATGGAGAAAACAAAGAAATCGAAATCGACATTAGGTAAGATTATCAGAATCAGTCTTATCAGTCTGGTTACATTGTTATTACTTGTTATCATTGCAGCCATTGCCATCCCCTATTTCTTTAAGGATGAAATTATTGATCTAACCAAAAAGGAAATCAATAAGCAAGTCAATGCCGAAGTGGATTTCGGAGATATTGAAGTATCCCTATTCAGCAATTTCCCTGAACTCACTGTTGGTTTGAATGATTTCAAAGTAACAGGTGTGGACCAATTCGAGGGAATCCCATTGGCTTCTTTGGAAAAACTGAACCTATCATTGGATATCATGTCTGTTATCCAGAAAGATGACGGACAGCCCTATGCTGTCAATACCATAGGTTTGGTCAAACCGGATATCAATATCCTCGTCCTTAGGGATGGTAGCGCCAACTATGATATCGCTCCGACAAGCGAGGATGACACTTCTGCAGGTGAGGCCACAGCATTCCAACTTGAGTTATCGGAATATTATATCAAGGACGGAAAATTGGTTTATGATGACCGTCAGGGTGGCACCTACCTGAAGATAGAGGGATTGAATCACAATGGTAGTGGAAACTTCACAGAATCCATTTACGATATCTTCACGACGACCTCAATGGATGGTCTCACATTCAGTAGTGGAGGAATGAACTACCTGAAAGATGCCCAAATTGATGCAGATATCACATTGAATGCTGATATGAATACCTCTACCTATCGTCTAAAGGAAAATTCCATTGGTATCAATGCATTACAATTGGATACTGAGGGTTGGGTACAAACCGAGGGTGATAATATCAATATGGATATGAATTTCAATGCGCCATCGACTGCATTCAAGGATTTCCTTTCCTTGATTCCGGGTGCTTATACCAAGGAATTCGAAGATGTCAAGGCGGATGGTACTTTCGCATTCAATGGCAATGCGAAAGGAACCTTCAATGAGACGAAACTTCCTGCATTCAACCTGAATCTGGATGTGAATGATGCGGCTATCCAGTATCCTGATTTACCTATGGGAATGAAGGAAATCAATACCCATGTCAAAATCAATAGCACTACAAGTGATTTGGATGATATCGCTGTGGATGTGACCCAATTCCATATGCTATTAGGAGAAAATCCATTTGATGCCCAATTGAAACTCAGAACTCCACTTTCTGACCCGGATGTGGATGCCGTTATTGATGGAACCATCGATTTGGAGGAAGTATCCCAAGCTTTCCCTGTTGAGGGAGTGGAGAGTATGAAAGGAAAGATTATCGCAGATGTCGATGTAAAAACAAAGATGTCCTACATTGATAATGAGGAGTATGACAAAGTAGATATGAATGGTAAGATGCAATTGGAAAACATGGATTATGCTTCCGAGGGCATGCCGCATGTATTGGTTAATCTGGCTCAAATGGATTTCACACCACAAAATGTGAAGTTGAATGAATTCGATGCCAAAATCGGTAAGTCGGACATCAAGGCCAGTGGTACATTGGATAATATACTAGCATATTTTTCTCCTGGTACAACCATGAAAGGTGCACTTAAGGTACGCTCTGACTTTTTTGATGCCAATGAATGGCTCACGGAAGAAGAAACAACACCTAGTCCCACTCCTACCGCAACAGCTACAGTATCAGAAAGCTCTGATGATGTATTCGATCAATTCGAATTCAACCTTGATGCAGAAATGGGTAAGATACGCTATGAGGATTATGAATTGGTTAATACCGTAGCCAAGGGGTCTTTCACTCCTGAAAACATCAATTTGGATCAATTGAGCACCAAAATTGGTCAATCGGATATCAAAATGGATGGAGAATTAACCAATATTTTCGGTTATCTATTCGATAATGAAATCATTGGAGGAGAAATCAACCTTACATCCAATTACCTGAATCTGAATGAACTAATGGGTATCGAGGAAGTAGCATCCACGAATACTACAGCCAAGACCACAGAAACAGAGGCCGAAGCATATGAATTGGTTTTGGTTCCGGATTATCTCGCCATGAAAGTCAATGCGGATATCAAGGAAGTCATCTATACCAATCTCGATCTAAAGGAACTCAAGGGAGTTGTGGATGTCAAGAACGAAAAGGTTTCTTTGACAGATGTTGCCGCCAATCTATTGGGTGGAAGAATGCAATTAACTGGTGGATATGATACGAGTAACAAGGAAAAACCCATGTTCGAATTCGGTTACGATATCAGCAAGTTTGATTTTCAGAAGTCATTCCAAACTTTCAATACCTTTCAGGCTGCCGCCCCGATTGGTGATTACATCAAGGGAATCTTCAATTCCAAACTTTCTTTGAGCGGAGTGATGGGTAAGGATATGATGCCCGATTTGAATACGCTTTCTGCACAGGGTGAATTACTGACATTGGATGCGATTATTCAGAATTTCATTCCTATGAAAGAAATTTCGAATACATTGAATATCAAATATTTACAAGACGAAATCAAACTCACGAATACACTGAATAAGTTCAAGATTCTTGACGGACGCGTACAGATTGAGGAATTCCCATTCAAGTACAAGGATGTCAATATGAGAGTGGGCGGATCACATGGATTTGACCAATCCATTGATTATGTAATGAGTTTGGACGTTCCAATGGAATTGATTGGCAAAGGTAAGGTGGCAGGCTATGCCGAATCAGGATTGGATTTTCTGAATGGTGTAGCAGGTAAGGCAGGACTCAATCTCAATGGTCTCAATATTGGCGATATGGTTCAGATTGATTTGAAACTAACGGGAGATATTAAGAAGCCTAAGGTTAAGGTACTCAAGGTTAAGATGAGTGATAGTGAGGGGAATTCCGTCAAGGATAATCTGATAGAGGGTGTCAAGGATATCGTGGATGACAAGATTCAGGAAGGAAAGGACTTGGTGAATGATAAGGTAGAGGAAGTTGTGGACAAGGTGGATGATAAAGTAGATGAAGCAGTCAATCAAGTGGAAGAAGCCGTGAATGATAAGGTAGACGAAGCCATTGATAAGGTAGAGGACCAAGTCAATGACAAGGTAGAAGAAGTCGTTGGGGATAAGGTAGATGAGGTTAAGGACCAAGTCGGAGATAAGGTGGATGATGCATTGGATGGTAAGGCAGAGGATATCAAGGACGCAGTTAAGGACCAATTGGGAGGCTGGAAACCTTGGAAGAAGAAAAAGAAGAAAGATGATGAATAGCACCTCTGAATGTTGCAAACATCATTCAAAAAGGTACATAAGCTCTGAATAACAGTTTACGAACATTATATAAAATTAGAATTTGACGATTTCGTCAAGTATGATAAAAGACTATTCCATAAAATGGGCTATTGCCAAAAGGCATAGCCCATTTTTGTTTGATAGATGGGTGTATTTCATATACAGTGTATTAGCGAAAACGGGAAAGTGCACACCACACCCGTTTTTTTGA
>JAHDHL010000025.1:54823-78212 GCA_020631355.1 Saprospiraceae bacterium | reverse complement strand
TGCTGATGCAGATGTTCCACAAGTATATGGGGACAGGGGAGAGTCCGAAACATTCACTATCCGAAGCGAAGCGCAGATACATAGACGAGGCGATAACGAAGAATGTCCACCCTTTCTATTGGTCAGGCTTCATCCAGATTGGTGAAGTGGAAGAAGGGAGGCAAAAAAAATCACCCTACGTTTGGATTGGAGGTGGATTATTAGTCTTGGGCGGAATGTACATGGGGACAAGAAAATGGAAACAAACCAAGAAAGCTGCCTAGAGCATAGAGGAACTATGCTCCAGGCCCACCATACTAACGATTCAGCCACCAACCTAGGAACGCGCCTGAAAGTCCCCAAGCGACTAGGACATCCACAATATAGCCTATTGTATTTCCCTCGAACCAAATGCTATTGAGGTAAGGGAAATTCATATAGCCTATGGCTCCCACTGCCAAGCTGGTTAAGAGCGTTTTCATGAAATTGTTCTCCTTATAATTCATAAGCATCCAAATCATGAGCAACCCCGTAACGAAATTGAGGACGAATCCCCTGAGTAGATTCAGGGGCATATTCACATGGTAAGCCTTGTGATATTCGACCCTAGCCCAGGGTTTGGATTCCATATCAGCCATGAATTGTTCGTGTTCCGCACCACTGGCATCGGGAGGTAGGCCCGGAATCATGTATGAACCATCCTCGGTGATGTGCTCATTTAATGCTTCTATGATTTTGTCTTGGTTTGGGCTGTACTGAAATTCAGCAGCGTGTACATTCAGCATACTCCAGGATAGGAATTGCCAAAAGAAGAATATTAACCCTGTTACGAGGGCTCCGATTCCCATTTTCATAATTAAATAAGGTTTGTTTATAAATAGGTAATGAACTCAACGGGTGAATCTCGCAACTGTGAGTCGGGACTCCCCGTATGTTGTCTGTTAGTATGAATTTATGAATTATTGGGATAAAGTTCCAATTTTATCCCACTCAATAGGATGCCATGATTGGGGTCTTGGGAGATAGGCATCATTGGGTCTGAAACTGCGTTGATTGATTTTATCGTCCCATATACTGGGATATCCACTGGATAATACATTGTCGTCTTTCCAGTCCAAGAGTAGATTCCCGGTAGTAAAGAGCATTCCGATACTACAGAATATATTCTGTTCGAAGATATTTCTTTTGGGTTGTTGTGGGAGATCATTCCAATAACGAGCCAAATGGGGATATGCTGTGGAGTAGGGTGGTGAATCATGGTTGATGTCCGCCAGCCTTTGATGGAAAACTCCACCAGGTGCGATAAACTTGGCTCCCCATTGATTGAATCTATCATCAATATGAATGCCTGAAAAGCCATCTAGAAAGAGATTGTTGTGGTAATGGTTGTCGCTTCCGCCACCTATAAATATGACAATGTTTCCCGCTTTAAGGAAAGCATTCCCATAAACTTCCATTCCGCATGCACCATCGTCGTGATAAATGGCAGAGGTTTGGAATTCATTATTGATTCCGATGTGATGGATATAATTGTGTCTGATGATATGTCCTCTTTCAGATGGGTTCCTACCATAGTAAATAGCACCTGCATCATCAACATTCAAACAAACATCATGAATATCATTGTATTCTATGATGTGATTATTCCCTTTTAATAAAATGGCTTGGTTGTCACCTCCTGAAATCTCACAGTTTGTAATGTGATGCCCTACACCCTCAAGCAGGATGGCCGGCCTGTAGGATTTTTCAATCCGATTAAAATCCTTGAATGTACAATTCGATATTTTATGATTGGAAGCCTGTAATTCATATCGGTTTCCTCCTGCTAGTCTGACACCACCTGCTCCCATGTTTAGGAACTCACAATTTTGGATGGTGATATTTTCTACATAGGAATAATTATTTTTTTCTCTTGTAAAATATTGTTGATTTGTTCCCGTAATAATTCGTTCCGATATGAATTCATTTTCTTTTAGGTAATATTTACCCGTCCATATTCCAAGGGAGCCGATGTTTTTGAAAATACAATTTTGAATGGTAATATTATTACATTCAGGAATGAGAATTCCCATGTTTCGGGTATTCTTGAAAAGGATATTGTCAAGAAGTATATTACTTGAATTTTGAAAAGTAAGAACGGGTTCCTGAATGATTGAAATTTCTAATTGTTGTATTTCTTTTTTGGAATAAAAGAAAATGATACCTTTTTTATGATCAATGTAATACTCGTTATTCTGGTCTATTTCTTCAGGAATATTATAAGCATATAATCGATTCCAAGGGTGTCCTGATACAAATCCGTACCTATGCGGGATTTGGGTTTTAATTACATTATTAGTTGTATTCCAGTTCTTTACAGGTAGCGCATCCATTGCGTATCCATTATTGAAATATCCTTCAATCCATATGTCATCCGTATTATAATTCCATTTTTGATTAGAAGAATTTGCAATTTCAATTGTACCGCCCCTAGGGTTGTCATCTGGTGATATAGGGAAGTTTCCTGGATCAATTAAATCCGTAATTAATACTGTTGAGTCATTAGGCCATCGTGCGATTTGGCCGGGTGTGTGATTGATGAATAATTCAGTCGGTGCTATTGAATATGGTTTGCCGAATCCTATGGATTTTATTTTTCCTAGTAGTTTTTTGTCGATTTCGTCCAAGGAGTAATAATAAATATATTGGAGATTCTCCTTGGGGAAAATATATTCATATTCACTCCCAATAATTTTTTTAATATTTTTTATATCCAAGGATTTTCCACCATTGAATATGACTTTTCCTTTTCCTACAATGGATAAATTGCTCTGGCTTATTTGTATGCCCTGATGGATATAGTAATTTCCCTCATGAAGAATAATCGTATTTTCCTTACCCGGAATTAATTGGGATAGGGCAGTATCCAAATCGAGGACAGGGGATTCCTTGCTGCCATTATTTGCATTGTTTCCCTGAGGGGAAACATGAATTGTATGTTGGGATATACCCAGACTACCAATTAGTGATAGGATTAAAAGGAAGAACCATTTCATATTACAAAATTAAAAAATCCCTGATACACATGGCACCAGGGATTCGGTCATAAACATTTATATCGAATAACTTCTTAGTAACTGTCATCATGAATGCCCTTAATGGCACGTCCTGATGGCTCGTTCATATTCTTGAATGCTTCGTCCCACTCCAGAGCAATCGGAGTACTACATGCTACGGATGGTACTGATGGTACCGTCTTGGCTGCCGAGTCCGATGGGAAGTGTTCCTCAAAAATGGTTCTATAATAATATTCCTCCTTATTCAATGGAGGATTGATCGGGAAACGGAAGTGTGCCTTTTCCATCATCTCATCCGTTACTTCCTTGTTGACCATTTCTTTCAAGGTATCAATCCATGAATAACCCACACCATCGGAGAATTGTTCCTTTTGTCTCCAAGCCACTGATTCAGGAAGATAGTCTTCGAAAGCCTTTCTTACGATCCATTTTTCCATTCTGCCACCCAAGGACATTTTTTCCTTTGGATTCAATCGCATGGCAACATCCATGAATTCCTTATCCAAGAAAGGAACTCGTCCCTCTACTCCCCATGCTGCCAGTGATTTATTGGCCCTGTTACAATCGTATAGATACAACTTGTCCAGTTTCCTTACTGTTTCCTTGTGGAATTCCTCGGCATTCGGTGCTTTGTGGAAATAGAGGTAGCCACCGAATATCTCATCTGCACCCTCACCGGACAATACCATTTTCACACCCATGGACTTGATGACCCTAGCCATCAGATACATCGGAGTACTGGCTCTGATGGTGGTTACATCATAGGTCTCCAGATGGTATACCACATCTTTCAGTGCATCCAAACCCTCTTGGATAGTGAATTTGATTTCGTGGTGTACCGTTCCGATATGGTCTGCTACTTTTTGGGCTGCTGCCAAATCAGGAGAACCCTCCAATCCTACGGAGAATGAGTGAAGTTGGGGCCACCAAGCATCCTTGAGTCCCTTGGATTCGATTCTTCTACCCGCAAATTTTTTGGCAATGGCTGAAACTACGGACGAGTCCAGTCCACCTGACAATAATACACCATAAGGCACGTCAGACATCAATTGGCGTTCGACTGCATCTTCCAATGCTTGTCTCAACTCCTCGATACTGGCTTCGTTATCCTTGACATTTTCGAATTCCATCCAATCCCTTTCGTAATAACGGGTTGGATTCTCATCCTTGCTGTGATAGTAGTGTCCAGGAAGGAATGTCTCGATATTATTACAGACACCCTCAAGGGATTTCAATTCGGAAGCCACATAATACCGACCTTCCTTATCCCAACCTTGGTACAAGGGAATAATACCCATGTGATCCCTACCGATGAGGTAAGTGTCATTGGTCTTATCATATAATGCAAATCCGAAGATACCATTCAGATCATTCAAAAAATCCACTCCCTTATCCTGATATAGGGCCAATATGACCTCACAATCGGATTGGGTTTGGAAATCATATTTGTCCTTGTATTGCTTACGAATTTCCTGATGATTATAAATCTCACCATTGACAGCCAATACCAGATTACCATCGGGACTGTATAAGGGTTGGCCACCGGATGCAGGATCTACGATGGATAATCTCTCATGCGCCAAAATGGCATTCTTACCACAAAAATTACCGGACCAGTCCGGTCCACGGTGACGGGCTTTCTTAGACATTTCCAAAACTTGTTGTCTAAGTTGCTCAGAATTGTTTCTTACATCGAAAACTGCTACGATTCCGCACATAACTTTACTCTATGTTTTTATAATTGTTTCTAATGTCGATATGCATCCATGAAGAATCACTTCATGGATGCATATCAAAACCTGTAGCTGATAATGCTAAGGAAAAATGGTAAGATAAGGTCGGGTTTAGGTTAGTCTAGTAGGTATTGATTGAATCCCTCTGTGGACTTATATTGCAAATTTCCACTTTTATCTGCAAAAATGAAATAGCCTTCCAAAGAATTGTCATTATTTATCCATTCCATGGCCTTTTCCAGCCCTCCAACCATGCATGCTGTCGCATAAGCATCGGCAGTGCTGCAATTATTTGCAATAATGGTAGCACTCAACAGGCTGCTTCGCTCCGGTAATCCGGTTTTGGGATTGATGGTATGTGAGAATTTTTGACCATTGACTTCGTAGTAATTCCTATAATTACCCGAGGTAGCCATACCCTTTCCACTGAGTGCAACATAGGCTTGGAAATCATTGATGGCAGCATCTTCCTTTGGGGTATTGACACCTATGACCCAAGGTTTACCCTCGTCATTGACTCCTTTTGTGACGACTTCACCTCCGATTTCTACCAAGTAATTCTTGATGCCCATGGCTTCGAGCAATGCTCCTGCTTGGTCAGCACCATATCCTTTGGCAATCGCAGAAAAATCCAATTCGACTTTCGGATGTTGCTTGACAATAGCATAGAGGGGTTCATCTTTAGGAACACCAGGACCATTCGTCATCTGGATTTTATCCATTCCGACATAATTCAGGATTTCAGCTATCTTATCCTTGTCTACTTCCTCTACTTTTCTTTTTTCATCATAGCCGAACCCCCAGTAATTAACCAATGGCATGACCGTGGCATCAAAATATCCATCTGTTATCTTGTTGATGTTTCGGGATGCTTCGAAATTATTGGTGAAATGCCTAAGCAGGATGCCTTTTTCATTTTTATTGTCGAATGTGTAAGTTTCGGATTGATTCACTTTGGAGATAAGGGCAGAATCAATATAAGTGGATACGGCCATATTGATTTCTAGGAATAGGGAATCCAGTGCTGCATTGACATCCGTCGGATTGTCACCCTCGAATTTGGCAGAATAGGTCGTACCCATCGTTTTTCCTCCGATAAGGGAATAGGTGTCCTTATCATCAACTGAGTCTACAGTCGCATTCTGACAAGCCATCAAAAAAACAAAGCATAAAGGGAATATCAAATATCTCATGTGCCGAATATTTCCACAAAGTTACGGAAAAGGTAAAAATAAAGGGCTTCCTAATGGAAGCCCTTGTTCATTTGCTTGGTTTTCACATGACTGATGTGATAAAAGGGGGTGGGATTGTATAGTGAATTGATTTGCTGTGAAAAAAATTAAAAGTCATCGAATAATTCGTCTAAGTATGTCTCTCTTGTACCTGCATGGTAGTTGTCACGGCATTGGCCCAGACCACTTCTCATAATGCTTTGGCAAATACCGTTGTTATGGGCTTCCTCATCATGTTCCCTGTGTAGATAACAATGTCCTAACTCGTGGAAAATGATGAATTCCCTAAAATTCGTAGTCAGACTATTCCATGTGTCATTATCCACTCGGATATGATGGAAAGTATGATTGCTATTGTACGAGCAGCTTCCTGCTGCGCCATTTTCAATGTCTTCAAAACTTCCCGTTACTTCAGCTTCTATAAGGTCGGTATTATAACCTCGTTCCTTACCCGCTTTTTCGAATCGTTCGAAATATGGCCAAAGTCTTTGGTCCACGCCGGGATAACTTTTGGTAGCCTCTCCGATAATGATGGTGTTGTCACCATTTCCTACCTCTGAGAATTGGTTTTCGTCACTACATGACATAATAAGGAATACACTTGCTGTAAAGCAAAGGATTCGGTTCAGAGCCTTTGATAATTTCATGTTTACTAAGTATTTGCGTTATTAACGTTTGGGTGTGTAAAATTCTTATAGGCAAGTGCTAATACATTAGTTTTCGTTGTTAACTATGACTACAATATGTAGGTATTACGACAATAGTTTTTGTCAGTATATCATTGTCTGTGACATAATAAAAAAACGCCTTTTGCAATTATGCAAAAGGCGTTTAATCCTCAGATATTTAATATGAACCAGTGATTAGTTGTTGAACAACTCATCAAGGTAAATTTCTCTAGTATTGGCATTGTAATTATCGATACAAACAGAGACGTCGCTTCTCATGATACTCTTGCAAATACCATTCGTAGTGGTATCATCATTATAGGCTCTACCCAATACACATCTTCCCAATTGGTGGAATACCATCAATTCACGAGTGGATTTGTCTGCTGCAATCCACATGTCCTTATTCAGTGTAAGATGCTTGTATGGTTTTCCGTCAGGATCATCTGTACAAGTACCGGTAACACCAGCTGGCATAACTTCGAATGAGCCAATCAATCCGATGGTTCTCACATCCACATAAACGTCACGTAGTTTGGCTTCCTTTTCGAAACGTTCTAGGTATGACCACAATCTTTCATCTACGTTTTGGTACTGCTGAGTCGCATCACCTACTGAGATTTCTGGACCTGTTGCCTCCTCTGGGGCAAATGATAATTCTGTTGCACAGGATACAATAAAAATTGTACTGAATGTCATCAAGCTTAGTCTGAAGAATTTGCTGAAATTCATAATGTCTAATGATTTTGTTAGATGGTCGTTTTTGGTTTTGGTTACCATCTCTTTATGTTATTCAAAAGTGATATATCAGTGTTAGCGTTTGCTGATGCAAAATTGTCCAATTATTATGCCTTGCGCCACTTTTTCAAAATATTTTTTCGTTGGTAAATGCACTTTGATTAAAATGCAGAATATTATTTTGTATGATTTTTTAAGAGCAAGACTTTCTATGGCCTACTTTTCCAACAGATTCAGACACTTTTTCATATGGTAGATTACCATATTTATACTGACAATATTTCATATTAAATCCATTCATAATCCCTCTTTCGGAACTATGGGGGAAGACATGTTGATACCATCATATCATACCTGTCCTTAGGGTGTTAATAACCATTATTTACTATTGCATAAAGCAATGGTAAGAAGCGGGTTTCACAATGAAGTCTTCAGTTTCGTAGCAGATTCGGCCAAGATGATTGTTGGGGTAAAATTGGATAATTGGCCCTTATCCTCGCAGTCAACTATATAACACCAGATTTCTCTAAAAGTTACACATCTAACGGAAAGAAATTCAAAATCATTATATCGAGAATCGGATAAGGTCAATTCTGTCAAATAGCTATCAAATGGAGAATCTGATATGGGGTAGGGCCAATAAAAAAAGGGCAGCTTCAGCTGCCCTTTCTCAAAATTTCAATGAAATATGCTCAGTTAGTAAATAATTCATCCAAGTAGAATTCCCTTGTATTGGCATTGTAATTATCGGTACAAGCAGCTCCAGGGCTTCTCATCAGACTTTGGCAGTATCCGTTGCTGGTTTGTGTGTCATCGTATCCCCTTCCTAGGTAATCCAATCCTAGGCAATGGAAAACCATCCATTCTTTGAAAGAATTATCATTGGATATCCAAAGGTCCTTGTTGAAATCAATGAAAGTAAGGTCTTTTACGGGGTCGTATGATGAAGTGGCAAAATCTGATCCTGCCATGACTACAAAGTTTGCATGAATTTTTCCTTCTTTCAGATTGACGAAAGCACCTCTCAATTTGGCTTCTTTCTCAAAACGTTCGAAGTAAGTCCAGAGTCTCTCATCCACATGCTCATACATTTGGGTGGCATCATCCACAACAATTTCAGGTCCGGATTGCTCCAATGGTGATGGATCTGAAAGTGTGGTACAAGAGGTAAGGATTAGGGCTGAAATCAAAAAGGCGAAAGCTGTGTTTAGTATGTTATTGGTTCTCATAATAAATAGTGATTTAATGTGTAACATCCCGGTATTCTTCACGAGATTTTGAAATTGGGTTGGGTGCTCGTTCTAAGAATATGTTGTTAGTTTCTGTGTAGGAAATGTGGGAGTATCGGGTGATGATTTCCCACTTCAATAGTGATTCAAAAAAATAGGTTTCTTTAAAAGATGCCTTACATTAAATGATCATTATCTTTCTAATGATGACCTCAAGTTAAGGGGAAGAAAAAGTGGATGTGAAACTAAAGATTCAGTTTTGTGACATGCAAAAAAATAGCGTATCAAAAATGTTGATACGCTATTTAAATAATTGTTAATGAGTGTTTTATGTACCAAATAATTCATCCAGATAAAAATCTCTTGTTTGGACAAAGTAATTGTCGATACAGACATTTCCACCTGACCTCATGAGGCTTGCACAGGTGCCATCAGGGAGGGCTAAGTTGACATGTCCACGGCCTAGGAAACAATGTCCTAATTCATGGAACACAATAATTTCTCTTTCGGTGACAGATGCATCTACCCAGAAATCTTGCCTAAGGGAAACATGGTGAAGGGTATTGTTTGTATTTTCCGAACAGGCACCCGGTGCATTGTGTCCGGGGTTGGTTTCGATGGAGCCCGTTACCCCAAAATCCTCGAGGTCGGCATTGATATTCCGGGCTGCCGCAGCCGCTTCGAATCGTTCAAAATAAATCCAGAGCCGCTGGTCAACATTATCATATGAACGACTAGGTTCACCAACTTGGATGAATTGGGGAAGACCATTGTTTTCCCCGGAATCGGTGCATGAAAAAATAAGACAAATCAGGGTGAGTGCGAAAGGTAGGATGAGTGTGTGTAATGTTCTCATTTTCCGTTTTTTTATTCATTAATAAAAATTTGAATGGGTTGAAAATGAGTTAATTATCACTCAATAACTATTCCATAGCTTTCTAGAATTACACAAATGAAAAAAGCCCTTAGGAACAGATTCCTAAAGGCTCACAAAATTGCTATAATTAATTGCCGTAAAAGTTAGAGACCGAATAGTTCGTTGAGGTAATATGATCTTGTGTTTACTGTATAATTATCAAGGCAATGTGCATTAGAGCTTCTCATAATACTCTTGCAGACTCCATTGGAGAACTGCTCGTCGTTGTGTTCTTTACCTAGGTAGCAATGTGCCAATTCGTGAAAAATAATTAATTCTTTGTAGCCATCATTGGAAGCATTCCAAAATTCATTATCAATGATGATACTCATGCTGCCATCAGCACTTGTGGTACAACTTCCCCAGTATTCTCCTTCTTCGATGAAGTCGATGTCTCCGGAGATGTTCTCCTCAGCCAAATTGAAGTTCAAGCCTCTTTCCTTACCTGCTCTTTCAAAACTCTCAAAATAAGGCCAGAGTTTCTGATTGACATTTGGAAAGCTCTTAGTGGCAGGAGGTACTTCGACCTGTGCTCCGAATAAATCCAATTCGAGAACAAATTCATCCTGAGCCTTGTCGGCACATGAAGTAAATGCTAATAATAGGGTGGCGAAAAAGATAAGACTTAATCCGTACAAGTTTAATTTCCCTTTCATAATATGCGGTTTAAATGTTTAAGTATTCAAATCGATGGGTAATGGTGGCATTACGAAAGGTGTTCGTCGTGTTTTTGTTGTTATGTATGTTGTCTTTGTTGTTATTGATATTTCAAACTTAGGGCCATTCCGAGGCTGGAGTGTGAACTCGGTGTCAGGTATGGTGACATGCTTTTTAGTATGAAGTATGTTTATTTATATTTTTAATGTATTGATAATCATTGATATTTGTGTAATCATACTAAGATAATTATTAAATTTTCGATTTATTTTTGTCAAATAAAAAAGGCCCTTGAAAGCAAATCCAAGGGCCTTTTTTATATTTTATAACAATATTAATTCATGATGGATACTTCCGTGCCATCAATCCAATGCTTGGCATTGTCATTATAATAACTGTAACTGGAAGATGCGGTAGCTTTGAAATTACCGGCAATATCAGCTTTCAGATCAAACGGAATGTCCTTATTCTCATTCTTCTTTATTTTCTTGAAATAAAGAATGACATTATTACCACTGATTTCGTAGTAATCCACAGTTCCATCATCGACCAATTCGTTGAGTTGTCTGGTTTGCGGACTAAGGCCGGCAGGTATTCCGACGATAGCCATCGGAGTAGGTTGTGTCCTATTCGTAATGTTCTTCAACCTTACATCCATTCTCACCTGATCTCCAACCCTGATGTTTTCCTGTTTGATATCGGTACTCATTGCAATAGGAACATCCTCAGAAGAAACAGGCTTGATGGTATTCCATTTGAATGATACGGTGTGTGGTAACGGATATTTGGTATGCTCAAATACGACCCTGAAGTCAAATTTGCCCTCACCAAAGTATTGTCCCAAACCATTCATGATAATTGTCTCGGTTTCACCCTTATCATAATCCATGCTGGCTACTCTTTCATCACCCACATAAAATGCAATGGTTCCTCCTGTTGCAGTTTCCTTGGCCACATCCGTATAAGCCAATAGAGCCCTTAGTCCCAAAACAGTAGTATGCGTAGGACCGAATGAGGAATTCCATTCTCTATTTTCCCTCAATTCCTTAGTCAATTGTTTAATACGGTTGACGTCCTTATGCATCATCTTGGAAAGATTCAAAATCAAAAGAGAAATCGCCTCATTGGAGTAATATCTGTTACTACCTCCAAAGATGGTATTATTATCACTTGATACGATAGCGTCACCCATACCTAGAAGTTGGTCCTGTCTACTGGTCAGTTCATTGGCCTTTGATGTCAGACCATAATTATGGTGTGCCAAGGCTGCCATGCCCACTAAGTAAGGATCATCTGATTTGGAAGCTACATCATAGGTTCTGTTCAGTTCCTTTTCAAAACCCTTGATATCGCCCTCACTCAGACAATAAACAATGAATGTATTGAATACATCCGAGTCAGGATTCAAGCCTAAGGACCAAGTGTTCCTGTCGTCCCTTAGGAAACCTCCCTTGCCGTCCCGTCTTTCAGATAGCCATTGGGCACTACGTTGGATAATATTATCATCGACACCCTTATAAACCTCTTTCATGTGTGAGAATTGCATGATGGCGAATGCTGTGATTCCCTCGTGTCCATTAGGACCACCGAACCAATCAAATCCACCATTGGGGGACTCGAAGCCTTTGATTCTCTCGTATCCGAATTTCAATAGGTCTGTGGCCTTTCTTTCAATGGCACCATTGGATTGGTCCACTTTCCTCAGGTATTGAAGTGCTAGTACATTCGGATAGTTGCAGGAAGAAGTTTGTTCGAAGCAACCATAAGGCTTACGCATCATACCATCCATTCCTTCCACGATTTCAGAAAGGGCGGAGGGGTAAGCCTGAAGCTCCACATCCAGTGTGTATTCTTCCAAATCCCTGATTTCTACTTCATAGGTGCTTTCCTTACCCGTTCCGGAGTAGGCAACCCTTGTCGGGAATCCTCTTGGTACTACCGTAATGTCCTCCTCAATCTTATCCTTGAACAAACGATTCTTGAATCCTATGGTCAATTGTCCCATATCACCCTCAATGGCAGCTTTCTTCACTTGGTATTTGACAGGAATGACTTTGCTTTCCCCTGCCTTGAGTGAAACTTGTGCCTGATAGGTATTCATGGCTGTAAGATGCTCAGGATGTTGGATGTTCAATGAACCACTGACTGTTGCATCTGAATTATTCGAAAGGGTTACGGGAATGGTGAATTCATCCCCGACAACGACCTCAACAGGAATCTTCGCAGATATGCTGAATGGCATTTGGGTGAAATATTGTTGTTCGGCCCTACCAATGTGACCCTCCATACTCATACCCTCTGCGGTGATATTGAATGAAGTGACAGCGTCCGTATTCCAGTAACGGACTTTCGCTTTTCCGTTTTCATCCGTTTGGACATGTCCGTCCCAGTAGGCTGTACTTCGGAAGTCATTCCTTTTGTCAATTTTGGTTGATTTGTATTCCTTTACTGGAAATTCCCTTACCCTATAGAAATCGACTGTGGAAAGGTAAGCACCATTCAAGGCATCATCAGTAGTATTCTCATCTTCCGATGTTACAATATTTCTGATTCTATCATCATTCACATCATATACGATTCCTGTTTCAAAATCCTCAGGTATGAATGTGGAAGCCTCATTCTTATTGTTCTCATTCCATCTATCCCTGACATTCACGACTTGCATCTGCGATTGGGTAAATATGGAACTGACATATCTTTTCTCTGGTGTGACATTGGCCAATACGGCATTATCAAGTCCTAGTTGTTGGGCCTGTAAGGTTCGGTTTCCTCTTTCATCGATATTTTTGCCTTGGCCCAAACCCCTGTCGAACAATTGGTAGTCGAAGATACCGTAGTCACCTACAATTTGTTCTTGTCTGTAATGTCCGGGAGCGGAGATGGCTACTCGCACAGGTTCACCACTGGTCAGATCGACATCATCGAATTCAAAATAACCATCTGCTTCACTTGCAATCGGTCTTGCAACATCGATGATTTGTACCTTGGCCTTATTGATGGGATTTCCATTATTATCCAGGATGGTTCCTGCAATAACCATTCTCTCCGCCCGTGTTTCCAATTCAGGCAATTCTTCCTTTGCTAGTGTTTTCCAGTCAAATCTTCTCCATCCGGCAGTCATTAGGAGCTGATCCATCGCCTCATTGGCATCCATTTCGGATGGGTCAAAATAAAACATGGGTTCATCCACATCCACATCAATATCAGCTTCGAGAAGCATCCAGGAAAGCAAATTACTGGATTTGTCATCAGCATAACTAAGCAGTTGGTCATCCACTACTGATAGTGCCAAGTCCGTTTGTACAGGTTGGCCATTCTGGTCCTTTATGGTAATATCCACTTCGACTTGTTCCCTAGGAAGATATTTTTCCTTGTTCGTTTCGATGTGTACACTAAGCTGTTTGTTTGGGTTAATGAAAGCCATTCTTTCAGCACGGGCGATACCAGCCTGGTCAAACAAGGTAATCTGTGCCACACCCACAGGTAGGTCTTTCGTAGGAATGGTCAATTGATTTCTTCCTTTCTTGACCTTGAAACCGGTACTGTAGTGATGTTTACCCCTGATGGATGCAATGATGGAAATCTCATTGTTCTCAGTTGAACCGATATCCAACGTGACTTCATCATCATTGATTTCATCAATGGATAATGTAAAACCGGAGGATTGTGCCTTTGGAAGTTTGAATGTCTTATTGATATGACTAGGGAATGTCACCTTTGCAGTATAGGGACCATTCTCAGGTTTGAAATCGAATGTTCCTATTCCCATATGTAAGCTGGAGAAATCCTCCATTTCCTTACCTTCTCCATCAAGGATGATACCTTGGATATCAACAGGTTCACCTGTGGCATCTGTTGCTTTGAAAGCTACCTTGGAGGTAAGTCCCTTGACAAGGTCTCCGCCCTCAGGGAAGAATTTCAGGTCAATATTACCCAAGAGTACAGGAACCTTTCTTGCAATGGATTCTCTTGAACCCTTATAATTCAATGCTACGTTAAGTAGTACATCCTTGGATTTGACTTGTTTGGGAAGTGTGAATGACAAATCAGCACTTCCTTCTTCATCTGTGGTTCCGTTAAAGGTCTTGATGGCATTTCCGTCTACCTTGATGGTATAAGAATACGCTTGGTTGTTGATGGTCTTATTGGTGTTGGAAGTTAGTTGTAGCGTTGCACTGACCTTATCACCTGGTGCATATGCTTCGTGTACAAAGTCAAAATCCATCTTGAGTTGGGGAAGAATGACTTTTTGGATTTGGATTTCCTTTGAAAAAATCTTGGGTTGTTCATCATTGGTTTGCCACAAGGTATAGGCTTGGAAAACATAATTACCACCCGGAAGATCCTTGGGTAATTTGAAGTCTCCCTTTGCGATTCCGGATTCGTTAACAGGAATCTTGTATTGCATTTCGATTTCTCCTTTGGGATTGATGAGTTCTGCCCTTACGATTTCACTCTTTTGGGATGGGGCGAGGTCTGTGGCATTCCTCACGAATGCTGAGAACCAAATTGTCTCTCCAGGGGCGTAATGGGGTTTGTCCAATGTGGCATAAACACGATCTTCTGGGCGTTCCTGATTCATTCTGTCTTGTGCATCCAGCGTTGCCTGAATGGCCTTGCTAGGTGGGATTACATTGGTTTTCTGAAAGAAATAAATTCCTCCCAAAACCAGAATGGTTGTAATCAGTACAGCAGGAATAAGCAATCTAAGCTTCATTTCAATGTTGTTTTGGTAATGAAAAGTGGTAAGGCATTTCCCTTTTCCATGATTCAGAAAAGGGAAATGCCCCATAAGGAATAATGCAATTTTCAGCAAAATGGTTGCATGCTCCTTAACTAAATATTAAGATATCTATAATTCGACAGAAAAGTCCAGTAAATCAGATGTTTGCTAGTATATTTTGGATGAAAGTAGGCAGAATGATAGGGTGTATTCAGTAAGGATTAGATTGGGTTCATTCTCCTGATATCAATTCATAGATATTATCATCGTTGATATCGGATAGGAAAAGGGGAGTCTTGGATATTTCTATGGTTTGTTTGGGTAATGTGGAGGTCTCGCCTTTTGTCTCATCATAGGCCATTAGGCTTTTGATGCATTGGCCTGTAAGGAAATTGGTGCTGATGTTACCGGCCCCATCATGGAATGCATTGCCATAGTTATTGAGTTCAGAACCAATCAGTCGGTAGTCATTTGCTGTGTCATCGAATCTGAACTTCAGAATGTAGTCATGCCGCATGGATTGGTGTGTTGCGAGAAAGACCATATGGGATGATGCGGATTTGTCCATTGATAATTGTGGATTATCATTATTGTGGGTGAAATGACTCCCGAGATTCCCGGTCTGTGTCCTTAGACTGTAATTTCCCTGTCCATCGCTTTCATATATCCTGATTCGGGTATCATCCTCTTTCTTGACCAATGCGATGATGTCCTTATTGCCATCTGAATTGAGGTCTACTTGGGAAATATTCATTCCACGGTCGTGCTGCACGATTTGGAAACCATCATTAATGATTTCGTTGAGATTGACTGTTGCTTTTTCTTGTGCTGTCCTGTTGGGGTTGGTCTGGTTTCTTTTCTCATTTTCGACGGGGTCCAATACATCGTCGGGTGTGATGGTGGGCGTGAACGTGTTCTTTGGGGAAGTATCACTGGGTTGGCATGCCAATATCATTGAGAAAACGAATACAGCGAATATGATTCTCATGCTAAGATAAATTGAGTTGTTGTATGATATTTCCTATGGTGAATGATTTCATTTCTTCTTCCAGATGTTGGAATTCATGTTGTTCGACTTTTCTACTGATTCTACCATCCTGAAGCAAGTGTATCTCATCACAGGTATCTGCAAGTGTAGAAAAAATATGTGAGGAAATAATAATGGTTTTACCCAATGATTTCAAGTGATGGATGATTTCGGTAATAATGATATTACTTTGGATGTCCACACCATTGTATGGTTCGTCCAATATGAAAACATCATTCTGTTGTAGAAGAACAGCCAGTAATGCCAGTTTTTTCTTCATACCCGTGGAGTAATGTTCCGCATACTCATCCAATGGTAATTCGAAAATATTTTTGGCATTAAAATCAACATTATATATATGTCGGGCATTACACATGAGTTGTAAATATTCCCGCCCGGTCATTCTGGATAAAAAATAGGGATGTGTTGTAAGTAAACCCAAATGATGTTTTAGTTTTTCATAAGGGGATTGTATGTTCCCATCATAACTTTCCAATCCGGAAATGCATCTGAATAAGGTTGTTTTTCCTGCACCATTCTCCCCGACTATGCCATAGACTTTTCCTGCATGTAATGAAAGGTCTATTCCTTTTAATACTTCTTTGTTGCCAAATGATTTCGATATGGATTGGATATCAATAGTCATAGGTATGCACTTAGTTTTTTAATGGATTGTTTATAGAAAAAAGGGATGATAAAAAATAACAACGGAGGGAAAAATACTCCTAATGTTATGAATAATTCTTGTGGAATATTCATCCTTAATGGATAATTAGAATATTTGGCTAGAATTATGGAAATCAGGTAGATGTAACCTATTATCATTGTAATGATAATGATGTAATAAAATTCAGGCCGCATTATAATTAGTAATAGGATAATAGGGGATACAGACAAGGAACAATAAAGGATTGCGGTACTGATCTTCTTTCTTAGGAAAGTCCTGGGAGTACATTGATGTATCCATACGAAATGCTCGTTTTCCGGATGATAGTAATAGGATATTTGGGACAGGAAAATAATAAGCATGGCGAATATTCCCAGATTAAAATTGCCTACGGAAATACCTATGCCCGTTAATATATAGGCAAGTAAATATACCCAGAATGTTTTCCTGAATCCTGATGGGAATTCAAATGGATATTTATAGAATGGGCTAGGTAAGGTATATCCACTTTGATAATGGAAAGGGAAATATGTAGCCATTATGGCGATGATTATAAGGCTTATTCCTATGATATATTGGTTGTAAATAGTAAGGAATAATGCAAAAGGTAGAACAATGATTAGATGTTCAATAAACCGGATTTTCCTAAAGTTTTTGTCATTGAAAATTTGATGGATGAAATCATTTTTTTCCTTGGATGCAAAATGGAAAATATAATACACCGCAATAAGTGGGTAGAAATAGGCAGTGTTCTCAAAACGATTGAATAAGATAATGGAAATACCAACGAATAATATACACGAACCAGAATAGGCAAGGATAGGATGTATACCCAATCCCTTGAAATATCTATTACTCCTTTTGAGTTGTAATTGGAAATAATGTTTCATCTTATTAACCTATATTGGGTCTATTTATTTTTCGTAGGCAAGGACAGGACATGACGATATCCCTCATCCAATATTTTCACAATGTAATCGATGTCATCGTACAGGGAAATAGGAATCAGGACATAATCCCTCATAACAGCTCCGTAGGATTTGAAAATACCACTATCCTCGTGTTTTTCCATGAAGGCCTTAGCCCTGGTTTTGGATAGCCTGATACCGATTTCCCCGGCTTTATTCAATTGCGAAAACATATAGCCGTTCGCTGTGGTACAGGGTACGGTCTTCCCTTTTCGTTCTATGTCAGGATGTAACTCAATAATCCGATCATAAAAAGCAAGCTGTTGATTCCAGTCTGACATCATTATCCTTTTTACAATGATAACGAACTTCCCCTTTATCCCAGTTCGTGTATCAGTCACTTATCGACCTTTGGCCCCTAAATTTAGATGAAAGGAAACATCACCCCAACGAAACTTAGACCAAGGTAGCTTTATCTGTCGGATGTAAAATTCACAATTAGTTTTCATACCGAATGGAGGGACTGTACCCAAATTTACTAAATTTACATCCGAGTTATTTCAAATCCTAACCACATGTCAGATTCAAACGGAAAATATACCACCATACATTACCAACAATACCTCGAGTTGGATAAGATACTTAAGGCCCAGAATCTCAGGAGCCTACAATTGGATGAGGAAGCACACGAAGAAATGCTTTTCATCATTGTTCATCAGGTGTATGAACTCTGGTTCAAGCAAATTATTCATGAATTGGAGTCCGTAATTGAATTCTTCGAGGATAAGGAAATCATTGAGAGCAGCCTAGGTGTGGCCATTTCTCGACTGAATAGGGTAGAGACCATTCTCAAGCTCATGGTAGAACAAATCGGAGTTATGGAAACCATGACACCCCTGGATTTCCTCGACTTCAGGAACTACCTGTTTCCTGCATCAGGATTCCAGAGTTTTCAGTTCAGGGCCGTGGAGTGCCTCCTTGGACTACCCAATGAACAACGCCTTACCTATCATGGACATAAGTACAGTTCCGTATTTCCGGAAGAACAGCAGAAAGCCCTGGATAAGATTTATGAGAAAGGAACCCTTTTGGATATCGTTAATGCGTGGTTGGAACGTACACCATTCCTGAAATTGGATGGCTTCGATTTTCTTGAGATGTACAGAAAGGCACTGGATAAGATGCTGGAAAATGAAAACAAGGCCATATTGGCATCCGAATACCTCACAGAAAAGGAAAAGGAAATGAGGTTGAAGATGGTAGGTAGTTCGGATACTTATTTCCAATCCATATTGGATAGGGACAAGCATGATGAATTGGTAAAGGAAGGTAAAAAACGATTGTCTTATGAGGCAACCATCGCTGCGCTTTTCATCAATTTATATCGTGATGAACCCATTCTGCATCTGCCGTTCAGATTCATGACGGCACTGATTGATATTGATAATCAGATGACGACATGGAGATACCGCCATGCCCAGATGGTGTTGCGAATGATAGGGAATAAGATAGGAACCGGAGGTTCATCCGGACATGAATACTTGGCTAGTACTGCCATGAAACATCAGATTTATACTGATTTCCATAATATTTCAACCCTATTGATACCCCGTTCAGAATTGCCCGCTTTGCCCAAGAATATCAAGGAACAATTGAGTTTCCATTTTACCGCTGAATAAAACCAGAAGATATGAGAATCAATGGCCATTCACACCTATTACCCTATCCGGAGGAAATTCCCAGTTATCTAAGGGAAAAGGAGATTTTTTGGATAGATGATGATAGGAAATACATGCTCCAGAAAAATTGGAAGCGCCCCGTTACGGATTCCAGTTTCTTTTTGAATGAGAAATTGGATTGGATGGAACGCAATAAGATTGATCATGCAGTAGTATTGAACCTTTCCCAATTGTATGGTAATGGTCTGAGGATTGCGGATATGAAAAAGGCCCTGAGGTTTCAGAATGACTTCAATGCCAAGGTACAGCATGACCATCCCCGCAAATTCACATGTGGTTTTGTGGTTCACGCAGGTTTCATAGATGGAGCGTGTTGGGAGATAGAACGATGTGTGGAGGAATTGGGTTTGCAGGTTCTTTGTTTACCCACCCATTATATGGACTCCATTGGTACTTGGAGAGGAATTTTTGATAAGGAAACAGCACCCATTTTCGAACTGGCCAATAAGTACAAATTGGCAGTGGAAATCCATCCCTATGATGGTGAGAAATTCATTCAGTTGGAAAATACTGCCTGGCGTTTCCATTTGGTCTGGATGATTGCACAATGTGCCGATGCCTATCATTTCTACACCTTGGAGGGCCTATATGATAAGTATCCCGATATCCGTATCTGTTTTGCACATGGTGGACAATTGAACCACCTGAACATTGGTCGGAGGGTACAGGGATTTGATGGTCGTCCGGATTTGTTCCAAGGAATGCAACGCCCCAGAAAGGCATTGGGACATCCCAATATTTATTTCGATACCCTGGTCCATGATACCATTTCCTTGGAATTGATGGTGAAGCGCCAAGCAGGAACCGACCAGATCATAGTCGGTTTGGATGACCCTTATCCTTTGGGGGAGATGGAGAGTGAAGCACAATCCTCCTATCCCGGCAAATTACTGGATTTGGCAGTGGAGGAAGATATCATTACATCAAAACAACACGAAGAAATCTGGTCCACCAATGTTATCCGCTGGTTGTGCGGAGACAATGATGAGGCATTCCTAAACAGAGTTAAACCGAAATAATGATGACGGATACCCATAAGGCATCCTTGGAATATGCAAGGATGATGGATGCGAATGATTCGATTCATTCCTATCGTTCCCGTTTCCATATGCCAACGCAAAAAGACGGTACGCCCTATATTTACATGTGTGGTAATTCCTTGGGATTACAACCTAAATCCACAGCCGATGCCATCGGTCAAGAACTCCATGATTGGAAAATGTTGGGTGTGGAGGGGCATTTTCATGCCAAGAACCCTTGGATGCCTTATCATGAATTCCTTACGGAAGCAATGGCTAGGGTAGTAGGAGCGAAACCGGAGGAAGTTGTGGTAATGAATACCCTTACGGTAAACCTGCACCTGATGATGGTCTCGTTCTATCGTCCCAAGGGTACAAGGAATAAAATAGTCATAGAAGCGGATGCTTTTCCCTCTGATAAGTATGCTGCTGAGTCCCAGATTCGATTCCACGGACTGAATCCAAAGGATTGCCTGATAGAATTAAAGGCAAGACAGGGAGAGGTATGTTTGAGACATGAGGATATCCAAGCGGTCATCGAGGAGCAAGGCGATGAGATAGCCCTGATTATGTTGGGGAATACGAACTATTATACGGGCCAGTATTTTGATATGAAGAAAATATCAGAATGGGGGCATGCCAAGGGCTGTATGGTAGGATTTGATTGTGCACATGGAGCAGGGAATATACCATTGGAATTGCATGATTCGGGTTGTGATTTTGCAGTTTGGTGTAATTATAAGTACCTGAATTCCGGTCCGGGTGGAATGGGCGGAGCCTTTGTCCATGAAAGACACCAGAACGACCCCAACATCCCAAGGTTCGAGGGCTGGTGGGGACACAATAAGGAAACCCGTTTCAAGATGCGTGATGCATTCGAACCCATGCCGACCACAGAAGCATGGCAATTGAGTAATCCTCCGATTCTGGCAATGGTTGCAGTTTGGTCTTCCCTCAGGATATTTGATGAGGTAGGAATGCAACAATTGAGGAAAAAAGCCATTTCTCTTACAGGTTATATGGAATCCTTGGTGCAATCATTGGGAGAGGATGTCGTGGATATCATTACACCTTCCAATCCTGATGAAAGAGGCTCCCAATTATCCATCAGGGTAAAGAATGCCGATAAGGCCCTATTCGATAGGATAACAGAAAAAGGAGTAATAGCTGATTGGAGGGAACCCGATGTCATCAGGGTGGCACCTGTACCGATGTACAATTCCTATGAGGATGTGTATCTGTTTTATGAGGCACTCAGGGAGGAGATTTAGATCAGTGGATACCAAAAGTTCTAGATGTTTAGACAATTCAAGAAATGAAAGAAAAAATCATCATAGTAGGAGCGGGTTTGTGCGGAACCTTACTTGCTATCAGAATGGCACAAAGAGGATTTGATGTCAAGGTCTACGAAAGGCGCTCGGATATGAGGAAAGGAATGGAGGATGCGGGCCGATCCATCAATCTGGCCTTGTCCAGCAGAGGATTAAAGGCCTTGGATATGGCAGGTATCAAGGAAGCCATACTTGAGGAGTGCATACCGATGCGAGGAAGGATGATACATCCCCTTGGAGTGGATTCGTTTTTTTCTGCCTACAGTGGTCGAAAAGAGGATTATATCAATTCTGTATCCAGACCCGGACTCAATATCGCATTATTGGATGAGGCGGATCGTTTCGAGAACATCGAGGTTGTTTTTGATGCCAAGGTGACAGCAGTTGACCTGAAAGAAGCCAGTATCACTTACCAGACAACCAATGGTACTCAACAAGACCAAGGAAGTGTGGTCATCGGTACGGATGGGGCAGGGTCTGTCGTAAGACGGAGCATGATGGCCCAGACTACCCGTTTGTTATTCAATTATTCACAGGATTTCCTGAGGCATGGTTATAAGGAATTGAGTATCCTACCCGGAAAGGATACTCCCTGGAAAATAGAAAAGGAAGCACTGCATATTTGGCCCAGAGGCAATTTCATGATCATTGCGCTACCGAATTTGGATGGTAGTTTTACCCTGACCATGTTCCATCCTTTCGATTCCGAAATAGGTTTCAATGCATTGGATACCAAGGAAAAGGTCAAGGCATTCTTTGAGGCATATTATCCGACCTTGTTGCCTTACATTCCCCATTATCAGGAAGAATATTTTGAAAATCCGGTGGGAACATTGGGAACCATCAAGTGTTATCCTTGGCAAGCCTACGGTAAGACCCTGATTATGGGAGATGCTTCGCATGCCATTGTTCCATTTTATGGACAGGGAATGAATTCTTCTTTGGAGGATGTCAGGATTTTTGATGAGACGATGGAAGAACTGGGCTATGATTGGGAAAAGGTTTTTACTGCCTTTCAGGATAAGAGGAGGCACAATGCCAATGCAATAGCAGATTTGGCTATTGATAATTTCTATGAAATGCGTGACCATGTAGATGATCTGAATTTCAAAAGGAAACGCATGATAGAAATGCAATTGGAGCAGGAATACCCCGATTATTATTCCAAATATTCTTTGGTGACCTTCAAGCCGGAATTATCCTATGAGGAAGCCATGAATTTGGGTAGGAGACAGGATAAGTTATTACTTGAATTATGCAGTCGGGATGATTTTGATAGTATTCCATTAAATGAATACAAGAAAAGATTATCTGCTTTGTCTGTCTAATGAATAAAAATCCTCCAATGGTTTTGGCCATTGGAGGAAAATCATTGGAATAAGATAAATGATCAAACCAAGATGTTTTGATGTATCCTTGCATCGAATAATCAAACGATGAGATACTCCATGTATCTTATTGGATTTGAGAGCTAATCAGGCACGTTATCCTCGATTACATCGGGTACGTCACCCTCGATGATTCGTCTTCCGCCCTTGATTTTCTTCATCTGCTTCTTAGGAACCATTTTGATGTTCCTTTTCATTGCTTTCTTTTTCATGAGATTAAGATTTAGTGTATTTTTTGGTTAAAAAATAATGATACTGCAATGCAGTAAATTTAAAGGGATAGATTGTCATCTATTACATCGGGTACATCATCCTCGATGACGCCGGGTACATTACCTTCGATGATTCGTTTTCCGCCCTTGATCTTCTTCATCTGCTT
>JAHDHL010000025.1:0-54723 GCA_020631355.1 Saprospiraceae bacterium | reverse complement strand
CGGGTACATTACCTTCGATGATTCGTTTTCCGCCCTTGATCTTCTTCATCTGCTTCTTAGGAACCATTTTGATGTTCCTTTTCATTGCTTTCTTTTTCATGAGATTAATATTTATGTATTTTTCTATTTATTTTTTGGCAAAAATGCACGATAAAATAAATAGGCCAATACTGTTTGTGAAATAATTATTATAATATATTACTTGCTCCACCATTCCTGCAAATCCATATTTATGATGATGATTCTGATATTGCTTTGTTCATTATTATTTGCATCGTTAATCCAGGCAGGAATGTTATCTTTATTTAGGCGACCCAGAAAGGTGGCCCAATAAATTACTGCGGTATAGTCTTCGTTTTTATTTTGAATGTTTACTTCAGTACCATCTAGTGTATGCAGATGTTTCAGTGTTGAATCAATATGAATACTATCTATTGTAGGAAATTCAGTTTCCGATTTTGAAATTCTTTTAAGAAGACCATCGGCATCGGCAATGCAATTTTTATTACTAGCATATTTCAGGAGGTAACCATCTGAATTATATAGTTTTAGATGGGGTAGTGATGTTTTATTCATCACTTGTTCGTAATGATTAGGTGATAAGGTGTATTGACTCGTTATTCCTAATTTTTTCTTATCCACATATTTCTCTATATCCTTTTTTGATTTCATGTTGGGTGTTGAATCCACACCATATGCCATTCTTACAAACAGCTTGCATGATGAAAAAGATAAGATAGAAATCAAAGCAATTAATGAAAGTGATCTAGGATTCATTTCATGTTGTGATTTTGAATATTATTCCTATTTGAATTTTACCCTTTGGAAAATAATATTTTTATTTCATGAAAATGAAATTTATCTAGTGGTTTATTCGATAGGAATTGGTGGTTTCCTTTGTTTGTACAAAATGTATCTCTATTAATAACACATCATGGAATGTGAATGTAGTGTCACTGAAATATTAAAATATAACAGTAGGGTATTAATGAAAAATAATGATAAACAAAGGGAATGAACTAACCCGGCAAATCATCTTCAGTGATGATGGTTTTTGAAGTACCGCCTTTAATGAGTTTGAAATACTTTTTGGCTAGAGGCTTGATGCCTTTGGTTGTTGTCTTCTTTTTCATGGTTGTTATATTTAGTTGTTAAACACAATGTAAGTGAAAAATATTGTCAAGTCAATAGGATTGTGTTTTTTTATTAGAAACCGTATGTTTTCTTTGCACTTTCAATTTGTTCTGATTCTGTAGTGTCAGGGTACAGGATATATTTAGGAGCAATAATAGGTTTGGTCGTCTCCACATGAATCAGGATGATTTCAGAAAAAGGAAACTTACCTCCCGTCATTTCCAACAATGGCCGTTCCATAGTTACAAACCTCGAATCATCGTTTTTTACTATTTCTGCCGTTCCTTTGATTTGGAATCCTTTCTGAACCAAGATATCAATGAAGCTCACGCAAACCTGAGAATTGGAACGAATATTACGCACACTTCTGGGAGAGGCGATATTGGCAATGATGATTTGGTTATCCCCAAAATGGATAAAAATCTCCTTGGGTGAAACATTAGGTACTCCCTTGGCAGAAACCGTAGCCAGCCAACACAAAACACTGGCTTCAATGGATTTGATAATTTCTTGCGTCAGTTTCATGGTTGGATGGTCTGGCATGATTATTTATTTCTGAAGCACATCAATCAGCCCTTGAACTTCTTATCCTGGAAATTGGAAAGATTTTCTCCTGTATCCCCAAGTCGGCTATCGGCATTGTATTCAAGTAGTAATCCCTCCTTTAGGGTTGTTTCCCAACCTCCATTATATAGGGCCTTGATTCTCTTGATGGCCTCGAAACTATTCCCTAGGATTTCTTCTACGATACCATTCACATTTTCTTCCAATTCATCTTCCTTAAAAGCCCTGTTGACCAATCCCAATCGCTCCGCTTCCAGACCCTTGATGCGCATCGCTCTGAAAGTAAGCTCCTTGGCCTTATTGATACCAACTCTCCTTGCTAATCGTTGGGACATTCCCCATCTGGGCATCACTGCCCATTTGGCATGGGTATCCCCGAATTGGGTATCCTCCGTACAAAAGGACATATCAAAAAATAACATCATTTCCAATGCACCCGTAAAACAATATCCGTGCACTTGTGCTATCGTTACCTTTGACATATGGGTGAATAAATTACCGACTTCCATTCCGACTTCCATGAATTCACCTCCTTTTTGGAATCCTTCAGGAGTTGTACTTTTCAGATCCACTCCTGCCGAAAAGGCCCTGCCTGAACCCTTAACTACCAATACCTTTACATGTGGGTCGTCTTCCGCATCCCGCAATGCATCCCTTAGTTCCAATAACATATGTTCATTGATGGCATTCAGGACATTGGGGCGGTTCAAGGTAATTCTGGCTACGCCGTCTGCTTTTTCGTAGATGATATTCTCCATGGTAATGATAATAATGGCTGGTTGAGCCATAAAGGTAATGTACTCGATATAATTTTGTAGGATATAAGGGACACATATGTGCCCCTTATCCATTTATCATATAACTAACCATTGTAGGGTGTAATTGTTGGAGGAATCCCTATCGAATCAGTGTGATGTCTCCCTCGTAGATTTCGACAGTTCCATCAATATAGCGAATTCTTACCCAATAGACATAGGTGCCCGGATTGACGGGCTTGGACTTGTATTTGCCATCCCATCCCTCTGAAAATGAATTGGGCTGTATCTGATTGGCATCATAGACCAGGCTTCCCCATCTATTGTAGACCTGCATTTTCTCAATGGATTCAACAATGTTGGCATCCGCATATACGGTGAATAAGTCATTATATCCATCCTCATTGGGCGTGAATGCATTCGGAATATAGATATTGCTTTCCTTGAATACCTGGATATAGATAGAATCAGAATCCGAACAGCCATCAGCCGTACTTGCATCCAGCGTTATGAAGCCTGAATTGGTAGGTATGAATGTACAATTCAAATCACATTCGATAGGCGTAATGTATGACCATTCATAGTTGGCCGGTTCCAAGCTATATATAGGATTGAGCTCGATTTCCTCACCGAGTCCGATTTCCAAATCCTCTCCCAATTCTATGCTGAATTCGGGGGGGCTGGCAATAGTTACTTCTTCCGTAACCTGACAGCCAAAAGCATCCTCAATTATATAATTGAACGTTCCTCCTGCCAATAGACTCAGATTGCCTGTCGGATGTGGATCACCATTGATGGTAATACCATAGGGGCCCGTACTTCCTATGATGCTATCCAAAGCGATGTATCCGTTATTGGAATCGTGGCATTCCGGATCTTGCGAAGACAGGTACACGTCGAAACCTACATCTGCAACAACTTCCAACTCTAAGGTCACGACACTATCACAGCCATTGTCCGTAGTGAAAGTTTCCACATAGGTGCCTGCTTGTGTAAGTATCTGTCCATTGAATGTATATTCCAGTCCCTGGCAGATGGTGTCTTGTAATGTGAACTCTAAAGGCGTTACCTCCACGATTTGAACCACGGATAGGACCCTACACTTATTGGAAGCCAAATTCGCAGCGTTACTGGCAAGTAAATAACGATAATAATAAACACCCGGAGCCGAATTGGTATGGGAATATTGGAATGCATTCGCTCCCGGAATATCAATCCAGGTCGTACCGCCATCCGAACTTTCCTGCCACTGTATCGCAGGATTTGTGAATTGTGTTCCGTTCAGAACTGCATCCATGATTACCGGTGTATTCCCATTCTCACAAATAATGGGTAGGATATTCGTCTCAATGGTAGCTTCTGGACCACAGGCCCTGAATGATATGTTATCCAAGGCAATATCATTTCCATCCCCTCCCGGAGCATTGTTCTGCAGGGCTAGGACGACTGTGGTTTGTCCCGGATTGGTGGTGAATGAGAAACCATAGGTGTTCCATTGGCCATTCAGTGGTACATCTCCTGTATCGTATTGGTTGGTGCCATCTATGAGGAATGAAACATTAGGGCGAATACCGTCCGCAAGATTGTAGATGTCCGCAGAAAAATAGTAATTGGTATTTTCACATAAACCATCCACGGTTTGTTCATAAAACAATCCCGGGTCGTAACTGGCATTCACTACCATCATATAACCGTTGGGATCATCACTATTATCCGTAATATTTGCCCAATTCGGATTGGCGAACGAACCCCAATTCGTAGTATTGTTACTGATACAGTAGGAACCATCTATCGGAGGGGGACTGGTTTCGTAGGTATATCCGGGTGCAATCTGTGGGTCAGGAGTCAGGATATTGATGGCACCCGAACCAAAATCCCCATTGGTAAAGATATTCTCACCAAGATTCCCATCGCATTGGCCATAGGCATTGAATCCTATCAGACAAGTCAGTACAAACACAATATATCGTAACATCCCCAATTCAGGTTTGGTCAATGAATGAGTTGGTAAAATGGTCTCTATTTTGAATTGGACATTGAATAAGGGAATATCAAATACTCGTTTGAATAAAAACGCAAGTATCACATATCACCTAAAGGCTGGGCCATGCTAAGTTAGACATAAGCCACATATATTTCAAAATATTGCCCATACTTTGGAATGATTGGCCAATTATGGACTAAAGTGTGGTTTGTTATGAGGAAATCTTACATTTGTTCTGTAATCGAATGGGCATGTCCCGAATTGTAAAAAGACCATCATAATGACTTACCAAGCTGATACGTTACAGATAACCCAAAAGGATAATTATGTGATTGTCCAATTGGATAATGGAAAGGTGAATGCTATCAATACGCCCTTGCTTTTGGATTTGAAGCACATCTTTGATGCACTGGATAAGGATGATTCGATTCGGGGAGTAGTGTTGAGTGGCAGACCGAATGCCTTTTCTGCCGGTTTGGATGTCATGTTCCTTTCCACCATGGATGAGGCTGGTGGTATCCATTTTTGGGAATGCTACATGCGTGCCTTGCAATCCTTGGTGCAGTTCTCTAAGCCGTTGGTTTGTGCCATTACTGGATATGCACCCGCAGGTGCTACCATACTGACACTTTGTACGGATTACAGAGTCATGGCGAGGGGCGAAAAACATGTCGTTGGGATGCATGAATTCAAGATGCACATGCAGATTCCAGAAATGCTTTGTGATGTCTATGCCTACCAATTGGGAGAACTGGATGCTTGGAAAGCTGTTCAGCAAGCCCGATTATATAATAGTGATGAGGCCCTTGAAATGGGATTGGTGGACGAATCCTTGGAACTGGAGGAAGTCCTGCCAAGGGCCGAGGCTTATCTCAAGAAACTCATGGTGGTGCATCCCAAGGTATATGCCCAATCCAAGAAGTACTTTAGGAAAGGCTTGTACAAGGTTGTTGTGGAACGGGATATCGAACGCATTGCCAGGGAGACCATAGCATTCAACGATGATGACGAACTCAAGGCAAAGATTGCCGAGTTCATGATGAGTCTGATGAAGAAGAAAGGGTAGGGGTATTTGATTTTTGTTGTGTTTTATCCAATCATTTTCTTAATGATAAGATAAAACCAATCTGAATCCTATCTCAGGGTTTCCTGAGGTTTCTGGTGCATCGGAATAAGCACTGATACGACATTGGTTTGATGCACTCATGTAACTTCCACCTCTGTGTATTCTATAGCTTGCACCACTTTTTACTAAGGCACTACCATCCGATGGGGCTTCACTGTAATTCATACGCCAAGTATCTTCACACCATTCTGATACATTTCCAGTCATGTCATAAAGCCCAAAACTATTAGGGTCTTTAGTTCCGACTGGTTGTTGGGTATTTTTATTGAATACAGAAGTCGTACTTCGAGTATTACTTATATTCCAAGCTATGCGATTTAAATTGTTGCCTCCACTATATTGGAAGTCATTGCCACTTCTTGCAGCGTATTCCCATTCGGCTTCAGTGGGTAATCTGTATTTTTCCGGATTTTCAGGGGATTTTGTCAGCGTATTTAATTTCTTGATAAATCTATTAGCATCTTGCCAACTTACATTGGAAACTGGACATTCTTCACAGTAGTAGGGTCTATTCTTTATTCCCATAATGATATTCCATTCCTGTTGGGTAACTTCGTACATGCCCATTTTAAAACTTTTGATATTAACTACATGTGGTGGAGTTTCTTTAGGATTACACTTTTTATCTTCCTTTCTATCTTTATAGTTGTAATAACGATATCCATCACGATTGATTAAACATCCCATTGTGAAAGAACCAGCAGGTATGGTGGTCATGTTTTTTTCTATTCTTATTAAAATATCTCCGATTGTTGACGGTTTATTTTTTTTACATAGATTTATTAAATCCTGTATTTCATCAGTATCGGAATATGATTGAGCTTTAAGATATGCTGTTTCAGCTTCAGCGAATTTTTTAGCTGCAAATAATGAGTCTCCTTTTAATTTCCATGATTTATAGTTTTGCAAATCAATCTTTTTTAGTAAGGAAAGACAGTTTGCTATTTTCATTTTAACCTCACTAGTATTTTTGATTTCTTGTGCTTCCTTGTATTTTATTAATGCTGATTTATAGTCGGTTTTTTCTATGTGTAAATCTCCTTGTATCAATAAGGAATCATATAATTTAGATTGCTTTATTTTAGACTCCAGGTCTTCAATAATAAGTCTTATTTCCTTTGTATCTATAAAAGATTGGGCTTTCTTGAAATTGGATAGTGCATTTTCATATTCTTCATTGGCCATGTTACTCTCACCTGCTTTTTTCCATTCTTCATATGATTTCTTTAGTGCATCATTACATTCCTGTATTTTTTGTTCGGCTACATGACTATCTATTCCTTCTTCCTTAGCATATTCTAGGGCCTCAGCGAATTTCTCTTTGGCCTTTTTATATTGTTTTGATTCATAGAGTGAGTCTCCATCTACGATTAGATTGTTGAAATTAGTTGTCGCATTTTCTATTTTCGTTTGTATGTCTGATATTGCTCTTTCCGTTTTTTTAGTGATAAGTTCTCCTTTTAAATCCTTTAAAAAACTATTTTCTACATGATTTTCTTGTGGTTGGTTGTTGTTGAAGACTGTTATCAGTGTAACTACGGTTATGAGTGTTCCAGTGCCAAGTATAAGGGCGGTAATATTTTTAGTGAATAATGATTTTAAGTAGCTGGATATTATTTTAAAAGTTAACCAATGACTTGTTATATTTAATATGGTTAAGATTTTTATTTTATTATTTGTAATGGATTTTATTAATGCTTGAAAGTCCTTTATTTCTGCAAAATCTATTAATGTATTCGCCTTGTTTCTGGGGAGTTCTAGCGTCACTTTGATACTTCCACTCACAACCCTTTTGATTCTAATAGCTGTAGTATCAATGTTGAGTATGGCAGCAACAGTATCGACGAGTATTCTTTTTTTCTCTTTGTCAAATTGAGATAGTAATCCTTCAAGGGTTATCTCCACCTCAGAGAGTGGATTCTTATTTTCCTTAATTACATTACCTAGAGGGATATTTACTGCTTCTCCATTTGTGTAATCCAAGAAGTATGGGGGGAGCTGGTTAATGATTTCTAGGAGAGAAAAATATATTTTAGCTTTCTCCTTAGATAATTCAGAATAATCAATAGTACCGATATTATGATGGTCGTTTACATCTTTTAACTTAATGGAGTGCAGTATAATATTATTATAAATCTTCTGTGAAGATTCATCATTGGGATGAGAATCGAGGAAGTGTTCTAAATCTGAAGATAATTTATCTATGAGTTCACTTACCTTCCCTGCCTTAAGTAGTTTCCTGTAGTTTTCCTTAGTATGTTTCGGCATAAATAGCCCTTTTGGAATACAAATTAAGAAATATTTTTCCTTTACAATAGTGTAGTGTAGGAAAACAGGTATCTATTGCTAAAATGGCTAGACTTATTGATGATGATATCTATATAGAGTATAGCCGATTTTGAAAAGTTATCATATATGGTTGACTCCTAAATAGAATGATGTTGTAACAGTCCCTAGGATATCCCTATATTTAATCAACCATATCCAATACCTATGTCTCAAGAATCCAATTCTTACAAATGGTTCGTGCTGGCTTGCCTGACGTTCGTTTATATGCTCAATTACATTGACCGTCAGATTATCGTCATCCTACAGGAAGATATCAAGCGGGATTTATTGCTGAGTGATACCCAATTGGGACTCATGTCAGGTTTGGCCTTTGCCATGCTGTATACGACACTGGGGATACCGCTCGCCAAATTGGCTGATAGCTATAATCGGAAAAATATACTGACGTTCTGTCTTGCATTCTGGTCATTCATGACCATTCTTTCTGGTCGGGCACAGAATTTTGTACAGATGTTACTGAGCCGTATTGGAGTCAGTGTAGGAGAAGCGGGTTGCATTCCTCCATCCCATTCCATCATATCCGATTATTTTCCACAGGATAAAAGAGCGACAGCTTTATCCATCCATTCCTCAGGTATCTATTTTGGAATACTTCTGGGATTCATCATGGCAGGAGGAATAGCCAATACCTATGGTTGGAGAGCTGCATTCTTGGTTTTGGGTGTGGCGGGTGTCGTCTTTGCCCTGATATTCTATTTTATCATCAGGGAGCCCATTCGTGGCCGCCTTGAAGCCCAACACAACAATGAGAATAAAACCACACTAAAGTCAGCGGTGGTTTATCTATTCCGCCAAAAATCCTTTGTATATGTCTGCATTGCCAATGGATTCACGACCTATGCGATGAATAGTAGCGGAAGTTTTCTACCGTCCTATCTGATGAGATACCACAAGGTGGAATTATTGACAGTGAGTATCGTATTGGGATTAGCTGTTGGGTTTGGTGGGATACTCGGAACATTCATCGGAGGAAAGATTGCAGACAGGAAAGGAGCCAAGGATAAGAAATGGTACCTGTATGTACCCATTATGGCTTGTCTTCTGGCCCTGCCATCCGCTGCGGTCATTTATTACTCGGAAAATCCCAATATTTCAATGGGGGCCGTATTTCCTACTGTTCTGATTAATGCACTATTCTTCGGGCCGGTATATGCGATTTGCCAAAGCTTGGCGAAGCCTGACATGAGGGCGATGGCCACTGCGATTTTATTGCTGTTCATGAACGGAATCGGACTGGCTTTCGGTCCTTTGGTTACGGGTGTCATCAGTGATTATCTGGAACCATCCTTTGGTGCATTAAGCCTGCGTTATGCCATTAGTATCAATTTTTCTTCCTTGCTATTAGCAGCATTGTTATATTGGCTGGCATCCAAACACTATGAAAAAGACTTACAAAAAGCCATGATGAATTAAGGTGCTGAATATTAGACTCCAAAAATCAATTCTATATGAGAGGAATAACAACTCCGATATTCGTATTAATGGCTTTCATCCTTACGGGATGTAGCCAACCCACACATAAAAAGTGTTTTTTTGATTGTGCGGAAGTCAGTTTGATAGATAATAGATTCAACTATCAGACTCCTTACCCTATGCCTAAAATTAGGATGACAAATAAGACAGGGGATAACACGATTCGTAGTTTTGAGGAAGTAGTGGTCAAGAGAGCATTCGAATTAAGGCCCAATTATTACGGAATTATACTGACAAATAAGGATAGTATTGATTTCAGGATTTTATTCTTGGAATCAATAGCAGTGGAAAAGGGTCAGCTCCTTAACCCCGGGGATAAGATTGGAACAGTGCGTGATGATTATATAACCATCAATGCGATCAAGAATGAAACGAGTATGTTTCCCCATCGATTCTTCGATTGTGAATGTGAGGAGTAGTTACGACTCCAATTTCTTTTTCAATGTTTCGAAATCCATGAGATTCAGGTATCGTTTCCTATTATTACACATATCCTTATACTCAAAGAATATATTTTCCTCAGGAATACTATCTCCGATGGGGTGATGCTTCGACAGAATGCCAACGCCCCAATCCGTATCGATACAACAAGACTGGATTTCGGGATTGAAACGGGTCTTCAGAAAGGCTTTCCAAGTGGTTCCATTCCAATATCCTTCTGCAGGAGTGAGTTTGTAACGATATTCCTCCCTAGCATGCCAGACAGTAGGTGGATTGCAATCATGCAAGATGACAAAACCATCAGGTTTCAGGAAATCGAATGCATTTTGTATATCCCGATATACTTGGTCAGCCAAGTGCAAACCATCCACAAAAATAACATCGAATATCAGGTCTTTGGAAAGGATACTCCCGGACCTCAACTGCGAGAAAAATTCATCACTGGTCATTTGGAAATCAACCGGATTCTCCTTGAATTCCACGCCGGGGTCCACACTGTATTTGGTTTGTGCCTGTATCAGGTCAAAATTATTCTTGGGATTTCTTACACCAATTTCCAAGTAGGTAATCTCACGATTAAGAAAGGAAATCAGATAATTGATAATGGAGGTTCTCTTTAGTGTTTTCTTGGCTTCTCTTTGGCTTTTGGCCCTGTCTGTGGTATAATGCTTATCCTTGATAAGATTACTCACCACATTGTAGTAGTTGATGAAAAATCCCATTTTTTTGGTTTAAAAGTAGATAGGTGTATTGGTAGGGTGGAAGATACAAATTTATCGAAAATTGTCCCTTAACCTGCAGGATAACTGTTAGATTATAATAGTAAATTCGTTTTAATTCCTGTTTTTCCTTAGGAGAAATAGGAAGCCCATTAGAATGGGAATGAAAACTAACGGGAATATCCACCAATCTTTTTTCTTGGTATTGGAAATGAGTTCGACAGGTCGGTTTTCTCCATAGACCACGAATCCGGCCCAGTGATAGGGCTCCCTGAAATTGGGATCATCCGTATTGTCCAGATATTCGAGCTTGGCTTTTCTTAGGGCTTCACTTTTTGTGATTCCTTGGTCGAGATATTGATAGAATGACTGCATGATTTTCCGTGTGGATTCATCCGGTACTTCCCATAGACTGGCTATTGTGGAGGATACGCCCGCATAGTTGAATGCACGGTTCAAAGAGATGATTCCCTCGAATTCGTTTTCTGTTCCCAATCCAGTATTACAGGCACTCAAAACAGCCATATCCGCATTCATGTCCATACCATATAATTCCTCTAGATATAACTTTTCTGATTCGTCATCCCCGAACATCAGATAACTTAATCCCGGAATATTCTTATTGAAAAAACCATGCATGGAAAGGTGTAATATCTGTGCTTCCGGTGCTGTACTTAAGAATTGTTTCTTATTGGCCTGTAAACCCGAAAAGAGTTCTCCCGAATAATGCCTCGCCAACCATTCGGATTCCTTTTTTGCACCCTCAATGTTGCGTTGCCCGTTGCGATAACCAATGGATTTAATGGCTTCGGAATGATATTCGGGCGCAAAGAATAATTTTCTGGTACGGGTACTCCTCAAGGTGCTGGGAGGATAAATGAAATTCAAATGAGATGCATATTGTATGGCATGTTGTTCCAATAATATCCCCTCCTGATTCCAAAGTATTCCAAATGGAATGTGATGAATGGATTCGGTTGGGATAATGATGAGTTGCTGATAATCGCTAATATCCAAGGGAATCAATTGTTTGGTGAATACCTGTCGCTGGTTGGTTTCTATAGTATGGAATGACCTAGGATTCCAATTATCGACCCAAGAACGGATGAAAGCCGTATCCAAGGCTTTGATTTCTATCTTATCCTTGCGGATAATGAATAAGTAAAGGCTCGAATCCAATTGGGCATATCGAAGGATGATGGTGCTTGGAGAAATCTTTTGCTGAAGTTGTGATACATCAAACCCCTCATGGGTGAACATCGCATGTAAAGGGTATGCCTCCTCGATATGGTCGAGGTGTTTTCTTAATTGTTCTTCCATTTCGAATAGGGCCAACTCATCTGCTCCTGACCGGAGTAATTGGGTAATATTACTACGGATAGCGGCTTCTTTCCTGATAAGTGAATCCGGAATCAGCAGCTTTTGATTCTGTACCCGATTGGCAATGAATTCATCCCAAACCAATCTGCTTTCGATATGTTCCAATTGATTCAGGATGTCTCTTTGGGGCATTCGGATATGACCCGATCCTTTCTGTGTCTCGATGATACCCCTGATGGCCCTTTGGTAAACAGAGCGCAACTCCCTATTCAATCCCTTGCCTTGATAGACTGTCCTGAATTGTCTTAATGCCAATAGATATAAGTTCAGGGCATCTTCTTGGACACCATTCTTATTGGTGAATGCTGTTTGGAGTAGGTCAGCCATATCAATGATGAGGATAATCTCATTCATGTAGGAACCCGACTGAAAATTGGAATAGTCCTTTTTCAAAATTTCCTTTCCCCGATGTGCGGACTGAATCATTTGGAAAAGTGCAGTTCTGAATGATTCATAATCCTTGGATTGCTGGTGAATCTGTGCCCGCATGGCATGAAAGAAAGGAATGCGGTAGTCATCTGATTCCACCATGGCGAATAATTCATCCAACATGTCATTGGCTCTCCGGGTTTGTCCTAACCAAGCATAGGCTTTCAGTTTATTGAAGAAAAACTGGGCATAATTATCCGGATATGTCTCCTTGTCCAATGCATTCATGGCTTTCTTCAAATATTGCAGTCCCTTGCGTACCTGAGGTGGATGTTGTTTGTACGTATTGATAAAATGATCTCCCACAAGGTTCAGACAAATGGCAAAGAGCCGTTGCTCATAAGCATTGAGTTGCCGCTTGGTTTTCAGCTTCTCGAAAGCATCCATTCTATTTAATAATGCCGATTCATCCTTGGTATAAGAATAAAGGTATATGGCCTTATAATGATAGATAGCATCCTTATCCACCCAATCCTCTGAATTGCGGATGGCAGGAATCTGCTTGACTTTTTGGTATAATGCCTCCCCTTTTTTGAGGTATTGCCTGGCATCATCATAAAACCCGAATTCACTGGAAGTACCAACCAAATCCCCATAAATGGAAAGCAAA
Organism: Saprospiraceae bacterium; assembly: GCA_020631355.1. GTDB lineage: Bacteria > Bacteroidota > Bacteroidia > Chitinophagales > Saprospiraceae > JAHDCE01. Next base: position 41,759 of record JAHDHL010000025.1, on the reverse strand, counting down.
TAATCATAATTGGTATTAGGAATAGTAGAAAGGATAACCTCCGCTTTCTGTACAGTGGCATAGGATTGTATGTATGCTTCCTGCTCATATTCGACAAAAGCCCTATCAAATAGGATGCATCCCAAATCCCTTGAGCCTAATGCATGCTTAGGAGAAAAGCCGATTGCGGATTCATAATATTCACTGGCTTCCTCATTCCGATACAATTCTCTCAATGCATTGGCTTTCGCCCAATGGAACCGGGAAAGGTAAAGGCTATCAACCAGTCTGTTGCCTTGGATTTGCGGAATGGTTTTTTCCGCTAATTCGATACTTGTTTCGTATTCCCCTTTATCATACCAAACCGTACAAGTCTGATACAGACTGTCCCATTCGGGATGATGGGTTTGGGCCATTCCCATCCGGACATGGCAAGAGATTAGGAGCAGGATATGAATCCATTTGATTTTCATTTGATTTCAATCTTGAATTTTGTGCGTACCCGATTGGCATTATTAGGATGTCCGAATACCTCGTGGGTAATGCCCAATTCACCCTCCGCATCACCGTACAATCTTTCATTTTGAATATCCACATAAACGATGATATCATTCTGATAGGGTAGGCGACCGGCACCACATACATCATTCTTACCCTGACCATCCTCATCATAGTCCATGATGCGGATAAGGACGGGAATGAGTGTTCCATTCCGAATATCGGAACTTTCTACTTTCCAGATATAATCCTTACCTGCCTTAAAGTCCTTACTGGCAATATAATTCTTATTAATTACGGAATTCCCACCTAGTCGGAGCGGTTCGGCACCTATCTTCACATAAGGATAAAAATCAGCCTTGCGGTCATTTTCAAAAAGTCCACCATCAATATCGCCATCAGGAGAGAGATTCTTAATGGTTGTGATTTTGACCACAAGTTTTTTCGTGGACAGCGAAGTTTCCGAGGATGTATTGTTCCAAGTACTCCATTTACCGTTTGAGATCAGATGACCTTGTTGAAGTATATAATTCTTGATGAATGCCGCATTTCCGGGATTGAAGCAAATACTCCTATGGTTATCATAATCCCAAGGGAATGATTGGCCATATCGGTCTCCTAGGATTCTGTACCATGAACCATTCTTGTTCTTACCATCCAACGTGTAGGTTTTGTAATTGGCAAAATAGGCGATTTCATCCGTTCCTAACTTGAGGCCATGGCCCGATTCAAATCCTACGAAACCATCGGAATCAAAGTATCCATCTGATTGATATGGGAAATCTATTCCGGGATAGGTCAATGCTCCATAGAGTGGCCATTCATTGATGAAATTGAATTTTGAGGTACTGAAAAATTCTTTTGAATACAGAGGATTGGTGAATTTATCCCCATCCTTAAATCCCGGATAGACTTGCTCCCAACTCCCCTTGGGAAAATCAAGTAGGTTCTTGCTTCCCAACTCTAGGAAAGCCAATAATGCACTTTCCTTACAGGTCTTATCATAACCCATGTCCTTGACCCCCAATAGGTCAGTGAAGTTATTACTGTTCAGATCCAATCTTCCCAAGGGAATGCCCAGTAGCGAGAATTGTTGCGCTCTGACGGCTGGCCTTGGGGAGAGAAAGAAAACATGTCCGGGATTGCTTCCGGATAAGGTATAAATGGGAATGAGTTGTCCGTCACTCCTCAGGGCGAATTGGGGTTGTAGCCATTCGTTGAGGTCATCCATGGCAGACATACTCTGTATACATTTTCTTGAACCCTCAATCCATTCCTGCTCGAATGACCGAATCATGGAAGCAAGGGATTGATTCAATCCTCCTGTCGGAATTTTGATGTCAAAGTTATCCAATGTGATTTGACCATCCATTTGTTCTACCCGATGGGCAAGCTTTAGTAAGTCCTCTGATTTTTTCTTGGAATCATTGATGAGTGGACTCGCCTGATGGGGAGTGGAAAGTGTGGTTAGGGAAACTGTCCGGTCCCTGATGAATCGGGCTTTTTTTATCTTTTCCTCATCCAGTTTCGGGAATTGCTTATACGCTTCTTCCGAAAGGATGATACGGGACAGAATCCCCCCAAAACTATGCGCTATCAAATAGATTTGGGGTTGCTTTTCCGCTGCGAGTTGTCCGTATTGGGATTGGTACGAATCATAGATTTGGTCGATGGTTTGTATGAGTTGTTCCTGGGCATAATCACTACCATCCCTGTAAGTTACCATGACATCCAGTTTTCTATCCCTGCCATTGGAAATCAAAAGGGCTGCTGAGGTATTGATATGTTGGGGAATGATGCTTTTTCTGTGGTCTGCCCATTTGACTTGGGAAAACCCAAAGGGCCGGAGTCCGTTGTTTGTCTGAACCAAGGCTTCAGGCGTCTGGTCTATGGGCGAGCCCAGTAATAATCTGATGAAGTCGAACCCCCAATAGAATTGGGGATGTTGATGCCGACCAACCTTTTGCTTCTTTCCATTCTCTGTTTTGGGGTCTGGTGTGATACCATGTATCAGAATGGCAACCTTGGGTTTGTCTTGATGAAATGGATAGGTCTGAGGCAATGCATGAATGGGCGTCAGTTGGGGTTGTTCTCCGATGGTTAGTGTTCCAGTGTTTGTTGGGTTGGGGTCTAGGAATCCTATTCCCTCACACCCTTTGGGTACCAGTCCGCTAAAGACAAGGTCAATGCGTTTTGGAAATCCATCATCGAGTTTATTGTTGGTGAAGCGATATATCTGATTACCATAGATGAGGAATAATTTCTTAGAGGAATAATAGCTGAAGAAAGCTGCATCCGGAGCCTGATTGGGAAGTCCCTCAAATACATCATGTAAGGCTTTTACTTCCTTGATTTTTCTTTGCTTACGCGAATAAATATGTACTTCCTTGTCCTTGAAAAAATACAAAGTCTCATTGTCAATATTGGCAATGGCATCAGGTTGTGGTGGAATGCCGTCGCCCATTATACCTATATCCTTGGGGTAACCGTTATCCTTTTTCCTAAGTTTGAAATCATAACGGACAACTTGTTTTTCCTTGTAGAAATAGTATTTGTTGTTTTGGTATAAACGGGTTACTGCATCAAAATTGGTGTAGGGTAATGCGCCCCATTTATTCTTATCCTGAATCAGATATCTTTCTGCGGATGTTTTGTTTCTTTCGCTATACCTGTAGTAGGAATCACCTTGGAAAAAATAAATGGCACCATCATCTCCTTGTGTTGCTGCATCCAGCCGGCATTGGGCCTGTGATATTGGAAGAATATCCAAGATTAGAAAAGCGATGAATATGATACGTTTCATGGTATTTTGAATTTGGTGGAATGGAGTAATGAATGGTTATTTTTTGATTTCACTTTGTCTGGCAACGAAACTGATGCTAACGGGAGTGGACGCTGTTTGGGTGTTACCATCCTTATCACTGAATTCGAAAGTCACCTCATCCTTGAATGAACCTTCGACGCTTCGTTTTCTTTGTACGGTAGCCTCTTTCCAATCACTTGCTTTATTGATGTTGATTCCTGTACAACCCTTGAACTCACCCCTTGCTTTCCAGAATCCTCTGGATAGATCATCATCCCTGAAAGTGATGGTTCCACATTTGTTGTTATCTGTCATATAGGAATCGTGCGACCCATTCGTGATTTTACCGCTGAATGTCCTTGTCAGGGATTCCAACATCAAATCATTCTTCGAAATAAGATTGTTGGCATTCAAATTAGAATAATCATCTTCCTCGGAGATGGCTACGTTACTTAGGATTTGCTCCGGATTGAGTTCAAGTAGATATGTTCCCTTAAGTTTTCCCTCTAAAATTTCCATTTTAATTTGGAAATCCTTTCTCATTTCAGAGGATTGGGAATGGGGAATTGATTGCTGGGTGTCATTGGAGTCGGAGGATGGATTACATGATATCCAGAACCAACCGATAATCATTAATATTAATGGATTCTTCATACATTTTTCTTTTTAATCATTTATTCTATCACTTGATAGGAAGTAGGTTTATGGTGTTACGGTGTGGGTCCTAATTTTTGATTACAACTTCTACCCGTCTATTCTTTTGCCTGCCTTTATCCGTGGCATTGGTTGCCACGGGAGCCAGTGGGCCTACTCCTTCTGCTTGCAATTGATGACTTGGAATACCATATTGACTTGTAAGGGACCGAACGACTGCCTCCGCCCTTTTTTGTGATAAATCCATATTGTTCGAATGGCTTCCCGTATTGTCGGTATGGCCTACAACATAAATCTTCTTACTTGGATTTTCCTTGAGATATTGGGCAATGAATGCGATACTATTCTGGGCATCAGGAAGCAATTCCGATGAACCTGTACGAAACTGGATATCATAGAATGCCATCCTACCTTCTTCATCCAAGGCGGATGCTATATAATCAAGTGTGATGACCTGTTCCATTTCCTTGACTTCAATGATATGTATCTCGTAGGAAAGGCTTTTTTCGTAGGAAAACTGTCCGGTCATAACGATGATGAAATACTGGGTCCCATCCTTGGAATATTCATAGGCATAATAGCCGAAATCCTCATCGTAATCAGCACTACTATGGAGTGATATGCCACTATTTCCGATAGCTGAACGCAAATACGCACCATTATTACATTCATTACCATAACATGAAAAGAGTGTTGTCCCCTTATGGCTTTGTAATGCATTTTGGTAATTTCTGTAAATGCTGAATGGGGATTGTTTCCCATAGGGTAATGAATAGGCAATCCTAGTGATTTTTCCCTCAACATCCTTTTTGTTTTCCAGTGTTTCGGAATGATTTTTTTGAGGTGTCGTAGCAATTGAATACCTGTCGAATTCTTGCACATCATAATGCTTAATCCAACTGCTGGGTATCCTATCTATACCCTCATAATCACTGGAACCATCTATGTCCTGAGACCAAATAAATGAGTTGCTTCCTAGGAATACGATAAGCCAAAAGGCCATTTTGATTTTCATGATGATAATTTTTTGATTTATAAATGCGGGGTTCTATCATTGAGTGTGATAGGAATTGGAAAGGTTAACACCCGAAGAAAAAAATGATGCTAATTGTTAACTTTATTCCTAAAGGAGATACCAAATGACAGAACAGGAACTGGAACTGCAAGGTCGATTGAGGGCGGGTGACCGTTCTGCATTCCGTTGGGTTTATACCCAATACAGGGAAAGTTTCCTGAATTATGCTCGCAAGTGGAACGTATCCGATGATGATATACTGGATATATACCAAGATGCGAATATTGCATTATTCAAGAATTTTGAAAGGAATCAATTGGTACTGGAAAAGGGAAGTATCAAAACATATTTATTCAGTATTGCGAAGTACAAGATGTATGAATTATTAAGGGAAAAAGGCAAATGGATGCCAACCGATACTGTACCCGAAACAGCATGGAATGAACCTGATGATTCACCTACGGAATGGCAGATTAGGCTTTCAAGGAAATTCGGTGAATTGGGAATCCGATGCCAGGAAATATTGAAATTGTTCTATTATCGGGGATTATCGAATAAGGAAATAGTGGAAATATCTCACTGGAAAGATGAGAATACGGTCAAGGCCCAAAAGTCGAGGTGCTTGAAGAAACTCAGAGAATTGATGCGTAATGGAAAATGAAGAATTAATATCGTTGGCCCTATCGGGCCGGTGGAATGAAGAACAAAAGGAGTTGTTCCGACAACGATTGGAGACGGACGAGGCTTTCCGTGCGGAATGGGAAGAAGCCCAGAATGTCAGGATGGCGATTACCATCATGGAGGAGGAGGGACTCAGGAAAGAGTTGCAAGGGATAGAGGACCAATATGGCCAATCGAACCGAGGGATGTTCAAATGGATATGGCTTGGATTCTTGGTTTTGGTTGTCGTATTATTCCTGTATACTTTTTTACAGTCGGATACATCGGCTTCGGATGAGCCGGAAGATATTTATGCGACTTATTTCGAGCCTTATCCTAATGCATTGGCACCTGCCTCACGGGGAGATGAGGGAACGAATGGTTTGGATAGTATCCTGATGTTGTATGATAATAGTCAGTATGTAGCGTCCGAAAATGGATTCAAGGAATTATGGTCTGCGGATTCTCTCTTGGAATACCGGTTTTATTATGCGATGAGCCTGTTGAATCAGGATAAGACATCAGCTGCCTTGAACGAATTATCCAATATGGAAACAATGGATTTCAAGTTTGGTGGACAGGTACTGTGGTATAGCGCATTGTTATATTGTAAAATGGAAGATTACAATAGGGCAGGAGGGAAGCTACATGAATTGAGTGCAATGGAAACGACCTACAAGGCCAAGGAATCCGAGGAAATATTGGAATGGATCAGTGGACAAAACAATGCGGAGTGAATTAGATGATGCAACCACTCATTTGTGCATTTTTCAAATTGGCCTGATTGAGGTTTGATCCCTTTAGGTTGGCATTCATGAGATAGGCACTTTCCAGGTTGGCATGTTCGAAATTGGCATTTTCCAGATTGGCAGCCCTAAGGTATGTCCTTACCAAACTCGAATGGCTGAAATCCGCTCCTGCTAGATTCATTTCTATGAAACCCATGCCATCCAGATTAAGATGATTGAGGTATATCCCATCCAATTTGCCTACGGAATGATTCCAAAAATTACAGAATGTCCATCCTTGGATTATCCTTAATTCAAAAAGGGATTGGACTTGTTTATCAAGTGATTTCGGGAATTGCTCATTGAGATAATTATTTCCCTCATCGTGATTGAAATCGGAAGCTGGAATTCCTAAGATTCTTGAAATATCATTCAATGCAGATTGGTTTTCGAAAATAGTATGTAGGGTGATGAATTCCATTTATTTTTTCTTTCTTTTTCTATTCTTGTATGCTTCCTCCACGTCCGCGGAATAGGTCCAGGTAATCTGATATTCCCAGTTGGTGATGTTGTTTCCGATAATTTCATTATTGCTATCTTCGGAAGCTTCGAAATAAAACTTATTATCCTCCTTGAACCTTTGGAATGTAGGATTTTTAAAAACCTTACTAATGACCCTGTCATGAACGACAATCACCTGATTGATATACGGTAGTTTTTGCTCAGATAAGGGCCATCTACCCCTGTACCTATCATACATTTGTTCGGGTTTGAACTGCCCTTTTATCTTGATGAATAATGTATTGGAATATTGTTTTTTGGCTTCTTCGATATCAAGTGTTTCGATGGGTTTCCATTCCTCGAAAAGTCCCTTGGATTGCAGGGATTCCATTTTATTGATTATCTGTTTTTTGGCAAGTTCGATATCGGAAATAATCTGGCCGCCATCCACTTCGAATCGAATAAAATCACATTGGATTAAATCCTCTATTCCCTGTTGTCTTTTTTCGTCCGCATCCTTATTTTCCAAGTGGAATGGCTCATCGACCTCTATTGCCAAATCAATCTGCGGATAGTACAAGTCAATCAGGGCATAATTGGAATCGGAAAGCGGAACATAATGCTGTGTAATGGGTTTTAATGCCCTGAGCCTTTCGTCATGGAGCAGTGCCGTAATGACAAAATTCTCATGCTTTTTCACCCTGAAATCCTTCTTGTTCTTTTTTAGGTGAAAGGTACGACGAATCTGCTCGATGTAATGGTCGTATTTCCAATCTTCCATATGTAGATATTGCTGATTTAATAGGCAATAAAAGTAACCAATTTAAACCTAATTATGAGCTAATGTTGTAAATTACTGCCTATGCTGAAATCTTTCCGTTTTATATTCAGAGCTGTCCGTAATAAGAGGACCGAATTATTCATTTCATTGGTGATGGTACTCGTACTTTTGCTGATGGCTTCCGTAGTGATGTACTTCCTCGAACGAGATGCACAACCGGAGGCATTCAGTAGTGTTCCGGCTACGATGTGGTGGGGGGTGGCAACACTGACTACGGTAGGATATGGTGATATTTATCCCATTACGGCCTATGGTAAATTATTGGGAGGTATCATCGCTATTTTGGGTGTAGGTTTGTTTGCATTACCGGCGGGTATCATTGCATCGGGATTCGTAGAGGAGATAGAGAATGATAAGCTATCCAAGTTGTTGAAATTGCAGGAAAAAAGATTGAAGCATGCATTTTCAGTCGAATATTATGTGCCGGTATACAATAAGAAAAAGGTATTGGGAATGGGACATATTCCTAGGAAATGGTTAAGTCTGAGTGATATAAAATACAAGATAGGTATACAGGAAAATGAAGTTCTGGAAGTCGTTGACGGTTCGGGTTTGTTCCGTCTACGGAATGTAAGACTTAAGGATGGAAACGTACCCGGATTGGAATTCATTAATGTGGGTAATTCCTATGGACAATGTATCCAAAGACAATCGAATTTAACGGTAGTGAACCTATATGCATCCATCCAACCTTTCTTCGGTCATTTTTCCTTTGCACTTGCTGATTGTCTGGGTGCCAGTTATATTTCCAATGAGGTTTTCAGTAAGCTTTCCTTTCATGAGGAGAAACAATTGAATATGATTCAGAATGATGGATATACCAAGGGGAATCCACATCCTGCCATCAAGGATATCGCTGCTGATTTCAAAAAAATAATCAACAAGGGTTCAACTTGCATTTTTATTGTGAATGCTACCAGTGATGAGCATTTATTACAATTTAATATCGGAGGAGAAGAAGGGGATGATACATTTGATAATGGTGTTTTTTTCAAGGAAAAGGAATTGTTGAATCAAGTATTTCTTTCCGCTGAAAAAATGGCCGAAAAATATGAGATGAAAATATTACGACATGAAAAATTCGGAATGCCTCCATCCGACCATGTTGCATGGTATATCCACGAAAAGACCCAATGTAATCTGATATTGCTCCATGTGAATGTGGGAATCCTTAAAAAGAAAGGCTCGGAGTATTATCAATATATTCATGATATTTCCCAGAGCCTTTCTTTGCTTAAGAAAGAATCGGTATCCTAGATTTTTAGAATAGAACTTTTATCTGTTCTTATCTTCTTGATCGGACAATCAGCTGTGGGTGGTGGTGTACTTATTCCTGATTTCTTTTTGGTATCCAAATTTAATTGTCCATCAAAATTAAATTCCTTGGATTTTAGAATATTCAGTTGATAATAAATGACACCATCTTCCATACCATCCAGTGTTTCCAAGTGTACCGCATGTGCAGCGGGTATGTTCTTTATTTGGAAATAGGGCGTTTCACTTGTTATGATTTCATGATCCAAACTCAATATGGAGAATGTGGAATACACAAGTTCATCTATATCTACTTGGGATAAGTTGACTAAGAAAACCTTGTACCCACGGAAGTGGATTTGAATCTGTTGGGTGATTTCTTTTTCCATTATTGAGAATTTATATCTAATTCCAGAAGTTTAAGCGACTTCATCATATTTTCCTAATCTTTTGAAATCCGTCAATATGAAAGAACTGTTCTTGTACGCTGGATCAAAATCCGGTATGAGGACCTTGGTATTGACCATTGTTTAAACCGAATTTTAATATTTCCCCATCAAGAGAATCTTTTGTATTTGAAAATAACTGAAAGAAGTCACTTAGGCGCTAGACCTACTTTAGCCTAGCATCTAGTGACCCATCTTTTATCCAAATTGAGCCATGACATCTTCAGCCATGCGATTATAGTCAATAGAAAACTCTTGCCACTCGGTATTTACCAGATGAACCCCACATTCTCCTTCGTAATCACTGCTATCGAAACCACAATACATGAGCCATTCATCTCCCAGGGTTACAAGCCAATCCTCACCTACACCATGTTTGTCAAAAACGTCTTCACCATCTCTGAGCAAGGTGTGGTCATGCGAAGCCAGGTAGCCTGCCAAATCTGATTCCTCAATGTCTTCGACCGTGGGGAATTCTTCTAAACTGGCATACAAATAGGATCCAAAAGAGGCATTAAAGAGTATTCTCTTTTCATTGTCTGTCTGCACTTCTTCAAAATCCAATTCTAAATTATCCAATACAAACTGAGCTAAGGACTCTTGTTCATCATGGATTTCATACCATTCGATACATGCAGGATTACTCGATTTTTTTGAAAGCTCCATTGCTCCCTCATTTACGATATAATCGTACATCAGGAGATAAGACCAAAAGTTAGGATTTAACGCTACTTGTTTTAATAAATTGGCTTCCAATGCTTTTTTATCCTCAGTCGTTCTAATGAGTTTTTTGAAGTCCCTCATAGATAATTGGGTAATATCAAAGGAATCGGATGAAGTGGAAGTTGCTGTTTTTTCAGTGTCTGTTACTTTAGCCACCTTTTTTATGTCATATCCTAGCCCTTTTGCTAAGTCTATGAAAGCTTCGATGTTTTTAGCTCCCCATTGATTAGAAACAACGACCTGCGTGCCGTTCTTTATGCTCAATGGTTCCTCCATATTGAAACGCTTGGCATCCTTTACTTCAGATGCTTTTACTACGAATCCTTTTGAGCCTTGTATCTTTGCAGGAAAGGCAGTTTGGATTTCTTCCAGACTGGGTTTATTCTTAATTGCCCAATCTTTTATAATAGTGAAAACCAATTGCCTTTTATTCATGTTTTTACCTAGGCTTTCTATGGTGTACTTCGTATAATCCCTTGCCATGATTTTTAATGATTATGTAGTTATAAATTCTAGTTGTTCTAATCGATTATTCTCTTTGTCGTATAAATTGAATTCATTCAATTTATATTAGGTTATATTCCTAATTGTTGTTGGATAAAGTCATAATTGATTTGGGTAGTAGGAATGATACTTGTTCCCTCAACGGGAGTTAGCGATATAGCCAATGGAATTCCATTCAGCCAATTGGCCGTACCATAAGAACTATCATTGAAATACATGATGGTTCCCACCTTAAAAGTTTGGGGAGTAAAAGGATGATTGCTTTTATTGACTTCCTTGATGATTTTGAATTGGGATGGGAAATTTTTGAAAATGGTTAGGGAAGCATCTTTTACCTCTATCCACATTCTGAAATGGTATCGCAATAAAAATAGGATATCCTCCATATCAGAATTTTCAATGGTAATGGTTTTTTCTGTTAGATTCCCATCGAATCCGTCGAAATAACGTTTCACCAATTCATTCAATCGAGGTGTCTGGATTTCGTATTTGATTTTGCGTTTATAAATAATTGCCTTTCGCTCCAAAGGAGTTGATGACAACATTTCCAAGAATTTTGAATACGATTTTTCCATTTAGGTTAGGAATTATTTTTGAGTTGTTTCAAATCAAAACCCAACATGAAAAATGCTCTTTCGAATGCTCTGATGCTTTCATCGATTTTTAATTCCTCCTTGGTTAATTGGGTAATCCATGAGGAAACTAAATTGGCATTGAACCCTTTGATTCCCTTAGGATGTTGGTTTTTGAAGCCATAGGTTTTGGAGACTTTTCTTTCCCTATTGATTGCCCCGCTGAAATTGAATAAATGACTTGTTAATTGATGGAAATTGTTCTTTTGGACATCGGAAAGATTTTCATAACAATTGATGAGGGTATAATTCAAAAAGGCTGAAACCCTAGAATCATAAATGAGGATTTCGGGATTCATGAATGAGTATACTTTCGTCCAGCCACTGGACCAAAGAATTTCCTCTTGGGAGATATCCGACTTCTTAATGGATTTTTCGGATGTCAGTAATTTACTGATGGAATGGATATATTTTTTTAATTTTTTTTGTTCATATAAATCCAGGGCTGATGTTACATTCCCTTTCAATACATTACCCCAGTCAAATATTTTTAAGCAAACTACAAGGAGTTCTTCTTCTGTGCTTTTCTTAGTGTTGAGAATTTTAGTCCAATTTTCGAATTGCTCTTTGCTTGTATCTCCATTAAAAACATATTGCTTATCTGCATCGAATATGGAATCAAAGGAGAGTTCACCCAATCTTTTTCCGTAGTTGATATTAGGATAAGCATGATTCATCATTTTTTTGAATGAAGTATAGTAGTCTATTGATTTGAGGATTTTATCTACTTGGTCTTTGGTCATCTTAAATGATTTTCACTTATTCCAGATTATATTGCTTTTATTCTATCGAATAACTGATGCATGGAATCTATTTTAGGACAAGAATTACTAGCTGAGTTAAATAGGATGGCTTTGAAGCCATTTTTATTTTTATTAAAAAATGCACCCGTTGTAGCCCGTCCGTTTTTCATTCTGAATGATAGGGTATTCCAGTCCTTTGTTTCAACATTCAATATTTTGCTGATGAGGATAAGCCAGTTTTTATTCAGTCGCTTAATATCAGGATATCCACTTTGGATACAAATACAATTCTTATCCAATAAATAAGCCCTTAGTTTTTCAACATATTGCGCATGTAAACTACTATTGTCATTGAGGATGTCTTTTGCGAATTTTTCCTTATTCGGGAAATTGGATGAATGGAAAGGAGAAATTTCCAACTGAGTGAACCCCTTGGTGTCAGGGTTTATTTTTTTAGAAATTTCATACATGTTCTCAATTCTGATTTTGGCGGCACCATTCAAGACCTTTTCATAATGTTGTCCGAGTCTGATGGATAAATCGGTATAAGGTTCTTCAGTAGGGGAGTAATGGTTTTTTCTTCTTTGAAAGTTCATGACTCCTCCCGGATTGGTGGTAAGGAAACACATCTGATTGTTTCCTTTTCCGAAAGTTAGATAGGGTTCGGGTAGGGCATCCAAATCAAAACCGTAATTGTCTTGTAAGGACAATTCATTTTCTTTCCAATCCGAAAGTATATGATTGCAAAATGCGATATAATCCTTGTTTATCATGTCATGAATTTGAATAACAACATGAACTCCTAACTATCTATTACGATTTCTGCTGCCGGGTTGATTTTAATTTCTGAAGTCTTCATCATTCAAAAAAATGATTATCTATCCCTCCAATAATGCACTTAATCCTCCATATTGAGGTTTATACTGCAATTCTATACCTTTATCTCGATGCCACTCCCTATCGGGTGAAATATGTTCGTTTTCATAAAAAAGATAATTGGCCACCAAATCTACTGCTGAACTTCGGATTTCTTCCGCACCTGCAAACTGCAAGAAAGTGATTTTGGATAAATCAAAATGCTTTGTCGTGATATCAAAAGTATAATCCACAATATCATCATGGATAATCATTACTTCATGTTCTTTTTCTAAAAAATCATCAGAAGTCAAGTCGTCTGGTTTTATCCAATTACTAATGAGCAAGGTTTTTTTCTCTGATTGATAAACCCCAAATTCATCCACATCCCCATCAAAAACAAATTCTCTGTTTTGTTCTTCGTAAAGTGCTGTGATTTGATTTTTCACTACTTCATTTTCATCTAAATCCACCCATTCTTGTTCGCCCAAGAAGTTGCTAAGTCTTTGCTCTGCAAGTACTTCGTCTTCTCCCCAGTTTTTGGTTATACTAATTCGGGCATCTTCTTCTATGAAAATGATATTCGGCTTGTATGGAAGATCTAAAATCTCCTCATACAATTCATAATGATTCATGTCATCTTCCTTAATTCTATCCAACAACTCCACCAATTTCGGACAATCTTTTTTGACCGCTTCCATATCCATATCCACTTTGAAGATTTCCATATCTTCTTCCTTGTCCTCCAAAACCGTTTTGAGCAATGCACTCAAAAAAGTCTGCATCGTATCCATATTTTCATTGGCATGTTCCAATGCCTTTTCAAATACTTCGATGTATTCCTCTTTTACACTACCAAAATAATATTCAGGAATACGACCGCTAATTTTGATTTGAAGCCTTTCCGTCGGTGCCCAATTTGGGTCTATTTTTTTGATGGTATCAATATTATCATCATCATCCTCTAACAACAAAACCAGATTTTCTAACTCGTCATCTTCCGCTTGGTCTTTCAGCTCTACTACTTTAGCAATCGCTTGGTCAAAAATTTCTCCGTAAAAAAGCCTTTCTTCATTATCATTAAAACAAATCGAAGCATAATCTTGGAACGTTACCGCTAAACTCAAAGCCTTTTTTCCTGCTTTATCCAGCAACTCATCATTATTATAATATTCCGAACTCAAACGATTCGCCATCACTGTCAGGCTGCTTACCTCTGTATCTAATTCAATCGCTTTTTCATAAGCCGAATGCACGAAAGCCATCATTTCGTCTTTATCCTCAAAAGGCGTCAATCGCTCCAATGATGATTCTCCGATTGCCCAATAATCATTATCATTTGTGGCTTTCGCTTCTAACTTTTTCAATAAATCACCCCAGAGAATTGAGTATTCTACATTTGTCTTATCTCCTTTACCTTCTTGATCATACTGAGATAAGTAGCAGAGGTTGCCGTAAATTTGATTGATTGTTCGAGTAATTTCATCATAAGTCAATTCCGTTTCTATGCCGCCAAAAGTCCTATCTTCTACAAGCTCTGCTAAATACGGTTCTATCTCCAACGAAGTTACCTGATAAGCCTGAACGCCAGAAACTTCTGCCATCACTTCTTTTATGTGATAAAACTGAGTTGCTTTTCCTATGGCATTGATTTGTTCGGTTGTAAATTTTAGGGTATTCACTTCTTCAGCTTCACTACCGACTACATTTATTTCGTAACCCAAAGATTTTGCACGTTCGATGAAGTGTACAAGATTGTGTTTCCCCCATTGGCGACAAGTGACGATTTCTGTTCCGTCCTGAAGTGTCATCGGTGCATCCACATAAAAATCTCGTTCTTTTTGAACTTCTGATTTTTTAGAAATCACGCCTTTTTTGCCTTGTAGTTCTAGTGGGAAAGTTACTAATATCGCGTCCCATAACATTGCATTATTTTCAACATAATGCTTCACGATTGCTTGTACTAAACGGGCTTTATTGAATGTTCCCTCAATGCCTTCTACTGTGTATTTGGTATAATCCTTTGCCACTTTTGTTTCACTTTTGGATGAATGAATTATTGTTGCTTCTTGTATAATTAGAATTTACGCTCCGTAGGTTTTAATATGATAATACAATTCATAAATGGCTTTTCCATTCCCTAAGGTATTCCAGATATCTTCACCTGTGACGCCATCTGGAAGTTCCCCTTCTTCAATATCCTCAAATCCGCCATGACAGTAAACACACCATTCATTTTTATCATCTTCTCCCCAAATTCTTACTTCCCCATCATAGGAGCGATGGGCTGCATAACCATCGTAAATAGCTACTTCCCATGAATCGAACCAACGGGATAAGGGATTGTCACAATCCGGATGACCAATGACTTCGTTGGTCTCCATATTTAATCGAATATTGAAATAATCTATCTTATGACAAGATGGGCCATTGGCCAGATTCAGTGTAATCATCTTACCCCAAGCCGGATTATAATCCGGGAAATACTGTTTGGGCAATTTCATTTTGGGAATGTCATTCTCTATGAATTCGATCATTTTTTTAGTGAATGCATCATTATCCCCTAGAATTTCCTTAGCTGAATTCAATAGGTTATTTTTTGCCCATTTATTATCTATTAATGGAAATGCCTTTTCGAACATAGATTTCGCTTGGGCTTTGTCATTGAAAAATTCACTATTTCCATAAGTATCTCCTAGATTCATGAAATCATTGAACGCTTCCGCTTTTTCCTCTGATTTTTTTATGAGACTCGCAGCCCATTCCTTATCAATGGAATAGATGATTTCTGCCAAATCTCTATGGTCGAAAGAATCCTCGGCAAGCGTCTCTGCCTTCTTATAGATTTTAATGGCCCAATCTTCATCAATTTCAGATTCTAATACTGCTCCGGCTACTGTAGTCAAATCGGAATAATCCTCTGCTACTTTTTCTGCTTTTTGATAAAGTCGCACTGCCCAGTCTTTATCGATTTCTATCACTTCTTCTGCTAGTTGGATATATTCTCTTGTAGCCTCTGCTTTTTCTTCTGCTTTTTTGACAACTGCTAGGAATCGCTCCGTCCCATCGCGTTCTTTTAGCTTTTCAAAAACGGTTTCTAAATCTGAAAAATCTTTGGCAGCATCTTCCATTTTTTGAAGTATATGGTCAGCCCAAGCCATATCCTTAGCCTCTATTAAATCATCATAAAGGCTAGAGGCTTCCCATAAATTTTCGTTATAATCACCATTGATTTCTGCTTCTTGTGCTCTGAATTCCTCAATTTGCTCTGCTGTCAAATGGCTGGCAGGTGCGATGTCTTCTGTTGCATTACTTTGAGTACCAACAGGAGTGACACTATAACCTAGTTTTTGGGCTAGTTCCAAAAATGAAGTGATGTTCTTTGTTCCCCATTGGTTGGATACAACGACCTTCGTTCCATTCTTGATACTCAAAGGTTCTTTCATATTAAAACGCTTGGCATCCTTTACCTCGGATTTTTTCAATATGAAGCCTTTAGAGCCTTGTACTTCCTGAGGAAAAGTCGCTTGTATTTCCTCCAAGGATGGTTTGTTCCTAGTAGCCCAATCTTTTACGATAGTAAAGACCAATTGTCTTTTATTGAGATTTTCTCCTAGGTTTTCTACAGTGTATTTGGTGTAATCTCTTGCCATAATAACTATTATCCATAAGACTAAACTACGATTCAATCTAGCCTAGTTTTTGTTTAAAATATTTTAATCAGTTTACAGGATTAAAGCCAATAAATCGGCTTCCATTTGGCTATAATCAACGGGATATTCTATATCACTGACTCCAGCAACACCAAATAAAGCCAACTCTTGGCCATCGTAGCTTACGGAAACTTGATTTTCAGTAATATATGCGTTGAAATCCAGACCAAATTCATATCTCAGTAACGCTCCAATAGCCTGAGTAAGAATTCCATCAGCTTTATCCAGATTCCATTCCTCGACGTGATATACCGGATCGATGGTAGTGAATAACATGGCTTTTAGATGCTCTCTATATTGAGCTGGCAATTCTTCGATTTCTTTGAGCGTAAAAAAGAAGATATTAGAAAAATGTTGTCCGAACTCTTTTTGAGCTTCTGTTTCTAGTACCTGATCAAAGGATTCACATCCACATAGGCGAATGGCGAGCCCGACAGGACCTTTTAGTTGGGCCCAATCTTCGGGGTCTTTAACAAGGTAGCCGCTGTATCCATTTTTCATGGACCAAACAGTTCCCAATTCTCCGAAGTTTTGTTTGGCTTTTTTCGCTATGTGTTTTCTTAGGTTGGGTAGTCGATCATTATACGTCTCAATATAGGTTTCGATGAAATCATCGGTCAGGTTTGAGTCCTTTTTCCAATTACCTGTCAATTTATCATCAGCTATTGTTAATTGGATGAGACCCTCCATGCCCTTATTCTTCCATTCTCCTTCAAAAAAACCGTCTTTATTCCTTCCTTCAAGGATACCTCCGTCTTGGTATTGCCCTGTGGCGGATACATCGCCTTCGTACCATTCCACTTCGATGAGTCCATAAGTTTCTTCTTTCTCATCATAATCAGAAAATATTCTATCCAATTCAAATGACTTTCCATTATAATAGCCTTCTATGCGTTCTACTTTATCAGCAGCTCCGCTATCATCTAATTCATAGATGTCCATGATGATCATTTTAATACTCATTGCTAATTGTTTTATTGAAAAGCACTACTGGATTTTTAAACCCCAAGGGCAGTTATGATTTATTTTGTATTATAATTTCCCAAGAATATCCTCATCTTCCCATTCCTCTAGCATTCGTTTGAAACGCTCCATTTCATCTTCATCAGCTTGGTCTTTTAATTCTACTGCCTTAGCTGCAGCAGTTTTATAAATGTCTGATTCAGTGAAATTGCAACGCTCATTGTCATCATAACAGATGTAGGCGTAATCCTGGAATGTTTTCGCCAATTCCAATGCCCTTTCCCCTGCTTTGGTTGTCAATTCTTCATTTTCGTAATATTCTTCATTCAGATGCCCACCGACTAAATCAACCAAGCGTTGTACATCATCCAATGTTTCTATAGCAGAATAGTAGTTTTCATTAGCGAATTGCTCACATTCTACCCGGTCTTCAAATGCTGTAAATTGCATTTGTATACAGGATGCCAAATTGATATGATCTTCAGCTGATTCAGCACGTTCAGCTAAGGCGGTAACGAGTTCACCCCAGATTACTGCATATTCCAAATTAGTTTTGGTAATGCCTTCTTCCTTGTAATAGGCACGATAGGATAGGTTGCCAAAATGTTGATTGACCCAACCTGCAATAGTTGCAAGGTCTAGATTATAGGCTTTTCCCTTAAGCGTATTTTCCTTGGCCATTTCAATCAGAAGTGGCTCGAAGTCTAAGGCATCTAATTGATCTTTATTTAATGCTTCTTGTAAAATTTCATAAAATTTGAAACCTTGGTCTGTTTCGGTTAGTGCAGCAATATCTTCCTCACTCAAGCTTACTTTGATACCTGATTCATCAGCATTATCCAGAAGGTATTGGTATAATTGATACACTTCTTTTTCTTGGCCAACTGCTTTATACAATTCTTCACCTGAAGCATCCTTTGGTAATTCACCCTCTAAAAGTTCTTCGAAACCGGTATGACAACTGATTTGCCAATCTTCGGTATGTTTTGAAAATCCACCAGAAATAGTGAGTACACCGTCATAGGATTTCAACTTTACAAAATCATCAAAAAGCCGAACTTCCCATTCATCAAACCATCGTCTCAATTTGTCATCCTCATTGGATTTGCCTAAGATTTTCCGTTCCTTCATATCTAGAAGGATATGGAATCCAACGGTATTACAATCAGGTGCATTATCCATTCGAAGCGAAACGAACCTACCCCAAGGAAAATGATAACTGGCAAAAAGATTTTCTGGTATTGCCATTTTGGGAACGGATTTGTCTTCCATATCCATGTAATCAGCTAATAATTCAGCTCCGATTTCGCCCAAATCTTCCAGACTTCGGATAAAACCTTGTTTATTCCATTTCCCATCAATCAATAACATGGCTTTGCGCTGAACGCGTAGGGCATTTTCCTTATCACCTAGGTAATCATCATCTGCGAGGGCATCTCCTAAGTTGTTCAAATCGTTGAACCCTACTGCCAGTTCCTCTGCTTTTTGATATAGACTAATTGCATATTCCTTATCAAATGGAGCGGTGATGTTGGCAAGGGATGTGAAATCAGCAGTATCTTCAGCCAATCCCTCTGCTTTTTTTGCAATGATCATCAAGCGTTCCTTGTCCTTTCTTTCGGCGATTTTTTCACAAACCGAATCCAGATTATAGAAACTATTCGCAGCATCTTCTATCTTTTGCAGTATTCGGTCAGCCCAAGCAATATCACCTGCTTCAAGTACATCATCGTATAAGGAAAGGGCATCCCAAAGATTATCATCATAATCATCATTGAGTTCCGTTTCTTGTTTTGTGAAAGTTGTAATTTGTTCAGCGGATAGGGTACTATCGGTCTTGGCATTAGCGACTGTTCCCTGATTGTCATTTGGGATGGCAGTTACTTTGTATCCTAATTTTTCAGCGACTTCTAGGAATGAAGTCATGTTTTTGCTGCCCCATTGGTTGGAGACCACCACCTTTGTACCATTCTTGATACTCAAAGGTTCCTTTATATTGAAACGATTCGGATCTTTTACTTCAGATTTCTTTCTGATAAATCCTTTTGAGCCCTGTATGGAATCTGGAAATGTTGTCTTGATGTCTTCTAGGCTTGGTTTATTTTTGGTCGCCCAATCCTTTACAATACTGAAGACTACCTTTCTTTTATTTAGATTTTCACCCAAACCATCTACATTATACTTGGTATAATCCCTTGCCACCTTATATTGAATTTAATTATATACTTAAATGTAAGTTAGCTAAAATAGGTGGGAGATGTGGCTCATTTTTGGCTCACTATGAGGCGTTCATATTTATGTTACTTTCGTTTTTCCTTTTCTGCTTGGGAATAAAGGGCATCCACATGTTCTGAGAATAGAATCTTATCAAAGCAGTGGGCTCGTTCAAGCAGCTCATCCATTTTATCATATAATTGTTTGGCCGGATGATTAGGATGATTCTTTAGGATAGGATTCATTTTCCATAACAATAGTTGTGCACGTTCAATGTCAAAACGATTTCCTGTAAGGTCGGTGTAGGACTTTAGGGCTTCCGCGTCCCAATATATTTGGTCGTAAATATTTTTCATCATAATTGTAATGATATGGATTTATTTTTAGGTATTTTTTAATGCAACAGGATTAATTCCTAAAACGGGAGGACACATTCGATAATAAAGTGACAATTTATGTCATTTTTGGATTGTATTATTGTTCAACTACTTTTTATTTTATACATACTATTTTACCTATTTATTAGGATTCAATTTCACTCCAACACTTCTATACAGACATAATTGTCTTGTATTACCAGTACTAATTATGGATTCATAATATCATTTTTCTGAATGAAGAATGATAATCATCTTATGACGTTTATACTGGTTCTGAATTTTACGAATAAATGATGGTATCGGACACCGTAATCGTGATGAATTACAGGTGGGGTATATCATTTTGCCAGAATTATAAAACTTTATTTTGAATCATCCCAGGATATTCCTCAAGCGGGAATACTCCTATATCTTTTGAATAAAACTATGATTATTTATGTCTGAATTTAATTTCAATGTGAGAATTTTTGGGGAAAGCTCAGCAAATCTGAAAGCTGCGTATATCTCTTGGGTTCCTGCTCCAATGTCTTTGGAAAATACAGGTGACCAGCCAGTAAATGTGGATATATCCTACGAGCAAGTCGGAAATTCCATTACCCAATTGGATTTCATGGAGGAGTACGGTGTCGACCCATCACCGACAATGACCATTACTGTCAATCCGGGAGAAACCAAGGAATTTTTCGTAGCGGGAAAGTTCCAGCCAGGTAAACCCCACAATGGTGCGAGTCCCGATGGAATGGATGTCTTTGTGGTAATGAATATGAGCCATGGTTGGAAAGCTAAGGTAGCTGTCATGGTCAGGGTGCGTAGGAATGCCAATGAGCTCAGTGCCAAGGCCAAGCGAGATTTTATCAACGCCCTTGCCACTGTGAATGGCATTAAGGTTGGTAATAATTCAACAGCCCCGGGTGCTGGAAAAGGCATCTATTCCACGGATTTCGTACCCATTCACCAATCTGATGCCAGTGCCAATGAGCATGGTGATACCCAATTTCTTCCATGGCACAGATTGTATCTGTTGGATTTGGAAAGGCAATTGCAGAATGTGAACCCTGCGGTGACCTTACCGTACTGGCGATTCGATCAGGTGGCTCCAAACGTATTTTCTAAGGACTTCATGGGTGAAACCAGTACGACTTCATCCAATGTAGCCTTCAATCCATCAAACAATCTGAGTAAATGGAAGATTGGTTCGGTGAGCAATATTTCAAGGTCATCCAGTTTTAATACATTGACAGATGCTCCTCCGCATCTTCGAACCCAAGCACAAACCCTAGCCTTGGGTGGTGCCACAGGAATTATGGGAACCCATCAAAGTCAGTTCTCTAAGATGGAGGGTAATCCACATGGATGGGCCCATGGGAGTTTCAGTGGTTCGATTAGTAGCATTTCAACTGCTCCAAGAGATCCGTTATTCTTCCTTTTGCATTGTAATGTGGATCGGCTTTGGGCCATGTGGCAGTTCATGTACAAAAGGGATAAGTTCGATGATAAGAATACCTATCCTTACCAAACATCAGAGGATACATCCAATGCATGGAAATTGGTGAATGCCCAACAATGGCCTTGGAGTGGGGGTAAGACAGCCAATGGTCAATTGGATGCTCCAGGAACAAGGAGTAATAACTTCACCAAAACACTCACAGGTAAGAATTTTACTGGCAATGTACCGACCATCAAGGATACCATTGACATTTATGCTTATCATGATCGTAGTAACTATCTGGGTTTCTGTTATGATGATGTCCCGTTCGATTACACCCACAAGAAAAATATTACAGCTTAATCATACTTCAATAGGGTCTCTGTACTGATTGGGAATCAATATGTTGGATACCATTCCTTATCTTAATCAGTATGGGACAGACCATTTAATTATATAATTATGGAACATATCAATGAATATTTAGAAAGCCTCAAGAAAGAGGTTGAGAATAGCAGTCAGGAAGTACATCCCCATGTCGAAAGACTTGAACGTCTAGGAGGCGATGAGGAGGAGATGAATCAGATGTTTGAAATGCTGCACCACCCTGAAGTGTCACCAGAGGAGAAGTATAGCATCTTACAAATGTTGGATACCGTAAGTATATTTTCTCCTTTATTGCATGCGAAAATGCCCGAGTATGTCAATGCATTGAGGGGTTTGATGGAGGATGAATCCCCTGAATTGCGACATAAGGTATTTGAGATTCTTTCTGTAATGAAAGATGAGGTTGCACAGGAGAGACTAATGGGTGTCATTAGAAATGGTGATGATAGTCTTGTACCTTTTCATTCTGCGATAGCCATGTTGGGTTTGGACGAAAAAGCCCTAGAACAGGGTTTGGTAAGGGATATTATTATGAATCCTCCGAACGAGGAAAGTCTGATACAGGCACTCAGGCATTTCGATGGGGATGAGGAATCATTGGAACCACTGATTAATATCCTGCTCGATAATAATATCTCAATGGAAGCCAGGGCACTTGTGCCGGAAATCATCAAGGATATCAATCCGCAGGCTTTATTGGAAACAGTGGATATCGTACTGAATGAAAACGGACCGAATGCGGATATCATTCCTTTCATAGCAAGAGAAGTCAATGAGTTGAAAGGAGGTGAACACCACGATTTTGCTGAAGAAACCAAAGGGAAAATCTTGGATGTCATAGATGATGTGGCGGATGAAGCCAAGGGGTTCCTCAATGATATCTTTTCCTCGGATGATGATGAAGAATAATCGAGTCTATGGAAGATACGATGCAAAGTTCGGAACAGATAGGACTCCTATCTGAGAAGCAACTTAATCATTCGACATCGGAGTTAGAGTTCGCAGCATTTATAGACAGGCTGCGAACTGATTCCAAGCACAAGGATATTATCAGATTATTATCCGAAAGACATCCTGTATACAAGGGACGTACTGCCAAGACAATGGTTAGGATGAGGGGCTATGCCATAGCGTCTTTTGAAGCAATGGGTTTGCCTAGGGCTTCCTTGCCGTACATTACGGAAATATTGGAAAATTCGTTCGAACCCTATCTGGTGGCGGCTTCTGCCAAGGGACTCCGAGGAGCAAAGGAACCATTGGCATACACTTCCGTTTACTTGGTGAGAGCGATTCTGAATATCATGAAAAGGGATGCTCCTATTTCTTTCGAGGATTATCGGCCTAAGTGGCCACTGAAGCAGTTTACGACTGCGATGTTTGAAATATTGGAGACCTTACGATGGATGGGCGCTTATGCTGGAAGTGCATTGCCCGAATTGCGAATGTTACAGAATGGTTACAATGATTACCTGAACCAGTCGACTAAGGATAGATTGCAGGATACCATTCATGCGATAGAATCTGATACTCGCAAGGTAGATTTGTCTTGTTGTGATGTGAATGCCATTATGGCTAGTGAGGAAGCATGGGAAAAAGATGGTTACCAAACGGTTAGACCCGGTTTGGAACTGGAAGATCAAAGTGGTCGCCAGTTGGAATGGAAGGATTATTTCCAAGGAAAATATTCAGTCGTGGTTTTCTTTTATACCCGCTGTCTGAACCCTCGGAAATGTACCCGGACCATTTTCAATTTGGTGGATATCCAGAATGAAATCAAACAAGCTGGTTTGGGAGCTGACGTGAGGACAGCCGCCATTACCTATGATGCTGATTTTGATAGTGCCGAGGCATTGGAAACCTATGGCAATTCTAGGCAATTCCAATTTTCGGATGATCATAGGATGTTCCGTGTGCCGGATGAATTCCCTGAACTCAGACAGGCATTCCAATTGGGAGTCAATTACAATGGTAAGGTTGTGAATGACCACAGGATTGAACTCTTTTTATTGGATGAGAAAGGACAGATTGTCAAGTCTTTCCTAAGGAGTCAGACAGCGCCGGACTTGGTAGTGCGTACGATACAGGAGCACATGGCCCAAAACAAGGAGGAGTCATCTCTACAAGTAGGTCTATGGAGTAGGGTAGGGAATGGGATTCGCCAATTATTCAATTCGGTTTCTACGATAGTCTTACCATTGATAATTGCTTTCTTTCCAAAATGTCCCATTTGTTGGATGGCTTATCTGAGTTTTTTCGGTATAGCCAGTATGGAGAGTATCCCTTACAGCCCTTGGCTGTTTCCTGTGGTTTGTGTCATGTTGGTACTGAATCTGATACTACTTTACAGGATTGCCAAGCGTAGGAATGGAATGATACCATTTGTTGTGTCATGCACAGGAACCTTTTTCTTATTACTGATTGCAATAAGCGAGGGAGTTTGGGAATGGCCATTGGTACCCGGATTGATATTATTATTGATAGGAGCATTATTGAACAGCTTGGATAAACGCATCTATCAAAGAATGCAACGATTCTTCATGGATGCATATTTCCACGGTTTTTCTTCTGTCTAATGAAAAGTAAACTATAATTTCTTGTTCAGGAGTGAATTGGCAGCCTATCCCTTCGATAAGGGATAGGCTGTTTCTTTTAGATAATCACATTTGAATAAGTTCTAAATAAGTTCTATTTGCACCTCAAATGCAACATTGTTGCATTTGAGGTGCATTAAATGTATATTTGCAACAATGTTGCATTTATCATTAAAAACGATGAATCAGAATTAATATGAAGCAGAAACTTCCCGTCACTGTACTAAGTGGATTTCTTGGTGCAGGTAAAACTACACTCCTGAATCACATCCTACACAACAAGGAAAATCTCAGGGTAGCGGTTATTGTGAATGATATGAGTGAAGTCAATGTGGATGCCAATTGGGTCAAGAGCCAGAATACGCTTTCCAGAACAGAGGAAAAGCTAGTGGAAATGAGCAATGGCTGTATATGCTGTACGCTTAGGGAGGATCTAATGGTTGAAGTTGAACGATTGGCCAAGGAAGATAGATTTGACTACCTCTTGATTGAGAGTACAGGAATTAGTGAACCCGTACCAGTAGCCCAGACATTCAGTTTTGTGGATGAACATAATGGGATTGACCTATCAAAATTCAGTTATATCGATACGATGGTTACGGTAGTGGATGCATTCAATTTTTTCAAGGATTTCGGAAGTCCTGAAACATTGGATGATAGGGGACTTACAGACATTGATGGGGATTATAGAACCATAGTCAATTTGTTGACGGACCAGATTGAGTTTGCTAATGTCATCTTGCTGAATAAGTCAGATTTGGTGACTCCCGAAACATTAGGTGTACTCAAGGCTGCTATCCATAAGCTCAATCCCAATGCCAAGATTATCGAATCTTCATTTAGTAATGTGAATCCCAAGGAAATCCTGAATACAGGGCTATTCGATTTTGAGGTAGCCGAACAGAGTGCCGGATGGATTCAAGAATTGGAAAAAGAAACGCATACTCCCGAAACAGAGGAGTACGGAATCGGCTCTTTTGTTTATCGGAATACCAAGCCATTTGATCCGATTCGTTTCTGGCATTATATCCAACAGGATTTTCCGAGTACGGTCATTAGGAGTAAGGGATTATTCTGGATGGCTTCCCGCCCTGATCAGGCCTTAAGCTGGGGGCAGGCAGGTGGATCTTTGAGAGCTGATAGTGCCGGAGTTTGGTGGAGTAGTATGCCATATCACGAAAGAACAAGGTATGCTTCATTCGTAGAGCATCAGAAATCCATAGAATCCGATTGGAATGCAAAATATGGTGACCGGAAGAACGAAATCGTATTCATCGGGCAGGATATGGATGAATCCTTGATAAGGAAACAACTCAATGCTTGTTTGGCAACAGAGGAGGAGATCGCATCAGAACGATGGCTAACAGGTTACAATGATAATTGGCCAATCAAAAGAACCCAGTTGGTTGGCTAGCATATATTATTCTTTAATTATATAATAAATTGAAATATAAACACTTATATTTTATTTGCCCTACGGATTATCTTGAGTTAGTGATTGAGGATAATTTTCCTACGGAAAATTATTTTTTTACTTCCCTAGGAAATTCCATTGCTTTTAATCGGATGACCATGGAGCAAATAAATGCAATGATTGAAGTAAGGGGTATCAAGAAAATCACCTTTGTCCTTGCTGATGATAATAGGTTTATTCTGGATGGTTTGGTCAATAATAAATTATTTGATTCAATACCCATGAGACAATTTTACAAGGCGGTATCCATCCAGAAAACATTGTCAGAAAAAATATGGAAAACCGATGGGCTT
Organism: Saprospiraceae bacterium; assembly: GCA_020631355.1. GTDB lineage: Bacteria > Bacteroidota > Bacteroidia > Chitinophagales > Saprospiraceae > JAHDCE01. The sequence goes on along the minus strand of JAHDHL010000025.1, from coordinate 15,482 downwards.
AGAATACCTATCATCTCACATTATTTGGAAAAAAGAATAAATGAATTGATTCCTCAATTGAACCATTGGCTTCTAGGGAAAATGGATATTTGCGCCAAGGTATACAACAGAAAGAATAATACATTTAGGGAATTACATTTCAGTTTCTTTCATGAGGAAAATTTGAGTTTGAATTGAATGATTTGTTGAAATTTGAGTTTGTGAATGGAAAGGTTGGGGTTCATCTTTGTGATGAATCCCAACACTATTATAATAATAACTCCAACACGGATATTTCCATATCACTCATCATCATTGACCAGATACGCCATAAAGAAATTCTGCATGAGCTGGAGTAATTTCTCCTGTTCTACTCCGTCCAATTGATACGCAAGGTGATTCTTCTCAATCCAAAGTTCAATATTGTACATCACATCACTATAATCAAGGTTCTTGGGGTCGATATTGGATTTGTAACCCGGTATACCCGTTTCGCCCAAAATAGTCTTAATCAGAAGGAAGTTATTATCCATACTGATGGCATCCGGTTTCTTGAGTTCTTGTGCTGCCACGTCAACATAAGGAGGCTGGCTGAGGTCATTCGTGCCGAATTCCTGCTCTTGGATATCATTGCTTATCGGAACCCGACTGACATAAGTCACCCGATGTAGAATCCGCCAGATACGGTTAGGATTTTCTAGTGCCTGCTTCATTGCTATGGCATCTGGATTCAATGGATTGTCCAGCCACTCCTTATCAATAATGGGCATCTTATCAGAGTATCCATCACTCAGGAGATTGAAATTCTCATTACTTGGGTGTAGGAAGAAAGACTTGAAACGATAGCCCGTCACCTTTCCCGGACAATTATCGGATTGGTAAAGGATAGGATATTGTCCACTATGGGCCACCATCCTCCTTTTAAGCACGAATTCATTATGAATGGCATGGTTATCGGGTTGGAGATGAATAATGAATTCTCCTAGGGTAGATGCGACCTCCCAAGTTTCCAATGAGGTCTTGATGACAATGAACTTCTTGAAATCATCCCCATCTTTCTCAATGATGTTTTTCCCATCACTAGCCAAATCATTCCAGAGCGTAGGACTTTTTCCTTGGATACAATTCTCATACCCCTCATCCAATGCACTGATATATTCTTGGAGATTCTCATCTGGATAATGTAGGGTATTCACAACTTCCTTGGTGACCATATCGGCCTGCATGGATAGGAAACCCTCTCCCTCTACTTCAGATTCAAGGTTGAATGTGTGGTTGGATGTATCTGCAATGTGTTTTGTGGTCGTATGTGTTTTACTGGTATGGGAATTCAGAATACTTTCAAAACCGAATAAGCCCCCTATGCCACTGAGTATCTTGAAGTTTCCACTGATGCCTCCTTGTGTACTGGAAAATTTGCTATTATCGAATTGCTCGGTATGACTGAGTAGGAATTGGTTGTTTTCGGAGTAGATACCGCCATCTGCGGTCCATAAATAACTATTCACCAAACTCAATTCCTTATTTTTGGCCATGGGGTCACTATCAGGAATTTCAGCCTGTCCGAGTGTATTCTTCCATTCTTCCTGTTCGCGTTCTATTTTCGACTGGAGTTGGTAAGCTTCCTGCGCCTTGAAATAGCTAGCCTTTTCATTGTGAAGAAGGTCGGGATATTGGATATCATTATCGAATCCGATTCGTCCATCAAGGCTTCCGTTCTTGATGTAATCGGGATTGATTTTGAACATGATGTAATTGATGTCCTCCGGAATGTTCGGGTCGGGAACAGCTTTGATGCCAGTGGTTTTTTTAGTGACACTATTTTGAATGGCATATAAATCTGCTGTTCTGGATTTCACCACAGCAATGCCCATATTATTGGGGCGATACAACCGCTTTGCTTGGATATATAATTTATTGGAGCTGACATTGGCCAAGTTGTAGATGTTGGGCTCCCAAGAACCCCCTAATGTTAGGCTGTATTGTTTTTCCTTGGCTGATGATGTATCAATTTGTTCATTTTCAGTGCTTGATTTACTCCTTTCCTTTTCGAAATCAGCATATAAGCTCGCTTCCATTTTGGCCAATTTCAATGAAATGGAAGTAAATGGTGTACCCACTGATTTCTCATCTTCCATTTCGAACAAGCCTCCAACGGAAAAATTGAGATGATAATCAAGGCTCTTTTGTTTTTCATTGGATACTTCGGTATGAACTTCACCATCTGTTCCGAAAGTAATCGTACTTGTACCAACGTATTTGTCTGGATTGGTAGGGTCATCCACGGTTAGGTTTTCACTCGGAACAGGAGGCGCACCCTCTATGAAACCTACGATTTGGGGTTTGTATTGGCCTTGTCCGATATAAACCAGTATGTCTTCCCCTGCCTTGCCATTCGTTTCAAGGTTCAGGGAACCATATCCACTGATACCATCCTCGGTGAAATACCCAAGGAATAGTTGTGTTGCATTCTTGAATTCTGAAGCAGTAATATCCCCTATGACTTCGATGGTCTCACTTTTTTTGGTCGGGATATTATTACTGATATTGATACAGGATTGGGCATCACTACTGACAGGAACGGGATAATCCAGATGAGGATGATAATCCACTCTGGCATTGACCCAAGCAAATGAGGCATGTAGGTTTCCCATGGTATTCATGATGATACCATCGTTTCTATATCGGCTTCGGTCCAGGAGATACTTGCCCGAACCGTCATCCAATCGCCAATATCCCCTGAGTCGGTATTCATCCCCTGATAATACCACGTGCATGTAGTCCTTGATGTCATTTCCAAACAATAGTTTGCCCCATAATCTCAGTTCACCGATATACCATTTCTTCATGGTAATAGAATGATCGGGTGAATGATGTCCACCCACGACGAGTCCCTTATCGGAATTAGGTAATAATTGCAATGTGGATTTGGAGGGATTGAGTAGCATCCTTTGTGCATTGAGATACATGAATATCCTAGCATTAAAGAGTGAGGGAATCCAGGTCTTTTCCCATAGTTCCACTATTTCCGCATCCTTGATATTCAATCCTTTGATTTCCCCTTCATGATTACCAAAGGAATCATTCACTTTTGAGCCGAATCCCTCGTCAAATGCCCAGTAAGCCACGAGTTTTTCAAGGACGACCATATTACTTTCCGTTCTGGAGAATTCTCCTAAATCATTGTATTTGTAGTAATTGATTTGTGAACCCAACCTACACTGGTTCCAGATTCTTACATTATCCAACCGTGCGTCAAGATAGCTGAATGTACCATTGACTTGACGACCCAATTGGACTGGGGCCTTACTTGCGAAAATATCATTTTTGATGAATGGAATGATATCATCTTCTTCTTCATTATTCAGGTATGTGGTGCAATCCTCCAGTTCATTCCCATTGATTAAAAGTCTCAGTTTGGGAGCCACATCGAATTTAACCCAGGATACTCCCTTGCCCTCTCCATCAATGAAAATAGGCTTGGTCACGACTTCATTGACAAGGTTAATCAATCTGAACTCATGGCTATCATCCGGTGTGACGATAGGGGAATCATTCATCGGATAGAGTGCCACCAGACCCTTGCTTTCCTTATCCACGGGAACATTGATATAATCTATGATTTCTTGTTCGGTACGGATGAGATTCCAAACTCGGAGTTGGGTCATGTATCCTGAGAAGTGTCGATCCAATTTATTATCCCCATCATTCTCATGTGATGCTCCGATTACCCACCTTTGTATTAGGGCATCGTCCTTGTCCTCTTGCAAGGCTTCCAGTGCATCTTCCTCATTATTGGATAGGTCGACATTGTTCTTGCCATAATATATGCCATTGATATAAAGTTTGAGTTTGATTTCGTCATCATCCTCAATGTCTACGGTCAGTGCTATATGGACGAGTTCATTGATTCCGAACTTATAGACCTCATCAAAGCTGATGATTTCTTCAAAGAGGGTAATGATAAGGAACTGGTCATTATTCGCATATCCATTGTAGGGAGTTGCATCGTCGATGGTATCTACTATATCACTCTTTTTCCATCTACCGATAGTCAGGAAATTCTTACCCTTGTATTGCTTTTCTTCTTCATCGTCATCACTTTCTATCTCCTCTCCATAAACATAGGATAAGAATGTGAATTCGTCATCTTCATGGTTACTATCAATGGCTGCTTCGAACTCTATGGATAATTGATTGGACCATTCCTCTGTGAATGGTTCGATGATGAAGTGGACATCCCCCTCCGGTTCATCCATGAACATCACATTTTTCTGACTGGGTTTGGCATATTGCGCACAGACATGATTCCATGAGTTGGAATTCAAGCGGTATGGATTGGGAGATAGTTGTGGAGTAGGGTCTGGTAGGGCGGAGTGGATGGAGAATAGATTGCCATCCGTATCCATTACGTCAAAGCCAAGTTGCATCGAGGGAGAGAAATAAATCCTCCAGCCTTGTTGTTTGTTCACCGTATCCCATTGTGATGCAATGATTTGCGGACCATCCAGGAATTGAGTGGATGGCGGAATGTACATCCAGGATTCCATGGTGAATTCCCCTCCTGTATTCAGACTTTTTTGGTGTGGCACCTCTACATAAAGTTGGTCTTTGAAATGGAGGGAATACCCTGTTAAATAGGAGAGTGCAAGATGTTGCCAAGTATGGGATTCAAGGATATTCTCATCAGAAACCAAACGATAATCCCTACCAAAATTGATTTCATCCCTGAACCGGATATATACTTTTCCCTTATCATGATGGGAACAGATGAATTGGTGTTGGTCAGGGCTATGGTGTTGGAAAATATGGCTGATGGTCGAGAGGCTTTCTCCTGCAAGGTCTTCTTCGATTCTAATCCAGGATTCAATACTGAAATTCCGATCAGGTAATTCCAGATTTTCCATTTTTGCATATGCCCCATCCTTGGGGTCTAGGTGGAGTGTGGCAGGAATGGGATTGAGAATCCAGGTACTGTCCATACCCGCTGAATTCCTGATGAGTATTTGGTCATAGATTCTTTCATTTTTATTGACAGGGAAATACTGGATATTTCCTTTATTATCCGGAATGACTTCCTCCGCATGAAAGATGATGGATGCTGTGGTTTCCATATCGATGTTAGGATGGTATGTTCCATCGATTGTCCGTACGAAATCCCCACTATGTTCAATGAGATTGGAATTCCCATTGATGATATCCACCACGTCACTTGCGCGTATCATTCCTCCATAATGCGGTTTGTTAGGATTGATATTGGTCCAGGTTTCCGTTATGGTGAAAGTCTTATTTGCTGCTTGGGTGAAAAATTTTCGAATAATGATATGAAGCAATGAATGATCATTTGATTGCCACTCTATGATGAATTCTACATCATTCATATCCGCCCCTACGATACGGGAGCTGAGCATGATTTTGGGGATGTAGGAATAATTGGTATCATTGGCTCCATTCTGCCAATAGATACCTTTCCTTATTCTAGCTGCAGAAGGATCGAACTGGGCAACGCCCAATCGGTTCTCATTGCCATCTGATTTATTATAATATGCTCTCAATATCCCATCCGAACTATCAAGTAGGCTAACCGATTCCTCGGTTTGCATTTCATTAGGTTCTTGCGTATTCTGTAACTCCTCATTTCTGATGTATGCAGCCCTGCATTTTAGTAATTGGTCATCATAATATTGGACTTTCATGTTGGTTCTGGAACAAATCGTTGAGGCTACCCACTGAGGCCCTATAACCGTAAAACTCTGCACAAGAACGAGGTCTTCTGTACTGCTGTCATTACTCAGGTAAGAATGGAGCACCGAACCGGATCCTTGGCTGAATGACTCACATAAAATGAAGTTGTGATTGTTATAAGCTGGTTTACTTAATTCTTCCAGCGTGAAAATCTGATGTAGATTGGGGAATAATTGCTCGTAGTGTATCATGTTGAAAAACATCCTTATTTCTCCCAAGCGTCCCATGAAGCCATCATCTTCCCGATTATCAGGAAAAAGAGTCCCGATTCTGAAATAGCTGTCCTGAACTTTATTCATTAGGAATAGGAGGGAGGTACTAGTATATGTTCTGCCATTGATACCTACTTCAAAATCCATAAGATGGTTATCTTTTGATGGGATTCTGAAGAATAGATTATTCCATGCATTGAATTCCAATGCTGGAATATTATCCAGTACAATCTGATTCGATCTGTCTGAGAGTGTCAGGAACATCTTTCCTAGGTGGTTATATTTCAATATGATATGCAGGGGTGATCCGGAATTATCATTATGAATGCCATCCAGACTCCATAATGTTCTGAGGAAAGGTTTGGAATAATCATTTTTCAGATTAACCCACATGGTTAGGGTCAGACCCTCCTGTAATGCATCCGTATTGATTACCCCACTTGTTGTGACATAATCATTCCGTCCATCAAACTCAAGGGCTGTACCGTAAAACGACAAGGAATCAGCATCGATGTCATGAACTGGGATATCCTGGCCCTCCCTTTCAGTCCCGGCTAGAAATCCATCTCTGGCTACTTCCACGTCCAGACTAAGGACCGGATGGGATGCCGGAAGGTATCGTCTACCTAAAATAATCATGACATGGGTTCCTGTGTCATGAGCTACGACCTCACCATTTGTATTAGTGGTTTCTTCCTGTTGTTCGAAATGGGCTGCTGCGATATTCGATACGTCATGTAGGTCATGATATAACCTCATCGAGGGTAGGATACTGGTGGAAGAATGGGTAATTCTACAGAAAGAAGTATCAAAAAGCACAGCGGATGATCTGGGGATACTATAAACCTCGATATGCTTTTCATTAGTTGGATGAATGAAGAAGTGCCAGATGGAATGATAGAGTTGTCCGATAATGGGTATGGAAATGACATCGAAGATGAAGTCATCAGTATTTTGCAGGTAGATTTCCGATGTGGGTTCCAGATAATAATCCCCGTTCGGACCTTGTACTCCAAAGCTATCCACAATGGAGGATGGCACATCAGGATTACCGCTGTGGATGTAGCGGACTTCATTGACATTCAATAATTTCCCAATCTTGGTATTATAAACGAATCGATCAGCAAAGATTCTATATTCGGGTTGTTGGTTATTATTCATGACCAACACTTTCCTGAAAAGTGTAATGGTCACGAAGTCGGAAGTAACACAGAATGGTTCGGACTGGGTATAAATGGCCGTGGTTTTCCTTTGGCCCTCATCATCAAATCCCTCCACCCGATATGCACCAAGTCGCATTCCAATGGGTCTGATGAAAGTAGGGAAAATCAGTTTTTCAAATGGACTCCAGCTATCATCCGGTTCAAAGGTTGATGCTTGTAATTCGCCCGTATCTTCTGCTGCTGCATCTTCTTGTACACTGTAATAAATATCAGGATATCCTTGTTCTGCATTTTCCTTGATTACGAATACGAACAACTTATTCTGGTGATTAATACTGTTGATGTATTTGTAGCCTGTTTTGACAATTGTTTTCATTTGACACGTAATTTTTTATGAATGTGTGAGTTCGTATCATAAGAAGATATCTGGAATAGTGCGTCTTTTTTGTTGAGATATAAAAGGACCGAACCTCATACGAAATGAGATATTTGAATGGGAATTTAGTTGTAGACAATATTATAATCTGGAAAATATTGGATTACAAGATGAGTCTAAACATGCAATTAGATGGATTCAGAAATAGATATTATTCATCCATTTCTAATCAAAAGGAAACACTATTGTGGAACTTAAGATTGATTTGAGTGAGTTCTTATTATAAAAAACAAATCAATCATTATGATACATGCCAAATGTAATCATTCTCAATGTAATAAAAATTATGATATATTCAATTCCCATTCGGGATATACATCCCTGAAATGTAAGATTATAATCTTTTTGGAATCATTGCCCATTGATTAGGAATGACCAGGGAATGCTAGAACCGAATGACAATACTTTCCGATGTGGCCAAGGATTGGCAACTCAGTATCAATCCTTTTTTCAAATCCTTGTCTTCGAGTGCCATATTGGATTTCATTTCTACAGTACCGCTGACCAAGGTACACGCACAGGTTCCACACACACCACTTTCACATGAGTAAGGAGCTTGGGTATTTGCATCTTTCATTACCTGAAGAATGGTCTTTCCCTTGGGGATTTTCAATGAATGGGTCTGACCATTGATATGAACTTCCAGACTTGCATTATCCACCGAATCAATAGTATGGTTGTCATCAGCCTTGGTACCTCCGAATTGTTCGATATGAATGAGTTCCCTAGGTACATCCAAACCCATTAATGCCTTTCTTATTCCCGTATTCATTGCACCCGGACCACAGATGAAATAGGATGTGGTCTGGGCAATGGGTGGATGCTGATTGATGAACCATTCAACTGCTGCTTCGTCAATTCTACCTTTCCGCCCTTTCCACTGTTCCCAAGTAGACCAAACCTTAGGATTACTCAGCGTATGGACCACCTGTAAGCGATTGGGGAATGCCTGTTCCAAGGCATCCAATTCCTCCTTGAAAATGATACTGTCCTGATGGGTATTACCATACAATAAATGAATCCTACTCTCAACAGCTTCGTACAGGACGGATTTCAGAATGGATAGGATAGGAGTGATGCCACTTCCTGCTGCAAATAGATAATAAGTCTTGTATTCCTCTTTTTTGATATCAGCATAGAATCGTCCTTGTGGAACCATGACTTCTAATTCGTCACCGATCTTAAGCTGCCCATTCACGTAGTTGGAAACCAATCCACCCTTGACTTTCTTTACGGTAATCTCCAATGGTTCGTCCCGAAATGGAGAACTGTTCAGTGAATAACTTCTTCTGGCTTCTTTGCCATTCACCTGAAACTTAATGATAAGATGTTGACCGGGATAATAGTTGAATGCATCATATAATCGGTTCGGTACATCGAATGTAACGGTTGTCGCATCTGCTATCGGTTGGCGTAAATTGGATATTTTCAGTTTATGGAACATGATATGGGACTTTTATGGAATGGTACATTTTATGAGAATCAATGATGGGTCTATTTTTGATTATTGTTCCATCCATTTCTTGATAATGCCTTGGAACGTCCTGATTGTACTTTCTCCATATTTGGCGGTCATCGTAACATTGAACAATGGATTTTTCAATGATTTTTGTTGCTGCTCGCAGGCATAGACATCCTCTGCCATGAAATCACCTGTGGCCATAGGGTCATCAGGATCCTGATTGCCATATTTGGTATCCGAGCCCATGATGCCATGCCACGAATTATAGGATTTCATACTTTGCTTCTGATATTCCCAATTGGTCATGGGTTCCAATTTGGTCCGAACAACCACCTTGGTCTTATCGGGTCCCAAGGGGATGGCATGGAATGTACTCCAGGAACTCTCCGTTTCGGATAATCCGAAATTAGGGAATAACCAAGGAACGAATGCACCCAGATATTCGTCAGTCATTTCCTTGATTCTTTTGAATGGCATGAGTTGGTCGAGGTTGTCCTTATATTTTGGGACATGTGGTTCCCAGAACATATAGTGGTCTCCGATGAAACCGAATTTGGCATTGGCATGATCATACATCTGCAGGGTATTGGAGTGTAGATGGGCCAAGTGATATACATCCATGAAATTCTCAGCCACAATTTTCCAATTGGCATTGATGACCTTTTCATAACTGCTATCCGGATATTCTATCAATCGTGTGGGATCATGTGGTCCCATTTGTTCCCTGCACCCCTTGAACCATTCCGTGATGGGTTCCGCATTCGGCTTGGGATGAACCCAAAGCATTCCTCTCCAAATATCCACTGAAGCCTTATGCAAGCAAATCTTATCCAATTCCAAATCCGGAAACTCCTTTTCCTTTTCCGGGACACTGATGAGTTCGCCGGATAGATTATACGTCCAATCATGATAAGGACAGGTCAGTGCTTTTTGTTTTTTACCAACAGCCCTGAGTAATTGCGTTCCCCTATGTCGGCATAGATTATGGAAAGCCCTTAATTTTTGGTCCCGACCTTTTACGATAACAATATTCTGATGCCCGCATTGGACAGTGATGTAATCACCCGGGTCCTGTATATCTTCCATCAGACCGGCATATTGCCATGAATTACCGAAGATGATTTCCTGTTCCTTATCAAACCATTCCTGTGAGGTGTATGCTTCCACCGGAAGAATAGGCATATTTCCTTTTGCGTTCATTTTTTCGAATTTGAATATGGTAATAATTTGGAAGTGAATGAGATTAATTCATGATGTAGGGAGCGATGGAATACCATGCAAGGAAAACCCATATTCCCATGATGACCCAATATAGGATGGGATTTTCCTTACGTTTGATTTCTTCGACATATTCTATGCTACCATTCATCCATGCGAATATGATTTGAATGATGAATAATATCGTAAAGAACCACCACCACTGCATGACAATGGCCAATGTAAGGGGGATAAGTGCAAGAATGGTCTTCCATTTCATGATTTAGATTTTAATTATGGATTCAGCTTCCTTGGAATTCAGTCGGGTCGAAATTTCCCTTAATCTCAGCCATTGTTGATAGAATAAGGGAAGTGATATACATTCCTCAGCAAATTGATAGACATACATGACAATGGAAAATACGGTTCCGTACTTGACTTCGCTAGCATGCACTGTATCGACGATGGCGTAAATTAATAAACCGATAATTGCCAACCAAAGTAGAGAAAAATTCATAGTCTCCAAATCAGAGAGCTTAATGTTCCATTTCATTAATTGACGAATATGAATCCGTACTTTTTCCGGATTCCTTTTTTCTACAATACCTACTTGTTCCTCTAGGGTGTTATTGTAATTGGTATTATATAAAATGGTTTTCTTACTGGTGAGTCCAAAAACAATAATGATGAATAATACCAGAATAATGCATGCCCAAAAGATATGGATACTAAAGGCATAAATTATAATGATGGTACCCACGAAACCGATGATACTGCCAAAAATCTGAGGGAATGATGTTTCGAAGAATTCAACCAATTCCCTTAGCATTCCCAAATGGGCAGATAGTTTTGAGGTATCAGAAGCCTCATCCTTTTCCATCGTATCCACGGTTATTTTCTGATAAACTTTAGCATAGGTTCGGGTATCATATAATCTTCTGGCGGCACCGATGACCAAACCCGAGATTCCTAGGATACCCAATTGGATAATTCCCTTATGGGATGCTTCCAATAAGTCATTAATGGCATATCCGATGAATAATGGAAACAATAAAAATAGGGCAGACTCAAGGATAACCAAGCATATGGTGAGTCCTACGGACCATTTGAATTGCCTGAGAATGGATGCTAGTGTCAAGGTGTTGATATTAAATTTCTACTAGATGGAACTACTGGTTATGCATGACTTCTTACTTGGAGGCAATCCAAATACTAGCTTGCTTGACATTATAATTATCATCAAAGGAATAAACCTCAAAATCGACACTTTCCTTTTTTCTATATGCCATGATTGCTTCCAATTGTTGCCATTCCTCACCTTCGTAATCCGATTCCTTACCTGATAGTGGATAGGACCAATATTCATTTTTAGGAATTGTTATTCCATGTAATCCCGATGGAATTTTTGACAAATCCTTTACGGCATAACCTATGGTAATCGTGACTTTTCCTTTGGGCTGGTCATAGTGTGAGTAGGTGACATACATTTTTTCCCAGTCTGCAATATTTTCCAATTTTGACGAAAAATCATCATTGTATACTTTATTCCAGAGTGATTCCACCGCGTTGGAAAGCCGTTTTGAATCATTGTAATCAATGGTCTGATGAAAGCCGATAACATGGAATTCGGATTTTGATTGGGTGTCGGATTGGTAATCAGCCGAAGGAGATTTATCCTTGGTTTCCTCAGCCGTCTTGGTTGGGTGAGAAACGTTCCCTGAACCTTTTTCCTTGGGATTGTCAGTGATTTGTTTTGAAGATGGATTACTTGGTTGCTGTTCCTCTTTTTCCTTGGACATTATTGGTGGAAAACCCTCCTTGTTCCAGATTTCCTCACTTATTTCACCCTTACAATCGTAGGTGGCCTTAATTCGGGTATCATTAATGAAATCAAGGGTCAGGTTGCAATATTCCTCAGTAGCTTCCTGAATGAATATTTTTCCATTCTTATACCTATCATCCTCAAAAACCAAATCGGTAATAAATACGAATTCATCATCCTTGCCACCTTTGATGATTTCTTTTCCATTATGATATTCCAGTACATAACCTATGAATTTTCCCTCCCAAGGTGTGATTTCCAATTTCATGGTTCCTAATGCTGTATTGGCATTCCAAATGCCACACACCTTTTCTCCTTGGATGGTACAAGCATTGAATAGTAGTGTGGATAATATTGAGATGATGATAAACATGGTCGTAGATTTCATTCTATTTCAAAATTTGGTTACAAGTAAAGGTGCTTTCATACGCATACTTTTAGGAAGACTGATATTGGATTTAGTAATATTTCCATTCAGGAAAAAATAAGGGAAGAAAAGAATAGATACTCATGAGTAACCAACTGCAGATAATGAACCAATAAAGAATAGGATGTTCTTTCTTTTCAATCGGTTCAATGAAGTAGGTGACCCCTGAAATGATGTCCGGAATAACCCAAAGGATGAATAGGATACCCCATATCCATTGCCAATTGAACCAGATGGCTATATAAACTAATATCAGTCCCAGTATGGTCCTCCACTTGATTGATCTTTGTTGTGTCATGATATTTCGATTTATGGATTTTCCAATTCGTTTGGATTCGGAAAAATGGGATGATTGATTCCTTGTCCGTTGTTGGAATAAAATTAGGAGGATAATATCTGTAATCTTTTGACTTATGTCAAAAAGCGAGAAAAAGGGTAGTGTACATTAAGGAATCTGACTGAAAATGATGTCTACTTCCTACGAATACGGCTCAGGGTTTCCTGTGATATACCTAGGAATGAAGCGATATGTCCAAGATTGATTCTTTGGATGACATCCGGAAAAGTAGACTGTAATAATTCGTATTTTTCCTTGGCGGTCATGAACATGAAACCCTTGAAAAAATTGTCAATAAAAGTAATTTGTTCCTCTACGAGCAATCTTCCGAAGGTCTGCATTCTGGGATATTGGGCATATAGTTTTTGCAAGTCACTATGGGAAATATATTCAACGACTGAATTTTCCAATAACTCTATATTTTCGAATGATGGGCTTCTTCCATAGAAACTTCCCCACGCTGTAAGTATTGCTCCATCTCCATAAACCCAGGAAGTCACATCTTTTCCATCATGGTAATAGAAAGTCCTGGCCGCGCCCTTTTTGATGAAATAGAGATGATGGGCTACCAAACCTTCTCTCAATAAGATGTGTCCCTTATTATATTCCTCAGTTCGGATGACCTCGGAAACAGCAGTCAAGGTTGCTTTCGAAATTTGGACTCTATCACGAATGTATGCAATCAATGGAAATATTTTTGTGCGTGACAATAGTAGGTAATAATAATGAATTCGAAAAATCAGACTTGTTAGGGACTTATTAAAAAAAAGAGGGCATGTCCGCTTTGGGTAAATGAATATTTATGGCTAGGGCTTAGTTGGATGTCCGAAAATCTTAAAATCCTGATGATATTTTTGGACAACCAATGCCCTGAGTTCCTCATCGTAGTACTGTTTCCATTCACCCCTGACTATAGCATTGACATGTTCCAATTCTTTCGTGGCAAGATTCAATTGATGGCAAACCGAATCGAAGTCAGATTGGAAGCTTTCATACCGACCTACAAAGTCAATCATGATTTTACCTACCTCGTCGCAAAGCATTTCCATTTGTGGCCTGAACAGTATCCTATCCTCATGTTCTCCCGATTCAATGATGGCTTTCATCTTTTGGGTGGTATTCTGCTTAAAGGATTTTTTTGGTGATTCATAAGGCTGATGCTAAATAGCGAATCATTTGATACTAGGATGAGTATTGGGTCACATTTTGATTTTGGTTATTTTCATAGCAGTATAGATATTATGTGAAGCACATATGGGAATCAATAATCATTTCTGATGATTTTCACTATATCAGGATTGAGATCAAGTGATATTCCTGTCAGTCCTTTCTGATTATAATCGACTTGATTCAAAACATATCTCATGGCTTCTTTTCGAGCCATATCCTTTTCATTCCCCTTGATAATCACCCAAGGAGAATCGTGGGTACCAGTTTTATCGAACATGAGTTTCTTATAATGGGTATAATCATCCCATTTTTGCTGGGCTTGAGCATCCACTGTACTTAGTTTCCAATTGATAAGTGGATTTATCCTACGTTCCTCAAGCCTTTTTCCTTGTTCTTCCTTATCAATGGAAAACCAGAACTTAATGAGTATCATGCCATCCTCGACCAGCATATTCTCGAACAATTCTACTTGTTTCATAAATAAGTCATATTGCGATGGTGTACAGAAACCCATCACGGGTTCCACTACGGCCCTGTTATACCAGCTCCTATCGAAAAATACAATTTCACCCGGACTGGGGAAGTGTTGTATGTATCTTTGGAAATACCACTGTCCCTTTTCCTCCTTAGTTGGTTTCCCCAATGCGACAACCCTGTAATGTCTTGGATTGATGAATCTTATGAAACGCATGATGGCACCGCCCTTACCTGCACTATCCCTGCCCTCGCAGATAATCATTAGCCTTTGGCCGTGCTCTATTAACCAATTCTGCATTCTCACCATCTCGGTCTGTAAAGAGATGTATTCGGGATCGTTTTCAATTGAATGGAGATGCATTTTTAATATGTTTTATGAATGAAATGATAATTACAATTGGTTATGATTAAGTCCTAGACAGTTATCCTTGGAGGATATTAATCCGAAGGTTACTATGGTAAAGATTGAGAATACACTGAATGGTCACAGATGAATTCATAGGGGAAGTAGGAAAAGTACTTTCCGACTTATTATTGGCAAGATATCTATAGGGAAACATCGGTCAAGGAACAAAGAATTCTATTCTTGAAAAGCAAAGAAAGCAGAATGGATGTTCCCTTTCTTTTGACCGATCTGTTACAGGTATTCTAATAAGATTTGATGCTGTATCAGGCATAGGGATATAGAAAAATCAATCCAGGTTATCTATCATAGAATTTTGCAACAACCAATGAAAATGATGTACCCCTTTCTCCATACTCGGAGAAAAACGCCCCCGTTTATACATCCGTGACTGAATCCCTTTCTGAACCCGTTCCACTACCCATTCATCCTCCATTTCCGTTTGGTCCAGTGGAGAATCTTCGAATTCGGCTTGTGCATCCGGATACATGTAGGTCCGAAACCGAACCTTGGTCGTCTTGTATGAAGTGGGTTCCACTACATTGAGGGAAAGGCCCCAAGGGTTGTTACCCCAAATGCCATTTTCGTTGAAAGCTGCACACCCTGCACTAAATCAGCATATTAGGGAGGTAGTAACCTTGGGTGACCATAT
>JAHDHL010000097.1 GCA_020631355.1 Saprospiraceae bacterium | reverse complement strand
TGTATAAATCATTGCTTACAATGTAACTACACATTTTATTTTCACTCAATGATGCATTTTTCAAAAATGTTTAATAATTTGTGACATATCACGCTACTCTAATACCCCAATCCTCATGATGCACTCACATCACAGAGGTATTTCTTTTTTAATTTATAAAAAATATAACATGATGAAACAACTGACCCAATGCATCAGTTTGGCATTACTGTTCCTATGCCTACAATCCAAAGCACAAGTTTATGAAGCCCCAAGTGGAATTAACTACACCTGTACAGGTATCTATACCGATAGTGGAGGAACCAATGGCAACTACAATTCTTCTGAGAATATTACATCTACATTCTGTTCTAACGATGGTAGTAATATCGAGTTTGTTTTTACCGTGTTCAGCATCGAAAGTGGATGGGAATTCCTCAATATCTATGATGGTACTGACAATACAGGTCCATCCCTAGGAAGCTGGACTGGTAGTACGCTTCCCTCTGGTATTCAATCAACGAGTGGTTGTATCACTTTCGTATTCACGTCTGATGGTTCTGTGACGGATGATGGTTGGGTAGCAACCATTCAATGTATGAATCCACCTATTCAGGGCGGTGGTACATTCAATGCTTGTGGTGGAGTATTCACGGATTCCGGCTATCTCGAAAACAACTATGGTCCTAACGAATCCAATATCACTACGATATGTTCGGATTTAGGCGAACAAGTCAACGTTAATTTCAATGCTTTTGATACGGAAGCAGGAATGGATATTATGAGTATCTATGATGGTAATGATATCTCTGCCCCATTAATCGGTGAGTACTCAGGAACCAATAGTCCTGGTTTAGTCAGTTCTACGGATAGCTGCATCACTTTCGTATTCAATTCTAATGCAGCCGTAGAAAATGAGGGATGGCAAGCAAATATAAGCTGTGGTGATTTAATCATACCCGGGAGTAATACTACAACCTGCTACGGAGTATTTTATGATTCTGGGGGAGTACAAGGAGACTATTCCAATAATGAAAATAGCATTACTACAGTCTGTCCTGATACTCCCGAAGAATGTATTACTGTCAATTTCACACATTTGAACTTGGAAAATCCATTCGACGTTATCAATGTCTATGATGGCAATGATATCAACGCTCCACTTCTGGAATCATACACTGGAAATAATACACAATCTACTACTTCAAGTACTGGATGCCTGACACTGGAATTCAGCTCCGATGGTAGCGTAGTAATGTCAGGATGGGAAGCCTATTTCAATTGTTATCCATGTGGCTCTAATGTATGTACAGGTACAACACCTGTATGCACATCGGGCATTCCGGACAATTGTATTGATGCTTGCTCCTTAGGTCCTCTACCAGAATTACTCAGTTGTCCCCAAGGAGCAAGCACCATCAATACATTCTGCTTATCCAATATCGGTGCGACTTATGATAATAATACACCCCACCTCGCAGGTTGTACAAATAATCTATCCGATTCAGGACCTGTTGCGGATGTATGGTATGCATTCGAAGCCGTGGGGAATGAAGTGAACATAGCTGTGAATGGCCTAACAGAACCCAGAATCAGTATCTATGCGGGTGATTGTGGCCAACTCATCGGAAAGGAATGCGGAGAGGGCCTTGGTGCAGTGAATATCAATATGCAAACTTTCGTGGGGAATACCTATTACCTCCAGATTTCAGGTGGGGACATCAATGACCAAGCTGAATTCGAACTCGAAATAGAGAGTTCCATGATCTGTAGTAATTGCCTGAATAATGCGGATATAACAGCCAATCCCAGTCCTGATACCAATCATCAGTATCTACCTGGTGAAACGGTTGAATTCTGTGTAACGCTCAACTGGAATCAGGTAGCTGTCAACTGGCTACATGCCGTAGTTCCTGTTTATGGTAATGGCTGGGATTCCAATTCACTTACACCCACTGTCGTACCCCCTGCCTGCGCCAGTGATGGACAGTGGGGTTGGTATAATACCATCCAGGGAATCAATACGACATCAGTCAACCCGGGACCTGTAGGACCCGGATTCGCATTCGAATCCCCATTGGGTAACTTCGGTAATCAGATGGATAATGACCCCGGAAATAATTTTGGAGATTCCGGAGACACCAGTATTTGTAATCCCGAGGCCCAATGGACATTCTGCTGGGAATTGACAACAAAAAGTTGTTATGCCGACCCTACGGAAACTGATCTCAGTGTCTCATTCATGAGTTTCGGTGATAGTCAAACAGGGAGTTATAATTCTTCAGGCTGTGGCAACGACCCAGATTACCCGACCAGTATTATTGCATCACTCAATGATGACAGTTGGAATGAATGTCCTTGTTCTCCTCCAATGAATATAAGCCATCAATTGGAATACCCCTCCAGATGCCACATCCAATGGGATGCACATCCTATTGCGGATAGATATGATGTTCTTTACAGAGTACAAGGAACCCAACAATGGACCCGTACTGGTGCATTGAACAATTATAAGACCTTGCATTTCCTATTGCCAAATACTTGGTACGAATATAAGGTCAGGACTTTCTGTGGCGACACTTGGGATTTTGCCAATGCCAGTCCAATCAGAAGATTCAATACAGGGAATATACCTACGGATATCATGCGGGAAGCTGCTTTGGAAGCCGTTGAAATCAAAACGATTGCATCCGTCGAGTTGTATCCTAATCCGACAAAGGATTATCTCAATATTGAATTGGTATCCAAGGAAAATGTGGAAGTGGCTATTCATATCTACAATATCCAAGGACAACGCATCCAATCTGAAATCAAGGATCTTACTTCTGGCAACCAAGCCATCCAAGTCAACGTAAATGATTTGGATAATGGAAGTTATATCCTGAATCTGGAATTCAATGGTGAACGCCATGTGGAATCATTTGTGAAGGTGGAGTAGATGTTGAGAATGTAGGGACTCCTAGGAGTCCCTACATTCTAATGATCCCGAAATCCAAATATCTACAAATACAACATTAGCAAGTCGTTAACAAAGTCATTCACACCCCTTTTGGTAAAGTGTTCGT
>JAHDHL010000004.1 GCA_020631355.1 Saprospiraceae bacterium | reverse complement strand
CAATGGTATTGGTTTCATCGCTGACAAGGCTACCATAAATAGTTATGACTGTATCCTCATTATCTGATAAGAATGATTGGCCATCACCATTGTTGGACTCACCTTGGGGAATGAAGTTTTTCGGATATTCTATACAAGTAGAAAACCTCGTATTACAATATTCTGAAAAATCTTTTGGACTGACCCTGATTTCGGTCTCACTTACTTCTGAGTCTGGGTTAGGAACGGATGATACGGCCTCGTTTGCACTTGATGTTTGGGATTCCTTCTCCACGTTTTGACAAGAGAATAGAAATAGGATGGCAATGAAAGGAAATATTTTTTCATGAATGCTACTTCTCTAATATAACTATAGTATTCCTATAATCTCATTCTTTTGGGCCCTTGCTTGGAGTTGGATTCAATCCGTGGAGACAGATTCTTTTTCTATGAATCATTTTCAAATAACTTCATGCTTTGGATGCTGACAACCCTATAAAGATACCGTATCTTTGTAGGATAAAATGATGTATCATGGGAGTTCATTATAGGAAAGAGGTCAAGACCTATCAGGTGATATTGGTGCTTTTGGTCGCTTTTATCATCATATTTTTCATACAGGATTTTCAATGGTTGCCTGCATTGAAACAGTATGGTATACTATTGGGAACTACAGCTGTACTAGCAGCCGTAACATTTGGGGTGTTGTTTGCATTGAGCTCCATGGCCAATATATCAGGACTGAAAGAAGGAACCAGGGTCATTGATGAAAGAGAAAAGGAATACGAATGATACCCTCATTTCCAGAAAGAAGAATAAACTCCTATCTTTCATCATAAATCAATTCCGACCAATGAATAATTTGTACCTATTCCTACTCCTGTGTCTATCTTACATGGCATGTAATAATGCTCCTGCTGAATCGGCATCCCAACCTGCTACCGAACAGGAAACAGAAGAAACATTTTCCATAGAGGGAAAGCATTGTTTCTTAATGACTGAAACGAGGGATACCGTCCAACTCAATGATGGAACATCCATGGAACTCATCGATTCAACGATTATAGAGCTGAATGTCCAAGGAGAAACAGTCAAGGGTATTCTTGATTGGCGACCAGCTGAAGTCGATGGTGCCTACGGAACGATTGACGGAACGATTCAGGATGATATCGTCAAGGTGATCTACTCCTATATCGTTGAGGGATATGAGGGGAAAGAGGAAAAAATCTTCCAAATCAGAGAAGATGAAATCGCTGTCAAGGTCGGCGAATTGGAAGAAGTAGAAACGGATTTTTTCAAATTGAAAAATCCTGACGAAGCTTCGTTTTCCCAAACGATACCCAGGGTGGATTGTAAGTAGGGCTTAGGATTGGGATGTGTACTCTCGCTTTAATAAGCCATAGACCAAGGAATCCTCATTGATACCATCTTTCTTGTAATCCTCCCTCTTGTGGCCCTCGTAACTGAAGCCACTTCTTTCGATGAGCTTAATGGATGGGACATTACTAGGATGGACAAAGGCTTCTATCCGATGCAGATTCATGGTTTCGAATCCATATCGGATGATTCTAGGAACCGTTTCAGACATATATCCCTTTCGTTTGGCTGATTCACGAATCATTGCATAACCTATTTCAGCACGGTCATGACGATATTCCCATTTGTGGAATCCACAAAATCCGATATTGTTTCCTGTAGACTTCTCAATCATATCCCAAACAATAAAACCAAGATACCAGGTTGTTAGTCCCTTGGCTAGTTTTTCTTTTTCTTCCTGAAGAACAAGTAAGTCCGAAGTGTTGAAAAAGACCAATTGCTCGGCTGTGCTATGTTCCTGAATGACCCTTTTGGCAATGTCTTCGGTTCGCTGTCTCAGGAAAAGTCTTTCAGTTTCTAAACGTGGAATCCAATCAAACATAATTTTTTGCGTTACTCTAGTAATGGACAACAGTCTAAATCTATACATTATTCATCAATCTCCAGTTCCATGAAAAAGGGCATTTTATTCTTTCTTTTATTGAATATCCTATTGTTGAATACTTCTTGTGAGGATACATCCAATGTTTTTGAGGGAAAATGGTATTACACCTCCATCGAAATCAGTGGTTGTGATGACCCTTCAGAAAATGCTTCCCAGACTTTCCCCGGAGATGGCGATTGTGATGGAGCCATGCTTTGTACCAAGATATATTTGGAAATGGGAGCAGAGAATTACGCCATCAAGCAAACGAATACATCGGACCCTCTGGAAGTTCCGACAATATTGGAAGAAGGGACTTATCGCATTTCCGAAACCCAATCCTCCGGTATCCAATTCTGTACGGATTTGCTCTGTAGGGAAGTAAGTTACCAAATCAATGGTAGTATCATTACTATGGAATCCACAGAACTTGCCAGTGGATGTAATAATAGGATTATTGCAGAGAAGTAATAGCGGCTTCTTTGCTTAGGTTGATTGTTGGTTATTCATTTTAGATAACTTCTATTTATCTTCACATTGATGGTGCATGATGGACATCAGATGTCATATTTGATGTCTAATCATATGGTACCCAAATCAACAGAAACCATGAAATACCTTTCTTACATTTTTCTTTTCCTTGCATACTTTCCTACTTCAGATGCACAGGACTTACCTCCTTTTGCAGATATCCATTCTCATGTCTGTCTCAAACCTTTTCATTCACAATCCCAAAAGGATTATGATAATTGGGATAAGGTCGTCCATGATTGTGATGGGGAGAATATGGCCAATTGGATCGTCAAGGGTTCAAAGGGTGTACCTGCATATTCTCAGGCTAATTTGGAGGCGAATGCATTGGGCAATGTCAGGGTGGTAGGTTGGTCCATGACACCACTCGAATTGCAATACAGTGATATTCGTATACTGAATGAGAAAAAGAAAGGACATGAGACCATGGCTTGTGTTACAGGTATCCATTACAGTGATTATCATTTTCATAGAAAGGGAGATATCTATTATTTCCCGATTATTCTGGATAACATAGATTTTGTCACTTATGGACAATTCAAGGAAAGGGCCATCAATGGTGAGAATTGGACGTACGAAATCGTAAAGGAAAAAGCGGACTTGGATAGGATACCCAATGAAAGGAATAAATTGGCAGTAGTATTGAATATAGAGGGCGGGAATATCCTTGGTCGTTCATTGATCCATGAGGATGTATCAGATGAGCCGGAATATCACGAGTTGGTGCTGAAGAATTTGATGAAATTGAAAGGTGCCATCCCTCTGGAGGATTATCAGGATGGAAAATTGTCCTATCCTATATTCTCATTAGGAATCAACCACTTTTTCTATAATGGTTTGGGGGGACAGGCCAACCCTTTCAAGCCCCTACAAAATTTTGTATTCAGGGGAGGTAAGGGTAATGACGATCCTATTTCTCCATTAGGAAAAAAAGTAATCAGGAAAATGATTGATGATAATGAGGGGAGGGTCATTATTCCGGATGTGAAGCATATGAGTGTGGCCTCGAGGAATTGGTATTATCAGTTATTGAAAGATGAAAAGAAAAAGGGAAATGCTATTCCTGTCATGTTTTCGCACGCAGCTATTGCGGGAATGAGTGAGCAAGATTCCCGATTCCTCAAGAAAGACAAACCCAAGAAGTATAAGCATCTCATTTATAATAATTGGACCATCAATCTCAGTGATGAGGATATCAGAATGGTACATGAAACGAATGGTTTGGTCGGTCTTATCCTCGATCGCTATCGATTGATAGGTGGTGTCGTAGGTCGCCAGATTGAGGAAACAGAGGATTATTCGGATGAAAGAAAAATGATTTATCTCAAGAGCATAGCCTTGAATCTACTATATATCGTAGAGCAGGCCGGTAACCGTGAGGGTTGGAACAGAATATGTATCGGCTCTGATTTTGATGGGGCCATCAATTCGTTCGAGATGTATGATACCGCAGAGAAAATGCCCTTGTTATATCAGGATTTGAAAGCTTTCTTTGAGAATCCACCAGAAGACATCTTCGGGAAATACACCAAGGAGGATATCGAAAAATTAATGCATGGTTACTCCGCCACTGAAATTGTGGATAAGGTATTTTCCAGTAATGCCATTGATTTTTATAAGACTTGGTGGCCTGAATAATCCAATGGAAATGATTTATCGAATCATTTCCAATCCCCAATTGGATAGGTGATAAATGAAAATTCCTAGGAAACTTCCTAGGGCGATACCTGCAATACCCATCGTCATACCAGGAACCAACATCTTTCTATTCTTCATTACACCTACCAATTGCCCAATG
Organism: Saprospiraceae bacterium; assembly: GCA_020631355.1. Classification (GTDB taxonomy): domain Bacteria; phylum Bacteroidota; class Bacteroidia; order Chitinophagales; family Saprospiraceae; genus JAHDCE01. The sequence continues at coordinate 258,694 of JAHDHL010000004.1, read as the reverse complement.
AAAACCGGACCATAGATACAAGCTGCAGAGGTAATGAATGTAATATCCGCATCAATCCTGAAAATACGTGCCAATAGGATATGCAATAGTACCGCACCCAGCATAACAACAAGGGTATAAATGAGTACGATGGAACTGGCCTCCATCATATCCTCAAAATTGGATAGGCATCCCAGTGCTAGACAAAAAACCAGAAGTAGATAATCTCCGGCTTCATAGGCTCCCATTAATCGTTGGCTGAACGGTAGGAAAGAGATGGCAATACCGCAGATGGATATCATTATGATGAATAGGGAATCATCAAGCGAACCATAGAATAAATAACTTACTCCTGCAGCAACTCCAATGCTCAGTATAGCCAATCCGATAGCGGGAATGAGTGTGGTTATTCTTTTCTTCCAATCCAATGAATGCCATTCACTAACCTGCTCTTGATGATCCTCTTGGATATCCTGAGGACGGTGAGGCAGGATTTTTCTAAAAAATGCCGGACCTACAGTACTAAGGAAGATGAGGTATGCTCCACCGGTAATGATATCTGTTACGGTCAGGGCGCCGTAGATGTTTTCATCGGCCTGTATGGCTGATTGGATGGCTGCCATGTTGGGTGTGCCTCCAGTGTATACGCCAGTAAGCATACCTGATATGTGGGCAGCATGTTCTGTATAGGATTCGAAGATGAATACACTAATGATACAAACTATAAAAACAGACAGGAGGGCCAATCCGAAAGAGGTGAGCATCATTCTGCTACCTTTCAGAAAGGATTTGAAATCCGAATTCATTAAAATCAAAGGAATGGCCAATGCGACTGTAACCATTGTGAGTAAGGAACTGATTTCATCATCTATCGGAATACGGGGGATGAAATTATTGATTCCCATTCCTACCACATAACAAAGGAAAACACCACTGAAGATGTGTTGGATATTAAGCACCTTGGAAAGTCTTACCAAAAAATAGGGTAGGATACAGACAATCAGAATTTGGACGAATGCTAGCATTTATCTGAACATTCCATTCACGAATTCTTTCAATATCATATCACGGATATGGGGAGGTGAAGCATCCAGAATCCTATTGACCATCGTCAGGTCATCAGGGGCCTCGCCATCGCCTACGCCTAAGCTACCCTTAAGCTGATTGACCATTTCAGGTGTCAGTGATGCCAATAACTTCTCAGGGAATGGAATGGCTGCTGTACTACCCGAACGTTCAAGTTCAAGTACACAGGATTTCAGGTCATCAATGAATTGTTGGATATGAGGAACATTCGCCTGATTGATGGATAGGTGAATGTTAGTTGGTGAAATGCCGTGTTTGAATTGTAATTGAATGTACCAACCTCGCTCTTTCATCATTCCCGTGAGGGCAAAAAGATCAATGGTGTCACTGGCGAATGCAACCATATTCATCACCGGATTCCCTAATAGGGATAGCGAGGGAATGGATGTGATGGCATCCACAATCCTCATTTTGGCCGACTGTGTTTGTTCGACGATTTTTTCGTAGCCTGTTGCACCAAGGAATTGGAGATTGGCCCAGCAAGCTGCTAGGGAACCTCCCGTTTTACTGGATAGTACGGTAGCATTTACAATGGAATATCCAGACCATTCCGAACAGGTATAAATCTGATACTTCCGTAATTCCCTGTCCTTATACAATACACATGAGGCACCTTTTGCGGTATAGCCGTATTTGTGAAAATCCATGGACATGGAAGTTACACCCTCAATACTGAAATCGAATTTGGGAATATCATAACCCAGGTTTTTGGCAAATGGAAGATACATCCCACCTACACAGGCATCAACATGGAAAAGGATATTCTTGGAACGTGCCAACGCCGCAATATCCTCAATCGGGTCAATGACCCCATGTGCATAGGATGGTGCTGAACCCACCAAAAGAATGGTATTCTCATCTATTGCATTTTCATAATCCCTTACATCGGGTGTGAACGTTTTGTCATTCACTTCGATGACTTTGGGGTCGACACTCAGATAGTGGCAGGCCTTGAAGAATGCGGCATGGGTCGTGACAGGCATCACGATGTTGGGTTGTTGGATATGGGGATATTTTTCCTTTGCATAATCCCTGGCAGCCTTGACGGCAAGGATGATACTTTCCGTTCCTCCGAAAGTAAAGTTACCTGCAGATTGTTCATTTCCACCCAATAGGTTAATCGCAATATCAATCACTTCCTGTTCCATCTTGAGCAATGAACTGAAGGCAGTAGGGTCCAGACCATTCTCTGTCAGGAACATCATGTAGGCTTTCTGAATCAGCGCATAGGCTTCCGGGTCAGGTTCATAGACGTAGGCCAGGACCTTTCCTGTTTTCCACGGTAGGTCATTTGCCTTTAGTTCCTTGAGGGATTGTTCCACATCACCGGATGTAGGTCTATTCGGATTGAAAAATGGATGCATGTCTAAAATTTGTAGAAAGATAATAAAAAGTACTATTGAACGACTTTATTATCCACTAATTAGAATTGTCCCAAAATCTTCCATACTGCTTCCTTGGTGATTTCCTTGCCTTCCAGTTTTTTTCTGACTACGGAGAAATCAACTTTGTAATCACAACCGTTTTTCCAATTGCTGCAACCATAAGCTGTCTTACCCTTGAGTATCTTACCTTTCTTACATCTCGGACAGGTGAGTTTGTCAGGGACGGTAGTACTTGTTTTTTTCTGTTTTTTAGGGGAGAATGTTGGATTCAATTGTAATTGGAATTCCTTGTTGAATGCCAGTCTGCCATTCATTTTCTTTCCCTTGGATTGGAATCCTTTCAGGATAATGGTTGCACCTGTATTAACCAGACGGATGAGTTGTTTTTCAGAAATATTCTTACCGAGATATTCGAATGGAAGCCTGAAATCACATCCTGTTTTCCATTCCGAACAGCCATAATTCTGTTTGCCTTTCAATAGTTTTCCTTTCCTACATTTCGGACAAGTCTGACCTATGACTGTGGTTATCTTATTGGTTCGTTTTCTTACTGCGGGTTTAGGTTTGGAGGCATTCTGAGCAGTAATAATCCCTTTGCGGGGAGGTGCCTTTCTGACTTCGTCCACCAATTGGGATACCATGGATTTCATATTGGAAATGAATTGTCCCGCATGATATTCCTTGGATTCTATTTGTTGTAGTTTTTGTTCCCATTGGCCAGTCAATTCTGCTGACTTGAGCAACTCATTCTGAATGATGTCAATAAGTTGTATTCCAAGGGATGTAGCATGGATTTGCTTCTTTTTTCTGATGATATATTTCCTACGGAATAAGGTTTCGATAATGCCTGCCCGAGTGGATGGCCTACCGATTCCATTAGCTTTCATCAGCTCTCTGAGTGCTTCATCATCCACTTGCTTACCCGCAGTTTCCATGGCCCTTAGCAGTGATGCTTCCGTGTAGTATTTGGGTGGTTGGGTCTGTTTCTCGACCAGTTGGGGTTCGTGTGGTCCGGATTCTCCCTTTTTGAATTCAGGCAATATTTTTTCTTCCTGTTTTTCATCTTCCTTTTTAGGCGTATTCTGATTGTTCTTCTTCTTTGGAAATACAACTCTCCATCCCTCATCAAGGATTTCCTTTCCAGTTGCCTTGAATTTGATTTTTTCCACCTCACCCATTACAGTGGTATTGGCAATCAAACAATCCGGATAGAATGCTGCAATGAATCTTCTTGAAATGATATCGAAGACTTTCTGTTCTGTGTACGGCAATGTCTTTTCGTATCCCGTTGGGATAATAGCGTGGTGATCCGTTACTTTTTTATTATTGAAGAATTTTGAAAGCTTTCTGAGTTTCTTACCCAATAGAGGTTGTGTGAGTTGTTGGTAACTCTTTAATTTCCCTAGGATTCCCGGTGCTTTGGGGTAGATGTCATCGGGTAGGAAAGTCGTATCCACCCTTGGGTATGTGATGAGTTTTTGCTCGTATAATTTTTGGGCAATCTTGAGTGTCTGGTCAGCGGAATATCCGAATTTGTTATTACAATAAACTTGCAGACTGGTAAGGTCAAATAACTTTGGGGGAAGTTCTTTTCCTTGTTTTTTCTTGACGTCAATGATTTCGAAAGGTTTATTCCGAATCGTTTCCAAAAAGGCTGCCCCTTCTTCCTTTTTCTTGAATTTTCCCTTTTCGGATTGAAAAGTCGTATCCCGATAAACGGTGTGTAATTCCCAATAGGTTTCAGGTTTGAAATTTTCTATTTCCTTATGCCTTTTTACAATCATGGCTAGGGTAGGGGTTTGTACCCGACCAATAGAAAGTACTTGTTTATAACCACCATATTTCAAGGTGTAGAGACGAGTGGCATTCATTCCCAATAACCAGTCCCCGATAGCTCTTGAGCTTCCGGCATAATACAAATGGTCAAAATCCGAGGCATCCTTGAGTTGTTTGAAACCATCCTTTATGGCTTCTGGGGTAAGAGATGAAATCCAAAGCCGTTGTACTTTTCCCTTGTATTTTGCTTCCTTGATGACCCACCTCTGTATCAATTCTCCTTCTTGTCCTGCATCACCACAATTGATGACAAGGCTGGCTTTTTTAAACAGGGATTTGATGACTTTGAACTGCTTTTTTATTCCCTTGTCGTTCTTGAGTTGGGTCTCGAATTTTTCGGGTAGCATAGGGAGATTGTCAAGATTCCAGGACTTCCAATGGGCTTGATAATCATCAGGTTGGTAAAGTTCGCAAAGATGGCCGAAAGTCCATGTGACTGCATAACCATTCCCCTCCAAATAACCGTCCTTTCTGGATTTTGCACCCAGAACATTCGCAATTTCCCTAGCCACACTCGGTTTCTCAGCAATACAGACTTTCATGGAGCCACTATGTTGTTTGTTTGGGTATAAAGATAAGAAAATAGACGCTAGATGGAATCACGGTAAGGTTGGGGAGTTGGTATCTAGCGCCTATTTTTGGATTAGTAACTGATGAATACAACCAGATTCAGTTGGTCTCTATTGGGGCCGGCAAAGACTTGGTTCATGTATCCTATTTCTGTTCGAATCATTTTGTTGAAGCGATAGCCTAAACCTCCATACACCCGGTTTCGGTCAAAAACATTGCCTTCCGTATTAATGAAAATCTCATTATATCCGGATAGATAAAAGGTATTGTCTGTGAGTTCTTTATTATTCAGGGCAATATTAGCTGCGAGGAAATACCTGAAACGCATCTTGAAATCATCCTCTACGAAACGTTGTTCGAAACGATATCTATGTTGTAGGCTGATTCGAGAGAATTTTTGTTTGGTAATGAACTGTTGATAAATCCTATGTTCATTAACCACATTCTTTTCATCTTCATTCGGTGTGTAGTTTTCAGAAAGGATATATCCATAACCGAGTAGGATGTTGTTATTATTTTCAGTCAAATTATATCCGACACCTGTCCTTAGTAACAATTGTTCTAAATCCCCGATGAAGTTATAATTTCGATATTGTACCTCATGGTGCCAATTCAATTTCGAATTGATTTTCTTATTACCGAATGCGATATACCAATTTCCTAAATTACTATCCTGGGCAAAAACACCGACAGAGAATAATGTGATGAGGAATGTGAATGTTAATTTTTCAAAGTTCATAATTGATAAATGGTTTGAATAAAGGGACACTCGGTTTTCCAAGTGTCCCAATCCTTACAAATTAAAGGGTCTAACAAAAAACTATATACTAAGAGACGAACACATTAGTCATAGAAAGTGACCTTGCCTGTAGCAACGTCATACATAGCACCCATGATGTTGATTTCGCCATTATCCAGCATCTCTTTCAATACCGGACTTTTGGATTTGATATCCTCAATGGCCATCTCAACATTCTTTTGGGATACCTTATTTACGAACTGGCTGTTCTTGGAACTTCTGTCTACTCCCTCTGGTGTTTCTACTGCTTGGACAGCAGGCTGGATTTTATCCAGCATCTGGGTAAGGTTACCTAATTTTGCGTGGTCACATGCACCTTTGACTGCACCACAGGAAGTATGTCCCATAACTACAATCAATTTGGAGCCAGCTAGTTTGCAAGCGAACTCCAAACTTCCGAGGATATCCTCGTTGATGAAGTTTCCAGCAATTCTGGCATTAAAAATATCTCCGATACCTTGGTCAAAAATGATTTCGGTAGGAATTCTAGAATCAATACAACTCACAACGGCAGCAAATGGATATTGTCCATTTGTAGTAGCTTCTATTTGCTGGTCATATGAACGATTGACCATAGCTTTTTCCAAGAATCGGGTATTGCCTAGCATCAACTCTGTCATAGCCTTATCTGGGGTCATTTCTGCCTGCGTCTGTTGGTTTTGGGTGATGAATGTCTGTGTATCCATGATGTTAGATTTTGAATGGAGCGATTAAAAAAATTGGATTAGGTGGGGATGCCTCCTAGGGCAATCCCCTTGATCCTTAATCTCAGTTCAGGATGGTTGATTCGAATTCCCGAACAGTGGACTTACTGTTGCCTTTTTGTTTTCTTTCGATAATGGTAAGGTCGATATGCTTGAACTTGGCATTCTGTTCGAAATCGTCAATGATTTCTATTACATCCTGATCCATATTGACAGTTTCACTGGCATCAATGATAACAGTGGAGTTTTCTGGTAACATATCCAATGATCTTTGGATACTGGCCTTGTTGATGAATGTAACATCCTGGGCAAGCTTCAATCGAATTACATTATCCTTGCTGTATTCATGTGTTTCCATCATGAATGGTCTTTTGTAATTGTTATACAGGATATAGAAAATAGCGACTACCATTCCCATTCCGATACCCATCAATAGGTCAGTAAGAACAATACCTATGATGGTAACCATAAATGGAATGAAGCTACTCCAACCCAACTTATACATTTGCTTGAATAATACTGGCTTCGCCAATTTGTATCCTACCATGAATAGGATGGCAGCCAAACTAGCCAATGGAATCAGATTCAATACAAATGGAATAGCCATGGCACAAATCAATAGGATGAAACCGTGAAGAATGGCAGACATCTTTGTTCTACCTCCGGATTGGATATTGGTGGAACTCCTTACGATTACCTGTGTGATTGGAAGTCCACCAATCAAACCAGAAACCAAATTACCAAGACCTTGTGCTTTCAACTCCCTGTTGGTAGGAGTGACTCTCTTATAAGGATCCAGTTTATCCGTAGCATCCAGACAAAGCAATGTCTCCAAACTGGCAACTACCGCTATGGTAACACCGGTAACATATACCGCAGGATTATTCCATTGACTAAAGTCAGGTAGGCTGAATTGGCCAATGAATCCACTGATACCATCTGGTACAGGGATACTAACGACTTGGTCTGCACCCAATGCAAGATTGGAAATACCTGAGAATACGATGTTTAAAATGATACCTAATGTTACTACAACCAAGGGGCCTTGAATCATTTGGAAGATCTTTTGTTTCTTCATAAATGATTGTTCCCATAGGATAAGGATAGCCATTGATAGGACAGTGATGATGACTGCCCCCATGCTAACACCCTCAAACATGTAGAATAATTCACTTAGTGTATTGTGTCCATCAGGTTGTTGGAAAGTAAGGCTTCCTTCGTAGTCTTTGTCATAGCCAACGGCATGAGGGATTTGTTTCAATATAATGATGATACCAATACCGGAGAGCATTCCCTTGATGACTGACGACGGGAAGTAGTAACCGATGATACCAGCTTTGGCAAAACCCAGAATGATTTGTACGACTCCTCCGATGACTACTGCAAGTAGGAATATGTCGAAAGCTCCGAGTTCTTGAATGGCAGTCAATACGATGACTGCAAGTCCTGCTGCAGGTCCACTTACTCCCAATTGGGAACCACTGGCCGCACCAACGATGATACCACCTACAATACCTGCAATGATACCTGAGAATAGGGGCGCTCCTGATGCCAAGGCAATACCGAGACAGAGCGGGACAGCCACTAGAAATACAATGATACTAGCGGGGATGTCGTTTTTGAGATTGGATATATATCCTTCAGATGTATTCTGATTCATTTCCTTTGAATTTGAAAAGGGTGTTACCCCTAGGATGGGGAAACATGATTTTAAAAACTATATGATTTCGTCTCTGAAACTAGACCTCGTGATTTGGGTCTAGACTAATACTAATACTAATGCTAATGTGTATGCTTAGGAGATGGGTTCCGGAGGGGGGTCTTGTTTATCCCTGACAGGAGTACTGTAGGGAATTTTCAATTTCTTGTTGTAATGTAATACATCCAGGGGCGAGGATAACCTCAAGAAAGGGTGATTGAAAAAGATGTCTTTTTCTTTCTCTTTTTCCTTGTCTTTTTCTGGGGTGTTTTCTAACTTTTCTTCCTTTTCTTCAGAATGCTCAAATGGTAATTCCGCTAGGTGTATGCTATCCTTTTGTATGATCAGATAGGCAGGTAGGATAATATTGGAGTATATGAGAGAACAACAAATGATAGAGGACCAAACGAATTGGAGGGGTAGTTTAACAATATCATTTGTAAATGTTATCCTCATCAAAAGCAGTATATGGTTTTAATTTGATAGTAATACTATCGCAATGATAACCTATTCTATCATTAAAAGTTCAAAATGTCTCGTTTTTTTTAGATTTAGCTGTAATTTTGCACACATTATGGCTATTGGTATCAAAATTACTCCACCAGAAAATCTAAGCTTGCGTGATCCTCAGGCATCTAAATTAGGTTGTCGTATCATCAAGAATAGTATCATCCTTATAGATGAACTAGGATTTGAGGCATTTACGTTCAAGAAATTAGCTAAGGAAATCGGATCGACGGAAGCATCTGTGTACCGTTATTTTGAGAATAAGCACCAGTTGCTTCTTTATCTCCTAGCTTGGTATTGGCAATGGGTGAATTTCCTGATTGATATCAATACGATGAATGTGGAATGCGCAAAAAGGCGGATGGACATTATCGTGGAAACACTAGTCGATGCAAAGCGTGAGAACCCATCCATTGATTATGTGAATGAGACCATCTTGCACCGGATAATCATTGCTGAGGGATCTAAGGCCTATCACACCAAAATGGTCGATCAGGAGAATACCGCCGGATTATTCCAAAATCTGAAAGACCTGAATCAGAAAGTTGCCGATACTATTCTGGAATGCAATCCAGAATTCTCATTTCCGAATGCATTGGCCAGTACCCTATTTGAAATGGCGAATAATCAATTATTCTTTGCCGAACATCTCCCTAAACTCACTAACATATGTATCAAGGATGGGGATTACAGGGAGCTTAAGGAGATGATGAGCATGTTCGTGCATTCCATCATTGGCACAAAGGTAGTCTAGCCCAAGTCCTGTTTAGGTTTGGATGGTCCTGTATTTCTTCTGTGCAGCATCCCAATGGTTCCTAAAATTGAATCCCCTCACAATGGATTTTTGCTGCCTGTCGGGTGTACTGCTCCATTCTTTTCGATGAGCTTCGATCCTGATACTGGAATCCTTAGGGATAAAAAGAATGGGAATACTGGATTGGTTGATTATTTTCTTGGAAACACTACTGAATAACAATGTGTGCAAGAATGAATGTTGCTCCGGTAAAACAATCACCATGTCAGCATGCCGATTATAAGCCTGTCCAAGAATGGTATTCGCAGGATCATCACCTACGATTACATGGGTACTGATATCATATTCATGTAGTTTGTGCTCGAATGTATCCATCACCTGGTCATTGTATACTTTGCCATCAATCTGGGTCTTTTGATTATTTACCAATAAGAACTGTAATTCTGATTGGTATGAATCATTCCAATTCATGATGTTTTTCATACCGTGATGATTGTCATATGGATTGTCGCAAGCAACCATCACTTTTTCCAATCCCTTGAATTCTGCATGGGGAGGAATAAGATGCACAGGGATATTCAGGTTCTTGACAATCCCCAAGGAATGAGTCCCAATCCATTTGTCCAATATATCGACCCTGTCCTTGGAAGCCATTACCACAGCGTACGTCATTGGGTTGTCATTGATGTAGTTCCTAATGGCAAATACAATATTACCGGCTAGTACCTCGTACTTGAAAATAGCTGTTGATTCCATTCCTGATAAAGCTTCTTCTTGGAATGTCCTTAGCTTATGTTTGAAGTTTTCGATTTGTGAAGCCAGTGTGGAAATATGGAATTGTCCATTTGTATCGACTAATCCTTGTGTTACATGAGAGAGGATGAATTCGGTATCATTACCATACAATTGGATGGCATATCTCAAGGCATTGGCAGAGGCTTTACTAAAGTCAACGGGAACTAATATCTTTTTCATAAGCACTGATTTTGATATAAAGTTAGGTCTGATAAAAGGGTGATGATATGACCTAGGTCAATGATGCTGATGATAGAAATCAATGCTTAGGGATAGATGATAAATGTGGGTAAAATGAAAAAGAAGCATGTTAGTCACTTGACTAACATGCTTCTTCAATGAATATTCTGGAAGTATTATGAATTAATTTCGAATGAATGCAGGTGGATTCGTACTGAGATTAAGGTTGAAGGACTCAGTTATGGTACATGCATTATCATCGGTAACAGTTACGGTATAAGTTCCTCCAGCGGATACATTGATATTTTGATTGGATGATCCCGTACTCCAGCTATAATTGTATGCTGGTAGACCTCCCGTAGGGAAATCGAGCGTAACGGCACCGGGTGTATCACAGGTTGGATCGGTAGACGAACCCATTACAGCCAACTGTGCCGGTGTGAATATTTCGATATCCGCAGATGTTTGGCAACCTGATGCAACATCGGCAACGGTCACGGAATATACCCCGGGAGATAATCCGTTCAGTGTGCTTGTTGCACCGAGATTGAAAGGTCCGTGTCCCCATTGGTAAATATAATTTCCGAAACCATTGGAAACATTGGCTGTAATCGAGCCATTATCATCCTGAAAACAAGTGATATTGGAAACATTCGTGAAATAGACAGAAGGGGCATTTGCCGCAAGCTCTACCTCATATTCCTCTATGACAGAACAACCGGAGGCATTGTCTGTAACCGTAACGGTATATACCTCTGCTACGAGACTGGTTGCATTGGATGCAGTTAGACCAGAATCATGAGACCATTGGTAGGAATTGCTTCCGGGAGTACTCAATGATATGGAACCATTACCACTACAACTTTCATCTACGATGGTTGGACTAGGATTGGGATACCCATTCACATTTATGACAAATTCAACCTCATCCGCACAGGAGTAGGTGCCGGAATTGTCAGAACTGTATAATGTCGCCGTATAGGTCGAAGTTGTTGTTGGTGATGCTTGGGCATTGTTCAGGTCGATTACATTCAAATTAATATCCGGAGACCAAACCACACTGTCATAGGGAATTGATGATAAGGCAGGGTTCAGCATCATATCTGCAATTTCTCCCTCACATATCTCAATGGTTGTGGACGCAGTGGAATAATTCGGATAAGGATCAACGAATAGATATATGGAATCGATGGGAGAATCCCCACAACAATTCGTATTCACATATAATTCAATCCAATATTCACCTGCATTATTGAATGTGCCATTGACATCATCCGAAGTTGTGGATGGATTAGTGATGGCTCCATTGAAGTCCCAGTGGTATGTATTGGCAACTAAGGAAGATAAGAACGCAGCATTATCTCCTTGGCAGACATAAAACGTATCCGTGGAATTATTGAAAATATTGGCATCCGTAATGATTTCAGGAGGAGCGATACCATCCAGTGCGATGAATACAAAATCATCATATAGGTTGCTGCCTGCTGATACATCGTTCCAGTCTACACTATTGTACTGGGTAGTGACATTGGCTCCTGTTGTATTTTGAGGGTTTGCATTTGCACCGAAATTCCAGGTAGTGGAAGATGCATTAGTGAAATCAATATCATTTTGTGTGCAGCTGGGGCCGCTATATGTTATGACAGGTTGACCTAGAAGATTGAATGGTGAATAAGATGGAGCTGAACCGTATACATTAGATGATATACCTGTGGCTCCTGCTCCTCCAGTTCCGCCATCACCACCGTCGCCACCATCACCACCGTCACCACCATATCCTACTTCGGGGTCTGGTACCGGAGCACCACCATTTCCACCATTTCCGCCAAGACCACCGGCACCACCAAGACCACCGGCACCACCAAGACCTGCTGAACCCGAAGTAATATCGGATTGGGAAATCGTACCTGTTGGGCTATTCACAGCATAAAGGCCGAATGAGCCACCACCACCGAAACCACCAGTTCCGCCGTAGCCACCTTCACCGCCGCCGCCGCCGCCGCCGCCGCCACTACCTGTACCATCCGTACAAGTGAAACCTCCTTCACCCGCACCACCGGCACCACCTTTACCACCTTGGCCACCTTGGCCTCTTGCTCCTGTAGCTCCTTGTGCTCCGGGCTGGAAAAATTGCGTATTATGAAATCCTGAAGCTCCATTGGCAGCAGGAGATGCATTGGCACCATTCGTTCCGTCACGTCCGCACCTTCCTGATTGAGAAGAAAAGGATGTGATATTTTGTGAATTACAGCCGTCTTCTTGTCCGGGGCCTACTGTTGGAGATGTCCTACAACCTGGTCCCGTGCCATATTGGGTATTGGCACTGAGAGTGGGATAGCCGCCTCCAAAGGCAACTCCTCCACCATTTCCACCATTTCCACCATCACGGTCTTCTTGGCCGCCACCACCACCGGCACCACCTCCACCTCCACAGTGAAATTGTGATGAAGTATTTCCAGGAAATCCGGTACAACCCGTATTATTACCTCCACTGACATTACAATTATTACCACCCGAACCAGCACCTCCACCAGAGCAAGCACCATTACCTCCTACTCCTCCGGGATTGTTGGCAGTGTCATTATCATCATCACCATTGGCACCATTGGCACCATTGGCACCATTGGCAGGAGTTTGTGTGGGGCCTTGGCCTGATTGTCCTCGGCCTGCATTACCAGCTTGTATTCTTGTTCTTACAATGGAGTAATCACTGCAATTATTCAGATGTAATCCATAAGTTGAAGTACCTCGTCCATTGGTACTGGTGGTCATATTGGCTGTGGTAATCGTTACATCCTGAAATCGGAACCCTGTTGTGAAAGGTTGTCCGTAAAAGGCAACAATTCTAGGGTTCAGTCCTCCTGCATCCTCTACATTGGCAGAGGTGCGAAGGATGGTCGTTGCACCAGGTAAACTGGTCTTATCCCACGTTCCTGGATTGAAGCCACCCTCGATGGTCGCATAGCTTGGAATATCAATCGCATTGTTAATGTTATAAGTACCTGTGGCCATTCTGATGACTGTATTATTACAATCAGCTCTGGAAATTGCATCAAGTAAGCCTGTCGGATTTGCTTGTGTTCCTGCAGTTGTACTATTCACATCATCAACGAAGATGATGGTACACTGGTCCAAGGGAGGTGGATTGTTGACTTCCACATCAATGGTAGCATCATTGGTACAGCCATTAGTCGAAGTAATAACAACTCCGTATTGTACCGTTCCTGATGAGGGAGCGGTAACGAGTAGTGAGGTCGTTCCTCCTGTTATTGAACCGGCACCCAAGGCAACAGGAGCTGTATCGTAATTACTATACCAAAGGATACTGGCTATTTCGGACGAGGGTAGACTAGTTGTTGCGGACAGAAGAATGGATTGCCCGGGGCAAGTTGTTACATTATCCGCAACAGGGGTAATGGCAGGGTCAGGTAAAATATTCACATCTAAGAAATCAGACGACATACATCCGTCATCGTAAGTAGCGACAATGGTATAGGTTGTGGTCTGGTCAGGGGTTGTGGTCGTATTTTGAGCATTGGCATTCGCTACGTCATCACTAGGTATCCACTCGTAGGCCACGATGTTACTTGCAGCTGATGCTGAGGTAAGATTGGCTGTTTCGCCACGACATATGGTTTGGTCTGCACCTGCAACGATGGGTGCATTGGGATTACCGATTACATTGACCGAATAGGCATATGAATTGGTTCCGATTAATGGACAGGCATCATCCTGTATGGTTACGGTAAAGAAATTGGTGCCACTATCATCAGTAGTGGGTGTCCAACAGAATTCGGCTGTCGGGTTGGTGGTGTTTTGTCCTGTAACGGTGAAATTTCCATCAGGAATACCATTGTTCCAGGATAAGTTGAGATTGTCCGTGTCTGCATCGAATGTATTGATATCGAAACAGATATTCTCTCCTACACAAATATCGATGGTGAAATTACCGGTAATGCCTGACGAGGAAGCTGTACCATCCATACCCGAGGTAACGGGTAGACTGTTACTACAATTGATGATATTGAATTGCATATCACGAACAGTTTCTCCAATCTTGACTCCATTCCTATATTCCTCAACGAGTACACATAATACACCTACTTGGATGGCTGCTGGTGTAAAGGTGATGGTTCCTGTACTTGGGTCAATATTGACTCCCCCGGAAGAAGTAAGTGGATTGTTTCCGTTGAATCCTGATTGGTAATTGGTGCTGGTATTTGCATTTTGCTCACAATTAATCAGTGAGAAAACCAAATCATCCCCATCAGGATCCGTAACACCATGGTTGAAACTAGCTGCTTGTCCTGCACAAAAATATGGCGTAGGGATATTATTGAAAATAGGTGAACTATTGCAACTTACCGTGCTTCTATCTATGTTGGCTTCAATGTACATGTCCTGATTGTCAGGACTGTTCAATGTGCTAATGGCAGAATTCCTGCAACAAAGGTCATAACTCACGGTGAAGTTGTTACAACCTGATGGAACATTGACTACTCCGGTATAGATGTATTCCTGTACACCATAGGTTCCCGAACCCGTACAGGCATCGGGTTCTGTCGGACATATGGGAGTAACCACCTGTGGATAGCCACTTTCCAAGCCGAGTGAAATGGTAAGGCCTGAACATCCGGAAACAGCAAGGCTGGCGAAATCACTTCCCTCAATTCCATTACAATCCCTGTAAAATTTCAGTGTGAATTCATATTGGTTTCCACCTAGGCAGACGTAACTGATGTCCGCGCCCATGGCATGTGAGGCATAAATCTTATTGATTGAACAAAGACATAGCAAGAGTGAAACCAAACAACATAAGGTTAATCGGTAGTTCATAGTAAGAGCATGTAGTATTTTAAGTGTCATTGAATAAGTATCCATTGAGTAGGAACTTATTCGAATCATAGTTCAAGTCGGTCTAACAATATAGGGAATATATCAGAGGATACCTTAGCGGCCATGTTGAATCTGTCGATTTTTAACATAGATTTAGCTTGGTAATGATTCAGTATTCTACCTGTGGGCTATTGAGGTAATGGGCTTTTGGGATAAGGTAAGGTGTTCTATCTAGAATAAGAATTTTTCAAAAACACAAATTGTTACTGAATTCTAAGCATGGTTTAGGAATTGAAGCCAATTGGAATAGGCTGGGAGTCTTTATTACATAGGGTGCCAATTAGTTGATTTTGTGATAAGGAATAAAAAAAGCCACCCAGAACTAACTACTGGGTGGCACAGCATTGAAATAATACTGTAAGCATGATTTCTAAGCTACACGTTTGACATGCGGTTTGTCCATGGGGATGGTCATCTTTTCTGCTGTAGACCGTTTTTTTACTTTTTTATCCGATTCGAAACTCATACCTGTCATGCAAGTGATGAGGATAGCATAGGCCATGATGAATACCCAAATCTGATGGGTGAATAAGCCAATAATGACAATGGCTGATAATAAGTAGAATCTCCAAACGATACTTGCGATACTTGCGCTATATAACTTGATTTTCATGATATGGAATTTAGTCGTTATTGATAATTCAAAGGTATGGTCTATGTAAGGTCGGAACGATGACAGTAGTCAATGTTTCTAGTGATTTTGGTCACCTTTCCCTGTAATGCAGAATTAGTAAAGGAACAGGGGTGTCGAAAATGACTTTCTGTGTTTCGCTTGAATGCATCAAGTCAATAAAAAAGCCCCTGTCCTTTCTCATCATACAAATCAAATCAACGTTATTTTTTAGGGAGTATTGAACGATGCTTTTCTTTAGATTATGGTCGAATGATTGATGATAATCATCAGATAAATTCTCTATCAAATCACTGGTAGTGAGGTAGTCTTCCTTGCCATTGTGGGGTATGGTAATGGGGACTGCCATATTGAATGAAGTGACCTTGGCTCGGGTTCTTTTTTTGATTTCTAATAATGGACCCAATGTTTTCTTATGGTCGAATGTCGGGTTGTCAATTGCGAATAAGATATGATCGAACTTGAATTCATTGTAGTATTGGGGGATAGCCAATACAGGAATGGAAGTTTGCCTGATTACATTGGATGCGATACTACCCCAGATGGCATTCTTTAGGTTAGAAATTCCTTTCGTACCCATGATGATAAGATCGGCCTTGTATTTTCTACCCAAATGGGCTATGCCCTTAGCTACATTATCCTTAAGGATGTGGCATTTTAAATCCAGATTATCCTTGAGGTGTTCCTTATGGGTATCCGCCCATTCCAGTAGTTCTTTTTTGGCACTGGCCCTCATTTTCTCCTGAGTGGCTACGAATGTGCCAACTTTATTAGGGACATGGAAAATGTGTGAAAGATGAATGTCTGCATCCAGTACATTGGCCAAATGTATGGCATAGTTTAATGCGTTTCTGGAGTTTTCGGAGAAGTCAATTGGAACAAGAATATTTCTCATGATATTAAATTTTGAATCATTAAAAATGGAGTATGATTAATCTTCGGCATGGAGTACAAGTAGGGGGTACTTGATATCCATGACCATTTGTTTGGTTTGGCTTTTATGGAACAAAGCCTCTAATGATGTACGGTGTTGGGTCATCATGACAATGGCCCCTATATCATTTTCGTCTGCATATTGGTTCAGTCCCTGAATGACAGAATCCCCTTGTATGTAGTCCAGATGTAAATGTATATGTTGGTACTGCTCAGGTATTGCTCCTTGAATGAATCCGATGTCTGCTTTATGGTGTGACGTTTCATCCAGAAGTATTTCTACGAAATGGACATGTTCCAGTTTTTCAGGTAATAGGCTAACCAATTGTTCCATTACCACCTGTTGATCATACCCAGGATGATAGGCACAAAGTATATTTTTGAAATCCCTATGTTGTTCGATTTTAGGAATGAGCATGACCGGACAATGTGCCCTTTGTGCAACTCCGGAGGAAATACTTCCGAGTAGCCGGTCTGCTAGGCCATGTTCTCCCGTACTCCCCATGATGATCAGGTCATATTCCTTGGAGTATTCATTGATGACATCAATAGGGAATCCGGAAGCATAGATGGTTCGGGGCCGGGATTGTTCCTTGGATGTTTGACTAGAGATGAATGCATTGAGTTGCTGTATTCTCTTTTTTTGCAAATTGTCAGGATGCTGCACGGACATGGACATTTCAGGGTCCCTATAAGAACCGACATGTATGATATCCAATTGGGCATTATGGATGCGTCCATATTCCATTGCAAAGCGGAATGCCGCTTGGGATGTGGACGAAAAGTCCACAGGGACTAGGACTTTCTTATTCGATGTATTATTCACTGTGTCCATTTTTGAGTAATAGGTGTTAAAAACAAATTCCAGTTCTTCCAAGGTGGGCATTCTTCCTTCGGTAATGATTCTGTCATCAATGATGAAAGATGGTATACCTTTTATATCGTATTCAAGGATTTCATTGGGCTTATCAATGATGCTAAGCTCATAAGGCTGTGAGATTTTCTGTCGGATGTTATCCATCCTTTGGGTGAGTTCTCTCACATGCTTGTCTAATCCCAGGAATTTTATCAGTAGCATAATCGATACTTTTGTTTTTCTTATTTGAGATTCAAAGATTCTGCTATTTGGATTTTATGGAGATGATTTGAGTCATTCGGAGTAATGATATTGGTCATTCATGGAAGATAATCCAGATATCAATTCTTGAAAACTGAGAAGGTCATATTTATTACCCCTCAAGAATTGTAGAATTGTAGAATTGTGGACTCATTGGATTTATCGTACGAATTCATCAGTAGCTTCAGCTTCAGAAAAGATTCTATTGTGTCATTGATTTCCGTATCCTTGAATTGCGGTATCTGGGTCGGATGTTGGATATTATCCAATGTGCCCAAGTCGATGTTCTGATTCATTATTCGTTGGGTCAGTAATTCCATCTTGAATGAAATAATGCCTTTCAGGGTGGGGAATAGTGTGTTCATGTCTAAGCATTTTGTTCTAGATTCTGATAGCATTCCTCAATAATGTCATACGTGGTGATAAGGCCTTGTAATTCATTATTATGATTGACAACGGGAATCGAATGGAATGCATTCTCTTTCAGGAGTTGTATGACAATGATCAATGGAGTATCCGGGTAGACGGTTTTAATATCCTTGGCCATGATATCCTCTACGATTAGTTGTTTCATGGTCCTTTTATTCTCATGGTTGATGGCCGGATGATTGAAAGGAGTCATCGGGTCCAGTGTAACAGCAAAGTCGGTCATACTAAGCATTCCTTTTAGTTGTTGTTTCTCATTCACTATCGGAATATGATGGATGTTATGATTCTGAAAAATCTCACTGGCCTTTATTAACGGGTCCTTTTCCATTAGGATAATCAGATGTGTACTCATGATATCTTTCACTTTCCTGTCTGTATTTTTCATGTCAAGTATTGTTTTGATGATGATTCAAAGATGAGACTAATGAGATTCGCTGAGAATGATTTCAGTCATCTCCGGCACTGATATTGGTCAGTAAAATCATTGTTGGTATTTGCTTACCTTGCCCTTTGTATTCAAATCACTATCGAAAACTACTGTAGCATGAAGAAGATTCTAGTCATAGAAGATACATATGAAGTAAGGGATAATCTGGAGGAAATCCTCGGACTTGCAGGTTATGATGTAATCACTGCTGAGAACGGGAAAGTGGGTGTACGGAAAGCATTGGAAACCCATCCTGACTTGATTCTTTGTGATGTGATGATGCCGGAACTGGATGGGTTTGGTGTAGTGCGCATCCTGTCTGCCAAACCGGAAACGATGGATGTTCCATTCATATTCCTAACGGCTAAGTCCGAAAAGGAAGACTTCCGAAAGGGAATGAGACTCGGAGCGGATGATTACATTACGAAACCATTCGATGATGTCGATTTGTTGGATACGATTGAGATGCGATTGAAGAAAAGTGAGAAAATCAGAACATCATTCGACGGTACCCCGGAGGGATTGGGTTCTTTCCTGAATGAGGCCAAGGGCTTGGAGGAATTAGAATCATTGCCACACGATAGGGAAGCAAGGAAATTCAAGAAAAAATCGGAATTATTCAGTGAGGGGACTTCTCCACGATATTTATATTTCATCGTTTCCGGTAAGGTTAAGGTGCATCGGATGAATGAATGGGGAAAAGAACTCATTACAGGAATCTACAGAGCCGGGGAATTCCTTGGATATGAAGCACTGATTAAGAATCAGAAGTATGCAGAATCAGCTATGGCCATGGAAGATATCGTTGTGAATCTGATACCTAAGGATGATTTTCTGAAGCTGCTCTATGGAAGTAGGGAATTGTCTGCAAGATTCATCAAGATGTTAGCGGATGATATCTATGATAAACAAGAGAAACTGATACAACTGGCTTATGATTCCATTCGTAAGCGAATAGCGAATGCCTTGGTGGAATTACACGAAAGATATGAACAGAAAGGCATCAAAATCATGAGGGATGATTTGGCATCCATGGTCGGGACTGCCAAGGAAACAGCCATCCGTACCCTATCGGAATTCAAGGAGGATGGTTACTTGGTGATAGAGGGCGGTTTGATTATCATCAAGGATTTGGAAGCATTGAGGAGGATTCCCGGTTGATGATATCAATCATGTTTGTCGTTGATGAATGTCATGGTGGCTCGGGCATAATGGTCCTAACTTGTCCTTGAATTCAAATTCGATACCATGACAAAGCAAATATTTTATCCATTCTTGTTGATTACATTTCTTTTTTCGGGATGTGGACATGATGCCATCAAGAAGCAATCGGCAGTACTCGACAGTATCCTGATTCCTATATTCCATCATGTATTGCGTGGGCAGTTTGATGCAGCCTCATCCAAGGCTGATGAATTTGCTGCTGAATGGGCCGCATTGAAAACATCGGATGATTGGGAAGATTTCATCCAAGAGGACGATTCCTTTTATCAGGATGTAAATGCACAAATCAATGACCTGAAACACTCCTTGGAGGCCCATCATTCCACGACATCAATATACACATTGGAACACATGCAGTGTACTTTTTCGGATAAGCGAGCCGAAGAAGGAATAGAATATTATCTGGATAGCTGGTTCTTGTTCAAGTATGATGTGGATATCCTAGCAGCAATTGCCTCTGATGAATTACTGGATTTATGTGAATGGGAAGAATTGGAATGGCAGGTGGATTACGTCACAGACCAATTCCATTTCTTATCCACCCATGTGTATGACTTGGAATACTTTGATATGGAAAGAAAGGATATCCAACCCTTTTTGAATAGGATTGACTACCGATTGTCCCAATTGAGCGTGGCGATGTCCGAAGCCCAGAGGGTTGAGGCTGCCAAGGAAGCACATGCATTACAGTTTGAGGTAATGAAAGGGATTTATTCCTTTGGTGGTGTTACACCTGTATATCATCACCCATTGTCAGAGGGAACATTTGCGAATACCAAGACCATCAAGTAATGAAAAGGAATATCAGAAAATCAGAACAATTGGGGCGATTCGGATTGATGAACTTGTATATGATTCTTCCTGTCATAGAGGATTGGATGCCTGCATGGTTGATAACATTCTATGCCATTAATGCAGTCGCTTTTGGGATTACGGCTTTCTTTGCTTATTGTCCCTTTTACGAGTGGTCAGGGTTGAATGAGAATATGGATTAATTGGTTGTATTGGGAATCAGGACCTTGAATATGGTACCCTCTCCCAATTCGCTTTCGAAATGAATATGACCCTTCAGTAATTCCACATAACGCTTTACGATGTGCAATCCTAAACCTGTTCCCTTGATGCTTTCGGCATTGGAGGCCCTGAAGAATCGGGAGAAAAGATGTTTTTGCTCCGACTCAGGTATACCGATTCCATTATCCTTGATTTCGAATGATACCTGATTTGATTCCTTGGTTATATGCCAATGGATGACTCCTTCCTCGCTACTATATTTGATGGCATTGGAGAGAAGATTCAGGATGATATTCTTAAGAATCCGAGGGTCGCTATTGATTTCCCCAATATCCGATGTGATTTGAAAATCCAAGGTTTGCCCTTGTTTTTTTATACCCTTGATTTCACCAAGTATGGATTGGCAGAATTCCTGTAATTGAATAGGGACGGGATTCGATTTTTCCTTTCCTTCCTCGATTTTGGATAAGGAAAGGAATTCATTCAGAATGCTAGTCAGGTTGTTGACGGACGACTTGATTCTATCCGTATGTTTGAGCCTGTTCTTCTGTTGTCCGGTTTCAGTGTATCTACTGATAAGCGATGCCGAAGAAAGGATGGTACTCAATGGTGTCCTGAACTCGTGGGAAGCCATGGAGACGAATCTGGACTTCAGCTCATTCAGTTCTTTCTCTTTATTGAGTGCCTGTTCGAGTTGTATTTCCCTTTCTTCCAGGGTTTTGTTGGTTTTAAGGAGTCTATTGATGGTTTCCTCCAATTCGAGTGTACGCTGTTCGACCTTGGCTTCCAGTTCCTCGTTCAGTTGGAGTAGTTTTCTTTCGGCCGATTTGACCTCATGTATTTTTTGTTCTAATGCTTCTTCTATTCGTTTCGTTTCCGTAATGTCCTGAATCGTACCGAAAATCTTGGTGACATGGCCGTTCTTGTCGAGTTTCACATCCCTTTTTCCATATAGGAATTTGATTGAACCATTCTTTGATATGATTCTATATCCCAGATTGATACCTGATTTTTCCCTAATCATCTTTTTATGAATATCCGCAATGGTATCTCTATCATCCTCATGTATCATGTGGTGGTATTGCCCATAGGAAATAGGACCCTCTGATTGGGGAATACCGAAAATCCTGAATAGTTCTTCAGACCATATTTCCTCATGCTTGATAAGGTCGATTTCGAAGTTGCCAATGTGAGCCATTTTTTGGGCTTCACTCAGACTTCGTTGGCTTTCTATCAGTTCATTCAGTATGCGCTTTTCCAAACTATCATCCGTAACGAAACCTAGGGCATAAGTTTTTCCATTGATAACGGTATGGCTCAAACTGATTTTCAAAGGAAATTGTGTACCATCTTTTTTTAGTCCATAGAGTTCCCGTTGGGCACCCATGAGTCTGGGTCTGGGATTCTTGAGATAATCCCTTTGGTAGTTCTTGTGCTTGTCACGGATTCTATGAGGGAGTAAGGCCTTGAGGGGCATTCCCTCGAAACTATTTTTCGGATAACCGAATAATTGCTCGGAATAAGGATTACTCTTGACGATGATACCCTCCTTATCCACAACGATAACACCAATGGTCGCTTCCTCAAAAATGGAGGGCAGCATGTCATAATGATCCATGACTAAATGATTTATATTACATGGCTGTTTGGAAATGATTGGCAAACAACTCCTACAAATATAAACCAGAGTGGATTGGGATTGGGTATCCCATATCTAAAATCCATCAACTACTCAGTATGGTAGTTGATGGATAAACCTTTAATCCTATTATCATGATAGTACTAAGGAAACATCATTGTGTTCCGATTATAATGGAACACAGATGTTGTTGATACATTGTTCCCATGGTGGGCAACCACCATCACAATCGTACCCTGGGATTTCCTCACAATTTCCAGTTTGGGTATTACATTCATATCCTTGTATGCAACTGATTCCGCAACATGGATTCGGACTGTTTTCGCATGGGTCCACATACCCACCATCATTACCACAATATTGTGCTACTAAAGTGGCGGCATAAGGTATACCCAAACATGCATAGATGGTACCTGAAGCACAAGCCGTAGTCAAGCCTGCAAGATAAAGTGTTGCTGTGAAGCACTTCCAAAGATTCTTCGATTCCAATTGCTGGCCTTGCAATGAGGCATAGGTTTGGAAAGAAGGGCTCGTGGCTAGGAAATACATGAAACTAAGTTGTTCCTTTACAAAGGAAGCTTCCTCCTTGGATAATTTTTTTATTGTATTCCCTGAGTTCAAAAAGAGTTGGTCTATTTCTTTTCCAGCCTCCGTGGTGAATCCGTGGATAGTGAGTAAGCTCAATCCTTCTTCTAGAATATCCGAAGCCATTGTACTAACGTCCATCTCTGAAATACTCTCATGTGCAGAGATGGTCCTGTCAATTGAAAAGTTGGTATTGATTCCTTGGTTATTCAAGAAAACCATTTGTGTTGCTATTCCTTTACTGGCCAATCCTGGTTGGGAAACGATAGAGGCATATGCCCGTTCAACTTCCTTGAATTGTTCTATATTTTCCGCTAATGATTTTATATTATAATCATCAAATTGTTCTTCTTTGTTACAAGCAACGGTGAATAGGGCAATCATGACAAAGAAAGAGAATAACTTCAAAAAACGATATTGATTATTCATTTTGAAAAAATTTTAATTGAGAAAATAATTTGTTTCAATGAATAGTCGACTATTGCTGCTGTAACGGGTTTTTCAAAATATATGTTCAAGGAAATGATGTAAATAATTTTTTATTTTAAAATGCCTTGATTTGGCAGAATAATATATTATTATGATAAATGAGGGAGAGTTGTTGCTTTTTTTATTGTAATTCTTTTGTTGAGTAGGCTGAAGTGTGGTTAACAATATAATTTCATTGAATTTTACCTATTCATTTTGAGGTCTTAAATCAGGGTGGAATTTAATTCTGAAAGATTTTTTTCAATAAAAAAGTTCTGAATCAATAAATTTTGGATTAATCGTAACAGGATTATTTGAGGAAATAATCAAATTTTCTTGTAAAAATATTTCAATTTTATATTTAATGGCAATTATTGTCATGAATTTATTTGAAATAATTTTACAAATACTGAAATACCCGGTCTCTTATTATCTTGTTTTTTAATGCGCTCGGTACCATAAATGGTATTTATTAATTCTTATTTTTGGAATAAAAAAATGCAAAAAGCCCTACTTGAATTTTTTATTGCTGATAATGAATTATTCACATTCGTTATTCGTCCTGATGATGAAAAAAAAGGAATTAGGGATGAAAGCCCCATTGTGATTCAACATGCTTTTGATGAAAGGCTCCTGAATATGGTAGTTGAAAGTCTGAAAGCTGATTTTAGTCAGGTAGCAGAGAGTGGCGTATTGCCGGATGAGCAACTTTCCATGAACATGTTATGCGAATTGGGTAATCTTATTTTCAATGATGAGTTGAAACCTTACATCCATCACTATGATGCACTTTATATCGTACCCTACGGTAAATTACATTATGTCCCTTTTCATGCTATGCAGTACGATTCCCAGTTCCTGATTGAAAAATTTGCATTATCCTATCTGCCTAGTGCAACAGTACTCCGTTATCTCAAGCTCAAACCAAGGAAAAAACAAGTGGATAAGATTTTACTCGGAGGTGTGGATAGCAGTGGACTCACAGGTTTGTTTTCCAAGGAAATTCGAAATATTAGGAATAAACTGGAAGATGGGAAAAAGGACATTACTTTTTTACTGAATAAGGATTGTAACAAACAAAATCTCATATCAAAAATCGGAGGGAACGATATTGTTCATATTTCCTCTCACGGTTATTTCAATAATGAATCCGCCATGCAATCCGGTTTGTTGTTGGCTGGTGATTATTCCGAATCCTATATGATGGATGGGATACTATCCCCATCTGATTCCGATTATATACTCTCTGTAAATGATATTTTTGAATCCGTAAGATTGGATTGTGAATTAATGGTCACCAGTGCATGTGTTACAGGAGATAGTGAATATAAGAAAGGCGATGAACTTATCGGATTATCCAGGGGGCTTCTATATGCAGGCGCCAAAAGTATGATGCTGACATTATTTCCATTGATGAAGAATATTTCCGCATCGAATGATTCCTCTTTGAATATTTCCAGTTTCTACGATTATTATCTGAATCAGGGTATGAATAAATCCCAGGCATTCCAAGCATACATCAAGGGGATTATCCATCATCCGAATCCTAGTCAGAGACATCCTTATCATTGGTTGCCTTGGATGTTCGTCGGTGCTTTGGATTGATTTGGGGCGATGGTAAGATTAGGTTTCCAAAAGTGATTTTACTTCTCTGAATCCTAGAATGTAGGTGTCGTCCAGTTCGTTTTGGAATCTCATGTTATCCAGTAAGGTTCTGGCTTTGGATTGCTCCAAAACCTTGAATGCAGCCCTTGGTTTTCCCTTTTCAATGTGCAAATGGACCAATTCCCTGTAGAGTTGCAAGTGTTGGGCCCTATACCTGAGTTTCAAATCCAGTTTTTCCTGGCTTCCCTCCAGTTTTTCTATGATTTGGATTCCTTGTTCAAAATAATGTTCCGCCTTATCATCATCCAAATGAGCATGGGCGACACCCAAGCCCCTCAGTATAGGAATGGAGTAAATTTCAAAGTCATTACCCATTATCTCCAATGATTTTTCATAATGAGAAATGGCTTTTTCCCATTGATGCTGATACATACTGTTATCTGCAAGGGAAAGTTGGATTTCTGTTTCGAGATGCTGTGCATTCAAGGGTCTGATGACATCCAATGCCTGTTGTAGGTATTGCTCGGCTTGTTCGAATTGACTGAGTTTGGAGGAATAATCACCCAGTTTGCTAAGGATGTCAGCAAGTGCATATCCATCTCCTGATTCAATAGCCATCTTGAACGCTTCTGTCATGATGCTCCATGCGCTTTGCAAATCCTCATTGCCAAGGTCGAGTTCCCCATTTTTAGCGGCCGATAATGCATTGGAAAAATATACCAATGAAATGGCCACCTTGAGATTGGTGAGGTCATAAATGTCACCATATTCCTCATATAGTTCGTGTGCTTTGACCAATGCTGAAAGTGCCTCGTTTTTCTGGTCGAAATGCTCATGCATATTACCTAGGCCATGCCAAGCAGTGGCTAGTCCCAAGCCTTCATTGCCTTTGATTTGAATGGCACGCAGATAGGATTCCATAGCTTCTAGATAGTATCCCGTATTTCGTTGGAGATTGCCAAGGGAAACATGGGAATGGGTCAGCATATGGACATCTCCTTTTTCAAGCAGTTCGATGTTTTCCTCTGCAATTTTGATGGCTTCCTCAGTTTGTCCCATCATGGATAAGTAATCCATTCTTTTGGTATTCCATCCTGTCTTGTAGTAGGCGAAGGATGCTTCCCATGTGCTGGGGTCATATCTTTTTAGTACATCGTCCGATTTTAAAAACCAATATTCCAATTCCTCCAAATGGGCAACTCCGATATTGAAATGAATCCACTCCTGTATACAGGCAAAGATGCCCAAGTCAATTTGTAGATGCTCATAGAGCCGTAAAGATTCCTTGATGGCTGCTTCAAAACATTTTCCGTTTCCATTCTTTTTCATCAAAATGGCTACATCATAGAGTAGTGCGGCATGTTCCTCCTCATCACCATCGAATGCATTGTAATAATGTGTTATGAAATCCTCTATATTTTCGCTTTTTTTACAAGCATCAAATAAATAGGACTGGATTTCACTCGTGATTTTTTCCAAAATTAATTTTGTTTGTTTCGTTGCATATGAATATTAAAAAAATAGAATCATATTTCCAAAAAGAGTCTTCTACTGAAAAGAGAAAGACCTATATTTTACAAGGAATTGAAAGTCGTTCCTTGGATGAGCAATTGGAGTTCCTTGAGGAAGTCGCCCGTTGGTTCAATAAGCAATACGAACATGATGGACATTTGGTCATCATTGACTTGCTGATTCAGGTTTTGGGAGATGGGGATACCAATAAATTGGCCCAATATTACAATAGTCAGGGTTTGGTGCAAAGGAGAGCCGGAAAGTATGAAGAAGCGATGGCTTCCTATGTCAGGTCAAGGCAATTGTTCTTGGATATCGGTGATGGACAAAGGCATGCTGATGTAGAATGTAACATGGGCGTATTACTCATGATGAATATGGGGCGGGCAAGGGAAGCATTGGAGTATATAGGTCGTTCCCTCTCATTCAATCTGCAAAAGGGAGAGGGGAATGAAAAGGATGTGGCATTGGATACGAATAATCTGGGAATCGCCTATGCGATGTGTGGGGAATTGGATAAGAGTGCGGAGAAATACAAGGAGGCCTTATCCATTTATGAGAAGATAGGGAAGCATGACAGTATCATGCGAACCCATATCAACTTGGGGAATCTATACATACGAATGGGAGATTACACCCAAAGTATACAATGTCTTAATAAGGGATTATCGGTTGTGAATGATGATGATTATCTCAACCTGGGAAAAATCCATAATGGCTTGGGTTTGTGTCATCATGCATTCGGACAATTCAGGAAGTCAATCAATCATTATAAGGAAGCCATGAATGACTATGCTCGGGCGAATTATTTGCCCGGTTGTATGAAATCCCTTGGGAATCTGGGTTCCTTGTATGAGAATATCGGTGATATTCAGCATGCGGAGGAATGTTATCAGGCCCAATATCAATTATTGCAACAGGCTCCGGATGCACACGGCAGTGTTGGGAATGCCATTAACCTTTCAATGATATTGGCTAAGAAAGGTGAATTTGATCAGGCTGAAAGATTCATGGAGGATATCAGGGATAAGGCGTATTTCAATGACGATTATGTGAGGATTTCCATTGTATTGAATCTTGCTATCATTAAGAAGATGAGAGGTGCTGATGATGAGGCATTGCAATTAATGGAAAGCATCGAGGATTTGTGCAAGGTGTCGGGAGGAGACTCGAATCTACTGGCATTATTGCACAATAAGGCCAATATTCATTATGCCAAGGGCGATACGGAATCCTCTGTCCTGCACCATAAGGAGGCCTTGGAACTTGCTCGCCAGACAGGCGAATTATTATGGGCCAGTAAGACACTTAATGCCTTGGCCTATGATTACATCCAATTGGAACAATTTGATGAAGCCTATGATTTTGCACAGGAATGTTATGACTTGTCAGATGAAATGAGAACGAGTTTGTATTCAAGTAAGAATAGGATTTCTTTTGGGGAGGAAATGGAGAAGAACCATAGGTTGTTGGTTTTGTTGAGTTACGAATTAGGGAAGAAAAAAGAATGTTTCGAGCAATTGGAAAAAGCCAAATCCAACAGTCTTCTTTATTTGTTATCACAATTGGAATTGTCCTTACCTTTAGGGACGAATGCAATGGAATGGATAGAAAAAGAAAAGGATTTGCTTCGTTTTTTCAGAGGTTTGCAATTGGAAGAAACAAATGATGATTCCATTGGTATGGATGAAATTATAGAAAAGGAGAAAGAATTGTCCATTATTCAGGACGAAATAGGAAAACGCTTTCCGGAATACATGGAATTAAGGACGACCCATTCAGTTCGTTTTGGGGAATTGAAAAAAATATTGAATGACTGATATCAAAGAGAAATTAGAATATTTAGGAACCAGGGAATTGATACACATTACCCAACAGTTCGCTGCTGATTTTTATCCCAAAATTTCCGAGGGTTTTGATTCGGGACAGACCATCAATGCAGGGCTGCTGAATAATGATGAACTTAGGGAGATGATTGCCTCGTTTGCGGGTTCTTCTGAAACCGCCCAGCTCAAAACTTTGGATTGGATTAGGGAGAGTGAGGAATTTGTCCAACAACAAACGACTGTGGCCTTGGATGGGAATACGGCTATGGTTGTGATACAGGGAATGTTGCTTCTCCATCATTTTCTGATGAGTCGGGATAATATCAAACGCTCATTACCATTCCGAAAAAAAGTGGAAATACAACAATCCGATATCCATAACGAAGCCGCCATAAAAGATTTGATTCGGAATGCCATACAAAATGGATTGCTTGCAGAATCCCTGCTTGTAGGACTCCATGGCCTGGGAGCGGAAGTACGCCCTGAAATCGAATCTTTCCAACAACGACTTCAAAAAATCGATTCCCCCCATTCCGAAAAGGGTCGGATACAAAAGGAATCGATTTATAAGGAATATCTTGAATTGTTACGTCGTTGATTCACCCTCAATCAGAATAGGGATGACCTCCGCATTAGGAACTTCCATTTTGACCATGGCCAGTCCCATCTTGAAAGCTTGTTTGTAATCCTTTCCTGCACCAAGTGCCATGTAGAATCCGATGGAGAATTGTATGGCTACGGTATCTTTCACCTTTCTGGGAAGACCGATGACAAAGGGTACGAACTGTGAAATAAGCTTGGCTTGTTCATAGGTGTAGCAAGCATTCAGAACCACACATTGGATATCATTGAACATGGAGAATAGAAGCTCTATGGCATCATCAGTAATGATTTTGGCAAGTCCGTTCTTATCCTCGATGAGGATGCCATCCTTTTCTCCGTGGCCTGAAAAATGAATAATATCAGGATTATAATTGACCATGTTGAATTGTAGATCCCGACTTCTGATAGCCCATTTGGTCGTTAATTCGAAACCGTCCCTTTGGTTGGCTTTTGTGAGTTCCTCCTCTATTTCCCTTACTTCTTCATCAATTCTTATCCTTCGGGTATTTTTCGGATTAACACCGAAAAATAATATCTTCCTGATTTCACGTTCAGTTGGGGTAGCAGGAGGAGTAACTTCTCCCTGTACAGCCCCGCCACAAGAGATTCCCTCATCTTTCATTTCCCTTAGAATAGTCATAAGAGCCATTCTTACCATATTCCTTGTCCTACTTTCATTACTGGGGTCAGAAATACCATCCCTGATTCTTCTATTTGATTCGGCAATTCTGGCACTTTGCATGATGACGCTATCACGAAGACTGGTGTGTGGTGTGCTGTTGAGACAATTGAGCATTGCCTCGATGGTTTCATTAAGTTTTCCTTGGGCGAGTTGTTTCTCGCATTGGGCATAAAAATCAGCCATTTTAATTTATTTCAATAGTTAGTTAGAATATTATTGGAGTGGAACTTTCTTCCTGTCAACAATTGATTTTTTTATTTTGTGGAATAACCCTGTAATTTACTTTAGGATTCGGTTATCATCCAAAATGAGTTAATTAATACATATAAATCTATATGTGTCTTAGTTTGCTGAGATGGCGAATATAGGAATTTTGTAACTGAAATGAAGTGTCAGGAGTTACTAACTGTTTGTTGATGAGAATATTTAGGCATTCTGCATTTTATGAATCCTATACTTATAAAACATAAACCCAATACCGCATTCCTATCGGGTGCCTAAATATGTAGGTACTCATTAAATTCCCAATCAAAAGACTGTGGTTTTATTGCAGAGCAACAGTCCTTTATGATAATAAGAGATTGAATAAATCAAAGCGATTTTCATAATTTTATTAAGCTTCACTTTACTTTTTTTATTGTCAGATTGTGATGCGGTGATAAGTAAGTCGGATTTTAATGACTGTTTTGAGATCTTGTTAGCTCAAGTATCCTAAAGAGACAAACTATTTTTTTTGATGATAGTATTTATTATAGAGCACTTTTACATGATAAATTAATTGATTGCGAATGGTCTGATTCGTTAAGTATTTCTGATTTAGAATTAGAAACTTATGATAACTATCAATTGTATGTCATGAAAGGTAGAAGCTCAAATCCAGATTATTCTAAACTCTTTTAATATGTTTAGTCCCCTATTTTTTTCTTTTGCATTTTGGCTTTTCGGATTAGAGGCGGATTCCTTTTTGTCTTCAAACCTTAGTACAATTGATGACCACTTTTGTGATACTACTATTGTACACGGAGTACAAGTTTTATCTATGGATTCAAGTGTTCTATATGAATTCAGGTTTGATTTTGATTTTAGATTTTTGGAAGGGTTGAATGATTCTATTCGTTCTGATGATTACGTTCTATGTGAAATAAATACGGATGATTTTTATCTTGTACAGCCTTTCCAGACGATGAACTTTGAACCCAGATATAAGGTAGGAGAGTTTGAGAATTATGGCTTGTATGGCGTATTGCCTGTTTATTTTGGTTATAAGGTTTATTCTGGTGAAAAAATATATGAGAGTGCTGGATATATGTTCGATGCTGTATATCATTATGAGCGTAGAGAATATAGTTTTCAATTTTGGGAATCTTTTGAAGAAAGGAAGCACTGTAGGAGGCAATACAACTCTATAGGTAATGAAAAGGAATGTCTTCGCACTATTTTTTATTGACATTTAATCTAATGTGATTAGAGTTTATGGAGAGTATATTTTTCTGCTGTTAATTCCCAATTAAACAATAAAAAATGAAACCCAAAAATCTTTTAATCACACTATTCCTAGTAAACTTTAGCTTATTAGCCCAAGGCCAAGTAAGTGCGGTTGCCTTGGTGCATTCTTGAGTATTTGGTGAAACATGAACGCTTGGTGAAGTGAATATAGAAGCGTTTTAATTTAAATAGAAGTAATTAGAATGCAAAAGAGCTTTAAAAAGTATAGACTTTTTTAAAGCTCTTTCTAGTAGTCCCACCAGGGATCGAACCTGGATCTACGGTTTAGGAAACCGCTATTCTATCCATTGAACTATGGGACCTCTTACATATGGCAAATGACATGATTCGCTATGTGCAAAAATAACCAATCATTCGGAAAAATAATTCCTTAGAGTAGTTCAATATTCATGATTTCGAATTGTACGACTCCATTAGGTGTCGTAACATCTGCGATTTCTCCGATTTTCTTGCCCAATAGACCTTGTCCAATAGGAGAGGTAACCGAAATTTTCTTTTCCTTAAGATTCGCCTCAGCTTCGGAAACCAACTGATATGCCATCTCACGGTTATTTTTCATATTCTTGATGGTCACGGTAGTAAATACCACAACCTTGGAAGTATCCAATTCACTTTGGTCCAATACCCTTGAACTCGCAAGGGTCAGTTCCATCTCATTAATTTTCAATTCCAATAGACCCTGTGCATCCTTGGCAGCATCATACTCTGCGTTTTCGGAAAGGTCTCCTTTCTCCCTTGCTTCAGCAATGGCCTTGGCAGCTTCTGAACGGCCCCTAGTTTTCAAATCATCCAATTCAGCAACCAATTTGTCATACCCCTCTTGGGTCATATAACTATATTTCGACATAAGAATATGCTTTTGATATAAAATAAAATCCCCTATGCTAAAGTGATGACACTTTCCATTTTTAAGTCCTGAACTGATGGAATTTGACCGTCTCTCTACAGTCTAAAGTGTGGTACTTCGGCTAGCCGAGGGATAAAAAATGAGAACATTCTGGTATGTACCAGAATGCTCTCACGTTGATTAATACATTACAAATGTAAAGAAAGTTCAGCTTAAAATGCAATAATCGGAATGTAATTATTCTTCCATACGGACGAATTCCCTATCCATACAAGACTATGAAATAGGACTTTATGGATTAGGAAATATATTCTTTCCATTATTCATTCAATATACCTTTCCTCCATTCGAATACCTCCACATCCCAAGGTCTTTTGAGATAGTCGGAACGGATAAGAAGTGATTGCCCATGCTTTTTCTTGAACTCGAACTTGACGGCATTCCGCTTGCCAGATGAACCATATAACCAAGTTTCGCTGGTAGCGCTTTTCCGAATGTCATCCGGTGGACCGAAAATGAGATAAATCATTCCACGGTCTGTTTTCCATCCTTCCTTATAAGTCGTAAAATCCCTGTTAGCAATCTGTACACGCGTATAATAGGTCTTGATCATCTCCTTGGCAAATGCCTTGTCCCTCGACCGACTGACCCAAAATTGGTCAATGGCTTCCTTGGTGTTCCCTGATGCGGAAAGTGCCTTGTACTCATCCATCTTGGTGATGTATCGTATGCTTTCCACCATCTGCTGAGCTGAGGATATCCTAGGATATCGATCCTCGAATACATTAATGAAAATCCCGTCTAAGGCCGAAGTGTCCGTTTGGATAAAATATAGTCCTTGGCCCTCCAGCTTGATATTCGTTCCATTGGGTACTTCTACAAATTGGGTGACATCCCGCCTTGGATTGAACTTATACCCCTTGCTCGAAAAAGGAGGTGCTGCAGCCTTGAATGTCCTATCGAAATACTTAACGAACAATACATCTAGGTCAGGATGTTCAAGTAGTATTTCTGTATCAATGGGCACATGATTCCTGACCAAAGGTTTCTGGTCTTGGGTGATTTTCAACTGGCTCAGAGCGGTGTTCTTATTCACTTGGATAATATCCCTGAAAACCCTTTGTTGGTCATGGTCCTTAATGAAGATTTTCAGGAAATACTGCTCGGGTCTGACCTCGAAAGTATGCTGGAATAAGCTGCTGGCATCTTCCCTCACATCAATTTTGTCCTCAGCATAGATAATGTTCTTGTTACTGGTGGAGTAAGCTTGGAAAGATACCTCGTAATCATCACTCTCAACAATCAGATGTAAGGTGGAAAAGGTCGGAGCTTCATGACTAAGTCTGTATTGTACCTCAAAATCCTTCTTGTAGAGAATAGGCTCTACCTGATAGGCTTTAGGGCTGGATGCACAGGCGCAAAACAAAAGAAAAGAAAGCAGCAGACCTGAAAGAGGATGGGTAAATGTTGACTTCATAAACGTATATTTGCGCAATCGAATGAATAGTAATGTTGATATCTTCGAAACCTTTCATCATTAATTTAGTTGAATCTTGATGCAAAAGCCAAATAGGAATCTATGTTTAAGAAAACAATAGGAATTTTAGGAGGAGGCCAATTGGGAAAGATGACAGCCCTGGCGGCCCAGAACTGGGATGTGAACTTGCGATTCTTGGATGAGGATAAACAATTCCCTGCAGGCAAGGTTTGTCCCCAATTCGTGGAGGGAAGTTTCAAGGATGAACAAACTGTACTTGATTTTGGTCGGGAGTGTGATATCGTGAGCATTGAGATTGAGGCGGTCAATACGGATGCCCTGAAGCAACTGGAACAAGAGGGGAAAATCGTACACCCGTCTCCAAGTGTGCTGGAAATCATCAAGGATAAGGGATTGCAGAAAGAACATTATCAGAAGTTTGGTATTGCTACATCGGATTTCTTTTTGGTGAATGATAAGGATGAGGTATTGGAGCGTTTGGAAGATGGCCGTTTGACTTTCCCTTTCGTACAGAAAGCTAGGGTAGGCGGATATGATGGCAAGGGAGTTGCGGTTATTAAGCATGCGGATGATTTGGAAAATAAATGGTTGCCCACGGCTTCAGTCATAGAGGACTTGGTGCCGATTGCCAAGGAATTGGCGGTCATAGTAGCCCGGAATGAGAACGGAGAAACAGCTGTTTATCCCACTGTGGAGATGTTGTTTAGTGCAGAGGCCAATTTAGTGGAATTCCTCCTTTCACCAGCCGATATCAGTGAGGAATATGAACTAAGGGCCAAGGAGTTGGCTGTGGAGGTCATCGAATCCTTTGGAGTCTGTGGACTCCTGGCTGTGGAGATGTTCCTGACACCGGATGGTGAGATATTGGTGAATGAGGTCGCACCACGCCCACACAATAGTGGCCACCATACCATTGATGCTTGCATCACATCACAATATGAACAATTGATTCGTGCAATCAGCAATAAGCCCTTGGGAAGTACGAGACTCACCTCACCCGCCATCATGCTCAATTTGCTTGGAGAACCCAACCATAAGGGACCTGCACATTATCAGGGAATGGATGAGTGCCTGGCGATAGAAGGTGTGAAGATTCACATCTATGGAAAGGCCATGACCAAACCCTACCGTAAGATGGGCCACATAACCATAGTGGATCAAGATATGACCCGTCTAAGAGAAAAGGCTCGAATGGTACAGCAAACCCTCAAGGTGATCAGCCTTGCTTGAATTGTACAGGCTCGTAATATGCCACACATCTGAAACCTAACCAATTTTCAGCCTTGGCATAGGTGATGTTGTTTTCTATCATACATTCTTCAATGGAATGATTATAGCTTCCGCCTTTTGATACTCCCGGTTCAGCTACCATTTCAGCTACGTTTCCAATAGTGTTGTAGACCTTGTAGTTATTGGGCCAATAGGAATCAACAGGAGCCGTGTTTTGGGCTTCATCCGCAGTATCTACCACATTGTACTTGGCTTTCGCCTTGGCATTTCCCTTGAGGGTTTCCTCATCAATGCCGTTAGGGAATCTCTGTATATCCAATCCGCCGGATGCGAGTTGTTCCCATTCTTCCTCAGTAGGTAGTCGGAAAGTAGGAATATATATGGGTTTGCGAATATCCAGTTCTGCAATATCCGATATGGTGAAAGGTGCCTCGCTACCATATCTGGGACGAGCTTCCAGAATGCCTTCCTGTACCAATATGATTTCTGCGACTCTGTCTGTTCGCCATCTGCAATATGCCTGTACTTGGGCATAACTGACCCCAACCACGGGATAATTGGCAAAAGCAGGATGCTTGAAATATGCAGAAATCCTAGGTTCACTATAAGAAAGTTCGCCCGACCAAACCGTGGTATCCGGTAGGGAGGCTTCATATTGGTCTGACTCCAGTCCGTAGGTTTCACCCATCCACGTGACATATTCATACCAATCTATATTCCTGATTTCTGTTTGGTCAGCAAAGAAATTATTGTCAATCTTGACCATATTGGGTGGGCGGCTTACCCTGTATTCGATGTTGTCGATGGAAACATAATGCTTCTCAGAAATGCAACTACTGATGAGCAGGCCGAATGAGAGTAGGATAATAAGATTTTTCATGGTTCGACTAAGGTTTTGCATGTTGGATGGGGTCAAACAAAAACCATATGGTTTCAACGGCTACAGGAATTTAAATATTTTTGAATTGAAATACGATAACGGATGTTAAAATCCATCAGAATTTTGATGAACGATGGTTTTTAGATGATGAAATAATAGGAGTGTTCATAGAATAATTGTCTTACTTTTGCAAAAAAATGGAAAGGATGGAAAAGCCAGTCGTTAGTATCATCATGGGATCTGATTCGGATTTGCCGGTTATGAGGCAAGCAGCCGATATCCTGAAGACATTCGAAATCCCTTTCGAATTGACAGTCGTTTCGGCACACCGTACACCCGATAGGATGTTTGATTTTGCCAAGCAGGCACATGGTCGGGGTATAAGGGTTATCATAGCAGGTGCAGGAGGTGCAGCCCATCTTCCAGGGATGGTGGCATCCTTGTCTCCATTGCCCGTGATAGGTGTTCCGATCAAATCATCCAATTCCATAGATGGTTGGGACTCCATGCTTTCTATCCTGCAAATGCCGAATGGTGTTCCCGTTGCTACGGTGGCATTGAATGCTGCAAAGAACGCAGGTATCCTCGCCGCCCAAATCCTAGGAAGTGCTGATGATTCCATTCTTCAGAAAATGATGGATTACAAACAATCTTTGGTAGAGGGCGTCAAGGCCAAATACGAACGTCTGGAGAAAGAAGGATACGAGGATTATAGGAAGTAATCCGATTATTCCGCAGTGAGTTCATGTAGGATATCCATGATGGTCAAATAGATGTAGGTGATTTTTTCCCGTCTGTATCTTTTGATTTCCGCTAATGCAAGATGATAGAGGTAATGATGTAATCTCATAAGATTGAAATGCATATTGCGTTGTTCCAGAGGAAGTATCTCATTGTGGGATGGTCCAAGGAATGCATTGTTGAGTGCGTGGTCTTTTACCACGGATGCCCATTTGAATCCTAAGAATTCATTTTGGGCGTTGCAGGTTTGTGGGTCTTGTATGTGCATGAGCTTGAATTGGTGGTTCCTCCATGTCTCAATTCCGGCTCTATGTAAATCGCAAACCTTGAAATCAGGAATCAGATTCAACTCCAAATCAACACACAATGAAGCCAAATCCGTGTATGGATGTTCAGGTCTGAATAGGTCGATACTATTGAATCCCTCGATTTCTACTTGATTGTCCCGACCAATATGTAAACATGTGGTTTCTAGGTTTCCGTGTACATTCAAGAATGGAATGTCATCATTTTTGAATTGGGAGGATAGATGAATGCCCTTGAATTTTATTTCATTATCCATTGTCTTGCCGAATTCATAAATCGGACTAAGGTTATCATAACCTATTTCCCTCACCAGTTCCATGTAAGGTGAAATGTGTCCGTGTAAATGAAGAATAGCCTTGTTCAGTTGTTTTTGGTATATGATGCTGGGCCTCAACTGTGAGGTAGGATCATAAAGAGGGCAGGGGATATTTTGTTTTGAAATGTAATCAGGGTTGGCCACCTTATACAACTCCTGTATCTTTTCGAATAGATTGTTGAAAAGGGAGGAGATAACTGAAGGACTAAGATCGAACAGTTCTTCAGAAAGACGTGGATGCTTATTGTGATGGGTTACGAAAGCCATATAAGGATTATCTTCCGAAATATTACCCCTGATATTGAGAGAGCGACTATGAGGAAAACATTCCTGTAAGTAATCATAATGACTTTGTAATGTATCATTATTAATTAGAGGATTTCGAACAAGATGTATGTCTTTGCCTAGCCTTTTCTCTGTCAATGATTGGAAATTGAGTGTGTAGGACTGGAGCCCCTTGGAAAATTGTATGTCTTCCAACAAATACTCCGAATGAGAGAATTTCAATTCTTTCAACAGACGAGCCAAATCAATGGTCGGGGATATCATATTCTTGAAATATTCCAATTGTGGACTCCCTGGTTTGATATTCAGTTTCGTTTGGTGTTTGTGCTTCAGAAATTGGTCCCGATAAAAAGGTTGTGGTAATCCCTTGATTTGTTCTAGGGAGAAAACATTGATATCAAATAATTTGAATCCCTTAAGCAAGGATGCACCTTGTCCCTCATTCAAATTATCCACAACCACTTCAGGTGGACTGGTTGAGATAAATAGGATATCCCTTATGATTTCATCAGGAATATCCTTGTGCTTCATGAATTCCATGAGTGTCCTTATCGTCTTGTATCCTTGGTTGCGGTCATAAGTGTTACTTCGTTCAAGGTGTACCCAAATGTGGAAAGGTTGTTTCTTTCCTAATCCTGAAATAATATGGAATAGGTTCTGTAATGAGAAAACAAGATTCAGGCCTGTGATTTTTTTATTCTGTAAGTTTTTAATGAATACTTCATTCTCATAATCATTAATGAGCAAACAGATATGGAGTCCTCTTTTCATTTTTGAATGGTTTTGATTTCATTAGCCTCAAAGAGGATTGTATTAAGTACTCCAATCCCCTTGTTATACTGTTGATCGTCCATTGGTTCTTCAAGATATTTTTCTTGTTATGCTGCATATTTTCAAGTGATTCTACTTGTAGAATCAGAATGTTCAGGTACTGGGTTTCCATGGGGTGTTCCAGAGGTATATCCTTTTTCGAAAGGTAGGTGAGGGACGTTTCATATGCTTTCATGAATCTGAGGATATGATTTTTTTTCATATCACTAGCCACCCTTTTGATTGAAATACTTCCCCTGAGTAGGTCAAAACAATGGCTCCTCAGCATATTGAGATTGTCAATGAAAGACTTTTGATGTTCGTGGTGGGGTTCAAGGATGAGTCGTATCCTACAGATATGATTCTGGGTGATATACATGTTACCATGTTGGGGTAGCAGGACTTCGGAAAATTGTTCATGATTGACAAATATGGTATTGGGTCTGAGGACCAGTCGCCTGAGTTGGTCTGGATGTTTCTCCCTCAGTGAACTCCGATTTCGGAGGTATATGAACACAAGATGGTCTGATTCCAATAATTCCCTAATGATTCCGACAGGGTCGGATGATGTTTCAATGTCGATGTATGGCTTATGAATTCCCTCTATTTTCATAACTGTGTTTTTTTGATCGAAGTTGTGCGAATATCTTTCTTGTTGTAAAAGTCTCTTTTAAAAAGTTATCGGATGTTTACTGGTTGAATGAACGGATGATGAATGGACGGATAACAACAGATAATTTTTATAAATGGAATTTGTAGGAAAATCGAATAGTTATGAAATACTTATTAATAGACAGACCTACAAAAGAAGCATTGGAATTGGCAGATAAATACAAGGCTAAAAAACATTTTGTCTTAATAGATGATATGGCAGGGCGATTAGAGAATATCAATGCGAAAATTAGATCAAGGGATAAGTGTTCTGTAGTGATTATTCGTCTGGATATGAATGTGAATAATAAAAAGAATTATGGTTTGGAAATCGCTAGAGAATTAATTGGTAGTAAATCTAATTATTCTCACTTGAAAGATGCTAAGGTAATCCTTTTTTCTGATAGAAAATCTCGTCGGTTTTTGTGTGAAGGGGAAACTAAATCTCTTTTAGGGGGGGATATAAAATATTATAGTTTTGGCGAATTATGTAAATTTTCTAAAAAAATTAAAAGAGGTTTCGAGGAAAGTGCAGCGTAATAATTAACGATAACTTTTTGGTTCGGAATTTATGATTGGAAAGTAAATGAATCAGCTTAAAATCAAGAAACTATGGAAATTTATGTGTGTATATTTATTGTGGTTTGTTTAATGGTAGCATCCCTCCTTTATAAGTTAGCGGGAATAGTCCTGGATATGGTGGAGAAGATAGCATCTCGTTTTATACAAGTGACATTATCTTTTTTCGCTATTGCCTTTTTGTTTGGTTTTATTAATGATAGTAGTTTGATTTCGTCAGCTATGCCTCCCTCGATTTCCAAGGAGCAACCACCAAAAGAAAAGACCAT
This sequence comes from Saprospiraceae bacterium, assembly GCA_020631355.1. Lineage (GTDB taxonomy): Bacteria > Bacteroidota > Bacteroidia > Chitinophagales > Saprospiraceae > JAHDCE01. Next base: position 218,891 of record JAHDHL010000004.1, on the reverse strand, counting down.
CCCTGAAAAAGATTTGATACCAATTTGGGCGGATGATGGCTCGCTGAAAGGATATCTGAAGAAGGATGATATGATGCGACATAAAGAGAATCTCCCTAGGTCAGAACAAGGTGTCAGATATATAGAGCTTTGATATGGAATCAATTAGAAGCCAATGTGCCTCGAAGCTACTGTTTGTTTAGCCTCGGGGCATTTTTATGTTTTTTGTATACTGGATAATTCACGATAACTTTTTAAGGAAGACATTCGGTTGATGTATGATGATTGAGGATGTGATGGAAATACTGGTTGCTCATTCTTTTAGAATGAGTTGACCTATTTTATGTTTTAGAGTTGGGGGAGCGACCTAAATTGATTATATTAAAAAGAAAAAACTTCTTGAATCTAAAAAAAATGAAACCATGCCAGAAAAAAAAATGGACTTTTACGATATTCTTCTAGTAATAGATAAGGAATTGCAGGGGCGACAACTGAAAGATTTGTATAACGATTTTATACCTGGTTTGGATGATAAAATAAAGAGATTTATTTATGAGGTACTGGGGATTATTGGCGGAGCTTACATGTTTCTTAATCCCGCAACAAAAGAATGGGTTTACTTGCATTCTCGTGATTTGCAATCTGATTTATTAAGTTTTCACGATAAACCTCCTTTTATTGAAATCCCATTTAGGCGGGTGTATGGAAAAAAGAGTGATAAAAAACCTGATGGGGAAGAAAAATATATTTCTGCTTTCAATCAGAAATTAATTAATGCACTTTTTATCAGTACCCAGCAAAAAAAGAAAGTAGGAGAAAATAGCCATGCAGATATAGCATTCCCTGACTATGATTATGGAAAAAATAATAAAAGTGATTTTAGATTAGAATTTGAAAAATCCGTTAATAAGAAAGGCTTTAGTATGTTACATTGTGTGACGGGCGAGGTCTTATTTTTTATTTATATCAGACAATTATTGTTTCATGAAATTCGTATGAAAGGAATTGATTCTGATAAGGGAGATTTTTCCAAGGAGTATGTTTCTAAATTTCAGTTTAATTATCCTTTTTGGGGTGAAATAGAAAAAATAAGAAAAAAAGCCAGTATTCCTGAAGTAAGCTGGATAAGAAGTTTGGAAACCCTAGGGCAAAGTGATAGGGGCCTACTCGAGGATTGGGATGATCTAAAAAAGGAAATAGAAAGTCGGAGAGGAATTAATAAGGGGGGAGATATAGATATATACATGGATTATCGCTCCCTTGGGCTTGTTTCCGGACATGGTAAAGTGACCAAGTCATTCCTCAGTCTGTTGCAATATCTGATTCATATTGCCCATAATGTTCTGAGATGGGAGATGTATGACAGCGAAGCTGATGAATTAGAATTCAATTTTAAGGAAAACGAGGGCTTGAATAAGAGTAAAGTACTGACTTACCTCTATATCCTCGAAAGGAGACTCAGTGTTCGGTTTGATAAGCTAGGCAGGTTCAGTGGTACCATTAAGTCGGATATTGAGTACATCAAAAGGAAATTTAAGATTGACGAATGTATCCAGATGGTGTGTAGGGATTTCATGTATAAGGTTGTCATGGAACCTTATCTGCAACAAAGTAAGAAAGAGAATCAGGAGACATCACTCTTGTTGGCATTGAAAGCATTTCATCAATTTTCCCGTTTTCCTGTATTGCCTTATTTCTTTGATTTGGTGTCGGGACAAAACCATCAGCCCCGTGAGCACCTCGTTATTCCTATTTGGTCCTCATCCGTGTCATTAGAGGGGGATGGTAAGGCTGCCATTGCCAACCAGGCAGCATATCTCTTTCTGATGATTCGCCCTTCTTGGGATTTGCCAAATGATCTGAATTTTAATTTCCTCAAAGATGGCAAGAGCGTACACTGGAACAAATATCTTTCGGAGGCCTCAAGGGAACGGCTGAATCAGATTAAGATACTATTCGAAAAAATCACCATGCCGGCCATTGATAACATGTTTTATCAATCCATTATCACAAAAAAAGCCAAGGAAGCCAAGACCCGTTCGGATATCAATGCATTCAGCCATGAAATGAATAAGATCATTGATAATATCTTTTACAAGAGTAATGTGAAATTCAAGGAGGTATTTGGTAGTAATGCCAAACAAATCGCACAATTCATCCATGAAAGATATCCGGACGAAGTGTCTGTGGAGGATGCATTGGATTGGCACATCATTCCTGACTATAAAAAATTCGAAACCTGGTCCAATTATATGAAAATATGGTCGGGGAGGAGAGGTCGGAGAGTGTTTGATGATTTCCCGAGGAACCCCTCTCTCAAATGGTTGATAGAGAAGTGTGAGGAGGAGTCAATCAAGATGTATGTGGCAGAGACCATGCAGCGAGGCCGTAGGCCTAAGGACTTCAAGGCGGTCAGATTATATCAGAAACATTTCAGAATGTTCAGTTATGACAATAAGGAGGATAAACCATTGTATGTGGATCCCGTGGTTACGGAATTGTCAGAGGGAATTAAGATGATGGAACCCAATAGGGCTTCATCCGTTGATGTTGAGGATGGGAAAAAGAACGAGGATATCCTATGTCAGAATGCACTCATTAGATTATTGATTGCATCCATGACAAATATCCAGGAACATTCGACTGGTAAGTATTATCTCAATATCGAAATCAAACGTTCGCTGACGGATAAGATGGATGAGATGATAGAATTCAGTTTCTATAACCCCTGCTTCAGAAGCAAAGAGGAAGAAATCAGTGAAAGTTTCGGAACCAAACCTGTCCTTCATTCCTGCTTACTTTTGCTGAAAGGGAATCTCTCCTCATTCGATGAGATTCATGAGAATAGTTATGATAGGATTGTTGGGAAATATCCCTCACTAGAAAAATCAGATAAGCAGAATGGAATCTGGCTGACCCAGTTTAGCTTCCCATACCACAAAGTATTCACAAGATAAAAACCAATATACCCATGCCTACAAAACATACGAAACAAGATAGCAGCAATTCCAGTGATGCCGGAGAGCAGAACTATGAGACCGTTACCGAAAAAAGGAGGTGGGTCATTATAGAGGATTATCCGCTGAAAGCCCAGACTTTCATGCAGGAAATCATTACACATTGTCCTGAGGACGAAATCTATTGGATGCTGCCCGATAAGATGCAAAAAACCAAGGATGAGTTCAATAAGGATAAGTATGATGATTATGAACCCGATTTTTTCCTTGACAAGATAGATGAGTCCAGAGGGAAACACTTCAGGTTTTTCAATAAAGAGACAATCTCTATCCCGAATGAGTCCGTTGACGGATTCTACTATTACCGGACATTCAATAAAAAGGATACTTACAATGCCTTTGAGGAAGTCTGTAAGGGAGAATACTGCATTTTTCTTGTGGATGTAGAGCTACCTGCCCTAGGAGGAATCAACCATGATTTGAATAAGAAAATTAATGCATTATTCAGGGATAATCCTAAAAGAAAACTCATGGCTACCATTACCACCACCCAAGTGAATGTAGCAAGAATCAAAAGGGTGTTGTCGCAGAATGTGGTGGATAAGCAAAAAGTACTCTCCATCCTTGACCTCGAATTCATCGAAAGTACAATGGAAAGGGATTGTAAGGATACCATCATGTTTTCTAGGGAACGTTGGACCGAGATTTATAAGCCAAAGCGAATCAGTCTTAGTGAGTTCCTAAGTGAAATGGCAAAATGGAATCAGGATGATCTCCATAATTGGAATGAATTATTAAAGGATGAATTCATCAGGAAAGGGACCTGGCATGAAAAATGGGACATGCCCATTCAACTCAAATCCCTCATTACATATTTTGGTTATCCGAGACACGAATTCATCAAGGACATGAAGCTGAAACAGGATAACCGTTTCAGGACAGGAACACATGTAGCCGAGGCACTCAAGGTTTTTGGAACCAATGATCCCGCCACAAGAACCCAATCCGTTATGGATGTGATCTTTATTATCTGGGGCACATATAGACGGATGTATCCGAATGGGGATAAGAATCAAATGTTTGTGGATGTCATTAATCAGTGTGATGACGAACGTCTCTATAAGAAGAAAGGAATCACCCCGAGTCAAACACTTGAAGCACAGCATACCACAGCATTATGTGTGGAGAAAGTATTCGAAAAATTATTCCCAATGAAAGGCTGCGAAACTAAAGATAACTTAATCGAGATTACCTTGGACTCTAAGGGGTTGAAACTCAGAATGAGCATAGACCCTGAATTACTCCATGAAGCAATCGAACAGGAATATAATTATAGAATGACAGCGAAATTCGAGCAGGATAGAAGTTCGGAAAAGGGAGGGGATACTGCCAAGGCAATCGTTGACCTTTATCAAAGGACTGGCTACTGCAACCGATACGAGTCCAATAGGAGATCGTTGTTGGGGAATGAGAACAGTTTCAGGATTTATGCTGCGGGCAAACATTCGAGTAACGGAACGATAATCCACTTTGGTTATGGATAATGAAAGTAAATGTACCGCTTTATTTATTGATGACAAGGAACTGAGGGTTATGGCTCTCCTTGACGCTCTATCCCCCTATTTCATATGTCATCTGATGAATTTCGATTCCAATGAATTGGAAATGGAATCTGAAATTGAGGATGGAATGATGATAGTAGCATATCCCCCCGAAAACGGCTATGATGTCATTTTTATACATTCCAGAAACAAATCCGAACTGGTGAGTTATAAGGGGAAGCTGGTGGTTTGGTACGGAGGATATGGAAGTAAGAATGATTTGGATATACCCAGTGGCGTTCTGGCCATATACAGGTCAGTGACAGGAAGCAATGGACATTTGACGGATGATGAAGCTAGGGAATTCCACAGTTATGTCTGTGAGGATGGCCCTTTACCGTCATTCTTAAGAGAACCGGATGAGGGTGAGTTGGCTCACCAGAAAAGAAGAGCGTTTATGAAGAGACACTTACAAAACCCAGACACCGTATTAGAATGGCCTGAGATGCCTGATGTTTTCATAGGTAATTATGAAGAAGAATGGAATGCATTTCATCAGAAGACAAGGCAGCTAAAGCAAAGTAGGGGAGTAATTGATGTGCTGGATCCTGAATATCTAAGGATGTTGGCAGATTTTATAGATACTTCAAAATGCTAAGGATATGGAAAGGCAAAGTGTATTGATTCTATGTAATGGCTATAGCCAACCCCTGTACTCTGGCATTTCCAAGGCACTGGAAGAAGTGAATATTGATGCTATGGTATTCACGCAACTGGATGAGTTCGAAACTTATGTCTCGGATTCGGGTGCCGTACAACGTACCTATGCCGCAATTGTCGAGAATGGACTGGAAGTCCGAAACCAAAGGAATTATACCCCGGATATCATAAGGGCGCTTAGAATGCAATACCAGCTGAAAGCGCCTATTTTTATATCCACTTATGACAAGAAAAAAACATTCCAACCCAATAATAATAAATTCGCTTTCCTAAAGGATTCCTACTACCATAGATTGTTGAGGATGCCCTTGACGGACCCGGATTGGAAGAATGATTTCCTGGATTTGGAACCCATGACTGACCTCAGGTTGAAAGATGTCCAGATTACTCTTTTTAATAGCGAGGGATTGGTCGGGGAAATGCTCCACGAACTAAAGAATGAATTGATTTCTTGTGATGGCTCTGATGATGTGATAAGGGGATTGATAAATAAATACTTTGCAAGAATCATCCAAATTGATCATATAGATAATGATGAATTAGAGACAATAAAATCCAATGTTTTTAATAAGATAAATGATGTGGTTAAGAAAGGCCAGTTACATAAATTGGCCAATATGATTGACGCATTCAAGGATGATATCATTCATTTATTACCCTCAAAGGATAGCATTGCAAATCAGCACAAGAAAGAAAGGAAAAAATGGAAATTAATTTATTTGGAGGATAATGAAGTAATCCGTGAGGAATTTAAAAATAAATTAGATGGTGTAGGAATTGATTGTATGGATTTTTCCAATGGTAAGGAGGCATTTGAGGTTCTTAGGGGAGATGAGGGGAAAAATAAGATAATCCTGGTAGTAGCGGATATCCGAATTTATGAGCCATCCGAGATTCAGCACTGGGACGAGGAATGGTCGGATTATCAAGGGTATGATTTATTCGAAAAGGCAAACAAGGAACTCAAGGGAGCGGTCATGGGATTTGTTGCACTCACATCCGGTAGGGCAAGACTCATCAAGTTGATGAAGGATGAACGCTTGAATATTCATAGATATCTTAAACAACACGTCTGGGGCTCGGATGAGGAACTAGGATATTTTCTGGATGCCATCTCGGCATTGGGGGATAAACTGTATTTCAAATCCCGATGTCGTCCTAAAAGTACGCCTTGGATTAAGGCCAATACAAGATTCTTCCAACCCCTTTCCTATTTCTACAGAGACCATTTGCAGCAGATTGATTACGCAGAAGCAGAAGAAGAAATCAATGTACAAGCCAAGAGGATTATCAGCCTTTGCAGGAAAAGGAATCTGGATAAGGAAGAATTCAGTTTCATGGGAACCATCAAACAAAAAGGAGAAAAGAATCTGGAGAGATTCAGGGAAATGATTCTGGTCGGACGTAGGGTGGCTCTAGGTTTGTATTATCTTGAAACCCAGGATACAGAAGAAATATATCGACTGATGGTAGTGCCGGATAGCGGAGAGGAAGTTTCAAGAAGCGCAAGGAAAATGTTATTCAATACCACCTTGGGATTGTCGTTCAAAAAAGATTTACCGGCTTTCCAGCAAATCAGGGATAAACAGTACTTGTCATCGGGGTTGTTGGAGGAAGAAGTCCGTTTCCTACACGAGGATGTAAAAGTCTTGGATTACAACGAACTGATGATGCACAAGGACGCCACTCACGATTTACAGGAATTGATTTTTCTTTTGGAGGATACGAGTTATAGTATTCGTAAATTGGGTGTAAATGCAATTGGTGAAAAGGAAAAAAATATTTTGGATACGAATTTTTCTAAGATTAATAATATTAAAAAAGGATTGGATGAATTTAGGAAGATATCTAAAATAGTTAGCATGCTGCCGGGTGATGCAAAAAAAATAATTAAGCGACAATTGGATTTTTCCTGCTCTGAAGAAATCAATTCCAGAAATATTAAAAAAGAAATTAATCACATTATTGAAGGGGGATTTTGAGTAGGGATTATTTCAAAATATTCTGCAAATCATATTTTCAAATGATTCCTAAATACTATTATAAATGAGTATTAATCCTGCCTTGATTATTTCTAATTCCTTTCTGTGTTTATGTGAATAAATTCCTTTTCGGTTTTCATCCTTTATTTTCGAATACTTGAATTTTAATAAGTTGAACCTGAATAAGATGTTATCATTCATTTTCACTTTTTCCAATTTTGAAATCATGGACGAAAGTGGTGTCTTGTCATTAGATATGTTTTTAGGAGATTTGGATGGTACCTTTTGATTATTATCAAACAAAATAAAATCCTTTACTCCATGAAATGGGAATTGGGGAATCTGGGCAAGACCGATATTTTGCTGTATTAATAGCTGTTGCATCAAACCAGCTAATTCATTCTTTATAAATGATAGTTTGATACTCTTGCATAGTTGTTTTCCCTTTTTTATAGTATCAATGAAAGCTTGGGCGAAAATACTATTCAGTTTTTCACGCATGATATGCGAATATTGATTGATTCCTGAAGATAGGATGTATGCAGTAGGGTTGGCGTTGTATGACCTTTCCTGTTGGGCATGGATGTATTCAGAATAAATACAATCCATTACTATAAGATTATGACAATTGGGTTTTCTAGGAAGTAATTGGTTCAATACGCTTCCTCTTAGACCGTTCAGTGTGGGATTGTACCCATCATAATCCGATGGGATAAGAATGAAATCCTGTACTCCATTGAATACCTTGGGAATAACATGCCCTGTGAAGTATACAAGGAGTACAGCCTCGTCAAATGGGGCTATTCCCTCAGTGATGGAATTGAGGTGTCGTAGGATATTGGGTATGGTCGCTTTTTCATTGATGAGTAAGCTGCAATTCTCAATGCCATGCATTTTCCCAAAGAAATCATGGATCATAATGGCATCATTCATTCCTACGGGATGCTGCTGGTTGGGTCCGATGACAAGTATAAAAGTCTTCATATTTAGATTTTTTTATACGAAAATCTAAAAGCTGGTTTTTCATACTTTCAAAGGAACACCTTAAATTGTTAACTACGGTTATCTTAATGTATAGGATACAATATCTACCCCATCACCTCCCTTTCTTCCCAAAAAACATGAACAACCCCAAAACCCCAATGATACCCACCATCATCCAGAACCAGGAACTGGTCTTGCCTTGTTCATTGATGCTGTCATGGCCCCAAGCCGTGAATGAGGCCCAATGATAAGGACTGGCCTCAGCCAAACTATGGTTGCTGATGTAATCCAGCTTCGCCTGGTGTAATGCCTCACTGGGAGTCATGCCCTTATTGATTAAGGTGTAGAAACTTTCCATGATGGATGTGGTACTTTGCTCATTCACTTCCCAAAGTGATGTGATGACCTGCGGCACACCCGCAAAACTGAATCCCCTCGCTAAACTCATTACCCCCTCACCAGCTATCAATTCTCCCTTGGCTGTTTCGCAGGCACTCAGGGTGACAAGTTGTGTACTGGCTTGTAGATTGTATAATTCTGAAACATCCAGTTTACGGTCACTGAATGCAATCCAAGGAGCAATGTCCCGATTTCCACCCGAGGCATGTGTGGATAAGTGTATGATGCTGGCAGCCAATGCATGGTTCAGGAATGCATTGGCACTCGCATTGTCTTTCTCTAATAATTCCCCATTCAAAAGAGCTTGTACTTTCATGGCCTCATCCGCACCCAAGGCAGCTAGTCCATCGAATTTCTGAGGGGACATGATGAATGCACTGCTGTGTTTCGTTGGTATGGATTTTTCCACTAGGGCGAGTTGTACACTTGCGGAATAAGCATAGTGAATGGGGTTGTCCCTGATGAGATACGGTGCACCCGAAAAATCACTTTCCTCTGAAACGGAAGTCAATAAGGCTTCGAATGGAACGAACTGCAGGATGCCGTCAGGAATGAATACCAACGAAGTTTTTTTCGGTAAATCCAAGGGTAGGATAATATCCTTGAAAATATCATGGGAGATGGAATGACTACGTCGTATGTCACTCTTGGTAATATTACTTTTGGGAATGGAAATATCCTGTATCCAATTAGAAATCCTTTGGGTTCTTTGCAGATCTTTTTTATAAGTGTGGAAACGAATGTCATCCTGCGAAATCACACAGGCAATTAATTCGTCGGAATTTCCGAAAAATTGTACTGCAATGGACGAATGCTGTTCCAAGTATTTCTGGAAATCCACCAGTATGTTTTTCTTAAATCTTTTCTCTATGATATTCTTAGGTAAATGGAGTTGGTCGAATTCCGCTAATTCTATTTTTAATGATTGCAATATATTATTGAGGGAATCTTTTTGTTTGGGACGAATGGCCATCTGACTCTGGCATATTTGGATATGCTCTAATATGCTGTCTCTTTCTTCTCGGATTGTCAGGTCGAATTCATCCAGTTTTAATTGTTGGGCCTTTACCAAATTCTCAAAAAGTAATACGGACTTACTCTTTTCCATGAATTCGAATGCCAATGTTTTTTGATTCAATTCCAAGGCCAATTGAATGGCATCCTTATAAATGCTTCTGGTTTTGTTGACCCATAATAAATTACTGCTTTCAGTTTGTATATCCTGCCTGAGTGAGAATATGATTTTATCTATGAATTGGTAATTTTCCAATGCTTTCTCCTTTTCCCCCATTTTATAAAGACATTCCGAACGAGATGAAAAAATATCCAATGCATCCGATTTGATACCCTTGATATGAATATCTTTCATATCCTGTTCGCTCAGATTATCCTTGATGCCATCAAACCCATCAATGATATATCCGATAGCCTTGTCGTGGAATTCCATCCCTTTTTTGAAATCCCCTTTTTGTGTATGGTATTCCCCTAGATTCTCAGTAGGGTAGGCCAATAATTCCTCATAGATCTGTTTCCCTTTGAATAATTCCTCAGCCATCCACAAGGCTTCTTCCAGATAGGGTTTGGCTTCGTCCAGTTTTCCTCTTTCTACATAGAATGAACCGATGTTGTTAGTCAGTGAGAGGATACCCAGATTCAGTTCCTGCACTACATTATATAGAATGTCATACGATTCCAGATAAGCTTTTTCCGCATGCTCATAATCTCCCTTTTTTTCGTAGGCATTACCTAAATCAAATAAGGTTTTTCCTTTGTGCGACCAATCTTTCTTTTTGTCATAAATAGAAATCGCATCCTTGTATTGCGTGATGGCCTCGTCCAGATATGAGCCTCCCTTTTGTTCCAAGGCCTGTGCGGTATAGACACTGATTTCAGGGAGGTCACCGGGTTGGATGTCCAATGTGTTCAGGCAGTCTTTGTAATAAAGGATGGCTTTGTCATAGTCCCCGATATCCAGATTTAATTTGACAAGCTGCTTGTATGTCCCTTGGGTCAACCTGTATGTTTCTTCCTCTTTTTCTACTTTCAATGCGGCTTTTCTGATAGCCAACGCTTGCTCATTAAAGAGGATGGATTTCTTAATGAGCCCCAGTTGATAATTCGCCGAACCCAGATTGTGCAATGTCCTCGAAACCTCAACATGGTTTTCTCCAAAGAATGTTTTCTTTAATTCCAATTCCTTGGACCAGGATATTAATGCTTTCGCATAATCTTTTTTCCCCCAATGTGATACACCCTCTGCTTTCAGGTCGACTATTTTCAAGGAGTCAGCCTCCCTAGGCGTTAGCTGAGTTTTCTGTTCGTCAACCTGTGTATTGGAGTTAGATGTCTTCAGGGCCTCTTTTTGCTGCCCAAGGAGCATGAGTGAACAACAGATTAGGAACAGGGTAGAAAAAAAATATTGCATGGAAATTCCAATTGGTTTCCATGCAATATATAAAGAAGTTGAGGTTGTTTAGGAATAATTCAATGAACTTGAATCAATATCCAGCAACAAAATCAAAACGGATTCTATGTCAGGAATTATCGCTTGATGAATTTCTTCCTTGCACTGTAGGTGTCCGTAACGATTTCTAGGATATAAAATCCATTTTCCAGTTTTTCCACATTGACCTGATTATTATAATTGCGGTTGTCCTGCTTCCCAATCAGTTTGCCTTGGATATCATAAATGAGGAAATGTGATATGGATTCCGCTCCTTCGATTTCCACATTCAATACGCCCGTCGTTGGATTCGGAGAAATATTCACCCAGCTGTTCCTATCCACGATTTCCTGAATGGAAATGGTGGGGTCACATACAACAGGTGTGGTCAGGTTCGATAAGTTATTTCTGAATGTAGTGATATCGAATGTCCTATTGGAAACGGAGGTGGTATCTTGTGGATTCACTGTTTGTAAACCGGAATTCAGAATAAGATTCTTGATGTCGGCAGCAGCACCCGTTCCTGTATAGTAGGGTTTGGCCAGAGCTGCAGCCGCCGCTATTTGTGGAGCAGCCATTGAGGTTCCTCTTAGGAATCCGTTCTGATTATCAGGAAGTGTACTGTACATATATCCGAATGCTGAGATATCCACCGTGGTTTCTCCAAAACAAGAGTAATTCGAGAATAGGAACGCACTGTTTTCCGTAGTGGTATCCGCACCTACAGCAATCAGATTCGGATTACTCAGATTGGATGGGTAGTGTCCATATAAATCATTATCCCTCCTGTCATTACCCGCAGAACATACCACAAGCACCTCATTGTCCAATAATCCCTTTTCTATGGCGTTGTACATGATGGTGGAAGAATCCCCACGGTATCCCAGACTCATATTGATGACATCCGCACCGTTATCCACAGAGAATAGGGTAGAGCAAATAATTTCGAACAAGGTTCCTTTCCCAAGACTATCCTGAGCCTTTACAGGAATGAGTTCGAGAGGATAGGATGAATTCGGATTGTAAGTCGTGTAGAAACTATCCACAATACCCGCCACATGAGTTCCGTGACCATTGTTACTGTCGTCTTCAGGGTTGTTGTCGTTATAGGCGAAATTGTATCCGTTATTGGCATCCTCTGGGCAAGGGCCTCCTGATTGCCATATATCTGTATCAAGTTGGTTATGATTACCATCGATTCCCGTGTCAATAATGGCAACGACTACGGCGCATTCATTGTCAGACCCATCTGCGAATGACGCTGTTTGCATTACTGGAGAACCAAAGTTTCGAGATGCCTGTCCCTCGGCATGATTCTGAACAATGTAGTTGAAATCCACATCCTGAACATCAGCCGAATCCCTGGATGAAAGCTTCAGTCTTTCAATGTCGATGATGGTATCACCATTCACAATCATAGGAAACTGATTCACCAACCATAGATCGATATCCCCACAGACACAGGAATCCTGAACGGTAATGTCGTAGGTACTCCTGATGATATCTTTTTGTGCGTCAGATGTGCCCGGTACATATTGGACAATCAGTTCACAAGGGATAGCGTCATCATACACAGGTGAAAATGCAATGTCATCCAATAAGAATGGTGTTGCTTCTCCCATGATGGACATGGGGGAGTAGGTTTGTTGGATAGCAATCTCCACATCAGCCTCATTCTCTGAAAAGAAATCGAAACAGTATTTGACCCATCTGCCCTCATTCAATGGAGCATCATTAAGGGAACTGGTGCTGCCTACCACTGCTCCGTTGACCGTGAATTCGAGAAAAGGGTCCGGTTGGCCATCTATACCAGATAGACTATATACCCAAAAGGAAAAGTTGTAGTTCTGTTGGTCCAAAAGGAATACATTATTCGACCAAATAATAGGGTCCATCAAATCTGAACCGTCATCATTGAATGGTGATGCATTTGCTAACATGAAATTCCCTTCTCCTGACGTATGGTCACTCAGGCTCAAACCAAGGCAATTGGTCTCGCCTGAATCAAGGATGATATAGGAATTCGACGGACAGGAAGCATTCGTGGCATTGGTTAGGTCTGTTGAGAATGCAGTGTCTCCTGACTCAAAATCTCCATTGTCCAGTATGTTGAATCCTAAGGGTTGGCAGGCAGTACATCCAATGATAGTATCGCCTGGTGTCTGTGCATTAAGGGTAAGAAACGCAAGTGAAAATAAAAGTGTAGTAGTGATGAATTTCATTATGATATGTTTTTGGTTAATCGCGTTGCAAAGTAAAAAAATCATTGTACTTCATACCCTAGTTCAAGACAGAATAAGAATGTTACCCAATAAAAATAAAAAACCGAGCTCCATGGAGATGGAACTCGGTCATATACGAGATGAAAGGGTGTGATACATTTGTGTTGCCGATGTATCCCTGATTAGACATCCCGATTCATATGAAGCATAGAGTATTATTCAACTTTTACGATCTTCTCTGTCCTGACCTCACCATTGGATAGGGTGACCCTGACAAAGTAAATTCCTGTTTCCAAAGCACCGATGTCCATATTGACAGTAGCATTCTGACCCATTCTGGCAACAGCCGATTTTCTTACGGCCATTCTGTTTCCTTTGGTATTCACGATTTCCACATTGTGGATGAAATGTATACCTAATTCCTTGATGGTGATGGTTACCTCTTTGACCACAGGATTAGGGAAAATAGAAAGGATGACTTGTTGCTTACTAGGAAATGCATTATCAATGATGATAGGACATAGAATGCTGAAACTTTCACAATATTCATATTCGTCACAGAATGTTCCGTCAGGTAGGAATCTCCCAACAATCATACAAACTGTATATGTTCCTGTAGAGAATGTATGGGTTAATGGGGCATTACCCTGTGATGTACCTACGATTCCAGACCCTCCAATGAACCACCTTACTGAATCGCAATCTGTTAATCCTACAGGAGTGAATGTTCTCGTACAAGCAGAACCTGATGTGGTGAACCCTTGTGCTACGTCATCGGGTAATGTGGTACAATCACAATCATTTCCACCAGGACATTCCGGTATGGTAACCCATAGGGTATCCACATGACAACACCAATCAAGGTCCACACCATTGTCTACAAGAATGAGCCTGAGTGGTACTTGGGAACCTGGAGATAATCCGGCACCGCAATCTGAGATATTCAGAGATAGATTGGCACTTCCTCCACTGGAAAGCGGTGCTCCTGGCAATGGTAATGTAACTGGAGTGAAAGAACCGTTTCCATCCAGACAAACGCCACCCATCAATGGAACAATCCTAAGGTCTGTGGCATCATGCGCAGGATTGGTGGCATTCCATACGGAGAAGTTGTATTGATAAGAACCATCAGGTTCGCAGTCAATCCAGTCGTCACTGACATAAAGACAGGAGGTACAATCAAAATACAAGGTGTCACTACATTCTGTGGATACTGTTCCATCTGCATTCACCTGCCACCAATCGAATACGACCGTTTGTGGAATTTGTGATGCATGGATGATATTGTCAAAACAGAAGTCCATGGCTCCATTCGAACTACCCAAGGGTATGAACCCTGATGGAGGAGTCCAGGTGAGGCTGTTTCCACCGCCAGAAACCGTCCAGCCTAAGTTGGCAGTAGGATTGCTGAATGTTACACCAGGAGTGATGATGGTTGATGTGATGTGTGTGAAGTAATTTCCGTTGAAGTTGTTGACCACATCTATGCTGTGGCAACAATCACCATTGTCATTCTGTAATGGGAAACTTTCTACCCATACCGAATCACAAGGGTCACATTCAGGTACATCCACACAATGTTCAATATGACAACATTCTTCCTCTCCGAATAGTCTCAGTCTGAAACAATAGGTACTCAATCCAGCAGGAATATTAAATGAGACAGTACTGTATGTACTACCAGTGTTGAGCGTGAGTCCGCCAACATTGAAAAGCGTATTGCCATTCAAATCCGTAACAATGAAATTATCGGCGGTCAGTGTACCATTGTAAATGAAATCAAAACTGTACGTCGTACTACCATCAGGATTACAGATGAAGTCCTCATCAATGATGGTAACACAGCTATCTACAGGAGATGGCCCCTCGAATACCATGCAGAAGTTATCTACGGCAATATACCTTGCTCCTGCAATGGTATCATTGCTACTTGCTAGGAGGATATGTGTGATTCCATTGGTGGGGAAGGCTGCATCAGCTGAATCGAAGAAAATCGTATGGTTGGTCTTGGTGTTGCTGCAAGCGTTGCCACTGATGGGTATCAGTCCTAGTTCCATGGTATTGGTGGCGCCAAAAAAGCCCTCGTTGGTCGGGTTGTGTGAGGTGATGGGAGGATTGATGGAAACATTTCCACTGGGATTATATATTCCATATATCCCTAGTTCCGCATCTCCCCATCCACCAAGGCAAGCCATGTCGAAAGTAAAGGAGTAAACCCCTGAATTGGCACCGATAGTGGTATTGAGTGTGTTGAACAATCCCTCTCTGTAGGTGACGCTGGGTGTGGCATGGTTGGAAACCCAGAATCCTGCCCAGTTGCCAGTCGGAGGCTGTGGTGGTGTGAATGGACCTGAGGTAGCATTGTAGTAATCCGCAATACTTCCCGGTCCCCAGATACTGCTGAATCCCACAGCATTGTTAATATCTTGATCGTTGGGTGTGGGTGTGCCTTGTTCGACATCACCATTTTGAAAGATGTTTCCGGGGCAAAAATCATTTTGTCCTGAAAGATTGAATCCTAGGCATAGGATAACCGTTAGCAAAGCGAATAGCTTTGCACTAAAAGTGCTTGAATTTTTCATGATCTCTATATTTTTTTAATAGAATAGGTAAGTTTCTCGGACCGACCTAAAGCGTAAAAAGAGGAGCCGTTTCCTCTTGATTTCGATGAGTAGTTCAGGATGGAAAAGAATTGTTACCCACTGATTTTGGAATTTTATGAAAAAAATAAATGGGTATGAAATTAAACCTCTTGGAAACGGTTGAGTCTGAATAGTTATTGGAACTAAAAATCAAGTGAAATGAACAGGTCTACGACAGGTATAATGATATTGGTAATGCTCTTTTTCAGTGTAATGTCCTGTGAGAAAGAAACAGTGGATAATCAGGATATGGAAGATGACGTATTGAATCTTCCCGAAGCCCCATATGATTATGAAACTGTCATTCTTCCGGAGCATCTCCAAACTAATGTACTTTTAGGCCCAGGTCAGAATGCTGCTGTCGAGAATGATAATACCCCTTCGGATAACCCGATTACGAATGAGGGAGCCACATTGGGTAGAGTACTTTTCTATGATACAAAACTCAGTGCCAATGGTACGATATCCTGTGCTTCCTGCCATCAACAGGAAAATGGTTTTTCGGATAGTGACGTATTGAGTCTAGGATTCGAGGGCGGACTTACCGGTAGGCATTCCATGTCCTTGGTCAATGCGAATTGGTATGGTAGGGGGCGATTCTTCTGGGATGAAAGGGCCGAGACATTGGAGGATCAGGTTTTGATGCCTTTCCAGGATCCCGTTGAGATGGGAATGACACTTGAGGGTGTGGTCAGTACGGTTCAGTCACAATCCTATTATCCTGCACTATTTGATGATGCATTTGGTACTACGGAAATCAATGCAGACCTCATAGCAAAGGCTTTGGCCCAATTCGTAAGGAGTATGGTCAGTGTGAACAGCAAGTATGACGAGGGGCGGACAGGGGTTAGCATTCCGACTGATGATTTTCCTAACTTTAGTGAGAGTGAGAATAATGGTAAAAGATTGTTTTTCCGACCTGTGAGTTTGGGTGGCGGCGGATGTGTGGGATGCCATTCCACGGAAGCGTTCATTAATCCTGACAACGGCCCCACTAACAATGGTCTGGATGCTGAATCCACAGATGACTTGGGCGTTTTCGAGGCTATTAATAATCCGGCATTCCTAGGAACATTCAAGGTCCCGTCCCTAAAGAGTGTTGCACTGACAGCTCCATACATGCATGATGGTAGATTTGCTACCTTGGAGGAAGTGGTGGAACATTACAACAGCGGGGTACAGAATCATCCGAATTTAGGGGATGCCCTACAAGATGAGAATGGACAAGCCATACAGTTGAACCTGACGGAACAAGAAAAAACGGATTTGGTCAATTTCCTGAGAACACTCACGGATGACGAATTGACGAATGATGTCAAGTTCAGCGATCCATTCAAATAACTAATACCACTTTGGGGCATAGCATGGGAAAAGGAATGGTTTTATTATCCATTCGGTGATTTCGACTATCTTTGGGCCACGACAAGAGATAGACCATGCAAAGACATTCTAATTCATATTATCTGGAAGGATTGAAGAAAGGAAGTGATGCCATTCTCCTTGAAATCTATGATGATTTCCTTCCTTTGGTTAAGCGGTTCGTGACTCGTGAAAAGGGAACGGATTCTGATGCCGAGGATGTTTTCAATCAAGTTTTGATGCAGCTCTATGCACGAATGAAAGTCAAGGAGTTTGATATCCAATCTACATTTGAGGGGTATTTATTCACTGCCTGTAAGAATATTTGGAGGCGGGAATTGAATAAAAAATCCAGAATGCGGGTAACAAATCAAGCATTCCATGAACAAGTAAGTGCAACAGAAGATGGAGCAAGGGCCATTTTGGAACAGGAAAAATGGGAATTGTTCGAGGAGAAATTCACCGAACTATCCGATAACTGTAAAGAAATACTGAAGCTACATCTGGATAAGGTATCTGGCAGGGAAATCATGGAGCGATTGGGATATGCTTCAGAAACTACCGTACGCCAAAGAATTTTTAAATGTAAATCGAGTCTGGTCAAGAAGATCAAGACGGATTTGCGGTATAGAGCGTAAATTATGGAATTCAATGAAAGGATATATGACCTCATTGATAGGTATCTCAATGGGGAGCTCCAAGGGCAGGAGCTTAGGGAATTTGAGCAACAAATAGAATCAATACCACAACTCAAGGATGAAATTAGAATCCAGGAGGAGTTGTTGGCCCATTTTAATGATGAACCACTTGCGGTAGAAGAATCGGATGTGGAGCTGGAAGCTTTCCTCGGATCCAAGGAAGCCATGGATATGCAATCCAAATTGAAAGGGGCATTATCCAAACATAATGAAAAGGCTAAGACACAGAAAGAGAAGTCTTCCTCGCAACCCGATGGAAAGGTGAAGCGTTTCAACTGGAAGCCATTGGCAGTGGCAGCAACAGTGTTGCTATTGGTCGGATTCTTTTATGTGACGAACATGAATGGAGGGATGAGTAGTGATGAGCTGTTTGCAGAATATCATAAGGTAGAGCCCTTGGCTTTGGTGACCAAGGGGAGTACTGATGACATAATGGCTGAGATTGAAAAGCAATTCAATGCAAAATCATATGACGAAGCAGCTGTCCTGATGGGTAATGTGTTGGATACAATGCCAGAGACCCATAATAATTGGTTCGACCTCAAATTATCCAAAGGGATAGCAGATATGGAGATGAATGATATCACATCCGCTCAATCTGTTTTTGATGAACTTCGAAAGGGGGATTATCTGAATGCGCCCAAGGCGGATTGGTACTACATCCTGTCCTTGTTGAAGCAAGGGGATGGAGATAATGCCCGCAAGGAAATCGAACAATATCTGGAAAAAGGCGGGAGATATAAGAAGAATGAATTGGAGGCAATCCTAAACCAGCTTTAGGTATCATGGTTTTTAGGGAAGGAAAGGATGAACTGACTTCCAATACCCACCTCACTCTTAATATCCAATTGGCCGTTCAGTTTGTTCATGGCCAGTTTAACAATGGCCAATCCAATACCCGAACCCTCATATACTCCCCGGCTATGTAGTCTCTTGAACATTTCGAATATTTGGGAATGATATTCATAAGGGATACCGATGCCATTGTCAGTAATGGTAATCTGATGGTTGTCCTCAGTTTCTTCATGGGTTATCCTGACGGTAGGTACTTCGGATTGGTTATATTTCAATCCATTCTCAATCAAATTCTGGAACGTGGTATAAAGTAAGGAACTATTGGAATCCAGAGTGGGTAACTGGTCCTTGATGACTTTCCCATTGTACTTTTTGATGGCATGTTCCAAGCCCTCCTCTACATTGATAATGATTTGGTTTAGGTCAATGGCTTCGGTATGGCTGTTGTCATCCTGTGAGAGTTGAGTATATTTTGCAAAGTCCTCTACAAGGGTGTACAGTTGCTTTGTACTTCGTTTGATGATATCGAAATAATCACCAAGACTGTTCTTAAGGTCATCGGGTAGTTTCCTAAAGATAAGTCCCGCATAATTCCCTAGATTCCTGATGGGTTCCTTGATGTCGTGCGAAGCAATGTAATTCATGGTCCGGAGTTCGTAGTTCGCCTGTTGGAGTTCTGCGGTACGTTTCTTGACCGTAGCTTCCAGCTCCTCATTGAATTGCCGTAATTGTCGGGATTGTTCCTCTATTATTCTCTTATTCTCCAGATTCTCTGATAATAGCAGTTTTTTCCTTCGATAAGCTCGGTATAATATCAGTGCGATGATGGCAACGAGAACAGCAACGAGTATGACAGCCCTACGAATAATGGTTTGGGAGGCGAGTCTATTTTCCAAGGCCTCCTTTTCCAAATCATATGTTTCCTGTTTCTTGTCGAACTCGAACTGCATTTGTTGGGCCGTAAGTTCCTGTACATTATCCTCGCTATTGATACTATCGGATACTTCCTTATATTCCAAAAGGTATTCGTATGCCTTTTGGTGGTTGCCCATTTCCTTGTATATGGTTTGGATCTGATCCAATACTGAAGCCAGACTCTCAAAATCACCCATTTCTTTTGCTAGCCCATAAGCGATTTCAGCTTCCTTTGCTCCCTGTTGGTATTGCTTTTTTTTCTGATGGATAATGGCCTTGTTCAGATGATAGGTGTTTTGGTACCTTTTGGAAAATTGGTCCTTTTGGGGGGCCAATGTCAGGAGTTCCATATCAGCTTTCTGGTAGTCTCCCATGTCAATGTAACTGCTGATAATGGAGAGTTGGGTAGCAAAAATCCGCTCACCAGAACCCATTTGCCGCACGATTTCGAGTTGTTTCTGATGATATTCCAATGCCTTTTCCTGTTCCTCCATTAGCGTATGTAGATTAGCCAAATTGGAATAGGCGTTGGCTTGTCCTCTGAGGTCACCCTCCTTTTCAAG
The DNA here is from genome assembly GCA_020631355.1 of Saprospiraceae bacterium. Classification (GTDB taxonomy): domain Bacteria; phylum Bacteroidota; class Bacteroidia; order Chitinophagales; family Saprospiraceae; genus JAHDCE01. Next base: position 198,692 of record JAHDHL010000004.1, on the reverse strand, counting down.
GATGTCTAAGGATTTATGGTAGTAAATTTTGGCATTATCATAATCCTTTTGAGTCTTATACAATAACCCCAGGTTGCCATAGTTGAGTCCGATTCCCCTAGTAAAACCAGATTCCTCATAATACTTTGTTCCCTCAAAAAGCTTTTCGTAAGCTAGAGAAAACTTATTGATTCTACTGTAGGAATTACTTAGGTTGGAAAGAATGCCTCCCTTACTCCTTGCATCAATGCTATCAGAGAAGTAGGTTGTTGCATATTCGAGATACTTGACAGATTCAAGATATTCTCCTTGTCTTCTGTTGATGATTCCCAAGCCATTGAGGACATTGACGAGTTTGAGATTGTTGCCATTTTCCTTGTAGACTTGCCAGGCTTCGAGGAATAATTGTTCGGCTTCATCATGACGGCCCTCTCCTGCATATATTTTCCCTTTTTCAATGGATACGTCAGCAAGCCATTCCTTATTTTCGAGTTCCTTGGCTATCCTCATGGCCTCGTCGATGTATTCCATCGCCTTACTGAGAGACACGGTCAGTCGGGCATGATTTCCCATTTCGGTGAGGATATCTATTCTTTCTCCGGGCAACTGGGTATTCTTGAGTTGTATGTCAAGACTATCCAATATTGGGTTGGATTGGGCCAATAGGCTTCCATTATCCGTGAATACCACGAAAACTAGGAGAAATATAGTAGCTGCCTTTTTAAACATAAGTTTTGTGCCTGAATATTTGAATGATTCAAGGGAGGTGTCATTACTATTGGCGCAAAGATAATAATAGTACTTACCAATTTGTCTACGGAAAAAATCGGACCAAGTTGCTCCAAGTACCTGAAATCGAGGTGCTGAAAGTGTTTTGTAAACAGGCCTTGTGTTTCAGATAGGTATTGTTGTAGATGGGGTTACTGTTTTTTGATACCCCTTTTTGAAAGAAAAAAAATGCATCCCAGTATTACAATACCCAACAAACCGAATATCCAATATTTCTTTGAGGGTTTAGTACTGTAACTGTCATGTCCCCAAGCCGTGAATGCTGCCCAGTGGTACGGATTGGCCTTGCTCAGACTATTGTTTTCCAGATAAGTGAGTTTGGCAAGATGGAGGGCTTTACTGGGTTTTTCACCCTTGGATAATTCATGGTAAAAATATTCCATAATTTGTGCAGTACTGTTCTCGTTGACTTCCCACAAGGACGTAATGACTTGGGGCACACCTGCATAACTGAATCCTCTGGCCAGACTCATGACTCCCTCTCCTTCTACAAGTGCTCCATTCGCCGTTTCGCAGGCACTGAGTGTAACGAGTTGGGCATTGAGATTCATGTTGTATAATTCGGGTAATTTGACCTTTCGGTCATTCAGTGCAATCCAAGGTTGGGCCAATTCCTCTTTGGGGACAGCTGCGTGGGTGGATAAATGTAAAAGTTGGTATGATGGTGCTTCTCTTTGGAAAATACCAGAATTGGCCGAGTCCATTTCCAATAAATATCCATTGAGGATATCTCTGATTAAAGGTGCTTCACTGGAATTTAAATCAGGTAGGTCATCGTATTTTTTAGGTGAAATAATCAATGCATGTTTGGATGCCTTATTGGTGATTTCATTTAGTTGTAATTGTACACTTGCTGAATAGGCATAGTGTACTGGATTTTCTTTTAATAGGTATTGGTTGTTTTTGGTAATTAATGCTTCAAATGGGATAAATTGAAGGATTCCATCCGGAATAATGAGTAGTTGCTGGTTATTGCTGATATTTAATGGTTGGATTAGGTTGCTGTATATTTTTATTGATAATTTTTTACTTTTTTCGAGTGATTCTTTTGTGTTTTTTGGACTTGAAATGATTTGGATATAATCTAGGATTTCGTTTTGGAATGTTGTGTCAATATTAAATGTGAAAGGGGTGATATTATTTTTGTCAATGACGAGTGCTGTGATGTAATTATTGTATCTGAAAAAATTTATGGCTGTGGTATTTTGCTGTGATAAGTATTTTTGAAAATCATTTAATTGGAAAGGATTGGTTTGTAAGGAAAATACTTCAGGTGCGGATAGTGAAATGGCATGTTCTAAATTTTTTAATTCATTTCTTTTTAGAAAAATCTGATCCCTGAATTGATTGGAAGCTTCCTTGTTTTCTTCTAGGATGCTATACATTAATTCTTCCTTTAAATAAGTGATTTCCTGTTTGATGCCACTCAGTTTCGTACGGGTGCTGTCCGGTAGGTTGGCAATGCGTTCCGACTTGGCTTTTAATAAGTTTTCGAAAAGAATAACGGCCTTACTTTTTTCAATAAAATCAAAAGCATCTTCATGTAGTTTTTCCTTAATGGCCAATTGTGCTGCATAAGCATAAATTTCCCTGGTGTCCTGCGCCCAAATCAGATTGCTGGATTCGGTTTCGATATCATGCCTTAAGGATAGTATGATCTGGTCTATGAATTTGAGGTTCTCAAATGTTTCCTTGGTTTTTCCTTGTTTTTCAAGGCATTGGGCCCTTTGGAAAAGAATTTCTATTGCATCAGATTTTTGTCCGATGAATTCTAATTCGTTTAAATTAATATCACTAGGATGTGCGGCGATATCTGAAAAATTAAGAATTGTATTGTTCAGTGCGATGTCATAATTCCTAATGGCTTTTTCGTAATCTTGGGTCTTTTTATATAAATCCCCAAGTAAGGAATATGGGAGGGTGTAATCAGGGAAAATGGGTGTTTCTCCATATACCTCCTTGGCAATTTTTATAGAGCTCAGTAGTGTTTGTTCTGCTTGCTCATATTGTGATGTCATAGTGTATGCGTCACCAAGATTACTAGAAACTTTTATGATGTTATTATAAGTGATGTCATAATCATTAATTTCTTTTAGGATATCAAATGATGCTTTGTAGTTATTGAGTGCTTTTTGATATGCTTTTTGTGAATAATATACATTTCCTAGGTCGTTTAATGTTTTGGCTTGTTCGTAAAATTGTTTTTGGGATTTGAATATAGAATTAGACTTTTTTAAGAGGTCTATCGCATCATTCTGAAATTCTACTCCTTTGGAATTTAAAGTTTGAGCCTTGTATTTTAGGATGTTAGGATACTGTTTGTGATTTTGATTTATTTTTTCTAAACAAGAGTTATAAATGAATAATGCTTGATCGAAATCACCTGTTTCTTTAAGGGCTTTTCCTAGTAATTTATAATTAATTATAATGTGATTGATGAGTTTTTCATCCTTGTTGTCAAAGAAATTTAATCTGATAATTAGCGCTTTTTCCAAGAAGAATTTTGAATCTGAATCTAATTCTAAATTACTGTATGAGGCGCCAATGTTAAAGTATGACCTAGCAGTTTCTAAATGATTTTCCCCATAATATTTTTGTCTTAATGCAAGGGTTTGTTCCCACTCTTGAATTGCTTCGTAATATTGCAGGTTGTTAAATAAGGAGAGTCCTTTTTGGTGACTATTTTCTATGTCAATGGAATCAGTTTGTTGGGCATAAATCTTAGCAATAGGGAGGAATAATAGAATAAAGAAGAATATTCTCGAGTTTCCATGTGAATAAAATCCCTTATGATAACGATACATTCTAATGGATTAAAGTAGTATTAGGAATAAACCCTAAAGTAGAGTTGTCTCTAAATATCTGAATTTTTCAGGAAACCTCGGAATGAGATAAAAAGATAGGGACACCTGAATCCAGATGTCCCTATACAAGGAGAGTGTATACAAAAGGAGTTACTCCTTGATGAACTTGATGGATATGATCTCCTGTTCAGGGCCATCCAAACTTAGGATGTACATGCCCGGTATAAGATTTCTGGCACTGATATCCAATTCACGTATTCCTTTTTCTAGGGGAATCGTTTGTATGACTTTTCCTTGGGCATCACTGATGACCAATTCACTTTTCTCTTGTTCAATCTCATCGAAAATAGCTTTGAACTCATTCTTGACAGGGTTGGGAAGAACCTGCAAGGCCAATGTGGTACTTAAGTCTTTTGCAGGGGTAAAATCCATCTCTGAACTTCCGAATCGAGCACCAGTGGTACAATTATCATCACAACTCGAATGATCGATCACAACTGTATGGCTAACCCTCTTGCTGCAATCCCCATTAATGAGGGTAAGAGAGACTGTATAGGTTCCATTGTCAGGATAGAAATGAGAAACATTCGGCCCCGAGCCTATGGTTCCATCCCCAAAATCCCATTCATATACCGTATTTCCATTGGTTCCCGATGATGCATCCTCAAATGCTATAAAATTGGAATTCAGACAACCCAAAATCTTGAATTTTGCAGTCGTGGGTACAATGCAGGGATCATTCACATAAACCATCCTGCAATACCTCTCATTGCAATTAGGATTCGAGTTCTTGGTAATCTCCAAGCATACTTCGTGTAATCCCGGACTCAGTCCCGTAACCACTGGAGGCTGGTTCAGGTCAGAATAGAATTCTCCATCAATGGTCCAGGTCTTGATGAATGCATTACCCGCCCCACTAGGATTGTTCAACTTTACAGCACCGTTACTCAGGGAATTGAAATTGAAGACAGGTCCTGGGATATTATCATAGCATGGAACATTAATTGCGATTTCCTTGCAAGTAGTCCTGCAACAAGTGGTACCATCAGGTAGTGTGTTTGTAGTGGTCAGGCAAACGATATATGTATCACTGGAATTACTACTGTAGGTATGTATGGGGTCGATATCCGTGGATAAGGTACCATCTCCAAAATCCCACTCATATGAGAGTATGCCACTACCCGAGGTAGTATTGCTAAAGTCAATGGTTTTACCATTCGTCTCATAGCAAAAATCACAACTGATTTCACAAGGCGAACAGATGTTGGAACAAGTACTCAATGGTCCACAACAAGAACTACAGGGGTTATAGGTGTCAAGTGTGGATTGTAATCCCACGAAATCCAAGCTCTTATTACTGGCTGTAGGATGGGTAGTGACAACCAGTGGTGCCGCTGTCGAAACAATAATTGATTTGACATCTTTGGCCAATGGAATATATTGCTTGGCTAATGCAGCCGCAGCAGATACCTTGGCCGCAGCCATTGAGGTTCCTGTCATCTGTGTGAATCCATCAGGAATTCCATCGTTCACATCCACACCGTAAGGGACAGAACTTTCGGCCTTACCCTCTGCGGATAAATCGACATTCATTGCTCCCCAACTGGAAAATGGATATAATTCGTGGCCGGCTGAATCGGCTGCTACCGCAATGATATTCTCATTGGAATGATTGGATGGATAATGTCCACTGATATCATTATCCATGAAGTCATTGCCTGCTGAAGTCACGACTACAATTTCATTCGATAAGCGAGCATGTTCTATGATTCTGTAAAGGATTTCCGTTGAATCTCCACGATATCCCAAACTCATATTAATCACATCAGCTCCATTTTCAATGGCATAACTCGTAGCACAAACGACTTGGAACAAGGTAGCCGAACCCAAACTATCCATCGCCTTGACGGGCATGATATTCAGTGCTTTCGTTGCATCATCATTATATGCCTTATAATAGGATTTTACCGTACCTGCAACATGTGTTCCGTGTCCGTTGAAACTGTCGTCAAAAAAGTTCAGGTCATTGTACGCGTAGTTATATCCTTCCGTTGCTCCGGGACTACAAGGAGAACAGGTGCTCCACATGTCTTCATTGAGATGAGGATGGCATTTATCCACACCCGTATCGATAATGGCCACTGTCATCGCACAAGTCTCTGTTCCAGCCGTAGCAGCAGGAAGTCCGGGTAAACTCAGATTAGAATTAGCAGGCCCTGGATTGTCTGTGTAGTAGTTGTAATCAGAACCTTGTGCCTCTGCTTTGTCTCTGGAATCCCTCTTGATATTCTCAATGTCAAAGAGAATCTTGCCGTCTCCCGTTGTGATAGGGAAAGTACCAAAAGACCATAATTCCAACGGCCCACAAGGACATACATCCTCAACGATTAGACCAGGGTAATTGGCGTGTAGGTTGGAGATGTCCGTGGTCGTCAAGGACGGATCTAGTTCAACCATTAATTGACAACTGATGGGTTCGGGTAGTACCCTCCTTAGGCTGACATTATCTAGTCCCAAGTGATACATTGTATTGGGTGCTCCATTAATCAGATCAATCGTGATATCAGCAGTGTTATTATTGCCCGAAAACCAAGGAATACATACCTGTTGCCACTGTCCACCAACCAATGGATTTGGAGGGAAGAACGGAACTCCATTGATGGTAATATCCAAAGGGGGACTAGGCGTATTGGGTAGTAATTCCGGATATACATGGAAAGAAAAATAATACTCTGTATTGGGCTGGACATCTATGAGTCCCGTCTGGGTCCATAATGTTCCCACATTCCCGAAAGCCTTGATGACCATATAATTATTGGAAAGGTCAGAGGATTGTATTGATGGATAAGTAGGAGCACAGTTGAGATCATCGGCATTATCCTCAAGACAATAGGAATCATCGAGACAGTTACAGTTGTTGGTGAGGTCGGTTTGGATGGTATTCCCTGTAGGATTCTCAAAATCCCCATTGGGAATAATATTTTCTGCTAGGGGTTGACAAGGGTCGCATTGTGCGTTGAGATGAATACTACCAATGGTGGAAAAAACCAATAACAGGGTCAGTTTCACTATGTTTTTCATATTGGATGTTTACTTGATGTAATAGGAAATGGATAGTTGGAGAATCGGAGTAGTTGGACTTTCAAGATATTGAGAATTCGCGAAAATATTCGAATAACTAATTCTTGTATGGATGTTGTCTGTCGGAATGAATGAAATGAACCCCCGAGGCTAAGCCCCGGGGGTTGTGTTTTTTTGGAGGAAATAAATGGAGTTAATCCTTCATGATCTTAGAGGAGATGACTTTGCCATTAGACAATTGTAATGTCATGATATACATTCCTGATGGCTTGTTGGACAAGTCGAACTCATAGTTTCTATCACCTTTGGCAACACGGGAACGCTGAATCAATTGTCCATTCATATCGCTGATGGAGATGGATGCTTTCTCGCCCTCAATCTGGCTGAATACAGCCCTTGCTTGTCCTCTAACAGGATTAGGCATGATTTGTAATTCAGTACCCTTGTTGAGTTCATCGATGACTTCCTCCGTAACGGATTCTCCGGCCATACGTGTACTGGATGAACAGCTATCACTACATGCAGGTGCACTTACGGATATCATGTGGCAGATGCGCTTCATACAATTACCATCAATCACATCAACACAAACTAGGTAGTCTCCATATGAAGAATAGGTATGGGTGATGACTTGGCCACTTCCTGTATTGCCGTCGCCGAAGTCCCATTCGTAAACATGTGCAGCAGTTGTACCTCCTACAATAGCTTCGAAGTCAACAGTAGTGGAATTCAAGCAAGTAGCATGTGCAATCCTACCTGACTTGGGCATATCACAAGCTGGATCTACCAAGATGTTACGACAGAATTTCTCCGTACAGTTAGGATTGGAATTCTTAGTGATTTCCAAACATACAATGTGTATTCCCGGAGGCAATGTAATGGATGGTGGTTGGTTCAGGTTAGAATGGAATACACCATTGATGGTCCATGTCTTTGTGAATGCTCCACCTGCTCCACTTGGGTTATTGAACTTAATGGAACCATTATTCTTATACAGATAATTGAATGTAGGTCCTGGGATATTATCATAACATGGAGGATTAATAGTGATTTCCTTGCAACAGGTATAACAGCATACAGTTCCGTCAGGCATGGTGTTGATTACCGTCAAACAAACTGTATAGGTCATAGGTGCGGATGGAGTAGGGTAAGTATGGGTTGGGTCCATAGCAGTGGATGTGTTTCCATCACCGAAATCCCATTCGTAGGTTACGGTTCCGTTTCCAAATGAATAATTGGAGAAATTCACAGTACTATTCACCACATCAAAACAGAAGTCAGAATTCACCTCACAAATATCACCTGTTTGCTCACAAGGGTCTACGGTATTCAATTGGATTTGGAATGCTTGCAACTGAAGACTTTCCCATGGACTGATTTGGTAAGGGAAAGGCTGACTGCCAATCATGCCCTGTGTAGGTACATAATCCATTGGGTATGGGTCTGGACCACAAGGAGGAGGCAATACACCACCTGCAGTGAAAATATTGAAGTAATCACCTGAGCCACTCATGGTATTGGAGGAGATATAAAGACCTCCTAACGGATTGATATCCATTTGGTCCCTTAGTATTCCCTGCTGTGTCATAGGATAAATCACTTCTGCACCCGGTACACCCGTAGCATCCAGTTCCATGAGTATTGTCTGTCCGGTAGCACCATCCCTACCCAGTACGAAGAAGTGTCCGGGAATATTGGATGGCCTTACATCCTCACCCCATTCCAAGGCATTGGCTGTTGATGTGGAAGCAATGCGGTGTTGGTACAATGGATTACCGAATGGATCCAATTTCACAGCATAGATGTCAAGGTCATTGTTGTTTTCAGCCCTACCTACGACCATAATATCGTTGGCATCAGCAGCGATGGCATAACCTTGGTCACTGAAAGAATCGAATGCAGGATATTGATTCGACCAGTTCACAGCTCCTGATAATGGGTCAAGTGATGTAACCCAAGTAGCAGGGCCACCACCTGCAGCATTCAATTCACTACCAGTGAATACAACCTGTGGGCCTGCTGTAGAAGAATTACTGAAAGTGATGTCCTCCGCTTGTCTCTGGGGGTCATTGGGGCCTCCGTAATTGAAAGGACCCCAGGCGGTATTTCCGCATTGGTCTAATGCCGCAGCGAAAGGTACGCCTGGAGAATCCATTCCCAATACATAAACTCTTTGTCCTGTTTGATTAGGGTCGGTGGGTGTTGGGTCTACTTGTCCTATGATGATGGCCTTGGCTGTTCCGTTGAAACCCACATTGATTTCCCTATACCAGATAGGAATACCAGTGGCATCCAATTGGGCTACGAATACATGCTTGGCGGTAGAACCCGGCGCCGTAGCATTACCCGTTACATAATAACCATTCGCATTTGTAGTGGAACAAGTCTGGCCAGTATATACGATGTCGATAACTTCCAATTGCTCCTGTGCAGGGTGGAAATATTGGAATGATGAGATGATTCCGGCAGCAGTATGAGAGTAGAACTGCATGGTGCTTCCATTGGGACCTCCCGAATTTCCAACGGTTCCGAACTCTCCGGGTACAGCCATGTTGGCTACACCTGATGCGTGGTAGTCAGGGGTGCTGGGTTGGTCCACGAAATTTTGTTGGGCTGTCAGCTGGGGAAGACTGAAGCAGAAAAACATGATGGCTATAAAGCAGGCAAGATTTTTCATGATATACATTTTAAATGATGAATTTGATTGTCAATTGTGAGATTCGGTCCCACTTCCCAGTTGTCTTCAGTTGCGGTTTCATATGGGGGTACCCACTTTCTGAAGTTTGTTACCCACCGAATTGGAATTTTTTTGAAAAAATATTTTTAGATGGAATGGCGATGGATTAGAACACTGCTCGATAGGGTTGACCTTCCTCGGAATTATTATATTTGTAATGCAAGTAAAAACCAGATGCAAAGCGAGGAAAACGCATATTATATAAAGGGTATATCCACAGGGGATAATCAGGTGCTCCTAAGAATCTACAAGGAGTTCATGCCTGTCGTCAAACGACGAATCAAACAACACAATGGTAGTGGTGAGGATGCAGAGGATATTTTCAATCAGGTTCTCATGCAATTATATGGTCGTTTCAAGGTCAGGGATTTTGAAATACAGACCACCTTTGAGAACTATCTGGTTATTGCTTGTTTGAATACTTGGAAAAAAGAATTGAAAAAAAGAATCAGGGAACGGGTAACAAAAGAGGAATACTCGGTACATCTAAGTGAGGCGATAGATTTCTCCAAGGGCATCCGAGAGATGGAAATTTGGGAGTTATATGAGGAAAAATTCAAGCTGCTATCCGAGAACTGCAGGGAAATCCTCAAACTGTACCTAAAGAAAATATCTGGCCGGGAAATAATGGAGGAATTGGGTTATGCCTCAGAGACAACCGTTCGGCAACGGGTATTCAAGTGTAAATCCAGTCTGATCAAGGCAATTCGTTCAGATTGGAGGTTTAAAGAGAATGAAGATGGAATATGATGATAAGACATATCTCCTGATCGAGCAGTACTTACTTGGGCAACTTAAGGGTAAGGAATTAGCCGATTTTGAAAATAGAATGGCAAATGATACCACATTCAACCAAGAGGTTCGGATGAATCGTTCCTTATTCAATCATTTTGATGAGGGCGTAGAAATTCATTCGAGAAATGAGGAATTGGAAGCATTTTATCAGTCAGATGATGCCCGTCGATTCAAGGCTCAACTCAATGAATCCTATACCCAGTATAAGAATGAGGCAGATACTGATAAGCCAATAGCCAAGGTAAGGAAGTTAGGATGGAAACCCCTCGCAGTAGCAGCAAGTATCCTTTTATTGGTCGGCTTTTTTCTGTTCAATCCATTCGGAGGCCCAGCTGGTTCGGATGAATTACTGGCAGCATATGTAGAGCATGAACCATTGGCCTTGGTAACCAAAGGAAATACCGAAGATGCCATTGTGGATATTGAAACAGCATTCAATAACAAAGATTACACACAATCCATTACCTTGATTGATGCAGTATTGGAATCCTTGGATGAACAGAGTCCCTATTGGTTCGACCTGAATCTATCCAAAGGGATTGCCGAGTGGGAAACAGATAATACCCAAGCGGCCAAGACCATTTTTGATACCTTACGGAAAAGTGATTTCCAAGATGCTCCCAAAGCCGATTGGTATTATATACTCACACTCCTGAAAGAAGATGATAGGGCCAATGCAAAGGAAGAAATCCAAACATACCTATCCAATGGTGGTACCTACAAGTCCAAGGAAATGAGAGCCATTCTAAAGGAACTGTAAGCCTAGTTACCCAATTCTTTCACAGCAAGCCAAGCCATGAGTCCGATACTCAGTTCCATGCAATCCTCGTCAATATCAAAGGTATTGGTATGGACCGGTGATGTGATTCCTTTTTCTTGGTTCCCTGTTCCTAGTCGGTAGAAACAAGCTGGCATGACTTGGGAATAATAGGCGAAATCCTCAGCTGTTAGACGCAATGGCAAATCAACCACATTTTCCTCCCCCAAAAAGTCGATGGCCCATTGTTTTGTATTGATGGCCAGTTCAGGATTGTTGTAAAGCGCAGGATAGCCCCTGATGACATTGAATTCGCAACTACCACCCATTCCCTCAGCAATGGATTCTGCCATTTTCTTCATTCTTTTATGTGCCTCACCTCTCCATTCCTCATCAAAAGTCCTGAATGTACCCATGAGTTTTACTTCGTTGGGGATGATGTTAGTAGAACCGCCTGTGGAATTGATTTTCCCAAGAGTCAGGACAGTGGGCATGGCAGGATTGGCATTCCTACTCACGATTTGTTGTAAGGCAGTGATGATATGGGCCGTAATCACAATCGGATCAATACAATCCTGTGGCAATGCTCCGTGTCCGCCACGTCCTTTCACACTCACATAGATCTCATCTGCCGAAGCCATATATATGCCGGGTTTCAGTCCGATTTTTCCCGAAGCCAATGGAGGATGTACATGCTGCCCAATGATGGAAGTAGGTTTTGGATTTTCCAATGCACCCTCCTTAATCATAATGGAAGCTCCTCCGGGAAGTCTTTCCTCGGCGGGTTGGAAAAGTAATTTGATGGTTCCCTCAAAATCATTCTCACAATCCTTTAGGATTTTGGCTGCTCCAAGCAATGAGGCAGTGTGGACATCATGGCCACAGGCATGCATGATGCCCTCTTTCTTTGATTTATAGGGAACATCATTGGCTTCCTTGATGGGTAATGCATCAATGTCCGCCCTGAGGGCAATGATTTTCTTATCAGGATTCTTACCCTTTATCAGTCCTACCACACCGTTGTCCGCAATTCCATGCTCATAAGGAATTCCCATCTTTTCCAATTGTGCAGCAATGAATTTTCCTGTTTCCACTTCCTCATAGGATAATTCAGGATTCATATGGATGTGTCTGCGAATCAGAATGGCTTCTTCCTGATAGTCTTGGGCCAATTGTTTGATTTTCTCTTTGAGCATATTACCGGATTTAGAATACAAACATACTCCAAGTCGGGAATAAACTCAAATTCCAATATCTTCCAGAAGCTTCTTCTGTTTCCTTTCGTCTGCATCCTACTAGAATTCATCCGAAAATGACCCGAATACTTTGGCTTTATCCCGAGAGAGATTAAATTGAGCATCATGAAAGACCAGTATTGCCCGAATTGTCATCATCCTATTGAATCACATGACCAGTTTTGTAGTCATTGTGGACAAAAGAATATTGAGGGTAAGATTAAGTTGTCGGAATTGGTCAAGGAGTTTTTTTCCAATGTGTTGAATTGGGATTCCAAATTGTATAAGACCCCAATGTTGTTATTGCGTCCCGGTTTTCTGACCAAGGAGTTTTTCAAGGGTAAACGAAAAAGATACACTAGCCCGGGGAGATTATTGCTGTTTACATTGCTGGTTTACTTTGCCTTATTCGCCTTTCATACCAAAGGGGATTTTGAGGAATTGGATGAGGATAACAATATGCGTAAGATTGGGATTGTCAATGATTATTTTGATGATAATAGGGATAGTCTGGAAAGGTACCTTACCGAACGCCACCCTGATGTCAATTCAGCTGATTTGGTAGAAACAGTTGATGAATTCATCGCTTTGGATTCTACTACATTTCACATAAATTATTTTAATGGTGCACGAATTTCGGGTAATGATATCATGTCATTATCCGATGAGGAATTGTTGGATAAATATAAGATTGAGGGATATTTTGAAAGATTACTGGTTCGTAGAACGAAAAAAATCATCAAGAGCCCCGGAGGCTACGTAGCTTATGTATTCAGCCTGCTGTCTTGGGTCATATTGGGGTCCATCCCTTTCCTTGGGATTACGTTGGCTTTGATGTATATCAGGCAGAATAGGTACTATGTGGAACACATTATTTTCCTGACCCATATCAATGCCTTTATATTTTTGCTAGGAGTATTGATGTTCTTATTAGGAAATATATTCGAATATGATGTACTCCAATATGGGTTATTGGTTCCGGGTCTAATTGGCCCGATTTATATTTTCTTCGCAATGAAGAACTTTTATGGGCAGGGCTTTTTCAAGACATTTGTAAAATATATAGGCTTGTTGTGGTCCGCATTCTTCACATTCATGTCCTTGGGGTTATTCATTTTCGGAATCGGAATGTTCTTGTTTTGATACGCTATTGACGCCCTAGATTCGGGAAGCCTTTCCAGATGATTTGTGCATCTTCCCAAAGATGATAATCCTTGGCATAATGGAAATCCAAACGTTCTAATGTTTCGGGAGATTGTTGTTCAAGGTCGAAAGCATCCATAGGATGTAGGACCGAGGGTCTGATTTTGGGTAGTGACCACAATTGGGGTTGGGCAGAAGCATATCCCACCCAAGTTTTCTTTCCTAGCAGGACAGACAGCATGTTTCCAAGGAATCCGGATTTATTCCTGACAAGGAATAACATTATCGGTAGAAGAATGATGAATGATAAGGATAATCCTAAATCCAGAAAACGCTTGTTCCTTTGGTTGATACTGCTGTTGATTTGGTAGGCTACATCTATTGTGTATAACTCTCCAGAATGATTTTTGGAATGACTTCCAATGATACTAATGCTTTTCTCAGGAAGAATCTTATACTGGATATCCGGTCCTAATCTGGACATCGCATCCATAATCTTATGGGACTCGATGTCCTTGGAACAAAAAATGATTTCATTCACCTTGTAAATCCGTATGATTTCATCCAATTGGGAAAAACGACCCAAGGATAGTGTAGTGACCTTTTCCTCCAAGGATGATATGCTGCCGATGATATTCTTATTCACCCTCGCTTCTTGCAGTAATTTAAGGGTGCGGTCCACCTCATTCTCAGACCCTACGATAACCAGATTGCTAGGATTTGATTTGCCCAGATTGAAATTCTTGAATCGAATAAAATGATAAAGGAAACGACTACCCAAAATGGATAAGGAAGCCCAAATGGCTCCCAGTACGATAAGCATTCTTGAAGATCTGAATTCCATATCCAGAAAACCATAGATGGCCGCCAAAAGGATGGAACCAAAGAATAAGCCCCTAATGGGTCTTCTCAGGCTATGCGTTTCATCATACCCGCCACTGAAAAAGATGGATGAGACCCAAATGGAAGTATACAAGGGAATATTGAACCAAAGAAATGTAGCATCATAATAATGCGGATCCTTGAAGTAGTAGATGGCCCAGAAATCCCTAAGGAAATATAAGCCTATTCCTATCAATAAGGCATCACTGAACGGCAGGAATAGCTTTCTTGACCAATGTCCCACCAAAGTAATGAAAGCCCGGAGGTAGATGGCCATTTGCAACATCAGTATGAAAAGGGAACCCTTGGAACCCTTGAAATGCTTGCGCGCAAATATGATCATGGCCTGATAGAAAACCCTTACATAGTTGAGGCTTCCTTTCTTGGTACTTTCTCCTTTATAATGAATAATGGTAGTGGAGGGAAAGTAGTAATTTTCGTAACCGGCCTGCTTGATTCTGTAGGACAGGTCGATGTCTTCCCCATACATGAAGAATGTTTCATCCAATAGTCCGATTTCATCAAGTACTGATTTTCTCAACATCATGAAAGCCCCTGAAAGAACATCCACCTTGTGGATTTCATCCTTATCCAGATACCCCAGATGATACCCATTGAACAACTTTGACTTGGGAAAAAGTTTGGAAAGTCCGAATGTCTTGCAAAAGGCCACAAAAGGAGAGGGGAATCCACGTTTGGATTCAGGGAGGAATTTTCCCGAACCATCAATCATCTTGACACCCAATCCTCCACATGTTGGATGTTCGTCCATGAACTCCACGCATTTCCTGAAAGTACTCTCCTCGACTACTGTGTCTGGATTAAGGAGAAGGATGTATGCTCCCTTGGATAAGTGAATGGCTTGGTTGTTGGCAATGGAAAATCCGGGGTTGTCCTTGTTGGCAATCAACTGGACCTCTGGGAATCGTTCCTTGACCATCTGCACACTGTCATCCACGGAATTATTATCGACAACGAAAATTTCCGTTTCAACTGATTCAGCTGCTTTCTTAGCGGAAATGAGGGTCTGTTCTAAGAAATACCGAACATTATAATTGACGATGACGACAGACAGTTTCATTTCCTAACCATAGGATTTATTTTCTAATGGAATAATTGATGAGGAATGTGATTCCGAAATGGCTCAGATTCTGATTGGAATCACTATCATCCGCTGAGTTCTCGCCATTGATTGTGTTGTCCAGATCCGTTACGTCAAAATCATTGAACATAATGGAATAGTAGGGTTTGATCATCAACTTGGTACCATGATCATTCATGTCCCCGAAGTAGAATTTCAACTCCACACTCGTGCCATAGGTCGAACCTGATGATGGTGTGATGAATGCAACCCTACTCATGTTACCCTCATTGCCTATCCTGGTACTCAACTTCAGATTGTAATAGTCGCCATTGACACCTGCTCCTATTCCAAAGCCTCTATTCACAGGGAGAAAGATACCAATTCCAAGGTAATACGAATTCATTCTCAGCCTTACATCCCTTTGTAGTAGATTGTTGTTGTCATTGTATGTTGTCTTCCTCCTTTGTTGGATTTGTACAAAACCTGCTTCTACATTGAAGAATGTTTGGGTCGTACCCATAGCGAATGCTATCCCGTTGGGCGAACGGAAACCTGTGAAATCCTTTTCTTGGATTTCTCTTTCATTGAACTTATCCAAAACATGATTGATTTGGGAGAACTTTCCGATACCCACGGAGTATCCTGTACCCAGATAGTACTCCTGATAATCCATGACATCCTGCCCGATGGCAAAAAGACTGAATAACATGAAAAGGCAAAAGGTAATGATATGTTTCATATCTGAATTATTCTTTGATTTTATATGGCATCCTGGCTACAATGGAACGCCCAAGTGTCAATTCGTCCGCATATTGCAATTCCCCACCAAAGGATACGCCACGGGCTATGGTACTAATACGAACATCCACACTGGATAGCTGTTTCGATACATAGAATGTCGTTGTCTCTCCCTCAATCGTCGGACTGATGGCCATTACAATTTCCTTGGTATCTGCTTTCTTTGCTCGCGCTATCAATGAGTCGATGTTAAGTTGCTCCGGACCGATTCCCTCAATAGGACGTATGACACCCCCAAGGACGTGATAGAGTCCCCTAAATTGTCCGGTATTCTCAATCGCCATTACATCCCTGATGCTTTCAACAACACAGATGGTATCCTGATTCCTCATGGAATCCGAACAAATTTGACATTTTTCCTCGTCCGAAAGGTTGTGGCACTCGGTACAGGACTTCAGGTGCTTCTTGAGCTGGGTAAGGGCTCCAGTGAAAGATGCCACATCATCATTCGATTGGTTGACCATATGCAATACCAATCGCAAAGCTGACTTCTTACCAATCCCCGGCAGACTGGAAAAAGCCTCTACGGCCTGTTCCATTAGTTTGGATGAAAAATTCATAGGATGCAAAATTAATCAGGAATGCGTCCAAATTTAGAATTTGAGAGAGGAAATCTACCTTTTTTATCCAACTATTACATTGTAATGAAGAATAAAATAAATCTTAACGTCATTATTACACTAAGTATTGCTTACATTTGCGATTGTTTATTTGTCAATACCTTAAACATATTCGTAATATATGTGTATCCTGTTGGGATTAAAGGTTTTTTAGTTTAATTTTGGAGCCCTGAAACATATTATTGGGCTTGCTAACTATCATCAATGGCTGAAATTGTCAGACTACCCAGCTTCTCCGAAAACCAAAATAAAGCCGTAATAGTAAAATGGCTGAAGAAAGAGGGAGAGGAGGTGAAGCTCGGAGAATCCTTGGTGGAATTTGAAACAGATAAATCGATTATTGTAATTGAAGCTGAATCCGAAGGGGTTCTGCTTTATATCAAAGTACCTGTGGGTGAGGTGGAAGTAGGTGATATACTTTGTGTAATCGGTGAGAAAGGAGAAAAAGCATCGGAAGTTTTATCCGAAATACAAACAACGGAGCAACAAATTGATAAGGCCCACGGTTTGGATGTTATCAGGTTGCCCAAGTTGAGTGATATGATGGAGATGGCAAGGATTGTGAAGTGGAACATCAAGGCAGGTGATTACCTCAAAAAAGGGGATATCTTTGCTGAAGTGGAAACAGATAAGTCTGTTATCGAAATAGAATCCTTTAGAGAAGGATGGGTGCTTTATACCCGACCCGAGGAACAACCAGAAGTGAACGAAAACGATATCCTAGTTATTCTGGGAGAAAAAGGAATGAATTTTCAACATTTATTGGAAAACATTAAAGAAGAATAATCATGGCTGAGGTAATTAAGATGCCACGTATGAGTGACACAATGGAGGAAGGAAACATTGTGGCATGGCACAAAAAAGTGGGTGATGAAGTGGAAGTCGGTGATCTATTGGCTGAAATCGAAACTGATAAGGCTACCATGGATTTCGAATCCCCTGCTGATGGTGTACTCCTACATATTGCAGTAGCTGAGGGTTCCATCGGAATTGGAGGTGTTTTGGCCGTAATTGGAGAAGCGGGTGAAAGTGTCGATGATGCATTGGCCCAAGCTGGTGGTGATGATTCAGTAGCAACAGAAGAAAAAGCACCTGAACCTGCTGCCAAGGAGGAAGCGGTTGCTGTGGCTCCTGTTACTTCCGCAGCTCCTGCTAATAATCCTGTAGTTACGGATAATGGAAGGGTAAAAGCTTCACCCCTGGCCAAGAAAATGGCGGAAGAATCAGGTATCAATATCCATGCTGTCAAGGGAACGGGCGACAATGGAAGAATCGTCAAGAAAGATATAGAATTGGCAATCAAGCAAGGAACCGGAACAGCTCCTGCTGCGCCTAGTCCTGCTGTTCAGAAGCCAGCCGCTCCTGTTCAGCTGAATGTTTCTGCACCTACGCCGGGAGCTTCTTTCGAGGATGTGCCCGTAAGTCAGATGAGAAAGGTGATTGCAAGAAGATTGGGCGAATCCAAATTCTCTGCACCTCACTTCTATCTTACGGTAGAGGTGAATATGGATAAGGCCATTGCTGCAAGAAAACAAATGAATGAGATCGCACCGACTAAGATTTCATTCAACGATATCGTTGTCAAGTCTGCAGCAGCAGCATTGAAACAACATCCTGCCATTAATTCATCCTGGTTAGGAGATAAGATTAGAATCAATAAGGACATCAATATTGGTGTGGCCGTGGCCGTACCTGATGGTTTATTGGTTCCCGTTATCAGGAATACGGACGCCAAATCCCTTTCCGATATCAATATGGAAGTAAGAGCTTTGGCAGGTAAGGCCAAGGAGAAAAAATTGCAGCCACACGAAATGCAAGGAAATACTTTCACGATATCGAATTTGGGAATGTTTGGTATCGAGGAATTCACAGCAATCATCAATCCCCCGGATGCATGCATCCTAGCAGTAGGAGGTATCATCCAGAAGCCTATCGTTAAGGATGGTGAATTGGCTATAGGAAATATGATGAAAGTTACACTTTCATGTGACCATAGGGTAGTGGATGGTGCCACAGGAGCACAATTCCTTCAGACCCTTAAGGGCATCATGGAAGATCCTATCCGTATGTTGATATAAAATAGGATTGATTCTGCGTGTTCAGATGTGACATTTGGTGTGAATGGAGTATGGTTGGGGGCTGATTGGAAATAAAATTGTTAAATCTGAACACGTTCTTAGATACTTTGCCCAATTTTTTTCGTCTCAAAGTGAGAATTATCATAATCATGAATATAAAGAACCTACCATTTTTAACCCTTATGGCACTTTTTGCCATCATCTTGTACAGCTGTGCAGGAGAATCCTCAGAGACTGTAACGAATGATTCAATAGCAACCCCTGCTTCAGTTGCCTCTGACGAGGAAGAGGATGCAGCAGCAAAGGAAGCCGCTGCAAAGCAGTTGGAGGAGGAAGAACTGAGATTGGCCGAGGAAGCAAGGAAGAAAGCAGAGCAGGATAGCATAGAGGAAGCCGAACAATTGGCTGAACTGGAAGCCAAGGCCGAAGCCGAAAAAAAGGAAAAGGAAGCAGTCGAAGCTAAGAAAAGAGCCGAAGCTAAGCGTAAGGAAGAAGCTCGTAGGAGAGCCGAGGAGGAAAAAAGAAAAGCGGAAGCTGCAGCAGCAACCATCAAGGTCGAGGACCTTCCGATTTCTCAGCCGGTCATCAAGCCGACCAAACCGAACAAGCCGGAAAAGCCCAAGGGAGCTAAGATTGAGTTCGTTACCAAAACATATAATTTCGGTACCATCAAGGAAGGCGAGGTCGTTAAGTACGAATTTGAATATACCAATGTAGGTAATTCAGAATTGGTCATCAAGGATGCAAAGGCAAGTTGCGGATGTACTGCACCAGGATTTTCTTTCTTCCCACTTGAACCAGGATTGAGTAGTGCTATTTCAGTGAGTTTCAATAGTGCAAACAAGGTCGGAGCCCAAAGACCAGAGATTACAATTTACACAAATGGCTATCCTTCCAAGCATGTGTTGACGCTGGAAGGAAATGTGGTAAAGTAATTGTAGGTAAGAATTGTTTACATGATTGGGATCTGATTTCCAGTCACCCATTATATGTCTGATCAGTCTGTCATAACAATTCAGGAATTTCATAATGCCCAACTTTCTCTCTCCAAGAGGAGGTTTGATGAATCTATGTCCTATGCCAGACTACTGCTAGAACAGGTCAGTGAAACGGGGCGGATTGATGAGAATGCAAGGGTACTCCATCTCATCGTGGATATCAATAATACCCAAGGAAGGTATCAGAATGAGAATGAATTATACCTTTCTTCCCTTGACTATCTGGAGGATGCGTTGAAGATACTACCCAAGGATGCCGCCATTCTTCGTTGGGAAACCTACCTGAAGATGGCACATACTCATCTGTTATTAGGACATTATGAAATAGCGGATGAATTACTCACACATTGCCACAGCCAGGAAGAAATTACCAATGAATCCCTCAGGCGAAAAGTGAACCTTTCACTCGCCATAAGTGAATTCCATTATCTCCAGAATGAATATGATGAAGCCGTCTCTTATGTGGATGAGATGCTATCCTTAGTGGAACAGGAAGATGAGATATTATTGTTGGATATCTACTCCCAAGCCGTTAGGATTTATCTCAGGAAACATGAGTATGGTGAGATAATGGAATACAGTGAAAAAACCTTGGAATTGAGTCGTAAATACGATGATAATGAAAAGGAATTCATTGGCTTGAATGCCATAGCAGTATATCATGGTACGAAGTACGATTTCAAGATGGCCATGCTGTATTTTAGGAATGCACTGGATAAGAGCGTCGAAATCAATTATCGTTACGGTACTGCCTACTGTCTGATTAATATCGGAACCATCTATGCCAATCTTTTCAATTATAATGAGGCCCTGGACCGATATATGACGGTTCTCGAGGAATATGAGGATGTGTTGGATGATAGTACAGGACTGATTATCATGAATAATGTGGGTAATATTTACTTCACTGTTGGTAAGCTGGATGATGCATTGGAATACTTCGAAAAATCATTGGCTCTGGCAGAGTCCATCTGTTATAATGAAATGAAAGCCCACACATTGGCCCAGATCAGTAGGACATTGGTGGAACAAAAGAAATATGAGGAAGCACTTTCCTATGCTTTCCGTTCAGAAGAACTCATCGAGGAGACAGGGAATATAGAGGGTAAGCAAATCAATTACATCACGCTGGGTAATATCTATTATAGACTGGGTGACCATGACTTGGCGATGAAATATGTTGGTAAGGGAGTTGTTTCTGCTAAGCAGGTCAAGGATAGTGTCAGTGAAATCAGGGGCTACAGACTCATGTCCAATATCTTCAAGGAAAAAGGTAATTTCGAAAAGGCGCTTGAGTATCAGCTGGTTTATTCCCAGGCTCAGGAAAGATATGCATTGGACCAAAGGAATCGGCAGATTATAGATATCGAAATCCGATATGATTTCCAACAAAAGGAAAAGGAAATCGAACTACTGACCAAGTATAAGGATACCTTGGCCTCCCAACACGATAGGATTGTGGCACAGAACAAGAAATTGATAGATGTCAATAATGATTTGATGCAGTTTGCCTATGCCGTATCCCATGACCTCAAGGAGCCGCTCCGTATGATAGGCAGTTATTCCCAATTAATCGAAAGACGATACGCCCCCCAATTGGATGACTCATCCACGGAGTTTTTCAAATATGTGAATGAGGGAGTAAGTAGAATGACGCTTCTCCTTGACGATCTACTAAAGTATGCAACCATCGGCAAGAGTGATGAGTTGGATTTGGAGGAAGTCAATCTCAAGGAAATCCTCGATGTTACCCTGTTCAATCTGAAATTGGTGATAGAGGAGAGCGAAGCCAAGATTATAGCCGATACTCTACCTACCATACAGACCAATAGGGCTTATGTTTCCCAATTGTTCCAGAATCTTATTAGTAACGCCATAAAATTCAAGAAACAAGGTGTACCCCCTGAAGTCAGGGTCGGATATGAAATGCTCGACAATGAACATCATATTTCCATCAAGGACAACGGAATCGGTATTCCCGCAGATGCCCTTGGCCGAATTTTCGTTGTTTTCCAAAGACTACACAAAAGAAGCCATTACAGCGGTTCAGGTATAGGATTAGCCATTTGTATGAAGATAATAGAACGACTCAATGGTAGTATTGCCGTTGAATCTGAAGAAGGAATTGGCTCCCAATTCACCATCTCTCTACCGACGGATTATAATAACAATTCTGATACACAAGAAGATACCTCTTTCTTCCTTGACGAGGGTGCTTAATTTTCGTACATTTATGAAACATTTTCGAAAATTCTCCGTATAAAAACCGTTGTTTTACTCTGTTTTGGTGCTGGACAATATTTTGTCTGGGCCATTCCTAAATTCTTATTAAGGACAAGGTCGGAGAAAACTTTTTTCATACTTTCAGTAGTTTAGTAAAAGGAGCGTATTGTTCCTTTCATATCTGAATGTAAAAGTTTGTTCATATAATGGCTACAACTAAGACCAATTACGAACTTCTTATCTCCAAACTCGATCGATTCATTCGAAAGTATTATATCAATAAGCTGATTAGAGGTGTATTGTATGCAGTGGGGATTATTCTGGGACTATTCGTCCTATTCAACCTATTGGAATATTACTACTATTTCGATAAGCCGGTCAGGAAATCTTTCTTCTATTCGTTCCTTGGAATAAGTGCGGTTAGTTTGGGCTATTTCGTATTGTGGCCAATGATGCAATACTTCAAATTGGGAAAGGTGATTTCCCATGAACAGGCAGCTTCCATTGTTGGGGACCACTTTTTCAATGTCAAGGATAAGTTGTTGAACATCCTACAACTGAAACAACAGTCCGAAGTGGTATCCGGTGGCAGGGATTTGTTATTGGCATCCATCGACCAGAAATCAGAGGATATCAAGCTCACACCTTTTCAGAAAGCCATAGACCTTACAAAGAATAAGAAACACCTTAGGTACGCTTTGCCTCCGCTATTGCTACTATTGTTGATTTTGTTTGTGAATGCCAGCATTATCAAGGATGGTACAAGTAGGATATATAATAATGATAAGGAATTCGAAAGGGAAGCCCCATTCCGATTCCTCGTGGAGAACGACAAGATGGATGTGGTTCAATATGATGATTTCCTACTCAAGGTGAAGACCGAGGGTGAAGTCATTCCGAATGAGGTGTTCGTTGATATTGATGGTTACCAGTACAAGTTGACACAGGCATCCAAGAACACATTCACATATAATTTCAAGAATGTCCAAAAGGATACGGACTTCAAATTGGCTTCAGGAGGTTTCTATTCTGATGATATGGCGCTGAATGTATTGGAAAAACCCAATATCCTAGGCTTTGAGGTACAGTTGAAATACCCCTCTTATACAGGAAGAAAGAATGAAACATTAACCGATATAGGTGATATGGTCGTTCCTTTGGGTACCTATTTGGATTGGTCGTTCAATACCAAGCATACCGATTTGATAGACCTGAAGTTTTCCGGTGAATCCGAAAATAAGGAAGCCAAGCGAGATGGAAGCAAATTGTTCTCATTCAATAGGAGAGCAATGAGGGATGAGGCTTACAAGGTGTATGTTTCTAATGAATACCTACCCAAGGCTGATTCTGTGGGTTACAGTATTTCCGTTATTCCTGATTTGAATCCGACGATAGGTGTGGAGAAATTCGAGGATAGTACGGATAATAAGTTGGTCTTCTTCGTAGGTGATGCTGCGGATGATTATGGCTTGTCAAAACTTACGTTCAATTATCGCATCAAAAAGGAAAATGGTGCTGAGGGGGCATTGAATTCATTCCCTATCAAGCAGCCTGACGGAAAGCGAATGGAATATGATTATACTTGGGATATCAGGGATTTATCCCTAGAACCCGGTGATAATATTACCTACTACTTTGAGGTGTTTGATAATGATGGTATCAATGGTGCTAAGTCTGCCCGTACCCAATTGATGAGTTATGCTGTTCCGACTCTAGAGGAAATTGATGAGTTGGAAGAAGCGAATAATGAGGAAATCAAGGAGGATTTGGAAGAAGCCATCAAGGAGTCCAAGAAGATTCAGGAGAAAATGAAGGAGATGAAGGATAAGATTCTCCAGGAAAAGGAATTGGATTGGCAGGATAGGAAAGAATTGGAGAAATTACTTGAGCAGCAAAAGGACTTGGAAAAGAAAATTGAGGATGCCAAGGAGAACTTCGATGAGAATATGAAGAACCAGGAGGAGTTCAACAAGCAGGATGAAGAACTTCTGGATAAGCAGGAAAAAGTACAGGAACTATTCGAGGACCTGATGAGTGATGAGATGAAGGAGTTGATGCAGCAGATGGAAGAATTACTCGAAAAGATGAACAAGGAAGAAGCCTTGGAGAATCTTGAGGAAATGGAGATGAATGACGAGGAACTCGAAATGGAGTTGGACCGTATGTTGGAACTGTTCAAGCAACTCGAATTGGAATCCGAAATGATGGACCAAATTGAGGATTTGGAAAAGTTGGCCGAAGAAACCGAACAATTGAGTGAGGATACGGAGGAACAACAAAAATCCCAAGAGCAGTTGGAACAGAAGCAGGAGGAAATCAACGAGAAGTTCGATGAGATGAAGGAGAAGATGGAGGAATTGGAGGAGAAGAATGAGGAGTTGGAGAATCCTAAGGATATGGATGGAATGCAGGAAGCAATGGAGGAAATCCAGGAGGAACTGAGCAAGAGTCAGGAACAACTGGAGCAAAAGGAAAATAACAAAGCATCCGAGTCCCAGAAAAATGCTTCTCAAAAAATGCAGCAGGCTGCCCAGCAGATGCAACAGCAAATGCAATCCGGAGAGATGGAACAGGCTCAGGAGGATATGGAAGCACTGAGACAACTATTGGAGAACTTGGTGACATTATCTTTCGAACAGGAAGATGTGATGGAGAACATCAATGGTGTGGCCATTAATACTCCTCGTTATATCTCATTGGTACAGGATCAATACAAAATTAAGGATGACTTCAAGATCGTGGAGGATAGTCTGCATGCATTGAGTAAGCGAGTGTACCAGATAGAGTCATTCGTAACGGAAAAGGTGGCAGAGGTCAAGAACAACGTGGATGAATCCTTGGAGCATTTGGAAGAACGTAGAAAACAGCAAGCTACGGTTACCCAGAATACGTCCATGAAAGGACTGAACGATTTGGCATTGATGCTAAGTGAGGTACTGAACCAGATGCAACAACAAATGGCTAACCAAATGGCAGGTAGCCAAATGTGCCAAAAGCCTGGCTCCCAGTCAGGTAAGGGGTCTAATGGTAAGGTTCCTAAGGACCTCAAGGGTATGCAGGAGCAATTGAATAAGGACCTCCAGCAAATGAAGGATGGCATGAAGCCCGGTCAGGGAGGAATGAGTAAGAAATATGCTGAAATGGCTAAGCGTCAGGCTGCCATTAGGGATGCATTGGAAAAACTACAAAGAGAAAAGCAACAGTCAGGAGAGGGAGGTGACCCAGAACTCCAAGAGATGATTGATGAAATGAATAAGACGGAAATCGATTTGGTCAACAAGAAATTGAACAACCAAACAATGAAGCGTCAGCAGGACATCATGACCCGATTACTAAAGTCCGAAAAAGCCGAGCGTCAAAGGGAATATGACGAAAAGAGAAAGGCTGAAAGAACGAAGGAAAAAGAACGTAAGATGCCTCCCGCACTCGAGGAATACATCAAGAAAAGAGAGGCTGAAATCAATATGTACAAGACTGTTTCGCCATCATTGAAACCTTATTATAAGACCTTGGTGGAGGAATATTATAAAAGTTTGAAAAACGAATAACATTTGCGACAACGTGTCCGGATACCATCCGGACAATCAGTTGAATCAGAACCCAACAACACAAACGCACCGAACTATTACAGATTACTTGAAACTCTTTCTGAGAAATGGCAATTGAAATTGATGAAATGATCGAACTGAATTCAAACATAACAAACATCCCTAAGGTAGAGGATTTTGTCGAGCGGGTAGTGGAGCGTTTTGGCGTTGCGCCCGAAGTGTATGGGAATATCCTAATATCCCTCACTGAGGCTGTAACCAATGCCATCGTTCATGGCAATTCGCAGGATGAGGGTAAGAAAGTTCAGGTCAAAATGGAGAAAGGCCCCAAGGATATCACATTCAAAGTGACTGATGAGGGACCCGGATTCGATTTTTCCACCCTTCCCGATCCTACTGCACCCGAAAATTTACTTAAGGTTGGAGGCAGGGGTGTCTTCATGATGAAGCAATTATCGGACTTGGTTGTCTTCTCCAATAACGGTAATACCGTTGAAATGATGTTTAAGGTATAAATGACAAATGACGCGCAGGATATCCACTTCGAGAATGAGGATGTGGATATCCGATTTCAGAATCCTGATGCACTACGGTCTTGGATTCGGTATGTCATCCAGAAAGAAAATGCCACCTTGGAGTGCATTACCTACATCTTCTGTTCGGATGAATACCTCCACCGGATTAATGTTGATTACCTCAATCATGATACCTACACGGATATCATCACATTTCCCTTGTCCGATGGGGATGCCATAGAAAGTGATGTTTTCATCAGTACCGAAAGAATCTCGGAGAATGCCAAACACTTTGGAATTCCCTTTAGGGATGAACTCCACAGGGTAATGATACACGGTGTCCTACACCTTTGTGGCTATAAGGACAAATCTGACAAGGAACAACAACTGATGACCGAAAAGGAAAACGAAGCCCTTTCCTACAGGTCTGAATTCTTCTAGTTCTCTCCCAATTCCATACTTTTTATCGTTCTAAGGCCCGAAAACGAAAGATTGGGCCCGAAATTGTAGTAACTACGATTTTAAGCCTTGGTTTTCCTTTGTGAGAATTTGTTAATAAGCTATATTTAGGTATTAAACGTATTTATAATCAAGGCGATTTACAAATTTTATTTCAAACACTTAGTACCATGAAGAGAATTATTCTAGGGGTGTCAATGTGCATGATGCTCTTAATCACAACTAATCTTAATGCACAGAATTACCGAGTTCAAGTAGCCACCTACGATACAGGCGTACCATCTAATTACTTCTCAGCAGCGGGTTTGGATAATGTGATACAGGAAATTGACGTGAACGGATTCTACCGTTATTATAAGAAGAAAAATTATGCTACCCAGAATGAGGCCATCAAGGCCCAGGAAGAAGCCATTTCCAAAGGATTCGAAAACGCTTCCGTAATTGATTTAGAAAAATTAAGGGAAGAATGCTCTAGCCCATGTGGCTCAGGGTATTACAGCGGCCTCGTAGTAGGTATGATTTTCTTTGATTTTGATAAGGATTTCCTTAGAGGGAAATCTAAGGACGAATTGGATGTCCTTCATCAAATCCTAACGGATAATCCTGCTTTCAATGTGGTGATTGATGCACATACGGATTCAAAGGGAACAGATGAATACAATATTAATCTTTCCCAAAGGAGAGCCAACAGCGCAAAAAAATACCTTATTGCAAGGGGGATTACTTCTTCAAGAATTACTACAAGTATCAATGGTGAAAAAGCACCTATCGCAAAGAATGCGACTACTGATGGAAAGGACTTGCCAGAAGGAAGACAATACAATAGACGTGTGGAATTCGTTCTTAAGGATGCCGATAATTCCGTAAGGAGTGATATGGTAGAGGAAGTTCCCATTCCTGATTACCTAAAGGCCTATTAATTAGGCACAGCCTTACTATTTGAACTCGACTAAAATTTCTAAAGTGTCCGCAGGTCTACCAACAGATTTGCGGACACTTTTTATACTGTACCCATCCGAACTATCGTAAGTCAACTTTTTATCTGACTGATTCAGTAAATTATCCGTACTCTTGATAATCTGTATCAGAGTTGGTACTGAATCACCCTCCAAGACCTTAAGGGACTTGACCTCCAGTGACTGATCCCGAACCTTATAATAGGTACGGGTATAGGCCTGTTCTTCCTTTTTTTCTTCTTCGTACTTATCCAACCATGAGGTACGATTGATGTCTGAAGCATATAGTTCGGAAAATTCAATATCCAAATCGAATTCCTTTAGTATTTGAGTTTCTTTCTTGCCATTCAGAATCACTGTTTTTTCCAGTTGTATTCCTGATTGTAGGATTCGTTCCTTTTCGGAATCAAGGAAAGCTTTCAGGTCATAGAAACTTTTACTACCCACGACTTCCGATACTTCAGGTGGTGTGCAACCGAAGCAAAGAACAATGACCAAAAACACGAAACACCATCTCATATCCAATCAGATTATAGAAGCAATTAACACCTTAGTCCAACAAGGAAACACCATCCATCTCCTTAGGTTGTTCCAAACCTAGGATTTCTAAAATGGTTGGTGCTACATCAGCCAGTTTTCCGTCCTTGATATTCCGCTTGTTATTATCCTGATGGACATAGAAACAAGGAACCGGATTCGTAGTGTGGGCCGTATGGGGTGACCCATCATCATTCACCATATAATCCGAATTCCCGTGGTCAGCAATGATAATGGAAGAATAACCATGCTCCAATGCTACCTGGATTAATCTTTCAAGGCAATGGTCTACCGTTTCGGCAGCTTTCATCGCAGCTTCAAAAATCCCCGTATGCCCCACCATATCCGTATTGGCATAATTGAGACAGATGAAGTCGGGACCATCTTCTTTGATGGCAGCTACAATGGCATCGGTAACAGCTATAGCACTCATTTCTGGTTGTAAATCGTAGGTGGCTACCTTAGGTGATGCAATGAGTATCCTATGCTCTCCCTCGAATTCGTTTTCCCTGCCACCGGAAAAGAAAAAGGTGACATGGGGGTATTTTTCTGTTTCCGCTATTCTAACCTGTGTCTTGCCTGCTTCTGAGATAACCTCTCCCAAAGTCTTTTGAATATCATCCTTGCTAAAAACGACATCGACTCCTTGGTAGGATTCGTCATATCGGGTCATGGTGACATATTTAAGGCCTAAAGGTTTCATGCCTTGTTCAGGAAATGCTTTCTGAGTCAATGCCTCGGTAATTTGTCTGGGGCGATCAGTCCTGAAATTGAAGAATATGACAACATCTCCCTCCTTAATGGTCGCATGGGCCTTGCCATTTTTTCCGCAGACCACAATGGGTTGGAGGAATTCATCAGTGGACATGGCTCCCTTTTCATATGACGCCTTAATGGCTGCCAATGGCTCGGATGTCAATGTTCCTTGGCCATTCACAAGTAAATCATAAGCCAATTGGATTCGTTCCCATCTCTTATCCCTATCCATGGCATAGTATCGACCGATGACTGAAGCCAATTCCACAGGTTGGTCCTCAATATGTTCCAATACCTTTTCCAGATACCCGACACCACCATGAGGAGAGGTATCCCTTCCGTCCATGAAAGCATGAATGTACGTTTGCCTCAATCCGTGATTCGTACACATATCACACAAGGCAAGAAGATGTTGTATATGGGAATGTACACCACCATCGGATACCAAACCCATCAGGTGAACATCCTTGTCATGG
Organism: Saprospiraceae bacterium; assembly: GCA_020631355.1. Taxonomy (GTDB): domain Bacteria; phylum Bacteroidota; class Bacteroidia; order Chitinophagales; family Saprospiraceae; genus JAHDCE01. The sequence goes on along the minus strand of JAHDHL010000004.1, from coordinate 169,442 downwards.
GCCTTGGCGTATTCCAAAGTAGATACCAAGGTCTCATTCTTGAAGAATGAACCATCCTTGATGGCATTATTGATGCGGAGTAATTCCTGATAAACAATACGACCTGCTCCGATATTGAGATGACCCACTTCAGAATTACCCATTTGGCCACTGGGTAAGCCTACCTGTTCGCCGTAGGTAATCAATTCCGCATTCGGATATTTTTGGTACAAGCCATCCACAAAAGGTGTCTTGGCTTTGGCAATGGCACTGACTTCAGGATTAGGGCCATGTCCCCAACCATCCAGAATGACCAAAAGGGCCTTGTTTTCATTGATTTGTGTCATATATCGGAAAAATTTTCACATTTCTTACAAAAGTACATACTCAAGCAAGGATTCCAAACGTTAAATGCGCCGATGTTTAAGTTAAGAATTTGTGAAATGGTGAATCTTTTGTGAGATTCTTCGTTAAAAGGGTAGAACTAAACATTATTTTTATAGAGAATTACTACACTTAATAGCCTATGTGCTACAAATTATCTATCATAAAGTGCTGTTTATTAGTCAGGTAGATAAACTATTAGTTCATAAAACAAATGAATATCATGAAAAGCCTTTTAATCTGTTTGGTAATGGTCGTGACACCGATGGTTGAGGGTTTGCCTGATATGACAGGTATTACCAAAGCATTGAGGTCTGGCGACGCCACCACCTTGGCTTCTTATTTTGCGGATGATGTGGAGTTGGCAATAGTGGATGATGAGGATATGTATGCAAAGGATGAAGCTGAAAAATTACTGGCAAACTTTTTTGCTAGCCACAAACCCAAGTCCTTTAGTCAGGTACACAAGGGTACTTCCAAGGGAGAGGATTCCCATTACGTTATCGGTGATTTGGTAGCGGGAAGCGAAACATACAGAATCTACATTTACCTCAAGGAGGTAGGGGATTCTTATCAAATCGAAGAACTTCGAATCGAGGAGTAACCTATGATTAGGACAGATTGTTGTCCCAGCCCATAGGCATTCCAAATACTGAAAGTATAAATTGATATAATTCGAATAGGTCCAAGTGGGCCTATTCGTTTTTTATTTTGGGAAGGTTTGGATAAGGGGGTGAAATAAGGATGGGCCCCATTGATATTACATTACGATGATAAATACTGTCGGGCATACCTTGACTAATCCTATAAATTCTCCCATTTTTGTTCCGCTTTTATTCCAATTAACGATTTCAAACCACTTCATCACCTAAATCATTAAAATGTCAGGTACAATCAATTCACAACTACAAGATTTCATTATCCGCGGATTAGATGAGGATATCAAGGATGGCGACCATACATCATTGGCCTGTATTAGTCCTGATAAGATGGATACTGCCAAACTGTTGGTTAAGGATGTAGGTGTTTTGGCTGGGATGAAAGTGGCCGAGGCCATATTTAAGCATGTCGACCCTGATGTTGAATTCAAACCCTTCAAGAATGATGGCGATCACATCGAGGAGGGAGAGGTAGCTTTTGAGGTGACTTCCAAGGCACAGTGCTTGTTGAAAGCAGAACGCTTGGTATTGAACACGATGCAACGCATGAGTGGCATAGCCACACATGCCCGTAGGTTTGCTGATGAGGTAGAGGGACTCGGAACCCAGGTGTTGGATACTCGCAAGACTACACCACTGATTCGTTTTTTGGAAAAGGAAGCAGTCAGGATAGGAGGATGCACCAATTACAGGGATGGCTTGTACGATAGGATTATGATTAAGGATAATCATGTGGATGCTGCAGGAGGAATGAAGCAGGCCGTAGAAAGAACACACCAGTACCTCAAGGAAAAGAATTTGGATTTAGCCATTACGGTTGAGGTAAGGAATCTTGTAGAATTATACCAAGTGCTTGAAATAGGAGGTGTGGATCGTATTATGTTGGATAACTTCGAAATTCCCTTGGCCAAGGAAGCTGTGAATATCATTGGCGGGCGATTCGAGACAGAATGTTCCGGTGGAATCAATTTACATACCATAAGAAAGTATGCAATGACAGGAGTGGATTTCGTTTCCGTTGGTGAATTGACACATTCCATCAGGAGTTTGGACCTTAGTCTCAAGATAAAGCGATAATGGATTGGGTGGATACGGCTTATCAGTGGGCGAATACATTGGTACTACTTCCGTGGTTGTTGATGATGGTCGCTCCGGGATGGAAATGGACTAAAAAGATTATATTGGGTTTATTCTTTCCTGTACTGTTTGCCCTCGCATACCTGATATTATTCATATTGGTCTTTGAAGCCGATACATTCTCCGATTTCTCTACATTGGATGGACTACTTGGACTTTTCTCCCAAAAAGAAGCCGTTTTGGTCGGTTGGCTGCATTATCTTTCGTTCGATTTGTTGGTCGGGACGTGGGAATATACCGATTCACAAAAGAACAAGATACCTCACTATATATTAATACCCTGCTTGGTATTGACCCTTATGGCTGGGCCGGTAGGTTTGTTGCTGTATTGGGTGATTAGATGGTTCCGAACCAAGGACACTCGTGTTATGAATGTCGAACAATCCTAAACCAAACCAGGTCTAGATGGTTTGCGAATTGGCTGTTATCACGATAAGGGTAATCAGTGAAACTAATACGACCCAGAAACGGATATCCTTATAGAAAACAGTACCGTTTTCAGTTATCATCTTAAAGAGATTTATTATGGTAATGACAAAAATGATTGATAGTGCAAACATGGCAAAGCAATTTAATGATACAGGGAGGTAAGGGTAAATGTGTCATCAAATTGTTTGGTTAGCATAAGCCAAAAAGGATGCCAAAAAATGGCAATGCATTCCCTGAGTTGTTTTTCCAACAGTGTGTTTGCAACCTAGCGGTTCAGTAAGGAAAGGTTAATTCTTTTTATAAGGGATGGACCTTCGTATACAAGACCTGAATAGACCTGAACCAATGCAGCACCTGCATCCAACTTTTCCAAGGCATCTTTTTCTGAGCTGATTCCACCTACACCAATGATGGTGATTTTCCCTTGGGTTTTCTCATTGATATAACGAATGACTTCCGTCGAACGCTGCTTCAATGGCTTGCCACTGAGACCACCATTGCCAATGTTTTGAATATCATTATCCGAAGTATTCAGTCCGTTTCTTGAGATGGTGGTATTCGTAGCAATGATACCTTCCATGCCCGTATCCTGAACAATCCCTATGACATCGTCCAGCTGTTCATTGGTCATATCCGGAGCAATCTTCAATAAGATAGGTTTTGGCTTGGCCTTGGCCCGATTCAGTTCTTGGATACGTGTCAGTAAACGGGTTAGTGGTTCTTTATTTTGGAGTTCCCTGAGTCCGGGTGTATTAGGTGAACTAACATTCACAACAAAATAATCCACATGCGGGAATAAGGCCTCAAAACTTAGTTCGTAATCCCTCACTGCTTGCTCGTTGGGTGTCAACTTATTCTTACCGATATTTCCTCCGATGATGACCCCCTTTGGTTTTTCCTTGGAAAGTCTACTGACCATTTCATCCAATCCCTCATTATTGAAGCCCATGCGATTAATCAACGCTTCATCAGCTGGTAATCTGAAAAGTCGGGGCTGCGGGTTCCCTACCTGTGCCTTGGGTGTTACCGTCCCAATTTCAATAAAACCGAATCCCAAGGAAGACATGGCGTGGTAGTGTTTACCATCCTTATCGAATCCTGCTGCCAATCCCACCGGATTCAGGAATTTTAATCCCATAACTTCCCGTTCCAAACGTTGATCCTCGACCCGGTGCATACTTCTGAAAATCTGACTCACCAAAGGGATGGCCAAAACTATCTTGAGCATACTTAACGTAAAATGGTGGGCTTTTTCAGGAGAAAGCAAAAAGAGGAACGGCTTTATGAATATTTTATACACAGCTGTAGTATTTTGGCGCAAAGATAGCTTCTTAGTCCATTTGGATTCAAATTGAAAGCCATTTTGTTCAACAAATATCCTGACTTGCCTTGAGAATAGTATTATACAATGATACTTACCAACATCTGGGAGGTGCCGAGACATATTGTCTGGAACTCCTGTCCAAACTGCCTGGATGGGAGCAGGAGGTGCATTGGTTGGCTCATGGCAATCAAGAACCTACGGATATCAACCATCATGTATTGCCCCATTTCAATGAGGGGAAATTCAATTATTTCAAATCCAAGTATTTTTTTAACCCGGAAGCATACAAGGCACTAAAGGATAAATTGGAAGAATTACAGCCGGACGTGGTGCATCTCCATCATGACCGATACTACACGGCATCCCTGGCCAAGGCATTGAAAGAACTTCGGATACCCACCGTCCAGACCATTCATGACTACACGTTATTGTGTCCATCCCAATACTATCCTGACTTGTATTATGATACTCCCGGAACCAAATCCAGAAAGGATAATTGCCAACTGATTTGTTCTCAAGGATCATGTCTTCCTTGGAAACAGAGATTGGGACATCCGTTTGCCCATGATCGTAAAAGGAAATCCATACAAAACAGGGTGCAGACATTCATAGCACCCTCCTCCAAACTTAAGTCCTACTTAGAGCGGGCAGGATTTGACAATGTTGAATTCATCCCTTTTTTCATAGATGAGGCGGAATGGTCATTCAATGAGGAACGAAAAGTGGATGATGTGTTACTATTTGTAGGTAGGGTAGAAACGAATAAGGGAATTCATAACCTCATCCAGTCTGCAAAACTACTCAAGGATGAGTTTCCTGAACTACAGTTGTTGATTGTAGGGACTGGGTCCCAGTTGGAAATCATTAGGGAAAGATTGGATCGGGAACGAATTGATTTTATAAGGGCATTGGGATTCGTGGATTATAAGCGCATAGGGGAATATTATAATAATGCGAATATACTTGTGGTTCCCTCCTTGGATATGGAGCAATTCGGTCTGATTGGTATAGAGGGGCTCGCCAGTGGGACTGCCGTTATTGGTAGTGATACGGGAGGGATTCCGGAATGGTGTGTCCATGAGAAAACAGGCTTGTTATTCAACCCGGACCAACCGGCCGAATTGACGGATTGTATCAGAAGATTGCTTTCGGATTCCGAATTTAGGAGACAGCTGACAATCGATGGAATGCAGCATATCCGAGAGGTATATAACCCCCAACAACACTTCCGCAAGCTACTTCGGATTTATGAGGAGGCTAAACCCCTGAAATAAGGCCAATTAAAATTTTCTTAAATGTATAAAGGCTTCTTTTTATAGTGTCCAATATTGTACCTTTGCGACAAATTTAGAAGAGCAATTCATGGCCGACAAGTATCGTTACGATTTGAGAGGCGTTTCAGCTACCAAGGATGAGGTTCATCAGGCAATCAAACATTTGGATAAGGGATTATATCCTAATGCATTTTGTAAGATTCTGCCGGATATCGTTGGAATGGATTCCGATTATTGCAATATCATGCATGCTGATACCGCAGGTACGAAGTCCAGCTTGGCTTACATGTACTGGAAAGAAACCGGTGACCTGAGTGTGTGGAAAGGAATCGCACAGGATGCGATAGTGATGAATGTTGATGATATGGCATGTGTCGGAGCAGTTCAGGATATCGTTCTTTCTTCTACCATTGGTAGGAATAAGAATCTGATTCCAGGTGATGTGATTGCAACAATCATCAATGCTGCAGTTGAGTTTTGTGATAGAATGGCGGACCACGGAGTAAGAATTCATCTTGCCGGAGGAGAAACTGCCGATGTTGGTGATATCGTTCGTACCATCGATGTGGGGTATACCACATTCGCAAGAATGAAACGTTCGGATTTGGTGATTAATGACGTACAAGCCGGCGATGTCGTTGTGGGTTTTGCATCATATGGAACCGCTTCTTATGAGGATGAGTACAATGGTGGAATGGGAAGTAACGGACTCACTTCGGCCAGACATGACGTCTTTTCTAAATTGTATGCAGAAAAGTTTCCGGATAGTTATGACCCGAATACACCAAGGGAGGTCATCTTCACAGGAAGCAAGCAATTAGATGATACGGTTACAATTAACGGAGAGGAGATTAATGTAGGCAAATTGGTCTTGTCCCCAACACGTACTTACATCCCTTTAATATTGAAAATGTTGGAATTGGATAAACAATCCATTCATGGGATGATACACTGTACCGGAGGGGCACAAACCAAAGTGCAAAAATTCATAAAGGGAAAGCATGTCATTAAGGACAATCTTTTCCCAACCCCACCTCTTTTTGATTTGATTCAGAAAGAGTCAGGAACAACTGATAAAGAAATGTACCAGGTGTTTAATATGGGACACAGACTTGAGGTTTACACCAACGAAACCACAGCAAAGGAATTGATTGATTTATCAAAATCATTCAATATTGATGCTCAAATTATAGGGCGAGTGGAAAATGCTGAGAAAGAGATGGTGAGTATAGTAAATGAAAAGGGAACGTTCCTATACGATTAGGGACAAGTTCTGGCATTTATTAGTCCATTTATTGGACATCGAACCTTATTTTCTGTATATTACCATATGCATACCTGTATGGCATATATACTATGAATATTTTGAGTAAGGAGGGGGAGAAACGTTAAACCGTTAGAATACAAACGGCAATGATAAGACATATTTTAATATCAATAATATTATCTCTTATATTCGTACTCCAAATAACTGCACAAACAACTACGATTTCGGGAGAGGTGAAAAATCCGGATTTTTATTCCGTGAGTTTTCTTTGGGAAAATGATTTGGTATCCGGGGTAGTCAAGGAAAATGTAATTGCACTCAATGGTGCGAATGAATTTACTTCTGACTTGGATATTGACAAGCCTAAAATCGTAGAGGTTCGTTATGGTTCAAAAACGAAGCAGTTATTTATTGAGCCCGGAGATAATCTGAATATAAATTTTGACGCTCGTCAATTTGAATATACCTTTTCTTTTTCTGGAAAAGGAAGCAGTAATAATAAGGTCCTTGATTTTTATGAAAAGGAATTCGGTAAATACACCGATAATTTCTTTATCTACGAAATGGCCCATAAAAGCCATTCCGATTATCGATCTTATATGGATAATGTCCATAAAGAAATGTTTTTATTTTTCCAGAAAAATTCAATAACGGGAATTTCATATCATTTTAGGAATTATTTAAAATCAGAAATAGATTATAAGTGGGCTTATAATTTATTGCGATATCGTTTTGAAAATCCTAAGGCGAATTTGAAACCCGGTCCGGTTGTCTTACCTAAAAGTTATTATACTTTTTTGGATAAGGTGCCTGTTCAGAATCCTAATGGATTAAATAATAAGAATTATCACAAATTTATTGACGAATATTTATCCTACAGAAAAGATCACGGAAGTGAGGCTTTGAAAAAATATAATGTAAGGGTAGAATCAAATAGTCTGACACTTCGTGATGAACCTAAAACAGGTGCAAAAATCGGTACGGTAACGAATGGTGAAATTCTTGAATATTTAAAAGACCGTTCTTCTGTAACTTCACAAGTTTATACCAGAGGGAAAAAAATAACAACACCTTGGATTAAGGTAAGGACTGCTTCCGGACAAATTGGTTGGATTATCGAAGGTGGAATTGATTTTGTGAAAAGTGCAGATGATTCTGATTTGGGTAAAATATCCAGAGCAGGGAAATATAATGATGCAGGAAAGCATTTGAAAGGTGAGGTACTTGAATTTTATGTAGCGAAAGAATTGCATAAAAGTGTAAGGAATGGTTCATTGCCTTATACCCAAGCAGATTTTGATGCATTTTTGAATACTTCCAAAAACCCCCAATTCAAGGCTTGCATAGAGGAGGATTTCTCAAGGAAATTCGGTAGTACTCCCTCAACTGCAACTTCCGTCGCTAGTAATTCCTCCAGCTCAACTACTCAGAGACCAAGGACAAGTACACCGGTTAATTCCAACCCCATGCTTAAGCGAGCACTGCCCCGTTCCACGACATATGCTATGGGAATACCCAAAAGCACGGAATTAAAAGGGGTAGTGGAAAATCCTACTTCGAAGTCCATAGATGTGGTTTTTTATAAAAATAGATTTTCATTTGAGGAAGAATCATTGACATTAAATCTTAATTCAAGAAATGAATTTGATTTAGTATTTGATATTGCTCGTCCTACCATGGCTAAATTAATTTATGATGGTAAGGAAGCAGAAATATTTATTGAACCGGGTGACCATTTAAAAATTAATTTCAAAGGAAATTCTTTTTTAAATAGTTTGACTTTTGATGGGGATTGCGGTCCGCAAAATAATTTTCTGCATCAATTAAATATGGAATTTGTTAATTATGATGATAATGAGGTTTACAATAAAATTGTAAATCAGCAACCATCTAATTATCGATTTTTAATGGATAAAATCCGTAGGAAAAAATGGAATTTTTATCATCAATATGATTTTTCTGAAAAGCAAAAATTCTCAAGAGGATTTTCAAAATATATTACTGCAGAAATTGAATATTGGTGGGCATATAATTTATTGAGATATCATTGGGAGCATCCCGCTGCAAATGGTTTGCCTTATCCAATGAAGATAGATGCTGTTTATTATAATTTCCTCGGAAAAGTATTAATTAGTAATGATGATGCCATTGCTAGTAAATCCTATCTCTCATTCTTGGATTTATATTTAAAATTAAGAAGGGATAGTCCTGATGGTAATATCATCCATCAAATCAGACAGGGAGCTTTTAAATCCATTGTGAATAACGAGGAGGTAATGAGTGCTCCGGGAGGAACAACACCCATCACCAATCTTTTCAGTGGTGAGACTGTAAAATATCTGAATGTAAAATCACCAACGACAACAAGGAAAATGGTCAATGGTGTGATGAAAACCGACTATTGGTATCAGGTAGGAACCAATGACGGATTCATCGGTTGGGTATTCGGAGGAGCAGGTACTCTGAATGGAGTAGAGGATAAGAACGTTTCAATCAACCAAAGATTCAAAACCGTTGAGGAGGAAAAGGAAATCACAAGAACCGTTGCAACGGTCAAGGTGGATAGATTGAGAATCAGAAAAGAACCAGATCTTCCAAGTGCACTTGGATTGGCCAATGAGGGAGAGGAGCTGGTTTACTTGGGTAGGAAGTCAGTACAACGTTACACCTTTACACTAAGAGGTTTATCCTACAATGACCACTTCTATAAGATTGAGGCTCCAGACGGAAGAATCGGTTGGGTCTTCGGTGGTGGAATTGAACTGGAAGAAAAGAAATCCATACAAAAGGTATATAAGACCGTTCCTGTTGAACAACCTACTGCTCAGACCGATAGTAATTCTGATATGTATCTGACAGGCAGGGCTTTGTTTTACTCCAAGGCGAGTGATATCTTCTGGAAATGCCAGAGTTCCGAGCCATCCGAAATCGAACAGGATGTTAAGCGTTTTATCAATAGCAATCCTTATAAGGAATATGATGTGGCTATACAGGAGGCTTTTAATGCTGCCTTAAGGAGAGATATCAATCAAGAAAAAGAAGATCCTACGGAAATGCTTGCTGCAAAGCAGAAAGAGGAGGAAGCAAAACGCTTGGCTGCAGAGGCGGAGGCGAAGAAAAAAGCTGAAGAAGAAGCTGAAGCATTGGCAGCTAAGATAAAGGCAGAGGAAGAAGCTCAAAAATTAGCTGATATCAAGGCACAAAAAGAAAAGGCGGCTGAAGAAGCTAGACTGGCGGCTGAAGCTGAGGTGAAGAAGAAAGCTGAGGAGGAAGCTGCGAGAATAGCGGAGGAAGAAAAGAGAAAGGAAGAAGAAGCCCAAAAATTGGCAGAAATCAAGGCTGCAAAGGAAAAGGCCGAGGAAGAAGCAAGACTGGCTGCTGAAACAGAAGCCAAGAAGAAAGCCGAACAAGAAGCAAAACGCCTTGCAAAGGAAGAAGCCAAAGCAAAACGAGCTGCCGAAATCGCAGCCAACAAGGAAGCGAAGCGAATAGAAAGACAAAAGGCACAAGAGAAGAAAGAAGCCAATGCCAAGGCCGTAGCTGCTGCTAAGGAAGCAAAGCGATTGGAAAAGGAAGAGGAGCAACAGAGAAAAGCTGCCGAAGAAGCAGCTCGTTATGCTGCTGCTCAGGAAGCTGCCATCAAGAGGAGGAAAGAGAAAGAAGCCGCTGCTCTCCAAAAGAAAGAGGCCAAGGAAGCAAGGATTGCTGCCCAGAAAGAAGAAAGAGCTAGGATTGCTAAGGAAAAAGCGGACCGGGAAGCTGCTGAAGAAGCTGCAAGACTTCTGGCTCAGCAACAAAAGGATGCTGAAGCCCAAAAGAAGAAAGAAGAGGAAGAAGCCAAAAAGGCTGCTGAAGCTGCTGCTTTGGCTGGTACTTCCACACCATCCTCTGAGCCGGATACGACTCCCAAGCCAATAGAAACTTCCACTAACCTGACCGCAACGGAAATGCCATCGACCGTGTCTCCGTCCAAGGCAGTCAGCGCTCCAAAAAAGAATCCTTTCCAATTGGATGATATCGAGGAGTGTGTATTGGATGGTATCGCATTGGGATTGACAACTGCTGATGCAGAAAAGCAATGTAAGGAGTTCTTTGAGAAAGGGTTTGAATCCACTAAGGAAATTGGTGTCATAGATGTAGCCGAAGTAAAAACGAGAGAGGTGAGAGGGACCCTCACTGCAGCTCAGTTATTGGAAATGATAGATATGACTGCCATCGAACAACCTAAGATGGAGGTGCAATTCAGTGGTAGAATTACCAACCACCGAACCAAACTGGCTAAGGTTATTCTATATCCTGACCCCGTATCCATGAGGGAAGTGACGTACAATTTATACGTCAAACCAGATGGTACATTCTCTACCAAATTGATTATTACAGGACCTACCATTGGTAAGATGGAATATGGTGCTAGAATCGTTGAACTTTTCATCGAGCCGGGTAATAATATCAATGTGGAATTCTCCGCTTCCGATTTCTTGAATTCACTCAGATTCAATGGCACCGGAGGTGAACACAATAACTTCCTCAAGGAGTTAAGAACCAAGTTCACCAATCAGGATAAGGAAGCAACCGGAAAGGTGTATTCCGAAAGAAATCCAAGGGCATTCAAGAATTTCCTTAAGAAAATCCACAAGGATAAGGTGGATTTCTATAATACCAGAATGCCTAATTTCTCATTCGATTTCTCACAATATGCCAAGGCAAGTATTGATTATTGGTACGCCTATAACCTGACCAATTATCGTTGGGAACATCCATTGAACTTCAATATGCTTTCTCCTATGACCATCAGGGATAAATCCTACTATGATTTCACTGAGGATATACAGGTGAATAACTCCCTGGCATTACCCAATGAGTATTTCGCTCAGTATGTGGATGTGTTCTTGGATGATAAGAGTAAGGAACCTGAGAATCTTGGTTTGACCAAGTTGGAACTGGCGGATAAATACCTCGAAGGAGAGGTCCAATATTTCTACAAGGCACAAAGATTGGCATCCTCCTGTAGGAATGGGCAGCTATCCGATGTGATATTTGACGTGAAAATGTTCATGGATTATTGTCCATATCAGGAATATAAGGAATCCATAAAGTCCGAATTGAGAGCTTCCAAAACATTACTGCCGGGTATGTCAGCTCCAGATTTTACACTGGTGGATGTCAATGGTAAGGAAGTATCCTTAGGTGATTTCAAAGGAAAGGCCGTTTATCTTGATTTCTGGGCTACTTGGTGTACACCTTGTACCAGACAGATTTCAAACACGACTGAAATGAGGCGAAAGTTCAAGGGGCAGGATGTCGTATTCGTATACATTTCAACGGATTATACAGAAAACGAATGGAGAAGTTATGTCAAGAGACATAAGATTACAGGAGTACATTTGTATGCGAAAGGCTCGTTAGGTTCCGGAGTTGCTACGGATTATGGAGTCAAGCAGTTGCCTTCTGCTTTTATCATTGATAAGGAAGGGAAAATATTCAAGAATAATTCAATGAAGAATCCTAGTAATTATAGCTTGACAGAGACACTGAGAAAATTGTCACTATCCAACTAATTCACATTTAATGTTGAAAATACTTTCCCTCAAAACATGGCTGAAAATCCTAGGACTATTCGTAGTCCTAGGATTTTTGGTTTTAATATTCATAATAGCTTGTAATGTATGGGTGGTTCAGTCATCTGCTTCCCGAATGTATGTGAAACCCGAGATAATACCCGAAAATAATGTAGGCTTACTACTAGGGACAAGGAGAATCCTTGCCAGTGGTTATGAAAACCAATATTTCAGGTATAGAATCGAAGCTACCGTGGATTTGTATCGCCAGGGTAAAATCAAACACATTCTGGTCAGTGGTGATAACCATGCCCATTCCTATAATGAACCTGAGGATATGAAGATGGCATTGATGGAAAACGGAATTCCTGAAGATAAGATAACCCTCGATTTTGCAGGTTTCAGAACATTGGATTCAGTCGTTCGGGCCAAGAAAGTATTCCAACAAAATCAGTTCACTATCATTTCCCAAAAATTCCATAACGAACGGGCGCTTTTCATCGCACATAGATATGGTATAGATGCCATAGCTTACAATGCAAGGGATGTAGGGGTGGCTTATGGTCGAAAAACAAGATTTAGGGAATATTTTGCCAAGGTAAAAGCAGTATTAGACTTATATTTGATTCGCAAACAGCCTAAATTCCTAGGAGAGAAAGAAACCATTGTTTTGTAGGAATGAAAGGCATGAGCGGGAATCAGCGATTGTGGACGAATAATAATCCGTAATATCCTAGGGGTACAGGTTTTGATGATTCATATTCTATTCCCTTTTTTGAATCGTTCTTTAAGAATTTCGATATATAAATACCAATTTATGAGATTGAGAATTGCAGCAGGTAACTGGAAAATGAATAAGGATTTCAATAGCGGAATCGAATTGATCAAAGCCTTGAAAGAAGGTACCACAGCACAGGATGGAGTACATGTCATTCTGGGTACACCCTTTATTCATCTAAAGGATGCTGTTGCCATGACAGCGGATGTGGGACACATCGATATCGCAGCTCAGAATTGCCATCAGGAAGAAAAAGGAGCTTATACAGGAGAAACATCCGCTTCGATGCTCCATTCCATAGGAATTCGATATGTGATTTTAGGGCATTCCGAAAGAAGACAATACTTCAGGGAGTCCAATGAACTGTTGGGCCAGAAAGTCCGTAGAGCTCTGGATACGGGACTGACACCCATTTTCTGTTGTGGGGAATCCCTGAATATTCGAAATGAGGGCTGGCATGCCCGATTTGTTAAGAATCAATTGGAACGTTCCATTTTCGAGCTGTCCGAAGCAGATTTCAAAAAGGTCATTATCGCCTATGAACCAATATGGGCCATAGGAACAGGCGTTACGGCAAGTCCGGAACAGGCGCAGGAAATGCACCTCGAGATTAGGAACGCCATTGCTGAGAAATACAATCAATCCGTTGCGGATGAGACTACCATCCTATATGGAGGTAGTGTGAAACCTGCCAATGCAGTTGATTTGTTCTCCCAACCTGATGTGGATGGAGGTCTGGTAGGTGGAGCTTCTTTGAAAGCCGAGACTTTCATTCCGATTACGAATGCATTCAAACAAGCATAGTCCATGGATTATGTTGTATATAAAATCAGATCCAGTCAGGAAATGACCGGAATCATCCAGGCATTCATTGCCGATTTGCCTTTTGATACTTTTCAGGAGAACGATTCGGGAATGGATGCTTTCGTTCCTGTTACGCAGGACGGACCCCATATCCAGGATACCCTCAATGGACTCCAAGAAAGATTTCCTTTCCAGTACGAACGTTCAACCATCGAGGGACAGAATTGGAATAAGGTATGGGAATCCAATTTTTCTACGGTATTGGTGGATGATTTCTGTGGAATCAGAGCAGATTTTCACCCTCCATTTGAACACGTTGAACACGAAATCGTCATTAATCCCAAAATGGCATTCGGTACAGGCCACCATGCCACTACTTTTATGGTCATTGAATTGATGAGGAACATCCAATGGAAAGAAAAATCCGTATTGGATTATGGTAGTGGAACAGGAATACTGGCAATTCTGGCTGCAAAATTGGGATGTAATGATATTGATGCAGTGGATATAGAACACCCCGCGTACCTCAATATGATAGAGAACAATGAGGAAAACGGAGCAGCATTCATACATTGTTTCCATGGAATATTAAGTGATGTTCCCGATAGGAAATATGATATAATATTGGCAAACATCAATAGGAACGTAATACTGGATTCCTTTCCTGCGTTACATCAGAGGTTGAATCCGGGAGGGATACTGATTACCTCAGGTTATCTGGCCGAGGATCAGGAGATGATGAATGAACATCATCATAGTAACGGATTCTTGCCCATGACGTCAAAAAACAAAGGGAAATGGGTGGCTACCAAAGCATACCGAAGATACTGAACGCCCAAGTATAGCTTAGGAACCACGCATGAATGCCGTCCCTAACCCATTTTATGAATGAAGTGGTCTGTTAATGCTTTCATCAACCGATGAGACGAGTTGTTTTCAGATAGCTTACTACACACTAAAGAAAACTCATCTGCTATGATCAGAAGTTTGACACTGATTTTCATCCTTTGCCTAACTACATTAGTTGCGATAGCGCAGACACCCAAGGAATTTTCCGAAAATCCGCAGGAATTCATCAGTCAGTTGGATGCTTACATGAATAAGAATAAGCAGGACAAGATTGAGGTCGCTTTCAAAAAATTCAAGAAGACATTCGAATCGGGAGCATTCAATCCCGAACAGAAGAAATCCATCCATGCAGTATGTGATGCAATGATTAAGCAGAAGATGCAACCGACTGCCTTTTTATCCTATATAGAAGTGTTGGATAATATCACAAGTTTCGAAAAATCATCAACCAAATTGGATGAGTTCAATGAGGTTTGCCAAAATATCATTGCAGATATAGAAAATAGGAATTCCAAGAATTATAAGAACTTCCTGAAATTTTCAAAGGATTTCTACAAATCCAAATCCATTCGTAAGTCCGCAGGGTCGGAGTGGCGAGTGGAAGCCCAGAGTTATGAATTGCTGTATAAGGATAAACAACTTGAAATCAATTTTCCTGCTTTGGATTTATATGGTATCAGAAAGGAAGATTCCATCAAGATTTCACAGACATCAGGTTCTTATTTCCCATTCTTGGATGAATGGAAAGGCGAAAAGGGACAGGTAACCTGGGAACGTATCGGTATGGAGGGTGTTATCGTTAAGTTGGATAAGTACCAATTCGAAGTCAAAAAGAATACCTATACATGTGATGATGCGACTCTATTCTTTCCGAAATACTTCAAGAATACACCTATCAAAGGAAGATTCGAGGATCGTATCGTTGTGAAAAGTAAGGGAAGTACTTCTACATATCCCCGATTCGAATCCAATGACAAACTACTGAAAATAGATAATATTGGAGCTGATATAGAATACCAAGGAGGATTCAAATTACATGGTCCTACTATCTATGGTTATGGGGATAAGGATATCAGGGCTCAGATTAAGGTGCTTTCCAGAAAAACCAATCGCCCTTTGATGAGGGCCAATTCCCTACAATTCGTTATCAAGGAGGATATCGGTAGGATTGTGAGTGAGGGAACGGAAGTATCCTTGTATTTCGGACAAGATTCCATTTACCACCCCTCATCCAATATCAGGTTTGAGATAGCTGATAAATACCTAACCATCAAAAGGGGAGAAAGGGGTTCTGACCGTAATCCTTTTTTCGATTCCTATCACGGTATCCGATTGGATGCGGATAAATTGGATTGGATGCTGGAATCCGATACGATTGTCGTAGGCAAGAAAACACTGGGTGTCGGTGGTGGTAATGATAAGATTGCCAAGTTTGAATCCTTGCATTATTTCAATGAGGGGGATTACAGGGGAATCCAGAATATTTCCACTACGAATCCGATTGCAGTCATTATGGCCTATTCCAAACAAATGGGTTCCGATGCCTTGGATGCAGATGGATTAGCTAAGAAAATCAATCCTAATTTTGATGTTTCTTCCATCAATAGTTTGTTGTATACCTTGGTGTCCAAGGGATTCATAGAATACGACAAGGATAGTAAAACGGTATATGTACAGGAAAAATTGAGGCATTATGCCAAGGCTGCCGTAAAGAAAACGGATTATGATAATGTGAATATTATTTCCAAGACAAGGGATACCAATGGTTATCTCTATCTCGATGAGTCCAACGAAAATCCTTTCGATATCAAGGATGTGGGATTCGTGGAATTGAGTGAGGTTCAGAAAGTGGCATTCAAACCAATGAATAAGGAGTTGCTGCTCAAGAAGAATAGGAACATGGAATTCAATGGAAAGGTATTCGCAGGGATGAGCTCTTTCCAAGGAAAGGATTTCCGCTTTGATTATGACGGATTCCTAATCCGTATGGATACGGTGCGTTTTTTCGATTTGTTTGAAAATACGGGAGAATTGGATGAGAATGATGATCCGATAGCCTATTCCATTGACTCAAGGATAGAAAAAGTATCGGGTGACTTATTGATTGATGCTCCGAATAATAAGGCAAGTAATGAGAATATTCCAATGTTCCCATCATTTTCCAGTAAGGGATATAGCTATGTCTATTATGACCGACCAGAGTTGTTCGATGGGGTATACAAAAGGGACTCATTCTATTTCCAATTGGAAGAATTCGGTTTCAATAATCTGGATTTCTATATGCCCAAGGATGTTGCATTCGATGGTGAAATGTATTCATCTGATATCTTCCTACCGTTCAAGGAAAAGATTGTATTGATGGATGAGGATAAGTCTCTTGGATTTGTGCACGATACGCCATCTGATGGATATGGAACATATGTGAATCAGAGTAGCCAAGGTAAGGGACAGTTTTCCGGAGAGATTACATTGAATAATTCAGGTTTCCAGGGAGAGGGTAATGTGAGATACCTTGCAGCTTCCATTGATTCGGAGGATATCATTTTCCGTCCCAAGAAACTGACTTGCTCTGCCCGTCGTTTCGACTTGGAAGAAAATAGGGGGTCGTTCCCTGAGTTGCCGCAAGTAAAGGGTATCGACGTAAGGGTGAAATGGATTCCTTACAGGGATTCCATGTATGTTACCCCGGAGGAAGCACCTTTCGCACTCTACCAGTCTGGACTCCATACACTGGATGGTACACTTATCCTGACTCCGGGTGGTTTGCGTGGAAATGGACTTTTGGATTGGGATAAGGCATCCATGAATTCGAAGAACTTCCTTTTTGGAGCCTATTCAGTAGAGGCAGATACGTCAAACTTATCCATTAAGGCAGAAGGTGTGGAGGATGAGTTGGCTTTTGATTCCAAGAACTTGAGTGCTGAAGTGGACTTCGATAAGGGGATAGGGCGATTCAAGGCCAATTCTGATGAGATTTCTACATCGATGCCCTATAACAAGTATAAGACCTCGATGAACGAGTTTGTTTGGGATATGAATAATGAGAAGGTAGAATTCAAGGCCCAAGAAGGAAAAATGGATGAATTCCTCTCTCCTGAACTTGATTCACTACGATTCCAGGGAGCCACGGCCGAATATGATATAGCCAATAGTACCCTGAAGATTGGAGGTGTACCATTCATCAAGACAGCAGATGCACTGGTTTATCCGGAAACAGGAGATGTGGAGATTGCAGCGGGTGGTAAGATGGCTACATTGACCAATGCTCGTATTCTCGCTAGTGATAAGACGAAATATCACGCTATCAACAGAGCTACTGTGGATATCAAGGGAGGACGAGACTATACCGCATCGGGATTCTATGAGTATAATGTTGGGGATAAACTGCAGGAAATCGAATTCTCGAATATCGTAGGTGCTCCGGTAGGAAAGGGTAAGCGTACGGAGAAAACCCTGGCTACAAGAGCAAGTGGGAAAGTAACAGGAAAGGACGAATTCTATATTGACCATAAGACCCTGTACAAGGGAGAGATTGCATTAAGTTCCGAAGAAAAGGACTTGTACTTTGAGGGCTACGCCAAATTGGAATTGGATTTCCCGCAAAAGAATTGGTTCACGATACGAAGTAAGGGAGATAAGAACAATCTGGCCATTGCTTATGAGAATCCTAAGAACCCCGCAGGAGAACCCTTGAAAACCGGATTATTCATAGATAGGATGACTGGTTACCCTTACCCTAGTGTGATGGGAATCCTATTCTCAAGAAAGGATAGGGCATTGATGGATGTGACCGGGGTATTCAAATACGATAAGGCTAAGGACCAGTTCATTTTTGGTGATTCATTGAAATTGACTACAGGTAATTATAAAGGAAACATTTATATAGTGGATGCTACTACCAAATCAAGTAGGGCAACCGGTGAGTTCAATATCGGACAAGGAGTGAAATTCTTCAAGCCGAAAGTAGCCGGTCAGGCGAGTCTTCAGGCAGCTCAGATGACAACGGATTCCACAGGTACGGTTTCTTTGGGTAAGCAAAAACTGGCAATGGATCTTATGGCCGCCATCAATTATAAATTGCCTGAGGATGCGGTCAAGGCCATGGTCAAGGACTTGCAACAGAATACCTATGATGTCAAGAATATAGAACTGCCCAAGGCCTATGCGGAAATGGTGCCGGAAGTCGTGGGAACTTTTGCTTCGAATGAAAAGAGTTACAAACAGATTGTGGGTAACTATAGATCTACGACACGGGTCACATTACCCAATACGGAAAAACATCTGTTCTTCTTTAGTTACCTCCCGATGAAATGGGATTCTGATTTGAAATCTTTGGTTTCAAGTAAGAAAATCCTAGGCTTGTCGCAAGTGAATGGCCAAACGATTAATAAGATGGTGGAAGCCTATGTGGAATTCAGAATGCCGGGGAACGAGGAGGATGGAATGCATGTATATATCAAGAACCCATCTTCGAATGGTGGGCACTTTTACTACTTCAAGTATAAGGAAGGAGTGTTGCAAACCTGTTCAAGTAATCCGCTTTATAATAGTGCCATTACAGGTGCGAAGAAAAAGGATTTGGAATTCAAGATGGGTAAGGATGGTGTGTATACCATCGAACCGATTTCGGATGTTTCTGCGGAAATGTTTAAGAGTCGTGTCAAAGGAGCTTGGTAAATCCTTATTTGGATCATTTGAAGAAAGCCCCGGTTACTCAATTGAGTAACCGGGGCTTTTATTTTAGTCCACTGGATTGTATTGGAGAATGGCTTTTTTCATGGCTTCGCTTTTTTGTGTTCCGATGACGAACCGCCGGCCATTTTTCAACTGTATGTACAAGCCTTGGTGACCTCTGATGTTATAGACCGTTCCATATTTTGTTCCGATTCGGATACCCCATCCACCTACGAATCCATAATCAATGACTTCCGCAGATTTGACGTTATTCCAAGGGATTCGCTTTTTGGAAAATGGTTGGAAATGCATTTCTATATGTTCATTCGTAATGGTCGTTTTCAATTGCATCAATCTGAAAAATATAATGAATATCAACATGAATACGGCAAAAGTTATTAAGGCGGTATCAGGCATAGGATGTTCCCCGAAAGGTTGCTGGAGTATGATTTGGTGGTAAATCCCATAAATGGGAATAACTCCTACACCTAGAAGAATTAACCATAGCCACCATTGGTTAAAACGCTGGGTTTCCTTGAATAAAATGCTCATATTTCGAAGGTACGGAGATATATGAAACAACATTTGTTAATGAATCCTTATCATTCAGTTAAATCCCATATGTCCAAACACCGAAAAGAACTGTTCGGGCATCTTTCATTCGTACATCAATTCGTTAATCTCATAGTAAACCAATATGTCAGACTACCATCAAATTTCCATTAGTGGCATGCTTGTATTCATCATTGTCCTATTTTTCGGCTCATGCCAAGTTTCAGAAGATACCGTTGACGAGAATGGCCCCAATCCACCCGTTAACCAAAGTCAGAATAATCAGAATGCATCTAATAACATCAACCTTGCTCAGGTTCAACAAGCACCTAATCAACAACAATCCCAACAATTTTCAAGTGCAAGATTAGGGACTACGTCGAATCGTCCCGAATATGATACCATTCAGCCTCCTGTACCACCTCCTGCCAGAAATCGTATTCAGGTGGCACTCTTGCTGGATACCAGCAACAGTATGGATGGCTTGATTGACCAAGCTAAGTCCCAACTCTGGAAAATGGTGAATGAATTGGCTAAGGCCACCAAGGAGGAGGAAGCTCCACAAATTGAATTGTCTCTTTTTGAATATGGGAATGATTGGTTATCATCCGAAGCAGGTTACATCCGTAAGGTAGGCCGCCTCACCATAGATTTGGAATGGATTTCCGATAAATTATTCAAACTCACCACCAATGGAGGTGATGAGTATTGCCCTTGGGCCATCAGGGATGCGGCTGGAATATTGGATTGGTCCGATAATCCGAATGACCTTAAGATTATCTTCATTGCAGGTAATGAACCTTTTGCACAAGGCCCGGTGACTGTACGGCAGGCTTGTGAAAGGGCCAAGGAAAAAGGTATCATCGTGAATACGATTCACTGTGGAGGATACGATGAGGGCATCCGTGATGGTTGGGGAGACCTTGCTGCTTGTACGGGAGGTAAGTATATGAATATTGACCAGAATGAAAAGGTCGTACATATTCCCACTCCTTATGATGATGAGGTTCTGGCATTGAATAAGAAACTGAATGATACCTATATTGGGTATGGAAGCAAGGGGTCTTCATACAAGGAAATGCAAGTAGCCAATGATGCATCAGCTGGAAATTATTCTTCAGCAAACACAAGAACAAGGGCATTCTATAAGACAAAGAAGAATTACAGCAATACCTCCTGGGATTTGGTGGATGCAACAGAAAAAGACTACGATGGATTTATGAAGGGAGTGGAAACCAAGGAACTACCTGAGGAAATGCAGAAGATGAGCAAGGAGGAACAAAAGGAATATGTCGATCAGAAAAGGACTGAACGTCAGGAACTCCAGAAAGAACTGAAAACCCTAGAGCAAAAAGTGGATGCTTACATCGTGGAGAAAAGAAAGGAAATGGCTGAGGGCGATACCAAGAATACCTTGGATAATGTGATGATGGATGCTATCCGCAAACAGGCGGAGGATAAAGGTTTTAAATTCTAATAAACCCAATGGGCCTGTCTGGATTCAGATAGGCCCATTGGCATAGCAGCTATTCCAAGGAAAACCCTAAGGGCAACATAAAGCAATCAAAGGTCTTTTTAATGGTGCATTCAGAAATGTCTGATATCGTACCTTGTGCTTCTCCGGAAGTGCTTTTTTAAAATCAACATCATGAAAACAAGATTCATTTTATTATGGGTTGTTTTTCTAAGTGCCAATCTTACTTGGGCCCAAGAGAAAGACAATGCATTGAAAACCAAGTCGGTTTCCATTTTTAAGAATGGAACGGCATTCTTCATTAAAGAGGGAACAGTAAAACCCAAGGATGGCTCCTACATCATGACGGATAATATTCCAAGGGCACTGTTCGGTACATTCTGGATTCATTCCCCGAATAAGGAACTGAAGCACGTTACCAGTTATAATGATCAGGTAACCACCAAGACTGAGAATGTTGCCATATCATTCATAGACTTATTGGAAGCCAATAAGGGAAAGAAAATGAAGATACATATCGGAAAGGATGAGGTATACGAGGGGACGACGGAGGAAGTCATTATGAAAGATTCTGATGGTAACGAAAAACGTTTCATCAATCAGAGTGTGATTGTATTCAAAACCAATTCACAATGGTTGTCTTTCTCTCCTGTGGAGATTCGTAGGATAGAATTCCTTGAGAAGCCCAATCAATTGTTGGAAAAGGAAACCACGACCAATAAGAATATCCTGAGTGTGGATTTTACGACCAAACGTTCCGAACAACCGCTGGAGATGATGTATCTGGAAAATGGATTGAATTGGGTGCCAACCTATCTCATCGAACTCAAATCTGATACCAAGGCCAAATTGTCCTTGAGGGCTGAAGTTACGAATGGAGCAGAGGATATAGAGGGTGCAGATGTGAATTTCGTAGTAGGAATTCCGAATTTCAGGTATGCCAATAGGTTATCTTCCCTAGTGGATTTCCTAGGAATGATTTATCCCACGAATAATATTTATGCGGGGAATAATTTTTCGAATAGCCTTACTACACAACGACTGGATTATGCCTTGGAAGAAGCTACGGTAACCGCTACGGGTACACCGATGGGTAATGGTGTCACTGGTGATGGTGATGAGGATTTATATTTTTATAATGTCAAGAATATTAATCTGAAGAATGGTGGCAGGGGACAGTATCCTGTTTTTAGTGAGGATATTGAGATTGCCCATATTTATGAATGTAATCTGGCACAGAATTCAGCTGCAGCCAATTACTACCAAAAGGATTTCCTGTTCACACCAGACAATCAGAATCCTGTTTTCCATTCCATCAAGGTCAATAACAATTTGGAATTTCCTTGGACGACAGGTTCCGCAATGGTTGTCAGTGAGAAATCCGGAACAACACGGCCCATCAGTCAGGATATGCTGAATTATACACCCATCAAGGGTCATAGTTATGTGAAATTGACCGAATCTCCTGATATCAAGGTCAAACATGCCGAAAAGGAAATCGCAAGGGAGCAGAAGGTAAGGAGAGTCAATACGAACAATCGCTACTACTATGATTTGGTAACCGTTGAGGGTAAGATTAAGGTCAAGAGTTATAAGGATAAGAAAGTAGACCTGAATCTGAAAAGAATGATTTATGGCGACTTGCAAGAAACTGATGTAAAGTGGCTCAAGGCCGAACGTGTCAACCGAACAGGAGATATCAACAAGATTACGGATGTATGTTGGGAAACCTCCATCAGTGGAGGGGAGGAGTTAGAAATCACCTATACCTATAAGGTTTATGTTCAGGTCTATTACTAATCTGGGATTCGAAGTATAATTACTGTTCAATCACAATCATACACTACCCATTCCAAATAGGAATGGGTAGTGTCATTTTAGGAATATGGAGTTGCGATGAATGAATACTTGTCGCAAATGTCCCAGTCATAACATAAACATTCTGAGTCAAATGCTATTTTAATTCTCGTAACTCTTATTTTCATACTTTCTCTATTGTTGCACGGTTAAAACCATGAAATCTATGTTGAATAGGTTATTCCCAATATCGGTGCTTTTATTGGCATCATCATTCATAATAGCACAATCCACAATTCCTGCCGCACCTCATATTGATGAGCGTTGTGGAACTGTTCATATGCACGAGTGGCGACAACAACATTTTGGCGCAGAAAGTGAGGCAGATTTTGAGGAATGGATGTCCCGCAAGATGAAAGATATGGATTTTTCGCAAAGAGGAATCATTACCATTCCCACAGTGGTGCATGTCATCCACAGTGGTGAACCAGTAGGTTCGTTACCCAATATCTCCACATCACAGGTCTTGTCCCAGATGACGGCCCTGAATGAGGACTTTAGGAAAACACTGGGTTCGAATGGGTATAACAACCATCCGGCCGGAGCCGATGTGGAAGTCGAATTCTGCTTGGCACAATTGGACCCACAAGGATTACCCACGAATGGAATCAACCGGGTGGATCTGGGGGTAGATACTTGGGATTCGGGTAGTGCTGATGGACAAATGAAACCGAATACGATTTGGAATCCCAACGAATATTTCAATGTTTGGGTTTGTAATCTTTCTCCTGGATTATTAGGTTATGCACAATTCCCATCTTCTTCCGGACTGCCCGGATTAGGAGGAGGAGCTGCCAATACGGATGGTGTTGTGATTGGTGCGGAATTCTTCGGTTCCATAGATTTGGATGATGGTACTTTCATTATGGATGATACCTACAACCTTGGAAGAACATTGACCCATGAGGCCGGCCACTTCTTCGGATTGCGTCATATATGGGGTGATGGTGGTTGTAATCAGGATGATTATTGCAATGATACACCTGCCGCCGGTGGCTCTAATGGTGGTTGTCCATCAGGAACAATGTCTTGTGATACTGAGGATATGATTGAGAATTATATGGATTATACCGCTGATTTTTGCATGAATATCTTTACGAATGACCAGAAAGCTAGAATGCTGACGGTATTGGCCAATAGCCCTAGGAGGGTAGGTCTACTGAGTTCTCCTGCTTGTACCACGACACCTCCTTTTGCACTTAGCGGACAGGTTGTCGATGCAGCAACGGGACAAGGTATCCCGAATGCCAAATTGCATGTGAATGGTGTGGTGAGTTTGGATTTGGTTACGAATGCCAATGGTAATTTTACGATTTCTGATATCTACGCAGGAGACTATGATGTCTACGTGGGAAGTTGGGGGCACGAAACTCGCTTGTTTGAGGGAATGTCGTTCAATGCAAACGGAACGTATACATTCGAGTTGGAAAGGGAATACTATGATGATTTCTACTTCGATTTGGGATGGTCATCCACAGGAAATGCAGAAACAGGAAGTTGGGTGAGAGGAATTCCCATTGGTTCCCAGTTTGATGAATTCAATTATGATCCAAGTGATGACTTGGATAATGATATTGGCCTACGATGTTACCTGACCGGTAACTCGGGAGGAACTGCTGGTTCCGATGATGTGGATAATGGTACGACTACACTCACATCCCCATCTTTTGATGCGACCTTATATCTGGAACCTAAGGTGAGCTTCTATCGTTGGTTCATGACCGGAGGTGGACAAGGTGCGACACCCGACGATATATTGGAAATTTCTCTATCAAATGGATCCACTACCATGGTTGTGGAAACAGTGGATATCAATTCACCTGATTTGGGAGAATGGGTATATAAGGAATTCGTCATTGCTGATTATATGGCACCAACCAGTAATATGACCCTGATTCTGACGACATCCGATCAGGTTACTTCATTGGAAGGACACTTGGTGGATGCAGGAATCGATGTATTCAGAGTGAGTGAAGCTTCAAGTACAAGTGTGGATAATACCTTGGCGGATGAACTGAATTTCAATATGATGCCTAATCCCTCCGATGGATGGTTTGATATCAGAATGAATCAGACAGGAAAGGAAACCAATATCCTTGTATTTGATGCATTGGGAAGACAAGTGGCCGCTACGAATGCCAATGATGAGATTACAAGAATGGATATTTCCAATCAAGCTGATGGTATCTACTTCGTTAGGATAGAAGTGGATGGTCGTTCTTTTGTTAGGAAATTGATAAAAGGATAAACCAAGGGGAATCGTGTTTCCGATTCATACGAAACAGGTCCATATGATGAATCATATGGACCTGTTCTGCATGATGGGAATCTTTGTTGAATCAAGCTATGGCTTGTTCCAAGTCATTGATGATATCCGTTACGCTTTCAATACCGACAGATAATCGGATAAGGCCATCAGTGATGCCGTTCCTTTCCCTCATTTCCCTTGGTACATTATAGTGTGATGACGATGCAGGATGAAGCACAAGGGTATCCACGTCACCAAGTGTGGGTGCCAGTGAACAGAATTGGATATCATTCATGAATTGTATTCCGGTATCCAAACCACCTTTCAATTCAAAACTCAACATACCACCAAAACCTCGCATTTGTTTCTTGGCCAGTTCATGGTCAGGATGGGAGGTAAGGCCATTGTAGTTTACCCGGGCTACTTTGGGGTGTTGTTCCAGATATTCTGCTATGGATTGTGCATTGCTGCAATGGCGATCCATTCTCAATTCGAGGGTTCTCATTCCGTTGCCCAAAACCCATGCTTCGAATGGACTGGCATTGGTGCCTGCGAGTTTAAGGGTTTGCCATACGGGACCTTCCATGAGTTCCTTGTCCTTTCCCACGATGACACCTGCAATGGAATTACCATGACCATTCAGGTATTTGGTTGTGGAGTGTATGATGAAATCCACACCGAATCGAAAAGGTTGTTGGAGGTAGGGTGTAGGAAATGTATTATCAATGATGGTATATGCACTGTATTGTTTTCCCAGTTGTGCAAGTGCTGCAATATCCACACAAGCCATCGTTGGATTGGCAGGCGTTTCGAAATAAAGGGCTTTTATTCCTTTCTCCTTACGGAGAATATCCTCGACATTATTGAGGTCCTGTAAGTTGGTGAAAATGGTTTCAACACCCATTCGACCCAGAACCTTGACGAATAATTCCGTAGTACCTCCATATAGATTACCTTGGGTCAGTACCTTGTCTCCGTGACCCAATACTCCCATCGCTAGGGTAGAGATGGCAGACATACCCGAACTGGTCAGCAATGCGCTGGCTTCTCCCTCTAGACCGAACATTTCCATTCTGGCAATCTTATCTGCTACGGCGCTGGTGTTCGGGTTGGCGTAACGACCATAAACCAAACCTTTTTCCTTACCTGAAAAGATATCGATGCCTTGGTTGATGGAATCGAACTCAAAGGAAGATGTAGCATACAAGGGCATCTGATGCGAACGGATATCTCCTTGGAATTTGGCTTCCTTGACACAGATGGAACCGAAATTGATTTTTTCTTTCATCACTTATTTTTAGAATTCCCATAAAGGGACACGAATTGGTTTTGTGATTCCTGCATTATCAGATGCAGCATTACAAATCAATATCAACATCCAACCATTCCTTTAGTTTAGCCTTTAGTCGCGCCTTTTCCTCATTATTAAAACTCACGACACGGGCATCACCATGATGACGGCCTTTCAACATGAACCATTCTGCATCGACCTTGTCACTCTCAGGTACCGCAGTAGCGGACCAGGTGTCTATTTCTCCATAGATATGGATAAAACGGTCGCCTCTTTTTTCAAGCCATTTGGCTACCTTGGTATTATAGGTATCATCATATTCGGTTCTCATTTTGTCGGGGTTGAATGAGGCATGGGGTTTCTTACCCAGCACATCCAAGCATTTTCTAAAGCCCTTGGTTTCGAAACCGTAGTACCCGAGTTGGGTAGAAGCCTGATAATAATGAGGCCCGTAGTACTTCACTACTTGGTCATTATAGAATGAAATACCTACCACATCAATGAAGTGCTGCAGCATATCATCCACTGATGCGTCCTTGGTAGGAATGGATGCACAGTCATTGCCCCATTGCCAGAAAGAGAATGAATATTCCAATACGCCCAGTTCGAAAGCTTCCTCAAGACTGTGGTAAGTGAATTTCTGGTCTCCCCCTTTTGCATACCATTTCAGTAGGGGCATGATTTTTTTCTTGTTCTTCAACAATCTTTTTTGGTAGTCCTTGATGCTTTTCCTGCATTCCTCAGTGCCTACGGATTTAAGGAATTTATAGATTCTCTTGTCCTCATAATCATTATTCAAAGGAGCTACATAAGGCATGGAAACGGATACATCATTCGGATAGAAATACCTGTAGGCAATAGTGGTTTGTCCTCCCTTACTGATACCTGTGGAAACCCATGCTTTCTTGTATAATTTACCAAGTATCGTTCTGATTTTATGGAGATCAGCCGTGGCTTGCTCTAGTGTTAGGTATTTCCAATCTGCATTCTTTGGAACGGATTTTCCGAAATAACGATGCTCGACATTGATTTGGTTGCCACTCAATAAATTGGTCGCCTCATACATGCGATTGCGGTTGGCTGCGTATCCCTCGGTTGCCATCACATTGATTTGATTCAGTCCGAGATGATTGAGATATACTTTTTGCTGGAAGTGTCCCTTTGTCAGGTCGTTATGGTCGATGGGTTGCTTAATCATCAACAAGTAAGAGGAATATCCATCATCTATGGGGTCGATTTTCTCAAATTGGATATCAGGTAAGTCGTATAGGTATTTGGAAATGTCTTCTTGGGCCTGAGTCAGGAAAGAACAAGCGAGTAATAGGGTGATGAAAAGGATTCTCATGAAAATATGAATTTAATTGGTTGGTAAAATAGGGATTTTAGAGGGCTTTGGCCCAATAATTTAAGGATATGGTCAATGCTGGACAACCAGTGATTTAGATACGGTCCAGTATGAGTTGGATGTGGGCCAGATGATGTTTCCCATGCCAGGCGTAGATGCCGATGTTTTCATCCAATGTAAAATACTGATTCGATTCCGGGTGATGGAATTTTCTTTTTAGGTCGTTATTTGATAATGATTCGATGAGCAAGGCCCATCTTGCATGCAATGCAGTCAGTAAATCCAATGAAAGTTGGATGGGGGTATGTTGGTAATCTGTTTGTTCGGCCCAGATGTCTTCTGCATAGGGTCGGATGCTGGGAGTATCCTCGGTGAGTGCCAATTTGAAACGAATCCAACTATTCATATGGCTATCTGCCAAATGATGGATAATCTGTTTGGTGTTCCAGCCCTTAGGTCTGTAAGTAATATTCAATTCATCTGATGAAAGAGCGGATGCACATTTTCTTAATTCCTGGGGTAGGAGTCTGATATCATTGATCCAAGAGTCGATATGTTCTTGTGTAATGATGGATGGTTTTTTGAATGGTCCAATAGGAAAACGGAGTCGATAAAGTTCTGATTCAGTCATAATGGTTTTTATGATTGAAGTTAACCATTATTCTATAAGCCATGATGATAGGGTGAATGGAAAAGAATCTATTTTTTGATAGGCGATATGGTAGTCAGGATTAAGGGGATTTCGTTAGATATACTATTAATTTCTTGTTCGCATTTTACATGCGATGATGTTACAGTTGTACCCTAAATGTAACAAGGTCACTCGCTATCTGGAGTAAGATGAGCGACCTTGTTATTCGTGTATTTCCACCTCTATAATTCATATTAAAGGCGTTGTTTTTTACATTAAACTTCTTCGTATAACCACGTTTTATTGTTCTCCCAATCCCAAGCAGATTTTACGATATCATTGATATCCCTTTTAGGAACCCATCCTAATTTTTCCCTGGAATTACGAGTGTCTGCATAAATGGCAGCCACATCTCCTGCGCGTCTTTCACCTAGGGAGTAATTCAGGGATTGTCCCGTGACATTTTCGAAAGCATTAATGGCTTCTAGTACCGTGACACCATTTCCCATTCCAAGATTGAATACCTCGCAATTGCTATCGTTTTTCTTATG
The DNA here is from genome assembly GCA_020631355.1 of Saprospiraceae bacterium. Taxonomy (GTDB): domain Bacteria; phylum Bacteroidota; class Bacteroidia; order Chitinophagales; family Saprospiraceae; genus JAHDCE01. The sequence continues at coordinate 140,377 of JAHDHL010000004.1, read as the reverse complement.
AAGCAAGAATTCCACTGCCTTGGTATGTGCGTGGGCCAAATCCATTACATGAATGAAATCCCTGACACAACTTCCGTCGCGCGTATCATAATCCGTTCCGAATACGGTCATGCTTTTTCTATGGCCGATGGCTACTTCGGTAATGATAGGGACCAGGTGTGTATTTTCCAGGATGGGAGCCTCTCCAATCTTGGAACTCTCGTGAGAACCGGCAGGATTGAAGTAGCGCAATAGGACAGCATTGAATTCGGGATGTGCCGTGCAGTAATCCCTGATGATTTGCTCTCCCATCTGCTTGGTTCTGGCATAAGGACACTCTGCTTCTCCGAATGGAGTCTGCTCTGTTACCGGTAGGACTTTCGTATTGCCATAAACAGCACAGGAAGAAGAAAAGATAAGATTTTTTACACCGTATTTTTCGCAACAATCCAATACATTCAATAGGTTATTGAGATTGTTCCTGTAATATTTCGTCGGGCGATCCACGGATTCAGGGACGTAGATGTGTGCCGCAAAGTGGATGACGGCCTCAATGTCCGGATTTTCCTCAAAGATGCGTTCGGTGGCATCCATATCACAAAGGTCAACCCTGTAATTGACGTGGGGCCTTTCCAATAGGGTGGATATTCCATCCACCATCCTTTCATGTGAATTCGAAAAGTCATCCGCACTGATAGGATTGAATCCATTATCATTTAAATCTATGACAGTGTGGCTTCCGATATAGCCGCAACCTCCGGCTACTAGTATTTTGCTCATTTTGAGTAAGATTTCAATTTGATTAGAACAACAGGCTTTTACAATGACAAATATAGGCATTATAAAAGGTTCGATACTTAGACGTAGTCATCCAGTTTTGGGGTCACTACAACTCGTTGATAGATGGATTGAAAAGTGTGTGATAACAAACATCTTCGTGCATTAACTACCAACATCGTGCAAATTCATTACTTTTGCAGTCATAAAATTAAACACTTATATGGATTTAAAGGCAATTGCTTTAGAAGTCACGAAAATAGCTAAGGATGCAGGTGATGCTATCATGAAAATCTACGGCACGGAAGATTTCCAGGTAGAGACCAAGGGAGATGAGTCACCACTGACGATAGCTGATAAGACAGCCAACGGTATCATTTGTGCCGGATTGGAAAAATTGGACGTTCAATTCCCGATCGTTTCTGAAGAAAACAAGGCGATTCCTTATGAGGAAAGAAAGGATTTTACCTACAGTTGGTTAGTGGATCCTTTGGATGGAACCAAGGAATTCATCAAGAGGAATGGCGAATTCACGGTGAATATCGCACTGATTCATAATCAGGAACCCGTTCTTGGAGTTGTTTATGCACCTGTGGTGGATGAGATGTACTATGCTGCCAAGGGTGAGGGCGCTTACTTGGTGTCCAAGGGCGAAACGACCCGTTTGCAGGCACCATCCTTCAGTCTGAATGACGAGGGCATCGGTGTTGTGGCATCCCGTTCACACCTGAATGCGGATACGGAAGCATTCGTGAATGCATTGAATGGTCCTGTAATCGTACCAAAGGGAAGTTCCTTGAAGTTCCTTATCCTTGCGAATGGAGGTGCACACGTGTATCCGAGATTGGCACCTACGATGGAGTGGGATACGGGAGCTGCACATGTCGTATTGGTTGAGGCCGGAGGTAGTGTAATCGATCACGAAACCAAGCAGCCGCTGAAATACAATAAGGAGAACTTATTGAATCCTCATTTTGTGGCTTATGGCAATATGAGCTAGGATTCTATATTACATGGAATATAAAAAGAGGGGCCTCTAAATAGAGACCCCTCTTTTTTGTTGTAGATAGCCATTGAAACTGAAGTTCTTCTCATTCAGCCAATGTCTGATCTGTTCTTTCTTATTGAAACGATTTGAAATACAAATGGATGATAATGATTCGACCAGGTCTGCATAGATAGGGTGTTGGTCGAGGAATCCCTCCATGTTTTGGTCAAGGTGTTCGTCGAATTCCATGAAAATATATTTCAGGATTAGATCGAGGTTTATATTGTCGGTTGTAAATGTCAATTTCTTTAGGAATAATAGTGCGTTGATTCAATATATGGTTTTTACGGGCAAAAAGATGGGCGATGCCGGGTTTTAACACCACCCTCTGTATCATTGTGCTTAGAGATAGGGGATGATGTTTCGTTGTATTCTCCTCATAACCCTTTGTCTGAGCACCTTGATGCCGTTGCAGTCCTTTTTCATCTCCTGTGCAATACTATTGCGGTCATATCCCCTGAGGAATAGTTGGAGGTAGATTTGTTCTTCCTCTTGTTTGAGGCAATCCTTGCAAATTTCCAGTAACTCCTTTTGGAAAATAAGCTCAAGGGTGTCCTTGTCTGTGTCGGCTCGACTTTCAATCATGGTTAGCATATCCGTTTTTTCTGAAATCAATGGGGTCTTAAGTGATTTCCTTTGGTTTTTTCTCCAGATATCAATGGCCTTGTTCCTAACCCTCATATAGAGGGATGGCAGGACACCCGATGGGTTGGATTTGAATCTGGAAGCTCTTTCCTTAGGGCTGAAACTCAGGAGTTGTATCAGGACTTCCTGGACACAATCCTCTGCATCATGATGATTGGAAAGAATGCTTAGGGCCTTACGGTACAGCTTAGTTGAATACTTCTGAAAAAGTGCGGCAATGGCGTCGTCGCTGCCTTGGTGGTATTGGGTCACAAGGACCCAATCCGCAGTTAATAGTTGCTTGGTCATACTTATGTAGTTTTCTGGTACTGTCTACTTATATAACGGTGTTTTCTAATGTTTTGGTTCCTTTTTAACAAGTTATTTTTCCACATTCTACCAATATGTTATTTAGCCGCATCAACGGAACTTTTTATCGGATGAATCAATTCCTCAATTGAATTTTCTTGAAAGGGAACGGATTCCGTATTTGAAGAAAAGCAAGGGTCACATATTTATGTTCTTTTCTAATTAGCAGACATCGTATAGGTCTGATTCTGGATTCGTTTGTATGATTTCTATTGAAATAAATTAGATGAGTGAAAATCATTTTAGTATGGAATACCTGATGATTAAAATTCTTCCGCATTAAAAAAAATGCGGTGGCGCTGTGCCGAATTTGTTTTTTATTCGACATATATATGTAAGTATCCGGAAAACAACTATTCCTGTCTGATACCTACACCGATTTTTCAAGTTGGAACATGCTGGCCAGCAAGACAACTATCCTGACCCTAGGTCAGGCTATAACCTAATTGTGTAATCTTAAAAAATAATGAAGTATGAGAAAGTTCATTCTTTTAATTGCGGTTCTATGTTTCGGTGTTATTGGTTATTCCAATAACACGATTGAAAATGCTAACGAAATTTGCGTGGATGTTGAGATGACAGGTGGGATTATTGATTTAATTCAAGGAGCCAGTCAAATAGATGTGGTCATTACTGAAAACGGAAATAACCAAGCAATGGTTAGTGTTGTAAGTAGTGATGGCGAAACGATGGTAGAGGAGGTATTCAAGGGTGATGGAGTGGTGGTTGTCGATTATGAACAACTAGGTAGTGGTTCATATACATTGGTGGCTGTCGCAGGGACTAGGTCTGTGGTTCATCATTTTGTAGTCCAGTAATAAATTCATAAGTCAAATTTCAGGTGAGGGATATCTCTTGAATACCTCATCTGAAATTTTATATAACCATATTTTTAAAGGGGATTTAGAATTTTGTATTTCCTCTTTAAGTATTTTTTGATTAATTATTTTATTTGATATTATATGGTTGTATAGTTTATTGGTGAATTGGATGAATTGCAGGTTGCTCTCTTTTCTGAAATTATCCATACTATTGGATTGCTTGATGTATTTTTTGTATCTATTAGAATACGTTTTGTAAGTTGATATAGATTCTTTGTCGTTCAGGAATAATATTTTTTCAAAATATATTCTCATGTATAAAGGTTCGGAAATGCCTTTTGTATAAAAGCTTTGATCAGTAATTAGATTTAATTTTTTAAGTGATTCGTCATATTTTTTTGTGCTAAATAATGTATAGCATTCAATTAGATTTAATGCTCTCTCTTTTCCTGTTTTTGACATTTTGTCAGGGTACTTGGATAGTATATAGTTTACTTTTTTATTTTTATTTAATTCGTATCCAATGATGATTAAGTTTAATACAATTACAGGGTTAATGTGTCCGCCTTTATTTAGTGATCCTGATTCTAATTCGTTGAAAAGAATATTGAAATAGGTTTCTAGTCCCTTTTCTGGTGATAAGTTTATAATTCGGTTTAATGAATTTATTAGAAAAGTGAAAATGACACTCTTTTCGTATTTGTTGATATTGACAGAATTAATGTATTTAGATATTTTTTCTAGTTTTTTGAATGTACTTGTTTCAGGTGGATTATTAATGATTTTGAATAGTTGGAAGTAGAGAGATTTGAAATCTTCGATTTGACTTTTTGAATCTAAGTTTAGGTGTGATATGAAATCTAGATTACTGAATGATTGGTCTATTTTTTCATTTATTACTTTCGCAGCACCTGTGACTTCACACATGAGTTCTAGTTTCCCAATCTGATAAAAGTTATCTAAACAAGTAATTGCATTAGTGACTATGTCTATTTTTTTTTCACCAGCTTTTTTGAAACTGCCTGAATGGTAATATAATTCCCGCTTCAACCAAAAATCATGATAATGTCCTGCCAAATCCAAGGGCCTCTTTTGGTCTAGGTGACTCTGGAAATTCTTGTTTTCCGTCATGAAGTCCTCCGAGAACTTCTTATTGTCATATCGTTTAAGGAGGAGTCGCTCCTTAATGTATTCCTCTTTACGGAGTTCGATGGATGCCAGGAAGTTTTGGGTGGCTATGGTTAGTTGTGAACAAAGATGGTTGAATTTTACATTGTCAAACGCCGTATTGGGATAAACCTTGATAAAGAGATTCTTTCTGTCTATGTTTTTAGCCAGGAATCTAGGAGCATAGGATTCCAGTGCCTCAAATAAGCGGATAAGGTCCTCATTCTTGTTAAATGACGGGGTCTTCAAATACATGCCTAGACTCGTAAATTCCTGTTTTGTAAGCTTTGAAAGAAGACGAAGTAACTTTGGATTATCTAATTTATTTCTGATAGTTTTTTATTTAAATATCTGTTAATCAGTTTTATATATTCAAATATAGTAAAATATTTTCTGATTATTAGGTTTTTAAAGGAAGCCAGAAATTTTACATTATCCCTGATTCACTTGCATATTTGGGGTATGCCAAGTAAAAGTACTGGCCTATTTGACAACAACTTCCCAGGATAACAGAACACGCATGTAAATATGCACTCCAAGATGAATGTAAACAACGCGCCAAAGACACTATAATAACTCCATAACCCGTCAAATAGCCGTTTGGAATTGTATCAAAGAAAAGTGCCATTTTCTGAACTGACACACCAAGCACTAAAGGAAAATTCGTGTGTTACATTCATAATGAGGATGAAGAATTACATCCTTGCGATGCATAACTTGGTAGGGTGGGGAGCGGCCACTCCCCACTCTTATTTTGGAACTCAAAATTTCAACATAACCCCCATTAAGCAGCTTGGCCCCTCAAACAACTAAGCCCTTTTAGCAACATTACACTCCTGAAAACAAAATAGAAAAGGTCTCCCACTCACTTGAGGGAAGACCTTTCTATTTATTTAAGATAAGGTTTAGTTCTAATACAGATTAGGGTACAGGAGCTTAATCAGTCCCCTAGGGTCGAAACGTTCCCATTGGTCGTCATCCTGCGCTAGTCGCTCCGCAATACAATACAGGACCGATGGATTGTGTCCCAAACCACAATGGCTTCCCGCAACTTGGATGTTTTGTGTCAATGGCCCTTCTTCCTCCTCTATGCAGTGTTGCCAGTTTACAATCCCGTCCTCCTTGCTATAGATAGCCGTAGTTGGGACAGGTGGTGACTTGGCCATGTCCTGTAGGAGTTCATCCTCGATGTTGATACCATTCGGACCATGTAATAAGTCATATAACCATCTTCCATGATTCTGCCCGAGGATATCCCTGAAGGGCGAGCCCAAGGTAATGACCTGTCTGACACTCTCAGGTTGCAATCTGGCGACCTCCCTTGCAAAAACACCTCCCAGACTCCATCCTATGATACTGACCTTGGAGTGGTAATCCTTTTGGATTTCCTCCACTCGCTCCAGCATTCTGTATGCATATTCAGGCCGACCAAGATTGATGCCCAAATCCCAGGTCAGGGCCTCATACCCCAAATGATTCAGGAAATTCCTGAGAATGACAGTCACTCGGTCACTCGTCATGAACCCCGGTGCAACCAGTACGGGATGCCCGTCTCCCTTGGGAGCATTCTTTAATAACTTATGCGTCATGGCATAGACTCCGAGTCCTAACGCAGCTCTCCCTCCCTCGGTAAGGAACAATAATTTGGATGGAGCCTTGATGGGCTCATCAGGGGCGTGTGTTGGGATACTCAGATTCGTAGTCATTGCATTAGATTTAGTTCCGAATGGCTCTGCAGGCTAAGCCTGCCTTAGGAAACGCCGATTTCCTCGACGGCTTCATTGAGCTCGTTATAGGCCTCCCTCAGGCAACTCGTAAAGAATTCCATATCGGTAAGGGCATTGGTATCTCCCGTTACACTTAGGGAAATGGTCCCTGCATAACTGAAGATGATGATCATCAATCCCAATCCGTCCATTGCGGCTCCCAAACCATACATTCTTTGCAACTTGAATTTATTCAGGTACAATGGAATTGGTGGTCCGGGTACATTGGTAATGATGAGGTTGAAAAAAGGATTATGTAACTTGGATAATCCCATTCTCAGGTATAATCTGCCTGCCATGGCCGCCACTTCAGATGGAACGAATTCCATGATTTGGTCTGCCGGTAGGGCTTGGCTGTATGTCTTTGATGTACGGGTGTGCTTCCTCAGCGATTCGAGCCGTTTCAGAGGGTCTACTTCATTCGTAGCCATATCGAAAAGCATCGCTGAGATACGATTGCCCATATCCCCTTGTTCGTCGGCTTTCCTGACGGAAACGGGAGCCAACCCAATCAGGTTCTTAATGGGTAGTCTGCCGTGCTTGATCATGTACTTTCGTAAACCGCCAGCACAAACACTCAGCAGCACATCATTCACGGTAGCACCCTCGACTGCATTCTTGATGCTTTTGATTTCCTTTAGGGGAATATCAATGGCGCCGAATGTCTTCTTGCCCGACATCGGTACATTCATGAATGTCTTGGGTGCCGCCATGGGCCTTGGTGGAAGTTGCATCAGATCCTTACCCAATTCCTTTTTCAACTCTTTCTGCTTGGCATTGGTGTCCTTGATGAGTTCGAGGAATTTCTTGGGCTTCTTGATTCGCTTACCGTAGCTTTCAGCAAATAATTCTGCCATGTTCGGCAACTTACTGGGCTTCCAAGGTTTTTCAGGTGGTGGCGGTGTGAATGGCTCCTCTGTCATACTAAAGAGGGAGGCCATGATTTCCACGCCAGATTTTCCATCAATGGCAGCATGATGCACCTGTATCAACACAGCAAAGGCATCCTCTGAGAGTTCCTCCAGATTCAGGCCTGTGATGACGGTAGCTTTCCATAGGGGACGAGAACGGTCAAGGGGTGGACTGTATAGATTGGCCGCCAATTTTACCAATTCTTTCCTATCTCCCGGTTGGGGTAGGGCAACATGGAAAATATGGTGGTCGATATCGAAATCAGGATCGTCAACCCAGAATGGTGTGCCCATGTCCAGAGGCATTTCCATCATTCTTTGTCTGAAAATATGTGAAAGATGGAGTCTTTCTTCTATAAAATCCTTGAAATCCTTGAGTTCAAAACGTTTTCCTGGAGAATCAAAGATGTACAGTCCTCCGATGTGCATTGGAGTCTTGTTGGACTCTAGGAAGACGAACATTGAATCTTGTCCAGATAATTGTCTCATAAAATTTTGTTTAGAAAACAGGCTGAAAATAGGAATTATTATTGGTAATTCATGGATTTTGATAGAATGATATTGTGTATCTGTTCCAGCAAATAGCTGTCCAATTCCCTAATTCTTACCTGGTTGTATAATATCTTTTTGATTTACTATTAGTTATGGATAGATAAATGACAATATCCTAGCCAATCCGTCAGTTACAATCCATGATTGCAAAATTAGATATTTTGTACCAGATAGGCAGTTTAGATTGCATTCCGTTACCTTTGTGAAAGCAGATATTATTACCATCATTCATTGAATAAACGAAGTATATGTTGGGTAAAATTGAACATATTGGTATTGCCGTCAAGGATTTGGAAGCTAGTAATGCATTATTCAAGGCCTTATTGGGTGTGGAGCATTACAAGATAGAGGAAGTGGCTTCTGAGTTTGTAAAGACCTCTTTTTTCAAGGCGGGTGATAATAAGATTGAATTGTTGGAGGCTACTTCGGAGCATAGTGCGATTGCAAAGTATCTGGAAAAAAAGGGAGAGGGTATCCATCATATCGCTTTTGATGTGGAGGATATTCATGCCGAGATGAAACGATTGGAGAAAGAGGGCTTCAGACTATTGAACAAGGAACCCAAAAGAGGAGCAGATAATAAGTTGGTTTGCTTCATCCATCCAAAGAGTGCCAATGGTGTTTTGGTGGAATTGTGTCAGGAAATACCCAAAGAGACGGAATGAATTCGTGTGAATCAAAGAATTGCATGAACTTTGTTGGAAAGATGTCATTCCTTTGTTGATAGTGTTGTGGGTAAGAGGTCTAACCCTAACTTCCGGACGCTACTCATTGGCATCTGAAAAATCATTGATCTGATATTATATGGAATTATGGATTTATCCTGTGGCGATATTAGGTGGATTTGCTGCCGGATTCATCAATACCCTTGCGGGTAATGGTTCGGCCATTACCTTATTTATCCTGATGGACCTGATGGGGTTACCTCCCAAAGTTGCGAATGGTTCTAATCGCGTGGGTATCCTTTTCCAAAGTGCCGTTTCCACTACGGTGTTCCATAAAGAAGGTAAGATAGACTGGAAAGGAAGTTATCCCTATATCATTATGGTATTATTGGGAGCCCTGACAGGATTGTGGCTGGTATTCAGGGTTAGTGATGCGGATTTCAGGAATGTATATGGATTTCTGATGGTGGTTATGTTATTTGTCGTATTGGTCAAGCCCAAGCGCTGGATTAATCCGCCAAGTGAGAAGTCTAATATTCCGATGCCCATATTGTTGGTCGGATTTTATCTCCTTGGAATTTATGGAGGATTCATTCAGATGGGAATGGGGATTTTGTTTCTGGCTTTTACGGTCCTAGTGGGTAAGATGGACATCATTTCGGCCAATGCCCTGAAGATTGTCTCTGTCGGAACCTATACGATTATTCTCCTCGCACTTTTCGCTACATCCGGTTATGTGGATTGGAAAGCCGGTGGATTGATTGCCATTGGTCAGGTTGCCGGAGCGTGGGTGAGTTCCAAGTTTGCAACCTCACATCCCAAGGCGGCGATTGTGGCACATAGGATACTTGTAACCGTCGTTATTTTTGCCATTGCCAAAATATTTATCATTCCTTTCTTCTAATCTCCCATCAAGTTTGGGATTTATTCCATATTGCCTTTTTAACACTTTCTTAACGGCGGCAATATGACTTCTGATTTCATTGTTATGAATTCAACCATTAAATATTGAAACAATGAAAAAGAGCTTTTTCTATTTGCTACTCATGACCAGTCTGGTCCTTACTTCCTGCCAAAAGGAATCTAATCAGAATGAAACCGAATATTATCCTTTAAAAGTAGGTAATTCGTGGACCTACGAGGTATATAATGTTGAGGATTCTGGGGAAGAAAATCTTGTGAGAACGGACATGGTTGAGGTAATCGGAACCACCACCATCAACGGCATTGCCTATTTCGTAATAGAGCGGTCATCCAGTAATCCCAGTGCTCAGTGGAACTTCATCCAATACCTGAGGGAGGAAGATGGATATTATTACAATGAAAACAATGAGGCATGGATGTATTTTGGCGGAGCTGTGGGTGAAGTGGTGTATTCAAATAGTTTGGATTTGGAGATAGGGGAGGGTGATGTCGTGTACAATTATTCTATTGCAGGACTGAATGAAACAGTGACCACTCCCGTAGGTTCCTTCGATTGTCTGTTGTACCAGAATGAGATTACCTCAACGGTACCCAATTGGGATTGGTCGTCAAAGTTTGATAATTACTATTTTGCTGATGGTGTCGGATTGGTTAAGTATTGGAATTCGTGGGCATCATCGAATGCGAAAATGGAATTCAGATTAACAGAATATAATATAGTAGAATAGGATAATAATGATGGTCGGCCGGGTGGAATCATCCGGTCGACTGTATTGATTCTGGTGTTATTCGAACTGATAGCCAAAACGTTCGATATCCTCCTTGAAAAACAATGTTACCAATACTCTCAAATCGTCATTGTAGGCTTTCCTGAAATCTATTTTTTGCGGAGCAATATTCATTTGTTTGAGGGATGCATTCCAATTGAGTTGCTTACAAATGAGGGAAAAATCTCTTTCCACATATTCGAATCTTCCGATAAAATCTGGTTCTATAAAATGCCCATGCTTATCCTTCATCCAATCACTCGCCGGATAAAAATGCCTGTTCTGCCTTTTTAATGGGTCATTTTCTAATGCATTATTAATTTTCTTCTTGGCCCAGTATTCAAATTCCCGATGTTTTCCATCAATCACTCCTTTTCGCACAAAATACCGATGTTGGGATAGTAGTCTTTCCCAAGGATTTCTGACAAAACAAAACGTAAAACAAGCCTCCCATCTTTCTTTTCCTATCAGATAAAGAATCTGTCGGGTTGTATGGTGTTGGTCATACTGGTTGATTCCCCGAAAGGGGGGATAGAATAGTAGGGTTTCCCGGATACTCGTACCAGCAGTTTTCGGGATGTGGAGAAAGATGACATCTTTCCTACCCATCATATGGAATGGATACCGCTTGGGTAACCATCCCTTGCGAATGAGTCCGCGCTTCCGAATCAGATATTGTTCATGCAAATATTGGAATGTCAATCCGAATTTGGTTTAGGCGGCAAAGACCCGGGTTTTGGAAATAAAGAAACGCAGTGCACCGAAACTGACTGCCACGATAACGGTCAGAATCATGACCTCATTCCATTCCTTAAGAATCATTTTTCCGATAAGGAATAAGATGCCATAAGTCATGATGATGGCTGAAATCCAACAAAGGAAAAGAAACAATAAATTATTCTTAGGCGGAGGCGTATTTTCGGAAACAGCTCCAAGTATCATGTTGTAGTTGTCGGGGTGATGGGCCCAGGCTCCATCGGGTCTTACCTTATTATAGAAATGTTGCAATACACTTTCTTCCGTAGGAGGCGTGGTGAAAGTGACAATGATCCAAACGATAGTTGTGAATAATACCGTAATCGGGAAAGTTACCTCAAACGGAAATGGTTCCATTCCTACCCAATCACTGCTGAGGATGAAGAATACGGCCGTAGGAAAGAATGGTGCAATCATGGCTGCAAGTTCACTCCATGCATTGATTCGCCACCAATACCATCTGAGAATAAGGACCAATCCCAAACCTGCACCGGCTTGCATGATGAATCCCCAGGCTCCTGAAATGGAATTGACGAAAGTACTGACGAATAATCCCAATATCATTAACAATAGGGTCGTAAGCCTGGACGCCAATACCAATCCTGTTTCATCTGATTCGGGAGAAATAAAACGCTTATAAATGTCATTCACCACATAGCTGGCACCCCAGTTGAGTTGTGTGGAAATGGTACTCATATATGCGGCAAAGAAAGAAATCAGTAGAAGTCCCTTTAGCCCACTAGGAAGAAAATCCTTCATGGCCATGACATATCCTTCCTTGATGTTGTCACCTTGTAATTCCGGATAGAGTACGAGGCAACAGAGTCCTACAATAATCCAAGGCCAAGGTCTCAGACAATAGTGTGCAATTTGGAAAAATAAGGTCGCATAGACAGAATCCTTGGGTGAACGGGTACTCATCATTCGTTGGGCAATGTATCCGCCACCTCCCGGTTCTGCTCCGGGGTACCAACTGGCCCACCATTGTATGGCTGCATAGGATAGGAAAGCCCCGATGGATAGTCCTAGGGTCTTACCCACATTTTCTGTTTCTCCTAGGGATGGAAAAAAGTTGAGTGTTCCCTCAGGTAATTGTGCTTTTAGACCATCAATACCACCGATTTGTTCGGAATTCACAACGAGAACAGCCAATACGATGGTACCGATCATGGCCATGATGAATTGTAATACATCCGTAATGGCTACACCCAATAATCCCGACATGGAAGAATAGATGGCAGTCCATAACATTGCTGCGGCCGTAATCACCAAACTGGCCTTGACACCCATCCATTGTACCTCTCCGAGCCCGAAGAAAACTTCCAGCAAGGTCATCAGTGCCACATTGACCCATGCGATGATGACTACATTCATGAATACGCCAAGGTAAACGGCCTTGCCACCTCTTAGGATTTTAGCCCCCGTACCGCTATATCGGAGTTCGGAGAGTTCGACTTCGGTCAGAACCCCCGAGTTGCGCCAGAGTCGGGCAAAGAAGAATGTTGTGAGCATACCACCGGCAAGGAAACTCCACCAAAGCCAATTACCGGAAATACCACTTTGTCCAACCAATTCGGTAACGGCCAATGGAGTGTCTGCTGCAAACGTGGTTGCAACCATGGATATTCCTGCAATATACCAAGGGAGATTCCTGCCCCCTAGGAAGAAGTGCTCAAGACTTTTGCCTGCCTTATTCGTATAGGAAAGGCCAATGCCAACAATCAGAATGAAGAATCCGATGATGATACCCCAATCAAGAATGGATAAAGACATTTCTCCCATGTTAAGTGATTTCTGTTTTGTAATGATGGAATCGGATACATTGTATCCCCGCAAACTCTAAGTTAGTGAAACTTTTTTACCCTTTATTATTATCTTTTAATCCTGCCCGAATGTCTGCCTAGAAATAATTAAGTTGCTTCTGTGCTTGGGATATACGGATGTTTTTGGAATGTTTGTATCGCATAATACTTTACTGGATAATCCGTTATGATTTGATGAAAAGGTTACTCTTTTTCCTTTCGATTTTATTGTTACCCATCGTCCTGATGGTATGGGTGAATGCTGTGGGCGGAAGCCCGTCCCACGAAAGACAAGAGCAACGATGTACCCGTTATTGCCATGACAAGGGATGTGTGCATCACAAAAGACAATTGGATAGCGAATCCTCTAACTGGACATTATTCCTACACGAATTATATCAACAGAATATACAGTTGCTGAAGCATAATCCATTCGGGTTGGGCTATGCTGAGATGAATATTCTCATTTATGTTATCCTGTTTCCCTTGATTATATCATTGTTGTCATGGGGACTCATCCGCAAACGAAAATGAATCATCTACTCCATGACATATATTGGTTTTGTACGGATTTTTGTATCAATGCTTCCAACCTACTAGGCATGACTTATGAAGGGTTCAATACCTTACTTTTTTTAATTATTCTTCCGTCCATTACGATTTTTTTATTGTTGGCGAATATCTATAGATATGTTTGTGGTTTTAGGGAGTAACTAATTGGAAAGCTAAAGGGACAGGATTGATAAGGGAAGCAGGGGCTTTTCCTGACTTGGTGGATGAATATAATCGTCTGTCTTTTATTGTAATATCTCAATATATATGATTTGCGTAGTTGCCGAATAGAATTATCAAATTGTTTAGATTAATTTTTTACCTTAAAATTCATTAAAAATGAAAAAATATTTTCTTTGTTTATTGTATCTTTTGTCTCTGCTTCTGTTTTTGGTCAGTATGACTTAGGAGCTGAAATAGCTAAGGATGAAGATTTTAATACTTTGCTCAGGTGTGTTTGGATAAATATGATGCATCAGTAGAATCAGATTAAAATTAAATTTTATAAAAGGGTGTTCAGGTTTTAATTTTAATGAATTAATCTGAATGCCCATTTGTATTTTAAAAATAAGATATGTTCATTAGACTTTCTGTAGGAATTGTAGGTCTTGTTCTTATATTTTTTTTATAAGAATAATCAAGAAAATAATCGTTTTATTAAAGTGGGATTATTCTTGGTGTTATTATTCTTTGTAATGCAATTATTGAATAATGCTGTCGAATTGACAATGGATGTTATTTCGGAAATGATGATAGAGATGCAAATTATAGTCGCATTCTTATGTTTGTATATTGCACCAGCGATTTCTTTGGGTAAAAAGAATAATCAGTAAGGTTTTTTGAATTAATATAATTCCATATGGACTACTGATTAATATGCACAATGCCATATGCCTGCTAGGACTACATACTGAAAAGTCTTACCTTGCCATTATGGATTTCCGCTCTACAATCAAAGGTTTCGAAGCCTACATGAAATTGGAACGTTCCTTTTCTGAACACTCAGTTAAGGGGTATACATCGGATGTTAGGAAACTGGTGGATTTTCTAAGATTGAGTGAATTGGAATTGTCACCTAGGCAAATCAAGACACAACACCTCAAGGATTTTGTATTTTATTTGAATGAATTAGGATTGGGAGCCGCAACCCAAGCTAGAATCATTTCAGGTATCAAAGCTTATTATAAATATCTGGTCATTGAGAATCTGATTGAGGCTGACCCGTCGGAATTGATCGAATCCCCTAAGCTGAACCGGAAAATTCCCGCAGTCATGACTGTGGAGGAAGTCAATGATTTTTTGGGTGGTTTCGATATGTCCACAGTGCATGGCAGACGCAATAGGGCGATGTTCGAAGTGATGTATGCCTGTGGTTTGCGGGTGAGTGAATTAATTGGTCTGAAGATAACGGACTTGTTTCTCGATATAGGATTCATCCGGGTAATTGGTAAGAACGACAAGCAACGACTGGTACCGATAGGAACATCCGCCATTCACCAGCTTAAGCTATACTTAGATGAGCGTCGTAGCTACAGTAAAATCAAGGAGGATAACATCGTATTCCTTAATAAGAGAGGCAACCGACTTTCCCGTATTATGGTTTTTCACATCGTAAAGGAAATAGCTGCCGAAGTAGGTATTGAAAAGAATGTTTCGCCACATACGTTCAGACATTCCTTTGCCACACATTTGGTCGAGGGAGGGGCAGACCTTAAGGCAGTACAGGATATGTTGGGCCACGAATCCATTACCACTACGGAAATTTATACCCATTTGGATAGGGAATACCTAAAGGATGTCATACAGACCTACCACCCTAGGAATAGCTTCGGAAAGGATAAGCCCGACGATAAGGAATAGTCATTCGTTTTCCAACCAACTCCAAGACTACGAGCATGTCCAGATATAACACTTTGGACTAATTTGAGCTTCAATCAAACACAAAATGACCTAAAATTATATTCAAAGACCAAATCTGAATACGCTCTAAGAAAGAATGAATTAACTTCGCATTCGGATAGTGGAATATCACATATTCAACCATAATATCTAAACATCCAATCACCTAACATCAACGTCCAACCATGAAAATGAGAACCATTGACCCAAAGGAAGTCCCTACAAGAGACCTGCACCAGTTTTTATTAGGATCCGTAGCTCCACGTCCGATAGCTTTTGCCAGTACTGTGGATGAGGATGGGAACAAGAATATTGCTCCTTACAGCTTTTTCAATGCATTCAGTTCGAATCCGCCAATCCTGGTGTTTTCTTCGAATAGGAGAGTAATGGATAATACCACAAAGGATACCTTACATAATATTCAGAAGAATAAGGAGGTGGTTATCAATGTGGTGAATTATAATATCGTTCGCCAAATGGCGATTGCGAGTATCCAATATCCGACAGAGGTGGATGAATTCGTAAAGGCGGGATTGACTCCTATTGCGTCAGAGACTGTCAAGCCATTCAGAATCAAGGAGTCTCCGGCGCAGATGGAATGTAAGGTAAAGGAAATCATTACCCTAGGAGAAGATGGAGGAGCAGGCCATTTGATTATTTGCCATGTCGAAAAACTACATGTAGCCGAGGATGCCATAGATGAAAAGGATAGGATAGACCCGCACAAAATGGACCTGATGGGTAGGATGGGCCGTGCATATTATGTCAGGTGTAGCGGACCGAATGTATTCCCAATCGTACAGCCCGTACTTCAGATTGCAATCGGTTTTGATGCATTGCCCCAATCCGTTCTGGAAAGTAAGGTACTCACAGGTAATAATCTGGCCCAATTGGCAGGTTTGAAAGCCTTGCCGACCCAGGATGAAGTGGATGAAGTCAAAAAGGATGAGGGTATCGCTACCTTATTGGAGATGAATAATCCGGAATTGATGATTCACAATTATGCAAAACAGATACTGGATGCTGAGGGTGATGCCGAAAAGGCAATGAAAGTCCTGATGCTACTCTAGGATAAAATCGAAACGGCAGTCGAAAACCGACTGCCGTTGATGCCTTTAGAACGAAAGGATGCTATATAAATCCAAGCGCGTTTTATTTTAGTTCTTGGGCTATACTTAAACCTTATCCAATACACACCTTTCGCTTGGGGGGCAAAATATCTTTTGCAGTATGCAATTGCAATTATTATGATTCTTGTAGACTGATTTGCTTCTCCTCCACCATTTTTCTGATATTGATGAGGGCATAGCGCATTCTTCCCAAAGCCGTATTGATACTGACTCGTGTCAGCTTGGCAATTTCCTTGAAACTCATATCCGCATAATGACGTAGAACTACGACTTCTCTCTGTTCAGGAGGCAGCTGGTCTACCAATTGACGGATTTTCTGATGGGTCTCACTCTTGATGATGTTTGTTTCTGCATCATCATCGGTCATGTGAAGTACTTCGAATATGTCGAATGATTCAGTAGGAGCTACCGTAGGTCGGCGCTTATTTCTCCTGAAATGGTCCACACACATGTTATATGCTATACGCATAGCCCATTGTACGAACTTACCTTCGTGATTGTACTTACCCTTTCTTAGGGTATCAATGATTTTGATGAATACATCTTGGAATATGTCTTCTGCGAGAGCTGTGTCCTTGACGAAAAGATAAATCTGAGTATAGATTCTTTCCTTGTGACGATTCAATAACTCTTCGAATGCACGCTCATCACCTCCTAGGTAATGAACGATCAATTGCTGATCATTAAGCGGTTGTAACTGCATACCGTTCTGATTTAGGTCGTTTTCAAATACCAGTTGTTGTAATGGGTCCTTCTTAAAAAATAAAATCAGAAAGTGTAAAGTTTGCCGCTATAGACGTAAATTTTAGTTATTGAAAAATAGAAGATTCGTATGAGAATAAATCGACATTTGAATCCAAAACCAAATAAAAGTATTTGGTTTTAAAAGGATAGGAAATATTGCTTTTCCTTTCTTTCGATGAATCTAATTTACAAGTATCAAACGTACGATGCAGCCTTTTAACGTTCCTTAACGTATTTTTAACTGCTTGGTAAAAATAATCCGTTAATCATTTCTGTTACGCGTGCCCGAATCGTTAGGGAATGGCTTCGGATTGTTCAGATTGATAGCTTACTGGTTGTCCAGTGATTATATATATCATTTGGTTGATATTTCCTCCATTCCTAAATTATGCTTAGGAATGGAGGAAATATTGGGATAGGAATCCTATCATTTTATTGGCATTCCGAATAGGTAATGGCATGCTCGGCCAAGTCGGACCATTTTGGATTCTCGAATGAGGATGCCATGGAGTCACATTGCCCCCAGAGAATCGTGAATTCCTTCTTGTAATTCTTCTTGGTTACTTTCCGAGCGGCAATGATTCCCATTTGTATGTAATAGGATTTGGCATGGCCGCCTGCTACGGTGATACCACCCATACCTACAGAGGATGTTTCCTTGGCCCAGGGGTCATGATAAATCTTGACCTCCTTGCTGTAACCGGGATTCAATAATTGCATCATCAGTGTTTCCCGTTTCTTCTTAATCATTACATCAGCCTTTTCAAAATAGGCATATCCCTGCTGGATCAGCTCGGAATCAATATTCCGTTCTTTCCATTTTTGGACATCTGTGGCCTTATCAATGGCTTTGGAGAGTTTGTCGAATCCACTGGGCATGAGGTACATATATTGGATGTCCTCTGCTTCGAATTTGTGGGTTTTCCCATGCTCATCCTTGATCTTTATGGCCTCAATCATCCATTTCTTACGATCGATATCCTTGATTTTTCCTTTGATATCCCTACCGTCTTCGAGCTTGAGATGGGCTTCTTTCTTCTTGGAGAATGTGTAGGATGGAGTAATCAGGTTTTGGGCATGACTAAGGATAGAGATGGTCATAGAGCATGCGAATGCAATAATTAGTTTCTGCATCACTAAGAGTTTTTGTGTAATCAATGTCCAGTACTTGCTATGCTGACTGGTGTTCTTAATTCTTTAGTTTAACATTACACTTTAGGAGGTTTGGGTACGTCCTAAAAGCATTTGGGTAATCCTAATATAATGAATTTTAATCAATTAGATATAATTGATAATGGATTTGCGGTATTTTGTCATGAGTTGTCCAAGTGGCTGGTTTATAGGAAAAAAGATAGGATGGAAGGCAGCGCTCCCCAAAAGGTAGCTAATATCAGGTAATAGGAATGAGTCCAATATCCTTGAAAATGGCTTTGGTCTTATCCATATTCTTTGACATGCCAAGTAGGAATCCTCCTCCTCCTGCTCCACATATTTTCATTTTGAAAATGTTGCCTTTCAAGCCCTTTTCCCAAAATCCGACCATACTTTCGGGTATCATTTCCCTAAAGTGTAGATATTGGAATCTTGAAATATCATGCATTTGATGGAATAGGCTCGTAATGTCATTCTTCAGATAGGACGCGATGGCTCTCGTGGTCGTAGGGACAAGTTCTTCCCTGATGTTTTTTTCGTAATCCGCATCCTCGCATTTCTTCATGAAAATTTGAATGAATTCGCTAGCATTCCGTTTGATATTGGTATCTATCAGGAATAGGCCATGTGTCTTGGTAGCTGTTTCGATTACTTCCATCTCGCCCTTGGAAATCCGGATGGTTTGGTCAAGGTAGGAAATCAAGGGGTCGAAGCCAGAACTGGAACCATGGAAATAGCTTTCCATCAAAGAGAAAATCTGTTTGAGTTGGATAGGATTGCGGGTTTTGTCCTTGGCATATGTGTCATAAATTGCTGCACAGAGCGCACCTGAACTGCCGGCTCCGTATCCTAGGGGAATATTGGATTGAAAATATACCCCGTCGAAAAGCTCCTTTCTGAATGATGGAATGTCCAGTTCGAAAAATGGAATACTACCTGATTTCTGTTCCAGATAATCCGCAAACTGCGAGAGGTTCATTTGATGTATTTCCGCCATTTCGGGATAACGGGTATAGACCCAACTACCATGGAATTTGGGAAATGGTATAGCCAATGCATCCGAACCTTTCAGTACTGCATGTTCTCCAAAGAGTAGGATTTTTGCATGGTATTTCTTCGCAATCATAATTCTTGACTTGACGGCTATTGGGATTTCTGCTTGTGAGGTATCTCAATATCTTATTCCCAAAACGTTCTTCCCTGTGTAATTTCCTTCCCTGTATCCTTTTTGATAATCCTATGTGCGAAAACACCATCTTTTCCCGTTACGGCTTGTGCTTCGGAAATAATATGGTCACCATAGACGGATTCCATTTTGAAGATGATGTCTATGCGTTTGAGGGATTTTTCCTTATGGATATCCAGAGGCAATACATCCATCATCTTAAGGAGGTAATGGAGGTTGTTCAGATGTTCATTCCAATCGAGTTCGAACCAACCCACTTGGTACTCCTTGGATAAGTCGGCTTCCTTTACGGTATCAATTTTCTTATCGGGATGCTCAAGGAAACTAATTTCAGGCATTTCATGGTTTCGGATAAAATCCGGAATAGGAGTCATTCGCCTCTTGACAGTATCCATCAACAGCCATGTGGATGAAGCGGATGCAACCAGTTCACCTTGTTCATCATAGACCTTGAAGTCCCTGTAGGTAAAGAATTTTTCGAATCCGGCAGGATGTGTAACAATCTTTATTTTTTCACCCAGGGTTGGTTGTCTGTGGATATCCATCCTCTTTCTCATCAATACCCAAGTGATATTGTGGGGAATCAGATCCCAATAGGACAGCTTGAGATTCAGTACATTCTGCATCGCTGCTTCATGCATCATCTTTGTCATAGCAGGAATAGTCAGCCTTTTCAGACTATCTATGTCATAAGTTCCGATTTCAAATATTCCCTCGTAAATAATCTCAGGATGTGGCATAAATTCCTATTTGATTTAATGGTATGAATGAGACATGGCATTCTGTCTGACTTGGTATCGGGACAGCTAAAACTCCACCAATCTAGTGATTTGGAATCTCATCAGGCAATCGCCATTTTCAAAACTATCCCCAAGATAATGGTTGCTGCGAAACTGGTTAGGGTTCCGATGACAATATATTCGGTTTGTTTTTGTCCGCTGAGTCTGAGTACTGACTTGGCACCCAATAAGAATCCGATGGCTGAGAATTGGTCAATGAGCATGAATGTGAGGATAAGTATCCGCTCAAGACGACCAATCCACTTTCCTGCACTCTTGAGCCCTGTTTCTTCCTTGAGGATATCCTTATGCCACTTTTGTGTGGCAATTCTCATAAAAAAGGATAAGGGGGAATAGACAATATAATAAGCTGTAACCACCATCATATTCTCATAATTAATGGCTTGGATGATGTCCGTGTGGAGATTGGGTATCTGTCCAAGAACAATACTGGAAATGAGAACAACGGTTCCGATATGGATCAACTGGTCCATGATGAAGAAGTAGGCACTCCATTTATTGTTATTATAGAATCGGTCCCTTTTGCTGAAGTAGGCCTTGGTCGCGTCGATTATCCAATGCAATATACCCAGCACAAAGGCCCAATAGAACTGATTGTAATCATGGATGAGAATGACCCCAAGTGCTAATCCGGTATGGACCAGCACATGGAAAATAAGGTGTTTTGATTTGTAATGATGTTCTTCTTTGTCCTTGACCCATGCTTCGGGTTGGAACATAAAATCTCCTAGGAAGTGCATGAGCAACAACAAGGGGAATACAATGGATGTGTCCATTATTGGAGGGATTTGATGGTTTGTAATTTTTTCTCAAATCTATTAATAAAAATATCTAATGCATCTATACCGGCCGCCTTGAATCGCTTCGATACCGCCGGTTGCGAAATATGGAATTTTTTTGCTATTTCTTTCTGAGTGGCATGGTTTAGATATTTTTCAATAATAGTTTCTGCAGATTCACGTGACCATCTCGAAATGATGTATTCAGCTAGATGTAGCCCCATGTTGATGTCCTTATCGAATTCTTCATGGGAGGAGGTCATTTTCATTTTTTGTCTTGATTTGAGACTATCCAACCCCCTACCTGAATAGATAAGGGCGGAACCACTGGATTGCCTGATGTCCTTGGCCCTGAATTCCAAGGTGCCGAGCCCGATGGATACCCGTGCATCCCAGAGTCGGTCACCATCATCCGGCGTATGATACATGAGCGAAGCCCTGATGATAAGGATGAGCTTTAGGGCCGTTTCTGGTTTTTTTACGAACAATTGAAAACTGTCTCCCCTGTAAATATCGAATTCCCTAGGACTAATCAATTGTTTTTGTACCAATTGTTCGGCGGTTTTTCTCAGTGCTGCCAATAGCGCTGCCTTATCCCGAATCTGTGTAGATTGGATGATGTCTCCTGTTATTACTGCTATCATGTTTCAAAAATATAACCTATAAAGGTTATTGTCAATAATATAACCCTTTAAAGTTATAATTTGTTATATAAGTTCCTTGACTTATAGTTTTTTATACCAATCCCTTACGGTTTCTTCTGCCATCTTACCTTGGGGAGTATGTCCGTTGTCACCGTGATCTTGGTATTTTCCGAGAGTAGGATACCATTTCCAAAGGAATCCTCCCTCCCAGTAGGGCTGTTCCTCAAAAAAGTCAAATAGAGCATCCAGTGCATTGGCTTGTGCCTGCTGGTTATGAGGCAGGGTAGAGGCCTGCTTTTCTAATTCCCAGGTCTTTCCTGCACAGCCATCCACACTGAGGTACCCAAATTCCGTAAATAGGATAGGTTTCTTGAATTTCTTATGTAATTTTTGGAATTCCTGATGGATAGGTTTCCATTTTTTCATCAGGTTTTTTTGTGTGGGTGTTTTGGATTCATCAAGCGGGAAATAGGCGTCTACGCCAATATAGTCCAATTCATTCCAGAATGGTACGTATTGGTAACAATCCCAATTAGCAGCGTAGGTGAGTTTTCCGTCATATACTTTACGAATATCACGAATCAGGCTTCTCCATGACTTGGCTCTTTTGACCTCACTTTGCTTGAATTCCGTTCCGATACAAATCATATCCACATCTATGGATTTCGTCATATTGGTGTAGTGCATGATATACTCCTTGTAGGATGCTTCCCATTTTTCCCAATCCTCATCATTCTTGAATTCAATGCCTCCGGGCCAACTCCCCGGAACCCAAACCTGAGGTTTCAGCATGACCTTCAGGCCAGCCTCCTTGGCCAGTCGGATGGTTTCCCTTACTCCGACTTCCTTTTCACCCCACCATTGTTGTTCTACGTTGAATACAACATCTGTAGTTCCCATTTTACAGAAAGCATAAGGGATGACAGCAATCCAATCCGCATTTACTTGTTGTATGGCAGTCATCGGATTATTGTCGAATGGGGATGGAGGGGCAACTAGGCTCAGCCCTTTGATGATTTCTTTTTCCTGTTTGGGGGGGTCATCATGGATGGGACCTGCCTTATTCGCACAGTTCATGGCCAAGAATAGCATCATCGTAATGAAAAAAAGACTTCTTATCATAGCTTATGGATATCTCTGTACATAAAATAACCTGAATATAAGACATAGGTTGCCTGAATATGATGTAACGTATATTATTGTTAAATAACGTAAAATAAGTTGATTAACTGAATTTAAGTTATTATCATTGTTGTATGAAGACGCATCTCAATCCAAAAGAAGAAGAAATAATGAAGATTCTTTGGAAGCTCAAAAAAGGGTTTGTCAAGGAAATCATAGCAGAAATGAATGAGCCTAGACCACCATACACAAGTGTAAGTACGATTGTACGGAAACTGCAGGAAAGGGGACTGATAGGTTATGATGCATTTGGTAAGACCCATAGGTATTATCCGATACTAACAGAAGAAGAATATACCAGCCAATCCTTTTCGAAATTATTCAAGGAATACTTCAAGGGATCCTATAAGAATATGGTTTCGCATTTCATAACGAATCATGATGCCAATATTGAGGAGTTAGAAGATATTCTGGAAGAAATGAAAAAGAACCAACAGAAGTAAATGATGGCTTACCTGATATATCTGTTTGAGGCGAGCATATGTATGTGCTGCTTCTATCTGTTGTTCCATCTTCTTCTGAGGAAAGAGACATGGTTTCAACTGAACAGATATTATCTCGTATTGTCAGTACTGTTTTCGATCTTGATACCCTTATGTTATTATTCCATTGAAATACCTGTATTGATAGATGTGGTTGAAACGGGGGAAAGGGTGGTGATGAATAATGAGCCTGTAACGGTCTTGGAACCCAATGATGCTGTATTGCAATTCGATATATATAGTATCATTGGAATGGTATATATGTTAGGAGTGTCAATATTTTCCTTTGTTTTTTTGAGGGGGCTGATACAACTCAGGATGATATATGCCTCTGGAAAGAAAGAGTATAAGGATAACATCACTTACGTTTACGGCAAGGAGTTAAAGGCCGTTTTTTCTTTTATGAACTACATTTTTATCCATCCCGGAATGGATGACTTTTCCAAGGAGGAAAGGGCGCGCATCATCAATCATGAAAAGGTACATATTTCAGACAGGCATAGCTTTGATTTGATGTTCTTTGAACTGGTCAAGATTGTTTTTTGGTTCAATCCGGTGATTTATGTTTATAAGTGGAGTTTGATGCAGGTGCATGAATTCATTGCGGATGAACGCGTCATTGAATTGGAGGGGTCTAGTATTCCATATGCTAGCTTTCTTATAGAGAATCTAAAAAAGAATACACGTGTAAATAGTTTTTGTAACCATTTATTTCATGAACCAATTAAAAATAGATTGATTATGATGAATACATCTAAATCGAGGGGGAAGAATGCATTATTATCCCTTTCGGCGATTCCCATAATGGCGGTATTGATTTTTTATTTTAGCATAGATATCCAAAAAGTGGCGGTATTGAATACTCCACAACCATTGGAGAATCCCACACTTGCCAAGGTAGAGGATGATACCATTCCAACACCTCCTCCAGGGGCATCACCTCCATCAAGTATCCCTCCGGGAGCAAAGCCTGGCTATTGCTATGCAAAATGTACGATACCAGAGGAATATAAGGTTGTAGATAAGGTGATGCTGAATGTCTATACAGGAAATGATGCGAATGTGGATGTTGAGGAAAGGAAGATTATCGTTCGACCTGCATATTCGAAGTGGGCAAAGAAAGAAACGGCTTCTAATTCTGATGGTGTGGTCTGGTATATCAAGGAAATACCAGCGCAGACAAAACAGGTCAAGGTGGTAAAGGATATCAATCAGACCCAAGAGTACGAAACAAGGACATTTGAGATTTTCGGGAGGAGTGCAAGTGGAAATGTCCATGTATGGAAGCAAGTAGTTTGCAAGGACGATAAGACACCCGAATTATTGGAAAACATCCAGACTAGGTTGAAAGCCGAAGGCTTGGAAGTAGCAGTTACCGGAGAATTGGATAGGGCAACAAAAGTGGCACTTATAAAGTATCAGAGAGCAAATGATCTTCCGACAGGAAATCTGAATATCGAATCATTGAAGGCGCTCGGAATTGAGATGTGATTTTTTTACCCTTATTAACGTATTTTACGTTGAATAAACTTGAATGGAGTAGGTTGTACCTGTTTTTAGTGTACCTCCTACTCAATTCCAAGAAATGGGGCAGGATTGGGGCAGTTATCGAGATAGAAATCTCTTTCATTTTCCGTACATGCTCCTATATAGTCCCCCTCATTTCCTTGCATATCCCTGATGATTTGGAAATGCAAGTGTGATGGCCAACCCCCATTCTCATGCCAATCCCCAATCTGACACAAGGCTTGTCCGGCTTTGATGTGCATCCCTTTTTTCAATCCAATTAATGAAGTAAGCGATAGATGACCATAAAGGGAATGGAATACATGCCCCTCAATATCATGTTGGAGTATGATGGTACCACCATAATCGAATGGGAGATTATTATTTTTAAAACTATGAATGACTCCATCCAAAGGAGCATAAAAGGTGGTATACACCTTGGCCCAGATATCAATACCCAGATGGATGCAACGGTCATTGCCATCAGAGGAAAAATGTGTTCCTGCTCTATAGACGGCTCGCTTTTCCGCATAACCACCTACACCGAATAGCACATGGTTCTTGGAAAGTGTTTCATTGATAAAGGAATCCAAATATTGTGGATCACTCGTTCGATTATATTCCAATTCCGAATTGGATGAACTCAGGTCAATCTGACAATACTCACTTGGATGTAGCTTCTGTCCCAAAAGAGGGAATGATTCAATTTTCATAATGATTACATCTATCTGTGTCGAAATTAATATATGGATAAGCATAGAAAAATAAAAACGGGGACTTGTGAGCAAGTCCCCGTTTCATATACTTTGATACAATGATTGTATCTATTTAGATAATCCCTTTTTCAGTGAGGTATCTTTCAGCATCCAATGCAGCCATACAGCCAGAACCAGCAGCCGTAACAGCTTGTCTGTAAATGTGGTCCTGTGCATCACCACTGGCAAATACACCCTCGATATTGGTTAGGGAACGGCCGGGTACTGTTTCCAGGTAACCTGTTTCATCCATATCCAACCAATCCTTGAAGATGTCAGTGTTGGGCTTATGACCAATGGCAACGAAAAAGCCCTGCACCTCAATCGTGGATTCTTCACCGGTCTTATTGTTATAAACCAAGGCACCCTCTACCTCATCCTTACCCAAGACATCCCTTGTTTCGGTATTCCAGTGAATGGTGATGTTTTCGGTATTCTTTACACGATCCTGCATGATTTTGGAAGCACGCATCTCGTCCCTTCTAACCAACATATGTACATTCTTACACAACTTGGCCAGATATTGGGCTTCCTCAGCCGCAGTATCTCCAGCACCAACAATCGCAACATCCATATTGCGATAGAAGAAACCATCACAAACGGCACATGCTGAAACACCACCACCATTCCTAGCCAATCTTCCTTCGTTTTCCAAGCCTAACCACTTGGCACTGGCTCCTGTGGAAATAATCACAGAATGGGCATGCAGCTCATGACCACTCTCAGACCATAACTTATGTACCGGACCTGAAAAATCCACTTTGGTAATCATTTCCCGACGAACTTCCGTTCCGAAACGTTCGGCTTGCTTTTGGAAGTCATCCATCATCTTAGGCCCTTGTACACCCTCAGGATAACCCGGATAGTTCTCGACATCCGTAGTAATCATAAGTTGTCCACCAGGTTCTGGACCGGTATAAACGATAGGTTTGAGGTTTGCTCTTGCTGCATAAACTGCTGCAGTATAACCTGCAGGTCCGGAACCGATGATTACGCATAAAGCCTTTTCAGGAGAAGCCATTTGATTTCAGATTTTAAGATGTCAATGTTTAGAAATATGGATGAATCCGATTCGTCATCCAGAATGGGGTATCCATAATATTTATGAATGCCCCAGCTTATCATTTAGTTCTATACCAAGGAATGATAGCTGTCATATGATATAGAAAGGGAATGGAATCGTCTTGGAAAAGACAAGTCCATTCCCTCTTTTACTTATTAGTAATATCTCAAACGCCTTACTTGTGAGATATATTTGGCCAGTCTAACAACCTGACAAGAATACCCGTATTCATTATCATACCAAGCATAGATGGTGGCATTCTTTCCATCCTTGGATACAATGGTGGATGGCGCATCCACTACGGATGTCGTGGTATGTCCTACAACATCATTGGAAACCAATTCCGTATCTGTTGAGAAATGAATCTGTTCCACTAATTTCCCATGCAATGCAGCCTTACGAAGAATTCCATTCAATTCATCCAATGAGGATGCCTTGTCAAGTGTCAAGTTCATGATGGCTAGGGAAACATTGGGAGTAGGAACCCTTACGGCATTACCTGTCAATACTCCGCTGAGTTCAGGAATCACCTTGGCCACAGCCTTGGCAGCTCCGGTAGTGGTCAATACCATATTCAATGGAGCACCACGGCCTCTACGAGGTTTCTTATGGAAATTATCAATCAGATTCTGATCATTCGTATAAGCATGAATGGTCTCGATATGGCCCTTTTCAATGCCTAGACTATCATGAATCACCTTGATGACCGGTGCGATGGCATTGGTGGTACAGGATGCAGCAGAGATGATATTATCCTCCTTGAAGTCAATGTCTTTCTGATTGATTCCATGAACGATATTGGGAATGTCTTTCCCCGGAGCCGTCAACATGACTTGGGTAGCTCCGGGTCTGAGGTGACGACCCAATCCGGCCTTGTCCCTGAACATACCTGTATTATCAATGACAAGCGCATTGTTGATGCCATATGATGTATAATCCACATCTTCTGGACTACCTGCAAAAATCATTTTGACACGATTACCATTGATAACAAGTTCCTCATTATCATAATCGATATCCACTACGCCTTGGTATTCATTGTGGACAGAGTCCTTTTGTAGTAGGGATGCTCGCTTGCGTAATTCCTCTGCACGGTCACTCAATTTTGAACGCAATACAATGGCTCTAAGGCGGAGTTGGTCTCCCTTGCCTGTTTTCATTGTAATGATACGGGCCAGGAGTCTACCGATTCTACCGAAACCATAAAGTACGACGTCGCGTGAATCCAATACTTTCTTGTCATCACCAATATGACCTGTAAGTTTGCCTGTAATGAAATCACCAAGATCTCCCTTTGCTTCATTTTCATCCAGCCATTCCAAGGCTAGTTTCCCCAAATCGATTTTGGATGGGGCAAGTGCATCAATCTTGGAAATGATTTTGGTGATATCCAGAATGAGATCCACACCGATTGGTGAGGTCGAGTACTTACCTGAGAATCGTAGGGTGTTGATGATTTGACTAGGCCTTGAATCATAAAGATCATGGTGGAAGTAGATGAGTTCCACGTTCTTGTCAAACCGTAGGTCCCCGAGTAAGGTCAACAATTCTAGTGATTGCTTCTCTTGGTCTCTCCAATTACTGAGGGCGGTATCGTTTTGGACTAAAGTATCTTTCATAATCAAAAAAGATAATAAGATGGTTAGGAATTTTACATATTCGAATTAGGACTGCAAAGGTAAGGAAATTAGGTGTTAAGGGAAACAGTTTGGTATTCAAAACTGTCTGTTAAAGCGCAGGAAAGGCCTAAACGAGAAAAGCACCTCAGACAAGTCTGAAGTGCTTTTCGTTCCATTGTGAAATATGATGGTATTAAGCGCCTAAGTAATGCTTAAGCAACTTGCTACGTGAAGTATTCCTCAACTTGTTGATAGCTTTGTCTTTGATTTGACGTACACGCTCACGGGTAAGGCCGAATTTTTCGCCAATATCCTCAAGGGACATCGGATGTTCGACAGTAATGCCAAAGTACAATTTGATGACATCAGCCTGTCTTTCGGTCAGGGTACCCAAGGAACGTTCAATCTCACGGGAAAGTGATTCATGGTATTCCAGCTTGGCATCAGTGCCGGGAGTGTTACCATTTTCAAGAACATCAAGTAGTGAGTTGTCTTCACCTTCTACGAAAGGAGCATCCATTGATACGTGTCTGGCTGCTACACCCAAGGTCGTTTCGACCTCTTCGGTATTAATATCCAGTTGTGCTGCTAACTCCTCGGCAGATGGCTCCCTCTCATACTCTTGTTCAAGTTGTGAGAACGCCTTGTTGATCTTGTTAAGAGATCCTACCTTGTTCAAAGGTAGTCGAACAATACGGGATTGTTCTGCTAACGCTTGTAGGATGGATTGTCGAATCCACCATACGGCATAAGAAATGAATTTAAAACCCCTCGTTTCGTCGAAACGTTGGGCGGCTTTAATAAGCCCCAAATTCCCCTCGTTGATTAAGTCACTTAATGAAAGTCCTTGGTTCTGGTATTGCTTTGCCACAGAAACTACGAAGCGGAGATTGGCTTTAGTGAGTTTTTCCAGGGCCAATTGGTCGCCCTGCTTGATACGTTTAGCCAAATCTACTTCTTCCTCTGGTGTAAGCAAATCTACCTTACCAATTTCCTGGAGATATTTCTCCAATGATTGACTTTCACGGTTTGTGATGGACTTGGTAATCTTCAGTTGCCTCATTCAGATAGCCGTTTAAAATTATAGTGAAAAAAGAGATGAATGTGTATATAGATAATCCCCACAAAATTAAAGGATTATCAAATGAGTGTCAAGTTGACCACTCAATAAAATTCTTAGTGAGTTGATTTTGTCGCGATCGAATATTAGTCTAGTTGTTATTTAAATGCAAAAAATGTAAAATTAGTTCCCTCTATTTGGAAAAATGGAATATTTATTTTTTATTGCGATTCTCGTATTAGCCCTTGGGGCATGATAAAACAAAGAATTCCATATGGAAAGAGTGTCATTTGACGTAGAGTATCTTTTCAGAGCATCACCCACTATCCTTTACAAGTTTTTCACCACACCATCAGCAATCATCCGTTGGTTTTGTGATGAAGTCGATATTGAAGGCGAAATCTATACTTTCTCTTGGGATGGTTCTGATGAGATAGCTGAAATGATTGATGATATCGAAGATGAAAGGGTCAAATTCAAATGGGAAGATGCCGACACGGATGAGGAATACTGGGAAATCAGGTTCTCCAAATCACCCGTTACTGGTGAAACCATTCTAGAAATCACCGACTTCTGCGATGAGGATGAGGTCGATGACCAAAGACAATTCTGGGATAGCCAGATCAAGAAGCTAAGAATAGCCACAGGTGGTTAATACCATAGTCGATTAGGTATCAATGCGGGTTAATTCCTAGGAGGATTAACCCGCATTTTTATATGGTCAAGCCCCCAAATTGTACAGAAAGAACAAATAACTACAACGTAATGGAAGAAGGGTTGAGCTGCATCATCGTTGATGATGAGTCCAGTGCAAGGAGAGTACTGAGGACATTATGTGATGAATACTGTCCGAATGTTAGTATCATAGGAGAGGCTGATTCTGCTACTTCAGCCCATAAGCTGATTCAGAAGCTGAATCCCGATTTCATATTCCTCGATATAAGGATGCCCGTCCTGGATGGATTCCAACTTCTGGAAATGTTTGATGAGGTTCACTTCAAGATTATTTTTACCACCGCATTTGACCAATATGCTGTACAGGCATTCAAGTTCTCGGCCTTGGATTACTTACTGAAACCGATTGATATAGACGAGTTGATAGATGCTGTACAGAAAGTATTGAAATCCAAGGGAGTAAAAGACGGCCCAGAGCGTATCAGTACATTGAAGTCGAATATGTACAGGGAATTACCAGAAAAGATAGCACTTCCGACATCCGACGGATTTATCTTTATCCAGCCATCATCGATTATCAGGTGTGAGGCTTATGGTAATTATACCAAGGTATTCCAACAAGGGGATGATAGGGCAGTGTTGATTGTCCATACCCTGAAACACTTTGAATCCCTATTGGAGAATAGTGGTTTTTTCCGTGTACATAAATCCCACTTGGTTAACCTGAAACAGGTGAAACGTTTCATTAAGGGAAAACCAACCAAACTCGTTCTTTCCAATGGTTCTGAAGTGGAGGTGTCCATTCGGAAAAAAGACCTACTTATTGAAAAACTAATGATTTGATGCCCCGACCTACTTAGGTATCTTGATATAGTAGGTCTTTTTGGCACTGTTGGTTAGCTTGGAATCTGTTAGCCAAGGATTGAAAATCTTCAGCTCCCTGTAACTTATACCATATTGTTCCGCAAATTCTGCCCAACTGGAAACTGCTGTCTTGACTTCCACCTCGTATGTTTCCGGAAAGGGTTGGTACATGTGGAAATCATCGATATAGAAACCATAGTTCCTAGGATTCTTCATGATTTCCTTGATGGCTACGATTCTATAGAGGTAGCGCATGGTTTCCTCATTGATATTCAAATCAAAATAATCATTGGCATTTTGTCTGGCCATATTCTTCCTCAAATTCGGCCCGCCCATATTATAGGCAGCGGCAGCCAACTGCCAGGTTCCATGTTGTGCCTTGAGTTGCTTAAGGTGCTTGCATGCTGCACGAGTGGATTTTTCCAAGTGTAATCTCTCATCTACCTCACTATTAATGATCAGGCCCTTTTCTTGGCCAGTCGCTTTCATGAATTGCCAGAATCCTCTTGCACCTGCAGGGGACTTGACATTGGCTAGTCCACTTTCTGCAACGGATAAATACTTCAGGTCATCCGGAACTCCTTGTTCTGCAAGTATCTTTTCCATAATCGGAAAATACTTATTGGCTCTTTTGAGATATAGGATGGTACCTGAATGACGATAAGAATTCGAAATCAATTCCCTATCCAATCTTTCCTTTGAATCGAATTCGTCCATAGGAAGTGCCTCTCCACAGAAATCAGCATAGGATGGAATATCCGGTGATTGTACGATTTGTGGCAGGGAACCATCATCCGTAGGACCAAGGCCCTTACTGTCTGCATTGGGTTGGGTATGTGAACTCAATAAAACGAACAATAGGAAAAAGAATCCTACAAGGGAAAAGGACAGGAGTATTCTCTGCATAATAGGCGATTGATTTGGCTTTTAAATTATTTTTTTGCGATACGGGGTTTCTTGTAGACCGGAACCGTTGAGCAGGGCTCGCCAAACATGATGCTTTTGGCTACCGATCTCAGGTTCTGGGTCAATAGGGTATAGGCAAAGGGCGGAACAGGTTGGTTGCTACAACCCTTGATGACAATCCTCTTGTCTTCATATTGGGCATAATCTATCTTACCCAGGGCACTAGCGTAGGCCAATTTGATGAATTCATCCTTGTTGCCTTGGAATACCGAGGTGGTGAACGGACTCGCATATGCTGCTACCAGCATATAGGCCCACATCGGAATGATGGCATCGGTAGAACAATGCACAAGTAGATGTTTGCCCTCATATTTGGACCAGTCATGCTCCTTGAGGGATGCCCTGAAATCCTTTTCCTTGAGAATGAGTTCCATGAAAAGGTAATCCTTAAGGTCGAATTCAATACATTCTCCTTTAGGAAAGAAATCTTCAAGATTGATGGTAATCAATCCACTATTAGCGACTCTGTTGACCAATGGCTTATCCACATTCATATCCATATCCTATTGGTTGATACCCGAGGCATCTGGTTTGTAATATCATCATGTTACTGATGATTGAAAAGGTAGTGAACCACAAACCCTCTTGATTGTGGTTCTATTTATCTTAACCACAATGCTATGCTGAAAGTTACAATATTAGTGGCTTAATACCAGAAAAGAAATTGTTATTAAAATGATAAAGTAATATTCCATTAAAAAAGCGGTTACCCAATAAAGGATAACCGCTTTTCAAATCCGAACCGATTCTACTAGAAGAATTTGGTACGTTTATCGTCGATATCAGCATTCTTTCTCAATGCAGGGAACAAGGAAGACCTTGCACTTGATCGAAGTGCAGCTGACATTGTATTTCTCAATGTAGGTACATCCACAGCTGTAGCAGCTGTAGGCTTGGAATTCAAAACACCAACAAAAACTCCATTTGTTCCTACAACAGGTGTAGTCTTCTGACCTTCCTGAACACCGAAAACAGCAGCTACGAATTTAGCGTCTGGAGAATTACCGGAGAAACTTACGTTTGTAGAATCAACCTTCAGTTCGTACTTCTCAGCTATGGCAGCAAGATCCATATCGGCAATTTGCCCCTTGATCATCTCTCCTTTTTTCTCATTCATCACCAAGTTTCCTATGGTCTTTTTCATGGAAGCCACAGTAGGTAATCCAGCTGGATTTCTGGAGGATAATGCTGTTACGACATATTTGTTTTCGTAATAACGAACCTTGTCATTATATCGGTATACCGTAGGGGAAACATTACCTACAGAGGCATCATTGGCCCATTTTACCATTTGTCTGGTCTGCTCTCCGGCTCCTAATCCTTCGATGTTGAATCCGTTCTTATCCAATGGAGCAGAAGTAAGAATATCCATACCTGCTTCACCAGCAGCTTTCTTCATGGCATCCAATGTTTGGTTGTTGCTAGCAAAGGTCAATGCTTCTTTGTACACTTCCTTGGCTGTGTTCTTGGATGGAATCATTGGCTCTTGAAGATAAACAATCTGAACACCTTTCTTATTGCTCTTCTTATCTTGTGAAAGTACCTCAATCAAGTGAACACCATATTGTGTTTCCACAATCTTGATATCTCCGGGCTTGGAGTTGAAGAATGCTGCATCGTTGAATGGCTTTACCATTGTTCCCTGAGCAAAATTCTCATACTTTCCACCAGTTGCCATACTTCCAGGGTCCTGACTGAAACGCGTTACCAAACTATCAAAAGTAATTGTGCCACCCTCATACAGTTTCTTTGCAAGATTGATGGAATCCATAGCCGCTCTCAAGGTAGTTGGGTCTTGTGGATTGGTACTTCTTAGGATGTGTCTTACAGAAACAGAATCAGGAATGATATCCCTGTTCAATAACTTTGCAACCTTATAATTGTTGCCATCCAAATAAGGGCCATAAACACTACCCACTTCGGCATCGAAAAGATTTTCCTTAACCTCAGCAGTCAAAGCATCCTCGAAAACATATGCTTCATCATATATTCCTCGCTTACTTTCAACAAAAATTCTAGCACCATCTCCGGTTTGCTTAGCCAATTCGACTTTCAATTCTTCCAATCCTGCTCTTACATTTGCAGAATCCTCAGGTGTAGGAAGAACGTCGAATACGATATACTTAAGTGTCATTTGTTCTTCTTCCATCTCATACCTAGCAGCATTTTCCTTTAGGTAATTGGCATAATCGGCATCCTCAAGGGCGATTTCAGAATTATCTACTTTATCAAAAGGAATCCTAACAAAGGATACACTTGCACTGGCATCATCCTGATGCTTCATGTTGACCATCCAAGTAGGAGCATAGATGGACTTTGAAACCAAATTGGTCATCTTGGACTGTAACCTATCGGATACAACCCTTACTTTTTCTTCCTCCCAAACAGGGATATAATTAGGATTCATTTTACCTGATGCTTCCAGGTCTCTGATCTGATTCAGTTGCTCAGAATCCACTTGGCCGCCAAATTGGCCCGGATTAGTGGAAAAGTCCTGTCTGATGATAGGACTGTAGTTCGGTCCGTATAACAAACCGTCCAATTCGGAATCCGTAACCGTAATTCCTAATTTCTTGGCTTCGCCCTCAATGACGGCTTCGTTTACCAAGCTATTCCACAATGCATTCCTTAGTGTGAACTGGTCTACATTAGCACCACTATATCTCAATCTGATTTTGTTGTCAAAATCAATATAGTCGATTTTTTTGCCATTCACTTCACCCAAAGTGGACTGTGAACCACCAAAAAGGGAACTTCCATCACCGGCTGACATATCCATAAAAATGAAGCCCAGCATTGCAAAACCCAACAAAAGAATAACCAACCAAAGGTTGTTTCTAATTCTACCGATTAAAGCCATTGTATTTGATATCTTTTTATAATTCGACTTAAGTCGCTAATAATCAGTTATATAAATGATAACGTTTCTCTATAGAGAAAGGATTAGAGAAAATCTTTGCAAAGAAACGGCTTTATAGTTAAAAATCAAAGGATTCTGAAGCATATGCCCATACTTTAAGGGCCTACTGTTTAGTAAGGAGCATCAGTGTAGATGTCAATATCCATTCTTTCACTCAATTCTGGCGGAATGAAAGAGGTACTGATGAGATAGATTTCCTCCAAGTGGGGGAGAAGTGCAATATTGGGATGTATGGATGTGATGGGTTGTCTTCTGAAGTCCAATCTTCTGATTCTTCGGATGGTATCTATGGATGCCTCCAAGGTGAGTAATTCGCCATCCTGCCAAATCAGTTGGTTGATTAGATGACTGGAGTCCAGAATGCATTGGGGAATGTATTCAATGGTACAGTAGGGGAGCCTTAGGATTTCATTCTTAATGAAATGTTCCTGCACGATTTGTTTACCTATGGGTGATATAAGAAGATAGGCCAACATGCGACCTTTCTTAATATCATTTTCTGTGATGTTCGGAAAATTAACCAGGGTGGTTCGTCGGGATTGGATGGAGGACCAGTTCAGATATAATTCCCAGAGCCATTCATAATCCTCGGTATCCAAATCCAAACCTTTGAGCATCTCATATGCGAGTTCCTGATGGTCAGGAGTATGACTCTCCCATAATCTTTGAAGATTATTCCTGATGTCTGCCTGAAGCATCATTGCCACCTACCCATGATACGGTCCCAGTAGGATGAGAACAGGTTGGGGTATTCCTCGTGCATTTCCATAAGGAAGTTGGGGAGTCGGGTCAGTGCTCCTAGGATATCACTCGTTTCATCCTCCTCTCCCATTCTTTGTTCGGCCTGTTGCACGACTACGAATTGACCATTCTGTTTTTCCAATTGGTATACCATCGGAAACCTTTCTTCCTTTGGTAGATCCTTGACGATATTGTCCAATGCGCCCCAACGGAGATCTATCCATTCGACCGCAGTCGAATCCTGATTGTATCTCAGATGATAATACCCATTGGAAAATCTGCTTAGTATCTCGACATGCTCATCCTCCTCATGTCCGGCCAATAGATGATGGTTTTTGGGAATCTCAATGAAATTCTTGATTCTTTTCTCGGGGTCATACTTGGAATAATTCCCGATGAGGTAGGATGAATCCATTTCAATGGTACTTGACCAGAGGAATGTGTTGAATAATGTGGGGCTGGTCATATATCGTTCATAGGTCAACCCTTTTTCCTTCAAACTATCCTTGACGACCTGGTTCGTTGCTGTTTTATTGAATACGGCAAAGAGAAGATAAAGTGAACTGATGATGATACCGGCCCAATTAGTGATTCTCCTAGCCCTGGATTGTCGCCTCATGAATGAGGCAATTAGTAAAATCAAAAGGAATGGAAGGGTATAGAGTGGATCAACAACGGATATGAAACTGAATGTTGCCCTCATATTCGAAAATGGCATGAATACTTGTGTACCATAGGTCGTGAAAACATCCAACAATATATGTGTAGCGAAACACCAGAAGAAAAACCAGTACCAATTCATATAACTGGGATATTCGATTTCCCTAGGTGTTTTTCGGATGTATCGAATAATGGGAATGGACAGTGCCAGCATAATGAATAAGCTAATACCCGCACCCCAGTAGGATGATATGCCAATAGCGGAATATATGGCGATGATTCCTAAGAATAATATAGGAATGAGTGGTAATGCTCCAATGGTGAGTCGATACCCATTTTTCTTGTGGATATCCTTTTTGAAGAAGAAATATGTGATGCCCCCGAAAAGTAAGGGGGCTGCAACCGAAAATAAAACACTATGCGAGATACCCCGGTGGAAATCCATGGCCTGCATTGGAGTCAGGAATGGATTGGCAATGACATCCAGATCCGGAATCGTACCTGCTACGGCTCCGATGGCCATAGCCCTATTGCCTATCTTTTTTCCAAGTACGGCCTCTCCGACTGCTGCACCGAGAACGATTTGAGATAAAGAATCCATATTTTTAAGTGATTAGGGGATTTTTTCAGTTGATAAAATGCGTATCTTTGGCAAATCGTAAAATTAACCTTTTTACCAACCTCTTTATTATACAATCAGTATAAAAGAAATGGAGTTCGTTCGGATAAGGTTCCAACTCCTTGAAGAGACCACAATTGCCTAGTTATGAATTTTAATGATTTTGAATATATCAGACCGGAAATGGATCGTATGGCTATCCGTTTTGATGACCTTGTCGAACAATTTGAGGGAGCAAGTAGTGTAGAGGAACAAAGTCGATTGATGGATGAAATCGGCGAACTGAGGAGTGAGTTTGATTCCATGTATAATATTTGTAGTATTCGCCATACCGTGAATACCCAGGATAAGTTCTATGAAAAGGAGAATGAATACTTTGATATGAATTCTCCGAAGTATCAGGAACTTGTTACGAAATATTACAAGGCATTATTGAAGTCGCCATACAGGGAGCAACTGACCAAGGAAAAGGGGGATTTGTTGTTCTCCGTGGCGGATTTGAGTACCAAGACATTCGAACCGAGTATCCTAAAGGATTTGCAGGAGGAAAACCGCCTCAAGAGTGAGTATACCAAAATCAAGGCACAGGCTAAGATACAGTTCAGGGGAGAGGAGTATAATCTTTCTTCCATTATCAAATTCCACGACAGTGAGGACAGGGAAACGAGAAAGGAATCCTTGGCTGCCAAGTGGAAATTCTATGAGGATAATTCGGGAAAGATAGAAGATATCTATGACCAGTTGGTGAAGTTGAGGACTCGTATCGCCCAGAAATTGGGATACAAGAATTTCATTGAATTGGGGTATGCAAGAATGTTGCGTTCGGATTATAATGCCGAGATGGTAGCCAATTATCGCAAGCAAATCCTGGAGCATGTGGTTCCGATTGCAACTGAATTGGCTGAACGCCAAAGAAAACGTTTGGGATTGGATAAGTTGTATTATCATGACGAGGCATTCAAGTTCAAGACAGGTAATGCCGCTCCGAAGGGTAGCCCAGAGTGGATTATCGAACATGCCAAGACGATGTACAAGGAATTGTCCAAGGAAACGGATGAGTTCTTCACGTTCATGAATGATAAGGGATTGATGGATTTGGTATCCAAGGATGGTAAGGCTACCGGAGGATACTGCACATTCATCAAGAAATATAAGTCTCCGTTCATCTTTTCCAATTTCAATGGGACGAGCCATGATATTGATGTACTGACCCATGAGGCAGGTCATGCTTTCCAGGTATATGAGAGTAGGAATATGGATGTGATGGAATATCACTGGCCGACTTACGAAGCTTGTGAAATCCATTCCATGAGTATGGAATTCTTTACTTGGCCTTGGATGCAGTTGTTCTTTGAGGAAGATGTGGATAAGTACAAATTCAGCCATTTGGCGGGTAGTATCCAGTTTTTACCTTATGGTGTGGCAGTGGATGAATTCCAACATGTGGTATACGAGAATCCAGAAATGACACCTGCTGAAAGAAATCAGGCATGGTTGGATATCCAACAAAAATATATCCCATTCAGGGACCATGGGGATGCGGACTTCCTTAATAAGGGAGGATTCTGGCAACGTCAGGGGCATATCTTCGAAATGCCATTCTACTATATAGATTATACATTGGCACAGGTTTGTGCATTCCAATTCTGGAAGCGTGACCAAGAAAACCATGATGAGGCATGGGCTGATTATGTGAAGTTATGTAAGGCAGGAGGAAGCCAGTCTTTCCTTGACTTGGTAGACTATGCGAATCTGAGGTCTCCTTTCGAAGATGGTTGTGTGGAGTCTGTTGTTGGAATTATCAGGGGCTACTTGGATAGCGTTGATGATTCTAAATGGTAGGAATTATTAGATTGTAAGATATTTAAAATTTTAGAGGCTAGATTCGGATATTCCAGAATCTAGCCTCTAATGGTTTAGGGCTTACCCTATTGATATGATACCAATACTTATTTCTTTACCAACTTGGCATCCGTAAGGGAATAAATCAATTGGTTGATATCCCCTGAGTTCAATTGTAGTATCCCCTTTATGGTAACAGGGTCGGCAGTGTATTTGATGCCCTCTACTGCGGTTACTTCCATTACTGTCTCAGGGCCTGCTCCACCACAGAAATAGCAAAGATTATACGGGTAGGCCGAAAAGACGAAATCCTTATGGCTTTTGTACCCCTCGGTTGGAATGATATACCCTTTGACAATCACTTCTTTCCCATCAAGGGCCTTGACCTCGTCAGA
This sequence comes from Saprospiraceae bacterium, assembly GCA_020631355.1. Taxonomy (GTDB): domain Bacteria; phylum Bacteroidota; class Bacteroidia; order Chitinophagales; family Saprospiraceae; genus JAHDCE01. The sequence goes on along the minus strand of JAHDHL010000004.1, from coordinate 101,214 downwards.
AAAGACAGGAACATCCACCTTGAAGCCCATGAATTCATCATATTGCTTCTTGAAAGTGATTTTCCCTAATGTTTTCCATGTTTTCTTACCCTCATCGCTTTGGGCTACTACAGCAGCACACATGAATAAGCCGATACAAAGTGTTAGGATATGTTTCATTACTTATTTTTTACAAGTTTGGCATTGATTAGCATATATGGCAGCCCTCCGGGTTCCAGAAGATTCAACATCAATGTTCCCTTGAGAACAATGGGGTCATCCGAATATCGGATAGCATCCAATGAGTTGACATCCATCACGGTCTCAGGTCCTGCCTTTCCACAAAAATAACAAAGATTATAAGGCAATGAGGAAAGAATGAATTCCTTGTGGGTCTTATACCCCTTTTCAGGAAGCAGATATCCCCTTACGGTAATTTCCTTGCCATTCAACGCCATTACCTCATCACTGAATACGGCAGTCCTTACATTGAATTGATATTCTTCATCCCAAACCAATTCATACTTGATATTGGCAAGCGTTTTCCAGACATTCTTATCTTCCTGCCCTTTGGCTATGGACAAGTTACAGAGTAACAAGGCAATGATGCAGTATTTGATGAAAGGTTTAAGCAATGTTTAACGAGATTTATATTGTCATTAATAATCACGATGATGGGAACCCATATGATAGAGGACTCCCATTAACATATCCTACAAGTATGTCCTAATCTCCTTGGCATTGATGGCATGGTGTGTTTCCTCATACACCGGATCACCATTCTTGATGACAATAACCTGGGGTGATTGGTGTTGTACACCGGTAACTTCTTCAATCTTGTTGGATACATTCCTATGTTGTAACAAATCCAGATAGTAGAAGTCCAATTCCTCATCCTTATAATCCCAATCCTCCTCCAAAACGAATTTGGCCCTTGTACTAATACCACAACGTGTACTGTGCTTGAATATGGCCACTGGCTTTGTCTTGGAATCTTCCATGATTTGGTCCAATTGTTCCTCGGAGGTCAGTTCTTTCCATCCGTCAATCAGACCACTATTCTTATCCTTATTGAAATTCTTCAAAAATCCCATACTTCTAATTTTAGGTTCAATAGGAGAACAACAACGAAGCCCAGAGCGTTCAAGCCAAATGATTCCGAATGTCCATGGATTGACAGTTGTTGGATGTATGAAATGTATTATTTCGATATAAACCAACCGCCGGTCAGGTTGTAATCCTATTTTACTTACAGTACAAATGTACGAGCTAAGTGTAATATCTGTTGTATGTAAGCAGCCTGTTTAAGAAATCTTTAGGTTCTCTGAAGGGGATTCGCCCAATGATTTCGGAAATGGATAAAAAACAAGGACGACCATTCCTTTAGAAATGATCGTCCTTGATTGTATGATTATCCATCCTTAATGGAATACCAATTAAGGTAATAATCTTCCATATCTTCTTGGGAAAGGAATCGTTTCACGCAAGTGGTGGATTCCGCATACCCAACGCACCATTCTTTCCAGTCCCAATCCGAACCCGGAATGTGGGACAGAACCGAATCTTCTCAAATCGAGATACCATTCGAACGGTTCCATGGGTAAGTTATGGTCCTTGATTTTTTGCAATAGGATATTGATATCAGTTTCTCTTTCAGAGCCACCGATTATTTCTCCGTATCCATCGGGTGCCAATAGGTCTACACCCTTGACGTGGTCCGGGTCACCCTCTACTTCTTTCATGTAGAAAGCCTTGATTTTGGTTGGCCAATTGTAAACCATAACGGGAGCATCAAAAACACGGGTCAGTACGGTTTCATCGGAATTACCGAAATCCTCCCCATCCTTGAAATTCTTGGCGGATTCGATCCATCTTGGAATATTCCTACAAGCTTCCTCCAATGTGGCAATTTCACTTCTAAGGGAAATGATTTTGGCTTCGTTGAATTTTCTGGCTCCTTTCTTCATTCCTGCCTTAATGGCTTTTTCCCTTTCGGCAATATCCTGTTTCTTTTCCTCTATACCAGCCTTGGCTGCAGCCAAATCTTCTTCCTGTACCTGAATGGCATTCTTACCATCGACATCCTTTTCTCCCTTGAGAATCTTGATGGCCTCAGTATAAGGTACCCTAGGGTATGCTTGGTTTACGGTTTCCAGTCTGGTCGTATCCCTTTCGAGGATTTCCAATTCCTGTGCACAATTCTTCAGACAGCGATTCACAATATGGCGAGTAAATTGCTCGATCAGATCCATATTCATTTCATTGTCGAAGAAAGCCATTTCTGGTTCAATCATCCAGAACTCGGCCAAGTGTCTAGGAGTATCGGATTTTTCGGCACGGAATGTAGGGCCGAATGTATATATCTTTCCTTGTGCCATACACATGGCTTCACCATACAATTGGCCGGTTTGTGCCAGATATGCCGGGTCACCAAAGAAATCCGTACCGAATAAGTCAGTTGTTCCCTCGGCAGCATTTCCTGTGAAGATAGGCGAATCCATCTGGAGGAATCCCTCCTTTTGGAAAAACTCATGGATACCCATAATGATTTCGTTCCTTACCCTCATGATGGCCCATTGGCGCTTGGACCTGAGCCATAGGTGCCTACGGTCAGCCAAATGTCTGACTCCATGCTCACTCTCATTGACCTTGATGGGATAATCAGTTGAATAGGTATAGATTTCCAAATTTGTAGCAATAACCTCATAACCACCCTTGGCACGATCATCCTTGGATACATTACCCGTAATGGCAAAGGAACTTTCCCTTGTCAGTTTTTTTGCTTTTTCGAATATTTCTTCCCCAACGTCATCCTTTGCAACCACACAGGGTGCAAAACCACTCCCGTCCCTCATTTCAATGAATGCATGATTGGCACCAAAACGGGCATTGTATACCCATCCTTTCAAGGTGACTTCCTTTCCTTCGTACTGTGATAATTCTTTGATGTATTGATGTGCCATTATTAATTGAATGGTATTTTGAAATAAAGATGTGCAAAAGTACAATAAGCCCGGTAACTAAAAAAGGTCTTTGGACTTAAAGCGAGTGGATTTGAATGGGAGGATGGATTAAAAATCCTTATTTCGCTCCCAATGATTCTGATTGGCGGTTTCTTCTTGGAGATTGGCGTAATTCATATACCTCAATTCGCTGATTTCTCCATCTTCGAGTGCTTGTTTGACCGCACATCCGGGTTCATTGAGATGCATGCAATTCGAAAATCTGCAATCTGGTGATTTTTCGAAGAATTCCCTGAAATTATGGGCGATTTCAAGGGGTTCCATATTGATGAAAGCGAGACTTTTGATTCCCGGGGTATCAATAATGGTACCTCCAATATCAAGATTATGCATTTCCGCAAAGGTAGTGGTGTGTTGTCCCTTACCTGAATAATCCGAAATTTCATATGTAGCCAAGTCCAATTCCGGTTGTAATGTATTGATGAGGGTTGATTTACCTACACCCGAATGTCCACTGATTAGGGTAATCTTATCCTTGAGCAGTTCATTGAGGTTTTTGAAACCTTTCTTTTCCAGTGCGGACAAGGGCAGTACGGTATAACCAATCTTTGTGTAAATATCCTCTAGGTAAGAGAATGTGATCCAATCCTCCTCTGACCAGAGGTCACACTTGTTGAAGACAATCAATGTCGGAATATCGAGAGGCTCTGTAGTCAGTAAGAAGCGGTCTATGAATCCTTGCTTGAGTTTGGGTTGTACGATGGTATTGAGGACAATGGCTTGGTCTATGTTGGCTGCGATGAGGTGGAGGAAACGGGGTTTTCTTGGGGATTGCCGTACGACATAGTTGGTTCTTGGGAGAATTTTCTTGATGAGTGCTGTTCTTTCATCACCAGTCTCCAGTTCGAGTTCCACATGGTCACCCACAGCAACGGGGTTGGTGAGTTTCTTTCCATCCAATCGGAATTTACCAATGATACGGGAGCGATAGACCTCCCCATCATCCGTTCTGACCTGATACCAACTACCTGTGGATTTGATGACTGTTCCCTGCACTTGCTACTGTTTTGTTATGCTAGATTACAATACTAACAAGAAATTAGTTCCTTTGATTAAACTTTATTGGTAGAAGCTTCATGTACGGCAGCAGCCATTTCCATTACTAGATTAGGATCTTTCTCTATGGCATCACCAACGACCACGATATCTGCGCCGGCTTTCGCCTTGGCACCACATCGCTCCGCTGTTCTCAATCCACCACCTATGATGAGTGGGCATTCTACTGCTGAACTCACCTTTTCAATCATGGAATCACTGATGGGAGTCTTGGCTCCACTGCCCGCATCCATATACATCAGTTTGAGTCCGAGGTATTCACCGGCAATCGCTGTTGATAATGCAATATCATCCTTATTGCTTGGAATAGGATAAGTATTACTCATATAGGAAACGGTAGTTGGTACACCACCATCAATGAGCATGTATCCCGTAGAAATGATTTCCAAGGGGCTGATTTTAAGAAATGGTGCCGTTTCGACATGTTTGCCAATAAGTAGGTCGGCATTCCTTCCAGAAATCAAGGATAAGAATAACAACGCATCAGCCCTGTAACTGATTTGGTTGGTACCTCCCGGAAAGAGAATGATGGGAATGTCGCATTGTTTCTTAATATTGGATATCAGTTCATCCAGCATTAGATTGATAATCAGACTACCTCCAACAAAGAAGTAATCCACTTGGGCGTCAATGGAAAGCCTAATAGTGTCATCGACATTACTTAGGCTGAGTTTGTCTGGGTCCAGAAGACAGGCAAAGGATTTCTTCCCTTGGTTTTTCTCTTCTTTTATCTTCTTGTAGAGCTTGTCTTGCATGATAAAGGTGTTCGTTTGTCAAAGTTAGATAATATTCACGAATCGAGTTGTTATATATGACGAATCGTTGGATGGTTTGGGTCGCATCCTCAGGTTTGTGAGGTATGGGTGTCACAGTTGTCAGTATTTTCAAAGGGGATAAAATAGGGAATGGAGGATATTGGATTTTAAATAAGGAAATGTTAAAATTCAGCTTGAGAAATTAAAAATAAAGTTTTTTGAAAAAAGTTTTTGTTACATCTGAAACGCCTCTAATTCCTTATTGTATGGATGGAATCCCAAATAAATTGAAAATAAAATCAAAAATTAGCAGAATCAACTGTAGATGAGATTCAGATTGCTTTCGGTGAAATGAAAGAATGGTAAGTTGGTTGCCCACATTGTTTTTTTATACTTTTCTCTATCTTCTAATTCATTGATATATAATATTATGTGCTGTTTTTGTAATGTGTAATTTTTAGGTGTCACACAAGGTTTGACCTTGAAAGGCCGTATTCGATTTTTGGACTGGTAGTTGTAATTTCCTTAATGCCGAAAATAAGTATATGCCAACTTGCATGCTTACCAAGTAATAAACCAGACAATCTATTTAATAACACAAAATGATTAAAATGGCACTTTTCTACTCATTACAGAAAACATTAAGATTCACCTCCCTTTTCACTTTCATTTTTATCATATCAATATCTTCCGCATTGGCTCAGGTTGAAATCTGTTCTAATGGTGTGGATGATGATGGTGATGGCCTTATCGATTGTGATGATAGTGATTGTGTGGCTCTTATCACCTGTCAGGATACAGATAATGATGATATCATTGATATCCAGGATTCAGATAATGATAATGATGGTATCATTGATTATTTCGAGGGATACATGATGGAGCAGTACAATACCAGTATTATCCAATGGTTACACCTTAATAATGACGCCACTCAGGATGGATATTTGCCTAACTTTCCAGTAGGTGATGTAGCGGAAGAATCTGAGACATGGAATGATGGTAATGGTGCAAACCCAACCTACATATCGAGTCAGGGAGGAAGTGAGACCGTTGGGTCTGGTATAACTAGGAATATTGTTGAAAACATGGCTGTGGTCAGTGGGGTGGACCAATGCTGCCTACAGGATGCCATAACGGACAATGATTACTTGGAGTATTCTTTCACTACGGCTTCTGGCTATGGTAAGGCATTTCTATATTCTCATTCTATGATGGATAACTTAACGAGTGGTTCCAGCCAGTCTTGGACTGAACACCATAGGTCTATCTTCATATCATATGATGACTTTGCTACTTTCGAAAACCTGACTCAGGATTACTTGGTTGAACAGTCAAGTAGTAGTGTGCCTGAGGAAATCGAATTCTATAATAAGAATGTTCAGTTACAGGAAAATACAACCTATAAGGTGCGTATCTACTTCTACGCTTCTGTGAATGGCAATAACGCACAGGTAGATGATTTCGGTTTGTTATTGAATCAGAGAATCGAATTGGACCATGATGGTGACGGTACACCTAGTTATTATGATACCGATGCGGATGGAGATGGTTGTTTGGATATAGACGAGGGAAAGTACTATGCGTTCGACCCGGGTAGTTGCTTTACTGGATATGAAATCTGTGATGATGGAATCGATAATGATTTGAATGGATTAACGGATTGTGCAGACCCCGCATGTGGCGGAAATGCAGCTTGTCCGGGGGCATTTGCTTGTGAGTCTGGATTGTACCAAGTACTATCTGGTCAACTGAATGAGTTCAATGCGGCTCAATTGAACTATACAGCTATCGGTAGCGTGAATCCAAGTTACAATGGTGCAGGTTATAACATCAGTGACGGATACATGTACGGCCAAAGAAAAGAAAACGGAGCCAGATATATTTTTAGGATATTCAATGATGGCTCTTATGAGAATATTGGAGAAGTGACAGGTGGTTCTGTTTTTCCTAATTACATCGGTGATATCGATGCCAACAATAACTTGGTCTCTTACAAGAATGGAACATTGTATTATGTGGATTTGACACAGTCTTCTCCTATGTCATATACGACACAGAGCTTAACGAATGTAACTGGTGGAAGTAATCCATCTTGTCATGATATTGTCTATAATGCAGTATATGAGGATATTTACCTGATTACCCCAAGTGTGGAATTGTGGTTGATTGATGTATCTGAGTCAACGTTGACCAGGATTGCTGATTTGTCTTCTTCAGCTCCGGGTATCTCTGGTGCGAATGGTGCCATTTGGTCGGATGCCTTGGGTAAATTGTATTTCTTCAATAATTCTTCTGGTAATATTTATTACGTTACCTTGAATTCAACAGGGAACGCAGTGATAGATGCAGGTTTCTTGGTTGCAGGTACAAGCAATGGAAATAACGATGGTATGAGTTGTCCACTCGCCCTGATTCCTGAAATTTGTGGAAATGGATTGGATGACGACGGAGATAGCTTGATTGATTGTGATGACCCTGATTGTTCAGAAAGTAATAGTTGTGATTACTCCAATGCAAGGAGTGGTTCTACGGGTGGTTTGGAGTCGAATAGCAGATTGGCAGCTAAGATTGCCAAGCGTAACTTCGAGCGTACGAAGACCAATACCATGAACATCAAGACAAATACACAGGAAAGAAGAATCGTCAAGGGACAGGACCACCCGATGGTAGGATTCAAGTCAGGTGAAAATCTGAGTGACTTCATTCCATTGGACATCATTCCTAACTCTGAGACATTCGTAAGTACACCCGGTGACTTGATTGATATCACCAATGCCACCGAAGTCATGAGTGTGGATTATTTTGTGAATGATGAAAGATTAGGTTCCGTATTGGCGACTTCTACAGTAGATGGTGTTTACGAACATACCAAGTACATTTGTGATAGGGTACATGGTGCAAGGATTGAGAATATTTGGAATTATAAGATGGATGGGAAGAATGAGTTCATCATTACCAAGTTCTTCCACCCAACAGGTGAAGCTGAGTATGCAAGTAGTTTCTCCATCTTCGATCAAGGTGGAACCTATCAGTTGGAAAGTCACTGGAATGTGGCTGATTACACAGAGAATGACCAATTCTATAATTTCCAGGTTTGGGCAGATAATCCATCCAATCTTGAAACCATCGTGGAAAATATCCTGGCAGCAATACAAGTACAGGCTCCTATTGAGGATTACAATTGTGGAAAAGCTCCTAACCTTTTCGTAGAGCAATTATCATATGAAAACCATGTATTAACCATGGATATCATCAATAAGCCGGCTTCACTTACTGTGGATGCAAGTGGTAATACCTTGGAGACTGAAGTGAGTAACTCAGAGGAAGTAGGAATGTTCCTGGACTTGTCTGGAGCAAGAAAAGAACAAATCTCTGTTGACATGGATGGTATCTATGGACTGGGAATGACGCTGAATCACGATAATATGACCGTTCCTGATGCGATTTATTATGCAGACGGTTCATGGGGATTGGATTATTCAGAAGCTGAAGCAACAGTCAACGATTTCGAAATCATCCCTGAGGGAGATGTGGTATTCGAAGATGGATACAAGATCGAACGTAATGTGGAAGTGGCTGGCTCGGTTACAGGGAAAATGTCTGTTTATCGTTCATTGAATGCAGCATACAGAGCTGTGAATATGAGTGAATACAATACACTTAGTTTCAGGGCTTCCGGTGACTTCGTAATGGAGGTAACCTTGGTCAAGGAGGGAATAGAAAACTGGGAAGACCAGATGCACACCTCAGTTATGATCAATAAGGAAAACCAAAGAGTTGAGTTGCCTCTAGCCAGATTCTTCGCCCCTGAGGGCCAACAGGATTGGTCTGACCTGAAAATGATTGTTTTCTCGGTTGTTCATAACAATGAGGAAAGAGTATTCGAATTGGGAATCAGCAACGTAATGTTCTCCAACAAGGAACACAGCCTTGAATATGCGGATTTGTTGGAAGGTGGTTCATACATCTACCCGAATCCGGTGACGTATGAGTCCAAGATTGTATTCGGTTCGGATGAATATACAAGCTATACTTACAGACTATTCAATGCTACCGGACAGCAAATCAGCGAAATCAACGGTGAGGCTGTAAAGGGTATCAATGAAATCACCATTTTCAATGATAACTATCCTGCGGGAATGTACATGTATGAAGTTTCCTTGAATAATGGGAAACCAATCCAAGGAAAGGTGATGATGTCTGATAGGGAATAATCTAAGGATTCAATTACTGTCTTATAAATTAGGGGTTGTGGATTTTATCCACAGCCCTTTTTGTATATGTAGGAATATCCAACTTTGTTTGGGAATGAATGTGTTCCACGAATAATCCCTTACATTTGCAACCCAACAAAACATTGGGAAATGATAATATACAGCGTTACCGTCAAGGTCGTTCAGGAAATCCATCAGGATTGGTTGCAATGGATGAGAGGACATCACATTCCGGATGTAATGAAAACAGGGAAATTCAAGGAGTGTAGAATGTCTAAGGTGTTGGAAGAAGATGAATCCCAGGGAGTAACCTACAATATGCAATACCTTTGTGAGAGTTATTCCACACTCATGGAATATCAGGAGCAGGATGCCCCTGCATTACAAAAAGAACATACGGAGCGTTACAAGGATCAGTATGTTGCTTTCAGGACATTACTCAAACTAAAGGATACGTTCTAAGGAGAGAAAATAAAAAAGCCGGATAATATCCGGCTTTTTTGTGTTGGATAAGTCAACCCTATCCAAATAATTCGAAATCTGCTGTTGTATATAAATATACGCCAGCATCCAGAATTAAGTTTCAATAAATATAATTTTAATTTGAAAAATATTCCGTCTTATCACCGAATGCCCAACTTCTAATGGCTCCCTTTGGTATGTGGATAAAAAGTGGAAAAGTTATAACCTCGGAAAGAACTGTGTTTTTATCCCCTAATGCTATTTTTTCTTCATTTATATTCTGGGAATAACCGCTCTCCAAAATGATATTCCAAATCCGAATAAGTTTTGTATGACAACTAATTCTGGTTGTCGTATCCGTCTATGAATTTATCATCCATGCACCTAATTTAGCGGAATAGATGCATTATGTGCAATCTGATTCGGCCCACCCAACCTTACCAAATCATTATATCAAGATTGGAATGGATTCCTAAAGAGAATTATGGAATCACCGATGTCTCCGGAAAGAGGCATCACATATTTATTGATGAATTAACAATCAATCATTCTTATGAAAAAGATCGAAGCCATCGTAAGGTTATCCAAATTCGATGATATCAGGGATGCACTAGCTGACATCGGAGTCCTATTCTTTACCCTATCTGATGTCAAGGGGTTCGGACTCCAAAAAGAAAAGCGAGTGTATCGGGGCAGTACCTATGACCCTGATTACATAGCCAGATTACAGATAGATATCCTCGCTACTGATGATAAGGCAGGTGAGATTGTCAAAACCATCAAGGAAGCAGGGAGGACAGGCAAGGTAGGGGATGGTAAAATCATCATGTTTGATATTGATAAGGTATATCGAATCCGTAATGAGGAGGAGGATAAGGATGCAATTTGATACTTCCATTCATAAAATGAACAATAAAGAAGACAGATGATTGATACATTACTAACGCATGATAATATCGCTTTGGCAGGTGATTTGGCGAATAGGATAGATGCGAATACATCCGCTATCACAGAAACCACATTCCTGAGTAATAATCTCTGGATAATGGTGGCAGCGGCCCTGGTCTTTGTGATGCATCTTGGGTTTTCCGCACTGGAAGCGGGCTTTGTCCGTAGAAAGAATGTGGTGAATATCCTATTCAAGAATGCCATGATCATAGCCATCGGACTCCTGAGTTATTGGTTGTGTGGTTTCGGACTCATGTACCCGGGAGAGGCCTTTTCCGGAAGCTTCTTCGGCTTTGCGGGATTCGGATTGAATCCCGGAGAAACAGGACAAACCTCTGCTTATGGAGATTATACCTACTATACGGATTTTATCTTCCAAGCCATGTTTGCCGCAACTTGCGCCACCATCGTATCCGGAGCTGTTGCAGAACGCATCAAATTGGAAGCCTTTTTATTGTTTTCAACATTATTCGTAGCAATTTCTTATCCCATAACGGGAATGTGGAAATGGGGATACGGATGGTTGGATGCATTGGGATTCTATGATTTCGCAGGGTCCACACTGGTTCATTCCGTTGGAGGATGGGGTGCTCTGGCGGCAGTGATGTTACTTGGGCCGAGATTAGGGAAATATACTTCCAAGGGAATCAAGCCCATTCCGGGACATAGTATGCCGATGGCAGCCATAGGAGTATTTCTGTTATGGTTCGGGTGGTACGGATTCAACGGTGGTTCTGTACTGAGTGCTGACCCAGCAGGTGTTTCCCTCGTTTTTGTTACAACATCCCTGGCTGCGGCAGCAGGTGCAGTCGGTGCATTCCTGACCTCTTTCACCCTATTCAAATCACATGATTTATCCATGGTATTGAATGGTATCTTGGGTGGTTTGGTTGGTATTACGGCAGGAGCCGACCAGATGTCTCCGAATGAGGCCGTAATCGTAGGATTGGTAGCGGGGGTAATCATACCCATATCGGTTGTAGCCTTTGATAAGGCCAAACTGGATGACCCGGTAGGAGCTACTTCTGTTCATTTGGTTTGCGGTATTTGGGGAACTCTGGCTGTAGGATTGTTGGGTAGTAAGGCAGGAATGGACCAATTCATCAATCAACTCATAGGAATAGGTGCGGTAGGATTATTCACTTTCACCTTTGCATTCCTATTATTCTTCCTATTGAAAAAAACCATAGGCATAAGGGTTCATGACGAGGAAGAAGACCGTGGATTGGATATCATCGAACATGATATGAGTGCCTACAACTTATGATTCGCATAACATCCCGGAGAAAGTACAAGGAGTATTCAACAAAATCAGGAGGAATACATTAGGTAAGGGTATCAGCCATATTATCGCAAAAGTATTCGGATGGCCATGATTCTGCTTCATGGTGATTGTAATAAGTCCGAATCACTTCAATATCTTGTGGCGGATATTCAAAATACCAGCCTTAGTTTCTCATGTCCGAATTAGAGGTCAAGTCGGGTCAGTCGGAGGGGCGTTGGGAAAATCGGAGTGCCATCCTGCTTCTTTTCTTAGCCAATTCCATCTCGGGTGTAGCACAGGGAATCAGTATGATAGCTATTCCTTGGTACTTCACACAACAAGGAGATACCGCTATGTTCGGCTATCTGTACGCCGCCATTACTGCTGTCTCCTTGGTTTGGGGCCCTTTCTCAGGTACCTTGGTAGACCGTTATGACAGACGGAAAATCTTCATGGTTCTTAATGTGGTCCTAGGCATCATCCTTTTATCAGTTTCTTATTATGGCTTTGCGAATGATGGTGTTCCTTGGCTGATGGTCGGTTTCGTATATCTGGCCACATTCATGAACTACAATCTGCATTATCCGAACTTATATGCATTCTCCCAGGAAATCACTGAAAGGCGATTCTATGGGAAAATCACTTCCTATCTGGAAATTCAGGGCCAATTGGCTAGCGTATTGGCAGGTGCCGGAGCAGCAATGCTTCTGGAAGGAACCAAGGACGGGAAACTTTCTCTTTTCGGAATGGATATCGACGTTGGAATGGATGTGGCTGCCTGGGATATCCACCAGATTTTCCTGATTGATGGTATGACTTATTTCTTGAGTTTCATCATCATTGCACTCATTAGATACAGGCCTTTGGTAGAGCGTAATGCCGAGGGTGGAAGTGTATGGGGCAGATTGAAGATTGGTTATGAATTCCTGATGTCCAACAAGACGATTCTGATATTCGGTATAGCCTCCTATTCCATTTTCGTATGTGTATTGGTTGCTGTTTTTTATACGAATCCTGTTTATGTGGAAAATCATTTGAACGCAGGAGGAGGAGTTTATGCTACATCAGAAATTTGCTATGCCCTGGGAGCCATCTTTTCGGGAATGGCTATCCGGTATGTTTTCAATGAAAAATACGTTTCCATTCCTTTGTCCATTATCATCATGACTTGTATCACAGCAGGATTGTTCTTTGTATTGAATATGATGAATGTGGTTTCCATTTTCTTTGTGATGATGTTCATACTCGGAGTAACCAATGCAGGTACAAGGATACAACGGGTGACCTACTTGTTCCGTAAGGTTCCCAATCAGTATTATGGTCGGGCGGGAAGTATCTTCTTCGTAACGAACATCTTATTCCGTATCTTATTCGTTTCCATATTTGCAATGCCATTTTTTCAACAAGGAAACAACATTGCCATGACAATGGGCATATTGGGTATTTTCCTACTACTATCAGCACTCGTACTGATGACATTCTACAAAAGGATTGTGAATGATATGTAATTTTAAATATGTTTTGATTTTTGGAATCATCCTGTGTAACATCCAATGGTTATCCGGCCAAACGATACTAAAGGAAAAAATTAAGGAGAAAGGAGTGAAATCTGTCGTGATACGCAATTGCAATGCAGATGGCCTCTATGAAGAATCCTATACGTTCACTAGGCTGGGGCGGTATGGAACCATTCGTAAGATGCGGAATGGTGAATTGTTTGCCTTTTATGAATTCAGTTATGAGGATTCCCTTTTAACAAGGTTGGATACCAAGGTAGACCGAGGAGGAGAGGATTTCCAATTGGGGTATAAGGATATCGAATATGATGATAAAAAGAGAATCAGCAAGAGTATAACCCAAGTAGGTGATGACATGCGCATCGTTAGTACCTACAGCTATCCCAATGATTCCACTGAAGTGAATTATACCATAGTGGATGAGGGGGATATGGCATTCGAAGAAACAGTCGAGACGGTGAGGAGCCCATACCATAATGTCGTATATCAGCGAACACTGGAAGACGGATTCGTGACCTCGACCCAAGAGGAGGCGACTTTCAAGGATTTGGGTACGGAGAAGCGCGTAACCAAAAGGAATGATGAGGTCATCCGGAGATATACCCGTACATTGGATGCCATCGGGAATCCCATTAGGATTGAGGATGATTATATCTCAGGGGTGTCAAGGAGCGAATTGGAGTTCAATGAGAAAGGATTACCCATTCGGGAAACCATCATAGTAACCCAAATGATGGAGGGAATGGAAAATCATAGATGCTTGGAATACGAATATGAATACTACGAATAATTTTGTCCCTTCTGCAGTATCGTTCGTCATAAATAATGAATCAGAATTCCAAGAGCTTATTATCTTATAGACCGAATGGATTCTCAACTACTAGAATAGAAAAATGAAGCATATGAGATACTTATTATTTTGTTGTTTGACCTTATTGTTTTCCCATGCCTCCCTCGCTCAGGGAGTCGAGGGTGATTGGTATGGATTAATCACTGTGAATGATGTCGATTTGAGTGTGGTATTCCATATCAAAAAGGATAAGGAGAAAGGTGAATATGTAACAACTGTTGATAGTCCGGACCAAAGTGTCTTTGATATCCCTACGGATGAGACAACCATATCTGATAATGTGGTTAAGTTTTCTGCCAAGTCAATGTTCTTGTCATTCAAGGGAGAATACAGCAAACGGAATGATGCCATTACAGGTTCTTTGATGCAAGGATTCAATAGTAAGCAGATAAGGCTGACTCGGACTCCACAAGAGAAGAAAATTGTAAAGCGGAAGCAGGAACCGAATGATATACCTTATATCTCTGAGGAAATCAAGGTCAAGAACAGAAAGGACGAGATCATATTGGCAGGTACGCTGACAATGCCTGAGGATAAGGAATTCTCACATGCCGTGATTTTGATATCAGGTTCCGGACCACAGGACCGTAATTCGGATATGGGCATCATGAACCATAGACCTTTCTTGGTTTGGGCGGATTACCTGACACGAAATGGAATTGCAGTTATCCGATACGATGAAAGAGGAGTAGGAGGGAGTACCGGTGATTATTCCAAGGTAACATCCGTAGGATTATCGAACGATTCGGAAGCCATCTTCGAATATGTGAAATCCCGTGAGGATTTCAAGGGGGTTAAGGTCGGATTCGTCGGTCATAGTGAGGGGGGAATGATTGCACCCATGATTGCGGCAAGGAATCCTGAGGTGGATTTTGTGGTTTTATTGGCCGGGCCGGGAGTTGCAGTGAGTGAATTGATGCTGAATCAGAAATATAATTTTTCCAAGGTAGGCGGGTTGTCTGATGAGGACATCGAATATGACCAAATGGCATCCAAGAAGGTCTATGCTTACATCAAGGCTCATCCGGAACAGAATGAGGATGAATTCTATTCCGGATTATCGGAAATCGTAAAGGAAAATGTTTCGGATTATCCGCCATCTATATTGGGAGCAAGGACCAAGGAACAAATGGTGGATTTTGAATTGGGTGTTTATACCTCGCCTTGGTTCAGGTACTTCATTGCTTATGATCCATTCCTGAATCTGGCACAGACAGAATGTCCATTATTCGCTTTGAATGGTACCTTGGATTTGCAAGTGGATAACGATATGAATCTTGATGGTATCAAATTGGCCATGGAAAAAGGAAAAAATGAGAATTACAAACTCAAATCTTATGAAGCATTGAACCACCTCATGCAAAAAGCCAAGACCGGAGCAATGGCCGAATACGGCCAGATTGAGGAAACCGTTAATGAGGAAGTATTAACGGATGTCAAGGACTGGATATTGGAATTATAATTCTCATCAAATAGAAGAATTCAAATAGAATCGGCCCGCTATCCCATCGGATGGTGGGCCGATTTCGTTAAGGGATTCTTAAAAGGAATCACCTATTTAAACTTCATTCACAATCCTAGGTCTTAAGAGCAAATAATCAGGAACGCTAGCGAATATTGGAATCCACACCTGACTGATTATTTCCCTAATAATTAATACTTATTTACTAATCAAGATGTACTTGTAGCAACAAGTCACATCCCTTAAAATCTATTGGATTATGAAAAATAATAGCTTGTTTTATGGAATGATAGCCCTAATCATGATGTTTGTAATGACTTCCTGTGAAAAGGAAACCCTGAGTACAGACACAACCGAGGATGATATCACAACAGTGGAAACCATCGTGGAGGATTTGGATAATGAAGTGTATCGATTCGCAGGAGAACTCAAGGATTTCGATGATTGTGTCATCGTAACAATGGAATACCCAGAGGGAACATTCCCGAATAGTATCACACTGGATTATGGAACGGGTTGTACGGGAGAGAATGGCAGGACGAGAGCCGGACAGGTTGTGATATCCATTACAGCTCCAGTGGATGAGGTAGGAGCCGTGGTGTCCACTTCTTTTGTAGGGTTTTCCATTAATGGAATAGCCATGGATGGCAGTAAGACCATCACGAATAATGGATTGGATGACAATGGCCATCAGGTATATGCCAAGGTATCCGATTTGTTCTTCACCTTTGCTGATGGTTCCGAGATGGAATGGCATACCAACCGAACCAGAACCCAATTCAAGGGTGGGGATACCCCAACGATATGGGATGATAAATTCCTGATTGAGGGTGGAGCTTATGGTACGAATAGGAATGGTGTGGATTTCACCATTACCATCACACAAGGCTTAATCAAAGAAAGGAACTGTCCTTGGATTTCCGCAGGCATCTTGGAATTTTCGAATCCGAATGCCACCCGTTATCTCAATTTCGGTGATGGAACCTGCAACAATAAGGCCATTGCTTCCAATGACCAAGGGTATTATCGCGTGGTTACACTACATGCCGGAATGTGACGATAAGCTGATTCTGTTTCATAAAAGAATCCCCATCGACCTTATGGTCGATGGGGGTTTTGTTTATAATGATATGCGAATGCTATCAGGATGCTACAGCATTGCCAATGGAATACTGATAAGCTGCATTGATCTGCGCCTGAAGTTCTGGGATTTTATTTTTGGTTGGATTCAGGCTACCAATATATCTCAGATAATCGTTGTGGGTGAGCCATGTCCATGGTTCTTCTCCTGCTTGGATTTTATACCCCTCGAATGTGCAGGTTTTCTTATAATTGGTAAATGCGAAATTCATCCCTTTCCATGCTTCATCAGGTATGTTGGCATCTTCTCTGAATAGCTGTTCGATACAATTCGTAATCAAACTGGAACGACAACATTCTGATGTGAGAATGATGAGAGCGGAAACGAATGTTTGCTTGTATTTCATGTCGTTACATTTCAGGGCATCCCGATAATTCTGAAGTGTTGTATTGTCACCAGAGTGATTGTATTTGTCTAGTTGTTGGATTACACCATTGGCATTCGTAACGCCTACAACTTCAAATTGCCCTCTTTTCATTTGGAGCCTACCATATTGAGTACCATTGTAACCATAATCAATATTCAGGAAATTGGTGTTATGTACGACAATACCAGCAGGTGGATTATTGGGTAACCTACCATTTTTGTGGAAAAAAGTGATGGCCTCATTGATGGCGAGGACATTGTCAAAATTTGTGTCTAGCATGTTTTATGTATTAGAATTATTATAAAATCAGATATTAATTCTCCTTATAATTTCTATCGTTTTCAAGATTGTGAAACTGAATTTTAGAGGGGAGGAATTCCCTTTGTTCCTCCCTGTTGAAAATGAATTTTCCTAGTGTTTCTTAATAAAATCCTCTAAGCTTTTTTTGTCTCCATTGAATACATCAAAATCCGTGGAAATATTTTCCACCTTATAGTCGCCTCCGCTTTTTTGCCAGAAAACCCATCCTTTTTCTTTCCATGCATCGGGAATGCGAGGTTCTTTTTCTTTTTTATAATCCGCAATCCATAATGGGTATCTTGCAAAATATTCTGTATTGAAATTTTCTTGTGCAAAATTGTGGCTGGAATAAATAATCGGAACCCTGTTTGTTTGTTTCTCAATGTATTCCAAACAGATTTTTAATTCCTTATCCATATCTGTCTTGTCAGCTTTTGTATTGTTTCCGCCAGCTTCTATATCAATGATGGGAGGTAAGTCCGAGGCTTCGAATTGTCCTACGGTATTGAGAAAATTCTTTGCATTATCTTCTCCTGATGATGAGGTATAATAAAAATGATAAGCTCCTCTGACATAGCCTCCACTCTTTACCTTTTTCCAATTGTTTTTGAAGTTGGGATCTCTTTCTGTACTGCCACCTGAAGCCTTACAAATAATAAAACTAATGTCGTCCTTATCGGTAATGTCGTTCATGATATCTCCTTGGTATTTGGAAATGTCAATGCCATAGATAGCCTCGGTTGTCGGATTATTAGAATCCTGATTAGCTGTTTTTACATCTGCATCCGTCGAGATTTCCGGTGCTTTCGGTGTGTCTGTAATGTTGCTTTCTTGTTCTGTTGACGAACAAGAAAAGAAAAAAGAAAAAACCAATATTGCTATTGGGATGAAGAATAAGTTTTTCATGATTTGGTATTAAACTTTGGAAAAATTATATGCGTATTCATTCAATGGTATCATTGAAGAATTGAAGAATCATATAGCTAGGAATATCGAAAAGAAATACCTTTTCGATTCAAGGGAGTGAGTAAGGGAAAATAATGCTTGGTTTATCTTATTGGAATAAGATGAGGGAGACCTCGTTACAAATATTATATCCCCATTTGTAATAATATGTTTTGGGAGTGAATAAAAATGTCAGTCAATGCTGTTGAATGAGATTAACTGACATTTTTTATCCATTTTTAAATGAAAATGATGATTTAAAAATCATATTGTAATGACGCCCTCAAGAAAAATGGAGTTCCTGGAGTAAAATGTATTTCTTCTACAGGTTCTGTTTCGAATGACAATCTTGACTCGGTTGCGAATTGGGTTTCATTCCATTCGGTATTGAACAGATTTTGAATCTGGACGCCGAAACTTACTTTTTTCCATTGGTATCCTACATTCAAATCAGTAATGGTATATCCTTCGGCCACAATGGAGTTGTCCTCGTTAGCAGGACGATTGGCCAAGTGACGAACATTCAGGCTCCCATAAATACCCGATTCAAACATGAGATTCAGACTGCTGACTAATGTGAAGTCAGGTGCAAGTGGAATATAGTTTTCCCCCTTGGATTCATCGACAGAACGAGCAAGGGTGTAATTGGCATCCAAATTCCAGAACAACCACGGTAAGGCTTGGTATCTGAAACTGAAATCCAGTCCTTGTCGTCTTGTTTTTCCGCTGGGTTCCACGATTCCTGCATCACCCACATAAACAAATTCCTGTTCCAGAAACAAATGCCAGTATGCCATATTCAGGAGCATTTTCGGTGTTGGCTTCCAAATGTAGCCCAAATCAAGACCATATGCTGCAGGTAAGATTTGTCGGCCATTCTCAGCAAGTACGACCCTGGAATCATTCGAATGGAAACCTCGTCCTGTTTTTAGATATAATTGTAAATGACGGGATGGATTATAAAGTATATTGAATTTCGGACTGATAATAGCCCTTGATTGATTCTGCGTCTCATATGCAGTTACCAATTGGTCATTATATTGGAAATCAAAATAATCGACCCTGACAGAGGGATTGAAAGTCCATTGGTTGATGTCTACGGTAGTGCCCAAATAAGCGCCTATATTGGTTTCATTAATTCCTCCGAATTGTATCTGTTCCAAGGTTTCCCTCCTATTGGCGGTATAGGATAATTCATTATCCTTGCTTTGGTCATTGCGTAGACTGATGCCTGCCTGCCAATTTCCACTGATATTCCCTTTGGAAAAAGATTGGAAGTATTCGGAGTTGAAACCATATATCATCCGATTTTCCTTTTGTTTGATTTGGTCCCCATTAAGGGAATCCCCAAGGAAAAAAGTAAAGTTGGAATACAGCTCAAAATCATATTGACTGATATATGCAGTACTTTTTATGGATGCATTATTGTTAATGAATTTGTGATGACTGACCAACAAGTTGCTCCGGGAAGTAGTCCCACCTTCGGTATCATCTATTGCACCAAAACGGGTAATCAGTCCACTATCAACAGCCCTTTGGGGTATTTGCCCAGATGCATCCCATTTGCTGTCGAAATGTGAAAGGGTGATACCCAATTTATCCTTTGGGGATAAGTTTCCGGTGTATTTCCCCATGAGATTGATTCTGCTGAAATTTTGTGGACTTTCGAAATAACCATCGGATGATAAATATTCCGTAGCGATGTAGGCATTGTGCTTTTTACCCTTTGCCAGATTAAGCATGCCCAGGATTCGATATGTATCGAATTGTCCGACTTCCAATTTAATGGAACTATTATCCAATTTTTCCTTGGTGATGAAATCCACATAGCCTGCGGTAGTGAAGTTACCTTTGTCCTGATAGTATGGCCCCTTACCAAAATCAATTTTTTGGATGGTTTCGGGGATTGCAAAATGCAAGTCGGCATATCCTTGGCCATGAGCATGGGAAACCATATTTACGGGTAATCCATCTACGGTGATGCTGATGTCCGTTCCGTGATCTATATCAAAACCCCTAAGGAATATCTGCTCGGCCTTGCCACCCCCTGCATGTTGTCCGATAAATAACCCGGGTACTTTTCTTAGGATATCCTGGGAGGAATTGACGGGTTGGGTCTGTATATCTATATCCGTAATAATATGGAGTGCATCCAATCTAGGGGATATAACGACTTCCTCCAGGCTGACTGACTTCTCAAAGAGGGTAATGGTCAGTGGTGTATCGAAACGCTCTATGACAACATATTCGGTTTGTAAACTGATGAATGAGACTTGTAGTGTATCACCAATGGAGCAGTTTTCTATGACAAAACTCCCTGTCTCATTAGAATAGGTAAGATAATTATTGGTCTTATTCAGTATGTTGGCTTCTTGTATGGGCTGTTGGTATTCATCTACTATCTTCCCTGTAAGTGTTTGTCCGGTTAATACTCCATTCAATAAAAGTAGAATGAGTGTCAAAAACTTCGTCCTCATCGCTCGATTTTCTTATTCAACTTGCCTATCCAAGTGGTATGTAATAATTCAGTCTTAAGGAGGTTATGGAGTTTTGGGAAAATAAAAAAGGCTTCTTAAAATCTTAAGAAGCCTTTTTAAAGCTATTACTGTCAGATTATGCAAAGGATCTATCTACGATATCCTTTTGCTCTGCATCGTGCTGTTTCTTATATCCCGTAGCAGGGGAAGCAGATGATTTCCGTGCTATCAGATTGATGTCGTAATTCCTGTAGAATGCTAGGAAATATTGCCATGCACCCATATTGGAAGGTTCTTCCTGAACCCAGAATTTTTCTGCTGACTTGTATTTGTTATTCACAAAATCATCCATCTTATCCTGAGGGAATGGATACAATTGTTCTATTCGTACAATGGCAACATCATCGCGTTTTTCAGCTTCTTTCCTTTCTAGCAAATCATAGTAGATTTTACCCGTACAGAAAAGTACACGCTTGATTTTCTTTGCCTTTGCCTTGGTCGTAACCTGAGGGTCATCATATACTTCGTAGAAATTCTCAGCCTCACTGAATGCAATCAGGTCGGATACGCACTTGTCATAGCGCAATAATTTCTTAGGAGAAGTAATAATCAGTGGCTTTCTGTAAGGACGAGCCAATTGCCTACGAATGATATGGAAGAAGTTGGCAGGTGTTGTCAGGTTGGCTACGGTCATATTGAATTCCGCACACATTTGTAGGAATCTTTCAACCCTTGTGGATGAGTGTTCCGGACCTTGTCCCTCATATCCATGTGGCAACAACATCACCAATCCACTCATTCGGCCCCATTTGGATTCTGCAGCTGAGATGTATTGGTCTACGATGGTTTGTGCACCATTATAGAAATCACCGAATTGTGCTTCCCAAACCACAAGTGTATTCGGGGAAGCCAAAGAATAACCATATTCAAATCCCAAAACGGCAAATTCCGAGAGTAAGGAGTTGAATATGCGATATTCACCCTGACTATCAGACATACCACTCAAACGATTGTATTCCTTATAGGTCTTGGCATCATTCAGGACCGCATGTCTATGGGAGAATGTTCCTCTTTTAACATCCTGGCCACTCATTCTGACATCATTACCTTCCAAGAGAATGGAACCGTAGGCCAATAATTCAGCCATAGCCCAATCCAATTTCCCTTGGTCCAATAATTTCTGTTTTCCTTTCAGAAGTCTTAGGATTTTCCTGTTGGGAGTGAAATCAGAAGGGATAGTCATCAGGTGTTGAATGACCTGGTCTATGATTTCCTGCTTGAGACCTGTCACTGGAGAGGGGAAGAATTCCTTGGGGTCTTGTACCCCTTTTTTCAGTTCTCTCCACTCATTTTCGGGTTGTTGGTAGGTATAAGGAAGTTCCTTTTCCTTAGCCATGTCCAATCGGGCCTGAAGAAGGTCATTGAATTCCTTTCTCATGCTTTCGGCCAGCTCTCTTTCTAGTTCTCCTTTCTCAGAAAGGCGGTCTACATATATTTCCCTAGGATTCTTATGAGCCTTGATGAACTTGTACATCTCTGGCTGTGTGAATTCAGGGTCATCAGCTTCATTGTGGCCATGCTTTCTATAACATACCATATCAATGAATACATCCGAATTGAATTTTTGTCTGTATTCTACAGCCAATTCAGCTGCGAAAACCACTGCTTCCGCATCATCACCGTTCACATGGAAAACAGGAGCTTGTATGACATCCGCAGCAGCTGTGCAATAAGTAGACGAACGAGCATCATCGAAATCAGTCGTAAAACCGATTTGGTTATTGATGACGAAATGAATGGTACCACCAGTATGATAGCCCATTAATTGGCTCATTTGACTGGTTTCATATACCACACCCTGACCCGCAACTGCAGCATCACCATGAATCAGTATTGGCATGATACGGTCATACTCGCTGTTATATAGTAAATCAGCCTTGGCCCTCGCGAATCCTTGTACCACGGGGTCTACCGATTCTAAGTGGGATGGATTAGGAGCCAATTTAAGATTCACATTCTTACCTGATGAAGTTTGTACTTGGGAAGAATACCCCAAATGGTACTTTACATCACCATCTCCGAAGCTTTGTTCCTTGATGTCTGTTCCCTCGAATTCCTTGAAGATATGCTCATAGGTTTTCCCCATGATGTTAGCCAATACATTCAGTCTACCTCTGTGAGCCATTCCGATAACGACTTCTTCAACACCTTCTTCTCCACCCTTACTGATAATGGCATCCAATGCTGCTATGGTAGTTTCTCCACCCTCTAGTGAAAAACGCTTCTGTCCTACATATTTCTTACCCAAGAATTGTTCGAATACCACAGCACCATTCAGCTTCTCTAGGATTCTCTTTTTCTTTTCCATGGACAAGCCCTGGTCATGATAACTCCTACGCTCAATCCTATCCCTTAACCAACGTCTTTTTTCCCTATCTTGGATATTGTGATACTCATATCCGACTGAAGTCGTATAGATTTGTTGGAGTCTGGCCTCGATTTCCTTGAGTGTGGCATTCTCCAATCCTATTTCCTTTCCAATCATGAAAGTATCAAGGTAATCCGCTTCGGAAAGATTGAAATCCTCTAGAGCAAGCTTTGCATTGCGATTTCTTCTTTCACGGATAGGATTGGTTTTGGCCTCAAGGTGTCCCCTGTTCCTGTATGCCTTAATCAGGGAGAGTACCCTGAATTCTCTTCTGTCAATTTGGTCACTTACCTTGGTTCCTGTCCCTGAAGCACCTGAACTGCCATTCCCGTTAGCGGATTGCGAAGCAAAATCGAAACCCTCGAAAAATAGGCGCCAGTCGGATTGTACGGATGTAGGGTCGTCTTGGTATTGTTGGTACATCGCATCAATGAAAGATGGATGTGCATTAAAAACATGAGAGAAGTCACTCATTATCTTGTCTTTTACAAATATTTTCCTTGTGTGATGTGTCTTGAGTCTACTCTTTCAAAACCATTTCATTCAGATTACAATGTATATAGGAATTGATGGTTCATCAAAAGATATGCTTTTCGCACTACAACCAACAAATATCGTTCAATTTTTTCTTTATCGCTTACTTTTAAAGACCTTATTCTTTGAATCGTAGCTGTTAATGAAAAAAATACTCTCCGAAAAGACACTTACTAGTCAAAAGTGCATATCGAACAACTCCGTGTGATGTTGGAATGGTGAAGAAACTTTATTTTTTGAAAGAAAACATCAACGCTGGGATATGGGATGAATCCTAATCCATTTCCAGTCCTTTCTTTATAGAATCATTCATTTATATTATCTTGTATTTGAAATGGTTAGATCCATTTTATGGATAAGAATAAAAATCAGAACAAATGAAAAAGTTTTTCTACACGTTATTCTTTTGTTGGATGATGGGAAGTAATTTGCTTTCTGCTCAATGTCCGGCAGGAGAGTCTTTCTTTGAATTGAGTATACAAGCAGATGATTATCCTCAGGAAATATCATGGGATTTAGTGGACGGCCTAGGGAATGTCGTAGCATCCGAAAATACGATTCCGGGTGATACCATTTACAACCATTCCATTTGTGTTCCATCCAATGAGTGTTTGACATTTACCATTTACGATAGTTTCGGGGATGGAATTTGTTGCAATTTCGGAAATGGAAGTTATCAGGTCTCCTTGGATGGTAATTTGATTATAGATAGCGATGGCCAATATGGTGAAGCTGAATCCACTCAGTTGGCCTGTCCTCCCGGGACATCCTGTGCTGACCCTTTCATAGCAATGGAAGGCACTCAGACGGATAATGCCAATATGGGCAACACTTGGTATATCTTCACTCCCTCTCAGACAGGTATGTTCGAACTGAATACCTGTGATGGGAATATCACTTGTGGGAATACGACGATTTGGATTTATGATTATTGTAATGGCTTGATTTGGGATGATACGAACGAGGGTGCTATTTTCTACTCAGATGAGGATTGTGAGGGTGCTTTGTCTAGCATGTCCGCAGCACTTGTCGCTGGTGAAACCTACTATGTGCGTATCAAATATGACAATGATGGATGTGCGAATATGGATATTCCTTGGACGATTACCTACTCTGGGGCTATTACAGGATGTACGGATCCTACGGCATGTAATTATAATCCTCTGGCTACTGAAAGTGATGGTTCCTGTATATTCCCGGGAGACCCGGATTGTCCGGGTGGTCCCGATTTGATTGTGGTACATGGCGCATTGGTTTCTTCAATGTATGTAGCTTATCTGGAAAATAATGATGCTTGCCTTATTCAGGAGGGATGCGTAGCTGGATATGGACAAAGAGAAGTGATTCGCTTTACGACCCACATCAAAAACATTGGTGATGCGGATTACTATATTGGTGCACCGCAGGAAAATTCCCAATGGGAATGGGATCCCTGTCATGGTCATTGGCATTATGAGGGGTATGCGGAATATGTAATGTATAATATGGATGATGGAAATGAAATTCCTATCGGATTCAAGAATGGTTTCTGTGTCATGGATCTGGAATGTGATGATGGAGGAACTTACCAATATGGATGTGGAAACCAAGGGATTTCCAAGCAATGTGGAGATATCTATTCATCAGGGCTACAATGCCAGTGGATAGATATAACGGATTTGGAAGCGGGGCAATATATGTTGGTAGTTCGGGTGAATTGGGACCAATCCCCTGATTTGCTAGGCCAGGTAGAACCCAATTATGAGAACAATTGGGCACAGGTTTGTCTTGATATTACCCGTGACCCCGTCACCAACGAAGCATCATTCGAAGTCTTATCCGAATGTGACCCTTATGAGGATTGTTTGGGTAATCTCTATGGGAATGCACAACCGGATTGTACCGGTGTTTGTGCGGGAGTGGTCATTACGGGAGATATCAATCAGGATAACCTGAGGAGCGTACCTGATTTGACCACATATATGTTGGAGAGTCTTCTGGATACCATTACACCTACCCAATGTTTGGATTTGAATGCCGATGGTGAAATCACGGTGACCGATGCCACACTACTCTATGATTGTGTATTGCACGGTAATGGACCTATTCCTAGTGACCACCAACATACACCATGTGAATATCCGTATGGGGTTCAGAATCCGACGGATGAGGCAACATTGACCATTGCCGAACTCAATGAACCAGCAGGGTATTTCGATATCCATATCAAGAATCCAAACGGACGTATCCTTTCATTCGAATTTGATATTACAGGAGTGGAAATTGATTATGTCACGAATCACGTACAGGATTATTTCCCGAATATCATGTATGATGAGAATGAAATCATCGGAGTTTCATACGATGAGTCTACCATCAATAAGAACAGTGACTTCATACCATTCCTGCGTGTACACTACTCAGCTATTCTGGATGATGAGATTTGTATTGGTAATATCACGGATTTCGTGAATGATGACCACGAGGAAATGATTCATTCTATTGATAATGGATGTGTGGTTCCTGAAATGTTCTTGGATGTGGAGGATTTACAGTTGAATCCATTTGCTGCATTCGTTACACCGAACCCTATGGCGAGCCAAGGACGATTGGTTTTCAATAACGATAGGAATGAGACATTTACTTTGGAAATTCTTGATATTTCCGGAAGACAGATACATCAGATCACCAATGTTACCGGAACGGAAACAAACCTGGATGCCAGTACTTGGGAGACAGGTGTCTATATTTTCAAGCTGAGTAATGGCGAAAAACTGAGTGTTGGTCGATTTGTTGTGGAAAAATAGGATGACTTTTTCGAATATTATGGTCTAAAGAGAGTAGCAAGCGCATTAGTTTGCTACTCTTTTGCTTTGTGGCAAGGCGAAATTCCACGGAATCATACCCTTGTTTATAAAAAAGAATACTTTTGCAGTCCATATGGAAGTGATTTTTGGTATTCATTTTTCATATGGAAGAATCTAGCACTTAAATTCAAACATGCCACCATTAGTTATACCAGCCATTATTTTCGTAGTAGCCTTAGCTGTATTGTTAAAGGCTTCTGATTGGTTTGTTGAGTCTGCTGAAAAGATTGGATTATCCCTAGGAATTTCACCCTTTATCATCGGTGTTACAATAGTGGCATTTGGTACTTCCCTTCCTGAGTTGGCGTCTTCCATAGCAGGAGTGGTAGGAGGAACACCGGATATTGTTATTGGTAATGTCGTTGGTTCTAATATTGCCAATATTGCATTGGTATTGGGTTTGGTGGCGATTGTTGCGAATAGGGTTCCCGTTGATTTTAAGAATATGGATATCCCCTTGTTGATGGGGTCTGCCATCATGATGTGGTTTTTCCTTTATGATGCCGACCTGCAAATCTGGGAAGCAGTCCTGTTCATTCTTTGTTTGGTCATGTTTCTAGTGAATACATTCGGGAACAATGATGAGGATGATGGTGAGCGCCCCTCCGCTACATGGAAAGACTACGTACTATTGGTTGTCGGAGGTGCATTGGTAGCCTTGGGAGCCAAGTACACCATAGATGCCATCATAGAAATTTGCCAGCAAACAGGATTGAGTTCGGGTTTCATCGGACAGACCGTAGTGGCATTGGGAACATCGCTTCCTGAGATATTCGTAAGTCTTGCAGCCGTTAAGAAAGGCCAGTCCAGTATAGCCGTGGGTAATGTCATTGGTTCCAATATTTTCAATACATATGCCGTACTGGGAATCTCCAGATTATTCGGAGGTATCGTAGTGGATGAGAATTCATTAGCCATGTCCATTCCTCTGATGATGGGGATTACTTTCCTTTTGGCATTCATGACACTGACTTCAAGAATCACCCGATGGGAGGGAGGATTGTTACTGGTATTCTACGTCTTCTTCGTAGTCCAATCCATTATACTGTATAAGGTATAATGAGTCTTTACCATGTTGGAACTGTTGCCTTAATCTAATTTTATTAAATTTATACCTTACATATCTTCGTGAGGTAAATGAGAAGTGCGATAATCCTATCTTTTGTTTTTTGCTTAACATTAAATATTCAGGCCCAATTCACAGAAGTGGGTAATCTGAATTATATGAATGCTTTCATTGTTGGTGAAGCCCAGTTTGGCAATGGCCTGAGTTTTTGTGACTTCAATGGTGATGGATGGGACGATTTGACCATCGGAACCACTTCCGGGCAAAATGTCAGATTCTTTGAGAATCAGAATGGAACATTCGTTCCTACAATTCTCCAGATTAGTGTTATGGACGATTCCAAGACGGTACTCTGGGTAGATTTTGACAATGATGGGGATAAGGATTTTTTCGTAACCAATTTTGAGGCCCAGAACCGCCTATTCAGGAATGATGGCAATCTACAATTCACGGATATCACTACCACTTGTGGGTTGAACATCATTGATGATAAATCCTATGGTGCTACTTTCGGAGATATTGATAATGATGGTTTTCTCGATTTGTACATAGCGAATAGGGATAATTCTGTGGGTGGTCATACCAATCTTTTATATAAGAATAATGGGGATGGAACATTCACGGATATTTCCATAGAATCACAAACATTCGATGGAAAAAGAAACTCATTCTGTGCAGCATTCTTCGATGCGGATAGGGATGGCTATCAGGATTTGTATCTGGCCCAAGACCGATTAATCGGGAATGTATTCTATAGGAATAATGGAGATGGCGTATTCACCAATTACAGTAACTTTTCAGGAGCCAACCAGCAAATGGATGCCATGAATGTTGGGGTAGGGGATTATGATAATGATAATGACCTTGATATTTATGTAACGAACACTCCCATAGGAGGCAATGAATTATTCCGTAATGAGGGTGATTTCATTTTCACAGAACAAGCGGATAACGCAGGAGTATCATTCAATTATACGGGATGGGGAGCTAATTTCCTGGATTATGACCACGATGGCTATCAGGACTTGTATGTGAGTAGCCAGTTCAATACTGCTTCTGAACCCAATTTATTATACACGAATAATAGTGATGGGACATTCACTGCATTACTACCCGATGGTATGGAGGGAGATACGATGAGTAGCTATGCCAATGCCGTTGGAGATTTCGATAGGGATGGGGATTTGGATATCATCGTTTCCAATAATACACCTTATTTCTGTTCTCTTTGGCAAAATGATTTGGATAATAATCATCATTATCTACAACTGGACATAGAGGGGATACAAAGCAATCGGGATGGAGTCGGTTCTTGGTTGGAAGTCTTTGCTGCTGATGATATCTTCACAAGGTATACACATTGTGGAGAAGCCTATCTGGCTCAGAATTCGACGACCAAGCACTTTGGTTTGGGAATGAATGCACAACTGGATTCACTAAGGGTTACTTGGTTGTCCGGAGCAGTGGATGTTATCCATGATGTCATACCCAATGAACGTATCGTCATACCTGAAGGGTCCACAAGTGATTTATCTGATTCATGGAGTATGCTCGAATGGGATTCTGATGAATATGGTATCGGAATCCATTGGGTACCTAGTAATACCCAAGAGGTTAATGCATTCATTGTTCAGAGAAGTACTGATGGTTTGGATTACGAAACCATTTTTGAAGTCAATGCGGATTTTGAGGAATACCAGATTTATGATGATATGGTAGATTGGGGAATACAATATTACTATAGGGTAATCCAAGTGCGAAATGATGATAGATGGGAATATTCAATTCCTATCATTGCTGAAAAAACAACATCCGTCCCACTCACAACACTCGGAGAACTAGGAGTAGAGATCTTTCCGAATCCCATCCGGAATGGTAAGATAGGAATAACAACAAATGCAGACTTGGGACTTGCAGACCTGACACTTTATGATTTGTTAGGGAGACCCTTGTCTCAGGTACATTCCATACACTTGAATGATCGGTTTGACTGGGAAATAGGGACTCCAATTCAGAGTGGTGTCTATTTGTTGTCCATCAAAAGCCCCAAAGGAAATGTCGTGAGTCCCATAACCATTCTGGATTAGAATGAAATTGCGCCATCATGTCATTTTGGTTCCCCAAAAGGATATGATTACTGGATTAATGGAAAGGAGTTGATAATTTCGCCCCAATCATATCAGAAATATAAGTAAATGAACAGATTGTCAAAAGCAGTCCACAAATTGGACAAGTACCCCAGATGGATTTTATCAAAAATCATAGGGTCAATGGTCAAGTTTACCGGTACGGCCGGAATCAGTTACGATGTAATGACACATGATAAGGTCATAGTAAGCCTGAAGAATAAGAGGAAAGTGAGGAATCACATTGGACAGATTCATGCTGCAGCCATGGTTCTTTTGGCCGAAACGGCCACAGGTATGGTAGTGGGTATGAACATTCCTGATGATAAGATACCCTTGGCTAAGTACCTGAATACCCGTTTTGTTAAACGTTCTACCGGAGCCATGAAAGCGGAGGCAACCCTGACACCAGAGCAGATTGAAAAAATCAAAACGACAGAAAAAGGTGATGTTTTGGTTCATGTAGTAGTTACGGATGAAGCAGGAGTGAATCCTGTTGAGTGTGAGGTCTGCTGGGCATGGATAAGTAAGGATGCACTGAATAAGAAGAAGAAATAATCTATCCGAATTCCTTGAGCCAATCATTCGGATTGCTGACACAAAACCATTGAACCATGAAAAATATTATTTTTTGCTTCACTAGTGTATTCTTGTTTGTCATCCATTCGTATGGCCAAGAGAGCCCATTCGGTACGGGTACTATTAGTAACCAGAATATTGGAATGCTTGATGACGCATCCGTCGTACAATCTTCCCCCTCGGGGTACGGTTTTAATGACTTCTTCCCTGATGCACAAACACTCCTACAGGATTATAATTTCGACCTATACATTCCTGATGATTATGATGGTTCCGAAGCTTATGGCTTGGTAGTATTCATCAATTCAGGGAATAATGGAGGTGTAATGTCCCAATGGATTGATGTATTGGATGACAGGAAACTCATATGGGTATCAGGAGATCAGATAGGAAATCCCATTTTCATCAATATCCGGATGGGAGTGGGAATGGCGGCTGCATTAAGAATGCAGGAAATCTTCAATATAGATTCCAATAGGATATATACTTCTGGGAATTCCGGAGGAGCAAGGATGGCACATAACCTAGCTTTTATCTATCCAGAGACATTCAAAGGTGCCATGCCCTCATGCGGAGGCAGTTATATCAGACAGGTAGATCAGGATTATGAAACCCAGGAACCTGACGGGAATTATGAAGCCATCCTAAACTATCCATCGGATTATATAGATTATCTGCTACCATTCGATCAGCGATTTGCTAATATGACCTCCTTCAATGATTTTCGGGAGGGAGATATTATGAATATTTACCACAATGGTTCTGAAGTGGATGGATTGAAAGGGAAATTCCTAGAGACAGCAGGGAGCCATTGTGCAACAACTACCGCTCATTTTTTGGATGCCCTCAACTTTGTCGAACATCCATTCATCGAAGTGATACAGGACGATTTTGATGGCACATCCGAATCCTCATTTATTCTATCCGATGCTTTTTTGGCTGATAATACATCCGATTTGGTATTGAATCATAATGTTAATGATATGGCACAGGCTCAATCCAAGGATCTTTTTCTTTGGAATGACCCTATGGGTGCCATTCTTGAAACGGCAGTGCAAATGTATCCAGGAGGTAATGCCATGAATACGAGATTCAGAATGGGCATCTGGTCCATGACAGAAGATGGGGCGTACTGTGGATTCGAAGGGAATGGACTAAAGGATGGTTTACCAACCCTGCTTTTGGAAATCGATTTTGATGAGGGACAGCCGACCCTTACTATTCGAATAGAAAACCCCAGCCAGCCTGATATGGATATCCTTTTTGCATCCACATTTACTGATTGGGAATTGGGAAATCCATTACCGATTAAATACCATTTATGGGATGAGGAATGGAGGATTGAACTGGGCGCTCACTTGGAATCTCCCAGTACAAGTATCGGCGGTGTAAGATTGTTGGATGATAATCGTTCTGTTCGCATCAGATGGAATGATATTTCGACTGATTTTTGGAACCCCTCCGATTGGCAGAATGGAGCATTCATCACACTGAATACCGAAAAAATAGATGGAGCTGCCCAAGCAGCAAACCTATTCGTGAATAAAATGGAACTCATTACGGCAGATATCAATGTTCCTACAGAAATTCCGGTCTTAACGGGAATGGAATCAGCAGCCATTTGCGAGGGAGAATCATATGAATTCAATAATGAATCACTATTGGAATCAGGAACATTCACCGCAATGATAGTCGCAGAGAATGGGTGCGATAGCCTAGTGACCCTTGACCTGACGGTTCATCCCTTACCAGTGGTATCCATCACGGAAAATAATAACATCATTACAGCAGATGCCGGATTCCAGACTTACCAATGGTATTTCAACGGAGTAGTTGTGGATGGAGCTACGACTGCATCATTGGAAGTGGAGAATTCAGGGGCATATCACGTCGGGGTAACGGATGATAATGGATGTTCGAATATCTCAGAAAGTATCGACTTCATCAATACTTCGACAACAATCCTTGCGGATTGGGACGCTAGGGTTTATCCCAATCCAAGTCAGGATGTACTTTTCATTGATTGGAATGAAAGTTCATTCGAAGCAGAGTTGTTCGATATCTCAGGTCGTTCCGTTATGAAGGGTATGGCATCCATGAATGATGTTTCACATCTTGGAAAAGGTGTGTACGTGCTTCGTATTCAAGTAGCAGAACATTCCCTTACCAAATTGATACTAAAGGATTAGCCAAAGTGGAAATTTGATTCCAAAGGGGAATTACCCCTTGAAATCAAACTCCTTGAATATTTGCCATTGTTGGCCATCATGCTTCAATAACGTGATGGTACTTGGTGTGAATGACCTTTCGAACGTTTTCTGTTTGAAGTAATCCCAAGCGCTAGGAAATACGGATTTTTTCAAGTCCTTGAATGCAACCGTCATATGAGGGTGGAATTCCCTATCCTTGTATTGGAATGGGATGCTGCAGGTATCCTCTAACTGTTGGTTCAATGTTCGGTGCAATCGGTTCATTTCATCAGAAACCATCACATCAACATAGATAACCCTAGGCGCAAAACAATTGAAATGTTTCAATTCGATTTCGAATGATGATTGATTTCCTGCAAAACTTTCCAATTCCTTTTCTACTTGTGGGATATGCTCGTCATCAAATCTGAATGGAGAAACAATAGTGACATGTGGGGGGGATGTCAATGCCCTCTTGGTATTGAATTGCTTCTCTGCCTCTCGTTTGAAAGCAGTGATTTCATCCTGTAATGCCTGTTCGGGCAATAATGCTATGAAGTATATTGATGTGTTCATGTTTGTGATTTGAAGTTATTAATAATACGGGTATCATATACCTGAATATTAATGTATATATCAGAATAATAGTTCCTGGATTTCATATTAACAAATTTGTATGTTACCAGCAGCGGGCAAATCTGTCTCAATAATATATAGAAATGGAAATAATATGTATTATTGCGTTGCGTTAGGAGGGAACACTGTAACATACCATGATAGGGATCGTTGGATTCTAATAACAAAGCGAAACTAAGTCGGACTCATTTTTCAGAAAAAGAATCATCACATACTATGATGAATAGATTATGTATGCTTATCACATTATGGATGTTCCCATTAGTCATCGGTGCCCAGGATAAGGTTCCGGAAGAAAGGTGCCATCAGTTCCTCAAGGGAGTTCCCGTGAATTGCATGAAATCCAATGATGTGAATATGCTTTGGGTAGGAACCAATGCGGGATTATACATCTTTAATTATTTTGAGGGGGTAAGGACTATTCTCGAGGATGGTGCCGTGACAGCCCTGGCGGAGGATGATGGTGGATATATGTGGTGTGCACTCCAAGGAGGGAAGGTTGTTCGTGTGGATAAGGAAAAGGAGTTTGAAATTGCCGAAAAGGTCAAGATTGAGAGTATGCAAATTCAGGGAAGCCAGATCTGGATAGGTACAGCATCTGGGGGCGTGTATGTTTGGAATATTAAAACACTGAATGAA
Organism: Saprospiraceae bacterium; assembly: GCA_020631355.1. Lineage (GTDB taxonomy): Bacteria > Bacteroidota > Bacteroidia > Chitinophagales > Saprospiraceae > JAHDCE01. Next base: position 67,408 of record JAHDHL010000004.1, on the reverse strand, counting down.
ATCGCCCATTATCAAAAGTCCAATTCTGAATTACTTTCTGACAAGATTAATTTCATTCACAAGGATGTTGAAAACACGATGTGGATAGGAACCGACGAGGGTTTGAGCAGCGTCTCAGGGAATAGTTGGTCCTCCCACATGGCTTCAAAAGATATAACGGCTGTTGCCGAGGGACATGGCCAATTGTGGTTTGCAGGTGAGGGATACCTATGGACTAGCCCTGATTCCAAGGATTGGGAGTCTGTCAGGGTAAGTAGGAGGCTCATTCAAGGCAAGGTAATCGGAATGTCATTCGATGATAATGCCCGTTTGTATCTGGCTTCGGATATTTTTGCCCGGTATGATGCAGAGGACCGTTCCACATTCTTGTATAATGGTGATTTTGGTTTCAAGGAGCGGAATATGCTCTGTGTAGGTAAGGATAAGGATGGTGATATGTGGGTAGGAACCCTTGAAAATGGCCTGTACCGCTTCAAGGTCTTTTTTGTTGACCCTCCCGAGGAACCCCTTTCAGCCATGGCTTATTCTGAAAAAGTATTGGATTGTCCGGACCATACGAATGGTGTGGTCGGGGTCGATGTATCAGGAGGGAAGAAACCCTATGATATCCAATGGGATTGTGAGGATTGTTGGGGATATCGAATAGAGGGCGTAACTACAGGCGAATACACGGTAACCGTTACGGATGCTGATGGTAATACAGCTATTTCAAGTGCGGTGGTTTCCAGCTATCTTCCCATCAATATCAATTTGGAAAGACTCAAATCCATCAGTAGGGATGGGGCAAGGGATGGCGAAATCATCATCAAGGCAGATGGAGGAAAAGGCCGACTTACCTATCATTGGTCAGATAATCGTAGGACTCCGATGAGGAGAAGTCTTAGAATGGGGGAGTATGAGGTAACAGTAACGGATGAAAGAGGATGCAAGGCAAATAGGAAATTCATAGTGAGCGAACCCCGAATCATCCCTGAATTGGAACCCAGCATGTTGGTAGAGGGGCAGGTGATAACCATCAAGGAATTATTCTTTCCTGCCGATTCGCTCAATTTTACTGACGAATCCTTACCTGCCTTGGAAGAAATCAAAGAATTCCTAACAGGAAACGACCATATTTCCATCGAAATAGGTGGGCATACGAATGGCTTGCCCAATCATGACTATTGTGATTGGTTATCTGCCGGACGAGCGAAGAAAGTAGCAGAATATTTCTATGCACTGAGTATCCAACCCGACCAACTGACATTCAAGGGATATGGCAAACGGAATCCGATTGCTTCGAATGATTCAGCATCAGGACGTTCTAAAAACCAACGGGTAGAGATTAAGATTCTGAAAATAAGGAATCAGTAGCGGAGCTATTTGTTGATGGCAACTTTCATTTTCTCCTTATACTCATGGTCCCTATTACTGATAATGATTTCGACCTTGATTTTCTTTCCTTTGTGATTACTAGGTATCTCAATGGGTAGTTCGAACTTATGCAGGGTCTGCTTGGATAAGGCCTCCAATGATGCATTCTCATTTCTGGAATTGGCCAAATAGATATCGTCATACATGACCTGGATGTCCATATTGGAATAGGCAGCACCATTGTTATATACATCAATCTCAATGAAATCATATCCTGATTTATTGAAAATTTCAGCGTTCCAAATTTCGACATCGTAGTTCGTAGAGGGTTGTTCCTGTCCGAAGACGACTAATGAGAAACAGACCATTAAGGCGAGGGCAAAAGTGTTCTTCATCAGATATTAATTTTCTTCAATAACATGTTTATTCCGAGGACTTAGTGTGATTACAAGGCTTAATTTACCAAATTTGCCGCTGAAATACAACAGGTTAGCTATCGGATGTTAATCCTCTTAATACACGATTCATACCTTTTAGGAATGCTTTAACATCCATTTGATGACCAACTTGCGGTATGAAAAAAGGGATAAGTTTAATGCGTAATAATAATGATAATCAAGCGCTAGAATAGGATATGGGCATAAATCATAATGCATGCCAGAACAACGTCACATCGCCCGGGGATTAAAGGAATCCTTAAGGATATATTAGGAATAAAATCAGGATGTTAATATATAATTAATTCAAGTTTGAGGGAAAAGTTACTTGGTTTTCAAGCTTTTGGAGATTGGGAGTTAAATCTTCAGAAGCTAGATATGAAACCGGACCATTAGATATTTACGCACTAGGATTTTTAGTTGCGAAACATTGCTTAGCCTACATATCTAGCTTCCGAAATCCAAGGATGTTACTTGTTCTTATACACAGTTCCATCTTTCATCACGAACTGTACATCCATCATCACTTCGATATCATCCAAGGGATTACCATCCACAGCAATAATATCAGCGAGTTTACCTTTCTCTATACTTCCCAGTTGATCCTCTACTCCAAGAAGTGTGGCCCCTCCCATTGTTGCAGATTGGATGGCTTCCATAGCAGGCATACCTGCATCAGTCATATATTTGAATTCGAGAGCATTATTACCATGAGGGAAGACCCCCGCATCCGTTCCGAAGGCAATCTTTACCCCTTTCTTATATGCCTTGGCAAAAGTTCCTTGAATCAATGGCCCGATTTCCAATGCCTTAGGCCGAACCACTTCTGGGAAGTACCCATCAATCTTGGCAGAGTCAGCTACGGACCAACCGGCTGTAATCGTAGGAACATAATAGGTTCCGTGCTTAATCATCAAGTCCATGGTGCCATCACTCATTTTCGTTCCGTGTTCAATGGATGCTACTCCACCTATGACAGCCCTCCTCATTCCCTCATCACCATGAGCGTGTGCAGCGACCTTGATACCGAAATCATCAGCCGTTTCCACTATCGCCTTGATTTCCTCAAGTGTGAACTGTGGCCTTTGGCCATCCCTCGCGACACTCAAAACACCACCTGTCGCTGTGATTTTTATCAAGTCAGCTCCGTTCTTAACCTGTTGCCTGACAGCTTTCCTACATTCATCAGGCCCGTCGGCCACACCTTGTTCAGGGCCCGGATATTCCATCAAATCTTTCTTGGCACCATTGGTTGGGTCAGCATGCCCACCCGTAATGGCAATCGATTTGGCAGCAGTATAGATTCTCGGGCCTTTCACAAAGCCTCTGGCAATGGCTTTTTGCAAAGAAACATTCACTCCCGAACCACCAAGGTCCCTTACTGTAGTGAATCCACTCATCAGGGTGATTTCCGCAAAGCCCACGGAACGATAGGCTACATCAGCATCATTCATGACAAATCTGTTGAGGTAGGAATTCTTATCATAGATACTTTCCATATGGACGTGCATATCCATTAGGCCGGGCATCACCGTCTTATCTTTTAGGTCAATGACTGTCACGCCATCTGGTGCCGTAGCATAACCATCCTTGATTTCCTCAATGATATTATCATTGACAATGATGGTCTTTTCTTTCATGATCTTATCATTCTTTCCGTCAATCAACTTGCCACAATGGAGATAATAGGTCTGTGAGAATGAGAATGATGTGAATAGGAATGCGAATAGGAGTGTTAGGATAGTTGGTTTCATCTTAACTTGAAAATTTTGGTCAATAAATCAGGTATGGAAAGTAAGGCCCTATCCAGAATAACCATGATGGAATCATTCGATCATCTTCCGTGTATTATCCTTGGATACCTTATTCCTCTTTCTGGTCGATGTGGTTTTGTATCGTATTGGTCAGGTCAACAAATTGCTCTAAAGATAATTTTTCGGGACGAATCGTAAAGAATTCATCTTTCATTAATTCCTCATGTGGCATGAAAACTTTCATGGTGTTCCGAAGCATCTTCCTTCTTTGGCTGAATGCCTGCTTCACAACCCGTCTGAAAAGTTTCGGATCACAACCCAATTCCTGATTATCTTTCCGTACCAATCGGATGACGGCCGACATTACTCTTGGAGGAGGATTGAATGATCCCGGTTTTACCGTAAAGAGGTATTCACCCGAATAAAAGGCTTGGGTCAAAACACTGATGACTCCATAATCCTTTCCTCCTGGGGAAGCGATGATTCTTTCTGCCATTTCCTTTTGGAACATACCAACCATTTCCGGAATGACTTCCTTGTGTTCAATCATTCGGAATACAATCTGAGAGGAAATGTTGTAAGGGAAATTACCAATCAATGCGAATTGCTCGCCCTCGTCAAAAACCTTATTCAACCAAACCTTAAGGAAATCATGATAAAGGACATTCAGCTGGGGGTAATGTTCACCAAGATAACCTACCATATCCTGGTCTGCCTCAATGGCTACGAGCCGGTCTCCCCAATCTTCCATGAGGTATTTGGTCAGCATACCCTTACCGGGACCAATCTCTATGATTTTCTGATATGCATCTGTATGGGCCAATGATTTGGAAATGCGCTCTGCAATGTCTTCCCTGTGTAGGAAATGTTGGCCGTAGGATTTCTTCGCTTTCATCTATTTTCAAAGGTATGTGAAAACATTGACAATCGCTACTTTTTGGAAATGGTTCCCTTGAAAGAGGGGTTTTGGACAAGAGCTTGCTGCCATTCGATGTCCGATATGTCGGTAGCTGAGTGAAAAAGGACTATTTATGACTCGAACTCCCAAATCCGCATGGATGCGAACCAATGTGTAAATGTATAAAATGCTATCTTTGCACATCTTACATAACAGATAATTGAATGAATACTAAGCTAAGTCTCACACGTTCCCTGAAAAACCATTTAGTGGTCCTTTCTGATGATTCTAATTTGGATTGGGCTGATACATATCTAACTACAGGTGAGATCAGTATTTTGGCCGATGGATTGAAGAATGAAGTCAAATCCTTTGTTTTTCCTAAGGTAGGTCAATATATCTTCATCCAAATCCTAAAGGAAGGAGAAGTACCTCATAAGGCCAAGGAAGATACAAGATTGGCTGCTGCTGAATTATTGGATACCACAGAGCACTACAAAATCAAATCCCTTACGGTCATCAACCATGCTGAAAAGAACCATGCACTGGATTATATCGAGGGACTGGTTCTTGGTAATTATCAATTCTTGAAATATTTCAATGATAAGGATGGCAAGAGGAATGCACTTCAGGAAGTAAAGCTTCATAACTCTTGTGCGACCAAAACGGAATTCCATAGCTTGGAGTCAGTATTGGAGGGTACTTGTAAGGCCAGGGATTTGGTCAATGAACCTCATTCTTATCTGAATTCGGTGAATTACAGCAAGGAAGTCAAGGCTGCAGGTCAGGAGTATGGCTTCAAGGTCAAGGTATTGGAAAAGAAAGAGATTGAAAAATTGGGAATGGGTGGTCTACTGTCCGTTAACCAAGGAAGTTTCGTTCCTCCGACATTCAATATCATGGAATGGAAACCTAAGAATGCAAAGAATAAACAACCCGTTATATTGGTGGGTAAGGGTGTGATGTTCGATACGGGAGGTGTGAGTCTGAAACCAACAAAGAACTCCATGGATTACATGAAGTGTGATATGGGTGGAGCAGCAGCCGTTACAGGAACAATGATAGCAATAGCGAAAGCGGAGTTGCCTGTTTATGTAATTGCACTGGTAGGAGCTACGGATAACAGACCGGGTAATGATGCCTATGTGCCTGGTGATGTGGTCAAGACCTTATCAGGAATTACCGTTGAAGTATTGAATACTGATGCTGAGGGTAGGATGACCCTAGCGGATTCATTGCATTATGCCAAGCAATACAATCCTGAATTGGTACTTGATTTTGCAACCCTGACAGGAGCAGCGGCCTATTGTATAGGACCAGAGGGTATCTGTTATATGGGAAATGCTGATAGTAAGATCAAGTACAAGATGGAGCAGAGTGGAATGAAAACCTACGAACGTTTGGTCGAATTCCCAATGTGGAAAGAATATGGCGAAACCATTAAATCCGATATTGCCGATATCAAGAATCTTGGTGGGCCTTATGCCGGACATATTACGGCAGGTAAGTTCTTGGAGCATTTCACTGATTATCCATGGTTGCATTTTGATATTGCAGGACCTGCTTATATGCATAAGAAAACAGGTTATAAGACCAAGGAAGGAACAGGGGTCGGCGTACGTCTGACCTATGATTTCCTTAGTAACTATCTAGGATAATCCGATATAACACTTAAAAGATTTAAACAGAAGATATGGCCAAGTTTAAAGTAGGAATCAGTATTGGGGATATTAATGGTATTGGGGTGGAAGTCATACTGAAAGTACTGACTGATGGTAGGATGCTGGATATCTGTACACCTATCATTTACGGTTCATCAAAGGTGGTGGCCTATCATAAGAATATCCTAGAGGGAGTGAATGTGAAATTCCAATCAGTGGGTTCCGCTTCCAAGGCTTATGAGGGTAGGATCAATGTAGTGAATTGTTGGAATGAGAATGTGAATATCTCCTTGGGAAAAGCTACTGAGGATGGTGGGAAATTCGCTTACATCGCCTTGGAAAAGGCGGTTCAGGAACTTAAGGAAGGAGCTGTGGATGCACTTGTAACCGCTCCGATTAATAAAAAGGCCATGAATATGGCTGACTTCCCGTATGCCGGTCATACGGAATACCTGACCAAGGAAGCAGGACAGAAGAATAGCTTGATGTTGATGGTCAATGATACCCTAAGGGTAGGAGTAGTAACCAATCACCTTCCACTGAGGGATGTTCCAGCTGCGATTACCAAGGATAGGATAAAGGAAAAAATCCGATTGATGAATCGTACACTCAAAATGGATTTTGGAATAGAAAAACCTATCATAGCTGTCCTAGGACTGAACCCACATGCAGGAGATGATGGTGTTTTGGGTGATGAGGAAGAAAAAATCATTAGACCTGCAATAGTGGAGGCCAAGAAAAAAGGAGCCATGGTCATGGGACCTTATCCGGCTGATGGCTTTTTCGGCTCTAGCCAGTATACCAAATTCGATGGGATATTAGCTATGTATCACGACCAAGGATTAGTGGCTTTCAAGGCACTTTCCTTTGGCGATGGTACCAATTATACGGGAGGATTATCATTCATTCGTACTTCACCGGATCATGGTACGGCCTATGACCTAGCAGGTAAGAATCAGGCCAATCCCGATTCCATGAGAAAAGCCATTTTCCTGGCCAAGGATATTCATTCCAATAGGAAAACATATCAGGAAGATAGGTCCAATACCGTGGAAAAAGTGGATATCGAAATAGAGAAACAACCCGAGGATAAGTAATTCAACAACAAAAAAAGCAAGCCTATTCAGGCTTGCTTTTTTATATCTATTCCAATATGATTTTCCTAACTGAATTCCCTTGTTCGGTACTGATGAGGATGAAGTAAACCCCAGGGTTTTGCCCTTTCAAATGGATGGAAGTAACTTTCTGTTGCAGTATTCCATTCCCTATTTCCTGGCCTAGGGTATTCCAGATGGTATAGTGCTTTCCTAAATTCTGCTTCGTATCAACGATGATTTCCCCACTTGTTGGATTAGGATAAACATTTATGGCATTCTCCGTAAGGAAATCATCAGTGGAACTGATTGTGGTAACACTGATTTCCACTGATTCCGTATTGAATGGTGCAGGTGTGGCTTCATGGTCGTGTGCATACACATTCGTTACGGCCAATGGAATGCTGAAATCACCCTGACTCCAAATGATAGGGTCGTTGACCGTGAATTGGACATTGGCAATAACACCGCTTCCTGTTACGGAATTCAGGTCTCCACGAGTGAATGCCAAGTCCATCTGGCCTTGGTCATAAAAATCCTTATATAATGGGATGACCTCCATACTATTACCCAACCAAGCATTGTCAAGATATTCTATTTGCAACGAACCCTCTTGTATGAAAAAGGGATCATATTCCAAGGAGAATAGAATGCCATAAAGATTTTCAACATCTCCCTGGTCTTCGAAATCATCAATAACAATCTGCCCCACAATGGTTCTGTCCGTATCATTGAGGTCGTAATGTGTATCGAATACCAATCTGACATAAGGTGCACCCTCGATTCTTAATGGATTGATACCATTATGCATACTGTTATAATTATTATCCACAGCAGATAAGTCCTGTGAATTAATAATTCCATCACCATTGCAATCCAAGTGCTTGTTATCCACACCAGTAACAGCTTGCACATTCCAATCCAAAGCCTGATATGGTTGCCAGAGAATTCCTTGGTCATTCCTGGGAATACCTGTTTGTCCCGGAGCCAAGCAAACTGTCAGATGATCATAACTATTGACCACAAAGTCATAGTTGGCATCCCCGGGGAATACCAAATCATTACATTCGGGCCCCTCTGCTATAGTAATGCCATTGCTATGGCTGCATCCCCAGTCATCCGTGATGGTCACCTCGTAGAGCCCGGGTGAATATACCGTAATGGAAGAAGTGGTTTCTTGGGTACTCCAGATATAAGATACATTGCCATTGGCATTGAAAACATTCGTATTCAGGATAGTCGAATCCACAAGACAACCCAACTCATCCGTATCGGTGATAATACCTACATAAACCTCATGATAATATAAATCCACAACAATGATACTGTCCGTACCGAGATATGAAGCATTATCCAATGTATCTATTCCTGATGGATTCAATTCATTATAGGTAATGCCATTCAGAGTGATTTGATAGCCATCGCCTGTACAACCGGAATACTCAACGACATTCGTGGATTCGGGATAGAATGTGAAGTCTATATATATAATACTATCACAACCATTCTCAGCTATTATGATTTCTGTTCCTGTAGGATTGGACTCATTGTATAATGTACCATTGACTTCAAGATTGTATCCGTCACCCATCTGCCCGGCATAAGATTCGGTGGATGTATAAGGTGGCAAGAAAACAAGTTCGACGATGGTGGCAGTATCCAATCCATTGTATGCTCCTCCTTGGATGAACTCTATACCACTAGGATTATCCTCATCATAGATAGTCCCGTTGATAAGGATACTATAATTGTCTCCCTCACACCCCACATGATTTTCCTGCCCGATTTGGGTATTGTCTCCCCAAGAACAACTTATACTGGCTTCCCATCCGGGATAGCTGACACTACCATCGGAAATGGAATGGAAAGTAAGACAGTTTCCACTGGACGAAACAGTGAAGTCGTTACCTATGAATCCAGAGTATTCGCCTAAGAGTGCCGAGGATGCATTGGGACCATCATAAACGTAGAGTATGTCAAAACCACCCTCTGTTTCGAATGCAGTGAAAGTCAAGGATAGTTGTTCGCCATTTTCTGAGCAGATGGTGGTGTAAATGGATTCAGAATTGGAATAATTCCCTGTAGAACCTCCGCTATCAGTAAAAATACCATTACAAATTTGGTAGGTGGTATTGGCACTCGGGTATTCGGTACTGGTACATGAGAAATCCAAATTCACCAATACGATACTATCACAACCGAGATAACTACTATTTTGAATCAGTTCAGTGCCGGTCGGATTGTTCTCGTCATAGGTCATGCCATTAATTTGTACAGTGTATCCATCTCCTGAACAACCATTGTAAGTGAAGTTACCTACTGCACCATTCACATAAGTGAAATTGATATTGATAATACTATCACAACCTGTATAACTTCCGTTCGGAATCAGCTCGGTACCAGTGGGATTGAACTGGTCATAGACCGTACCATTGATGGTTTCGCTATATCCATCATTGTAGCATCCCGTATATGTAGCTTCGCCACTTGGTGGCGCAAAGATGAGATTGATGGAAACGGTACTGTCACAACCACTTCCTACAGGAATATTTTCCACTCCCACAGGGTTGGTTTCATCGTAAACGGTTCCATTAACTGTAATGGAATAACCACTTCCGGGACAGTGTTGTTCGTTGATACTTGTGTTAGATTGAGGAGTTTCAAAAACCAATTCGATAATGACCACACTATCACAACCCGTATAGCTTCCATTCGGAATTACTTCGATTCCTGACGGATTAGATTCGTAGTAGAATGAACCATTGACAACGATAGGGCCATAACCATCTCCCTCGCATCCTAGATAATCGAGGTATCCTACACTTGAAGGTGTGAATGTCAGGTTGATGGTAACGATACTATCACAACCATTCACATTAACTAAATTGGCAATGCCTGTTGGATTAAGTTCATTATAATAGGTTCCTCCCATATAAATTTCATAACCATCTCCCTCGCAACCATGATATTCAAAATTGCTTGTAGTATGCTCATGAAATACCAAATCAATGATAATAATGCTGTCTATTCCCAAATAGGATCCATTGGCTATGGTAATGGTATCCGTTGGATTGTTTTCATCATAGGTAATGCCATCCAGAACCGTAGAATATCCATCCCCACTGCATCCCACATAATCTATGATGTTTGTTCCAACAGGATTGAATGTTAGATTAATGGTTATAATGCTATCACATCCCGTAATGATACTGGATAATACTTCGGTGCCTGTTGGGTTGGCTTCATTATAAATGGTTCCATTGACATCCAGTTCGTATCCGTCCCCCGTTTGTCCTGTATATTCAATTGTTTCATTAATGGGTGGGTTAAAAATCAGATTGATATAAATCGTACTGTCGCAACCTGTATAACTTCCGAAAGGAATGACCTCTACTCCGAAAGGATTACTCCAGCCATAATGATTATTATTCACATGAATATCATAACCATCACCATAACAACCTATATAAGTCTCATATCCAACAGTTGGTCCGGTATAGGTCAGATTAATGTGGACCGTACTATCACAGCCCCAATAGGAGCCTCCGATAATGGTTTCTGTTCCTGTGGGATTGGTGTCGTCATAGATTGTTCCGTTGACCGTTACGGAATACCCGAAATCAACACATCCTGTATAATTGATATGGCCCACAGCTTCATGGTATTCTAGTTGTATGTAAGTAATTGTATCACAACCCGAAGTTCCCGATGTGGTTTCCACACCATATGGATTGGTTTCATTATAGGTATTTCCATTGATGGTGATTTCGTATCCATCTCCTGAACAACCATTATGGGTTTCATATTGGACATAATTCGGTTGGGTGGATATATTAAACTCGGCAGTTGCAGTACAACCTTGTACATTCGTTACTGTTACCGTAAAATCCCCTGGGAAATTTGCAACGGCACTAGATGTGATTTCCCCCATCGCCCAGGTATAGCTGGCCAACTGGTCCGTGGTTTCTATGATACTCATTACTGCGATATCCCCATCGCATATGATACCGTCATTAATAGACTGACCTGAATAATCCGTAATTGAGGTGTTGAATACAGGTGTGGGAGCTGATTGTACATTCACCGTGGATGAACCTGTACAGCCATTACTGTTGGTCACGGTTACAGTATAGTCTCCGGCTGAATTGGTAGTGATGCTTGGGGATGTTGCTCCTGTACTCCATATTTGGGATTGGAATGTATTGACTTCCAACATCACGGCATCTCCGGGACATATGATGGCGTCTTCTGTGTTGAACCCTGAAGTTTCGGTAATATTAATTTGGGGATTAACGATGGTATAATCAAGATTGATGTGGACCACACTATCCAAACCGGATGAAGCTGCTCCTGCTAGGATTTCCGTACCATTGGGATTACCCTCGTTATAGGTATTCCCATTGATGGTAACCTCATATCCATCCCCTGAACAGCCATCATAGTCCAATGAACCATGTATGGCATTCATGAACTGTAAATTAATGGTCACTGTACTATCACAACCCAAATAACTGGTTAATACCTCCGTTCCTGTTGGATTAGCTTCATTATAGGTGTTTCCGTTCACCGTAACGATATAACCACTCCCTAGCTGACTGATATGGGATTCTGTTCCTATTGGTTCGGGATAGAATTGCAATTGGATGTATATCGTACTATCACAGCCATTTGCGGATGCGCCTGAAAGAATTTCTGTACCCGTCGGATTGTTTTCGTCGTAAGTATTCCCATTGATGGAAATACTATGTCCATCCCCCATGCAACCATGATATATTTCATATCCCTCTGGCTGTTCGAAATGGAGATTGATGATGACGATGCTATCGCATCCCATGGATGATTGTAGGTATTCGGTACCATAAGTCTGGTTTTCATCATAAGTATTGCCATTCAGTGTTATGGAATATCCATCTCCTGAACAGCCCTGATAGCTATGATGATGATATAATCCACTGTTATTAATAATATCCACACTGGTGGAATTGGTACAACCGTTCATATCTGTTACGGTAACGCTGTAGGTGTTGCCCTGACCGACAGTAATACTGGAACTGGTATGAAAGGAGGACCATAGATAATCCGAATAATCCCCAAAAACATGTAAGGTGGCATTATCCCAGCCACATATATTGCCATCATTCGGGAGAATGCCAGAGTTTTCCTCAACGATGATGCTGGGTGTGGGAAGCGGTAGATGATTCAGATGATAAGAAGTGGAAGCGGTACATCCGTAGTAATCAGACATCGTTACGGTATATTCACCAGGTTGGAAAACATTGATATTGGAAGTTTCCTCGCCAGTAGACCATAAGTAAGCGGATGCGTATGTTGATGTATTCAGTGCAGTCAGTATGACTCCATCCCCTGTACAGACGTTTCCATCATTACTATTCGTACCTGAATTTTCGATTACTTGAATAAAGGGTGTTGGAGCATTGAATGCAAGGTTTACATAAACGATACTATCCGAGCCATCAGAAGCCGCATTGGGAAAAGTTTCCACACCAGATGGATTGGTGGCATCGTATAGTGTTCCATTCACTGTGATATTGTAACCATCGCTCAGGCATCCATGATAGTTAATGGTATGTTCCACTTGGGACTGAATATCGGAGGATAGAAATAGTAGTAGGATGGATAAGACAAGGGGTTGAAATAATGATTTCATGGGTTGTTGTTTTGAAATAGGAATGATTTTGCCTCCTAAGTTACTGTATAACAGCTAGAAAAGAAAGAACTGGAGTCAATTATCTATTGCGTGGAGGATTCAGGGGAGCAGTTTTCTCATGTTTTCCACTACATGGAATGCAGCAGGGCAAGTAATCGTATTTTTTGCATGTAAATTAGGTTTACTGGCGAATCCATCCATATCCGTATGCGGATACTCCCTGCAAGCCTTGGGTCTGGCTTCATAAATCGAACAGTAATTATCGTCCATAAGAAATGGACAGGGCATACTTTTCATTACATGGTCTCCGTCCTCATCAATCCTGATATATTCCTCCTCAAAATCCCTTTCTTTCATTCTGAGGTATTTGGCCATTCGTTTGATATCTGTCTTGGTGATCATAGGACCAAGCCCCTTACAGCAATTGGCACAGGATAAGCAATCTATCTTTTGAAAAACCTCCTCATGTAGGGAATGGGCCAAAGTATCTATTTCTTTCTTGTTCCTAGACTTTAGCTTTTTGAGGAAACCCCGATTTTTTTTCCGGTTCTGCCTTGCTTTTTTTTGCCAATCTTCAATCAGTTCAGACATCATTTTATGTATTCGTACCCTAAATATAGTCTAGGAATGAACAAATTTATGATTTGAATTGCTCTATCGTTGTATATAGGATATTTTCGCGGAAATTTTTGGCCGCAATCATGATTTCAAATCCATAATGGCAAAAAAGAGAAGATTCAAAAAGAGATATATTCCACTGGTTTTATTAATGATATTGTTTGGGGTATCCCATTCAGGTATTTTCTCTTTATTCAAAAAGGATGAGGATATCAAGGCCGAATTTGAGGAGGCAGGTTTGGATGTACCCATCTTTGATTTTATTACACATCCCCAACATCAGGATAAGGAGACACATTGTATTGTTACGGATAATCCGGAAGCTGAGAATTTTGTGTTGTTTCTACATGGTTCACCAGGGTCGGGAAGTAACTGCATAGAATTCCTTAAGGACGAACGATTGAAAGATAATGCACAAATCGCTACGATGGATCGTCCGGGGTATGGTTATTCCGATTATGGTGATGCAGAGCCTTCTCTGGCCAAACAAGTGGAGTACATCAAGGTGGTCATAGATAAATATGCAGGGGATAAGAATGTCATTCTTGCAGGTCATTCCTTGGGAGGACCATTGGTTGCTAAGGCAGCTATGGAATTGGATGGAATGATTGATGGATTGGTCATGATTGCTGCATCGAATGATCCCGAACTGGAACCCGAGGAATGGTTCAGGCCTATCCTGAATTGGTGGGGTGTCAGGTGGTTGATTCCCGTGCCATTCAGGGTTTCCAATGAAGAAATATTGCCTTTAAAGGGTGAATTGGAAAATATGTTGCCTGATTGGAATAACATTCGCATACCTGTAACCGTTATTCAAGGCGACAAGGATAATCTTGTTCCCGAAGGTAATGCCTATTTTACAGAAAGGATGTTGGAACACAATCCCGAAGTGAACATTGACATTATAAAAGGAGGAGACCATTTTATCCTTTGGTCCGAACACAACCGAATTACAACGAGTATACTGGATATGATTAACGTAATCAATACAAAGCATTAAAAATGAAAATTGTACTCTTTACCTTATTAGCGAGTTTGTTTTTCGCACATCCCCCAAAAGAAGAAGTGCAAACAGGTACTGTTACGATTACCTTTACCAATGTTGAGGTTGGAAAAGGTGTATTGCGTTCTGCATTGTACGTAAAGGATGGTTTCCTTAAAAGGGATGGGGAATTATATGACTCCAAGGAACCTACGAATAGCTCCACCATTGTTGTTACCTATGACAATATCCCTTACGGAACTTATGCCATCGCTTCCTATCAGGATAAGAATGAGGATGCCAAACTGAGTGCTAATGCCATAGGTATTCCCAAGGAAGCATATGGTTTTTCCAAGCCATTGAAATCAAAATGGAGAGTACCGAAATTTGATGAGGTTTCTTTCGATTTGGATTCCCCCAATGAAAAATTCAATGTTAAGTTGAATTATTGGAGAAATCATTAATTGATACATAATAACAAACAAATAGGGCTCATTCCATTTGGAATGAGCCCTATTTGTTTGCAATGGACTCTCCTCGTTAGAATCTACCCGGATTGGCTTTCTTACCCTCTATTGTGAAAGTACAAGAAGCACTATTCGAACAGCCATCAGGTGTTGTCAATGTGTAGATAAGTTCTAATGGCGTATCCTTTGGCATCAGATTGAAATCAAAGAATGCATCCGTTCCTGGAGTTCCATTACCAATGATATATTGGGCAGCCGAACCACTGAATGCTCCCGTAACCACAGGAAGTGTAGCCGTATTCAAATCCATTGGCATGCAATTGAATCTTCCCTCGCAATCCCTGACTACAGGATCAGGACAAGTCAAGGATGCGGTAGGCATATCCAAGGCAGTGATGGTTTCCGTATCCGTAGCCGTACATCCATTGGCATTGGTGACGGTAACTTGGTATGTTCCACCTGTGGTCACATTAATGGATTGTGTATTGGCGCCGGTAGACCATGAATAGAATACATAACCTGCCCCTGCATCCAAGGTCGCTGTTTCTGTTTCACAGATAATATTGTCATTGGCAGTCGTACCGGAGTTCTCAGTAGTAGTTATATCCAATGATCCGATTCCTCCGGTTACTTCCACATTAAATGAGCAAGTTACGGCATTACCAGAAGCATCCGTAAGGGTATAAGTGACTGTCGTTATTCCCTCAGGGAATGCATCCAAAGGATTATGTGTGGATGTCAGAGTGAAACCATTACAATTATCCCCTCCTGTCGGTGGGGTCCAGTTTACGATAGCAGTACAATTGCCCGTATTGGCACCTTGGGTGATGTCCGAAGGACAACCTGTGAGGACTGGGGATGTATTATCCTGAACCGTAACGGTTGATGTACATGTAGAGGAATTACCATTGATATCCGTAGCAGTGAGTGTTACCGTATTAGGACCTACATTGGTACAGTCGAATGTCGTGATATCCAATGCCAAACTTGGTGTACTACAAGCATCCGAACTACCATTATCGATTTGGGCAGGAGTAATGCTGGCATTCCCAGCAGCATCCAGTTGGATCGTAATATCTTGGCAGACAGCAACAGGAGCAACATTGTCCTCTATGGTAACGGTTGCCGTACAATTGCTTGTATTCCCATTGTCATCCGTTACCGTTAAGGTTACCGTATTAGGGCCTACATTCGTACAGTTGAATGTCGTGATATCCAACGCCAAATTCGCAATGCCACAATTATCATTACTACCATTATCGATTTGATTTGGTGTAATGGAAGCATTACCTGTTGCATCCAATTGAACGGTGATATCCTGACAAATGGCTGTAGGATTCACATTGTCCTCCACTGTTACAGTTGCTGTGCAGGTGGATACATTACCATTGTTATCCGTTACGGTTAGCGTTACGGTATTGTTACCTACATTGGTACAATCAAATGAAGTGTTATCCAATGCCAATGAAGCAATTCCGCAAGCGTCATTACTACCGTTGTCAATGTCAGTTGTAGTAATGGAAGCATTACCTGAGGCATCCAACTGAATAGTGACATCCTGGCAAATCGCAACGGGATTGACATTATCCTGTACTGTTACAGTGGAAGTACAGGAAGCTGTATTTCCATTGGCATCCGTAGCTGTAAGAGTAACGATATTAGGACCTACATTCGTACAATCAAATGAGGTGATATCCAATGCCAAACTAGGTGTGCCACAAGCATCCGAACTACCATTATCAATATCAGCAGTAGTAATGGTAGCATTACCGGCTGCATCCAATTGAACAATAATATCCTGACAGATAGCTACCGGGTCTACATTATCCTCGATGGTAACCGTAGCAGAACAGTTGTCTGTATTTCCATTATCATCCGTTACGGTAAGTGTTACGGTATTGGCTCCGACATTGGTACAGTCGAAAGTTGTGATATCCAATGCGAGATTAGCAATGTTACAATTATCATTACTACCATTATCGATTTGATTTGGTGTAATGGAAGCATTGCCTGTAGCATCCAATTGAACAGTGATATCCTGACAAATGGCTGTTGGATTGATATTGTCCTCAACGGTTACTGTTGCTGTGCAGATAGAACTATTGCCATTGTTGTCCGTAACAGTCAATGAAACGGTATTGGGCCCTACATCGGTACAATCGAAAGAAGTAATATTCAGTGCTAGTGAAGCAATTCCACAGGCATCATTACTACCATTGTCAATGTCTGCTTCAGTAATGGATATATTTCCAGTGGCGTCTAATTGTACCGTAATATCCTGACAAATGGCTGTAGGATTCACATTGTCCTCAATTGTGACAATGGCTTGGCATGTTGCTGTGTTACCATTGGCATCCGTAGCTGTAAGTGTTACGGTATTCGGCCCGATGTTAGTACAATCGAACGAAGTAATATCCAAGGAAAGAGTAGGTGTGCCACAAGCATCCGAACTGCCATTATCAACATCATTGGGAACAATGGATGCATTACCTGTTGCGTCTAGTTGTACTGTGATGTCCTGACAAACTGCAATTGGATTCACATTGTCCTGAACGGTCACAGTCGAGGTACAATTAGAGACATTCCCATTGACATCTGTTACGGTGAGTGTTACGGTGTTCGGTCCTACATCATTACAATCAAATGATGTAATATCCAATGCCAATGAGGCGATTCCGCAATTATCATTGGACCCATTATCAATATCAGCTGTTGTTATTGAAACATTCCCCATTGCATCCAATTGAACGGTAATATCCTGACAGATGGCGTTAGGATTCACATTGTCCTGAACGGTTACAGTAGCGGTACAGGTGGATGTATTTCCATTGACATCCGTTACGGTTAATGTTACGGTATTGGCACCAACATTAGAACAATTGAATGTTGTATTATCCAATGCTAAGGATGCGATTCCACAATTGTCATTGGATCCATTATCAATGTCAGCTGTCGTGATGGAAGCATTACCTGTAGCATCCAGTTGGACTACGATGTTTTGGCAAATGGCAGTTGGGTTGATGTTATCCTGAACAGTTACCGTAGCTTGACAAGTAGAAACATTTCCATTATCATCTGTTACTGTTAATGTAACAGTATTCGGTCCTACGTTGGTACAATCGAATGTCGTATTATCCAATGCCAATGAAACATTTCCACAATTATCTGCACTTCCATTATCAATATCGGCAGTGGTAATGGAAGCATTCCCTGTTGCATCCAATTGGATGGTAACATTCTGACAAAGCGCTGTGGGGTTGATATTGTCTTCGACGGTAACATTAGCGGTACAGGTAGATACATTACCATTATTATCAGTAACTGTCAGGGTCACATTATTGATTCCAACATCATTACAATCGAATGCGGTCTGGCTCAGCGCCAATGATGCGATTCCACAATTATCATTGGACCCATTATCAATATCTGCTGTTGTAATTGAAACATTCCCCGTTGCATCCAATTGTACGGTAATATCCTGACAAATGGCCGTTGGATTGATGATATCCTGAACCGTTACGGTAGCGGTACAGGTGGATGTATTTCCATTGACATCCGTCACGGTTAATGTTACGGTATTGGCTCCAACATTGGAACAATTGAATGCCGTATTATCCAATGCTAATGATGCGATTCCACAATTGTCATTAGATCCATTATCAATATCGGCGGTAGTAATGGAAGCATTACCTGTTGCATCTAATTGTATGGTGATATCCTGACAGATGGCCGTCGGGTTAATATTATCCTGTACGGTTACTGTAGCTTGGCAAGTAGAAGCATTTCCATTATCATCAGTTACTGTTAATGTAACAGTATTCGGTCCTACATTTGAGCAATCAAATGTCGTATTATCCAATGCCAATGAAACATTTCCGCAATTATCTGCACTTCCATTGTCAATATCTGCAGTGGTAATGGAAGCATTCCCTGTTGCATCCAATTGGATGGTGACATTCTGACAAAGCGCTGTGGGATTCACATTGTCCTGAACGGTTACCGTAGCTGAACAGGTGGCGGTGTTTCCATTGTTATCCGTTACTGTAAGGACAACAGTGTTATTGCCAACATTCGTACAATCAAAATTAGTTTGGTTCAATGCAAGTGAAGCGATTCCACATGCATCGCTACTGCCATTATCAATTTGGGCGGGCGTAATGGTCACGTTTCCTGTAGCATCTAGTTGTACTGTGATATCCTGACAAATAGCTGTGGGATTCACATTGTCCTCAATTGTTACGGTAGCGGTACAAGTAGCGGTATTCCCATTGTCATCCGTTACCGTTAAGGTTACGGTATTGGCTCCGATATTGGAACAGTTGAAAGTCGTATTATCCAATGCGAGGGATGCTACCCCACAATTGTCTGATGACCCATTATCAACTTGGGCTGCTGTGATGGTAGCATTACCCGAAGCATCCAATTGAACAGTGATGTTCTGGCATACTGGAGTAGGGGGGATGTTATCCTCTACAGTTACTGTGGCAATACATGTTGATGCATTTCCTGATCCATCTGTAGCTGTAAGTGTTACGGAATTGGCTCCCACATCACTACAATCAAAGGCGTTTGTATCAATGGATAATGATGGTGTACCACAAGCGTCGGTACTACCTCCATCGACATCTGCTGCGACGATACTGACATTGCCTGTAGCATCCAATTGTACCGTGATATTTTGGCAGATAGCAACAGGATTTGTATTGTCCTCAACGGTAACTGTAGCAGTACAAGTAGCTGTGTTGCCACTTCCATCCGTAGCCGTAAGTGTTACGGTATTGGTTCCCAAATCCGTACAATCGAACGAAGTGATATCCAAGGATAACGTAGGTGCGCCACAAGCATCAGCACTTCCATTGTCAATCTGGTTGGGCGTGATACTGGCATTGCCACTCGCATCTAATTGTATTGTAATGTTCTGGCAGACTGCGGTTGGATTCACATTATCAACTACGGTTACGGTAGCATTACAGGTAGCAGTATTCCCATTGTTATCCGTTACGGTCAATACAACATTATTGACTCCGAGGTGTGTACAATCGAATGCAGTCTGATTAACGGAGATACCTGAGATTCCGCAAGCATCATTACTTCCGTTGTCTATATCTGCTGCTGTAATAGTGGCATTACCCAAGGCATCCAATTGAACAGTAATATTCTGACAAACGGGAGTCGGAGGTACATTATCCTCAACAGTGACAGTAGATGTACAATTGTCTGTATTACCACTGGCGTCGGTTACTGTTAGTGTGACAACATTGGTTCCGATATTGGTACAATTGAATGAATTGACATCAATGGATAATGTTGGTGTACCACAAGCATCAGTGCTACCTCCATCCACATCACCAGCAACAATGTTAGCTGTACCTGCGGCATTGAGTTGTACTGTGATGTTCTGACAAACTGCTGTTGGATTGATATTGTCGACCACTGTGATGGTTGCATTACAAGTAGATGTGTTGCCTGCAGCATCCGTTACTGTTAGTGTCACCGCATTGGATCCGATTTCGGCACAGCCGAATGTTGTTTGGCTAAGTGCGAAAGTCAGGGGTGCGGTACAGTTGTCCGAACTGCCGTTATCAACATCAGCTGGATTGACAGTTACACTACCGGAAGCATCTAGCTGGACTGTAATATTCTGGCAAACTGCCGTAGGAACGATATTGTCAACAATGGTTACATTACTTACACATGTCGAGGAATTTCCATTCACATCCACGGCTGTAACGGTGACGGGAATGGTTGTTCCTGCATGAGAGCAATCGAATGCGGATTGGCTATATGAGATGTTTCCGAATCCGCAGGCATCGCCAAATGATGTTGTTACTATATTAGCATTGGTAATACCAACAATTCCACTAGCATCCAGTGTGAGTGTTGCATCCTGACATACCAGAGTGGGTGGCTCATTATCCGTTACGATAACATCAAATGAACATTGGGCTGTATTCCCTGCCACGTCCGTTACCTCAAAAGTATTGGTCGTAGTACCAACAGGGAAAGTAGCACCACTTGGTAGACCAGCTATTTGGACTGTCGTACTTCCTGTACAATTATCAACTCCAACAGGGGGAGTATAGGTAACGGTAGCATAACATTGGCCTGCATCCGTATCTACACTGATGTTGGCAGGGCAAGTAATAGTTGGAGCAATATTATCCTCAACAGTAACTGTTCCTGTACAGGTTGATGAATTACCTGCAGCATCAAATACAGTTAGGGTGACTGTATTGTTGCCAATTTGGGCACAAGTGAAAGATGATACATTCAATGTCATATTGTCCACTGCACAATTATCCGTGCTGCCACTTCCGATATCATTAGGAGTAATGGAAGCGTTACCTGTAGCATCTAACTGTATGGTAATGTTAGCACAACTCGCTGCTGGATTCTCCGTATCACTAATCGTTACTGTAAATGAACAGGTAGCGGTATTACCTGCAGCATCCGTTACAACAAAAGTGTTGGTCGTAGTACCTACAGGGAAAGTAGCTCCACTTGGTAAACCAGCAGTTTGTGTAGTGGTCTGTCCGGGGCAGTTATCTGTTCCTGAGGGTGTGGTATAAGTAACAACGGCTCCACAAATTCCTAAGTCATTATTAGCTGCAATATTCGCAGGACAAGAAATGACAGGGTCCTCATTGTCGATAACCGTTACCGTGAATGAACAGGTAGCGGTGTTTCCTGAAGCATCTGTTACTACGAAAGTATTGATCGTGATACCAAGAGGGAAAGTAGCGCCACTGGCTAAACCTGCAGTCTGGGCTATGGTTTCTCCGGGACAATTATCCGTACTTGTAGGAGCAGCATAAGTAACCAATGCTCCACAGGTGCCCGCATCAATATTGGTAGTGATATTAGCCGGGCAGGAAATGGTTGGATTGGTAGTGTCATCGATATAATCAACAAATACTGAAGCAGTTTCAGTACAAGAGTTATCATCCGTAATGGTAACGGTATAGGTACCTTCAGCATTGACAACAGGAGTCGCTGTTGCTCCTCCGCTTGTAATGTTACCACCACCACCTGCACTCCATGCATAGTCAATGGTTCCTGTACCACCTGAACCATTTGCGGTGAGTGTTTGAGAAGTTGTATTACAATCCAAATCAATTGGTGGGGCAATCGTAACGACTAAAGGTGTAGGTTCATTGACGACGAATGATTCTGTGTAAATACAACCAGCGGCATCAGTAACCGTTACAGTATATGTTCCGGCAGCTAGTCCGGTTACATCTTCTGTTGTGGCACCTGTACTCCAATTGTAGATATATGGCTCACCTGGGTTTTTACATATTTCAGTGTCAAGTTGATATGTTGTTGCTCCTCCAAGGGTAGCATCATGTACATTATTACTGATGTCATCTGCATTGCTGCCTGCACCTTCATTGAAATCATAGAAAGCACTGGATAATGGAACCAGTCCTTGGGGTTCGCACATGAGATTCATGATATCCCCGGGAGGAAGGGCTGTAGGGAAGAATGCTATATTATCAAAGTCACCTTTGTAGAATCTGGTAGTCGGACGACCACCAATTACGATGGGGTCATCATTTTTTATGGAACCAGTTAATGTACCACTACCGGTATTATCCAAAACTCCATCAACATAAAGCGTATAGGTGTTACCTGATTTGGTGAATGCAATATGGTGCCATTGTCCATCTATCAGTGGTGTGCCCACAGAATTTACTCCGGGGTTGTTCACTCCGTCATAAGTCCTACAGAATATGGCTCCATTACTACCTGTTTGATTACCCACTCTGATTACAAATGGATAAGATCCAGAACTTAGCCATTTACTGATAGCAGCGTTTGTAGTTGCTCCGGTGTTGGGTTGTGCCGGGTCGTGTCTAATCCAAGTAGCGATAGTGAAATCATCTGTATTGTCAAAGTCCAAATCATCATTGGTCGGAATGGTTATGATTCCTGATTGCGCACCGTTGGTACTTATAGTATAGTTTTCAGTACCTCCTGACGGGGTAATATCTATTTCACCATTTGAATCCCCATTACAAAGAGCATCGGTAATGGTTTCGGAAACAGTGATGGGAGTCGGTTCGGAAATTGTAACTGATGCGGTTGCCGTGCAACCATTAGCAGTGGTTACGGTAACGGTATAAGGCCCTGCGGCTAGTCCGGCAATATCTTCGGAGGTAGCTCCATTAGACCAGGCATATGTTTCGCCTACTGCTGGAGATAAACATGTGATATCATTCTCTGAGAGTGTAACTGGGTTGGTCGGGTTACCATTGGCATTACCAACAGCTCCTTGGTCTAGTGCGACTACCGGGTCACCTTGGTCAAAATTCCAATAAGCTACAAGACTTCCAAAAGAAGGGTGTGAGGGGTCAACCTGACGACATCTCCATTCGTTGATGGTTTCCAAATCCATTGGTGTATTCCATATTCTGATTTCGTCGATTTTACCATTATAAGGATTAGTGTAACCATTACCTATGATGACATCATTGCCTCCGGGAGCCGGAGGAATTGGAACTGAATTCTCTATTCTTGTCATCTCGCCATTCACATACCATCTTAGTTGATTCCTATCCATATCCCTTACGACAGCGATATGGTTCCATTGATTCAGGTTGAGTGAAGTATTCGTATTGAATGCATCATAATTTACATTACCTGCTCCTCCATTGATTCCAAGATTCCCATAATATAGGTTTAGTGTACCATTGGTTTCTTGGGTAATGGTGAATTCCCCGGCATAAGCCTTGGCAATAGGATTTTGTCTATTGGAAAACGTAGTAGGGTAGAGCCACATTTCCAAAGTCATGTTATTAACGGTAGATTCGATTTCTGGTGTACTTGGAACCCTATATTCACCATTATTTCCAATACCATCAAAAACACTACTGCTGGCACCACCCTCCATTTCGATATCTATGGCACCATCCGAACCACTTTCGCATGTGACATCATTGGAATTGATGACATTGACGGAAACCGCTGTGGAACCATTAACCGCTGCAGAACCTGTAGCGTTACATGATGGGTCAGAAGAATCTATTATAGTGATGTTATATGCACCGGGAGCCAGTCCACTGAAAGTATTGCCTGCTTGGAACCCACCACCAATAGAGTATTGAATGGATGCACAAGAAGAACAACTGGCATTGATGGTAATCGAGCCATCATTGTCACCATCGCATGTTTCTGGAACTACAGCCACACCGTTGAGTGAAATATCACAGCATTCACCATTGGTATCCGTTACTGTAACTGTTGTGTTACAGGAAGCAGAATTACCATAAATATCCGTAACTGTTAGTGTCACTGTATTGGGCCCCAAATTGCTACAGTTGAATGTATTTGGACTCACTGACATTGATGCAATACTACAATTATCGGATGAACCCCCATCCACATTAGCAGCCGTAATACTTACAGAACCACCTGCACCTAGGTTAGCGGTGTAAGGAGTACAAGATGCTACCGGATTTTCTGTATCATTAACTGTTACATCAAATGAGCAGGTAGCTGTATTTCCAGTACCATCATTGGCTGTGTAAGTAACAGTTGTAGTACCAACAGGAAATACATCTCCTGGGTTATGGGTACTGGTCATTACATTGATTTCTATCAGGAATCTACGTTGGGAATTGAACAGGTTAATGTCATTCCATCCGCCACTACCTCCTTGTATTTCCACATAATCTTCATCACCTGCATTGTTGGGTTCACCGCCATTCCAGTTGAAGTATCCGGTTCCGCCACCACCAATCCACCCGAAAGAGTTTTCTACGAGTTCATCGGTCAAACCAATAAGTACACTGGAACCACCTGCCATTCCTGTAATGAAAGCATTTTCTCCTGGGTCGTTAATAGTAGCTAGATAACCACCTACACTGACTGCGGTAGCATGGGCTTCAGCAAATGCTGCTTGTTGTTCTGGTTCGCTAGAGCCATTGGGAATTAGTGGGATGTCTGATAAGTAATAAATGTGATCCTCGTATTGTCCTAGGAAAGAAAACGTATTTCCTCCTGAGGCAAATGTAACCGGATAACAATTATCCGTAACGGTCGGTTCTGTCCAGTTGGCAGTAGCGTTACAATTGCCGGGAGTATTATTTACTGTAATATTAGATGGACAATTATTGAGAACGGGGTCTGTATCATCATTCACGTCAATGAATACACTACTTGAATAAGGGTCATTACACCCCGGTCCTGTACAGACTCTCCTGACTCTATAGTATGTGTCTGTAGATGGGCTGACTTCAAAGGTGCTACTATTGGAATTGGATACAATGGTAGTCCATGTACTGTTATTCGGACTGGATTGCCAAGTAAAGGAACAAGTACCTGAACCTCCTGATGTCGTAGCTGTCAGGGTAGTGGTATGTCCGGGGCAGATTGTACTCGGACTTGCTATAAGGGAAATGCTTGGGTCAGCAACGATATTGTAGGTCTTAGTACCGGTATAGGCTACATTGCCACATTGATCCGTAACTTTTCTTCTGATGGCAAAAGTACCAGCAGTATTAAATGCTGGGGGATTGTAATCCTCTCCTGTTGCACCAGGAATATCGACGCCATTGGATTGCCACTGGTAAGATGTAGATCCGCCCTCTGCGGCGCTTGCTCCGAATGAGGCCGCTGATGCATTGATGTTTCCGGGATTATAGCCTACACACCCCGTAGCATTGGTTGAATTGTGCGTACCTGGACTCAGTGGAAAGATGTTACCAGAAACGTTAAGGGTGAAATTACCCTCGTTGCTTCCAAAGCCATGAACCAGTACATAATATGTAGTACCGGATACGGTACAGAAATCAAATTCTGTCTGTAATCCGCAGGCATCATCTTGTCCGGCTACGCATGTAGGAGCAGCACAGTTGCCGGTATAAACCCTGATTTTGGTGTCATATGATGATCCACAAGTAGAGACTTGTACGATGTTGCCCGTACCTGTAAATGAATACCAAAGACCTGCACCTGTTCCATCACTTGTTCCGCAGAATGGTTCTGTGTCAGCTGTGTAACAGGGATGTGCGGTATTGCCACTCACACTGGAATTGACATTGACAGGAATAGCACCTACGCATAAATCGTTATCAGGAGGGCCTGTTTGTATGATGTTGAAACTCAGATTAGAACCACCTCCGAATTCCCTGAGACCAAATAGTACTTCAGAATTGGCATCGAGGGTTCCTGACCATACACTGCTGTGTGTATCACAGCATCCGTTGTGGAACCAGACGGTTGTCCCATCTACTTCAAGATAGGCATAGTCATCATGTCCAGTGATATTGATTTGATAATCCCCACAAGGGAATCCCCTTCGTTTATATCTGTATGAATGTTGGTTATTAGGGAGGCTACAACCTTGCCAAGTAGGTGCTTGGGATGGATTACCTCCACTAGGGAAATGGTCGAATGTCGTTTGTGATAAATCGGTACCTGCGTTATAAAAACCGTGTAGCGTGTTGTAGTCATTTCCGTTGTAGCCGTAAACAAGCCATTCATTATTCCCGAAAGGTTCTCCCGTTCCGGGTATGGGTGAATTGGCAATGATATTAAGAGGGAACGTACCTGTCTGTCCTGTGCCAAATGCTTCGACAGCTAGGTAGTAGGTTCCTGCCGATAGGGTTGCGGTCACCCTCGAGTCTAATCCACATGCATCATCATTAGATGCAATTTGGGAACCACAGCATGATGTACCGAGATAGATGTAGGTGTCAAAGTTGGCACCACAGGTTTCGAATGTCCAACTTCCATCATAAGGGATGTTGACCCGTACTACATAGTCTCTAGAGCCTCTTAGTCCACAATCATTCGCTGCTAATATAGTATTTGCATTGAATGTGGTCGTAGTTTGTGCACAAGCCGGCGAAATAGTAGATGATGGACAGGCCATTGCCCTGAATGAATAATCAACATTTTCGTCTGATAATGGATCGAATCCATCATCAAATACATTGATATCATCTAGGGATGAATGTTCTGTGGCAAATGAAGTATTCACTACCATGATTAACATAATGGCAGTCATACTGGAAAACCAGATTAACGTCTTCATAGTTCTTGTTTTGTAATGAGTTGTTGATTAGGGGTGAAGTGGAGGGTGTGTTTAAAAGTCGGTTGCTCTAATTTAAAGTTTACCGACTGGAAAACATAGAGAATGGACAATATTTGTCACTAAGGAAGAATGATATTAACGCTATTGTATAAAATCATGAGGGGAGTATGTTGATAACATACTCCCCTCATGGATAAATATTTGGGCTTGGTTACTATTTCACGAATGAATATCTTGTAGTGAATGGACTATGATTATCCATTTTAACCAGGTGTTCAAATATGATATTCTTGTCATCGAATTGGATGACTGAGAAGTCCATTGATTCACAACCATCGCAAGCTTGTTCTTGAGAAACCATTTTATTCTGCTCCAAGGATGTGATGGAAAACTTACGGAAAGTACCTCCGCCATGTTGGACGAAGATGTCGTTGTCATTCTTATAAATCCTAAGGACAGATTTGCTGATTGATGCAATGAATTGGGATTGGACTTCACTCAACTCGCTATCGACGACACCATTCTCAATGATTTCCACACGTTGTAATTTCCAGAGTTTTGCGGAAGATGGAATTTCTGATCTTTGGTAGATTTTTCCCATAGGAGCCTCTGCTTGGGGAGTCGGTACTTCTGCGATAGGTGCTGTGTCCGGGCTACTAGGAGTTTCTGTTGTTTCAGTATCCTTAGATTCAGTGGTAGGTAATGTACCACCCATCCTAACATATTCCTCCGGATTATGCTTGATCCATTCCTCCTTGGCCTTATCTAACTGAGCCCTTTCAGTTTCGGATAATTTAGGTGTATCAGTAGCTGATTCCCTCTTGATTTCAAGGGGTTTTTCACCTGTTTCATCCTTGATGACATCTGTCTTCTTAATCAATTGGCCACCCATATTGATATAATCATCCTGATGCTTCTTAACCCACTCTGTTTTTTGTTTTTCGTATCGTTTTCCTTCTGCCTCCGAATTATCCTGTGGTTTTTGAGGGAATCCCTCTTGGGCATTCACCATATGGAAAGAAAATAAGAGGACTAGTATGAGATTCAATTTATACATGAATGTTACAGTTTAAAAGTTGATTAATACCTACCAGCATTTGCATTCTTACCTTGGATTTCAAATGTGCAACTTGCCGTTGAGGTACATCCGTCAGTTGTTGTGATGGTATAAATAAGTTCTAATGGTGTATCTGTGGGTGCATTAGGTAAATCAATGAATAGACCACCTGCTCCGGGGGTAGCATCGCCATAGACATAAGCAGCTGCCGAACCAGATACACTACCTGATGCGATAGGCAATGTTGTAGGATTCAAGTCTGTTGGATTACAGTTGAATGGTCCTTGGCAATCCTTGATGATTGGGTCGGGGCAAGAAATGGATGCGATTGGTGATTCGTATATGGTAATGGTCTCGATGATGGAATAGGAACAACCAGCCCCATCATTATAGGTATACATGATATTCGTATTACCTGCTCCTGCGATGGATGGGTCGAAATCAAAACTACCATTGCCATTATCCGTAACACCCACACCTGTATATACACCAGAATCCCCAGGGAGTGAGGCAATGGTAGGTGAACCTCCGGTAAGGTTAGTATAAGGAGCATCACCTGCGCATGCGGTGGTTAATGGGTTGTTGAATTCAAATACCAGTCCGCCACCAAAGGTGACCACTACATCAAACGAACAGGACACCATGTTTCCGGAAGCGTCTGTTACTTCAAAAGTATTGGTTGTTGTCCCTACCGGGAATATGGCCCCACTAGGAAGTCCGGCGGTTTGTACCAATGTTTCAGCAGGACAGTTGTCCGTAGTGGTAGGTGTTGCATAGTTGATTACTGCCTCACAAACACCGGGTGCGATATCGAAATTGATATCTGCTGGGCAAGTGATTGTGGGGTCCTCGTCATCCGTAACGGTTACATCGAAAGAACAAGTAGAAGTGTTTCCTGAACCATCGGTAGCAGTATAGGTGACAGTTGTTGTACCTACCGGGAATACATCACCCGGTTCGTGTGTACTGCTCATCACATTGATTTCTATTACGAATCTTCGTTGCGAAAGGCCCAGGTCAATATCATTCCATCCACCAACACCGTCTTGTATTTCTACATAATCTTCTCCTCCTGCATTATTGGGTTCTCCGCCATTCCAATTAGTGAATCCGGTACCGCCTCCACCAATCCATCCGAATGATCCTTCTACCAATTCATCCGTATAGCCAATGAGTACGTTGAATCCACCTGTGACTCCATTGATAAAGTCATTTTCTTCCATATTATCTATGGTAACGAGATAACCACCCACACTTGCAGCGATAGCCTGTGCATTAGCAAAAGCACTAGCTTGGTCAGCATCACTACCACTCGCAGGGACAAGAGGAGAATCTGATACAAAGTACATATGATCCTCATACTGCCCTAAGGATGAGAAACTGAAACCTCCTGCATTGAAGTTATTGGGTAGACAATCATCAGAAACAGTCGGTTCTGTCCATGTAACCACAGCAGAACAGAGTCCCACATCATTGGTTTGGGAGATATTCATAGGGCAATTATTGAATGTCGGATTGGTATTATCCGTTGCGGTTATGAGAATACTGGCTGAATAGGGGTCATTACATCCTCCGCCGGTACAAACTCTCCTTACCCTATAATATGTGTCAGCGGTAGGATATACTTCGAATGTTGTATTGGTAACCCCTGATGCCAATGTGGTCCAAGTAGCATCATCTGGACTGGATTGCCAAGTAAATGTACAGGTTCCCGTACCTCCGGATGTAGTAGCCGTAAGGACTGAGGTGTTACCCGGACATACATCTGTCGGAGCTGCATTCATAGAGATGGTTGGGTCGGCAACTATCGTATATGTCTTTGCATTGGTATAGGCTACATCACCACAGAAGTCTGTCACTTCCCTACGAATGTCGTAGGTCCCTATCGTATTGAATGCAGGAGGATTATAGTCCTCTCCTGTAGCACCGGCTATATCTACTCCGTTGGATTGCCATTGGTACGTTGTTGTACCTCCTGTTACAGCAGCTGAAGTTGTTCCTCCCGATGCTGCGTTCGCATTAATATTACCTGGATTATAACCTACACAGCCTGTAAGCGCTGTCGTGTTATGGCTTCCTGCATTGAGGGCTGTTCCGATATCGACGACGGAGAAATCCAAATTTGATCCACCAGAGAATTCCCTGACACCAAAAAGTACCTCGGAGTTGGCATCCAGTATCCCGGTCCATACTCCTGGGTGAGGGTCACAGCATCCGTTATGGAACCATTCGGTAGTGCCATCTATTTCCAGGTACGCATTATCATCATGACCACCGATATCAATCCTGTATACACCACAGGGGAATCCTCGTCTTTTGTATCTGAAAGAATGATTGTTGACTGGTATTGTACAGCCTGTCCAAGTCGGAGCGTCTGATGGAGATCCTGCGCTGGGGAATTGGGTAGTGGAATTCTGATTGAGTGCACTTCCTGCATCGAATGACCCTGCTAGTACATCATAATTATTACCATAATAACCATACACAGTCCAAGCATTGTTTCCGAAAGGCTCCGCTGTTGGGAGGTCAGGATGTGTACCAACCTTGTCAATGGCTACTGTGAAATTACCCAAGTTATCAGGGAAACCACAAGAGGAGGTGTTATTAAATGCCTCTACTGCAAGGAAATAAGTACCTGCTTGTATATCATTGACAACCAGTTCGGATGGACCACAACCACAGCCATCATCATTTGAGCCTACTTCGCTGCCGCAACAAGTAGTACCTAGGAAAAAGTAGACATCATAGTCAGTTGTTCCCCCATTCTGGCAAGCAGAGAATCTCCAATCACCACATTCGGGAATATTGACTTGTATGACGTAGTCCCTTGCTGTCCGGAGGGTACAATCATCGTTGGCTAGGATATTGTTACCGCTAACAGTTACGGTAGCATTCGCGTTGGCTGTCACTGTGGTAGTTGGACAGGCCATAGTTTTGAATGTATAATCCAGATTTTCATCTGCTAGGGGGTCGTACTGGTCGCTGAATATTTCGAAATCGCTTACCGTTGACTTTTCACCTGCTTGGGCTTGGTTAATCGCACATATGAAAATAAGGGCAATGACACAAAATTGAGTGTAGAGTGCCTTCATGTTTTAAGTTTTGTAGTCACATAAGGATAATAGTCTAGTGCCGTTTAGGGAGACAACATCCTAAACTAATGCTTTTGTCTGAAAAAACAGAATATTTGACTGACTTTCGATGTCTTTTCGGTGAAAAGGGTTTCATCTCTTTAGCCTTTGGCCAAAGGGATGTTGGGGTAGTCTGTGATGATGCCATCCACTCCCATTTGGATGAGTCGTTCCATGTCTTCTTTCTCGTTGACTGTCCATGGGATAATTTTCATCCCTCTTTCGTGCAATTCCTTGATAGAGGCTTTGGTCAAGAGTTTGAAATATGGACTGTAGATAGGAGGCTGGAAACCTAATTCCTCAATCCGTTCCGAAATCTCTTTTTTATCATCCTCAACCAGTAAGGCCAAGGTGATTTCTGGATGTTTCTGATGTAAATATTGTAAAGGTCTGATGTCAAATGATTGTACACAGAATCGTTTCATGGAAATGCCAGAAGCAATGAGTTCTTGGGCTAATTGCTCTGCGAATATTTCAGGGTCGGGGGTGAAGATGCTATCCCATTCGGGTTTGCTTTTGATTTCGATATTGTAACCTACCTGCAAGACTTTATGGGTGTTGATATGTTGCTCACAAGCTTTGAACATATCTTCCAAAGAAGGTTTTGAAACACTCATTGGTTTTTGTTGGGGAAATCTGGGGTTCCCCCTTTGGCCACAGTCAAAGGATTGGATCTCCCGATATTCCATTTCATATATCTTGAAATTCTTTTCATTCTCCTCGGTTATTGGATGCATCTCCGGAGAGGAACAAATGTTATGGGACATCCACGGTTCATGGCTCACTATGATTTTGTGGTCCTTGCTGATGGCAATGTCCAGTTCGAGGGTATGTACTCCGATGTCGATGGCTTTGATGAATGCAGGGATGGTGTTTTCAGGTAAGAGTCCCCTGCATCCTCTGTGTCCTTGCCAGTTGAATTGAGATGGTGTTTCCATTGGATTAGAATTGTGTTGGCAAGATATTCCGACCAGGATAATGCTTGCTAGTAGTATGATGGTTTGGTTTTGCATAATGCATGAATTACCTCACCAAAATTAGTGATATGTTTTTATAAGCTGTTCCCAAATGACCCATTACTTTTCAAAATGATCCTTGATGTTCATACACAAAAAAGCCAATGGCGAAGCCATTGGCTTTTTTGTGTAATTGGAATACGGAATTAATTCCGTATTCCAATTTGATGAAATGTAATTTTACATTTCATCAAATTGGTTTAAATTATATTTTTGAATTAATGCAATTAATTTTTCTGCATATTTTTTATCCGTAGCATATCCACATTCCTTTAATCCTTTGGCCCATGATTTATAATCATTAATTTTAAAATTAAATAATTTTTTATATCTATCTTTTTTTAGAAAAATAGATCGGGCCCTATATGATTCTTTTACGGAATTATATTTTCTGAAAAAATCCTTATGGGAATCATCATTAAAATTACTACAATGTCCTTTTTTGCATTTTTTAGAAAAACATTTAATTCCGAAATGATTTAAATTTTCTGTTGCTAATTTGGATTTTCCACCGTTTGTTTCCAATAAACCTTGAGCCAGGGTAATAGATGCAGGGATTTTATATCGGTGCATTTCTTCGATGGCCAATTTGTGGTAATTATTAATATAATTCTTGTACCTTTTTTCCTTGGGTGATTCATTTTTAATTGGAACCACTTGGAATTCTTTTTTATTTTTAATTCCGGAAAATGATTGTAAACGAACTCGTGTGGAATCTGATTCACCTTTTGTGGATTGCTCATAATAGGAATAATTGGATTTATTGTTTTGTAATTGCAAAACGAAATAAATATCTTTTGTATAAATGATTAATCCAGCGAAAAAAATAATTAAATACTTATACCATGTTTTATTCCAATGCAAATTTAAATTTTGCAAAGAAATAATTAGATAATGTTTAAAATGGATTAATCTTTTTTGCATCTTTTGGCCTTTATATAATAAACGCATTGTTTTAAGTTTTGGTTCCATTTTGTATACATTTTGTTTAAAATTACTATTTTGTTAAATCGCTGATTTTCAGCGATTTAACAAAATAAGAATCTTATCGCATTGGTAATCAGTGTGTTGTGTTTGCAAGGACTTTTGGCGTAGCCAAAAGTCCTTGCAAAGCCTTATTTTTGTGTTGTTCCATCAATGGATTCAAAACAGATTAGATATGAGAGCTTACCTGGATTTATTACAACACATATTGGATAATGGAGTGGAGAAAGGTGATCGTACAGGAACGGGTACCAAGAGTGTATTCGGGTATCAGATGCGATTTGACCTAGCTGAGGGGTTTCCAATGTTGACTACGAAGAAACTCCACCTAAAATCCATAATATATGAGTTATTGTGGTTCCTTAATGGAGATACCAATGTAAAGTACCTGCAGGACAATGGTGTGAGGATTTGGAATGAATGGGCAGATGAAAAAGGAAATCTCGGGCCAGTGTATGGTAAGCAATGGCGAAGTTGGGAAGGTGCAGATGGAGCGGTAGTGGACCAAATAGAACAAGCCCTAGACCTGATTCAGAATAATCCGAATTCAAGAAGGATTATCGTTAATGCCTGGAATGTGGCTGACTTGCCAAAAATGGCATTGTCTCCCTGCCATTGTATGTTCCAGTTTTATGTGGCGGATGGCAAATTATCCTGCCAACTTTACCAACGAAGCGCTGACGTTTTCCTTGGTGTACCTTTTAATATCGCTTCCTATGCCCTGCTTACGATGATGATGGCGGATGTATGCGGATTGGGCTATGGCGATTTTGTTCATACTTTCGGAGATACACACCTTTATTTGAATCACCTCGACCAAGCCCGTTTGCAACTCACGCGTGAGCCAAGGGCATTACCCAAAATGAAAATAAATCCTGAAGTCCAATCGATATATGATTTCAAATTCGAGGACTTCGAATTGGTAGGCTATGACCCACATCCTCACATTAAGGCAAAAGTGAGTATATAAGGATTGTTGGAATATTCCTTGGATATCATAATGAAACAGTCTTTTTCAAAGACCGTTGCTTGATGATGTCCGCATTCTATTTTAAGGGTTTGTCCGGATTTTAATCCGGACAAACCCTTACATTTGCACTTTCCTATTCAATCATACATATAGCATTTCATATTTCATGAAAAAAATCAATCCTACCCGTACTTCAGCTTGGAAGCAACTCAAATCCCATTTCAAGGAAATGAAGGATGTTGAAATGAAAACACTCTTTCAGAATGATGATAGTCGTTTTGAGACATTTTCCTTGAAAACAGACGAAATACTATTGGATTTTTCGAAGAACAGAATCACTTCCGAAACCTTGGACTTATTGGTTCAATTGGCGGAGGAATGCCAATTGAAAGAAGCCATAGAGAGTATGTTTGAGGGTAAGGCCATTAATGAGACAGAGAATAGGCCGGTACTGCATGTGGCGCTGACCCATAAGGGGGATACTCCGATAAAGGTAAAAGGAAAGGATGTGATGCCATTCGTAAGAGGTGTATTGGAACAGATGAAAGGTTTTTCTGAATTGGTGGTCAGCGGGAAATGGAAAGGTTATACAGACAAGAAGATAACGGATGTCGTTAATATAGGTATCGGAGGTTCGGACCTTGGACCCGTAATGGTGACGGAGGCCCTGAAAAAATACAAGACCCGTTTGAATGTTCATTTCGTATCCAATGTGGATGGAACACATTTGGCGGAAACCCTTAAGGATTTGAATCCGGAAACTACTCTTTTTATCATTGCATCCAAGACTTTTACGACACAGGAAACCATGACCAATGCCTTCTCTGCACGGGACTGGTTCCTAGGCCATGCCAAGGATGAACATGCCGTAGCCAAGCATTTTGTAGCTGCTTCGACAAATGCGGAAAAGGTAGCTGAATTCGGAATTGATACAGGAAATATGTTCCCATTCAAAGAATGGGTAGGGGGTAGGTATTCCCTGACATCCGCAATAGGATTGTCCATTTGCCTTTCCATTGGATATGATAAGTTTGATGAATTATTGGATGGTTATTACGAAATGGACCAACATTTCCGTCATGCTGATTTCAGGGAAAATATGCCTGTGATTTTAGCATTGTTAGGTATTTGGTACAATAACTTCTTTGAAGCGGAATCAGAGGCGATATTACCTTATGACCAATATCTTCATCGTTTTGCGGCCTATTTTCAGCAAGGGAACATGGAGTCCAATGGTAAGTCAGTGGATAGGCGTGGCAATACGGTCAAGTACCAAACAGGGCCGATTATTTGGGGTGAACCGGGTACAAACGGCCAGCATGCATTCTATCAGTTGATTCATCAGGGAACCAAACTCATCCCTTGTGATTTCATTGCACCTGCACAGTCCCATAATCCGATTGGTGACCACCATGAAAAACTGATTGCCAATTTCATTGCACAGACAGAGGCCTTGATGATGGGTAAGACCAAGGAGCAGGCAATGACTGAACTCCAACAATCCGGTATGTCAGAAAAGAAAATGAAGAAACTACTTCCTTTCAAGGTCTTTACAGGTAATCGACCTACGAACTCCATCCTCGTCAAGAAGATTACTCCCAATGTCCTCGGACAGTTGATAGCGATGTACGAACATAAGATATTCACACAAGGTGTGATTTGGAATATTTTTTCCTTTGACCAATGGGGAGTGGAACTAGGAAAACAATTGGCCAAGAATATTTTACCCCAATTGACATCATCCGATGCGGTTGAGGGGCACGATGCTTCCACCACTGCATTAATCAATCAATTCCGTACTTGGAAATCATAGTATTAAGGTCCGTTGTTAAAAGGATTTCATATAATCCCTTTCATGTATACATGAAAGGGATTATATTTATAACCATATCTACACGCAACTATTAATCCCAAGGGAAAAACAACTGAATTCCCACCCATTTATAATCTTAAAATACTACACCATGAAAAAGATGTATCTGTCTTTTACCCTATCTCTGTATTGTTTTGCTGCTTTATTGAATGCCCAGTGTGTCGACCCCTCATTGGTTGATTTTTCTGTTTATTGCCCTACTGTCATGAGTCCTGTATGTGGTTGTGATGGGGAAACTTATGCCAATGCCTGTGTAGCGGAATACCAAGGGGGCATCACAAGTTACAGTCCCGGTTTTTGCAACAATTCCAATTTTTGTTATGTCGATAATCCGAATATAGTCTACTGCCTCTATTATTGGGAACCTGTTTGTGGTTGTGATGGAATGACAAGAACCAATAGCTGTCTCGCTGAATCAGCAGGTTTGGTGGCATGGTATCCCGGAGGATGTAATTGTGTGCCTGTTGACGATTTCTCTGTAGAATTCATTGATGGCCACCCTAACGAGGCTTATGTAAGTTGGGATGCTACCGAAGCATACGATTATGAATTATGGTATCGCCCCGTCGGGGTGAACCAATGGAATGTAATCAATACGCATCAGTTCAGCGTAGCATTGAATCATATCCGATTGGAGGGATTGGAACCTGGTAAGATGTATAGATTCAAATTGAGATCTAGCTGTACTAATGGAGTTTGGGATGATTTTACTCCGGTTCAGAGTTATAAGACTCCTAAGTGCGAAGCACCTATGAACATCACCACTACCCAACTTTATAGTAATAAGGTTCGATTGGATTGGAATCATAATCCTTTTACCCAAAAGTACCAGGTGTTTTACAGGGAAGCAGGGTCGAATGATATGTGGGAAAAGAAATTGGTTGGCGTACCGGGCAGAAATTGGAAAATACTGAAAGACCTGAGTCCGGGTATATCTTATGAATATAAGGTTCGGTCTTATTGTTTGTTGGAATATGGTCCTTTTTCACCTTTGGCATATTTTACGAATAGTCCGACAGGGAACCCATTGCGTATGGCATCCGATAGGAAAACAGAAACGATTATACGGCCCAACCCTGTAAGGCATGAGATGTTGGTGAATGTCCAAGTGGATGATGCTGCAGAATATCGCTTGAGTGTGATAAATATGTTGGGGCAGCCTCAAAAGGAATTGGTGCATCATTTGGAACAGGGCGAACAAACGATATTGATTGATTTGGATGATTTGCCTGTGGGACAGTATATTTTATTAGTAGAATATGGTGGAAATGCAGCGTATCATAAATTCATTAAATCCTAATGATTATGATAGATTAGGAAATGACAGCCCAACCCATTTTGTCATTTGTGCATCATTCCTATAAAGTGAATGAATATGTTGTTTTTTATCTACATTGTATGGCTGTCTGTTTTTTGTAGCATCGAGCCGGATGTTCGTTTTCATACGGATAC
The DNA here is from genome assembly GCA_020631355.1 of Saprospiraceae bacterium. Lineage (GTDB taxonomy): Bacteria > Bacteroidota > Bacteroidia > Chitinophagales > Saprospiraceae > JAHDCE01. The sequence goes on along the minus strand of JAHDHL010000004.1, from coordinate 29,953 downwards.
GAAACAATACGAAATTGGTGATACCATCGTATTGGAGCTAAGGAGTGATGAGTCCTTTGCATTTATGACAGACGGTGATTGTAGTTCGTCCGTACTGCCGCCTTACTGGCTGAAAAAGGAGAATGGGATTTTTCCTATGGTAGAAATGGGGCCGCAAATGTGTTGTGGGTTACCATATTCACCACCAATGAAAAAGTGGGATAGTTGGCTGGTAGCCGAAGAAAAAGGAGTATTCAAAATTGCATTATTCCTAGATGTGGGAGTGGTGTATACGAATGAATTTATAATTGAATAAATATATATTCTGATATAGGAATTCATGCCTGATTTTTAAATCAGGCATGAATTATTTTAGAATTATTTTCGGATTAATATTTTTTCAGTTTTAGAAAAATCCCCTTGTTCCAGATTGAGGAAAATAGCTTCGTTATTCTGAGGAAAATGATATTCTAATGTTCTTGCAAAGGGAGTTCCCTCTATTTTTTCTTTTAATAATACATTTCCATTACTATCGGAAAAATATAAGAAAGCATGCTCATCCAAACCATTGATATCTAATTTGAAATCTCCATTATTAGGGTTGGGGTAAACCTTGAGTTCCAATGGGTTTTTTTGATGCTTGAATAAATCGTTATTTGAGTTAATATTTTTTTGGTCCGTACTGTTTTTGAATAATTCACCATCCGTAACAAAGGACTCGGAATTATGCTCACCATGCCTACTGTCAGGATGGTGGTTGATGTTGTTTTCCAAGGCGTATTCAATAGCTTCTAAGTAAATTTCTTTATCCTGATAACCCACTACACGCTGTAATTCTTTTCCATTACCATTAATGAATAAGGAAATAGGAGCAGCACTGATTTTATATCTTTTGAAAAAAGGTTGGAGCGATGGATCCTTGATGTCTAGGTCCACGATAATAAAGTCGTTTGTGATGGCATTTTGGACATCACTTTGTAAGAAAGTATTCTTTTCCATCTTTCCACAAAATGTACATCCCTCCATTGTGACCTTTAATAATATGGGCTTATTCTCTTTTTTTGATATTTCTTGTGCTTCCGAAATGTTTTGCAGGTATGAAACAACTGTTTTATTGTTTTCTACTTCTTCTGATAAGGGCGTGTAGAAAAGATAAATGCCAGTAATAAGAATACCCATTCCTAAAATGGAAATTGACAATGTTTTCATATTAATAAATGATTTTTTAGGTGAAGAATAGGGAGCCGTTTCTGCCTGTAATAACTGCTCCAGTATATGTGGGGATGGTTGTTCGCTGAATTCCCCCATCTTTTGTCGAATCTGTTTCTCAAAAGAATGTTGCTCTTTCATGATAGCTGATATCTTTTAGTGATTAGAGAATGATTTTTTTTGGGATAATGATTGTTGGAGGTGTCGCTTCGCACGGGTATATTGTGATCGCGAGGTACTTTCTGAAATTCCTAGTTGCAGGGCAATTTCCTTATGGGAATATCCCTCTATGGCAAACAGATTGAAAACTGTCTGGTATCCGATGGGGAGTTGTTGTATGGAATGAATGATTTCATTGACATTCAGTTGGCTGATGAAATCATTGTCTATCTCATGTGCAGGTTGTAATACGGCCTCGTTCAGACTCAGGGTTTCGAACGGGTGTTTCTTCCTGATATGCATGAGGGCCGTATTAACCATGATTCTCCTACACCATCCCTCGAATGAATTTCCTGTATTGAATTGATGGAGATCCCTAAATATCTTGAAGAATCCTTCCAAGAGAAAATCCTCCGCTTCCTCCCTGCTTTTGGCATACCTCATACACACTTCTAATAGTGGAGTCTTATATTCGTCATAGATTTGGGCTTGGGCATTCCTGTCTCCTTTCAGGCATAATCTGATCCAATGTGGTTTCATTTGCAATCCATTAGAATGAACTAGATACCCTTAAGGTGCAGAATGTGGACAAAATGCTGCATGGTACTCCCAAAAACTTCACTATTTTTCGAAATTGAAAATACTCCTTGGCTGACTGGAACCCTTTTTTGGCGTAAAATGTCCTGTCCAAGATAAATTCATTCGTTATTTTCAACATATTCATGCAGTTTCTGTCTCTTTACAGATGTAAGTATTTTTTAACTTGAATCTACACTAAATCCACAACCATGCAATTAACCTTTACCCGATTATTATTCATTCTCCTGATAGGCGCGATGGCTATAACGCCTGCCGAAGCACAGAAGTCAAAGAAAAAGAAGAAGAAAAAGAAAGGAGCAACTGAAGCCGAAAAGCCCAAAAAGAAAAAGGATGAAAAGATCAAGCCCTTTTCTGAAGTCATTACCAAGGATGCCATATCGGATGAGGGATTATTCAATGTGCATAAGGTAGATGACAAGTATTATTTTGAAATTCCTAACAATATCCTAGACCAGGAGATCCTTATTGTCAGTAGGATTTCGGGACATGTCAAAGGATTGAATTTCGGAGGTGCCGGAATGAAGTCGCGACCACAGCAAGTCATTCGTTGGCAACGATTGGATGATAAGATTCTGCTTCGTTCGGTTTCCTACAATAGCGTAGCCAATGAGGATACGCCCATCTATAAATCAGTCCGTAATAACAACTTCGAGCCATTGGTCATGTCATTCGATATCAAGGCATTCAGTACGGACAGTTCTGGAGTTGTTATAGAGGTGAATCCCTTGTTCACTACGGATGTACCCATGATTGGAGCCATGTATTCCCAACAAAGACAAGCTTTTGGTATTAAGAATTTGGATGGTAAACGAAGCATGATAACCCGTGTAAAGAGTTTTCCGAAGAATGTGGAGGTGAGACACATCCTAACCTATAACGGAAGTAGTATTCCTGATAATCAATTGACGGAAGCACTTTCCATCGAAATGAACCAGTCATTCATCATGCTTCCCGAGGAACCCATGATGCCAAGGGAATATGACCGTAGGGTAGGGTACTTTTCCTTCCAATTATTCGATTATGGAAGTGATGAGCATCGTGCGACCAAATTGAGGTATATCACCCGTTGGAGGCTGGAACCGAGTGATGAGGCTGCATTCGCCAGAGGCGAATTGGTAGAACCCAAGGATCCTATCGTATATTATGTGGACCCGGCTACTCCAATGAAATGGAGAAAATACCTCAAGCAGGGTATAGAGGATTGGCAGGAAGCATTCGAAGCTGCAGGATTCAAGAATGCCATCATAGCCAAGGACCCACCCACAGCCGAGGAAGACCCGGATTGGAGTCCTGAGGATGTGCGTTATTCTGTGATTCGTTATATCACTACGGATATCCAAAATGCACAAGGACCTCATGTCCACGATCCAAGAACAGGAGAAATCCTAGAATCGGATATCCTTTGGTACCATAATGTGATGAACCTGCTCCGCAATTGGTATTTTGTCCAGACAGCTGCTATTGACCCGGCTGCTAGGAGTGTGCGCTTCTCTGATGAGCTCATGGGCGAATTGATTCGTTTCGTGGCGGCACATGAAGTGGGACATACCTTGGGATTACCCCACAATATGGGCTCAAGCGTAGCTTATCCGGTTGATTCGTTGCGTTCCAAGACGTTCTGTGCCACACATGGCACAGCGCCTTCGATTATGGATTATGCAAGATTCAATTATATCGCCCAGCCAGAGGACGGAATCACTTATCATGGGCCAAGAATCGGAGAATATGATATCTGGTCCATCACTTGGGGATACAAGCCGATTATGTCCGCAAAATCCTCTGCCGAAGAAAAGGAAACCTTGCATGCCTGGATCAAGGAAAAGGCAGGGAATCCGCTGTATAGATATGGTAGGCAGCGCTGGAATACATTCGACCCGTCATCACAAACGGAGGACTTGGGTGATAATTCTATGAAAGCAAGTGAATTGGGGATTCGGAACCTAAAAAGAATCGTACCTGAATTGATAGAATGGACAGAAGCAGATGGCAAGGACTATGACGATTTGAAAGAATTGTACATCAATGTTTATTCCCAATTGGGGCGCTACATGGGGCACGTTACTACGAATGTCGGTGGAGTGTATGAGCATTACAAGACCTATGACCAGGAGGGTGTGGTGTTTACTCCGGTACCAAAGGAAAGACAAAAGGATGCCGTCCGTTTTCTTAATGAGCAATTGTTTCAGACTCCGACTTGGTTATTGGATAAGGAAATCCTCCAACGTATTGAGGAAACAGGAATCAATGAACGACTCAGAAGTTTTCAGGACCGATTCATGAGTATGCTTTTCCAACCGGACCGACTGAATCGAATCACTGAAGCAGAGTCGAGTGAGGGTAGGAATGCCTATTCCTTAATTGAAATGTTCGATGACGTAAAAGGAGGACTATTCTCCGAATTAAGGACAGGTACCCAAATCGATCCTTATCGTAGGGCATTGCAAAGGGCTTACATAGATAGGATGGATGCCTTATTGGATATTCAGGATGCCAAGTATTCCCAAACGGATATCCAAGCAGTAGCAAGGGGAACCCTCAATGAACTCAGCCGAGATATCAAGGGAGGTATGAGTCGCCAGGTAGATGCGATGTCTAGATATCACTTGGATGATTTATTGGAAAGAATAGAGGAAGTATTGGATGGTGACGATGATGTGAAAGGCTAATTCCAATTTGGTGTTTCAGTAAAATATCTCATCTCATGTGTAAGCTGTTATTGGGTGGATTCGATGTGATTCAACTCAGTGATAACGACAAGATGAACGATCATAAAAAAGAAAGGGCTGTCATTTGACAGCCCTTTCGCTTTCCACTATAATAAAAAACAAAAAACAATCTTATTTCAGGGGAGGAGTAATCCAGACATCTACCCGTCTGGCGGTATCGTTGTCATCAACGGTAACATCCACCCAACTGATGACTGCTTGGCCCAACGCTTTGGTCTTGACATTTTCTGGAAGGGTCGCAGCTGAAATGTATTCATGGATGGCTTTGGCTCTCTTTACTGCTAATTCATCATTGTAGTTTTGTGTTCCTGTAGGATCTGCATATCCTGCACAGATGACTTCGACATCCCCTGAGACGGTTTTCAATTTTTCAATGAGCTCGTCCAGTTCTGACTTATCCTCGCTTGAGATTTGTGTGGAATTAGTATCGAAATTACAACGGACAGTTTGGCTCTGAGCAAAACTGCAAAAAGTAAGGGCCATACAAATGGCTGTGAATAAAACACGGTTAATGTTCTTCATGATATAGAGTTTTTCGTTAAAGACTTGATGTGACTAATATAATAAATGGAATTCAATATGTTGCTATACAGGGAGTTATGGATAGTGTTTTGTGTGACATCCTAATTTGACACTGAGTTATATGTGATTTTCTTGTTATATGACAAATAGCAATGATAGGAACTTAAATGAAAGCATTATGGTTATAATATTGTAACAGAATTAAAGATGTTAGAAATACGGTACATATCGTTTTTTAGTTGATTTCAGGTTGGGAAGTAGGCACTTCACCTACTTGTTGAATACATCCATTAGTTAATAAGTACAATATCATTAATATGAAAACTGCAGCTTTGAGCAAGGCTGTTGACAGATATCCCTATGTCCATTCGAAAAGGAGAAGGGCGTTGGGGCATATCTTGATGGGACAGTTGAAAGGAGCTTCTTTCTCCAATGTGGAAAAATTACGTTTCAGCGCCTTTTTCTTCAATTTGAACCAATTGACATTCAGGCACAATCGGGATAGGAAGTTATTCATTCGTTTCTTGGCCCATCTTTGTATCCACAAGGAATTCAATAGTATTCCTGTGAATTATTTCTGGATGAATTATATCCACGAATGGATGAAAGGTGATTCTGATTTATACTTGGATGATATTTTTCATTATGATTACCATACCGATGGGTTTAAGAAAAAAAAGGTAGCACCAGAGGACATTTGGGAGGTGATTGGAGAAATCCTGGGAATGATTTTTTCTGACGATTGTATGGAATTAAAATCCCGCAGGAATACATCAGCCTTGGATGCCCGAAACAGAACGACTTGGTCCCTTTTCCCTTTCTGGTTGTACAAACGATTTCCTAGGATTTATGAACAAAAATCCAGTCAGAATAAAAAAATATGGCATGATGCACTGAAGCATGTCTCCTTTGAGGAAGTGACCATGTATGCACCTGTTTTTGTACTGAGGTGGTTTGAGAATTTCTTCGGTCATCCGGATAATTTGAAGTTCGTCAAATATTTGGTTTCGGGAAAGAATATCCGAAAAGCAACATTCCTCCCATTCCCTCTCACTAAAAGAATGGCCCACGAATTCCATGATTTATTCGATGTGAGTTCCTGTATGAGAATTGATGAATCCTATGTTCATAGACCTTTGAATTTATTGGCCATCCCTTCTTCGACATATTTCCTTTTTGATAATCCGATGGTGTTATCATTCGTATTCGGTTTGGGAGGGAATTATGTCCTTGCCAAGGAATTCTCTCGTATATATTCTAATGTTACCCAATACGATTTCCAAAAATCCATAGTGGAATTCATGGTTCGTAATGAGGTGGATGGAGCAGAGAATATTAGACGTGTACTCGGATTCATTAACCATATGAGGCATGAAAACGGATCATCATTTTCCTTGAAAGGCAGGACATTGCGCTCATTGACTAGGGATGTGGAAGCATACTACGTCGAACAACAAAGGACGAACGATATCAATTTCATGGTTTCTAATGGCATCATGGATGCCAAATGGGATGGTGCGAGATATAATAATTTCGAAAAGGAAGATGAAAAGGTGGATTATCAATTGATTCAATTGAAAACCGCAATGGAATTGGTAGAGGAAAGCCGCCAGATGAATCATTGTGTCAGGTCCTATCATTCGAAATGTCAGAGAGGAATGTGTTCTATCTGGTCCTTGAGGATGTTGGATAAGACCAAGGAGGAGCAGGAATGGAAACCCGTGGTTACCATTGAGGTGGATAACAAGGCCAGAGTGGTACAGGCCAAGGCCCGGTTCAATTATCGTCCTGAGACTGAGTGGTTGGAAATCATCAGGGCATGGTGTAGCAAAGAAGGCTTGTCCATTGGTCATTCTTATTAGCATTCTAAAAGTAACAAGGCTGCATTTCCTTTGAAATGCAGCCCTTATTACAATCAACTACTTAACCTAGATAGTGAAAACTCAAAACTTTGCGATATGCGATTTTTGTTTTTCGAACATTAGCCTCCCAGATTACTACTGTCCACAACAGTAGAATCCAAAGGTGGATTGATGATGACATCCGTGGTGTCCCACCAAGTCGTATCCACAGGCGGGTCAACCGGAGGGTCAACTGGAGGAATTATTATGATGCCGTTCGTATCACACCAAGTTGTATCTACTGGTGGATTGACAATGATTTCTCCTGAATCCCATTCTGTAGTATCTACAGGCGGATAAATGATGACATCATTAGAATCGACAGGGTAATCCAAATCCGTTGAATCAGGATACTGTTCATTTTCTTCTTCTATGAGATCGTTTAGTGTTGGTTCCTCGCAACTCTGCACCCAAAGCATGATAGCCATTATAAGGCATACCCATTTCATTTCCTTCATGTTTCAAAAATTTTTAGTGTAGGTAAATGGTAAAAATGTGCAAGCATAACATGTTTTAGTTTCTTCGAATTTTGTATGATTCAAAGATGGGGTAAGCTTCCTTTTGGGACAAAGACAGCTATCATGAAAAGTTGGAAAAATATGCCTTTAATTTTATAGTATTTTCTTTGTTGACTTGTAGTAATTGATTGATAGTGAGGTCTTAATTGAGAAGTTTGGAAGTTGTGATTGAATAAAAAGTTAGATTTGGTTATTTAAGAATGCCTTAACGGTTTTTAGTTTTTTATGACGGATAATAGGCATATGGATAGAAGCTATTTAATGAAAATTATAATATCGAATGATATTCAAAAAAGTGAATTTGAACAATTGCTTGACTACAACTACTGTTGCCCTGTACCTGTCTTTCCGCAAAATGGAGGCATGACTTATGACACCTTGTTAGAGCATGTTTGCCCCACATATTATTGATGTGCTTGTTTTCAATATTCGATTTCAATATCAGTAACTCCTCCGGGTTCACATTCAAAAGTTTCCGAAAATTCTTCAATACCTGAATCAGTAATAACATCATAATTGATAGTTATGACATTTTGGGATAAAAGTTCTACTGAAAGTAATGTATCTACATCAGCTCCTGTAAATACAGGTTCAAATGGGAAAAGTAGTGATGCCAAAATATCGACATTTTCAAAATCGATGGTTATAGTGTCAGTTTCACTAGAGGGCGGAGTGTTGGTAAAGGTTATGTTAGCAATGGTGGTAGGGTAAAGTTCTATATTTAATTCATCGGTGCCAGTTGTTACTAGGAGGCTGCCACTGGTAGAATTTTCAAGAGGAGTTAGTTCTCCATTTAAAAAAAAGGACATTTGATATCCATTCAGATTTGGGATTTGTAGATCATACCCAGATAATCTGTCTTGAATGAATTCAAATTCTCCTTGTGTGTTTGTATATGTTTCATAGGTGTCGCCTGTAGCAAGTGAACCACTCTCACGCAACCTGACTAATTCGTTAGTTATAGGTGTGCCATCAATGTAATTGGTGATTTTTCCACGAACATTATCTTGGGTAACATCTAATTTATCGTTACAACTCGTTATTAAAACCATGATTATAAGTCCCAAGTGTAATAAGGTTGAATTATTTTTCATATGAATTTATTTATGATATTTAGTTAAGTTATTTTTATGTGCAACTATCTTTTATATAAATTTTCTTTCTGTAAGATATGGTAATTCTACTGGATTTCTCTTACACCATCGCTTTTGCACTATGATTGGAATCAATCCTAAAATATTTTCAAATGCCCAATTTGTTCTAACAAGTAGACAAAAGCTGCAAAGAGAAAGGCAAGAATGCTATGTTTCCTAGTCCAGGTATAGGATTGGGTAATGATAGGGTGGTTGATGGCTCGTATGGTAATCAATGTGAAAAGGATGGCATTCGCTGCTCCCTGTACCCTGCAAATCGTACAACAGGAACACAATAATTTGTCATCAATACTGGCAAAAAGATGGAATTCGAGATGATTGAAAAAGGAATGGAAAAATAACAGGAAAGAAAAGATGAAAATGGTTTGCGTAATAAAAAATGAAGTATCGTTTTTATAAAAAATACTTGATATAAAGAGTAGGAAAGGTATTCCTATCCAAAGGAAATCAAATATCGGATCCAGATGCAAAAAATAGGAAATAATATTCACCCAGGAAATAACGAAAGAAATGCAAATGAATATGATTAAAAAGAATTGTGAATGAAAAAACTTGGAAATGGAATCATTCATTCCATTTCCAAGTTTTCGGATACCCTCTATTTCCTCCGGCGTTATAAATTGTAGCATAAGGGTGTATTGAAAAATATAATGATTAAATATCCCTCCCCTTATGCTTCGCTTTTCGGGAATATGTTTTTTTGGAACGATAAACCCTTGTACTGAATCGTCCGTCAAAGAAGCCTTGCTCCTTGCGGGATTCACGGATGGATGCCTCCACCATTTTTTTCAATTTATTTTTCTTGTTAGCCATGATTTGTGGTTGAGTCTAATATCATAACCCATATCTCAGAGTCATAGTTCCCGAAATATATGTATGGCTTTGCATTCCGTTTATATTACACGCTTTGCTCCAATAAAATACTTATACGCATCCTGCTGAATCAAATCTTCATGAATTTCTATCTTAGGTAATCCGTTTTTCTTGGACAAATGGAGGATTCGGTGATGATTCAGATAAACCCCAACATGGGCACCATACGATTCAGGTTGATAATGATACAGAAAAATATCCAAGGGCTTGAAATCATATTCCACAACCAAGGTACATTGGGTATCCTCCCAAAGGTCACTGGACCTGAAGTCAGGTATTTCCTTGCCGAATTCCTTTAGGAATTCAAAGGCATATAATTGGCAATTCGCACCCAGTGACAAGTCTGATGCCTGTGCCACACCTGGTATTCTTTTTCCTCTGTATGTTACGTTCTGGAATCGGGTCGGGAGATCGGTAATGGATTCAATCCCAGAAATGTCAATTTGTTCATCCATGCACAAGAGTTTTGCTATACGACCATAATGCAAATATTCCAATTATGGTTCCGATTAAGTATAGCTTAGGGGCGGGCATATGCTTTGATACCAAAGGCAACAGTCAGGACCACAGCAAGGACGAGGGATGAATTCACTGGGAAAAAGGCAGTATTAGGGGACCAATTGAATTGTACGATGATAATGAACCAGAATACTGAAATGAGTATGGGAGATACCCCTATGAGTATTCCACTCCTACTTTTGATGTACCAGGCAGCAACCAATGTCAATAATCCAAGGAGGGAAGTCAGTGGCCCGCTTACGACGATGCTTTCCACGTCATTAAGGGAAAAAAACAGCGATAGTACACTGACTACAATCTGCAAAACCAGTAAGCACCTGAATATACGTTTGCTGGGTTTGGGTTTGTTCTCAAATAGATGATTGTCGAGGATGTCAGTCATGGTTCAGTCGTAAGTTTGGTCAGGGGGTTTTCATTAAATGTATGATTATATCTGCTATCTTTGGTCAGAGCGTCATGTGGGACTAAAAATACTTATTGATACCAAGATAAGCCCTAATATGTACTGAATGAAAAATGCGATAATTAAAATATTAATGTCGAGAGATTGCTGGATATCAATTGCTCTTTTTGTAATGGGGGTAATTTCCTTTGTTTTAGCCTATGTTTTCTTTACCTATAATTTCCTTTATAGAGCATCATGGCTGATGTTACTCTTTTCCATGGTCATGGTGAGTTTTGCCTTGTTGTATCTTTTTTTCGGAATATTCAACGTTAAGAGTGATACAAGAGGGAATGTATTATTGAGTGTGACAACATTCCTGCTTCTTTTTTTCCTGATAGAAGTGGGGTTGAGATTGAAGGGGGATTATAGGAATCATGCTGAAGTTTCTAATGCACAAGGAAAATATTATTCCCTTTTCCATAATGAGAATAAACCCGATCAATTCTGGGTTCATCCTACAGATACTATCCTTGTATCAAAGAAAAAGGAATTCACATACGAAAGAAAAACCAATTCCATAGGATTATCCGAAAGAGAAATAGAAAAGGATAAGAATGGGGATTTCAGGATTATTATACTGGGTGATTCCTTTACGGAGGGAGTAGGGGTGGAATACGATTCCACATGGATCAAGAAAACAGAAAGAATGGTGAGTCAGTCGGGAAATCAGATTGAATTCATCAATGCAGGAATCGGAGGAAGCGACCCGGTTTTCGAATATGTACTACTCAGGGATAAACTGCTGGATTATCAGCCTGACCAAGTCATCATGACGCTCAATTCTTCGGATTATTGGGATGTATTATTTCGTGGTGGTTTGGAAAGGTTCAGCGAGGATGGTTCCTATCGTAGGTCCCCGCCCAGTTGGGAATGGATTTATGCCTTGAACCATATGGTACGTTGGGTCGTACATGACGTATTGAATATGAATCACTACCTTATGTCTAGTAATGAGTATATGGAGAGGGATGCCAAAACCCCAGGGATAATAATGGATGTCATAAAAAGGATGAAAGCACTTTCTTCCGAGCATCACTTCGATTTTAGGGTGATTGTACATCCCGTTATTGCAGACTTTGAAAAGGAGGAGTATTGGGATAGGGGATTGAATGAGGTCATAGTGGAATTATCTAAGGAAGAAGTACTACTACTCGATATGAGAAAGGAGTTGGTGGATATAGGAGTGGATGACAAGGAAAAAGCCCAGCCGTATTATTGGCCTTTGGATGGACATTTCAACCCCAAAGGATGTGATTTTCTTGCAAGATGCCTCGCTAGGAAGTTAAATGAGGGTAAGAATGAATAAAGGCTATTCCCGTTAGGGAATAGCCTTTTGTTCGTAAGGAATAATCCAGCAATACAACTAGAACTTACCATTCTCGTGGGCCATCTCAGCAGGAATTTCCTGAATAACATCCCAGTGTTCCACAATCTTTCCATCCTCGATTCTGAACAAATCATAGAAAGCCTGAGCCTTGCCATGCCAATTACCCTCACTCATTGCCAATACAAAATTACCTTCTCCCAATATCTTATGTACTTTCTCATATTGGAACATGTCGTTCTGGGAAGCTAAGTATTCCAAAGCCTTACCCAAGCCATCCAAACCATCTCCAATCGCAGTATTGTGTTGATGGTATTTTTCGGTACTTACATAATCCGTAATCTTCTGCGGATTCTTTCCGAATAGTACGTCATCAATGAAATTCTTTACCATTTCCTTGTTCTCATCCGTCTTATCCAAATCCGTGATTTCCGTCGGGCCATCAACTTGGGTTCTGCCACTTACGGTCTCCGTCACTAGTGGTGTGATATTGTCCCAGTGTTCCGCTATTTTTCCGTCAGCTATCCTGAATACATCGAAAGTAACGATTTTTTCAGCACCGAATGCCTGCGCATTATCATAGGAATTATGAAAGACCACATGGTCGCCATCTTGAAAGATACGGTGCGATTCACAAGTGATTCCAGCCTCTTTTAGACCAGGTAAGAAACCTATAATAGGCTCAGCACCAGTCGGTACACCTGGGTTGTGCTGAATGTAGTCGGCAGCAAGGTACTTCTTTGTTTCCTCTTGGCTGAAATCCTTGAACATGGCATTCATGCCTGCCAATGCTACTGATTTTGCATCTGTTTGTTCCATCTTTTCTTCTGAATTATTAGGTGGTGTATCTACGGGTGTTACTTTGTTGCAGCTTACCAGCACAAATGCCAATGCCCATAGTACGATAAATGATTTTGTCTTCATCTTGAATAATGTTTTGATAACACAAAGATGCGAGCAAAACCAAGTAGAACAGATATACTTATCAGCCGGTATATTATACTTTTGGGAAAATCTGGGGTATTCTAGGAAAGACTACGGAATTGTTCAGGAGTAACTCCCATATGCTTTTTGAAGTACTTGTGGAAATTGCTGGTTTCCTTGAAACCTGTAAGGAAGGTGATTTCCTTGGCCGTATATTGAGTATTGATGAGCAATCTTTTGATTTGCTTGATGAGGATTTCATCCAGAAATTCCTTGGCAGATTGGTTTGTGATATTCTGAGTGATATTATTCAGTGTCTTCGTACTGACACCCATCATTCTGGCATAATCCGATACCCTTGCGGATTCGGTAATCTTATCTTCCACCAGTTCTTGGAATCGGATGAATTCATTCAGATATTTCTTATTGAAAATCACTTCGTGCTCCCTGGATTTGATCCTGAATAATTTATGGATAAGAATATGGAGTTCACTCCTGAGTATACCCGATGATTGGTCATCATTCAACTCGAAATATTCCCTATCCATTCGTTCGATAAGTCCAAGTATCTCATGATGCTCATCCTTGGAAAGTTGGATACATGGCGTTCCCAATAATTCATTGAATAATTGCAAGGTCTTTTTGTATTCCAGTTGGCCCAGATAACTATTCAGGAACTCATCCGTGAATAATATGGCCTTACCCTTGATGTCCTTATTCAGGTGGAATTTATGGATTTGATTCCTGCGAATGGTCAGTATGGTTCCTTGCTTACAGGCATAGTCGGTGAAATCTATGGTATGTAGTCCCGTTCCATCTGTAATGAGGATGATGAGATAGAACTCTACCAAGTGGAGATTGAAAGGAGAATGATCCTTGTATTTCCGACTAAGCAGATGTTCCAAAACCAATATATCCAATTCGGCTTTCGGATTCTGCCTATTAACGAATTGGATATGTAATGGGTTTTCTCTCATGCTTTATTTGCGTTGGCGAGGGTAGGAGATGGGGTATCTGGCTATTTTATTCCTGTATCCGATCTTCTCCCACTTTGACCAAACCCCTCACCGAACCGTTTTCCATAATAGTGATGGCATTGTCCGAAAAGGTATAGGATATATCCTCGTTAGGATGCTTGAATGATCCATCTTTCTGGGGATTGATGACTTCTTCCTCAATGATTTTCCCACTATCAAAAACCTGTAGGAATGGTTCGTCATTGATGTATGAGGTTTTATAAAAATATTCGAAAGTATGGTCGTGTTGGTCAGGGTGCTGGTCACTTACCCAATATCCTTCTAGAAAAACCACGTCTGGTGCAATACCAAAATAAGAAAGATCTTCCTCGTATTGGGCGGTATAAGTTCCCTTGGGACGCTTTTCAGGATTGAAGAAAACCATGTCATAATCATAGGTTCTCCTACTGATGACGGTTCGCTGGCCATTGCGCTGTACGAATGCGATTTGTTCATCATCTATATCAATGACCTTGATGCCACGGGCATCCAAATCCTCTGTGGCTGTTGCATTGTAATAACCGATGTCAGAGGCAATTTCCGCCCAGATATCATCAGATACGGCAGCTTGCATGGAATCCAATTCCGCTACGCTATGACTAAGGATGACAGCACACTGGTCCTTGATTTCAAAGATATGGGTACTGATTTCCGCACTGTCTGATTCATTTGCAGTTACTGCTTCTGTTTCACCATCAGAATGCGATGAACATGCATATAAGAATAGGAATGGACTTAGGGCCAGGAGGAGGTGCCTTTTCATTTCGTTTGCTTTGATATAGATGAATTACTAATATATATAAAACAACTAAATTAGTGTGTATTTGTAAATTAGCTTTTCAATAAAATCAGAACTTAATAGTGTACCGAGGACACTTTGAACATTTTTTTCTAAATAACATTCTACTTCCATGAAAACGAATACGATGAACTTTATACTACTCCTAGCCTTGGCATTACTCAGTCTCAATTGTAAGGATGATAAGGACGGAGGAACCGATGGTGGTATGACAGGGAATGAAATGACCTGCGATTCCACATTGCGACCCATCATTCTGGTACATGGATTCCTGGCTTCGGGCGATACCTACGAACTCCAACTCCAGCGATTTGCAAGTAATGGATACTGTAATCAGAATCTATATGCCTTTGATTGGAATACCTTGGCCTTTGGTAGTGATGCGACTACCGAGTTGGATGCATTCATAGATGATGTATTGAATGCCACAGGTTTCGCGCAAGTGGATTTGGCAGGTCATTCTGCAGGGAGTGGAACTTGTTACAGTTATTTGGGAACAGCCGAAAGAGCTACTAAGGTTGCGCATTATGTCCACTTGGCAGGGAATCCGACTGATGGACCTGCCGGACCTAATGGAGAAGTCCCTACAATGAATATCTGGTCTACGGAAGACTTGGTGGTTCAAGGTGGGGATATCCCGGATGCTGTTAATGAGATGCAGACTGATAAGGATCATTACGAAGTAGCGACGAGTGTACCGACCTTCGAATTGATGCATGCTTTCTTCAATGATGGTAATTCACCCTCAACAACTGAAATAACCCCGGAAACAGATATCAGGGTGTCGGGTAGGGTCGTTTCATTTGGTGAGAACATTCCTATGGAGGGTGCAACAATCAATATATATGAAGTCAGTCCGGCTGATGGCTCTCGAATAGTAGATACACCCGAAGCTTCTGCTACATCGGATGTGAATGGTGATTATGGTCCAGTGGCATTAAGGGGCAGTATCAACTACGAATTCGAAGTAATTCCCAGTGATGGGAGTAGGAAAGTGCATTACTTTAGGGAAGCTTTTGTCAGGTCCAGTGAATTGGTCTATTTGAGGACGATTCCTACTGGCGGTTTAGGCGGGGTGCTGCTGGGGTCATTGCCCAGCGATGATAATCAGACCGTATTGGCATTCTATTCGGGAAGCAAGGCAGTAATCAATGGCAGGGATGTACTTTCAGTGGATGGGAATGTATTATCCACACCAGAATTTACGGCACCCGAGAATTCTACGATAGCAATGTTCTATTATGATGGGAATGATAATCAGACTTCCGATTTGACAGACATCGGAGGTTCCTGGGCCTTGGTGCCTACTTTCCTTGCAGCTGTGGATATGTATATTCCTACATCAAGCCCGAGTTCTGTTACGATAGATCTGAATGGTAAGACCATTACGGTTCCGAATCTGAAATCAGAAACAGACGGTGTTATTGTGGCTCAGTTCTATTAGTGAAGTATAGGGTGTTTGGAATTACAGACACTGGACGACAAGATGCTAGACTAAAGAATATTGGGATTTCTAGCATCTTGTCGTCTGATATTTTATAGTCCAGTATCTTATTCCCACTACATATTCCTCCTGTATTGACCTCCCACATCATACAGGGCATTCGTAACCTGTCCAAGGGAACAATGCTTGGTTACCTCCATCAGTTTTTCGAAGACATTGCCATTCTCAATGGCCACTTGCTGAAGTTCTTTCAATAGTCGATTGGCAGTAGTTTCGTTAGCGGATTGTAATCCTTTCAAGGTATTGATTTGATCCTCTTTTTCCGCTTCTGTAGCCCTGATGACTTCCTCTGGGATAATGGTTGGCGAACCTTCCTTGGAAAGGAAGGTATTCACACCAATAATCTTGTATTCACCGGTATGCTTCAGGGTTTCATAATACAAGGATTCTTCCTGAATCTTACCCCTTTGGTACATGGTTTCCATGGCACCCAATACACCACCTCTTTCCGTAATTCTTTCGAATTCCATCAATACAGCTTCTTCCACCAAGTCCGTCAATTCCTCAATAATGTAGGAACCCTGGTTAGGATTCTCATTCTTTGCCAAGCCGAACTCGTGATTGATGATCATTTGTATGGCCATGGCTCGTCTTACCGATTCTTCGGTAGGCGTTGTTATGGCCTCATCATATGCATTGGTATGTAATGAATTACAATTGTCATAGATGGCATAAAGAGCTTGGAGGGTAGTACGGATATCATTGAATGAAATTTCCTGAGCATGTAATGACCTACCTGATGTCTGAATATGATACTTCAGTTTCTGACTCCTTTCGTTGGCATCGTATTTCAGTTTCATGGCCTTGGACCAAATCCTTCTTGCGACTCGTCCAATAACGGCATATTCAGGATCAACCCCATTCGAAAAGAAGAATGACAAATTCGGTGCGAATTTATTGATATCCATCCCCCTTGATAGATAATATTCCACGAAAGTGAATCCATTAGCAAGTGTGAATGCCAATTGTGAAATAGGATTGGCCCCTGCTTCCGCAATATGATAACCCGAAATGGACACGGAATAGAAATTCCTCACATTATGGTCAATAAAATACTGTTGTACATCGCCCATGAGCCTGAGTGAGAACTCTGTGGAGAAGATACAAGTATTCTGAGCCTGATCTTCCTTAAGAATATCTGCTTGTACGGTTCCCCTGACTGCTGTTAGGGTTTTGGCCTTGATTTCATTATAAACTTCCGGTTCGAGTACTTGGTCCCCTGTCAATCCCAAAAGCATCAGTCCCAATCCATCATTTCCCTTGGGGATAGGGGCATAATACTTAGGTCGAGGGAGGTTGTTGTCGTCATACAGTTCCTTCAACTTCGACTCTACCAAATGCTCCAATCCATTCTCCTTGATATAAATTTCGCATTGCTGGTCAATGGCGGCATTGAGAAAGAATGCACAGATGGTGGCAGCAGGGCCATTGATGGTCATCGAAACTGAAGTATTCGGTAGGGATAGGTTGAATCCTGAGTACAATTTCTTAGCATCATCCAAACAACAGACACTTACTCCCGAATTCCCAATCTTACCATAAATGTCAGGTCTGTAATCAGGGTCCTCTCCATATAATGTAACGGAATCGAAAGCTGTACTTAGGCGGTTGGCAGGCATGTCCAAGGAAACATAATGGAAACGCTTATTGGTTCTTTCGGGGCCACCCTCACCCGCAAACATCCTTGTTGGGTCCTCCCCCGAACGCTTGAATGGGAATACGCCTGCTGTGAATGGGAATTCACCCGGAACATTTTCCTGTAATACATAACGCAGGATTTCACCCCAATCCTTGAATCTGGGTAGGGCTACCCGAGGTATTTTCTGATGGGATAATGAAGTGGTATGCGTCGGAACCTTGATTTCCCTCGTTCTGACCTTATAGATGAATTCATCTGCTTTGTATGCAGCTTTCTTGGATTCCCAAGTGTCGAGGATTCGCTTGCAACGTCCGTCCAAATCCAATTCCAAATCATTGTACTGACTATTCAGGACTTGCAGGACGGCATCCCTACTTTCCACATTTTCAGCTTTCTCAATGTGGGCAATGGATTCTTTCAGACCGAATAATCTCCTTGCAATATTACATTGGCGGTCAGCCCAAGCATCATATTGGCGATTATTCTCTGCAATCTCCGCAAGGTAACGGGTTCTTTTGGGAGGTATGATATAGATTTTTTCACTCATGGCATCAGTGATACCATAGGTGGATTTCAAATCAGCACCTGTCCTTTCAACAATCTTGTCCATTATCTGTCGATAAAGATTGTTCATACCCGGATCATTGAACTGACTGGCAATCGTTCCGTATACCGGCATGTCATCAATCGGATCATGCCACTTGTTGTGATTTCTTTGGTATTGTTTCCTTACATCCCTTAGCGCATCCAAGGCTCCTCTCTTATCGAATTTATTCAGGGCGATGATGTCCGCAAAATCCAACATGTCTATTTTTTCCAATTGTGTGGCAGCTCCGTATTCAGGAGTCATCACATAAAGGGAACAATCAGAATGGTCAATGATTTCAGTGTCCGATTGGCCGATACCGGAAGTTTCCAATATGATCAAATCGAATTGTGCAGCTTTGAGTATATCCACAGCGGCCTGTACATGCTTGGATAAGGCCAGGTTGGATTGTCTTGTGGCAAGTGAACGCATATAGGCCCTTGGATGATTCACTGAATTCATCCTGATTCTGTCACCTAACAAGGCTCCTCCTGTTTTCCTCTTGGAGGGATCCACAGAAATGACACCAATGGTCTTGTCCTCAAAATCCAGGATGAATCTCCTGACGAGTTCATCCACCAAGGAGGATTTTCCGGCACCACCCGTACCTGTGATTCCTAGGACTGGAGTAGTACTATCCTTGATACTTGCTCTTAGTTCGGTCATCCAGCCATTACTTTCCTCAGGGAAATTCTCAACAGCTGAAATGGCCCTGGCGATGGCTGTGGCATCCTTGGAGTCCAATCGTTTCACTTCTCCATTCAGGTTCAGTCCCGTTGGGAAATCACATCCTTGGAGTACATCATTGATCATACCTTGTAGCCCCATGGTACGGCCATCATCAGGAGAGTAGATTCTGGCAATGCCATAATCCATGAGTTCCTCGATTTCCGTAGGTAGGATTGTTCCGCCACCCCCACCATAAATCTTGATTTGGCTGGCACCTCTCTCCTTGAGTAAGTCATACATGTACTTGAAGAATTCATTATGGCCTCCCTGATAAGAGGTAATGGCAATTCCCTGTACATCCTCCTGTATGGCTGTATTCACGATTTCATGCACGGATCGGTTATGACCGAGATGGATGATTTCGGCTCCGGATGACTGCATGATTCTTCTCATGATATTAATGGCGGCATCATGGCCATCAAAGAGAGAGGCCGCAGTTACGATTCTTACTTTGTGCTTAGGCTGGTATGGTAATACTTGCTCCATGTAATAATTTGGTTTAGGACTCAGCTTTGGTATTTGCAAACTCCAAGGCTCCTGAATATGGCTGCAAAGATAATCCTTTTATGGTTTCAATATCTTATTCGGGGCTATTTGAAAAGAACACGCTTTATTCGTCAATGTTCCAGATATTCCGATAATGCTTCCAATTCGAGGATGCAGAAAGCGAATGCATCGTGTGATGAGACCTGTTTCCATTGGAATGTATAATCATTCAAAAGCATAAGTCTTTGATTTGACAATGAATAATGATAGTCTCGATGATTGGACTAATAATTGTTTATTAGTAAATTGAAGTACACTAGCGAAATTATTACTCAGTTCATTTTGGAGAAAACTATAAAACCAAATCATGGAATCCGGCGCTTATTAGACTGGTTCAGTCATCCTAAGGATGCACTGGAAAAGATTGCCATGTTGAGTTTTATAGTATATCCATTCATTCAATCGACTGTAGTCAATTATCTGGAATTCCCAAACCACCAGAATGGTTATGTTCCCTATTTGGTTAGCCTATTCGGGCTGATAATGTTTGTCCTTTCTTTCCGCCTGAATAAACAGTTGCACAAGAAAATATTAGTTATCGGGGTCTTTGTCTATATGGCAGTTCTGGGACAACTAATGCTGCTGAACGAATTCAATATCGTTGTGGTACTCTGGTTTATCATCAGTATGATATTGTCCTCATCCATTATGGATAGATATACGACTTTGATACTATATAATCTCTATAGTCTTGCCTGTTACATTGTGGTAGTATTCCTGGGACGTGGAGTCGTAGGAGATGGAGGGATGTTCATATTGGGTTGTTTGATAGCGGCAGTATATTCCATTGCGACCTATTCTTCATTCATATTCAGGGAAAGGGAACTGGAACAACAGAGAGATGAACTCATTGAATCAAGGAACGAGCTCCAATTCATTCTGGATTCCATCTCAGTGATGATTACATTCAAGGATGACCAAAACAGAATCGTAAAGGTCAATAAGGCCCAAAGAAATAGGACCCGTTTTACAGATGAGGACTTACCCATCCCATTGGAGGATATCATTGGTAAGGAAGAAGCTGATAAGTTCTTCTTGGAGGATAAGAAGATCATGGAATCGGGTAATGCGACCTTGGGTGATATCAGTACCTATTTTTCTGAGACGATGGGAGTGCAGCATATCCGTACAGATTCCTATCCTTATTTTAAGAATGGAGAAATCAAAGGTGTGGTGGTCATGGGGATGGATGTGACCAAGGAGGAGGAATATAGGAGGGCATTGGAGGACAAGACGAGAAGTTTGGAAAATTCCAATGAGGAATTGGAAGCCTTTGCCTATGCGGTATCCCACGACCTTAAGGAGCCTCTAAGGATGATAAGTGGCTACATGCAATTGTTGGAAAGACGATACAAGGACCAATTGGATGATAGTGCAAGGGAATTCATCCATTATGCTGTTGATGGAGCACAGAGAATGAACCAACTCATTGAGGGGATATTGGATTTTTCAAGAGTAGGTAGATACAATACTGCCGTATCCCAAGTGGATATGAATGATATTTGTGATAGGATTCTATTCAATCTGCAATTGAAGATAGAGGAGGAGAACGCTAGCGTCAAAGTGGAAAAATTACCGGTCATTTTTGCTAATGCAACAGAAATGCAGACCTTATTCCAAAATTTGATTGGTAATGCATTGAAATATACCAAGGATGGAGTAGCGCCTCAAGTAGGGGTGATGTACGAGGAATTGGATGAGCAATTGGTTTTCAAGGTCAGCGACAATGGTATCGGGATGGAAAACGAACACAAGGAATTGATATTCGCACTGTTCCAAAGACTTCATACCCGGGAACAATTCCAGGGTTCCGGTATCGGATTGGCCATTTCTAAGAAAATCGTAGAACGGAACCAAGGAAGGATATGGGTGGAATCCCAGCCAGGGGAGGGAAGTACGTTCTTTGTTGCTTTCCCAAAAAGTATCGCCCATTAGGCCCTAATATCAACTCCCTCCAACCTCCCTCTCAGCCTAATAATGACGAATAATAGATAATCCACTACGAATTCTCACACATTCCCTTTTTCTGTCATGTAATTCCGAACTTGGAAACCATTCAAACGATTAAGAATGGAATGAGGTTTTTCTTTTCGTGTTTCATAGTGTTTTTTTACATTTCCCTAATACTTACTTCCTGCCAATATGGAGAACAGTCGGTGATTAGGGGAATGTATTTTTGGAAATCCAACCCCGAACTGAATCCTGCTGATGTCACGTTCTTGGGTGATGCGGGAATCCGTAATTATTACGTTCGTTTTTTTGATGTAGGATGGGATGAGGTTTTCGGACCTGTACCCAAGGGTGAAATGAATTCCAAAAATAGAAGCGAATACCATAAGCAAGTAAGGAAATATGAATTGCTGGAAAATACTTTTTCGGATTCATCAAATTGTAAGGTCGTTCCGGTAATATATATCGAGAATGAGGTGATGGAACGCATTAAGGTGAATGACATTCCATCTTTTTGTGATAAGATGACGAATAAGATTATGGGAATCTGGGAAATAGAATTCAACGGAATTCCTTTTTCTGAAATTCAGTTTGATTGTGATTGGACCATCAATACCAAAGGGAAATATTTTCTTTTTCTGGAGCAATTCGAAAAAAAGAACCCTTTGCTCAAATTGACAGCAACCATTCGATTGCATCAAATAAAATTCCAGGAAAAAACCGGTGTTCCTCCTGTTTCGAAAGGCATCCTGATGTATTATAATATGGGGCGGATAAAGGATGAGGAAGAAGGAAATTCAATATTGAATAACCAGACAGGATCAAGGTATATCAATAAGAAATCAGATTATCCC
Source organism: Saprospiraceae bacterium (assembly GCA_020631355.1). GTDB lineage: Bacteria > Bacteroidota > Bacteroidia > Chitinophagales > Saprospiraceae > JAHDCE01. The sequence continues at coordinate 7,477 of JAHDHL010000004.1, read as the reverse complement.
ATTCCGTTGGATTTGGCTTTGCCGGTGTATTCTTGGTCGGTATGGTTCAGGGAGGGCGTATATGAGAATATATTATATTCGATTAATGAGAATAATATTGATAAATTAGATTGTTTTAAATCCATATTGCCCAATCATTATAGATGTGAAGTGGATACATTAATCGATGATAATTACTTCAGGGTTGGAGATGTGCTAAGGTTGGAAAAGCAGGATTTGAAAAATATAGAAAAAGCTAAGAAAATATGTGCTCCTTTATTGAATGATAAGGAAGTCGAAATTATTTTATTTAGTTATTCACCTGAAAATACCCAATTGTTATACCATGAAAAACTGGATGCTATTTACTCTTTTGATTAGTTGTATTCTTTGCCCTAAAAAATTGGATTCATGTGGATTTTATCTGCATGGTGAAGATGTCAGGGTTTATTTGTTTAGTCCCACAGCAACAGAAGCTGAAGCTTATTCCCCCTTTTTTTATACCTCATATTTTTTGAATGACCAACACCACGATTGGTACGATATTCCAAATGAGAATATAGAGGAATGGTACCAGTATTTGAATGGTAATGCTAGTAGGGAATCCATTAGGGATCTTGTGTATCATAGTTCATTCGAAGAACTCCAATCCCTAGAGAAAGGAACCGTTTCCAAGGGCGATAAGTTGTGTGAGAATGAAATGGCAGAATATATTACCAATCAGGAAATCAGTGATTTAGGAGCCTATCTCAGTTATACTCGGAAAACTGAAATCTTAGTAGGGAATAGCGATCCTTGGTCAGAAAGGGAATTCGATAATGAAGCCATTGAAAAGCACCTGAAACTAGGTCGGAAGCGTTTGTCCAAAACCAAGGACCTGATGCTTAAGCAACGATATGCATATCATTTGATTGTAATGTCGAGATATACGGGAAAGTATGAAAAAGTAGTAGGAATATATGAGAAATATTTTTCCGAAATTCCAAAAGAAAAAGAAAGTATAATTAAATATTGGGCATTATCCCATGTGGCATTTTGTCAGGAAGAATTAGGGGATGAGGATGCAGCTCACTTAAATTATGCAAGGGTATTCATGAATTGCCATGCCAAGAAGAATTGGGCCTATAATCATATGTCAAGAAAATCGGTTTTATCCGTTTTGGGGCAAGCCAAAAATGATGAGGATAAAATGGCAGTACATATTTTTTCGGAATTTAGGAATCCTGCTCGTTCATATGAGGGACTCAAGTCATTATCCAAAATAAATCCCAATAATGAAATGTTCAAAACATTAGTGGCAAGGGAAGTGAATAAATTGGAGGATTGGGTGCTGACAAGAAGATATACTGAGTTTGACCCCTCGATCGTACACTGGTCATACAATGGAAAATATGTTTCAGAAAATTATAAGAGTGATTTTAAATATCTTGAAAAAATCATCGGTTTCCTAGAACAATTATTATTGGATGAGAAAGTAGAGGATAGAGGATTCTACGAATTAGTATTGGCCCATTTATATTTTATTCATGAATCCCCGGAAATGTCCAAGACATATCTGAAAAGAGCCGAACAGAATGTGGATACCCGTTATGAAAAGAATCAATTTTATCTCACATCCATTCTAAACGAAATGATTTTCGAAAAGAATTTTGATGCAGCATTCGAAACCACTATTTGGCAATACCTGGAATTTTTGCAAGCTGATAAGGAATACATGGATAATACAGATAAGAATTTGGGGAATCTGATGCTGGCATTACATAATTCATATCATCAGGCAGGAAAACACGACCGTGCTGCGATGTTCATTGCTTGGTGTAAGAATAAGGATTGGAATGAGACCGATTTCAGGTATTGGCCTTATATCGATGCGTTTTTCTATTTGGATAGGTATGCTTCCGTGGAGGAAGTCATTCAATTCGAAAAATGGTACAATGCAAAGGATAAGACGGATTTTGAAACATTCCTTTTCCAGGATTATGATTATTCGAAAGCCCGCTTCTGGGATTTGATAGGCACGAAATATCTTCGTAATAACCAACTGGATAAGGCCCTCGCAGCTTACAAGAAAGTACCATCCGATTTTTGGTACAAGGAATTCTATTATCATGAATACCTCGGATTGGACCTGTTCGCACCTGAGCATGATGATGTGTTCATGGGAGATGAGTACGATCATGAGAGCCCATTCATCAACAAGGCTTATTTGGTGGAGCAGCTCATCAATAAGCACAAGGATTATAGGAAATCAAGGAATATTGATAGAGCCGCATTGGCTTTCGAACTTGGAAATGCATATTATAACCTCAGCTACAATGGCTCCCATTGGCATGCGATGGCCTACATCCAAACATCAAACGATTATCGCTACAGTTACTTCGGCCAGTATGATGATGATGTCAATGACAATTATAATGATTGCAAAAAGGCCATTGGGTATTACGAGGAGGCTTTTGAGATTGTGAAGAATGCGGAAGAAATGTCGGACGAGGGATATTTGGCCCGTAAAATCATATACGCCGTAGGAAATATACAGGCTAGGGAAGTGGATGATGTCATCCCCTTGAATAACACGAAGTATTTCGCTAATCTCAGATTGAACCATCCGACTTATTACCAATTACTCCTAGAGGAATGCCCAGGATTGGATGATTGATCCAGCCTAAAATATTCCTAACTTCATCCTATCATGGAAAATCGGAATATACTGGATGCCCCCTTGGATACCCCCGCAAAACCTCGCCCTAAACGGGGTTTGGGTTTGTTGCTAGGATGCTCGGCCGGAAGTGTCGGGTACTTTCTGACATATTTCTTGTTGGATCTGATTTCTATGACGTTGATGATTTCAGGTCCCATATTCGCAAGTTTGGCATTTTTGGGAATGAATCTGGCCCACTATTGGTTTATTATTGCTAGCCTTTACAGATTTTCAACTGCCAGAAGATTATTGCTGACCGGAATCCTGACACAGACAATAACTTTGATCATATTCATGAAGATAATGGAGGGAGAAGCTTGGCATCAAATCTTCTACAAACCCCACTTGTTTTCCTATCCTGCCTTATCCTTACTGATATTGCAGACCCTTCTGTTATGGGCTTGGATTATGTTGCTGAAAAAGAAGAAATTCAAGGGCGCAATTTTACTTTTATTATGTACACTTTTAATAGGATTGGCCAATGCTTGATACTCAGGTACTAGATGATTTCAATGATGCTCCGGAACCTGTTCAGGTTTCGAATAAGCGGATACTTATCGTATTCGTTATAACCTTGTTCATCCAAGGAGTACTCTGGAGTTTAGTTACCTCGGAAACCATTACAAGACTTAGTCCAGATATGGTGATTGCCCGCATATTGGGTTTCGAACTGAAAATACTAATGTTGATAATCTGGGGGGTCATGTTGGTTCCCAGTGGATTATTGGTATTTTTCACTAGAATGAGATACCTGAGCATATGGAAAGCAGGATTACTCAATCTATCATTCTCACTATTAAGCATATTCATCCTGACACTTCTGGTTTTTAACAGGCGAAATCATATTTTCGATCTGGAGGGATTCATCAGAATCCTGATACAGGATTTACGGCCGATATCCATTGTCATGGGATTTCAGCTCGTACTTCTATTGGGAGCCTACCTCATTATTCATAGGCGTTTTTGGTATCTGGGCGTCATTCTGTTACTTTCTGTCGGCTATTTATTACATATTGTTGATTTGTAACAATGATTTTTCGATACTTTGAATTAAATAATTGTATGAATTAATAAATTGTCTTTCAATGTGTTATGTTATTTTGACCTCTGATTTTTCTTAACTTGGAATGTTTATTGAACTAATTAATTACCAACCTTACCATTATCTTATCGTCTTAGAGGTCACAAATGATTGCTTTTAAACGTATAAAAGGAAAGTATTAAAAAGTGAGGTATGTTGCTTTGCTACGAATTTTATTTTGTAATTTCGATTCCTTTATATATCAATACTCCGGGGCAACTAAAGTTGAAACAAGCGAAATATTCTGTCGAATAGGTCGAAATGAAGCAGAATACGAATTACCACTCGACCTGAACAGTGAATTTTAAAATTAAGAACTATGATTAGAGGACTAATTACTATTGTCTCCTTTTGTTTGTTATGTACTACTTCAATCCAATTAGCTCAAGCCCAGAACAATGTCCTTAGCCAGAGAATGGAGAAGATGGATTTGGTCATCGTAGTCGTAGATTCCGATGATTTCACCCAACAGGACGATATCAAGAATAACAACTACAAGAATAGATACTATTCCAGTGTTGAATGGTTCAAGAACAACTGGCCCTCATTCATCCAAACGGTAAGGGACCAAGAAAGTTACAGGGTGAAAATGACATCCCAGGAATTTTCTGCATTATCCCAGTCCGATAAGCAGAAATTGGAAGACCTTTATTCCAAATGCCACACCGGATTATTTGACCCTGTCGGCTTGGCCATATCACAGATGTCCAGTATCAAATACAATCCGAAACTAAAAGATAATGACCAGGTATATCAGAAACTGACACTAAGCCAGAATGATATAGATGAGTTCATCAAGGATAAGAATTCCATTGTCATCACTTTGAATGCACAATTGGCAAACCAAATCCAGGCGATTCTCCACTAGGTTGGAGACCAATCCCACACCATACCAAATCACTTTTCTCTTTTATTCTTACATCAATTACTTTAACACAAGTAGCCATGAATAATTTACGTGGAACTGTATGTTTAGCCCTTGTTCTCCTTTTATCAACACTAGGACTAAATGCCCAAAATTTTAATAATCCCGGCGGTACCGTTAATACCTGCGCGGGATCTTTCTTTGATACGGGGGGCGCTGCAGGCAATTATACCAGTAATCAAAATATCACCACCACACTCTGTTCTGATAACGGTGGAACGATTACTGTTAATTTTACAGCAATGGCCATTGAGAGTGGTTGGGATTTCCTATCTGTCTATGACGGAGCGGATAATACTGGACCTGAATTGAGTCCTGCAGGAGGATATACTGGAACACCAGCCCCATTGCCATCCCTGACTTCAACGGGAACCTGCCTTACGTTCTTGTTCACATCAGATGGCTCTGTTACAACAGCAGGCTGGGCAGCCACGATTTCTTGTGGTATCGCCCTTACGGAAATTCCCATCGGTTCGGCTGCTACCGTCAATGCATGTAGTGGCAACTTCACGGATACTGGAGGTGTTGCAGGAGGTTATAGTGTGAACGAGAATGAAACTACAACCATCTGTTCCGATAATGGTGATCCTTTGAATATATCGTTTACCTCTTTTGATACAGAGGGAGGGTTTGATCAACTTACCATTTATGATGGCCCTGATGCGACATCTACTCAGATAGGAATTTTTTCTGGTACAACAGCACCACCGGACATTACCTCCTCTGGTACTTGTCTGACTTTCGTATTCCAATCGGATGGCAGCGTTACAGGTGCAGGTTGGACCTCAACTCTTTCTTGTGGTTCTACACCAATTGTAATCACGAGCCCCGGTGGTTCGGTTACTTCCTGTAATGGTACTTTCTTTGATTCAGGAGGACCAGCCGCCAATTATTCAAGTGATGAAATCAATGAAGTAACAACTATTTGTCCCACTGACCCCTCAGATTGTGTATCCATCAATTTTACCCAGTTCAGCCTGGAGGATGGATTTGATATTATGACAATTTATGATGGTAATTCAACGGCAAGTCCGGTAGAAGGAACATACACAGGTACGAATGCTCCTAATGTAACTGCTACCAATGATGGTTGTCTTACATTCTCATTCTTCTCAGATGGTTCTGTTACAGCTGCTGGTTGGGCAGGTACATTCTCTTGTAATACTTGTGGTGTACTCGTTTGTACAGGCAGTACACCAACCTGTGCTCCTTTGATTCCGGATGCATGTGATGATGCATGTTCATTGGGTACGCTAACAGCACCTGCCGGTTGCCCCACAGGAGGAACAGTTACAGATATATTCTGCTTGAATAACGTTGGTGCGACAGCTGAAAATCCTTACACAGCATTGGTGGCATGTGAGGATGGTAATGATATGGCCAGCCCTGCAGCCGATGTCTGGTATTCTTTCGAAGCTACAGCTAATGAAACAACTTTGAATATCACAGGTCTGACCAATCCAAGTATAGGTGTATACGAGGGAGCAAGCTGTGGAACAATGATAGGTCGTGGTTGTGACAATGGAACAGGTTCACTTTCCTTGGAAATTAGTCCCACAACACCTGGGTTTACTTACTTTGTACAGATTTCAGGTGGTGACGAACTAGATCAGGGTGATTTCGAATTAGAAGTTGTTAGTACTTGGGATTGTAGTAATTGTTTGACTGAATCTGTTTTGGATGCCACTCCTCCTGCTATCAATGGACAATATCAGCCTGGACAAACAGTGAATTTCTGTTTCACAGTGAATTCTTGGAATCAGACAGCTGTTAACTGGATTCACTCTGTAATTCCAATGCCTGGAGCTGCTTGGGATGCGTCTTCCCTAACCCCAACAACAATTCCTCCATCTTGTGATGCTGATGGTACATGGGGATGGTATAATTCAATAACAGGTACCAATACCACAGCAGGTAATGTGGGTACGGTAGGCCCGGGTTTCTCATTTGATTCCTCAAGTGGTCTGGCCTCAGGGCCATTCATTGAGGATGGGAATCCAGGAAATAACTTTGGTGATTCAGGAGATATTGCTGAATGTCCCGGTGGAGTTACTTGGACATTCTGTTGGGATATTACAGTGGATGCTTGTCCACCGAATACAACAGGTGATGATTTGAGCATGACAGTAGAAACTTATGGTGATAGTGAGACAGGTAGCTACAATAGTGGAGGTTGTGTGGATGATCCAATTACGGTTTCTTTCACCTCCGTTGCTTGTTGTCAAAGTCCTACTCAAGTTGTGGATGCTACTCCTTGTCCAGGTGCATGTACTGGTGAAGCTACGGTTACCGGTAATGGTGTAGGTCCATACAATTATGAATGGGTAGACGACATGGGAGCTAATGTTCAGACTGTCAATGGAGTCGCAGGTAGTAATCAGGCTACTGGACTTTGTGCAGGTACATATACGGTTTCAGTTACAGATACTAATGATGGATGTGTGACCACTACGAGTGTGGTAATTACGGAAGATACTCCTCCTACTGTTGCTGTGTCTCCTGCTGCACCAAGTATTTGTCCGGGGGGTAATAGAGACCTTACGGCTGCAGGTAGTAGCGGTTCTGGAAGTGGCTATACGTATGCATGGACTCAACCAGATGCTTCCTCTGCTTCTGGTGCAGTAATCAATGCTACACAAACAGGAACCTATACAGTCACCGTAACAGATGGTGCTGGTTGTACTGGTACAACCAACGTTACTGTTGGTTCATTTACTCCACCAGTCCCTGATATTACAGTAACGGATGCATCTGGCTCGACGAATAATGATGGAATATTATGCGATGGCGATGC
>JAHDHL010000096.1 GCA_020631355.1 Saprospiraceae bacterium | reverse complement strand
ATGAAACTACAGCGATATTACAAGGAGTCTGACATGGTGGGCAATACTGGCCACCGCAATCAACGCCTGTCTCATCACCATTCATTATCTGGTCAATACAAGTCGGAGAACAAGGGTCATATGTAAATTGGGACTGAATGGTAATAATACAATTGGGATCATCCAGATCCTCCACTGTATATGTGTGTATCATACCATCAGCAGGTATACTCAACAATGCGGGTATACCATAAGGAAACGGACCATAATATCCGCCAAGGTCATCAATTACAATATAGGAACCAGACGTCCCCGCACTAGGATTAAACGGGTCAATGGAGACTAACCACTGGTCATCCGATGGGTCGTGGGTATCAGGGTCATTACAATTTTCCAAAAAGGAATTGATTTGGAGATCACAGAACCCTTGGGCCTGTAACGGTGAAGTATTCATAAAGAATAGCATCACAAACAACAGTAGGTGATAAAGTAGGTTTCGTTTCATAACTTTAGTCTTTGTTCAAAAAATTCGGTTAAGTAATATTGCTTTCAATATCAGGTGTCTAATATAGTCATAATGTTACCCATTATATAAATTTATTATATGTATAATTTGATATGAGAATGCAAAGCGGGGCTGTTCTTGCATACAAGAACAGCCCCGCGAATTGATTCACTTGAATCTAATTCCTCTCTATTTAGAAATTACGACCTGCTTGGTTTCTACCTGAGTTCCGTATTGGATTCTCATGAAGTAAATACCACTTGACATATGTTCTAAATCCAAGGAGTATTGGGATTGTGCAGATATTAATTCTTCCTCAAATACCAATTGTCCGGATGCGTTAAGAACAGATACAATAGCAGATGATGTAAGTGGTTCATCAAAGACGATATTCACTTTTCCTTGTGTTGGATTGGGATATATATCCACATTCCAATCATCAGTAGCTACCACATCTTTTTCTTGCTCCCTTGCAGCAGCATAGTATTCATAGGCTCCCATATCTACAGCATTACCCGCTACTCTTGCAGCCCCTGTGATATCGGTTGAATAATATTGGATGAGGTTGTCATCACCGGCATCAATTCCTAGGGAATTACTAGGAAGGGAGAAGTTACTGTTCAATGTCAATGCGCCATCTGTACCTGTATAGAGATTTCCATTTGAAGTACCCAAGACAGATGTTCCTTGTAGATAACAATGGTCTGTATGCAGGTTCAATATTCCATTCTGATACGCCACAAATCCCTTATTGAAAGTTGCATTCTGATGGGCAATGATGGAATTGCGGATATTGATATCCAGTTGGTCACCAAACCCAATCAGCATTGAAATCAGATACTTGTTCTTTTCCTCTCCTGTAATCGTAGAATTATAGATATCACAGGATTGATCTCGATTCGTAGCTACGAAAGAAATTGCATTGGAATTCGATGTAATGTTATCTGCAATGACGGTATTGATGAGTCTTGTGTACAAAGAATTATTCACCTCAATCGCAGCACGGACATCAGAAGTATTGTCTATAATCTGTGTTCCATCCAAATACATTCTTGTTTCATTGGAATGGAAGATAGCCGAACCATAATCCGCACGATTCTTTCTGAATTCACAATTATTCACCTGAATCACTGGAGATAGCGTTGCGAACATAGCTCCTCCGAATAATCCCCTATTCCATCTGAAATCACAATTCTCAAAAACGATACTTGAGCTGCCTTTTAAATAAACTCCTCCACCTCTGGCACGTCCGAAAGTATTAGCATCATTGGCATTACCATCCCGAATCGTAAATCCATCTATGGTTACGAATTGGACATCCTTTATGAACACAACATGATAAGAGTTTCCATTCTTATCTGGCGTCTGGTCAATATTACCTGAAAGGATACTTTCATGTGCATCTGGGTTTCTTGTTCCTCCATTATTGGGATAACCTCCAAGTATATCCACTCGTTCAGGTATTTCAAATGCTTTTCCTCTTTGAGTAGTCGTAGTTGGATAATAGATTCCCTCTGCAACGTGGATTTTGTAATAAGAATCAGTAGCGGCCAGAGCTAAGGCATCCTGCAAATCAGTGAAGGCATCATTCCAAGAAGTTCCATCATTATTACCTGTAGCGGTATCATCCACATAGATGTGTTTCTGATAAGGATAAGGCTCGCAAATCCAAGTATCTCCCTCAACGTTATAATAGGATTGAACATAAACCAGCTCTAGGATAGAGCTATCACAACCGTATTGGTTCGGAATCACACTGACATGACTTTCATCTGTTGTCAGGTTAGTAGAAACGGTACCATCTACATAGGTATAATCGTCTCCTTCGCATAGGTATGTGAATATTGGCGGATTAAAAGTACTAGGGTATAATGTCAATTGTGTCACTACCGTACTATCACAACCTCCTTCGACAGGAATCACCGAAGTTTGGGTCACATCAGCCGTAATTCCAGTCTGGGTCGTCCCATCCGGGAAAGTATAATCGTCTCCTGAACAAATAGAAGCGGATACCTGTGTAACAGTCGTATCACAAGGACAAGTCTCTATCGAAATGTTATCCATGTGAAGTCTTGACGTTCCATTGGTATTCGGCTGTGTATAGACAATGCTTAAATTATGAATAAGTCCATCTCCGGTATAAGCACTCAAATCCACTTCGTGATAACTCCAATTCAAACTGTTACAACTGGCATTCTGATCCGAATTCAAGGAATAGACCAAATCGCTATCCACATAAATGGATAGATTATTATCCGGACTACAAGCCCATCTTTCATATTGCCACCAAGACAATCTTGTACTCTCACCAGCAGGAATTGTGAAATTCTGCGAGATGGAAGAAACCGTACCTAGGTATTCGTCAAAATCAGCACCGAAATGGGCAGATTGATATTCATTGGGATACTGATAGACATAATTGGTATTGATCATATCAAAAGTCCTTGGACTACCATCATAATAGGTACTTGAAGTCGTCCATGCAGTATTGACTGCATCTTCAAAATCACCATTGGAAAGGCTTTCCATCGCCATATCTCCACATTCCAGTTCCAAGCAATCATCCGTAAATACAACTTGAGTAGGAGTGCATTGGTCGAATACATCCAACCTCCAAGATTGGTTAGGATGACCTTGGAAAGTATAGGTTCCTACGGCAGGAATATAATGGGTTGTTGTGCCCACCATCATATTGAACCC
>JAHDHL010000024.1 GCA_020631355.1 Saprospiraceae bacterium | reverse complement strand
TAACAACCCAACATACCCAATGAACCATCTTTGGAATCATTGGGTATTGAGTAGTAAACCCAAGATATTGTATTATTGAGTTTAAAACAAATATCGCTGAATGTAAAATTAAACATCCAGCGGACTTACAATCTCCCGTATCACATTCGTGGCGACATGAGTATAGATCTCAGTCGTTTTCGTACTGTTGTGACCCAGAAGATTTTGAATATATCTGAGGTCTGTTCCATTTTCCAGTAGATGGGTAGCAAAACTGTGCCTGAGCATATGTGGTGTTACCTTTTGTATGATACCTGCACGTTTGGCTGCTGCCTTGACTACACACGAAAGGCTCGTAGCAGAGTATTTTCCACCCTTATCCCCCTCAAAAAGGTATTCCTTAGGTCTGTATTGACGGTAATATTTCCTAAGATTCAGTAGTAGTTTCTTGCTTAATAGGGTATACCTTTCCTTATTTCCCTTTGCATTCTGGACAAAAATCAACATCCTGTCACTCTTGATGTGTTGCGGCTTTAGGTCCAATAATTCCTGTCGCCTCAGTCCTGCAGAATATAGAAGACTAATCATACATTTGTGCTTGGGATTCTGTGTCATATCTATCATCCTCAGGATAGCTTCCTTACTCAATACCTGCGGTAATTTTTCTTGTTTGAAAGGCCTGTCTATGGAATAGAAACGATTGGGCATGCCCATCACTACTTCATAGTAGAATTTGATGCTGTTTATGAGTTGGTTGATGTAACTCCTCGAATAGTTATACCTCCTACAAACCATATTGATATAGTCCTTGATTTCTTCCTCGTTTATCCCTATGAGTTCCCTTTCCTTAAAGTGATTGATGAATCTTTCGAAATGATGGATATAACTTTTGGCTGTATTGAATGCATACGACTTGCTTTCCAGTTTCTTCAGATAACTATCCGGGCAAACCCTGAATCCAACTTCTACTTTCCTTTTCCTGAAATAATCCAGATTGAGGGTCGGGTTGTCATGTGACCTTTTGATATTGTCAGAAAACGATTGGAGGTTAATCCATGCTACATCCTTGAATGTTCTCAGTATCAAATGGAAATTCCTTGGATAATTTGAAATATAATACATCCCATATTGTTCACTCCATGCCACTTGAGGGAGGCGTAGGACCAAAGATTCCAGAACCTTATCAGTGTGGAACGAAATTCCGATTTGACGTTGGTTCTCAATAACCAGATGCTTTAGTGAAATATGCTTTTGTTCTTTATTCATCTTGATTTATTTCTTGGAATGGTTCTGTATTCTCTGTGATAATATATCAGAATTTACCACCCAAGGACTCACATATTGTCATGTTATCCCTTTATATGATTAGAGGTCCTATGATTATTTCGTGAAATCCTATGTAATTACATTTGGTGTACGACATAGAATTTTGGATAACATGTCAATACAAATATAAGGGATCTACTTCTGTGAGTTGTTTTTAAAATGATGAAAATCAGTGTAGTAGTTGTTTTAGGCGTTGAAAGCGTTTATAATCGTTTAATCAACTATTAAAAGAAGAATATGTCTGGGAGAATATGCAAGAATTGTAATAAGAACATCAGAGGCCGCTCCGATAAGAAGTTTTGTAGTATATCCTGTAAGAATGCTTATCATTATCAACAAAAAAATAGTATCCCTCAAGCCATCCTTGTGATTGATAAGATACTGCACAAGAATCATGGAATCATGTCAGCGTTATTCCAAACCAAACATGAATATTATTTTTATGTCGCCAAGACAAAAATGACGGAACTCGGATTTAATTTTTCATATTTCACCGGGACATATAAAAATTCCAAGGGGAAGGTTTACCATTATATCTATGATTATGCTTGGATGGAATTCAGTAACCAGGAAATCATGGTTGTCAAAGGGAAATATTGGACAGCTAAAGGAGTGGAGGAAGAAATGCCCGACTACCAATTGGAATTACATGATTAATTTGTAATCTAATTGTTGGATTGCATTTGATTCATAATCGATATATTAATATTATATCTTGTTGTATTATCTGACATCAATAGGTAGCAACTTATGAGAATTTTAAGATTATTCCTATTTTCATTCCTGATTACTTCGATATCCGCTTGTTCTATTCTTAAGAATAAGAAAATCCTGAAAGAAGGGACATTCCAACAAGATTCCTTTATTACTGAATTGCCTTTTCGACTTATTAGTAATCTAATAGTTTTTGAGGTCAGTATTGATGGGAATCTGTATAATTTTATTTTTGATACTGGTGCTGAAGTTTCCCTGATTTCCCCTGAATTGGTATCAGAACTAAACTTGAAAAGAGAGAGTTCAATCAGTGTCAAGGGGTCCAACAATAATTCTAAAAGAATCAATCTTTATTTTCTTGATGATATCATGATGAATGATGTAGGATTCGAAAAATTGTTATGTGCCGAATCTGATTTGAATGCACAATTAGCAGATTTTGAAGAATTTGGATGTGGTACAAGAATAGACGGATTAATAGGGAATAATCTGATGAAAAAGGCCACATGGAAAATTGATTACCAGAATAATACGATTACCTTTTGGGATGTTAGTAGAACAGTAATACCATCTTCCAAGCATGATACGATTCCTATCGAATTTACTGAATTGGGCAATCCTAATATAGAGGTTAGAATGAATGATTATGAGGGTGAATTTTTATTCGATACCGGATTTGGAGGTCTGATGGAAGCCAATATGTCCGTCCTAAAAAAGACAGGGGTAAAGAGTGAGGCTGGAAAGTCTGCTACAGGTGTTGGTCTTTCAGTATCAATACATTCCATACAAACGGTAGAGGAAGTGAAACAGAAAATTCCTGAAGTTGTAATGGGTGATAGGCTGGTACGCGATATGATCGTTTCATTTGAGGAGAATGGCTCGAATTTGATAGGGAACAGGTTTTGGAAAAATCATATCGTCACGATTGATTGGAAAAAATCAATGTTATTCATCGAGGATATAAAAGAAAGCCACAAGAAATCCTTGCAGGATTTCCAATACGGCATCATGGCTAATATCAGGGAGAAAACCCTTTCCATTAAAAGTTACTGGACTTCTCATTCATCATATGAACCGATTGACTCGGAAAATGAAGTTGTAGCCATAGAACATTATCAGATAGCAGATATAGTTGATTTTTGTGATTTCTTGAAAACTGAATTACCTGATTTACTCCAATCCAATACGCTACAGATGGTAGTGATAGAGAATGGCAAAAAGAGGATTGTCCAAATGAAAAAAGAAGTTTTGATTGAATGAATTAATTGATATTTGGAAAATATTCTATTTTGCTTCTTTGATAGGAATCAAAAAACTTTTGAATGAAGAATGAATCAGCCAAAAAGAAGTTGAAAGGATATATCCCTTATGCAATGGGTGAGGTTTTTTTGGTCGTTATCGGAATTTTGATTGCAGTGCAGGTGAATAATTGGAACACCAAAAGGAATAACATCGTACTTGCTCAGGAACATTTGACCAAGATATCCAATGAATTGAAAAGGGATACTGCAGTTTTCAGTCAGGTAATAGAAATGATTGACCAAATCATTGAGGTCAAGACGCTTGTACTACAAGACAGTAGAATGGATACCCTGCCAATCGAATATCTTGATGCAGCCTTGAATACCCAATATCTGAATATACGAATCAACGATGCTGCATTTTCAAGTATGACAGACCAGTCCATTCTGAACTTGCATGAATTCGATACCATTTTTCAAAAGATTAATAATTACTATACCTATAATCAGGATTACCTGAATAATTTCAACGATTGGGAAAGAAACCTGGCAACGAGAGAGTCGGCTTTTTGGGAAGAACAGGATGCTTTTGAGTTGACCATATTATCCGATTCTACGAATAATATTCCCATACTCCAAGATCCGAAAGAAAGAAAGGATAAAATGGTAAAAATGATTCAATCTGTAAAGGGCCGGAATTTCTTAAGATTAAGCCTTTTTAGGTACAAATCCCTGAAAGGGATTTATACCCAAACGAAAACTTCGGCCGGGCAATTACTCAAAGAAATCAATCTGGCAGATTAAGTGATGATGTTCAATCTGCTTGGATTATTCTTACTAGGTGGATACTGAAAGGGAATCAATACCAAAAACCGAAAGAGATATGTTATGGGAAGGGAAAAGCAAGTACCACAACATGGTATATCAGTTTTATTCGTACTTTTCATGGAATCATAAATGTTAAAACCCACAAGAAACTAACACATTTTGCTTTCTCATACGTCATTATAAAATATAAATATTATTTAATCACCAAAAAGCTATTTGATGAATCAGAATTTATTCATTGTATCTCTAATTCTCTTAACCTCAGCATTCTCATTGTCCGCTCAGGAGGAAAACAGCAAACCCAAGAAAACACATGAAATTGGTGTGAATGCAACATTCTTCATTTCCCAATTCATTAGTTTTTCGAGTAATAGTCCAACCTCTGGAGATGTTTATGCTGTTTCTTATAAGATATATCGAGAGGGGAAACGTAGGGTTCCTAGAATGGGATTAGGTCTTTTCTCATTTGCGAATGGATCAACAGGTACTGATGCCGGTCTGACACAAAGTAGGTTCCGCGTGGATGCCAGAGTGGGAACTGAAAGACAATTCAAATTATCGAAAAAATGGCAAGCCATGGTAGGTGGGGATTTCAGAACAGGAGTCACATCCAATAAAAGAGTTTATGGTCCAGGAGGAAATAATACTTCCTCAACCAAGGATTTGGATTTGGATATAGAAGCAGGTTTGGGGCCTGTCCTGGGTATTCAATTCAATATCAATTCCAAGATTTCGATCTTTACGGAATCTGCATTCATTGCATTTTATGAGAGGAATATTGAAGTAAGGGAAGCTTTCAATAACTCAGAGTCAGATGATTGGTCTTTCCGTACTTCATTCGCGCTTCCCTCATCGATTTACTTTGCCATCAAGTTTTAGTCGATGAAGTGGTTTGGAAAGGATTCAATAATTGATTTGCAAACCACTGAAAACTTATTACTTAAGTTGCTTTTAGTCCGATAGGACTATTTGATGATGGAAGATGGGTATTCATAAAGGAAGCCTAGGATTCTTAAAAGAACCCTAGGCTTCCTTATTTTTATATGAGTCAAAAAAGCGGATATGAAAGATTTTAAGAATAGGGTAGTCGTAATTACAGGTGCAGGTTCGGGTATTGGTAGAGCCTTGGCAGTCGAATTCCATCGTTTGGGTGCCACTCTAGCCCTGAATGATTATAATAAGGAAACATTGCAGGAAACGATTTCGCTCATTGCTTCTGAACAACCGATTCTTCATTCCATTTTTGATGTGTCGGATAAGGAGACATTTTATGCATTTGCAGATGAAGTGGCCCAACAATTGGGTCGGGTGGATGTCGTTATCAATAATGCTGGAGTAGCAATTTCAAAGTTGTCTGCTGCAGAAACGAGTATAGAGGACTATGAGTGGATAATGGGAATCAATCTCTGGGGTATGATGTATGGTTCCTTGGCTTTTTTACCTTATCTCCGACAACAAAAAGCTTCCAGTCTAGTCAACATATCCAGTATCTTCGGAATTCATGGGATTCCATATCAATCCGCATACAGCACTACTAAATTCGGAATCAGGGGATTTACGGAATCCTTGGCTATTGAAGAAAAATTCATGGATACAGGAGTTGTTGTTTCGTCTGTCCATCCGGGGGGAATCAAAACCAATATCGCAAGGGACTCAAAATATGCGGACCGACAAAAGAATATGGCTGAAAAGTTTGAGAAAGTCTGTAGAACGACTCCTACTCAAGCTGCCAAAATTATCATAAAAGGCATTCAAAAGAGAAAGCTAAGGATTCTGGTCGGGCCCGATGCTAAGTTTTTCTTCCTCATCAATAAATTGCCCAGACCCATTATGATATGGTTCCTGAAAAAATTAACTGAGCAGTTGGACTAGAATATATTCCCAAGGATTATCAGCGAATAACCCTTGGGAAAGGATTGGTATATTAAGTTTTATGAATTATTCCAATTCATCCAACTCAACCCATCCAAACTTTAGAAATTCAATTTCGGGGGAATTCGATTCCCTAACACTATATGAAAGAGAAACACCATTCTCATCATAAAGAATATAACCGGTTTCAATTCCGATATTAATTGATGGGAGACAAGAAACTGCAATCTTATCATCCAATTGGCTACCCATTACTTCAAAATCTCTAATGATACCAATTTCATTCTCAACAAATGTTGTTTCATCCACTTTGAGAAAGCAGTCTTCATATTCAAAATCCATTAAGTTCTTGGGGTTCAAATGCAGGGTATCATTCGCATAAAAATAAAATAGTACACTTGCATCTCTAATGGGGATTAATAAATAATCATCCTCATGTGTTACTTCATACACAAAACTTTGGGTAATTCCATTTTCATAAGAAGAAGAGCCTTCCGAATACCTCTCAGATAGGGTATATACATTATCATTCATGTCTAAGACCTCAAAGAGTATAGTGTCATCGAAAAAAAGGTTAATCGCTGAAAAATCCTCATTACACATTTCTGTATAACTTGTGTAAGAACTTTTTTGACCAATTTTCATATCAGAAAAGTTTACTTTTCCTGTGCCATATTCTTTTATAGGACCTGTGTCTTCTTTCCTACATGAAAATGCTATTAATACAAGTAGTACGAATAAGTAATTTTTAGAAAACATAATTTTAGTTTTAGGTGATTATCGTGGGTTTAGATTCAAGGAATTGCATTACTAATACTTCAGTTTTGACTGAAAAAGAATCTAATATTTTATAGTGTAGTTTATTTATGTGATTGTCAATTTATGTATAACAAATTGATAATCAAAATATTTTAACTTTTATTTGTTGAGCTGAAAGGTGAGCATTAATAGGTGGGAGAACGAATTCTACATGTCTATATACTCGTTCGTTAATATAAATATTATCGAACCTTTCTTCCTTTCCACTCATATTTTTTAATGAAATTTGCAGCCATTCCAATAGAAAAAATATAAAGGATATGCATGATTTGGGCAGGTAGGAAAATACGCATGAGATCGCTTCGGTGGAAAAAACGACTCATCATTCCCAAGAAAAAATAATCAAGTAATCCTTTACCCAAAAGAATAATAAGTGCACTTATTCCCAAATGGTAAAAATCAAAGGGTAAGAAAATCAAGGCGGTTACGAATGCAAAACAGGTAAAGAATACAATGGCATTGACAAACAGGACACGGATATCATCATATGAAGCATTTTTTGTAGCCCATCTGAGTCGTTGGTGATAAAAGGATTTTAAGGTGGGTTTGGCTTCCGTAAAAACCGTTGCATCCACTGACTTCACAAAACCAATCTTATCCGGATATCTTTCAGCTACTTTGTGTAAAAGAAACATATCATCCCCGGAAGCGATATCCTCATTGCCCTTAAACCCGTCCACTTCCTTGAAAACATCCCGTTCGTAAAACATATTGGCACCATTACACATTCTCATGAATTGATAATGAATACCTACTCCTGTAATTCCCATCATTCCCATAAAATCAAGGGATTGGAACCGTTCCAATAAATTCTTTTCCTTGAAAAAATTAACCGGGGCTGTTCCCATTCTTACATCCTGTGTTTCATAAAAGGAAACAATGGTCCTGAGCCAATTCTTCCCCATGATACAATCGGCATCTGTCTGAACAATGAGCTTTCCCGTAGAGAACCCATATGCTGTTTCGATCGCTTTTTTCTTGAATGAACCCGTTTCTTCCTCTTTGATATATTCCTTTAATGGGAGTATCGTCAGCTTAGAGAATAAATGGGAGCAGGACTGTGCGATGGGTATGGTTTGGTCGGTGGAGTGGTCATCTATCAGAATGACTTCAACCAATTCCTTAGGATACTCCTGGGCTGCAATGGCTTTGAGCGTTTCCCTGATATTTTTTTCCTCATTCCTTGCGGGAATGAGAATGGAGAGCGTCGTACTCGGTTGGTATGGCCGTACTTCCCAAGTAGGGATGGCTTTCCAACCTTTTATGGAAAGTACAATGATAATGGCATAGGCCAAGGTAATGGCAATGGAAAAAAGAACGTAAAAAATCAAGGTTGCCTATTTGAAGTAGTCATCGTATTGATTCTGTGGGTCCTTGGGTTTTTCCTCAACTGGAGGCAACTCAATGTAGGATACTTCTTCAGCTTCATCCTCCACTTCCACATAATCAAGATAATCCCCCTCTTTTTGCTCTTGGAACATCGGATGATTCTTGACACCTTTCAGTACAAAACGGGTCATGATCGATTTGGAGAATAAATACAATACCACCAAGGGCATCAGCATAACGGTCAATCCAACGGATATGATTCCCCAAATCCAACTTTTCTGAAATTGCTTGATTAGCGTCTTACCATAACTGACATATACCTTATAATCAATGACCAATGCAGCAATGGCAAGGACAGGCATGGCAATATATGCTAGTCTATATATACCTTGGAACAGGAGATACATAAGGAACAGGAAAAGACCCAGCATCAATAGACCCACCAAGGGACTTATATTTATTGTTTTCTTTTGATTCAGCATGAATAATCCTAAATGATTCTATATTAAGACTCCCTAAAGTAAGAAAAGGTTCGGGCTAATCCTGTATCACTTGACGAATATCCGTTTCGTTTCGACCAATGAACCACTTTCACATCTTAAAATATAATACCCGGACGGCAGGGTTCCTACGAAAATTTCAAGATGGGATTCATCCGAAACGGATGTTTGTAGGCAGATATTCCCTCCGAAATCATACAATTGAATGTGGATGCCTTTTTGTTCGGATTGAATGTGTACCATATCATCTGCAAGAGTGGGGTAAACATCAATCGAATTATCATTTTCATGCCTTACTCCTACAATTTGGGAATACTCGTAACTTCCATCCCAATCTACGGATTTGATTCTGTAATAATTCATTCCAAAGGCTGCATTGTCATGTTCATATTGATAATGATATTCAACCTGTTCGGCTCCCTGAGCTGATGTGCGATAAATGGATTCGAAATGCTGGGCATTCAGACTGTGTTCCACTTCAAAATGAGAAGTACCTACTTCAGAAAGCGTATGCCATTCCAATAATGATACCTGTTGTTCGGTAGCCTTTCCTGTAAATGAGGCCATTTCGACAGGTAAGGTGGATGGACAACCCAAATTGCCACAAGTACCCCAAATGAAAAAAGCATATTCAGGATGGTCAATGAATGGATTCCTGTTCCCTTGAATGGAGTAAACGGCATTGTTTCTATCCAATTCCTTAGTCGAAACTGGATCATTCTCATGCCAGCATAATAAATTTTCCAAGTACCAACTATCGAAAGGTGTATAGGTATCCGAATTCATGGCGGAGACATAATTGGCTTGCCAGGACGGGAAATTAGGCTCATATCTGACAAGCATGTAAAATAACATTCTCGCAAAATCACCCTTGTACTCGTCTATTGGTTCAAAAACAGTTCCTGTATATCCTGAGATGGCAGATGGTCCTACCTTGCAACCATTATCAGTGGTATGGGTAGGGGAGTTGGTATTGGCCAAAGGGTGATTGGATTTCCTACTATTCACATTTTGGTCTGATGGAACAATATGGTGGATATCCGTATAGGCCGTATCAAACATGGATGTTCCTCCTCCCCACCACGATTTCGGAAAAACGTGTTCACGGTTGTAATACACACTTTCCATTCCTGCATTCATTCCGATATCCCTGTCTGCTCCCAATGTGAACTCATAGGGTTCTACTCCATTGGGATTATCCGAATACATATCATAGACAATAATGGCCGTGTTATCATCATTCCATCTTTTATCCGTGGCATAAATAGCGTCCCATACGTCATAATTGGAGGAGGTATAATAAATCATATCGTGCCCCCTGACCAGTTGGTGCAATACGGTTTTGAGCGTTGCGCATTTGCCTCCGGTACCAATGGAATTAACTGCGTCCTCATAATAATCAGCTATGATTCTTGTATTATCAATACTCCAACCTTGTGTACTGGATGTACTGATGAATCGAAAGGCCAGATATACATTGGTTCCTGATATATTATTCAGACTGATGGCCCTTTGAAAGGTGAAATTGGAAGTGTATGCATCATTGTCAATATCATATAAATCCAGAGGAATGGCAATCCAGTTGGCAGCATCAATTGCCGTGCTATTATAAGTGCCACTGAAATTTGTAGAATAGAATAAGGTCAATCCGCTGATATCACTTGCATTATCATACTCGAATGAAAAATATTCCTCATTGGTGACATCCAAATTGAATGAGGGTGAAATCAACCAATCCTCATCGTTGTTGCCATCACCATCATAAATTTCCATGTAGGTCCTACCTGAGAATGTCTTACATGACCAATCATCAAAGGCTTCACTATCCGTACTTCCCGCAACAGCAGTCCAGCTGATTGAAGCACAATTATTAAAATCCTCAAAGTGAATGGTACTCTTTGAATAGAGGCAGACGGGCATGAGGAATGTGATGAATAAGACTAATTTTTGCATTTATTCTGTTATTACTATGTTTGGGTCGTAAACTAAGGGGTGCTAATATAGTGTTTTGTTCATATATTAATAAAGCATATTCAATAGAATTTTGAAATTCCTAGGTTAATTTGGAGAGAATAGGGTAATGAAAGGGAATGAATGATTCATGAGTCTATCCCATCATCCTTTTTTGGTACTAGGGATGACGGATATTTTACGATTCAATGACGGGAAAGAATATAAAGGGTTGGAATCTAAATGGAATTAACTTTCTAATTGTGCGAATTGCATATCGTAGAGTTCCCGGTAATGTCCATTTTCTTTTTTAAGAAGTTCCTCATGGTTACCCATTTCTTGGATTTTTCCTTTGTTGAGTACCATGATTTGGTCAGCATGCCTGATGGTCGTCAATCTATGGGCGATGATGATGGAAGTTCTTTTCTCAATCAATTTCTCTATGGCATACTGGATTACGGATTCCGTTTCAGGATCAATGGATGAGGTTGCCTCATCCAGAATGAGAATATCCGGATTGAAAACAAGTGCCCTTACAAAGGAGATGAGTTGTCTTTGACCCATGGATAGGGTAGCACCACGCTCCATTACCTGATAATCATAACCTCCGGGAAGTTTCATGATGAATTCATGTGCACCAATCAATTTCGCTGAATGTATGACTTCTTCCCGGGTAATGGATTGGTCCCGTAGGGTAATATTTTCAAGCACTGAACCTGAGAATAGGAACACATCCTGAAGTACCATAGCCATCCGATTCCTTAATGCATAAAGTTCGAATTCCTTGATATTGGTGCCATCAATCAGGATTTCACCACCATTGATTTCATAGAATCTATTGAGGATGTTAATAATAGTGGTCTTTCCTGAACCCGTACTTCCAACAATGGCCAAGGTTTCACCCTCATTCAACTCAAAACTAATATTCCTCAGCACCATATTAAGGTTGTCATAGGCAAAATCAACCTGTTTGAATTCCAGATGCCCCTTGAGCTGATTGGGTTTGATGGTTCCCTTGTTTTCTATTTTGGATTCATTATCCAGGATACCAAATACCCTGTCCGCAGCTACCAAACCCATTTGAAGCGTATTGAACTTATCCGCTAGCATCCTGATAGGACGGAATAACATACCGATATATAATGGGAATGAAATCATAACCCCCAAGGAGACGTCATTACTAAGTACGCCCTTGGCTCCCCACCAAACAATCAGCCCCAATGAGGTAGCAGAAAGAATTTCAACCACTGGAAAGAAAATGGAATAATAAAGCACCGTGTTGACATTGGCTTCCTTGTATTCATTATTGATGGCCTTGAATCGATTCAACTCCTGTTCTTCTGCATTGAAAATCTGTACAGTTCGCATACCTGTGATGCGTTCTTGTAGGAACGCATTCATTTTGGATACTTGTGTCCTAACGATTTGGAACGCAGCC
Source organism: Saprospiraceae bacterium (assembly GCA_020631355.1). GTDB lineage: Bacteria > Bacteroidota > Bacteroidia > Chitinophagales > Saprospiraceae > JAHDCE01. The sequence continues at coordinate 72,941 of JAHDHL010000024.1, read as the reverse complement.
TTTACTTTTTCCTTGAAAATATAGGTGGCAATCAGTAGGATGGGAACCGTGGTTAGACAAACCAATGTCAAGGACCAACTGGTATAAAGCATTACACCCAATATTACCAATAAGCTGATGATATCAGCAATAATGGTAATGATACCCTGTGAAAAAATACTATTGATGGTTTCTATATCACTGATGGTTCTTGTGGTGGACTGACCAACTGGAGTATGATCGAAATGGCGGAGTCTGAGACTGATAATATGTTTGAAAACCTTGACCCTTAGGTCACGGATGACAAATTGTCCAAGTAAATTAGTACTGTATATGAACGAATACCTCATGATGGCTTGGAGCATCAAGACCCCTACCAATACCATAAGCATGGTGACCAAACCGCTGTAATCGAAACTCATGATGTAATGATCGACGGTGTATTGTATGAGATAGGGTCTCAACACCGCTACGGGCGCAAGCGTTACGGCGAGTACTGCTGCAAGGGTGAAGATGAGGCGGTAAGGTTTGGCGAGGTTCAAAACCCTGCCTAGCAATTCCCAATCCATTCTCCTTGTTGTAGGTTCTTTGCTCATGTTGAATTTCTAACAAAGGCTTTTGCCTCTTAGTTCTTCGAGCAAAGGTATATTTTTTATTATTCAACCACATCACACATTATTACTCAACAAACGATTCGATTCTGATTTTTATTATCTGAAATGGAGTTACAATTTTCCCTCGTCTGAAAAACTGAAATATCCTGCTTCAGTAATGATAAGATGGTCAAGGATATTGATTTCCAAAACTTCTCCGGCCCGCTTCAATCTTTGGGTGATTTCCAAGTCTGCCTTGCTCGGATTCAAATTACCCGATGGATGGTTATGACAAAGAATCATACTGCAAGCCAAATGTTCCAATGCTTTTCTGAATATGATTTTGGCATCCACCACCGTACCTGCTACTCCTCCCAAGGAAACCCTTTCCCGATGTATCACCCGATTGGCCCTATTCAAAAGCAATATCCAAAATTCCTCGTGTGGCAAATCCATGATTAATGGAGCGAGGATGTGATAGGCATCCCTACTGGAACGAATTTGTGGTTTGGTCTTGATATCCACTAATTGTCTTCTTCTTCCTAGCTCCATGGCAGCCGTAATGGTAATGGCCTTGGCTTCACCAATCCCTTTGAATTGCATGAGTTGTTGGATGCTTTGCTTCCCCAAATCATTGAGTTGGTCATGGACACTTTTCAATATCCTTTGGGATAATCCGACAGCAGATTCATTCTTGGAACCACTTCCAATGAGTATGGCAAGTAATTCGGCATCTGTCAAATTTGATTTACCCTTATTCAGGAGTTTCTCCCTAGGGCGATCTTCTTCAGCCCAGGATTTGATTCCGAAATGTTCTTGGGGGTATTGTCTTGTCATGGGTGTTATGTAATGGAACTGTTAGAGTATGACAAATGCATGCTCTAACAGTTCTTATGATACCGAAAATGAATTTCGGTGAATAAAAAAGCCAAGCGGGCAAAATTGTTTGTATTGATTTGAACTCATGAATTATATAGTACCCGCCCGCTGGCTTTGGAAATAGTCTTTCAAAAAGGGGAGATGAAAAACATCTCCCATAAAATCCATCTATGCTTGATTGTTGCTCACATTGTATCATCACTTTTGATTCATTCGCAATGTGATTACATTACATAAGAGTAATGGGGGATTGATATTCCATAAAATCAATCGTGAAAATCATGTTAAACGGTGTTAATGAGAATTAACATACATCCCGAATGGGATTTCAACTGGAATTCCATAACTTCCATTTCGCTTTCATACCCAAACGGAATTGTAGACCAGTAAAGAAAACCAATGAAAACCAAGGACCAATTGTATGAACTGATACGTTCACTTACAAAATCAGAAATTACATTCTTTAAGAAGTATGCAAGTCTATATTCTAAGGGTAAGACACCAACCTATGTCCTGATTTTTAATGAGATGCTCAAATCCAAGGATTTGGATGAGAAAAAACTCAAACTCAAAATCGGTTCTTCCTATGCAGTCCATAAGCATCAGTTGTTTGAAAAACTCATCAGTGCCCTAAGGGAAATGTATTCCCAGGAGGGTAATGTCAATAAATCGATGAATTATATCCATGTGGCTTCTGTAGCTGCCCGAAAACAGTTGTACCATATCACAGAATACCTCTTGGATAAGGCAGACAAACAGCTTGAGTCTGATGCTATTTCTGTGACTCCTCCCTTACTGATCAATCACTTTAGAATGATGTTGATGAAAAGTCCCCATAAATCGGACATGGATATTGAGGAGTTGGATGTCATTTACCAAAAAACAAGATTATCCGCCCATAATTATCTGATTCAACAGGAGATAAATTACCTGACTACCAAAACTCATTATATCATGCATTCTAAGACAGGGGAGGAAAAATTAACTCTATTGAATGAAATAGAAAAAGAACCTATCCTGAAAGATTATAATAATATTTCGAATCCTATGGATAGGATGAGTGCCTTGAAAATCAAACATAGAATCCTAAGTACCAAAAAGGAATATGAACTGGCGTACCAATGGATGAAAAAGGAGTTGGAAATCATGGAGGAACAAAAGGGACTGATACAATTGAATCCTATGAATTTGTTGGTTCCTACTTATAATATAGCAAAGGAGGCCATCAGACTACAAAAGTTTGATGAAGCCGAACACTACATCAGAAAGGCATTGAATATAGGTATCGATTATCAAATACCTGATAATATAGCTCTTAATACAGCCATCCATTCTTACAGTGACCCATTAAAAGCACAGTTATTGGCTAGCAGACCTCCCAGCCAAGTAACAAGCTCTGAAATAAGGGATATCCTCAAGGAACATGAGTCTTTCAATCAGATTGAAGCAAAAGCGGCACTTTCTCACCGAATTCATTTTTACCTGGCCATAGCACATGTGAAACTGGGTGAATTTTCAGAAGCCCTAGGCATGCTAGTTGATTTTGAAATCGAACAGCATGAGAAAAAATTAGTGGGTCCCTACCAAATAGCAGTTGAAATTTTGAGAATGGTCTGTTTCTATGAATTAGAAATGATAGAGGTACTAGAGTCTAAGATAAGGTCAGTCTACAGAAAAAAGACCAACTTGAAAATTGAGGGAGTATTGGGATTATTTCGGGATTTGCAAAAATTGATTCAAGAAAAAGAGAGCGTTAGAAAATGGAGGAACCAGATTCATTTGTCAAAGGATTTTGATGAAACCTTTGTTCTTTTTCTGAATACCTGGATGGATTCTAAACTTAATTGATGTTTAGTGTAATAAATTGAATAATAGGGTATTATGTTGTGTTTTTATTTTTTTTGCCTTAATGCTTAACTCAACTTTGGTTTAGAAAAAGGAACGAATGAATTCAATTTTGTAGGGTACTAAATCAAAAGCCTTATGAAATTATTTTCTCAATTGAATCAGAAACAACGGAATTACTCATGGATAATTCTATTGATTTTCTTCCTTAATCCTTACTTAATCACAGCCCAACTCAATCCTGACATTACCCTCATTCCTGAGAATTATTCAGGAAGTGGTAGTAATGGCCATTTCATGGAAAGTAATAATGGAATACCGTTTACCCATTACGAAATCCTTGAGTACAATGGCTATTTATACTACACCGCATCAACACAGGATGAGGGTTGGGAATTATGGCGTACAGATGGTAATACCACTGAATTATTTTATGATTTCAATTCTGGATCAGACCACGGTCATCCAAGATCCTTCCATATTTGGAATGGAATGATGTACCTGCGAGCAAAGAATGACTCAGGTACCAATTGTCTTTGGCGTACGGATGGCAGCGTCTCAGGAACACAACAGGTATTCGCCTCTACCTGCTGTGGCTCAAAACTCAAATCCACCTATGGGGAACTCAATGGAAAGCTGTATGTCAGTGGTTTTCCAAAGCTGCTTGAAGTGAGTAATTCCGGAACAGCGGGTTATGTCGATGACGGGAATGGTTCTTCCATTATTACTAAGCCTACTTTAGTCGCATCCAATGGTAGTATACTCTACATCATTACCGAAATGACGAATCCTCCGAATTATAATGGACAAGAATTCCTGTTCATTTCGGATGGTACTGAAAGTGGTTTGGCACTTTCCCATGTTTTTGGTTATGATACCGCCAATGGCGAAACCCGTGAACCCGATTATGGTGATGATACGAGTCTCTATCCGCCATATTTTGATGATTATATGATTGTAGGTGGCAATTTCGTTTTTGTTGCTCCTGGTGAGGGAGGGAAATTATATGCGAATGGAGGCCCTATCCTAGGAACGGAAGAACTGGAACCCGGACTTACTGGTGTTCATGAACTTACGATGTTCAACGGAGCCATGCACTTCTCGGCAGATGGGAATTATGCAAGTCTGGGGTTACCTTATACCAAGGATATCTGGAGTACGACAGGAGCCATCGGAGGTCCTTTCCAAACCGATCCAACCCATATGGAATTGGCAATGGCGGAAATCACCCATCAGGGAAAAGTGCCGGAGAATAACAGCTTGTATTATGCAATGAAAGTACAGGATTATGTAGTTGAGGGAGAAACGATTTATAGGACACACATCGTACAAAGGAACCAAAGTGGTTTTGTTAATTCGGTAAGTAATGTCATACCGCCCCAGGATGGTATTAGTCTAAGCTTGAGAGGACATGCTGATAATTTATTGTTTTATTGGAAAAGGACAGGAAATGACTTCAGCAATTACCAAACTTACATCTACGCTAAGCAAGCTGGTTCAACGGGAAATACCGAAATAGTAGGCCCAAATGTTCCTACTTCCAGTATCAGCGATCCCATCCTGTTCAATGGTGAAATCATCATGGCAATCAGTACCCCGAATATCATTGGAATAAAATTGTGGAAATGGGGGAATATCAATCTACCCTGCACGGCACCCATCGCTGGTTTCAATCAGCCAACTTCAGGACAGGTGAACGTACCTGTTCCCTTTGGAAATACATCCACCTACGATATGGTTACAGGAAGTATGTTGTGGGATTTCGGGGATGGAAATACCTCGACTTCAGATTCTCCCTCTCACACTTATAGCAATGTGGGAACGTACATAGTCTGCTTGGTAGTAACGGATTCTTGCGCTGCGGATACCATTTGCTCCGCCATTGTGATAGATGGCTGCACGGCACCCATCGCTGGTTTCAATCAGCCGACTTCAGGACAGGTGAACGTACCTGTTCCCTTTGGAAATACATCCACCTACGATATGGTTACAGGAAGTATGTTGTGGGATTTCGGGGATGGAAATACCTCGACTTCAGATTCTCCCTCTCACACTTATAGCAATGTGGGAACGTACATAGTCTGCTTGGTAGTAACGGATTCTTGCGCTGCGGATACCATTTGCTCCGCCATTGTGATAGATGGCTGCACGGCACCCATCGCTAGTTTTAATCCTCCTTCATCAGGACAGGCTGGCAGTACTCTTTATTTTAATAATACATCAACTTTTGATATGCCTTCGGGAAATATGCATTGGGATTTTGGAGATGGAATGACATCGACAGACCATTCTCCTTTCCATACATATACTACGGAGGGAACCTATATTGTTTGCCTTGAGGTAACAGATACTTGTTCATCGGATACAATATGTAATCAAATTATAGTTGCATCCTGCAATCCACCTATGGCTGATTTCTATCCGGGTGATGAGACTTACGATGGCCTAACCGTTTATTTCTCTGATTTATCCACTTCGGATTCAGGCGGAACAGCATTCTGGGATTTCGGTGATGGAAATACCTCTACCGATCCGTTTCCAATGCATACTTATGGAAGTACGGGAACCTATACGGTTTGCTTGGAATATACGGATGCTTGTGGAGTTGATATTACATGTAAGACATTGGTCATAACAAATGGAGGAACAGGTTGCAATCCACCCGTAGCCGATTTTTATCCGGGTGATGATACCTACGATGGTCTAACCGTTTATTTCTCTGACTTGTCCATGTCTGATACGGGCGGAAGTCTTTTATGGGATTTCGGGGATGGAAATACTTCCACTGACCCATTTCCCGTACATACTTACGCAAGTACGGGGACTTATACGGTTTGCTTGGAATATACGGATGCCTGTGGAGTTGATACTACTTGTAAGGTATTGACAATCATAGATTCCAATTGCCAGTTACCTACGGCATCATTTACTTGGTCACAGACGGATTATACGAGTGGCACCATTTCATTTGCTAACACATCTACGGATGCGACATCCTACCTGTGGGATTTTGGCCAACCTTGGAATGGTAATAATAATTCGACAATGGAACATCCCAATCATGCGTATAGTGCGGAGGGATATTATACCGTCACATTGATAGCTACCAATGCATGTGGTTCTGATACCACATCCACTTCCGTATTTGTAGAATGTTATATGCCAACCGCTGGTTTTACAACTTCGGTCTTGGGAGGTGATCAGGTTTACATTACGAGTACAGGACAGGATTACACGCAGGTAACCTATGATTTTGGTGATGGGAATAGCACGAATGCGGATAATCCCAATCATACCTATTCAGCTTCAGGAACTTATACCATCATCCAGTATGCTGAAAATGCCTGCGATGTTGATGTGTATAGTCAGGAAGTAACCATCACATGTCAGGACTTGGTAGCCAATGGTGCTTACGTTCAGAACAATCCTGAAGTTCCGGGAATCCATTTTACGAACCTCTCAACGGGATACGAGGTAGTATTCTGGGATTTTGGAGACGGAATGGATGCCGAGGGATATGACCCTTATCATTTATATGCTGCACCTGGTACATATACAGCTTGTATCGAAGCGTTTGGAAATTGTAACCAAGCTGATACATTCTGTCTGCAAGTGATTGTGACTGCTGCTTCGAATGATATCTATGTGGATGAAAATGCAATGGGTAATAATGATGGTACATCATGGACAAATGCTTTCAATGATTTACAGGACGCATTGGCCATTGGTGAGAATAAGACGATTCATGTAGCCCAAGGAACCTATTATCCTACTTCGGGTACATCAAGAGGAATATTCTTCAATGTTCCTGAGGGAGCGAACCTTTGGGGAGGATATCCTACCGGAGGTGGAGAAAGAAATCCTGAAATCAATACGACCAGACTTTCGGGTGATATTGATGGAGACCAGACCCTTACGGGGAATTCATACCATGTGATTCGTTTACAGAATGTCATGTTCGTGAATATTGATGGATTCCATATCTCAGGAGGAAATGCGGATATAGCTAATTCCTTCGGTCGTTCGAGAGGTGGAGGCATCTATGCTAGGAATGCCGATGCATTGATAGGGAATTGTATCATTGAGGATAATTACGCAGTTTATGGTGCAGGAATATTTGCAACTCTTTCTCCTCAGGTCGCTTTTGAATATTGTACTTTCCGAAACAATACAGGCGATTATGGTTCAGCGGTGTATCACAGCAATCAGACCTCATTGTATTTGAATAATTCTAACATCATTGATAATACATCATTACAAAGGTGTGCGATAGAGGTCAATAATTCATATTACACTTCCATTAACCAATCCCTCATTGCAAATAATGCTTCAACCAAGGCAAATGCCATAGCATTGGTCGCAACGAATAGGAATCAGACTTGTGATATCTTCAATTCTACCATAGTAGGTTATACGAATAATAAGTACCTGATGACCATGCAGGCTGGGTTTGGAGACCAATTGGATGTCAATATCTACAATTCGATACTGGCACATCAGAACCCATCTTTCAATCGGACAATCAAGACTTATGTGAATGGTACATTGAACCTATTGACTCATCATTGCTATATCCAATCCGGAACAGTCTACGGTACGACGCTGAATAATATTTATTCCACTACGGCCGGTGATGTCATGATGAATCCCGATTATAGCTTGGATGCTTGTTCACCTGCGGTGGATATGGGAGATGATAATATTTATACTCATCCTACGGATTTGGCTGGGAATAATAGGTTGTTCAATTCCATAGATTTGGGTGCTTTTGAAACCCAAACATCATGTAACAACAATTCAAGATTCAATGATGAAAATCAGCTTGGGCCTAAGCAGGATATAGGATTCAGCATTTATCCCAACCCTGCAGTGGATTACATCGTAATAGAAAAAATGACTTCGAATGAAGCACCTGTCATGATAGAAATCTGGGACAACCAAGGTCGTCTAATCAGTCACACTGAACAAAGTTTCCAAGTCGAAACCATTGCGCTTGATGACCTACCGAATGGTTTGTATCATGTTAGGTTGATTCAAGGAGACCATCAGGAAACCCATCCTGTTTCATTGATGAAATAGCTTTTGATTTGAATCCTATTTGGTATTTAGGATAATTCAATGAGCCGACCCAGGTTTTTTCTTGGGTTGGCTTTATTCATTTTATACTTAATGGAAATATTAATTAATATATTGATAATCATATTATTGTGATGGATAGTTGAATATTTTTCCTTAATGGGTTCATTCCTTTTGGTTAGTGTCGGGGAATACATTTTCGGAATTTTGAATCATACTTAAAAATCAAAAGTCTTATGAAAAATGTATTTGCCCTTTGTTGTATGATGTTCCTATTTTGGAATGTGAACGCACAATTCGGAGCTGTGGCCGATTTCACCTTTGCACAGCCTGACCCTTATGATACAACCATTGAATTCACCAATGCATCCCAAAACGCAACTTCCTATTCATGGGATTTGGGTAATGGTATCCTTATTCCAACATTTGCCAATGCCGTTAATCCCGTTTATACCTATGATAGTCCCGGAACCTACACGGTTTGCCTGACTGCAATTCCTCCTTTCGGATCAAGTGACCAGACCTGCCATGACGTAACCGTCACCTGCCCACAACCAGTAGCTGACTATTTTGTTAACCAACTCTCATCCGAATATTGCACTGGTACAGTTTCATTCTATAATGAATCTATGGATTATACATCCCTTTTATGGGATTTCGGGGATGGAAGTACTTCCACGGATACTAGTCCGCAACATACTTTTACTTCTTCAGGGGATTATGTCGTAAGTCTCACGGCATTCAATCCTTGTAATCCAGATGGTGTTACACAGACGTTCATTATTGATGTGATTAAGGATACACCTCCGAGTTATGTGGGAACCAGTGGTTTTGATGTTTTGGCATTAGATCCTTATATCATCGATTTCGAATCAAATTACACCAGTACCTATGCAGGACTCTCCAATAATCCATCCTTGTCATGGGATTATGGAGATGGGACTACCGGCGGTGCGAACAATACTTTTCATATATATGATGCAGTAGGTACCTATAATGTATGCCTCACCGCTTCGAATGTTTGTGGTGCGGATTATTATTGTCAGAATGTGGCGATTACCTGTGCGACACCTACGGCTGATTTTACAACGAACCAATCAGATGCCTTTGTCCCTGAGATCCAGTTCACGAATACTTCAAACGAGAACAGTTTTCTAGGTTCACCGACTTATTCGTGGGATTTTGGTGACGGATTCACATCCTCACAGGAAAATCCCTCTCATATGTATGCTGTTCCGGGTACCTATACCGTTTCATTGTATTATCAGAATTATTGCGCATTTGATACCTATGAGATGACTGTAACAGTCACCGGAGGTATCCATGTGGATGCCAATGCCACAGGAGCTAATGACGGTACATCATGGACGAATGCATTCACTGATTTGCAGGATGCCCTCGCCATTGGAGAGGGGAGACCCATTTATGTTGCAGAGGGAACTTATTATCCTACGGATGGTACTTCAAGGGCTATTTTCTTCGATATTCCTAGTGGAACCACAATTGAGGGAGGATACCCGACAGGTGGAGGAACAAGGGATGCTGAGTTGTACGAAACTATTCTTTCAGGTGATATCAATCAGGATGGAATGGCAGCAGGTAATTCATTCCATGTGGTACGCTTGCAAAACGTTTCGGATATCATCTTGGATGGTATCATCATACAGGATGGTAATGCGGATAATGCCAATTCATTTGCAAGGGCTAGGGGAGGAGGAATCTATTCCAAATCCGCTTCCAATATTACAATTACAAATTGTAGGATTGAGGGAAATGAAGCCGTTTATGGCGGAGGTGTTTTTGCTACACTTTCTCCTGATTTTACGATTTCCTATTCCTTAGTTCAATCGAATATTGCTGATTATGGTAGCGCTTTGTATCATAGTAATGAAACGACCATGTACCTTTATAAGAGTAGGATTATAGATAATAATTCCTTGGTGCGCTGTGCCATTGAAATAAATAATTCCCTACATACGGAAATGATACAATGTGTTGTTGCGAATAACGCATCCCAAAATGCGAATGCGATTGGTTTCATTGCTACGAACAGAGACCAAACCTGTGTCATGCATAATAATACGATACTGGGAGAAACAAAGAACAAATTCCTGATAACAATGCAGGTGGGTTTCAATGATGTATTGACCGTTGATATGTATAATACCATTGTGGGACATCAGAATCCTAATTTTACCAAAACGGTCAGGGATTATAATAATGGTACACTGAATTTCAATTCCTATGCCTGTTATTTCCAAGGAAATGCTGTGATTGGAACAGGTAATAATAATCTGTTTTCTGAAACTGATGGCGATTTGATGTTGAATGGTGATTACTCATTGCATCCTTGTTCCCCGGGCGTGGATGATGGTTGGCCAGCTTTTGCTTCATCCAACTTGCCTAATTATACGGATATTGATGGAAACCTGATTGTGACAAATAATGTGGACATAGGCGCATATGAGGCCCAAAGTAGTTGTGGTGTCATCAATAGAATGGCAGGGGATTCGGAGATGAATACTAAGCAGGACTTAGGACTGAACGTATTTCCTAATCCAACCACAGATCTGATTCAGGTATTATTACCGGATTCAGAAGCATCATGGAGTATCAGGATATTTGACCATACGGGAAGAATACTAAAAAATATTCATTCTGAAAATAATTTTACTCCTATAGAAATTTCTTTTCAAGATTTGCCCCAAGGACAATATTGGCTCAATGCTTCTAATGAAATCAGGAATTTGACTGTTCCAATTCAAGTTATCAGATAATGCCCCTGGCCTTATCATTAGCCACAAATTACACAAGGGAATACAGTAATGTATTCCCTTTTTTATCCTAATGTCTTAACGAAATAGCTGCCTAGAAAAACGATGGAGCCCACAAGTATGCTTTCGCCAATGAATAAGGGAATGATGAATTTCCAAAAATTCATTTTCATGGATCCCGCCACATAGGATATCAAATCCGTAGGAACGATAGGAAAGAAAGACCAGAAAATAATGAAGAAAACCCCATATGGCTTCTCCAATAAATCCTTGAGTTTCTGTATTTGCTTAGGGAATTTCTTTTCAAAGAATTGACTGAATCCGAGGTAATCAGAGAAATAGTATATCAACGTTGAAGAAAGAGTGATTCCGATTATGGATATCCAGAAAACCAAAGCGGGTTGGTCCTGAAAGAGTAGGGTACCTGCAATGACAAATGGAGTACTGGGTAAAAGTGAGAATCCCCTAATGATGGAAATGACGAAATAAAGGATAATGATTTGGTCTCCATATCTTCCGAGGAAATCAGCGATACTCGATGGAGTAAACCAGGTAGGATTGTATACATATGCACCCAAGCACACTACGATGAAAGCGATCCATAGTGAGATAATGATTCGTTTGCTTAGTGTGCCAATGTTCATAGAGTAGGTACTGATGATTACAAGTTACATCACTCAATACATCAAATCTACACAATTCTGAGCTTTAGCTATCATTATTATATCATCGAAACGAAGATTAATATAGCTCTATACTGATAGGAATTGAATCTTATGGGCAGATCGGAGTCAGATAGAAAAAGTAATAAGCATGAATAATAAAATGAAAAGCCGAACTTTAGATAATACCAAAGTTCGGCTTTTCCTGAAGTGTTTCATTCTTTGTGCCAATGATAAGGCACTGTGAATCATACTGCGGTGAATTCCTTACATCAGATGTTTGAATCTAGGACGTTTTGGTGTGGTATCACCGAATTTCTTCTTTTTCTCCGCTTCGAAAGCACTGAAATTACCCTCGAAGAAATGCAGTTGGCCATCATCCTCATAGGATAGGATGTGGGTTGCCAATCTGTCAATGAACCATCTATCGTGAGAAATCACCAATACACAACCAGCAAAGTTTTCGATAGCTTCCTCCAATGCCCTGAGTGTATTCACATCAATATCATTGGTCGGCTCATCGAGCAGTACCACATTACCACCTTCTTTCAGGGTAATCGCAAGATGTAGTCTATTCCTTTCACCACCTGAAAGGACACCTACCTTTTTTTGTTGATCCGCTCCTGCAAAGTTGAATTTGCTGAGATAAGCCCTGGCATTGATTTCCTTATTTCCAATTTCAATGAAATCATTTCCTTGGCTCACTACTTCATAGACGGTCTTCTCCGGAAGCAAATCCTTGTGGGTTTGGTCCACATATGCCAGTTTTACGGTACTTCCCAGGCTAATATCTCCACTATCAGGCTTTTCTTCTCCCATTATCATTCTGAAAAGGGTGGATTTTCCCACACCATTGGGGCCGATGATACCCACAATGGCATTCTTAGGAACACTCATATTGAAATTATCAATCAGTACCCGATTTTCATAGGATTTGGTAATTCCATTCACCTCGATGACCTGGTCACCCAATCGGGGGCCGGGTGGAATATACAATTCGAGCTTAGCTTCGCGCTCCCTTGCTTCCTGACCACTTAATTCGTTATAGGCATTCAAACGGGCCTTACCTTTGGCTTGGCGACCCTTTTGGGACATTCTGGACCATTCCAATTCCCTTTTAAGGATTTTCTGACGTTTGGATTCCTGCTTTTCCTCATTGGCCAAACGATTGGATTTCTGATCCAACCAAGAACTATAATTCCCTTGCCAAGGAATACCCTCGCCTCGATCCAGTTCCAAAATCCAACCCGCTACATTATCAAGGAAATATCTATCGTGGGTCACGGCAATGACCGTTCCCGGGAAATTCTGTAGGAATTGCTCCAACCAATGTACGGACTCAGCATCCAAGTGGTTGGTCGGCTCATCCAATAATAGGATGTCGGGTTTACTAAGTAATAACCTACATAAGGCCACCCTTCTTCTTTCACCACCGGAAAGCACTTTTACACTGGCATCATCGGGAGGACATCTCAAGGCTTCCATTGCTACCTCTAGGGTATGGTCCAAATCCCATCCGTTCAGGACATCCATCTGGTCCAATAATTCCCCTTGCTTCTCGATGAGTTTGTTCATTTCATCATCACTCATGGGTTCTGCCATCTTATTGCATACATCCTCATATTCCTTGACCACATCAACGATATGCTGCACGCCCTCCTGGACAACTTCCTTGACTGTTTTGGATTCATCTAATTCAGGTTCCTGCGCTAGATAACCAATCTTATATTCCTTGTCAAAAGTGACTTTTCCTTGGAAATCCTGATCCAAGCCGGCTATGATTTTCAGAAGGCTCGATTTACCAGAACCATTAAGACCCAAAACACCAATTTTGGCACCATAGTAAAAGGAGAGCCAGATATTTTTCAGTACTTGTTTGTTGGGAGGGTAAATTTTACTAACCCCCTCCATGGAGAAGATGACTTTTTTGTCTGTCATTTCAATACTATTTGGTTTTCAATTTTTGAAAGCCCAAGATAGTTAATTCAAGTGATAATATGGAAGATTGGGGCTTAGGCCGCCAATGTCTTGGGAATGTAGAAGTGGAATGTACTTCCTTTGCCGGGTACACTTTCTACCCAAATCTTTCCATTCATATTCGAAATGATTTTCTTGCAGATACTCAGACCAAGTCCGGTACCCTCATAAACCGAACGATTGTGTAGTCGCTTGAACATTTCGAATATCTGTGGATAATATTCCTCCTCGATTCCAATTCCATTATCCTTGATGATGAAATGATGCTTTTGTGGTTCGGATTCGTATGAAATATTAATGGTGGGTTGCTGGCTCTCATTGTACTTGATACCGTTCTCAATCAGATTCTTGAAAAGAAAATGAAGATGAGTTGGATGATTATCAATCACAGGTAATGGCTGGTCAATGATAATATTCACATCCTTTTGGCTTAGGGTATTGGAAATGGAGAATTTGATATTATCCACCGTATCGTTCAGGTCCACTTTTTGTAATTCATTACTCTGACTTGAGAGTCTTGAAAACTCTAGTACATCCTCAATCAGCTGATGCATCTGATGGGTATTCTTGATAATGAAGTTCATATAATCAGCTTCCCTACTATCAGGGTCAGGCTTCAGGGACCTTTCGAGTAATTTTACGAAACTGGAAATATTCCTTAGGGGTTCCTTGAGGTCATGTGAGGTAATGTAGGCAAACCGTTCCAATTCCATGTTGGATTGTTTGAGATCTTCATTGGCCACCAATAAATCCTCGGTTCTTTGTTGTACCCTCGCTTCTAATTCCTTATTGATTTTTTCCTTGGACTTATAATTCTTATAATAAATGTATCCGATGATACCAATGAACAAACTGATGATTCCGAAAGCAATGGCTATATAACTTCTGCGCTGTATGATGTATTCCTGTTCCTTGGCCTTTGATTTCAATAACTCGTTTTCAGCTTCCCTTTGTTTGGATTTGTATTTTTCCTCCAATTCAGTGATACTGTTGATTTTTTCCTTATTGAAAATACTATCCTGAATTTCCATGAACCTTTCCTTGTAGGTCAATGCCTTTTCGAAATTCTTTTCTTCCTTGTAGATATCCGTGAGGACGCTATAAGCGTACATTTCATTTTCAAGTAATTCGTGTTCTTGGGTTATGTCAATGCATTTCCTTGCACTTTCCTTGGCCTTTTCCAATGACTTGAGCTCATAATAAATATTGGATAAGTCGAGGTAATTACCTGCATTCAACAGTGGGTCTTGGAGTTGCTCACCATATTGTACGGCCCTGATAGCGTACTGCTCTGCCAGCTCATTATTCTTATTGTCAATTTCCATATAGGCCTTAGTGACATATATATTGGATAGGTTGATGAGGTCATTGGCCTTAATGGATAATTGTAGGGCTTTTTCAAGAAAACTATTGGCTTCATCCATTTGTTTGGCATCCCATTTCATTAGGGCGAGGCTGTAATATGCTCCGATCTGTACAAAAGGATTGCTGGATTTTTCACCCACTTGGATGGCATCAAAGAAATAACTTTTAGCCTTTTCGATGTTACCCATGGTGTAGTGTACGCCACCGATATTCTCATTTCCTATTGCAATACCTAAAGTATCCTTAATCTGTATGGAAATTTTCAAGCCCTCATGATAATACTTCAGTGCTGATTCATAATCTCCCTTTTCAATTAGGGATACACCCAAATCATTGGATGCTACGCCAACCAGATAGTCATCATTGATTTCCTTTCCTATAGCCAGACATTTTTCATTCAGGGAAATAGCTTTTTCATTCTGACCTTTCATGGAATAGCCGATAGCCATTAGATTATAGGCCCTGGCCGTACCCTTGGGATAATCAATCTCCTTGGAAATTCGTTCAGCTTCCTCAGCATACCGAATGACCTCGTCCATATCCATTCTATGGAATTCCCAACTTATGGAGTTGAGCAAATTAACTTTGGTGGTGTCCTCCTTTACATGGGAGGGGAGTAGATTAATCAGACTATCAGTTACACTATTCTGAGCATGAGTGAACTGTAATCCCATCCATTGTAGGATGATTAGTGTGGCGAACAACCTTGTCATCTTTCTCACGGCTTTTCCGTACACATTGGCCATCATCAGCTGCTTATTCATCGTATCGTTTGCAAAAGTGTGAATGGGCTTCTGGTATAGTTGGTATTAGTGTACTAGATTTTACGCCTCATGATGAGAAAAGTTTCGTCTTTTAGATAGAAAAGGAACTCGGAAATGGCTAGTGCTATTTTCCACTGGACTTGACCATTTGTGCTGTATCAGCTACCTGAAAATCCGTCATCTTTATTGTTTCCTTACTATTGGAATCGACAAGGATAATATTCTGGTTATCAGTAGCATTATTGGGTTGGAATGTGCCGGATTGGATACAATTGGATTGTTTGGGTTCGAATTCGAATCCAAGTGGACATTTTTCCTTGTTGTAAGGCGAGCCTGCCATCTGTTTGAAATAGAATTTGGGTGCAATATCCTCGCGGGACATCAGGTATGAATTGTCGGTAGAGGATGAACAGCAAGTACTGGTGGTGACACTACTTGATTTTTTGGTCACCCATCCATTCTTTCCAGGTGTATATCTTACGGGGATGGAAGTGGTGAAATGTGTAAGGGCAGCACCTTTCTCAATAATGAATTCGTATTGGTTCGTATCAAAAGTACCATCTGTGGTTATGACATCGTATGACGCATTTTCTCTCTGCGACAAGGCATACAATTCCTGTTTCTTTTTCTCAATTTCCAATGCATCGTTCCATAAAGCGGAAATTTGTTGGGTTACCTCTAATTCTAGTTGTATCAGTTTGTTTTTTCGGATGATTCTAGCCTTTTCTTTCTTAAGTTTTTTCTTGGGAATCGTAGGGTCTAATTCATCCATCCTTTGCAAGTTCCTTGTTTGAATATCATTGAGTGCCTCAATATGTTTTTCACTCATGTCAAGGTGATATGTCGCTACTGCCACATTCATCGGGCTGACGAGTTCCGGGCCTACCAATACCTTATCCTTATTGATTTTGGAAATATAAACTTGTTGGGCCATTATCAGATTCAGGCCGAGAAAGGACATGAAAAGAAATGATAGGAAGTATTTCATACTGGAACTGTTACTTGAAATGAATTACAATTGAACGATAAACAAATTAAGGGCTATTAACGGGATATCCGAACAATCCCCTATGAACCCTTACAAAATGTTATCCAGCGGACGAAGCTTACATTTGATTGGCTTCGGCTTATTTTTCCATTTTTTCGTAATCCACCCTAGCTTTTGCCATGCCATCAGTAGTAGGGTCTAGGTACAACTCCTGGCCCCTCAACAATACCAATTTCTTAGTTTCTCCCTTTTGAATGGGAATAGACTCAATGATTTTTCCTTTCTTTTGAATCCTGATTGAGAATTCCTTTTTACCAATGTTTTCAATGATAGCATAGCAATCTTCACCATCATATGGATTGATGGTTCCATCCTGTCCGGGGCCCTTACCTGTCATTAGCATACTTTGATAAGGATCCAAATCGAATTCGGTCTGTGCTGTTATTTCATAATGGGCTAAAAGACTAAGGCAAACGATTAGGGCAATGATTCTCATTTCGATAATGTTATGAATGCTCCATAAAGGAGGCATTGAATGATTGAATATTTTAGATTTCACAGGATGAAAAAAACTATTGTTTTTTGAATGCTTTAAGTTCATCTATCGTTACGACTGTCAGGGCTTTTTCATGTGTGCTTTCTAGGACAACGGGTGGTGCATAGCCCTTATCCTTTGCTTCTTTCCATCTGGTAACACAAAGGCACCATTTATCTCCGGCCTTCAGTCCTGGAAAATTGTATTCGGGTTTGGGTGTTACCAAATCATTACCACATTGTGAGGTATAATTCAGGAATTCATCAGTCATCTCCGCACAGACAACATGGACACCATAATCATTATCACCCGTATGGCAGAAACCATCCCTATACCAACCTGTCTTGGGTTCGTAACAGCAGGCTTGTAATTCTTCTCCCAATACATTCTTGGCTTTTTTCATCTCATTGGAATTTGTATAACCGTATGAAAGCAAACAGAGTAGCAACAATCCGATGCCTCCCAAACTGATGAGTAATACATTTTTCATAACCAATTAATGCAATTTCCTAAGAATGGTTTAGACTTCAGGATAATTCATGCAATTCCACTATGGGTTGGTCAGGCATTTTCTCAGCTAGCAGCCATCTGATAAATATGATGGCTTCCTTGTACTGGGCGGTAGAAATCCAATTGTCTACATCCATTTTCTGATGACTGAGGTAAATGGTGAAACTACCATCTTGATTCGCCTTTGCCTGGCCCTTATTGATGGAAACCGGGAACTGGGTATAGTCCATGGATTGCATCAGGTAGTTCCAAGTCTGGATTCCCCAATAACAGCATTCTGGTGAAGTAAAGTGAATCTTCAGATACTGATTATTTTCCAATTTGAATTTCCCGAAACAATAGATATTATCCACGGTTCCCCATCCGCCTTGGTCTTCGTAAAACTCAAAAGGTGGTAGGAAATCATTTTCAGGGAATTCTATGGGTAATGGAGCCATCCAGGTACTTTGTTCAAAGAAAGTAGACATGATGCCGATACGCCTACTGAGCTCATCATCTGTAAGTGGGGGCACGATTCCTTGTTGGGTATTGATGATTTCCAACGTGGATTCCGTTCCGTTCTTACGATCAAAAAAGTACTCTCTTGTGAATAGATTCACTACATCCTCATCTAACTTGAACTCATTGACTCCATTCGGGTGGGGAGTGAGTTTGATTTCGAATGAGCCATCCTTACCGAACTGAATGTCCCTGTGATTGATATTCTGACAAACCCGTTCAACGATACCACCTTCTGGTTCTCCACCTCCGTAGGTTGAAAAGGAAAGATAGCAACTATCAAAGCGTTTGCCTCTTATGATATATTCCTGGTCACTTCTGAGTTGGGTGAAATAATAAACTGCATCCACATTATCACCCAAGATTTTATGGGATGGATTCGCCAATAACATGAATTGGGGTTTCAATGGATCATTGAATAGGTAGAAATCAATTGTTGTCCGAAGTAGATGAAAGAGATGACTGTAACCATCCACATGACCTTGATGATCCAGATTCTTTTCAGGATTGAGGAAAGTAGCATCAGCCTTTCTAACGATATCAAGGAATTGCTCTAGCGCTTTCTTACTTTTGAGTTCCATTGTTTATGTGCAGTATTATAGTGTATTCAGAAATGAATTGTAATCCTTGAATTGTTCATTGATATCACTATCATTCAAACCAAAATCCTCAAGTGTATATTGGTGTGCCCCATATTTGTCCTTAGGATTCCGGGCTAGGAACATTTCCATATTCTGTTGGGCTTCATCAGATAGTTTCCAATTAAATCGTTGATATATTTTCTTGACTACTTCGAGTTGGTTACCCACAAAATCCTCGAATTTCAAATCAATGATTTGTTCTTCCTTATCCAGTTTCCTACGGGCCTCCAAGAATAGATTAAAGTACTGGCTCCAGATTTCCGACATTTCCTTACCTGTTCTAAGAGGGTCTTCATGGTCACTGTACAGCGAACGAACAGACGAGACCAAGCTAGCAGCCGAGGGTACGACCTTGGTGGGTGTCCTATGTGTCATAATGATTTTGGCATCCGGATAGACTTCGAATATTTCTTTCAACCTCATCAGATGGACAGGGGACTTCAATAACCACCTTTCCCCTTTGACGCCGCCGGATTGTAAGAATTGTAGGAATCGTTTGTGAAATTGCATGGTTCCCAATTGGTCGGATGCATTTAGGAACCAATTCATATAACTCGGTATATACAACTGAGCTGCGGTCTGAAACGAATTGAAATCGAAAGCATTGATACCCAAACATTCTTGTGGTGAGTCTGCTTCCATATGGTGCTTTTTCTTAAAATCAGGCACCAATTTGAACAACTGACCAAATTCTTTTTGGACGGTATGAAGTTGGGTGTTGTTCTTGAAATTATCGGGTGTAGGAGCAGGATAGGGTAGTAGGCATTCCCATGCCAATGGGGAACGGTTCTGAGGGTCCTCATGCATTAGGGCATGAAGAATGGTCGTACCTGTTCGTGGCATTCCTATGATGAAAATCGGTTCTTTGATATCATCCTGAACCACATCAGGGTTTTGCTTTATAAACTGGTCAATGAGTAGTCTTTGGGTCAGTGTCCTTTCGAAAAGTGTCTTTACCGCTAATTTTCCAAAAGGATTTGGTCGGGCTTCCTGATTAATGGAATCAACCAATTTATTCATACCAATGATAATGTTATCGGGAATTCGTTGCGAATAACCCGCATTTTTTTTGGCTTTTTTGATGATGGAATCCGTTTTGAGCCTGAAAGGGTCCAAACCTATGGCACTCAAACCTTTTCCCATCCGATTGATGGTATTGAGCATCCTTGTTCTTTGGATACTGAATGGTTGGTCTATTGGCATAATTCCTACATTAATTGTCTGAGTTTCCTGGCTAGGCCTAGGTCCCCTTTTACCTTGATTTTGCCTTGGAGTGTAGCAATCATGGGTTTGATTTCCTTGCGTTGTAATTTTTGGTAAGTATCCAAGCTCATAGTGATGGTGCAATCCGCATCATCATCCTGGTCCGATATGGTATTTGTTTCGCCCGAACCATTAATCAGGATGAATTCACCATCCAGATTGAATTTTAGTTTTTTACCAATAGGTTCTATCTCTGTGACTTTGGTTGCAAGGTCATTTCTGAGTTGATTGATATCCATTATAAATGCGTTTGATTCATAAAGAAATGATGAAGTCAGTAGTCATGGATGTTTATCCGTTATGGGAGGGCGGCGTAAAACTAGCCTTTTTACACCGTGTGTATAGGGTTGGGAAGAAAAGTTTCAGTATCCGTACTTAAATGCCTTATTGGGTCAGTTTAAGGTAGTCTATTTCCAAGCGGAAAGATTCTTCCTTGTAGTTGGCTATGAGAAAGGATATTTGTTCCATGGACTCAGCCGGAAAATTAGGCATATCCAATTCCATTCCCCTGAAACTAGGGTAGAGTTGGTCCAGTTCCAATTCTATGGTTTCCCATTCACCCGATGTTTCAAAATATTGGATATAGGAATGATAGTGATTCTCATCTGTCTTGATTCTAAATTGGTATCTTTTACCATCTCCCTTAACCCTAATCTGGGCTTTGGTATAACCATCAATATCCATCGACTTGAAACTGTGCCTAATGGATGAGAATCCTCCATTGTTCTTTAATGAGACATCGCCGAAAAAAACGGCATTACCATCCTCATTGATATACATTTGTCCTTGGGATAGGCCTCCCATCACCCCATCATCCACAACGTACCAATTCTCCAATTGGCTTTCCTTGGAGAAATTGAAGATTTCAAGGGGACTAGCATTCATCATCAGTATGGTTAGTATAAGTATCACATATTTCATGTCAGCCTAACATCCAAAAAATTATTTGGTTGAATATAAAATAGAAAATGCCCATACATTGATGTATGAACATTTTCAGGCAGACAAGAAATGGAGCCGCATTATTCCTATTCCGAGTCTGCGGGAAATTAAAAATGTTACGTTCTTAGGGCAGTATATTGAACTTAACTTTTTCAACGGTAATATGCTGGTCATTATCAATTGATTCGATATATATCTGATATTGACCGATAGGGGCGTTCAGGGGTAATTCAATGATATCATTTGTACTAGCTAATTCATTGAAATTCCAAGATTTATCACCATAACTATCCAGTGAGACTTGCTTTTTATAAATGATTCCTGTGTTCGGTATCCACCCGTCTTCATCAGCTACGGGTTCTACGATAATGATGATTTCATGAAGGTCTTTCAAGTCTTCGATTTCTCCTTGCATGAGGATGGAGGAGCCTCTTTCAAACTGCGCATCCTGCCCGGGTGAAAGGACAGTAATTGTGGACATATCCGGATGTTTTACCTGTATGTCGTAAAGCAAAGTTTGAGAAGCGCTCCCCTCCGCATCGAAAATGGTTATAGAAAAGTGATAGAGTCCGGCTTTCAGATTAGGTGGTATTTGGAATTCTTGGATATCTGTTTGTTCCATACCTTCCAGTGTGAATTCTTTTGATAAGTTAAGGTATCCTTGACCCTCGTAACCTTTGCTATGGGAGATGTCAATAGTGTAGTAATCCAATGCAAGGCTACCGGAGAATGTTCCACTCATAGTGAGTGTTTCTCCAAGGGCAACATCGACTATCCCCTTATTATCAAAACCATTGATTGTGAAATTCTTAAAGATGGGGGATAGGTTGCTCTCCTCCTTACATCCTACCAATAGGAGCATCAGCATGACCAGCATGCTAGCATAAGTAAACTTTCTCATTGTTGTGTTTATTTGTTGACAACAATAAGCAGGGAGTATCACAAAGGAATTGTGAGGATACTATGTGTGAGTGACAAGTATCCATTATACATTAATGAGTATTTTAATATGATTGGTTTGGGGCTGATTTATTATATGTGATGGATTACCAGTGGATTATATATGTGTAAATAAAATCCGGATGGTTCAGTGACTAAATAACGAGTTTACAGAGACTGGTTAAAAGTGTAATTTACTTAGTATGAATATTGTTAGATTTTGGAAATATTTTGGGATATAAATAAAAAAGGATACACATCAATTGATGTGTATCCTTGGAAATATCATACTAAATCCCTGATGTCCCTTTCAAAGTAGAGGTAGATATATACTGCTGTTCCGAATGATAATTTCTCCGTAGAGTGTAGCAGCCATCCATCCTGACTCATTCGATTGAGACATTCCTGGATGTCTTGGGATGAATCATCCAGAATGTGGTTCTTGTTTGTTGAAATTTTGGAATAATAAATAAATGATTCCAACTTGTATTCTTTCATGATGCATAAGTTTAATGGGATAAAATAGGACTATTTCCGAATAGTTGTTGTTTTGGTACTGTTATAATTCTGCATGTGTCAAAAAATCGTAAAACGCATCATGGGTAGTTGGAATTCTAAATCGTCTAATTTAGTATTGGGGTAAAGCTGATACAGCCTTAAGCAATTTTTATTCATACTTTTCATTGTTATCTAGTTGTTCAATTGTCTTTCAATAGGTATAGAGTAGGAAAGATTAAAATGTGAGTATTTTCCTTACTAATTTTTTAATTTTTTTATCAATCATCTCATTTCCAATGGGTATCGGAGGTGAAAACATGGCAGCTACATATAGTGGTGAGACACCTGTTATCGAAATGATTGTTTTGGGATATTGTAAGGAAAGGATGCGAGGGTTATTGCTGTTATACATGGATGTGTTGTTGTTCTATTATGTTATACCTCCATGGTTACCTAAACGTTACGTCTCTTGGATGAGTACTTGGAATTAATCGATATTACCAAGAAGAAAAGGGATAGAGTCTGTTAAGCATCAATAAAAAAATCCCTTACTCCGAGGAGCAAGGGATTCATATATCTAACAGAATTTTGATTACAATCAAAATCCGATTACATCATACCTGGCATTCCACCACCCATTGGAGGCATTGCAGGTCCACCTGCATTCTCCTCTGGCTTGTCGTTGATGACACATTCGGTAGTCAATACCATAGCAGCGATAGAAGCAGCATTTTCAAGTGCAACACGAGTTACCTTGGTAGGGTCGATAACACCTGCTTTCTTCAAATCCTCGTATACTTCAGTTCTTGCGTTATAACCATAAGCCTTTGCTTTCTTAGCCAAAACATTCATCAGAACTACTGAACCTTCAACACCGGCATTTGATGCGATGGTACGGATTGGAGCTTCCAATGCCTTGCGTACAAGTGCGATACCTGTATCCTCATCAGCATTCTCGCCCTTTACCTTATCCAAAGCGCCCAAAGTACGGATTAGGGCTACACCACCACCGGGTACGATACCTTCTTCGATTGCAGCACGAGTAGCGTGAAGTGCATCATCCACTCTGTCTTTCTTTTCTTTCATCTCTACTTCAGTAGGAGCACCTACATAAAGTACAGCTACACCACCCGCCAATTTGGCCAAACGCTCCTGAAGCTTCTCTCTGTCATAGTCAGAAGTTGTCGCTTCGATTTGTCCTTTGATCTGGTTGATTCTAGCAGTGATATCTTTCTTCTTACCTGAACCGTTCACGATAGTGGTATTATCCTTATCGACAACGATTTTCTCACAGGAACCCAACATGTCCAATGTTGTGTTTTCCAATTTGTAACCTTGCTCCTCAGAAATGACAACACCACCCGTAAGGATAGCGATATCCTGAAGCATTGCCTTTCTTCTGTCACCGAATCCGGGAGCCTTAACAGCAACAATCTTCAGTTGGGCACGAAGTCTATTGACCACCAATACACCCAATGCTTGGGAATCCACATCCTCAGCAATGATAAGAAGTGGACGACCTGCCTGAACAGCCTTTTCCAAAACAGGAACGATATCCTGCATGTTACTTACTTTCTTGTCGTGGATCAACAACAAAGGATTCTCGTACTCAGCAGTCATGGACTCACCATCTGTGATGAAGTATGGAGAAAGATAACCACGGTCGAATTGCATACCGATTACCTCATCAACATATGTATCGGTACCTTTTGCTTCCTCAACAGTGATGACACCATCCTTGGTTACACGCTTCATCGCATCAGCGATTAGGGTTCCGATTTCATTATCATTATTAGCGGAGATAGAAGCTACCTGACGAATCTTATCGAAGTCATCTCCGATTACCTCAGACATTTTCTTCAATTCTGCAGTAGCAGCTACAACTGCCTTATCAATACCTCTTTTCAAATCCATTGGATTAGCACCGGCAGCAACGTTCTTCATACCTTCAGTTACCATAGCCTGAGCCAATACAGTAGCGGTAGTCGTACCGTCACCAGCCAAGTCAGCAGTCTTGGAAGCTACTTCCTTAACCATTTGGGCACCCATATTCATTACGGGATCTTCCAATTCGACTTCCTTTGCCACAGTCACACCATCCTTGGTTACCTGAGGTGCACCATAGCTCTTTTGGATAACTACATTTCTTCCCTTGGGGCCCAATGTTACCTTTACGGCATTTGCTAGGGCATCAACACCCGATTTCAGTTTTTCACGGGCATCTGTATCGAAGCTAATTTCTTTAGCCATTTTGATTTAGATTTTTAAATTGAATGTTGAACAATAAAAATTGAAAAAGATTAACGTGGTGCTATTCTAGCCTAGGATAACAAGGATGTCGTCCTCACGCATGATTAGGTAATCCACACCTTTATGGGACAATTCCTGGCCGGCATACTTACCGTACAGTACAATGTCTCCTTTCTTCACTGTCATCTTGTTGCCGTCCTTTCCGGGACCTACTGCAACAATCTCACCTCTTTGTGGCTTTTCCTTAGCCGTATCAGGAATGATGATTCCTCCTGCAGTCTTTTCATCTGCGGGAGCCGGTTTGACCACAACGCGGTCGCTAATCGGTTTCATTTTCATGATGTAATTCGTTTTTTATTCTGAATTATAAAAAATAGTTTTCCAATTGTGGGAATGGACTTTTCCCTCCACAACTATTACTCATCATTGATTGTGCCAATGCCAAAAAGGCGTAATTATGGCAGATTGTGGTGCCATATTGTATGAATGATGAAATACAGGACTGACAAATTAGCACCTGAAAGAGATGGTGCTTGAAAGTAGATTGTTTGGAACAACAAAAGAACCCTGCCAAGTTGACCTTGACAGGGTTCGGTTATTGCTGTTAAAATCTCTTTATTTACGCAGTGTAACTAGCTAGTACGCAAAGTAAGAATAATGCTATTGCACAGTACCAAGTGAATTTTTCAATGAAATCACCGGACTTAGCAGCTCCAAACATCTGGTTGGCTCCGCCTCCACCGAAAGTAGAATCTAATCCACCTCCTTTTGGGTTTTGAATCAGAACAGCTCCCATCAAAAGGATGCAAACCAAGATGATTGCGATTGTGATAATTGTAATCATAATTAATTTGATTTATGGATTTTGTCAATCTCGGCTGCAAAGAAACTGCTTTTTTTCGGGAATTTCAACATTAATTTGCGATACATTCTTTCCGCACGGTTCTTTTTCCCCTGAATCACTAGGATTTTAGCAAGGGTTTCGGATATGATTTCCTCATTTTCCTTTAGACTCTGTTCGGCGAGTTCCATCACCTTTTTCTTCCTGACCAAAAGCATCTGTGCCTTTTCCTTTTTCTTGGCACTCTTTTTCATCTTGATGACCTTCATCAGTCTATCCCCTTCCTTCTCCTTGGATTTGGCCTTGGCCTTTTTCTCTTTCTTACCTTTCTTCCTCTTTTTCTTCTTGGCCTTTTTCTTCTTCTTTATCTCAATGAGTTCATCCAATGAAGTCGAATTCTTTTCAGTATCCGAATCCTTTTCCTTTTCTGAACTTTCATCAGGCGACTCATTCAACACGATATCATCCTCTGGGTTAGGGGCTTTCATATTCTGAAGCCAACTGGAAAATGAATCCTTTGGCATAGGTCCATGAGTTTGTGTTGGTGGAGATGGCTCAGGAGCACCCGGAGGTACTTCTGTTTTTTCCTCAGGACCATCCTCAAGTCGAATTTCTTCTTTGATAATGGCCATTATCTTGGCTTCTTCCTCTTTTTCTTCCTGTTCCAGTTCGATTTTTTGTTCTTCTGCTAGTCTAGCCAAAGCGGCTTGGATACTATCATCGATTTCCTGGGCAAAATCGGAGGGAGCTGTTTCTAGTATGGGTTGAATCGTATCCTCAGGTACTTCCTCGATTTGATGAAGCCATTCGATACTTGGTGGAATGATTGGGTACTGAAAGGATTCTGATACCTTTTCCTCTAGGATTTCATGAATGAATGCCTCCACTTCACTTGAAGAAGTTGCTGATACTTCCTTGTCAATAAAATGAACCGTGGGTGGAATCGGAATATGGATATCATCAGATTCGTCTTCCAGAATTTCAATGGAAATTATATGCGGAATGGGAGGAACAATGGGATAGGCCAAAGGCTCGGAAACTGCTTCAACGTTCTTACTTTCATCTTCGCGAATGGAGATAGATTCTTCCCAATGTACCAAAGGAGGTATTGCAAGGAAATCCAGTGATAGTGGTTGGGGCTTTTCCTGCTTTTCTTCCTGAATGATTTCATTCACTGCAAGGATACCTGTAGCCACTAAAGGAATCGAGGGTGTTGTAATTGTATTTGCTTCCTTTGGTTTGGGGTCAGCTGGTTCTTCTTCCTCATCCTCATCAAATAGGGAGAGAAGATCTTTTTCCTCATTAATGAGGGGAATATTCTCCTTAGGTTTTTCATCGTCATCACTGACAGTTTCTTTCTCTACATTCTGATTCAGTTTGACCGATTGGAATTTGGCTTTCGCTGCTTCTTTTTCATCCTTTACACTAATTCCTTTGGAAAAATCGAGGATTGGTAGTTCCAATTCGGGATTTTCCTCGTCAGTAACAGCATGCTCCAAATCCAGGAATTCGAATTCCTTTTGGGCAACTTGTAGGTCTTCACGCAGTAGGAGATATAATTGGGTTCTGTCTTGTGAATAAGCAGAAACCATCTTCATGTTACGGTCTTGCTCTATGTTGCCATCCATCTTACTTTTGACAAGTAGGAGGTATCTTAAGTTCTGACAATAAGGATATTGTACGACAAGCGTTTTCAGCTCCTCATATGAAATCCGATAGAGTAGGGACGGATCTTTCAGATATTTAGGAAAGATGTCTGGACTCATTTAATGTCTGGTGTTTAGGAGAAATTGATGACGGATTATATCAAAAGTTGATAACATTCCTTATCCGAAAACGGAGATATCTCCAAATCAGTTACACAAAATAAGGTTATATCGCTGGAATGTCAAACAAAGTCTTTTACCATTTACCGAAAGTCTTATTGAAAACATCGGTTGTGAGTTGGTCAAAGATGTCACCAATGAGCTGATCCTGGACGTCTACCAAGTTTACAGTAGCATCATAATCCTGCTCGAAAGAGAATGATTGTTCCCAATTATTTTCCTCATCGGTATTGTCGATATAGTCCACTTTTATTGTGATTCTCAATCTACTGAACTGAGTGGATTCATTGGGATTGGGTGCAACGGATGTAATATTGTATGATTGGACATTACCCTCGAATTCTACATCAGGATTCACATCAGAGAAACTGAGTCTGGATTGTCTTCTGATTTGGTCCTTGAGTTGTTCGGAGAATGTATTACCAATATCAGGAGGTGCATTGTATGCATTGTTGCCAAATGGTTTGACATAGAAAGTCTTGATATTGGGAGGAATACTGGTGTTGACCATTTTTACGGAGCAAGTAGCTGCCGTACTTATCCATATCAAGAATGCCAATTGGAGGGTTCTAATCAATAATCTCATATCAAAACTTATCAGCTAGTTCATACTCCTTAATCTTACGATATAAGGTTCTTTCTGATATACCTAACTCATCCGCAGCATCTTTTCTTTTACCATTATGCTTGATTAATGCTTTCTTGATGAATCTTTTTTCCATTTCCATCAGACTCAGTTCCTCATCCATGTCCTCAGTCTCAGTAAAACTCCCAGATTTGTCATTGGAATGAATGATGATGGGTTGCGGATCAAAGTCATTTCGCTGCGGTTGGTAATCATTCATTGCGAAATCATAATCCCCATCATGGACTTCCTGTTTGTAAGGCATGGCCGGAGCAGAATCTCCCCGTGGTGCACTGAGTAGTGACCTCATGCCGGGAATATCATTGACCCTAAGATTATTATCCTTGATGAGTTCGAAGATGAGACCCTTGAGATCATTGAGGTCATTCTTCATATCAAAGAGTAACTTATAGAGAATTTCCCTTTCTTGAAAATCTCCACTTGAATTTCCGGCTTCACTACCGAATCTATTGGAAACCATTGGAAGGTTTCTTTGAAGTAGATTAGGAGCAATCTGTACGAGTTGTTCGGAAGCAATCAGACTATCCTCAGCCATGACGGATACTTGTTCAGCGATATTCTTTAATTCCCTGACATTACCCGGCCAAGTATATCTTTCAAGTACCTGTCTGGCGGATTCATCCAGATGGACAGTTGTGGAACGATATTTTTCTGAAAAATCAACGGCAAATTTCCTGAAAAGCATGTAGATATCCTCAGGTCTATCCCGTAGCGAGGGAACTTGTATTGGAACAGTATTCAGACGGTAAAACAAATCCTCCCTGAACTTACCCTGTTTGATTTTATCCAATAGGTTGACATTGGTAGCAGCTACAACCCTTACATCGGTTTTCTGAGGTTTTGAAGAACCTACCCTGATGAATTCACCCGTTTCCAATACCCTTAACAAGTAGGCCTGCGTATCCAAGGGCATTTCACCAATCTCGTCCAGAAATATCGTTCCTCCATTCACGGTCTCGAAGTAGCCTTTCCGGTCAGATGTAGCGCCTGTGAATGCCCCCTTTTCATGACCAAAAAGCTCCGAATTGATGGTGCCAGATGGGATGGCACCCGTATTGACAGCAATGAAATTATTGTGTTTCCTTGCACTCAATGAATGGATGATTTTGGAGAAGACTTCCTTACCCACACCACTTTCACCTGTAATGAGAACAGCCAAATCAGTGGATGCAACCCTAACAGCAGTGCCAAGGGCTTGGTCCAGTTTAGCTGACCGACTAATGACTCCAAAGCGTTGTTTGACAGATAAAAGATTCATGGTTCGGTATGTTTAATGTTGAAATAGGTTAAGATGCTTACTTATACAACTAATGTACCTTTCAGGGTAGCACTAGTAGCATCTGTTACTTTGACATTGCAATACATCCCGGTCTTGAGTCCCTCCGATTTAGGGAAAATAATCATCTTATTCTGTGAATTCCTACCTTTGAAATCCTGATCGGATTTCTTTGAATCTCCCTCGATAAGTACCCTGAATGTCTTTCCTATATCGTTCTGGTTATGCTTGAAAGATATCTGATTCTGAAGTCGAATGATTTCATTCAATCTCCTTTTTTTGATATCCAAGGGAATATCATCTTCATATTTACGTGCGGCCAAGGTGCCAGGGCGCTCAGAATAGAAGAACATATAGGACATGGAATATTTAGCGAATTCCATCATACTTAGGGTATCCTGATGTTCTTCTTCGGTTTCAGTACAAAATCCTGCAATCATATCGGAGGATATGGCACAGTCAGGTATGATTCTATAGATGGATTCAACTCTTTCCATATACCAATCACGATCATAAGTACGATTCATGAGATCCAGAACCCTACTATTTCCGGATTGGACAGGCAAGTGGATGTAATTACAGATATTTTCACGTGAAGCCATGGTATGTAGTACTTCATCTGTAATGTCCTTAGGATGTGAAGTAGAGAAACGAACCCTAAGGTCAGGATGTATCTTAGCTGTCAAATCCAGCAACTGTGCGAAATTGACCGTTTCTTTGGTTTCTGGATTTTCCCAGAGGTAGGAATCCACATTTTGTCCCAATAGGGTAACTTCCCTGTATCCCTTATTGAAAAGTTCGGTAGCTTCAGCAACAATACTGAATGGCTCACGACTTCTTTCACGTCCTCTTGTAAATGGTACGATACAGAATGAACACATGTTATTACAACCCCTCATAATGGAGATAAAGGCTGTTACTCCATTGGAATTCAGTCTAACAGGATTGATATCCGCGTAGGTTTCTTCTCTGGATAGGAGGACATTGACACCTTTTTCTCCCCCTGAAGCATCTGCAACCAATTGTGGCAGGGAACGATAAGCGTCAGGCCCGATGACCAAATCAACCAACCTTTCTTGTTCCAGAAGTTTGGTTTTTAATCTTTCAGCCATACAGCCTAGCACTCCAACCAGGGTTCCGGGTTTTTGTTCCTTAACCTTATCAAAAACTCGTAGTCTTTTTCTAACCGTATCCTCAGCTTTCTCCCTGATGGAGCAGGTATTGATCAGGATGAGGTCGGATTGGTGCATGTCCTTGGTGGCAGCATAACCCATTTCCCCAAGAATGGATGCAACGATTTCAGAGTCGCTGAAATTCATCTGACAACCATAGCTCTCAATGTAGAAATGTTTATTGGACTCCTTTTTGGCGAGTTGTTCTTGAAAAAAGACATCGCCTTGTTTCGTCTCATCTATGCTCTTATCCAATAATGTCCCTGAATTGTTACGATTCATTACTTGGTGGTGTTAATTATTTTGGTATTGATTATCAGGCTTGAATTCTATTCCAACCTGAATTTATACATAAACAAAAGCCGAAAGATGTTGAAATCGTTCCGGCTTTTGCACCACAAAGGTAATGATTTTATACTATTATGACAAAATGTCAGTGTTTTTGGTCATCTAAAACCTGAGGCTCATCCTTATTGCCTTTATCAAAGAGGGTTTTGACCCCCCAAATGAGTAGAGCTGTGGCTGTGGCTTCGTCAATATTACCGAAGAACGGTACGTTATCAGGAATGAATTCCACAACACCTGCTGTTGGATTGATGATATAAATCAATGCGGCTGCAGATCCTAAGAATGCTAATGCTTTTTTGCCCATTTACTTTGATGTTTTGGTTCGTTAATTTAGACGTCTTATGATGTATTTGGTTTCTTTTCGATGCTCAAAAGTCTACGAAAAGGTTCCTTTATTCTACCAAATTACTGAAATATCAGAGAATACAGACATCTTGCTATTTCCTCATGATATATTGGCCTAGGGTGTTGGTCATAGGGAATATAGTACTGATTTTTTTTGTTTTCGATATCCGGGATGCACTGTGCTCCTAGGAGAAATGGAACCTGATTTTCCTGCAGAACCTTTTGAATGGATTCGTAGGTTGGATGTTGTTTGGCGTAATATGCATCAATCAGAACATAAAATTGAATGTTATTGTCCTTTGAGAGTTGGTTCATTTTTTTGATGATTCCATATACTCTTTGATGATGTACATCATCGATGACTCGGTGATTATTGTAAAAATTCACCTTATAAATCGAAGTAGCTCTCCAGATCTTACTTATGATATGGAACACATATGATTTTTCGATGGTATTTTTATGACGACTAAAAGCACCTTTTTTGACAATGCTACCATTTTCCAATTCATAAAGGGGGCCATTTTTATCCCAGAATGCAAAGCCTGCTGCTCTTTTGTAATGGTCGGGAATGAATGAATAGACAATCTTTTTCTGTTTTTTAGAAGTAAAAGATGTATCAGTCAATAAATCATGTTCCAGAATGGATAGGGCTTGATGCGTTCCATAACCAGAAAATCCTTTATTCAGTATCATCCAAGTAGAATCGGTTATCTCACCTAAATAATGGGGGAGCGTCTCATTATTTTCGACTCCTTCTCCATAAGTAAAAGAACCACCTAGGAAAACGATGATATTTTCAGCTGTGGTATCCGAAGATGAGGGAGTAATTCTAACCCCATCCTTTACATCATATAATATGGAATACAGTAGTGAGTCTCCAAGGAATTTATTGGCTTTGGCTGAAAAAGTCTTATTAGCTAATGAATAGCCATGAATCGTATCCAAGGTAGAATGGAATTCTTTTTGTTCGAAATAGGGCCCGGTGGTTTTCAAGGGGGTAGGGCTCATGAATCCCAGAATGACTTCATAGAGTAAGATGGCTATCAGAACGGATGAGACATAGATGCCCGTTTTTTTTAGCCATTGTGTTTTTGATTTCAAGGCACCAGCAAGTAACCCTATGATGATAATTAGGAGAAAAAATTCGAATCCAAATGCGATGATGAATTCCTTGCAATGATGAATCATCGTTCCATTCTGTTTAGGTTTGTATCACACCCGGATTGAATTTGGCAACCGCTGCGTTATTAGCAGCTTCGATTCCCATGGAAATTACCTTTCTGGTATCCAATGGGTCAATGATCCCATCGGTCCATAACCTAGCAGCTGCATAGTATGGAGAGGTTTGTTCATCGTAACGATCCTTAATTTTGTTATAAAGGGTCTGGGTTTCCTCCTCGGTAGGCTCCTTTCCCTGTGCCTTGAGTGATGAGGTTTGGATTTGTAACAAAACCTTTGCTGCCTGAGCTCCTCCCATAACTGCCAATTTAGCCGTAGGCCAAGCATAGATTAGGCGTGGGTCGTATGCCTTGCCACACATGGCATAGTTTCCTGCACCATAGGAATTACCCATTACGATACTGAACTTAGGTACTGTTGAATTAGAAACGGCATTCACCATTTTGGCTCCATCCTTAATGATTCCTCCGTGTTCGGAACGTGTACCTACCATGAAACCTGTTACATCATGTAGGAAAACCAAAGGGATTTTCTTCTGGTTACAATTCATGATAAAACGGGTAGCCTTATCTGCCGAATCAGAATAAATGACACCTCCGAATTGCATCTCTCCCTTTGCACTTTTCACCACCTGCCTGTGATTGGCTACTATTCCTACGGACCAACCATCAATCCTAGCATAACAACAGGTAATGGTTTTTCCATATCCTTTCTTGTATTCCGTGACCTTGGAGTCATCAACGATTCTCTTGATGATTTCCATTGTATCATAGGGCTTGGTTCTATCTTCCGGGAAAAGGGAATAAATATCCTTGGGATTAAGTGCCGGGGATTTAGGCTTCGTCCTATTGAATCCGGCCTTGTCAAAATCCCCCATCTTATCCATCAGATCCCTGATGGTATCCAGACAAGTCTTATCATCTGGCATTTTGTAATCCGTAACACCTGAAATTTCGGATTGGGTAGTTGCACCCCCTAATGTTTCCTTGTCCACTTTTTCACCTATCGCGGCTCTT
Organism: Saprospiraceae bacterium; assembly: GCA_020631355.1. Taxonomy (GTDB): domain Bacteria; phylum Bacteroidota; class Bacteroidia; order Chitinophagales; family Saprospiraceae; genus JAHDCE01. Next base: position 39,314 of record JAHDHL010000024.1, on the reverse strand, counting down.
ACCAGATATGGCCCGGCAAGGAAAATAGAACCTGTGTTCTCCACGATTAACGCTTCATCAGACATGATAGGTAGGTAAGCACCACCCGCAACACAGCTACCCATAATGGCAGCAATCTGGGGAATGCCCTTGCTGGACATTATCGCATTATTCCTGAATATTCTTCCAAAATGTTCCTTGTCAGGGAATATTTCATCCTGCATGGGTAGAAAAACACCAGCGCTATCAACAAGGTAGATGATAGGTAGATTATTCTCCATGCTGATTTCTTGGGCCCTAAGATTCTTCTTGCCAGTAATGGGGAACCATGCTCCTGCCTTAACGGTAGCATCATTGGCTACAATCATACATTGCCGTCCACGGACATAACCGATTCCGCATACCACACCACCACTGGGACAGCCACCATATTCCTTATACATTTCGTGGCCCGCCAATGCTCCGATTTCCAAGAATTCAGAATCTTTGTCAATCAGATAATCAATCCTCTCACGAGCGGTCATCTTTCCTTTGGAATGATGCTTCTCTATCTTCTTTTTACCTCCACCCAGATGAATTTTCTGTAAAGTCATCCTTAATTTTGAGACGGCCCTCATCATGGCATCCTCATTCATACTTTGGTTCAAATCAATCTTCTTGGTCTTCATCCGACAATTATTCAGTTAGGTATTGGAGATTCCATCCGGTCAAAAAAGGCAGTAATGTGACAGGTAGATGGAAGTTTCCCCAGTGCGAAATTACTGAAAAATATCACGTTATCAGACATGGAAAGGTCCAAAATAATGGTATAAATTTTGTTATATTATGAATTGTTATATATATTTAGCGAGATTTACATGAACAAACACTGGAAGATCCTACCTAAATTTTGCGGTTTGGGCAATATCCTTTCAAAGTTTAAGTTTTAGTAAATGCATCGAATTCTGGTTTCATTTTTGATGAATTTTGTTTATCATTGAACTGGATTTTATGATTGAATGACCTCAAAGGCGACTATCAACCAATCATTTATTAATTGTAAAACCGCCATTATCATGAAGAGATCTAACGTTTCTGCACCTAAGGGAAGATTCAATTCTGGTTCATTCCTTAAGGTGTTAATGCCACGGATTAATAAGGATTCCAAACCTACTAATTCATCAGGCAAAAAACGAACAGCTCCTAATTTGGCGGGGGGTGAAAGGATAAGTGGATAGGCAGTTCAACCTTACCTTACATCAACCGATGTCGGCTCATAGGATATATCCTATGAGCCGATTTTCTTTTTATGGATATGATATTGATGCTGGAGTTGTTGGGCGGTGATTTGTACCACACCTGTTTGCTGACAGACCAAACCTCCTGCAAGATTGGAAAGTATCGCCATTTCATCCATACCTGTAAGGGTAATCAGGCACAATGCACAAACACTCAGTACACTATCCCCGGCACCACAGACATCTATGATATGGTGGGATTGTGTAGGATAGATACAAGATTGCTGGCCATCATTGATATAAAGACCATGTTCAGAGAGCGTAATCATGGTGATTTGGTGATTCAGTAGTTTTCTTAATTCCGAATCAGCTCTATCCAAACTCTCAATGTCCCTAGGATTGATATCAAAATCCATCTTGTTTCTGATTTCCTTTAGGTTAGGCTTGAACAGATTGACGGATTGGTAATGGAAAAATTGGTCATCCTTTGGGTCAACGATAACTGGAATCTGATGTTTTTGTGCAATTGTGATGATTGCCTGAATGAAGTCAGGGGTGAGTAATCCCTTATTATAATCCTGAAGGATGATGGCATCAATGGATTGTTGCTGGATTTCGGATATGAGCAAACCAATCAATTCTGTTGTAATCAGTTCATTGATGAATTCCTTGGATTCATGATCCAGTCGTAGGATTTGCTTCCCTGCTGACCATATTCTGGACTTAAGGGTTGTGGGTCTATCGGTATCATGAAGAATACCCGAGGATTTCAAACCATCTTCTTCAAGTAATTGATGTATGATACTTGCGGGTTGGTCTTTTCCTACGACACCTATAAGTATGGGATTGGCACCTAAGGATTGTATATTAAGTGCGACATTGGCTGCTCCTCCCAGTTTATCCTGTTGTTCCTCCAAATCTACGATGGGTACGGGAGCTTCTGGTGAAATCCTGTTGGTCGAGCCAAAAAGATACCTGTCAAGCATGATGTCACCAATGACAATCACATTTTTACCTGTCCAAGATTGAATGATTGAAGAATGCATGGAATGAGTTAGGATGAGGTGTAAAATTAAAAAAAGGGTCACAACAAGTGCAACCCTTATCCTAAACTATAAACAAACAAAAAACATTTTCCTTTAAATTCGTATTAACGCAATTCACAACTAGAACATTAAACATGTATTTTTGTTGAGAATTGTATAAAAAAATTTTCAAATCCTATAAAAGGAGCGATTTATCATGGCTATTATCATTACAGATGAGTGTATTAATTGCGGAGCTTGTGAACCAGAATGTCCGAACAATGCAATTTATGAGGGTGGGGTAGAATGGACCATTGCCGAGGGCACAGGTGTCCAGAATGAATATGAACTTGAAGGTGGGAATATGGTAGGTGCCAATGATTCCCAAGGGCCAGTGGAGGAGGATTTCTACTTCATCGTACCTGATAAATGTACGGAGTGCAAGGGTTTCCATGAGGAGCCCCAGTGTGCTGCAGTTTGTCCGGTTGATTGTTGTGTACCTGACCCTGACAGGGAAGAAACGGAAGAAGTGTTATTGGCGAGAAAGAATCGATTACATCTATAAATGTCTGACTACAAATTACATGTAATCCAAACGGGTTTCTTCAAATTAGATGGTGGAGCCATGTTTGGTGTAGTGCCCAGGCGCATGTGGGAGCGATTGAACCCACCTGATGAGAACAATATGTGTACATGGGCAATGCGTTGTCTGTTGCTTCAGAAAGATGGTCGAAATATCCTAGTTGATACAGGTATAGGTGACAAGCAAGGCGAACGGTTCAGGTCTCATTTCCATCCTCATGGTGATGATTCCCTACTGAAGTCCCTTTCCCAATTAGGATTGGCACCATCCGATATTACAGATGTACTGCTTACCCATCTTCATTTTGATCATTCTGGAGGTGCAGTTAGCATGTCGGGTGACAAAATGGTACCGACATTTCCGAATGCCACATATTGGACGAATGAGGACCATTGGGAATGGGCGATGAATCCCAATCCAAGGGAGAAAGCTTCCTATCTGAAGGAAAATTTTGTACCATTAAAAGATTCGGGATGTCTGAAATTCATCGACTTCAAGGGAAATGAAGAAGTAGAATGGGAGGGTATCAGACTCAGGTTACTATACGGGCATACTGAGGCAATGATGATGGCTATTATACCTTATAATCAAACACAGTTGGTTTACTGTGCGGATTTGATTCCCTCGATGCATCATATTGGAATTCCTTATGTGATGAGTTATGACCTAAGGCCCCTGCACACGATGAAAGAAAAAGAACGTTTGCTTCAAGAGGCATTGGATGGCAATTGGAAACTATTCTTCGAGCATGACCCAGTGAATGCTTGTTGCGAATTGGTACAAAATGAAAGAGGAAGAATCGTTAGTAACAATCCCTCCTCTGACTTATAAGGTTTAGATTAATTTTTATCAATCCATAACTTCTTCCTTGCCCGAACCCATAGTGTCCTGATAGAGTTTCCTTACAATAATGAGGAAAGCTGCTAGGAATCCACCAAGGATACCTCCTATACCTAAGGCAAATATCTTTCTTGGTTCATCGGGTTTAAGTGGGAATATGGGTAAGTCAACGGACTGTATAACGGGTGTTACACTTAGCAGTGAGAATTCGGCCAGTTCCTTATTCTTGGCAATTTCGGCAAATTGTTCTGCAAGGAATCTGATATCCTTTTCCAATCTGGCCCTATCAATCTGTTTGGTCATCCTAATGAGATTCTTACCCTGATCATATTCTTGAGCCAATTGATATTCCTTGGTTGCCATTAAACCAACGATGGAATCATACTTGGATTCCAAAATACCATAGGTTCTTTCACTCTTTTCCACTGTTTTTTCAATAAAATATTCCTCAACTATATCAAAGAGATAGTTAGGGTATTCCACTGCGATTTCTTCATTGAGAAACGTAACCCGCATGGTTATGATACCTGATAATTCATCCTTGGCTATCCCCATGGCACCTGCGCTATCCTCACCACCAACAATGAATTTGTGCAAAGTCATCAGGGCTTCATTCGGAATCCTATCATATCTGCCAAAATCAGCATTCTTGAAGTAAAATCTAATCGTTTCTTCCTCATCCTCGAATATTTCTATTTCCTCCAATTCCATGATGTGGTTGGCAAAATAGTCTACCTTTCCATTGATCTTTACTTTTTCGAAAAGTGACTCCCTGATAATTGCCCTAGATTTCATTAATCTGAGCATCTTATCCACGTTGTTGTCACCACCGCCGATTCCGAAAGAAGTCAATAGACCGGTAACCGCTCCCAAAGAAGGACCCGATTCCGCGTCCATCATAAAGGTTAGTTCAGAAGTATATGTTATGGGTTCTTGTGATTCTTTCCAGAACATCAGGGCACCAAATAAGGGCCCAAGAATGATAAATACCCACCAATATCGAAGCAATTCAAAGAAATAGTCCTTTATGGTAAGGATAAGTTCTTTCAAGCTTATTTCCTCGTTTTCAATCGCTTTGGACATTACTTATTGGATTTGTTGTATAAGAATAACCAGTGTCAGGATGGCAGTGGCTTGTGCTACGGTATTGGAAATGACTTCACCCCAATCCACTTTTTCCTTATCTTTTTGTTCTTCGGTCTTACGCTTGGCATCAACAATGATAACGGCACCTTTCTGGACCTTAGGATATCTTTTGAAGAAACCGTAATCCTTGGTTTTATTCAGTTTTCCACCGGGTTGTCTCACCTTTATCAGGCTGTACTTACCACCTGAATCCTTATTGATACCACCGGCATATTTATCAATGTAGTATTTGGCATCCTTGCCTTCGTGAAATGGGACATTGATAATGGTTCCTACAGTATCTACTCCGCCATAATTCTCAAAAGCATTGGTGAATCCTTGGATGGAAACTACGTTGACTTCTTTCGGAATGGTTACGACATCACCTTTCTTTAGGATGTAGTTGGATGGTGAGTTGGGGTTGGATAGAACATCCTTAACATCCACTACCAAATATCCAAGACCACCCTCATTTCTATAAAGCGTAATACCTTCCTTGAATGCAGTTTCCTTGAATCCTCCGGCTCTTTTAATGACATCAGATAATTTTTCATTGGGTTTGATCAATGAATAATCACCCGGATACCTTACTTCACCCTTTACCGTAATATTCTGTTGTAATTCGAAATCTGGAGTATATCTGACATCAACAATATCGTAGGGTGAAAGTAGGAATTCACCATCTTCCGCACCGATGACGTTATAATTGTCATCAATTTCGATGGTAAGTTCCTGTGTTCTGGTAGATTCGCCACTATTGATGTTGATACGATAAATATCAATTTTGGCTTGGTCAGCAGAAAGTTTCAACCCTCCGGAGAGATATAGTAAATCCCTCAATGTCATTTGAGAACTGTAGGAGAATGTATCCTGTTTGAGGACAGCACCTGTAATGGCTACTGTTGCAGGTGTGTCGGAAATATCACTATAGGAATAAACAACTACACTATCCCTTGGTTCGAGGATGATATTTTGACTACCACTACGGTTTTCCATGGCATCCTGAATATTCACCCTAACATAGTCTGTTGGCTCATAAGAATCGGAGTTCCTACGGAAGATATATGCCATACCCGTTGCATCCTCAGTCAATCCGCCTGAAAGCGTCACGGCATCAGCAAGTTTCATATTCTTATTGTACTTGTAGTTGTTGGGATTCCTGATTGCTCCATTAAGTTTGATAGTAGCATTCTTGATACTGAACTCACTGATGGAGAATACGACAATCCTATCCTTGGGTAAGAGCTTGAGGTTTTGAGGAGAATTAGGATTACTCAGAATCTCTTGGATGTTGAAATTTATGGGTTCCGTAATGTCTCCCTCCACAATTCTGAATAAGACTGCCTCATCTAATTTTGCCAAGTCGGATGGTGTTCCCATAGAAATCAAATCACTGATTTTCATTCCATTATTGAATTGGTATTGACCGGGTAGTTCCACTTCACCCTCAATTGCAACAAAATTCTTGTACGTTGCAGGAATGACAGGAATATTGACCTTGTCACCATTCTTCAATGGGAAATCACGGCCGCTTCGTTCCAATTCCCCAAGATCAATCGTGATGATTTTTTCCTGATCATCCTCGAATCTGATAATTCTAATACTTTTCTTATAGGCATTGCCATTCAAGCCTCCGGACCAAAAAAGTAACTTTTTCAGATTCTCGTTATCTTTCAACTCATATTTATGTGGCCTGATAACCGCACCTTCGATATTCACCACTTTTCCTTTGGTAGGAATATGGATGTAATCATTGTTTTGTAAGAAGAAATCCTCAACGATGGATGGATCCATCATGTATTCATATAAATCGAAATTTTTCGACGGAGATCCACTTCTGTGTACCTTGATGTTCCTTACACTACCATTCACACTGGGTCCCTTGGCCATGGCTAAGGCAGTAAAGACAGTATTGGTGGCAGGTAGATTGAATGATCCGTATCTTCTGGCCATTCCGGTAACATTGATGATTACATTCCTACTGAAATTCAGAGAGAATACAAAATCATCATTTTTGAAACGGTAATACTTTTTGAATTTATTGACCAACTGCTTTCTTGATTGGGAGAAAGTGAGCCCCTTGAGGTAGATACTTTCCATTCCAAAAGGTTTGATATAACCATTCTCTACAATGAAAGCTCCAGAAAAATTGGATTCGTCTCCGATGATGTTAATGATGACCTCATCTCCCTCACCCAAAACATATGAATCGGATGGTCTTACATCAGAATTCTTGTTATATGCACTCAGATTGATGTCCAAGAACAAATCCTGACCATAAATCAGACGTTTTCTTTCTTCCTCAGTGATTTCGAAAACATCTTCCTGAATTTCTTGGTCGAGATCAGCATCCTCTTTCTTATCGGCAAATTCCTCTACTTTTTCTTGCTGTTTCTCTTGGACTTTCTCAGCTTCAGTCGGTTCTTTTTCAGCATCCTTTTCAGTCTGCAAATCCACATATATTTGATCCAGAGCTTCCTGCAAGGCTTCTGTTTGGGAACCATCCAGATTTTCCACATCTATACCTTTCTGTGTAAGACGAGAACGCAACTCATCTATGGATACATCTTGGAACCCTCTGGCATCCAATTCGGACCGTACCAACTCCTCATTCAATAACCCCAAATCCTGTGCATCCAATGAAGTGGATATTGTGAAGAATGAAACACAGATGAAGAACAATATTCTTTTCATTACCTACTAGTTTTCTATGTTTTATGTTTATATGATAAAACTAATGTAAGGAACAAGCCATATTTTGGCCGTAAGCAGCTGCAAAAATAGAAAATCTATCCCAAAGCGCATTGATACATAGTTACATATTCTACTTTCTTTTGGCTTCCTACTTGGTTTGGGGTTTAAATGAGTAAAAAAATCTACATTTTGAACGTACCTTAGGCTTATCTTGCTGTCCATAAGGTATAATTGTTACTAGTGAGACGAAGAATAGAATGAATAGTCATGGATTATCTATACAATCTTGCCATTAGGTTATATGGACTCGCTTTGTGGTTGGCTTCTGGTTGGAATCTGAAAGCAAGGCAATGGAGAGATGGCAGGAAGGGTTGGCAGGAGGATTTATTGGAATCGAATGACGAATTTCGTTTCAATGATTGGATTTGGATTCATTGTGCATCCCTTGGGGAGTACGAACAGGGGAGACCCATCATAAGGAAAATAAGGGAAACGACAAGTTATCGGATTCTACTTAGTTTCTATTCCCCCTCTGGCTACCTGAAAATCAAGGATAATTCCGAAGCTAATAAGGTAATCTACATGCCATTGGATACGCCTGATAATGCCAGTTTTTTAGTGAATACCACCAATCCCAAATTTGCGATTTTTATTCGATATGAATTCTGGTACAACCATCTGAAACAATTGAATCGGTCTGGTATTCCTACTTTTCTCATTTCTTCTTCATTCAGGAAAAACCAGCCTTTCTTTCGTCCTTTTATTGGGCGATGGTTTAGACAAATGCTTGGCTATTTTGATGCCATATTTACCATAGATGATGCTTCAGTAGAACTATTGAAAGCACATGATATCAGACATGCGGATAAGGCTGGTGATACAAGGGCTGATAGGGTGATTACAATACTCAATAATGATGATACTTTTCCTAGGATAGAAGCATATTGCTCGGATGCCTTTACGATAATTGCAGGAAGTACTTGGGAAAGCGATCTAAGCATTTTAGAATATTCCATAAGAGAATTGCCAGAAATAAAATGGATTTTTGCACCACATGAGGTGAATGAGGACTTTATCCTTAATCAAACCAAATGTCTGGAACAGGGTGATATTCCCTATGCCTTGTATTCGGAGTGGGATGGCATTGAGGATATTCGTGTACTTATTTTGGATAATGTGGGGATGTTGTCTCGGATCTATAAATTTGCTAGTGTAGCTTATGTAGGAGGAGGATACGGGGCAGGAATCCATAATGTGCTCGAACCTGCGGTATATGGTATTCCGGTTTTGTTCGGTACTCGATACCATAAATTTCCTGAGGCGGTAGGGCTTGTCAGTAATAATGGTGCTAGGAGCATCGCTCATGCGAAAGACATGTACCAAATCATTCAGGAATTGTATCAAAATGATTCAGTGCGAATTTCTAAGGGTAGGCAGGCTGGCCAGTATGTTCGGTCTCTTTCGGGTGCTACGGAAAAGATTCTGGATACCATATTAAAAAAGAAAGGCCAGGATTAATCCTAGCCTTTCTTTTTATCATTCACAATTGATTGATTACCATCGATTCGATTTAGAATTTTGGACAGATGGTCTTATATCTTGTTTTTTCTTGATTGATGTAGGTAAGGGATACTTCGAATGCTCCCCTTGAATTCGATGCACTTTGTAGTGATGACATATTGACATCATAACTCAATCCAACAAGGAATCGCTCTATTTCCAGCATGGATGTCACGACGAATGATTCCAATGCCAAGGGAGAATAGTTGTCACCAACAACCCTGACCCAACCTCCTAATCGAAGGGCGACTTCATTGAAATCATTATTGGAATAACGGAAATTGGCACCTGCAACGGTTTCATTCGATGGGCCCTGCTTCGTAAATATGGCAGCAGGAAGAATACTAAGATTTTCACTGAATGGAATCTGACCTCCCATTTGACCGACATATTTTGTAAATAGTGTTTCGGTAGAACCATCATAGAATGAAATGTTAGGTCGAGTCAGGTGGTGCATGGCAAAACCAGCATAAAGACTCAGGTCCTCATCAAAAACAGCATACCAAGCCAAACCTGCATTAGCATCGATATATATGGTGGAATTCTCTCCGAAATTCTCTCCTGTCGGATCAGTAGGGACAAACAATTCATCCTCTTGGTCAAACTGTTGGGAAAAACTTAGTCGACTCCAGTCAATACCATTTTGTCCGGCTCCTCCTTGGAAACCCACAACGAGGTAATGACTATTCCTACTGTATCTACTACCTCCCATTTTTTTCAAGTAGGATAGTGATAGATTCGCTTTTGTCTGATTAAAGCGAGCATCTCCCGCATCATCCCTTAATAGGGTCAGACCTCCCGCAAGATAATCATACCTATTCATTTTGAATCGAATATCAAAACTGGCTCCTATGGTATTGAATGAGGATCCAGAAAGGAAACTGGACCATTGATTCCTGTAATTTACCGTGACCCTGAATTGACCGGGGAATATACCTGTAAATGCAGGATTGGTGTGCATGGGAGCAGTGTAGAACTGCGAGAATCTTGCATCCTGTGCCTCCAAGCCCAAACTGCCGAGTAGGATGAATACGATTGCCAATAGTTTCAAACCCTTCATATCTATCTAATCTTTAATGAGTATCTGCTAATTCACTGTTAAAGTAATACAATTATTATTCCGTTCCAATGTTATGAAAATCAATTACCTTAAGAGGGTGGTGTTACCCTCGAAAGATTCTTGGCGTCCATCAATATATTCGACTTCCACATACCAGACGAAAACAGCCGAATTCATGGGTTTGCCCTTGAAGTCACCATTCCATACGAATGCGGATTCAGCAGTATTGATGTCATAGTCATCTGCCCTGAACATCAACTCTCCCCAACGGTCATAAACCCTGAAGGTAAGTACCCGCGTTCCAGTCTTTCCATGAACCATTAGGACATCATTGACACTATCGCCATTCGGAGTGAATCCTCCGGGAACGAACACCTGTCTTTCCCTTGGTACGATAATTTCGACATCCTCAGTGGCGGTACAACCATTATCGTCGGTTACAGTTACGGTGTACCTATCATTTTCTAGTGTATAAACAATAGGAAATTGACAAGTATCACAGGAAAGGGTCGTATCAGAGTACAATGCATCCCATGTATAAATTTGGCCACCTACCGCATTGAATACATCACCTGCTAGATTAACGGAATCTCCTAGATTCAAGTATATCACATCAGATGATGGATATATTTCAGCTACCAATGGTAGAGGTTCTCCTACCAATAATGAATCTACCGATGTGATACATCCGTTGGCATCCTGAATTGCAACATCATAATATCCAGGGAATAAACCACCCAAATACTCAGAGCCACCGAAAGGACCTCCATTGAAACTATAGGTATAAGGGAATGTACCTCCGGTACCGGTAAGTAGGATGCTGCCATCCCTATCACCATAACAACTTACATCTTGGACATCCACATCCAGTAATAATTCATCCGGATGGAATAGTGGTGTAGATGCGGTTGTGGTACACATATTGGCATCAGAAACTGTAACAGTATAGATGCCGGTAGGTAAGAATTCAATCAGGTTGGTTGTAGTGGTATCACCCGTAGACCAAATGTAAGTGAATGGAGGAGTACCTCCGCCTACATTAGCTGTGATTGAACCTTGGAATCCGTTGTGACAAATATTATCCACGACTGTGAAATCAATATTCACAGGAATAACGGGATTGATGAATGTGAATGCAACTGACTGGCATCCGTTAGCATCCGATACGGTTACATTGTAACCACCCGGAGCTAGATTGTTGACCGTTTCTGTTGTTGCAAATCCTGCATTGGCATCCCACTCGTAAGTATAAGGAGGAGTACCTCCTGTCGCCTCAGCAGTAGCAAAGCCATCAGCAGTATCACTACAGCTCAAGTTTCCACTTGTAATGGATGAGAATAATTCTGTCGGTTCAGCTATGGTAACGGTTGCAGTTGCCGTACAACCGGCAATATCCGTAACCGTGACAGTATAATTACCAACAGCAAGATTGGTAACCGTAGAAGTTGTCTGGCCCGTACCGGACCAGGTATATGAGTATTCAGAAAGATTGCCTGTACCAGCACCACCAGATATCAGTGTTACAGAAGCTGTTCCAGTAGATGCCCCGAAACAACCGACATCCGTGCTTGTTGCACTTACGGACATCAGGCCATATTCTACAATGTCCAGTTGATCTTCGGCAGTACATCCATTACTATCTGTTACCGTAACTGTGTAAGTACCGGGTGCAAGACCATTAGGAGTACTCGTTGTTGCATTATTACTCCACAAGTAGGTGAATACATCTGTACCACCCGTAGCGATTACCTCAGCAGAACCATTATTCAATCCCGCACAACTGGTATTCGTTTGGGTAATGGATGTAATTTGGACTGGTGTTGCAGGTTCGGTAATGGTTGTAGTTTGTGTAACTGTACATCCATTGTTATCTGTTACCGTTACGGTATAGTCTCCAGCAATCAAGTTCGAAGCTTGGTCAGTTGTTTGACTGGCTCCATCACTCCATAAATAGGTGTATGGTGCAACTAGTGCAATTCCACCAGTTACCGCAGCTGTGGAAGAACCATCATTTCCTCCAAAACAACTTACATTGGAAGTGGTTAAGGTAGCATTGAGCTCATCAGGTTCTGTTACGGTAACGGTTTCCTGGAATGTGCAACCATTATTATCAGTAACAGTAACTGTATAGTCACCTGCAAGTAAACTGGTAATCACATGACCATCATCTTGTTGGCAATAACTATATGATGTATTCGCAGCATCGAATGCGGCAGGTAAATCCAAGCAAGCTGTCATGGTTTCACTCATGGGAACTTCCATGTAGACGGTTTGTATCACGTCTGGTTCATCAAAGTCACATGTTCCATTGTTATTCAAATCAAAAGCATTCGGAGAACAGGCATCGTTAGGTGCAGGGTCTGCATTATCACAAATACCATCGCCATCAGTATCGGTCATGTCTCCCATACAGTTATCTGCCGCAATAGTAGAAACGACATAGTAGGCATTCATACTATTATTACCATCGGTGATATCAACACAGATCGTGTCTGCAAATGATTGGACAGCAGTGGTAGTATAGTTCATACAGCCATTGGTTTCATTCAGCACCCAACCACCAAAGAATGATCCTGTAGATACGGCTGTCACACCATTGGACCATTCATATTCATACGGATAAACGCCTCCTGTTACGAATATACCTGCAAAACCAGTATTGTCTCCATGGCACAATATATTACCAGGAACATCAAAATAGGTCATTCCTACAGGTTCGACAATACTTATGGTATTAGTACTGGTACAATTATTAAGATCAGTAACAGTTACATTGTAAGTACCTGCAACCAAACCTGTTGCCGTGGCAGTAGTCTGATTATTAGGGTCATCCCATAGATAAGTATAGCCAGGAGTACCACCCGTTGCACTAGCAGTTACAGAACCATCCGCACCTGCAAAACATGCTACATCAATCCCGGTTACACTGACAATTAATTCATCATACTGAACAATATTAATAGTTGCGGTAGTGGAGCAAGAATTTTCATCAGTCACTGTAACCGTATAGTCACCGGGCGCTAGATTAGTCTCAACGTCCGTCGTGCCACCAGAAGACCAGTTGTAACTCAATACCCCGGTACCTCCTGAAGCTACCACAGTAGCTTCGCTATCATCAGCACCAAAACAGGCTGTCACCGATTGTGTAATAGAATTAATGGTAACAGGAGTAGCGGGTTCTGTTATTGTAACTTCAGCCGTATTGGTACACATGTTATCATCCGTAACAGTTACGGTATATGTCCCAGCTGAAAGATTTGATATTGAATTCGTAATCTCTGAGTTATCCCAAAGATAACTAAGGGTTCCATTGCCACCTGATGCTGTTACACTTGCAGTTCCATCATTGCCACCAAAACAATTTACAGGAGTGTCAGAGGTTGTGAGTAAGATGGCATCAGGTTCGGTCAGTGTCAATGAATCGATTACTTGACAACCATTCCCATCCGTAACGGTAAGTGTATATCCCATTGCAGTCAGATTGGAAATGTCACTTGTGACGGAACCACTACTCCAATTATAAGTGTAATTACCATCACCTCCAGAGGTTAGCGAAGTAATGGAGCCATCATTCCCTCCATTACAGGATATATTGGTAGGTGTTAATGTAAGAGCCATAGCATTCGGAGTATTGATTACAAAATCAACCGTAACGCTACAATTATTTCCATCAGTCAATACTACTTGATGTGGCCCATCATTCAACCCAGAAAAGAAACCATCATCTATTTGTGTTGTAACACCATCCAAAACATAAGTGACTGAACCGACCTGACCAGTTGCATTGATGGTTGCTGTTCCATCCATGGCACCTGAACAAGTAGCATCCGTACTATTGGCAAGTGAAGCAGCCAGATTACATGGTGTATTACAATCTATCACAGAAACAGTCACCGATTCAGTGAATGAACAGTTGTACTGGTCCGTAGCTGTAACTGTATAAGCAGTAGTGGTGGTAGGCTGAGCTATTGGGTCGCCACAATCCGTACAGGATAATCCATCAGCAGGAGACCAGGTCCAAGTAAGATTATTGGCCAAACTGAAAGTGATGCTCCAATTAAGAAGTATACCGGATTCGAAAGCAGGATATTGGTCCGCTACCGATAAGGTCCAGTTTCCATTTGCTTGAGACCCGACAAGTGTGCTTAAATCACCATTGGGCAACCATTCGCCTGTATATGGAGGTGAACCAGCAGAAATGGGTGTCGTAGCAGACGGGGAGAAACAAGTTTGCGTATAATCCTGTCCGAATACTGTTCCTCCATTAGTGAGTTCTACCGTAGTACCATTAGGTGCAATCAAGATAGCTAGAACATCCAAATCCGTCGGGTGTGAAATATTCATACAGATGGATTCGATTGAACTTGCATCTATGAAGTTATAGGGTAAACCTGATACATTGATGACAGATGTCAATGGACTACTGGGAGGGGTAGCATTGAAACTGAAAGGTGCATTAGGTGTATCTTGGAATGTTGTGGTTGTCAATTCCACATTTTCCAGCGTTGTGCTCAATTGTGTATTTTCTCCATCATCGCAAATGGTAACATCTGCCATTGGAGCCAGATTACCGGAACAATTGTAGCAGTTGGGGTCAGTTTGTGGTAATACTTGTACTGATACGGTTGTATCATAGACACATCCGAAATTATCCGTTGCCTCAAATACATAATTGATGCTACCTGGGAATTGTGGGCTAGCCACCATAGAATCTGCATTATTAACGATAATGGATGGATCATCCAACCATTCCGCATTGACAATATTCAAATCATAAGTTTCAAGACTTGGGAAGATATCTTGATTTAGTGCCAGATTCCAAGAAAAAATAACACCATCATCAATGTTCCAATTGTCTTCAATACTAATCGTCCACACTCCATTCAGCTCACAACCTAAAAGACCGTCTAAGGATTGGAAAGAGGAATAATCACCCGGAGGTAGTTGGTTGTCAGCATTTACTAGACCGGCTGATTGTAGCCAAGTTCCATTCGTTGCATTCGGAGTCCAGCAGTACGTGGCACCGTTTCCAACATTGGCATCACTCTGGCATGCCTGTGCATTTCCATCAATGGGTTCGCCCAAATAATATCCACCACCACTAAAGTTGGAGAATTCATGCAGTATGACTGTTTGGCCTGATGGACACGAAATCATGATTTCCAAATCACCAAGGAATGAATGTTCCATATCCACACATACACCCAATAAGTCATCTATGTTGTTCAAGGTTTGTCCGGGGGAGAAATCATTGAGTTCCAAGTCGGAATAATAGATTTCACCCGTTCCATCCGGAACACAAACGGAATCCGCAACGGTACCACCTGCTTGGAAACTACCCGCTCCCGGATTAATGGAGATATCTGCTAGTGTATCATTAACGGCAGTGTAAATGGCAATGGTGTCATTTACACAAACGATAGGGGATAGGTCCTCTACAAGATTGAATTCCGGCGGACCAGAAACCCTGATTCGCTGGGAGATGAAATTCGTATTGACACATCCATTCACATCGGTAATCGTTAATTGTACGATGTATCCACCAGGGTTATTGTAGACATGTTGGACATTGGGTCCAAGTGCTGAGGTACCATCACCGAAATCCCAAGAAAAAGATGATGTTCCATCAGATTGGGCGTAAATGAAATTATTCTGAGGGTATTCGCCGGCCCCACTAAAAGTGACGAGGTCACCCGGACATATATCAATATAACCAGTGTCTGGTGGAGAAATTGGAGGATCACTACTAACGATAGAAGAAAGCACAGTCTGGCATTGTTGGATACAATTGATACCAGCACTCCATCCACCTTCACCACCATCCATATTATCTGAAACGAATGTAACGGTAATACAGCCTGAGGGATTTACAGCTGAAGCTTGGATTACGAAAGCTTCTGTATTGGTAATGGTATTACTACAACCTAATGATGGGGCGGATGTATCGTCGCCATCAAAGAAACATAGTAGATCACCACCTCCCAAGTCCAATGGGTTGAAAAGCAAGGTTACATGTGTTTCTGCAGGGTTGGAACTATCTGTACAGATCGTGAATTCGAAGTTTTCATTGGTTCCATATCCACCTCCATTCACCCCTGTATCAAGGAAAGTTCCTCCACAGGCATTTGCACTTCCATTGGATATGAATACATTTTGTCCTTGCATGTGGGTGACAAGCAAAGTCATTGTTAGGGTAAGGGTAAAGTACTTGAGCATAAATTTCATTCTGCCTTAGTTTAATCAATTCTTTGGTTAGAACAGTTCAGTTGGTTCGCCTAAATTACCCCTTTATCTTATAACTTTGCCTTAAGCAAGGTAATAATTTGGCTTTTGTCGTAATCGTGCTTGTTTGGGATTTTGTTAAGGTTTTTTGTTATTACTTGGAGGGTGATAGCTAGAAGATTGATTGATACTATTTTAAAAGTAAGTACAATCTCCCATATGATGGAATGCTATAATAATCAGATTGTTTAGTTAATTTTTGGGAAGTTTACTATAATTGATTGTTATTTAGTGTTTTAAGATTTTAATCTGTTTATGAATTTTCTAATGAATCATACATCTTTTATCCGAGTATTATTGTTGTATGGTTGGTTAATAACATAACATTGTAATACGATGGAGAGAATATCTCAGGAATGGAAAGTTGAGGGTATGACTTGTACGAATTGTGCAAGGACCGTAACCAAATTCTTGGAACGTAAGGGGATGGAAGATGTACACGTGAATGTTACAACTCATGAAGTCAGATTCAGTGCGAATGCAGATGTGGAATTGGAGGCCATTATGAAAGGAATTGGCAAATTGGGTTTCGAAATTGTGGATGATGGCAGCCGACAAGAACGACCGACTCAAACTTGGACACTCGAAAGGAAATTATGGGTTTGTGCTGCATTTACTGCTCCTTTGTTCTTGGGACATATTCTGATGATGCTGGGAGTTCATCTGGAATGGTTGGAATCTCCTTGGACCCAATTTTTCCTTTGTTTACCTGTCTATGTTATTGGTTTCATTCATTTTGGAGGAAGTGCAATGAATGCACTCAAAGTAGGCAATACAAATATGGATGTACTGATTTTTATTGGAAGTACAGCTGCATTTGTCTACTCTTTGGTAGGACTATACACAATGAACTCTGATTTGATTTTCTTCGAAACAGCAGCAACCATCATCACATTGGTTTTGATGGGAAACCTAATGGAGAAAAAAGCAGTAGACCAAACTACCAATGCCATTGAGGATCTAAGAAATTTGCAAACGAATGAGGCTTGGGTACAAGGAAAAGATGGCCATTTTGTGAAAAAGGACATAAAGGATATCAGGGTTGGAGATAAGGTAAAGGTGAATGAGGGAGATGCAATTCCCTTGGATGGGATTGTCATTGAGGGAGAGGGACATCTTGACGAATCTATGCTGACCGGGGAAAGTGATTGGGTTGAAAAACAAAAGGGACACCATGTGACAGGTGCATCAATCCTTAGTTCAGGAAATTTGCTTTTGCAAGTAACGGCTACCGGAAAGGATACTGTATTGAGTAAGATCATTGATTTAGTAAAGAATGCCCAGGCAGACGAACCCGAAATACAAAGACTGGCTGACCAGATTAGTGCCATTTTCGTTCCTGTTGTCTTACTGATTTCCATTTTGACAATTGTTTTGGGACATTTTATCTTTCAAGTGCCCTTTACCCAAGCACTGATGAATGGAATAGCCGTATTGGTAATATCATGCCCATGTGCAATGGGACTGGCTACGCCTGCTGCAATCATGGTTGGAGTGGGCAGGGCTGCTCAACAGGGGGTACTGATTAAGGGAAGTAGAACGCTCGAGATATTTGCCAATGTCAATGAACTGGTTCTGGACAAGACAGGAACAATTACGGAAGGCATGATGTCATTGGAAAGATTCGAGGTGCTGTCAGAAGATGAGTCCGAAATCCAATCAGCCATCGTAGGTTTGGAACAGCATTCTTCACATCCCATTGCACAAACTATCATGCATGCATTCCATGATGTTAGACCAATGGATTTCAAGGATGTGAATGAGGTGAAAGGCGTTCAGATTCAGGGATTCGCAGGGGATGATAACTGGGCTATTGGTTCATTCAGGCTCATCAAGCATAGGGATGTCAAGCATGATGCGGATGTCTATGTTTTGAAAAATGGGGTTTGTGTTGCTAAGCTATCCTTAGGAGATAGGGTTAGGGCGGACTTTGATGAGGTCGTCCATTATTTCAAAGACCAAAATATCAACCTATCCATCCTAAGTGGTGATAGGGAGGAAAAGGTTAGCCGTATTGCCAAGGAAACAGGCATCGGGTCATTTAGGGCCGAAGTCTTACCTGAGGACAAACATGATGTCATTGCTACAATGAACAGTCGTCATAAGGTGGCGATGATAGGAGATGGTATCAATGATGCAGCTGCCTTGGCCAAGGCCGATGTAGGGATTAGTTTCAGCAATGCATCAGATATTGCTATTCATTCATCTGGGATTGTTCTCTTGAATGAAAAACCTGAAACATTGGTTCAGGCACATAAAATCAGTAGGCATACACTGAAAACCATTAAGCAAAATCTATTTTGGGCCTTTGCGTATAATATCGTGGCCATACCAGTGGCCGCAATGGGATTTCTGAATCCAATGCTGGGTGCATTGTTCATGGCATTTTCCGATGTTGTTGTAATCGGGAATTCACTCTTGTTAAGATTCAGGAAATTGGACTAACCATTCTGGATTTCCTCAGTATTATCCCTGTTTAACATCATGGTTAATCCCACCATTCCCACCAAAAGATAAAGTAAGGGATGGATGGCTATGATATTGATGCCTAATCCGAGATAGCATCCACTCATTAGGAATAATACTACGCCAATCAACCTGATGCTTCTGTTTACTAATGGTTCCTCCTTAGCAGCTGGTTCGGGCTCGCCACAATGCGGGCAGGTATTGGCTCTTGGAGATACATTTTCCTTGCAATATTTACAGTGATAAAGTGTCATATCTCATCTTAGTTTGATTCCTAAACAAAGGTAGGGCTATGATTATTAAGATTCCAGTTTTTTAGGTTATTTTAAATGTTAAACTAAGTAAATTGTCCTAATCATAGCTTAGGGATGCCAAGGAGTAATAATTCTTAGGGTTTATATATCAATTTATTTTCGTCAATTGAAATTATCATTATCTTCCCACCCAAACCAGACTTACATCAAACGTGGAACCATTAATTACCAATGATGCTGTCGTACTAGGAATGCTCATCCTGGCATTGGCAGGTATTTTTATTACATCATCATACCAAACCAAGGGTTGGCAGAAATTCTACAAATTCGTACCCGCCTTGTTGCTTTGCTATTTTATTCCGGCTTTACTGCATTATCCATTCGGTCTTATCGCACCGCATTGGTTTGTACCTGAGGTTATGGAACTCATACAGTCCAAGGACTTGGCACTTTCCGTCACCGAACTGAATGGAATGTCTTATGAAGCCATAAAAAGATTCATGTTTGATAATGGAATACCCAAGGAGGAATACGAATCCTATACCAGACATTCGCAATTATATTTTGTAGCTTCCAGATATCTATTACCTGCAAGTTTGGTTCTTCTTTGTCTGAGCATAGATTTCAAGGGACTCATCAACCTAGGCCCCAAAGCCCTGATTATGTTCTTCATGGCTACGATAAGTATAGTGATAGGTGGACCCATTGCACTTATGATTGTTGCCCAATTGGGAATTGTCAATATAGATCCGGATGAATTATGGAGGGGGCTATCCACTATTGCCGGTAGTTGGATTGGTGGAGGAGCCAACCAGGCCGCGATGAAGGAAATCAATAATGTCAGCAGCAATTTGTATGCAAGTATGCTTGTCGTGGATGTTATTGTTGCTAATTTCTGGATGGGTTTTCTATTGTATGGTGCAAGTATTTCTGATCGTTTGGATAATATTCTTAAGGCAGATAATAGAGCCATTACTGAACTTAAGGAAAAGGTCTCCGCTTACAGGAGCAGCGTGGAGAGAGTACCGGATACCACAGCTTTATTTCAGGTTTTGGCTGTTGCTTTTGGAGGAATAGCCTTGGCACATTTCGGTTCTGATATGATTACTCCTTGGATGGAAACCTATGAGGAATCACTGAAAGCCATTAGATTGAATGCTCTGATGTCCAATTTCTTCTGGTTGGTCGTTATTGCCACAACGATTGGCTTTGCCATGTCATTTACAAAACTAAGGAAGTTAGAGGGAGTGGGGGCTTCACGAATAGGATCCGTATTTATCTACATCCTTGTAGCTACCATAGGAATGAAGATGAACCTGAGCGAAATTTGGTCCAATATGGGATTATTTGCCATTGGCCTCATTTGGATGCTCATTCATGTGATAATCCTGATAGCTACTGCATTCATTATTAGGGCACCATTCTTTTATGTTGCAGTTGGTAGTCAGGCGAATGTGGGAGGAGCAGCTTCTGCTCCGATTGTTGCCTCGGCATTTAGTCCCAGTCTGGCACCGGTGGGTGTACTGATGGCAGTGTTGGGTTATGCACTGGGTACATACGGAGCCATTTTGTGTGGTATTTTAATGAGTTACGCAGCAGGTTAAATCAATAAGATATGTTAGAGAATCCTATTTCTGATAAGGTCAATGAGGATATTGGAAAAGAAAGATATCCTGAGAGAATCATCAAGGCCGGTAAGGATAATAATGTTTTTCATTTCCGGACTGAAAATCATGTTTTATTCAGTTTGGACATATTGACGGATGATATCATCCGTTTCAGATATGGTACAGATGGTTATCATGAACCTGATTTTTCCTATGCATTATCTGATGATTTCGAGAGGCATATCCAAGAATTGGAATGGACAGAAACGGATAGGGCCTATGTCATCATGACATCGCATCTGAATATAGAGATTGCTAAAAGAGATACTAGGGCCACAATAAGGAATAAGGATGGACAAATCTTATCCAAGGACGAAAAGGGGTTTCATTGGATTAGGAATGAGGAATATGGTGGAGATAATGTCTACATGAGTAAGATAGCCGAAAGGGATGAATCCTTTTACGGTTTGGGTGATAAACCGACGGATTTCAACCTGAGTGGAAAGCAACTTACGAATTGGGGGTCTGATACATATGGATACGATGAGAACACAGACCCGGTTTACAAGAATATCCCATTTTATTATTCCCTTTATCAGGGAATGGGATATGGGATTTTCTTTGATAATAGTTTCCAAACCCATTTTGATTTTGCATCTGAACGAAGAACCGTAACCACTTTTTGGGCAGAGGGAGGAGAAATGAATTACTACTTCATCAATGGTCCACAATTGATGGATGTTTGCAAAAGATATACCTTGCTTACAGGTACACCAGAATTACCACCACTTTGGGCATTGGGTTACCAGCAGTGCAAATGGAGTTACTTCCCTGAATCACAGGTAAGGGGTATTTGTTCCAAGATGAGGGAGCTTAGGATACCCTGTGATGCCATCTATTTGGATATTGATTACATGGATGGTTTTAGGTGTTTTACCTGGGATAAGGAGAAATTCCCTAACCCCAAACAAATGGTCTCTGATTTTGCGGAGGATGGCTTTAAGACGGTCATTATGATAGACCCGGGCATCAAGGTGGATATGGATTATTGGGTATTCAAGGAAGCTTTGGAAAAGGACTATTTTTGCAAACGCATGGATGGCTCCTACATCAATGGTAAAGTATGGCCGGGAGAATGTTATTTCCCTGACTTTACAAGACCCGAAGTACGGGAATGGTGGTCCGGATTATATCGGGAAATGATTGAGGATATTGGTGTCAGAGGTGTTTGGAATGATATGAATGAACCCGCACTATTCGAAGTGGAATCCAAGACATTCCCAATGGATGTGAGACATGATTATGATGGGCATCCTTGTAGCCACAGAAAGGCGCATAACGTTTATGGAATGCAAATGGCCCGCGCGACTTACAACGGAATGAAAAAGTTGATGCACCCGAACAGACCCTTGGTAATAACGAGGTCGGGTTATGCAGGTCTGCAACGATTCTCATCCGTCTGGACCGGTGATAATATTGCTTCTTGGAAACACATTTCCATTGCGAATACCCAATGTCAGAGATTATCTGTGTCAGGCGTTTCGTTTGTAGGTTCTGATGTAGGAGGATTCGTCAATCATCCTTCACCGGAATTATTCTACCGATGGGTGCAAGCTGCGGTATTCCATCCGTTTTTCAGAACGCATTCATCTGGTGATCATGGAGATCAGGAACCCTGGTCCTTTGGGGATGAAGCTACTGATTTGGTAAGGCAAGCCATTGAATTAAGGTATCGAATCCTACCCAATATCTACACCGCCTTTTACCAATATTCCAACTTTGGTACTCCCATGTTGCGACCTTTGATTTTTGAAAATCAATCGAATGAGAATATCATGAACCATTCGGATGAATGCTTACTAGGGGATCACTTACTGGCTTGTCCCATACTCGAGGAGGGAGCGTCCCAAAGGAACGTCTTTTTGCCCAATGGTAATTGGTATGATTATCATCAAGGAATAAAATATGTGGGTGGAAAGGAAATCGAATACGCCCTATCAAAGGAATATGTCCCATTCTTTGTTCGGGAGGGAGCGGTAGTGCCTCATTACCCAATGATGCAATATGTAGGAGAGAAGCCCATTGAGGAGGTGACACTCCATATTTATTTCAAGAAAGGAAAAGAGTCAAGCCAATTCTATCATGATGATGGCGATGGTGATGGACACAAAAGAGGGGAATTCCTCCTGTCCAACTTCCATTTGGATGGCAATGAAGAACAATTGATTATTCTTCAAGAAATCGAGGGGAACCTATCACCTGATTTTAAATATAGGGTGAAATGTATAGGTCTGCCCAATCCTATCAAGAGTGTCCAAGTGGATGGTCAGGTAATTTCGGAATCCAATGTACTTGAATTGGATGCAAACTTCAAGAAAATGATGATATCATTCTGATAATGAATGATTAGTTAGGTTTTTGATAAGGCGGTAGTTCATCTTTGAAAGTATAATGGTATAAATTATAGAAAAGCATATAATCAAGTCCATTATAATCCCTTTCGATACCATAGGTATTGCCATTCTTGGATTCAGGATGGAGCCACCTATCTGAACCCTGCCATCCTTTGATTTCCTCACAGTCGGGTGTTCCGAAACAAGGGCCTGAGCCAGGAGCTGAAGCCAGGATATACTGGAGTTTCTTTCGTTCTATTCCCTTGGGGATTGCTTCATTATTAATGGCACAATAAGCCAATGTATACATCTCTTGTTGGCGCTTCACTGTCCTACGGGCCATCTTTTTAGCATTCCATCTGCCCGTACTGACGATGGATGCGAAAGCCATCCATAGATTGCGTTGGTGCTGTACGCCAAAAGCCCAGTTAAAAGTTCCCAGAATGATTTTACCTCCCATTTTGGACTTCGGAGTCTGGTATTTTTTTCTGAATTTACCCTTGGTAATCCGTTCTGCTGTCTCTGCTATGGAATAACTGAATGCCACACAATTCCCTCCCCAGCTCTTGGATGGTGACTGACCGTTTGGTGCCGTAATTTTCCAATTGTGCTTGATAAGGTGGGAAACGATCCTGTCTGTTTGTTCCGCTACCATATCAGAAAGTAATCGTCCCTCATATTCGGCATTCGGAATCATCTCACTGACGAATGTATATCCGAACAATAATCCAATAATCTGATCCAGACTCGCAACCGATCCATCCATGATGTCATTTTGCTTACATGAACCATGTGATATCAGACAGCTATAACCATCTTCCGTACCTGCTCTCTTGAATTGCTTGATATTCCCTTTCCTGAAAAAACCTGACGGGACATCGTCCCGCATGAAAAAACCATCCAATTGGGGTTCGTATCCCATCACTCTTTCGACTTGTTCGTCCAATCGGTCAAATGCTTTGATGGCATAATACAATTCCCTACGTTCCGCCTTGGAATCCTGATTGGCATCTTCAAGATTGCGTATCATCATTGCTAGGACAGCCATGTAATTTCCAAGCTCTATCGTACTGTCACCCCAGTAGAGCATTCCCTGCCCCTCTTGTCGTTCGCAAGCATGCGAATTCATAAAATAGTTAACTGCACAATCCAAATGGGGAGACCTGCCGGCCATAGGTATACTTTCACCCCTTTCTTCACCAATCCTTACAAAATCATTCAGGAAACGATTCCGGTAGTCCCAATATTTTTTCTGATAGTCAGCATCGTTCTGTCCACAGACCACTACTGTATTGATAAGAAAAAGCAATAAAACCCAATTCTTCAAACCCATAACCCCGAATTTTGTTCCAAGTCCAAAATCATGATTAGGCGTTGCCTGACGATTTGAGACTTGAAATTTATATACATTTACTGACCAAATTTAAAAATGATGAATCAACTAAGAATCTTCGTCACAATTATTATTGTTCTCGCATTCATTTCATCTTGTGATAATACACAAGATACGGTACAAAATGAATCTGAACCAGAAAAGGCCGAATATGCCATCATCATTCACGGTGGAGCAGGTTATACGCCCTCGGATATTCCGGAGGAGGAAAAACAACGGTTGTATAAAATCCTCGAGGATGCCATAGCCATAGGAGAGGAAATCCTTAAGTCGGGTGGATCTAGTATGGATGCTGTGGAAAAAACAATTGCATTCATGGAAAATGAGCCCACTTTCAATGCAGGTAAGGGAGCCGTATTCACACATGAGGAAAAAAATGAATTGGATGCCTCATTCATGGATGGTGAAAGCATGAAAGCGGGTGCAGTCGGAGGTGTCATGACCATCAAGAATCCCATTAAGGCTGCAAGGGCCGTTATGGATAAGTCCGTACATGTAATGTTAACCCAAAGAGGGGCAGAGGAATTTGCTGTGGAACAAGGCTTGGAAATGGTCGAACCTTCCTATTTCTTTACCCAAGGGAATTGGGACAACTTACAGAATATACTAGAAGAAGAAAAGAAACAACAGGGTAGTTTGTTGGATCGTTTTCCGGATAGCAAATTCGGGACCGTCGGCTGTGCTGCATTGGATAAGGATGGTAATTTGGCTGCCGGAACGTCCACGGGTGGTATGACCAATAAAAGATGGAATAGGATAGGGGATTCCCCTATTATTGGTGCCGGAACCTATGCGGATAATTCGACATGTGCAGTTTCTTGTACAGGGCACGGTGAATTCTTTATCCGTTATGCTGTGGCACATGACTTATCTGCTCGGATGAAATATGGAAACATGAGTCTGAAAGATGCAGCTGATCAGATAATTATGGAAGAACTCAAGGCCATTGAGGGAGCCGGTGGTTTGGTAGCAGTGGATAAATATGGAAATTTTGCATTTCCCTACAATACAACCAGCATGTATCGGGCTTATGCCAAACCCGGTGAGAAAAAAGTGGCTATTTGGAATGATTGACGATTTCAAATCCTATACTCATTCCAAGTATTAGTATGTTATAAGAATCATGCAATGGATGCTTTAACCGCCAATGTCTCCTGAATAACAGTTAAACTAATATGTCCTACAATACCCTTATGTTTGTATTTGCGTTTCATAATAGAAACCCATTACAAGGGATACGAATTATCATTTGTATGTACTCCTGGAAATAAAAGGGATTAGAATATTGCTGAGGAATCTTCTTCTTATATTAATGGCTGTGATAATGCCTGTGTTGGCTCGTGCCCAAGTGGATAGCTTGGGCTTATCCTCATGGAAGACCAAGACTTTGGTGATTAAGGAGAATCAGCCATTCAGATTGGATTCCTTACCTATTATCCCCAAAACTTTGGAAATATTCTATTCGAAAGATGGCTCTAAAGTCTCAGACACTTACTATGAAATCAATACTAATCAATTAACATGGAAAGGAAAGAACCTACCTGATACGATAGATCTCAGGTATCAGGTATTAACGATGGATCTAGAACGGAAATTCAACCGTTTGGATACGAATTATATCAAGGTAGACCCCACTTCGCCTCCAGAATTCGTATATGACCCATTTGCCATTAATAACTCCAATAAGGATATTCTGGATTTGGATGGTGTGAATTATACGGGCTCATTCGCCCGTGGCATTTCTTTCGGTAATAGTCAGAATCTTGTATTGAATTCGAGTCTGAATCTACAAATGTCTGGCACCGTAGGGGATGATATAGAAATACTGGCAGCCATCAGCGACCAGAACATCCCTTTGCAACCAGAGGGAAATACACAGAATATTCAGGATTTTGATAGGGTTTTCATTCAATTGAAAAGGAAAAGAACCTCATTGATAGCAGGGGATTTTGATTTGAGACGCCCTGAGGGATATTTCATGAATTACAACAAGAAACTCCAAGGAGCCAGATTCGAGGATGTTTCCGATGTTCTGGGCGGGGAATGGAAAAATACCGCAGGATTTGCCATTTCAGGTGGTAAGTTCGCGAGACAGAATATACAAGTGGTCGAGGGGAACCAAGGGCCTTACAAGCTAAGAGGGAACGAGAATGAATTGTTCATCATCGTATTATCAGGTACTGAAAGAGTATTTAATGATGGTATTCTGATGGAAAGGGGAGAATTGAATGATTATGTGATTGATTATAATAGAGGTGAAATTTCTTTCACAGCAAATCGCTTGATTACAAAGGATAGCAGAATCATAGTAGAATTTGAATATACTGACCAGAATTACCTCAGATTCTTATATACATTAGGTTCTGAGTATAAGAAAGGAAAATGGACGGGTAGATTGAACTTCTACAACGAACAGGACTCCAAGAGTTCTTCCGGAAATCAAGAACTGAGTGAGGCTCAGATCGAATTCCTGACCAATGCAGGGGATAATTTGGAGGGCCAGTTTGCTCCCGGATTGGATTCTCTGGAAGAATTCACTTCTGATCGAATTACTTATGCCTTGGTGGATACCTTGGTCAATGGGAATTTGTATCAGGAAATCCTCATTTATAATGTTAATCCGGATAGTGCCAAGTACACTGCTAGATTTACAGAATTAGGACAGAATAAGGGAAATTATGTCCTGAGTGCGAATGCTGCCAATGGTAGGGTGTATGCTTGGGTAGCACCGAACCCCAATACCGGAGAACCACAAGGGAACTATGAACCCGTCATCCAATTGATTGCACCCCAAAAGAAACAACTGTTGACCGTAGGAGGGAGATATGATATCGGAAAGCAATCTTTCATTGGTATAGAGGCAGCCATGAGTCAGAATGACCTCAATCGATTTTCTGATGTGGACCAGGCAGACGATAGGGGTGTTTCTCTCAGGTTGGATTATCAGCACTTGTTCGAAATCAAGGAAAAGGATATCATTGATAATGGAAAAAACAAGGTCAAATGGCAATTGACTCCCCAGATAGCCTACGAATACAAACAACGGAATTTCGAGGCTTTGAGCCCATACCGTTCAGCAGAATTTTCAAGGGATTGGAATATTGAGAATAATGAGGTTTTGGATGAGCATATGGCTCAGGCTGGTTTGTCGGTAAGAAAACTGAATTTGGGGACTTTTTCCTACGATTTCGGAACATTCCTTAGAGGGAGTTCCTATACTGGCATTAGGCACAGCTATCAGACGAATATCAAATCCAAGGGTTTCAATATAAGGTCTAAGGGGAGTTTCGTACAGACCAACAATGGCCTGGAAAAGACTTTCTTTTCAAGACCCAATTTTGACATTTCGAAGAAATTTGAAAAAATTGGCGGCCTTAGAATTGGCGTGACAGGTGAAAGGGAAAAGAATAGAAGAACGGATTTGTTGACGGATTCATTACAAGCCAATAGTTTTCATTTTGATATCATTGGTGCTTATCTGGAAACCACAGCTTCCAAAAAATCCAAGTTCTCATTGAGATACAGGCGCAGATATGATTATGCTATCTTGGATAATCAATTTCAGAACAATACCATTGCGGATGAGGTCAATTTGGCAGGAAATTGGAATCCATCCAAGGTCTCTCGCCTGAACTGGAATATGACCTACCGGAATCTTCAAATCCAGAATGAACAGATTACCAATCAGGAAGCATTGGAAACCTACCTCGGACGAATCGAACATCAGTTGAGAGCCATCAAGGGTCTGATTCGTAGTACGACCAGTTATGAAATCAGTTCAGGACAGGAACCCGAGAGGGAATTTGTATACCAAAAAGTCAATGACGGAGAGGGCGTGTATACTTGGTTGGATAGGAATAATGATAGCATCCCCCAATTGGATGAATTCGAGATAGCCGTTTTTCAAGACCAAGCGAATTACATTAGAGTCAATACGATTACAGACCGTTATGTGAGGTCGAATCTGGTACAGTTTACCAATAATCTCTACTTGGAACCCAAGGCTATCTGGTTCAGGGAAGAAAAAGGATTTCGGGCAGTAATGTCCAAATTGGCATTCCAGTCCACGGTAAGGATCAATAGGAAAGTAAGACTGGATGATAATGTCAACCAATGGAACCCCTTTGCACTGGATGTACCCGATTCTACGCTTGTTTCACTGAATTCCAGTTACCGGGCGACATTGTACTTCAATCGTTCTAATCCTAAGTATGATATAAGAATAGGCCTGAATCACAATAGGAATCGGGTAGTATTGACAACAGGTTTCGAAAGCCGTGCATTGGAGGAAAGGTTTTTGGCTTTCAGATGGAATCTTACCAAGCAATGGTCCATCAATACCCAGTTGTCCGAGGGATGGCGAAACGCTGATTCTGAATTTTTTGATAACAAGGATTTTAGGATTCGGTGGTACAAGTTAGAACCTAAACTGACATTCCAACCCAATCAGAAATTCAGATTGGTACAGAGCTACGAATATCAACAGGGAAACAATAGAATTGAGAATTTCGAATCAATACTACAACATGATGCCAATGTTGAATTGACCTACAACCAATCCTCCAAAACCGCTGTTCGTTCCAAACTTTCTTTCGTATCAATCAAGTTTACAGGAGAAAATAACACACCAGTTTCATTCGCTATGTTGGAGGGACTCCAAAACGGCAATAATTACCTTTGGACGATTACATTCGATCGCAAATTATCCAAGAATCTACTACTTAGCTTGACTTATGATGGCCGGAAGACAGGTACGGCTGATATGGTGCATGTCGGACGGGCTTCTGTCAGAGCCAATTTTTAGGGACGTATCAATTCATACCTTGATCCAGCATCGAAACCAGCCATTCATTGGGAATCATATCAATAGTGAGGTTGATACGCTCTTGTTGACCGGCATTGATGACCTTATGTGGGTCTGTCAGCCTCATATACCAACATTCACCCGGTTTCATGTCCACGTGGGTTCCATTTAGTAGGAATTCTACTCCATCACCATTCAGAATGGGAATGGTCAGTCTTACAACCGATTTCTCAATTTCGATTCCCAGGGTCGGATCGGTATGTTCCTTTACTACACCACCGGGTGCCAATCGGAGAATTCTTACCAAGGTAACATTCGTATGCTGTTTGAAATAATCCACTACTTCCTTTATGTATGGAGATGCGGTCAGCGCCGGGGTATCCATCCATTCCGTCCAAGAACCGTCGGCATAATCATCAGCGGGCGGAGGAATGGGCAATGATGGGTCTACGGTATGCGCAGGTGAACGCATCGGTATGACATTATAATAAATGAAATGATTAAGTTTGAGTTGTAGGGTTTCAGCCTTTAATTTGTCAATGTCAAAACTGATGGGCAGTTTGATTCTATCAGAATAGGCTTTGTTTGTTACATTCATTGGTTTCTCATTTATGATGAATATAATGAGAATTCCTGAGTTTTCATCAAGCCCCTTTGATAGTTATTGTAATGAAGAATCAATAATCATTGGATAAACTGCCCCATCAATCTTAAACCTTAGGATTATATGCCGGGAACCAAAGAGTAGGTGATTGTAGAAATAAGGGCAACAATGATGGCTAAGACCAAGGCATTCAAGAAATTCTTAACCTTAAAATTATTCATCAATTTACCGGCTACCCAAATAATAATGGCATCCATCACAAACTGGAAGAACCCGAAAGTCAGGAAGTTCAGTGTCTTGTCAGGTAAGACGAAACTTAGGACATAGCCCAGGGTTCCATTCAGTAATGCGATAACAATCGCTACGATGATAGCTTGTCCGAAACGCTCTAGTTTAACACCCTTGAGTATCTGTGCGCCAAGGAAGAAAGCCAATGCACTTACAAGTATACTAACGATTAGACTCATGATATTTTATCAATTTTCAGTATTAGAATAGAATGATTTCATTCGTAGAAAGGTCATGTTTTTCTCTATAAAATGGACCTCAATAAGAATGGTCTAGCACCAATATGAATAAATGTTAAGGAATTTCCAATCATTATCAGATGAATCCAAGTAATCCTTAGACCAATCTTTCTAAAACAGTCTGAATCAGTTTTTCAGTTGTCTCCTTAGGTTGGCTACTGAATTCATGATTGATTCTATTGGCCAATAACGCATTGCATGAAATAGCCCGATGCCCCAATAGTTTGGCCATGAGATAGATACCCGCAGTTTCCATTTCAAAGTTCGTCATTCTGATATCCTTATATCTGAATGATCCCATGGATGGCAATAGTTGGGCAACCTTACTCTTTAATCTGACCTCACGACCCTGTGGACCATAGAAACCCGTGCAGGTAGTTGTTATTCCTGTAAGGAAATCCGGACATATTTGTTGTATGAGTTCATTCGAACCCTCAACCAAATAAGGTTGGAGTGGGAAATCGAATTGTTGGGTTATGGATTGGTGGATAGCCGCTGTTTCAGGACTCATTTCATATTCATAGAATAATCCTAGACCATCGGTTCCCAAGCCATATGAGGATACCAAGAAACTATCAATGGGTATGTCAGCCTGTAAGCATCCCGAGGTTCCGATTCTAATGAAATCAAGGGTCGTATGGTTTTCTTTGACCTCACGGGTTTCCAAATCAATATTGACCAATGCATCCAATTCATTGAATACGATATCAATATTGTCTGTACCTATACCCGTAGAAATAACACTGAGTCTTTTGTTGCCTATTTTTCCTGTATGTGTATGGAATTCCCTTTTTCCGAACTGGAACTCGACTTCATCAAAGTGTTTGCTTACTTCAGCCACACGTTCAGGATCGCCTACCGTAATGATGGTTGTGGCAAGATGTTCGGGGCGGATATTAAGATGATAAATACTACCATCAGGATTCAGGATGAGTTCAGAAGCTGGTATGCCCATAATTTGTTTTTTTTGCTAATGTAATAATATTGGATTGATTGGAAAAGATGATGGGTATGATATTATTTTATGTCAATTCGGGCCTAAAAGGCCTTGATTCATATTATAAAAAATAATATATTTGTATTGCAATTCAAAAACAAAAACAAAAATTTTAGGGTAGAGTTAACACAGACTGATTTAGGGCATCAGGTTGGACTACTATGTAGTGAGGACAAACAAATTATTGAGAGAGATTCAAATTTATAGAAATGGATAATGTTAAAAGGGACATATTAGATTTCATAGATGCATTCAATGATGAGGTGGCCATGTTCAAGGAATTGGAATATGAGTTTTTCCAGGAAAGGGAAGAAATTTCTAAGGTATTGACCAAGGAACATCCAATGGCTTCGATGAACAACATGAATGAAACCTACAACAAGATGCTGGGTTTGGGTTTTGATTTACTGATTCATGGTCTGAATTACAAGGAATACCAGAATCTGATGAAGAAGAACCTAGTTAAGGTAGATGAGGAATTCCTACTTCAGTTAAGAAGCCTTTCTATGATGACCAAGGAAAAGGTAGAACGGTACCAATTCGTGAAGAACAATTTGAAGCAGGCCCTAAGCAGGGCTTAGGCACAGTAGCTTTCCTCTAAAACAGATATGGTTCCAGGGCCACAGCAAAACAACAAGTCCAATACACTCACATTAGCAAGGAATCCATGGCGTTCCAAAAAGACCTGGCCATAAGGAACCGCCTCGAAGAATTCGTCCTCTTTTTGGTATTTGGTTTTTGGTGAAATGCCATTCCGGAGGTCAATCATGCTTGGTGCTGTTTGATATACATCCGTAAAAGTCATTGAATTTGTATCCAATCCTATGATTTCCATAAGTTTATAAGTCAACTCAAGATTAAAATCGAATAAATATTGGTATTGTTTCTCGTAAAATGGTTTGATTTCGTCCGAATAGAATTCGAAAAAGGGAGACTTACCATAAGCGGACTGAATACTTTGCCAGTGTAATTTCTGCCAGCGATCCTCATTGGATATGGTTACTTCCCTGATGGGCATTTGTTGGTTCTTTCCCTTGCCTAAGGGAACCGAAAGTGCCAACAATCCATTCCCACCTATGATATGGGCCCTATTCCTATAACTCCCCTTACTGTAGTTCTCATGTTGTTCAATCAGAACTTGATCCGAGAAAAACTTAGAAAACCATTGTACACAAGGTAGATAATGTAGTGAAAGTAGGTACTCCAAAAGGTATTGTTTTGTTGAGTCGCAAAAATAAGCGTTTGTTCTGTATTGGCTCAGTGATGCCTACATGAAATCCCTTACATCCTTGAAATGCCCATTCATTTTAATGCGTTCTTGTAGCTTTTTCATCTCATTTAGAGTAGGTATCAGTTGTTCAAGATGTTGTTTCATGAATCCCAATCTATCCGATTCCTGATTGAGTTTAAGAATTTCCATTTCTTGTTCCCGATTGAATCCTACATGGTGAGCCATGTCAAAGGCTTGGAAAGCCTGGGGTGATTGTTCGAATGATTTTTCTATACCCATCATGACAAAAAGTTCCTCAATAAGGGAAATGACTTGTTCGGCATCCAGATAATTCCCATCCTGAATATCTTCCAGATATCTGATATCCGCTCCTCCGTACGATTTGTTGGGTGCCTTCCTGTAGAAATTATCAATGATGAAACGTCTTTTTCCCTTGGTTTTGATATCCGATTCCCCACTTGGGTATTTCTTGGCAATTTGTACCACTTCAACCTCTGTCCCGATATCGGATAATTGGTTATCAGTCAAAGTAGGAATTCCGAATAATAGACAATCATCCACTAATTCTCGATATCGGGGTTCGAATATGTGAAGGTTCAGAGATTCATTCGGGAATACCACTAAATTTAGGGGGAACATTGGTAAAAACGCCATAAATAATATTGTTAGCTAAAAGATGGATGGAATAGCATAATCCTTTTTTGGAAACGCTAATCACTACGATGACTTATTTTGTCAATCTTTTGTTATGGACAACGAATAAGTTTTACTCAATTCATTATCTTACACAAAAATCAAATGTAATGAGAAATTCCATGAACAGTAACAGTTGGGGAATGAAATGGTTCTTCTTCCCATTGTTAGTTTTCCTCTCTTTTTCATCCTGTAAAAAGGATTATAGTGCCAAGAAGATGCCCGCCTCCATTGGTACTTACGTCTATGCTTATACCTCTGGTATCATTTCACGTTCAGATGAAATCCGAGTACGATTCAACGCCTCCGTTGTAGATGAGGATAAGGTAGGAGGTACTGCATCAAAGGATGTCCTCAAAATCAATCCGAGAGTTAAGGGAGAAGCAGTATGGATCGATGATAGGACCATCGCTTTCCGACCAGAGGGATTCCTTGAATCAGGACAACAATACAAAGGAGAAGTCAACATCAGGAATTTATTCGAGAATGTACCAACAGAAGCACAATCCTTTGAGTTTAATTTCAGGACTAAGGAACAATTCTTTAATGTTCAGGTGGATGGGGTGAATGCCATTGATAATTCGGATTTGTCCAAACAGGAAATAGTGGGAAGCATCTTTTTTACTGATGTCGAGGAGTTGGATAATGTAAAGAAAGTCATCAAGGCCACCCAGAAAGGAAAAAAATTACCTGTAAGCTATGAGCAGGGAGGTTCATCTGCTGAGTATAGATTCAGGATATCTGATGTCAGGAGAAATGCCAAAGCTTCTGCTGTTGATATAGTCTGGAATGGTAGGAACATGAAAATCAACGAAAAGGGTAGTCAGGAAATAGAAGTCCCGGCCCTTGGTGATTTCAAGGTTGTGAATGTTCGTTTGGTCAAGAAAGGAGACCAACATATTGTTCTTACATTCTCAGACCCAATTGATGCGAGTCAGGATATGGATGGATTATTCACCTTGAATGGATACTCCGGGACGCTTAGGTATAGTGTTGATGGGAATCAGGTTAAGGTATACCCCTCTGGTAAGATTGTCGGGGACAAGAACCTCACGGCATTTTCAGGTGTGAAGAATATCAAGGGGCAGGGAATGTCTGATAATAGTGTATGGTCCCTGAGTTTTGATGAGGAAAATCCAGGCGTGCAATTGGTTGGCAAGGGTGTGATTATGCCGGAATCGGATGGGTTAATCTTCCCTTTCGAGGCCATTAATCTGAACGCAGTCGAAGTGGAGGTATTCAAGATTTATGAGAATAATCTACTCCAGTTCCTTCAGACCAATGATATGGATGGTGACTACCAATTGGAAAGGGTTGGGCGCATCATTCACAGGGAAAAGGTATTGTTACATGATTTGAATCCGAATGCTGACAAGTCAGAATGGACGCGTTATGCTCTTGATTTGAAGAATTTGATTCAGAATGAACAAGGTGCAATTTATCAAATCAGGATAGGGTTCCTGCCCGGTTATTCAGATTATTTCTGTGGTGATGATGCCTTGAATATCAATGATGGCTTAACAGTAATGGATGAGGATTTTGATATAGAGGAAAATTCCATCATGGAATATTATTATGGCCCTAACGGATACTACGATGGATATAACTGGAGGGATAAGGACGATCCTTGTAAGATTGCTTATTATAATTCCAATCATTTTGTAAAAAGGAATGTATTTGCTTCCAATCTTGGAATCGTGGCCAAGAAAGGGAATGATGGCTCATTCTTCGTTTCCGTATCCGATTTGAGAACAACGGATAAGGTTTCAGGAGCAACACTCAAGGTATATGATTACCAACAGCAATTGCTACTCACCACCCAAACGGATTCTGATGGACATGCGATGTTGGATCCCAAACGCGAACCCTACTTCGTAGTCGTGGAGAATGGACTCGAAAAGGGATACCTCAAGGTCAGGGATGGTTATTCCCTTTCATTGAGTAGGTTTGATGTAAGTGGTGCAGTGACTCAAGAGGGAATCAAAGGGTTCATTTATGGGGAAAGAGGTGTATGGAGACCGGGTGATACCTTATTTCTGAATTTCATCTTAGAGGATAAGGAAAATAATCTTCCAGAGAATCATCCCGTTACAATGGAAATCTATAATTCGAGGGGACAACTACAGACAAAGATGACTGAGACATCAGCCATTGGAGGTATATATAACTTCACAACCACTACTTCTACCGATGACCCAACGGGTAATTGGTCTGCCAAGGTGAAAGTGGGTGGTGCTACATTCAGCAAGACGTTGAAAGTGGAAACCGTCAAACCGAATCGACTCAAGATTAATGTGGACTTCGGCAAGGAGGAGTTATTGGCGGATGATGAACAGGCCAAGGCCAATATAGAAGCGAAATGGTTACATGGCGCCCCTGCCGGCAACCTAAAGGCCAAGGTCGAAATGCAATTCAGGGAAAAGAAAACCACATTTGATAAGTTCAACGACTTTGTTTTTGATGACCCCGCTAGATCGTTCAGTTCAGAACCAGTGGTAGTGTATGATGAAACATTGGATGCCAATGGAAACGGCTCATTTGAAGTCAAATTGGATGCCAAGGGTTCAGCACCCGGTAAACTGACAGCAGGTGTAAAATCCCGTGTGTTCGAAAAGGGAGGTGATTTCAGTTCTGATAATTACTCCATTTCATATAGCCCTTATGTCAGCTATACGGGTGTGAGTATTCCTAAGAATAGATATGGTGAGAAAAGATTGGATGTTGATAAGGAATATAGCGTGGATGTGGCTTGTGTGGATGCTTCTGGTGCTGCTGTAAAAGGCAGGAATCTCAAGGTAGGTGTTTATCGTGTCAATTGGTCTTGGTGGTGGGATGCGGATGAATCCGATTTCACATCCTATAACTCATCCTCCCATTATGGTGCAGTTACCAAAGTTGAGACAATATCTAATACAAAAGGGATAGGTAAGGCCAATTTTAAGGTTAAGCGTTGGGGTAGGTATCTTATCAGGGTATGTGATGAGGAAAGTGGACATTGTTCTGGTGATGTATTCTATGCAGGATATCCTTGGGATGAGGATGGAGAAGGGAATAAATCCGCTTCCATGCTTCAATTTACTTCCGATAAGCAAGAATACAAGGTGGGGGATGTGGTAAAGTTAAGCATACCATCCACAGAGGTATCCCGTGGTTTATTGACCATTGAGAATGGTTCCAAAGTATTGGAAACGAAGTGGTTCGACCTAAAGGAGGGTGACAATACCGTAAAGGTGAGTAGTAATGCTAATTGGACACCCAATGTTTATGCCCATGTTTCCTTGGTTCAGCCACATGCACAAACCAATAACGACTTACCCATAAGAATGTATGGAGTGGTGCCGATTAAGGTAGTGGACCCTAAGACGCAATTGAAACCTGAAATCAAGATGGCAGAATCCCTAAGACCTGAAGAACCATTTACCATCGAAGTAAAGGAATCATCGGGCAAACCTATGGCTTATACGATAGCTGTGGTTGATGAGGGATTATTGGATTTGACTCGCTACGGAACACCGGATCCTTGGAATACTTTCTATGCTAGGGAAGCACTAGGAGTGAAGACTTGGGATGTGTATGACCAAGTACTCGGTGCATATGGTGGAGACTTGGAAAGGATACTCAGTGTAGGTGGAGGTGCTGATGGCAGAAAAAAGAAAGGAGCTGACCAAGCACAGAGATTCAAGCCTGTGGTACATCATATCGGACCGTTTTATCTCAAAAGAGGGCGCAAGGCTAAGCATACCTTAGAAATGCCCAATTATGTAGGTTCGGTCAGGACTATGGTCGTGGCTGCGAATGACGGGGCCTATGGAAGTGCCGAAGCAACCACTCCAGTAAAGAAACCATTAATGGTCTTGGCTACACTACCTAGGGTTTTGGGGCCGGGTGAGGAACTGAAATTACCTGTGAATGTTTTCGCAATGGAAAAGAAAGTGAAGAATGTGGAAGTGACACTGGAAACCAGTGATTTGATTCAGATTCAAGGAAATAGCTCCCAAACCATCTCATTCTCAAAAACCGGCGACCAGATTGTCAATTTTGATATTAAGGTCAGGGAAGATGTTGGCATTGCCAAAGTGACTGTCAAGGCCAAGAGTGGCAATGAAACCGCCAGTCAGGAAATTGAGATTCAGGTTAGGAACCCTAATCCTTATGTTACTGATGTATATAGTACCGTTTTGGAAGCAGGGGAAACATGGGATAAGAAGTATTCTCCCATCGGAATGAATGGGACGAATGAAGGGATTCTGGAGGTCTCGAATATTCCTCCCATCAATTTGGGTGATCGTTTGAGATATCTCATTAGATATCCTCACGGATGTATCGAACAAACCACATCGTCAGGATTTCCTCAGCTTTATGTCAATAAACTCATGGAACTGAATGAAGACCAACAAAAATCAGTACCTGAAAACATACAGGCTACTTTGGAAAGATTGAAATTGTTCCAAGTATCCAGTGGCGGATTTTCTTATTGGCCGGGCGATAATGATGCTAGTGAGTGGGGCTCTAATTATGCAGGTCACTTTATGTTGGAAGCTGAGAAACTCGGTTATAATATACCTGGGAATATGAAATCCAAATGGATCAAGCATCAAAAGGATGATGCTAGGAAATGGACATTCAATTCAGGTGGTTTCCGTGACCACGGACATTATAATAATAATGACCTTATGCAGGCATATCGCCTATTTACACTTGCGCTGGCTGGTAGTCCGGAAAAAGGAGCTATGAATAGGATGAGAAATACAAAGGGTATTAGCGACCAGGCCAAGTGGCGTTTAGCCGCAGCATATGGTTTACTAGGTAATACAAAGGTAGCTGGCGACATCGTTCAGGGTTTGGATACAGAAGTTGAGGATTATGTTGAATTGGGTTATACCTATGGTTCTGGCTTGAGGGACAAAGCCATGATTTTGGAAACATTGATAGCCATCGGTAATAAGAAAGAGGCTGCCGAATTGGTCAAGACGATTTCATCCGATTTGAGTAATGATAGTTGGTATGGAACGCAAACAGTTGCTTATGCCTTATTGGGGGTAGGGAAGTACGTTGGTGATTCGAATATCGGGGATAAGTTCACTTTTTCCTACGCATTGGATGGTACGAATATCAATGCTGGCTCCAATCTGCCATTGATGAATGTTGACCTTGTGGTAGAGGGAGGCGAAAGGGATTTGAATTTGAAGAATACCTCCAAGGGAATACTTTATGCCCGTTTGATTCTGACCGGCAAACCGGTTACAGGAGACCAGACATCCGCTGAAAATAAGTTGAAACTGAGTGTGGCATACAAGGATTCGGAGGGTAAGGCTTTGGATCCGAGTCAATTGAAGCAGGGAACTGATTTCATTGCTGAGGTTTCCATTACCAATCCAAGTACCAGCGGACGAAGATATGATGAAATGGCACTGACCCAAATATTCCCATCAGGATGGGAAGTGACGAATTCCAGAATGGACGCTGTAGGTACTACCAAGGGTGACCGTCCTGAATATCAGGATATCAGGGATGATAGAATCTATTCCTATTTCGATATTAATTCGGGTAAGACCAATAAGTATATCATACAGTTGAATGCGGCATATCAGGGTAAGTTTTATTTACCCTCCATTTCTTGTGAAGCAATGTATGATAATACCATATCCGCAAGACAACCAGGGGAATGGGTTGAAGTCATTCAGCCCAAAGAGATGTAGGGACTGGATGAATAGGGTGTAGTATGGAATCCCGATGATAGGACTTGTACCTATTATCGGGATTTTTCATTTAGAATGATTGTATAATAATCCTCTTTGAAAATATTTTCAAATTATTTATTCAATACAAAAGTCTTATAATCTGTGAGTTAGGGAACCCTTTGGGATTGCATGTGGTTACTAAGTTCATACAAGGCTTTTTTTTTCTGAATAAAGTCTTACTTTTGCATCGCAGGGTGGAGCAGTTGGTAGCTCGTCGGGCTCATAACCCGAAGGTCGTT
>JAHDHL010000095.1 GCA_020631355.1 Saprospiraceae bacterium | reverse complement strand
AGATAATATTAATCCATTACTCTATTATATCCAGCTAACATCATCGGATGATATAAGTTCTGAATCTTCCCAACTATCCATGACAGATATTTATGCTTCGAATCTGAATGCTGATTTGGTGGTATTATCCGCTTGCGAATCTGGCTATGGCCAAATGGAAAATGGTGTTGGAATCTATTCCTTGGCAAGGGCATTCCATTATGCAGGATGTCCGAATACCATTGCTACGACAGCTGTCGTTGATGAGCAATCCACTTCAGAAATTATTCATTATTTCTATGAATACCTATCCCAAGAAAATACACTTGACGTTGCACTTCAGAAAGCCAAGATAAAATATCTGGATCTGAACGGACGAGAAGTAGAACCCTATTTATGGGGGAATATTATCCTTTTGGGGAATTCTAAATAAATCTGAATCTTTCTATCATTACAATCCAATCAAAGTGAAAATTCAAAATAAGATAGCTGTTATAATTTCATTCATGTGCATTCTGTCCTCCCTTGCATATGGCCAAATGAATAAGGTAACACTCCATGATTTTCTGAGCGATAAGACTGATGGGAATATGTTTTCCATGTATATGGATACGCCCGAAACTTGGGTTTACGACAGAGCTGAAAACATATTGGATTCTATATCAATTTATGGAGAAGCCTATGTGAAAAGACTGGATATGGATACGATTCATCCACATGATAGATTATATAATACGAATCGTATCCTAATGAATTATTCACTGGGTACTGTACTATCCATGTGGATGTTGGAATTGGATAAGGCTGAGGAATTCGCAGATAGTATACTTCATTTCTATGATAAATATGTTCCACTGGTTGACGATTCGTTATTTCATTATAGGTTGTATAGCCAATTTGAAAAAGCTCCTTGGACTGCTTACGCTAATTTAGCAACAGTATCGATGTCCAAGGGTGATTTTGACTTGGCAGATTTATATATTCTGAAAGCAAGGGAGAGTCTGGATTTATTGATTTTACTCAAACTGTATCGTCCTTTTTTCGAATTGAATACCAATTTGGCGGCTACTTGGATTAATACTGCTAGAGGTAACTGTTCTAAGAGTCTGGGGCTGGCAAGAGGGAGTTATGATATGTCTAAGAAAGGAACATTTTTTTCCAAGGAAGAAAGGGACAAATTAAATGATGAGGATGCTGATCTTGTAAAGAAAGAAGAATTGACGAATCTGGAACAATCCTTATACGTTTATCTATCTGCCTGTGATTGTATGGTGGATAGTCTCAGGAGAGTGGATAAATGGGATGAAGCCCAAGTGTTTCTGGAAGACAATAAAATCTATTATGAGGAATACCACGAAATCATTAAAACAAAATCCAGGATGTTTCCTGGTTACGAATTGACTTATAATGCGAATAATATTTTCAATACTTATTATATCCATACGGAGAAATTTGATAAGGCCCTGGAACATCTCTCGGTTTTTAAGAATTTATCTGATGAAAGTGGTAGTAAATTAACAATAGAGAATGATAGGATTCGAATTCTATCGAATATTCAACCAGAACAGGCCCTAAGACAAAGTGAAATTTTTCTTGAATCCTTTAAAAGCTATGAGGACAAAGGAATAATATACGGATATACTGCTGTTAATACTCCTGTGTATGATATCAGGGGAGATATTTATATCAATTTATTTAAGGAAAGAGAAAGTATTGAATATTTGGATTCAGCCTTGATTAATTATATAAGAGCTGTTAAGGGAGCTGATTATCTCAAGGAGGGGCAAATCAATATGGATGCCTATAAATTAGTGGAAAGCAATCTGGAATCTATTTATAATAAGATATCATATTGTTATTGGAAAAAATATCTTCTTGATGATAATGATGAATTCTTAGGGAATTCCATTAGGTATAGTGATTATTCAAAGGACTATTTAATTCATAATACGAATGCGTCTGTTTTTGAAATGCGCCATTGGAATACAGAGTATGAATTTATTACGGAAAGGGAAAAAACACTACAAGGAAAGATTTATTTTTTCAGGAGCCAATTGGGGCAAATGAGGAATGACGCTGTGAATTATACGGATTCATTGTTGCATTACACCCAATTATCACATCAATTCAAAGAAGAAATCAAACAGGAATATCCCGAATATTTCAAAGTGAAATATTCCATCCAAGATATCAGTATTTCAGATGTTCAGGGTGGATTAGACCAAGAGACTGCTATTTTGGATTATGTGGTATTAGAAGAACGAACACTGTTGTATCTCATTACCCAAGACGATGTCAGTATCATCGAATTACCAAGAAAAAGGGAATGGATTGATTTAATCGGTGAAATTAATTCTTCCTTACGGGAGGGGGGGACGAAAAAATACAAGAAATACGCACCTGAATTGTATAGGATGCTGCTCAAGGATGTCCTGGGAATTTTACCTGATGAAATCAATCGACTGGTCATTATTCCCGATGATGAACTGAACGATTTGTTCTTTGATGCACTACCCATGAATCGGAATGGGAAGAAGTATGTTTTGGAACAATATGCCATCAGTTATCAATATTCCTTGAATAGTTGGTTGTCCAAGGAAAAGGATCAGGTAAGGAATCTGAATGATTCCCAATTCATTGCATTTGTTTTGGATGATGACAAATCTTCCCCACCCAATAACAGAATGGGTTGTGCCAATACATCACTCAAATATGCCAAGGAAACCACCTTGGAAATTGCCAACCTTTTCAAACAATCAGAAATTCAATCAGATTTGAATGATAATGAGGCACTCGATAAAATGAGGGAAGCCGATATTATCCACTTTGCCATACATGGTTGTGTGGGGGACATTGATAATCCCCTGAATTATCATCTTCAGCTAGCGAGTAATTCCAGCGAAGAAACGGAGATAGATATGTCTGAAATATACAGAACGGAACTGGATGCTGAATTGGTCGTTATTTCTTCCTGTGAGTCCGGATTGGGGCAATTGAGGAGAGGCTCTGGATTGCACAGCATCGCCCGTGCTTTCCATTATGCAGGCTGCCCCAATACCATTGCCACAACGGCCATCGTAAACGAAGCATCCACTTCCACCATCATCAAGAGTTTTTATGAATATATGCTAAAAGGTCATCCGATAGATGTAGCATTACAAAAATCCAAACTTGATTTCATCAAGGGAAATCCTGAGGCAGACCCTTACGAATGGAGTAATATCATCCTGATTGGCGCATCCGCTAAAATGAATTAAAAAATAAAGAAATGAAAAA
>JAHDHL010000094.1 GCA_020631355.1 Saprospiraceae bacterium | reverse complement strand
CCCCGACCCGCTGATTACAAATCAGCTGCTCTGGCCAACTGAGCTACATCGGCAATTCACCTTATTACATATATGAAAGAACTTATATCAATTAAGTCGTAAAAGGTGGCTTTCAAAAGCGATTGCAAAGTTAAGACATATTTTCCAATAAAAAAAGATGTTCGTGAAAATATTTTTTCATCATTATCTATGTTTATCATTACAACAAAGCATTCAATCTCATTAAGGGTACAAAAAGTTCCCTGGTATATCAAAAAAGGGCATCCTACTCTAGCAGGATGCCCTTTTTTGTCAATAATGTTCAAGGCTTATCTTACGATAATCTTTTCATATGTCCCTGAGCCATCTATATCGACTCTCACGATATAAGTCCCAGGATTCAATTGGTTATCTAACCTTATTTCCTTGTTCCACTTATCAGAGGCTACATCATCATTCGAAGCATAGACTACCCTACCTAGGATATCATAAACTGAAATATCTACGTTCTGATTTGCCTTGCCTCCTATTTCTATGGTAAATGACCCCTCATTAGGATTGGGGAAGACTGTGAAGCTTGCGTTTTCCGTAAAGAAATCATCATTACTCGTAGTCAATATGGTTTCAGTATAAGTATCCATGCCGCAACCATTGGTTACCGTCAGCATCACATCATATGATTGTCCTACTTCTGCAAAAATATGGGAAGGATTCTGCATATTACTCGTTGTGCCATCTCCAAAATCCCAGACATACTCCACACCATCAGTAGATGTATTACTGAATATCACGGAATTCCATGATGAAACAGATAAATCAAAGCCTGCACTAGGAGTTTGGTCACTAACTACTATATAATCCATCTTTGTCTCTGTATTTGAACCAGCACTATTGGAAACAGTCAGAGAAACCTCATATACTCCGGGTGCATCATAAGTTACTTCTGGAGACCTCTCGGTAGAAGAAGAAGGTGTTCCTCCGGGGAATGACCAATCCCATGAAGTGGCCACACCTATTGAATTATCATTGAATGTAGTGGTAAAGGTATTACACCCCATTCTCTCTGCATTGAAATCAGCTTGTGGCACAACGGATGTGGAGATACAATCACTTGTCACCCTTACATTGTCAATGTAGAAATTATTGCCATTTCTGGAGAAGTTCTCAAATCTGATTCTGAAATCAGGAGCCGAAATATATTGACTGATATCGAATGACAAACAATCAGCTCCGACAGGTCCGACGCCACACCAATCATTAACTCCATTAGGTACGAATTCCCCATTCAGCAATACATAGGTTGCTACGCTGTAATTTCCATCATCAGCATTTGAAAATAATGTAATAGGGAAAGTTTGCCCACCATCCAATGATGCCTTAATAATTAAGGAATCAGATTCACTTTGTGTAGCCCGTCTGTAGGCATAATCTATTTCTAGTGTAGCGGTTGATCTTCCATATAAATTAATCGTAGGAGAAACTATAGCATCCCTGGCGCCCCAATTGTTCTCATCATAATTATTGATAGCCAGCGCATAGTTACCATACTGCTCCCCTCCTGAAGTTATTTCAGAAATTTTCCATTGTGTTCCTGCTGATGGGTTCTCAACTGTCCAACCAAATAGATTTCCAGATTCAAAATCCTCATAATAAGCATATCCTGTTACTGCGCCATCCACATTTACATAAGCAGTGAACGTTTTAGTTGATGTTCCGAATTCATTCGTTGCATCAAGAATAACATCATAAACACCTGGTGTAGGAAAATATACCGTCGGGTTCTGCTCTGTGGATGTAGCAGGTATTCCTCCTTGGAAAGTCCAGTTCCATGATTCAGGATTCAGCAATGATTCGTCTGTAAAAGATATTGTTTCTCCCGGACAGATAACATCGGTGGTACTTGAGGACATCAGAACCACAGGAGGCAAACTAGAAGCACATTGCATAGCTGCCAAGGCATCAATTCTTCCTGCTCCTAGCATTCCGAAGTATGTTGGATTTTCATCATTGATATCAACTGCTGTTGATAATAAACAACTTTCAATCTCAGCATTCGTCATTGTTGGGTTCACTGACTTCATCAAGGCTGCTAATCCGGCAACCATTGGACAAGCCATTGAGGTTCCTTGTTGATTACCAAATGATGTTGATGAACCAGCTAAGGTACTGTATATTGCTGTTCCGGGTGCGGATATATCGACCCATTCGCCGTAGTTAGAGAATCCACTTTTTGCATCTGCAGAATTGGTACTAGCAACTGCTATTACATTAAGGTAGGCTGACGGAAAATGCTGGGCACTTTCATTGTCATTACCTGCTGCTGCAATTACTAACTGTCCATTTCCATGAGCAGTATTGACAAGGTTTTGCTCTGTT
Source organism: Saprospiraceae bacterium (assembly GCA_020631355.1). Lineage (GTDB taxonomy): Bacteria > Bacteroidota > Bacteroidia > Chitinophagales > Saprospiraceae > JAHDCE01. The sequence continues at coordinate 1,096 of JAHDHL010000094.1, read as the reverse complement.
GTGGAAGCACCACCTCCACCCCATGAGCAACTGATGATATCAGCTCCTGAAGCGACTGCATATGTGAATCCATCCCAAATGAATGGCAAACCATCACCTGTGTCATCATCGGCCTTACCCTTTACAGGGATAATCTTAGTATTGAAACCAATGGAAGCCATACCAAAGTTATTATCAGTTACAGCTGATGCTATTCCTGCACAATGGGTACCGTGAGTAAATTCACTATTTGTAGCCGTACTTGGTGGGTTAGGGTCTGGATCACTATTTGAGGCATCCCATCCATACACATCATCGACATAACCGTTGCCATCATCATCTATTGAATTCCAAGGAATTTCACCGGGATTAACCCAAATATTATCTGCCAAATCCATATGGTCACGGTACACGGCATCATCAACGATAGCCACGGTAGTATTTCCACCTTGATGAATATCCCAAGCTTCTTCTGCATTAATGAGATCCAAATAGTATTGGGAACCTTGGTTCGGATCATTAGGTGTGTATGAGTGTCTCATAATGGGCACCCTCTCTGCATATTCCATATACGGGAGAGCTTCCAACTCTTTTATAAGTTCATCAACTTTGGTATAATCACTAAAGGACATTTGATAGGTCCTATCAAATGTCGGAGTTTTAAGAACCTTAAACGGACGTTCAAGTGTAGTAACTCCGTACTTATCCAAAACCAGTTGAATTTCTTGATGCTTTCCAGACCTTAGGTCATCCAAACCAGATATCACCTTATCTGATTCATTCAAGAATTTGAAGTATAACTTACCATCGTAATAATCGTAGTCTAATGTTTGTCCAAAAGAAGAAGAAAAATAGAATAGGAGAAGTAGTGAGAGTGTAAAATAATTGAATCTCATTCTTAGCAATTTTCAATTAAAAATAAATACCCTCAAAGGGTACTGACCAAAAATAGTGAATGTATATAACAGTAGTATAATATACGCTATTTTTTAGCTATTAAACTGTCGTAGGATATCCATAAAAACAACAAAGGGATTGGCTAAAAGCCAATCCCTTTGGATATCTATCGTAGATACAATCATTATTGTGGCGTAAGTGTGGAAACACCCTGGTCTCC
>JAHDHL010000061.1 GCA_020631355.1 Saprospiraceae bacterium | reverse complement strand
AATAAATATTCACTCAATAATCGACGATAAATTATTATTTACTCCTACTAATTAGACAACTAACAACTATGAATCATTCAATAAGTCATAGTTTTTCCCAATACTTGAATATTTTCTGATATTTCGCTATGACTTTCCAATATTTGATCAAAATCAATTGGCAACTGTTCGGCCCAATCCCTAGTGTTCATATAGGTTTGGGGTGCATTGTTCTTTGTGACGACACAATGGCCATTTATCTGGTCAAGACAAGTAACAACCAAATTCTTTTTTAGGCCAAATGAATAATTGGCATCACAATTCAACGCATATGATAACATATCCATATCCAAAGGAGTACTTCGCTGATGACCTTGCCAAGGATTATATTTATTAGTTTCGTTCGGATTAGGAGAATAATCCAAATTCAGCGAAGCATTGGAAATAAAACCATTTCCGTGTCTGGTTTGATACGCCCTGGTGATATAATAAATTTCCGTTTCACCCAATTGATATTCATTGATTAATTCCAATGCATTTTTGGAAGTTGTATTGGCATAAGTTACATTCGGAAAAAATCCATAATCCATATCTAACAATATGCCCTGACTTCCTTCAAAAATTAAATTAGAAAATCCTTTTTCAATAATAGTCCTTGTAAAAAATTCTTTTTCATGGACAATCGTAATGTAAGGCAAAATATCGTTTAGCATTTTCATGTAAATATCCATCATCTCGCTTAATGCCTTATCACTATAATCTGAATTTGTCTTATCCTGATAATATTTTTTAATGGCATTCAATTTTTGTTTCAAGACAGTAGGATAAAACAAATCCTGTGCATATAATTTATATGGCGAACGCTTATCTCTAGTCACTGTTGCTCCAAAACCCAATCCACAACTGCCATGCTGATTTATTTTCTCAGTATTCCTATTATAAAATACATCATAAGGAGTGGTCACTAATGTCAGTGCATCGACATAAAGAATGGGTTCTATACCCTTTTCCAATAAACTGGCTAATTCATTGAATAATCCCAAAGGATAAATGGTACAAAACCTCGACCAATAACCCGGAACTCCATTTAAGGTTCCTGCTCCGAAACTAGAAAATACATGTCTTGTGCCATCTTCCAACACCACGGTATGACCCGCCTGATGACCACCAGAAAATCGAATGACCAAAGGCTTATTGCTTTGGTGACAAAGATAATTCGTGGTTAATCCTTTCCCCTCGTCACCAAAACCCAATCCAATTACAATCTGAGATTTCATAGTAGATAATTTTAATTTGAGAATACCAGAATCATCCCACAATATCATGGCTGACAACCAGATATTGTGGGATAAAATCAACACATCAATTACAAGACGATACTACCTGATTTCTTAGATGTATCCGTCACAGGATTGATATTGACCAGGGCATTCTTTACTGAATTGGCAGTCTTCTTATCAAAGCCTGATGTCAATGTCCTAATGTCCACACCAGAGATTACGGCAACTGTACTAGCAATCAATTCAGCCAATGCATCATGTGAATCAAGAATCAAGGCCCTTTCACCCAATAAACCTTTCCAATAACCAATCACGTCCGGATTGTCCTTGTAGCCTGTCTCATTCACATGAATATGAAATACATGATACATGCGCTGTGCTTCCGCCAATAAGTCTTCCGCCTTTAGAGCCTCAGCCTGTTCATAACCCATTACTCCCTTTAACCAATCGGCATCCAATTCATGCCAGCTCTTTTCGTCACCAATGGTGAATAGGAATCCTTTTTCACCTCTTTTCTCAAAACAGTCTATGGAAGTATGCCTACCTGCCACCAACCAGGACATGAGATAGGATTCCTTATTTTGGCCACCTCCGCCACCTTCGATGAAGATTTTGGCCAATCCCTCATTCAATTCGTCCGTGCCGGATTCGAACTGACCGATTTGTAAGGGACATCTGTCCGAGATATGGTCTCCAATGGCAGAAAACATCACTTGCGGATCCTCTATACTATGATCTATCAAAGTATCCATCAAAGCACCGAGCTTATGGCGAATCAATTGTTCCGGAATTTTCCCCATGGATCCTGTCACATCCAGATTGACCATAATGGCCAGTGAATTCGGGTGCGCAACCGAATCACGACTTTCCCTGAATTTCAGTCCGAATGGATTCAATTCGTCTGCTAATGTCCTTGTCTTTGTGTTCTTGAAAATATCACCCCTTGATTTCCCGGAATAGGATTTTCTCAAATGTTTGTATGCGTCGCTTGACCAATCTGTATACCCCATAATTGCTTGTATTTAATAGGTTAAAAAATGAATTATTATATTGTCAATTTGTGGAACCTTACCTCGAAGTTGTTCCTTAACATGTTCCGATATTCATCATAGCATTCGAATGGTTGATGGTGCTTCTTCAAAAGAAATTCAATCAATGCGGGATGATGGCTTTTCCGTAATTTGATTCCCATGCCCGATGAGTCCCCCGCCAGATAACAGGCTGTCCGTTTCACCAATTCCAAATCAATGGAATGCCTTGCTCTCTTATCCTTGAAAATCGTTGTCGGATACCAATGCTTGTATCTCGCTGAAATGGTTTTCAATGGATGGTTCTTCTTCGTCATGTGGTAAAAGGAATTCAGAATAATTCCATGGGTTTCAGGAACAACCCATACACTTTCAGGATGTATTCCTGCATGAACATAGCCGACATGCTCCATCCATGCCGTGAATTCCAACATTCTGGAAAGAATCCATAAAATATGTTCCTGTGGTAAGACCAAGCGACTCATGGGTAATGAACGATGTCGGTAATCAACCTGAATATGGTTGGAAATCCCAACGGATTCTGGCAAATATTTGTGGAATGCAAGGGATGCATCATCTCTTTTATCCCTTAATTTGACGTAGTTCTCATAGGATTTTTCTAAAAGTTCCGAAGTACCCCTAAAAAGAGAATTCAACTCCCCTACCTCAACTTTTCCAGCATCATCCTCAAGGAATTTCCCCTTATCAAATTTTGATTTAAGATGATTCAATCTAATGAATGCTGCTGTTGCTGATTCTTGCTTATTCCTATCAGGATGCAAGTAAGCTAGTATCCTTTTATACTGATTATCAATATCTTCCACATCCATTACTTCATGAATTGAATGTGCTCCTAGAATTATATCAATGATGGAATCTGAAATCAAAATTACTTTGTTTGCTTTTTAAACTAACTAATATGTTTGCAATGTAAACTATCTTTGTTTTAAAGTCAAACTATAATAAAGCAATATTGTAAAGAAAATATTATCTGAGATAAAGTATTTTTCATTGTAGTAAATGAATCAGCATACAAAACCAATTCCAGTTCGTTTTAGAACATATGTAACAACAATCAAACATGAAAAAACTTATCCCCATCATCATTTTCATTGTCAGTTGGAGTTTCGCAGAAGCACAATTGGTAGGTATAGGCCTTGCAACAGAGTTGAGTCTCTATCAGCGCTACAAGAAACCCAATAACCATCCGAATCCAAGCAGCTCATCTGGACAGATACTGTCATTTCCAGCCATAGGGCCAAAAATTTGGTTTGGGGATTGGGAAGAATGGACCATATCCATAGAGGGAAAAATTGACTATTCTGTTCTCAGTTTTGATATCCCGAAATATTCAGGAATGGGTGCAATTTCATTTCCGGTTGTAATCAAGGGTAATTTCAGTCCATTTAATCCCGGAGGAAAAGGCACAACCAAAATCGGTATAGGCTTTGGAGCCCAATGGACCAAATCCGAACTCTATTTCAGACAAAAACGATGGCGGGATGTTCCTAATCCTTTTTTCATGACCTATCTCGGAGAATTGTCCTGCCAGCTCGTAGTTGGTGATAGTAGGCATTCCTCTGATAAGGGACATACAATGGAGATATTCGTCCGACCCGGATGGGGAAAGAACAAGGCAAGGACGATTTCATTCGGAATCAAATACAGCTTCAGATACAATTTCTACTAATCGTACAGCAAGGAATCCAAAGAACTTGTATTCATTCTACCTAAAATATGAGGAACTGAATATCTTTACTTCAAATAACATCTACATGTCGAACGAGATCAAAACCTTACAACCCCAATCACTTTGGAAGCATTTTGCTGACTTGAATGCTGTTCCTAGGCCATCCAAACAGGAGGAACGTGTGATTGCATTCATGAAATCATTCGGGGAATCCCTAGGATTGGAAACAATGGTGGACCATATTGGTAATGTCATTATAAAAAAACCGGGTACTGCTGGTAAGGAGCATCATACCACAGTGGTCATGCAGAGTCATTTGGATATGGTTCATCAGAAAAATGCGGATACTACTTTTGATTTTGACAAGGAGGGCATCAAGATGTTTGTGGATGGTGACTGGGTTAAGGCAAAAGGCACTACGCTCGGTGCAGATAATGGAATTGGTGTGGCTGCGATAATGGCTGTTCTTGAATCCAAGGATATTCCCCACCCTCCTATTGAAGCACTGTTTACGATTGATGAAGAAACCGGTATGACAGGTGCTATGGAGTTGAAAGGAGGGCTACTTGATGGTAAAATCATGCTGAATCTGGATACGGAAGATGATGACGAATTGACCATCGGATGTGCCGGAGGTATTGATATCACAGCTACCGGCGAATATCATGAGGATGTTATTACCGGTTTTGAGACCATTAAAATCTCAATTACCGGACTCAATGGAGGACACTCTGGCATGGATATCCATAAGGGATTGGGTAATGCGAATAAATTGATGAATCGGTTACTTTTCCAAGCAAGTGCCCAATTTGACATTCGAATCCATTCCATCAATGGCGGTAGCCTGAGGAATGCTATTCCTAGGGAATCCTTTGCTGTCATCCTTATACATCATGATGAACTCCCGAAACTCATAGATTTCATGGGGGATTTTTCGAGGATGATAAAAGCCGAATATCAAACCATAGACCCGGATTTGGAAATCAGTATCGCACAGGACAAACCTAAACTACGGGTAGCATCCAAGGAATTCCATCATAAGTTATTGAGAAGTATTTATGCCTGTCCAAATGGCATATACAGAATGAGTCCCGATGTGGACGGTTTGGTACAAACATCCAATAATCTTGCAAAGGTTTCAGTCAATGATGGGAAATATGAGATGCTCTGTCTTACCAGAAGCTCTGTGGATTCTGAAAAGATGGATGAAGCCGCAGCCATTCAGAGTGTTTTCGAACTCATGGGTTCGACAGTTGAGTTAGATGGTTCCTATCCCGGATGGACGCCAAAACCCACATCAAAAATCGTCGCTTTGATGAGTGACCTTTATAAGGAAATGTTCAATGAATCAGCACATGTGAATGCTTGTCATGCGGGTCTGGAATGTGGTATCTTAGGAACCAATTATCCAGAAATGGAAATGATTTCTTTTGGTCCTAATATCAGGGGCGCGCATTCTCCTGATGAGAAATGCCAAATCAGTTCAGTTCAGAAATTCTGGAGCTTCCTTTTGGAAACACTTAAGCGAATTGACTAAGTATCGACTCTTAACGGACTATTTATTAGAGGATAGAAACCATTTCCACACCCATTCATTTGGTATTATAATATTCGATGAATAGAATAAGAAGAATTCAACAATCGTTATGAATTCAAGGCCTATTCCCATCATTATCGTCAACCATAATAAACGAATAAGATGCCTAGAATCTTAATTGTCGCATTGGCCTGTTTCTGTCTCTCTGTTGGAATGAATGCCCAGCATCACGAATTCGAATTTCATCATTGGCCAGTATATTATCCTTTTGAGGATGGCATCCAAATGATAGAAATCAGGTTTGGGATATCTGACTTATCCCTGGCCCGAAAAGCCCAGACCTACAAGGCCAATCCCTATGTGTACATCTTCAGGAATGCATCCGGTAAAATTCTGCACAGTTATAATTTATGTGACTATCCCCTGTCTACATTCAAATTGAAACCTCCTGGAAAGGCAAAACCAAATGAAACGGCAAAACATAACCTTGAGTATTATCCCATATTCAACCGTTGTTCCAAAAGTAACCATGTCCTGTATGGGGAAGCTGACATGAGTAAGGTTAAATATGGCTTGGTCAATCGAAAAGGCCAACTCCTCATCAAACCCAAATATGACCAATTGACCATCATACCGTATTCAGATGTCATTGTCGCCATCAAGGGAGAAAAGGCAGGTTTCATCAGTAGGAATGATGATATCATCCAACCATTCGAATTCGATGCCAATCCTCATCCCTATGTCACCTACAGTAATGTTCCAATCATTGTCCGTAAGGACAAGAAATACATGCTAGTGAACAGGGATGGAAAAATCACAAATGGCAAGGAGTATGATTACATAGATGGTTTCTGGAGTAATAAGGCCAGAATGAAATTGAATGGCAAATTCGGTTTTCTGGATACCTTGGGAAAGGAAATCATTCCACCTATTTATGATCATGCTGAAAATTTCTATAAGAATGCTACCGTGGTCCAATCCAAAGGGAAGTATGGTATCATTGATAGCCAAGGAAAAATCATTCAGAAAATCAAATATGATAGGATTGAGAATCTGCCATTGGGCCCTAATATGATGTTCATGGGTTATAAGGCCTTTTTGAATGGAAAGGAATATGAATTCGATACAGCAGGACAGGACATGGATTCCAGTGGTCGTTCGATTTATATCGAGGAATATGACAAGTACATCAAGCTTGACCAGATACAACTTGGGGATATAACCATGTGCCAGCCCCCCATAATCATCAAAAAGATTCAAATCAACGGCAAGGGTTCCAAGGAAATACTGATATTAAGAAAATGCTCAGGCACCATTGAAAAACATGGGGGAACTTTCGATATTTCCGAGCGATTCGAATTGGAACAATATGAAGTTTGGAATATTGATAGTCAAAAACAACTATTCAAGGCCACCTCTAGGTATAGTCATAATTTCAGAAGATTCGATGTATACAGCGACCCAATTCAAAGTGAGGGTGGTGAGGGGTATCAATATATTTTTGACATGGACGAAAATGGTATCATTTCCATCAGCAAAACCAAGCAATACCCCAAGAAGAATGAAAGGATAGGTAATAGAATGCCAGACCACAAAGAGGGTGTTTACCAATTCAAGAACGGTAAGTACAGGTTACGGTAATTGAACCACCAGCCTTTGTATTACTTCGTGAATTCGATGTGGCCATCCATTATTTTTGAATATCTGTAAGCAAAGATATCCTTGATATAATTCTGGTCGACCCTCCAAGGTTTCCTATCACCATTATAAGGTAGAAGGTCCTTGGACCTATTGATATATCCCGAATCCAGTTCCGTCATGATTTGGGTACCTTTTCCGTTGCCCTTGTATTTTGGTGTACCGTAGGCATATCCCTTATCCTCCAAAAGATTGATGAATCGACAAAGGTACTCAGCCGACAAATCAGCTTTCAGGGTCCAGGAAGCATTGGTGTAGCCCAGGATCAATCCGAAATTGGGTAGGTCGCTTATCATTGTTCCCTTATAGGCAAAGGATTCGTTCAATTGGAATGCCTTACCATCAATATCAACTGTCACTCCTCCGAAAGGAAGAATCTTCAATCCAGTAGCTGAAACAATGATATCGGCTTCCAATTCCTCACCAGTCTTTAGGCGAATGCCTTTTTCCGTAAAAGCATCAATATGTTCAGTAACAACGGATGCCTTTCCGGATTTAATTGATTTGAACAAATCCCCATCAGGAACAAGGCAAAGTCTCTGGTCCCAAGGTTTATAGGTTGGCGTGAAATGTTTTTCTACATCATATCCATCCGGAAGCATCTTGCGTACCTCATTGATAAGGAATGCTTTCATCTTCTCAGGTCTGCTCTTACTGAAACCGTAGCTATAAAGGCTAATGCCAATATTCTTCCATCTGATGAGACCATATGTGATGCTTTGGGGGAGGAATTTATTCAGGAATCCGGCTACCCTATCCTTTTGGGGCATGGATATGAAATAAGTCGGAGACCTTTGGAGCATGGTGATGTGCCCTACTCCCGTTTCCGCCATTGCCGGAACCAACGTAATTGCTGTGGCACCACTTCCGATCACAACGACTTTCTTCCCTTGGTAATCCAAATCCTCTGGCCAGAATTGAGGATGGATGAATTGGCCCTTGAACGTATCCTTTCCTTGGTATGCAGGTGTATATCCTTCCTCATAATTATAATATCCTGTACAGGAAATTAGGAAATTACAAGTCAGTTGCTTTTCTGTTTCGTTCGTATTATCCCGAATCGTCAATGTCCACTGTTTTCCCTCACTTGACCAAGCAGCATGAACGAGTCGTTGATTGAATCGAATCTTGTCATAAGAACCATTCCCCTGAGCCGTTTCCTTGATATAGCTTAGGATAGAGGGGCCATCCGCGATTTGTTGTTCTTCTTTCCAAGGACGGAAACGATAACCCAATGTACTCATATCCGAATCCGACCTGACTCCGGGATATTTGAATAAATCCCAAGTTCCACCCAATCGTTCACGGGACTCCAGTATCGCGTAGGATTTCTTGGGACAATCCCTTTGTAAGTAATGCGCCATACAGATGCCGGATAATCCGGCTCCCACCACAATCACATTAATATGTTCCACTATCAATTCATTTAATTAGTAACAAGATATAGAACAAATTCCTAGAAAGAAAGATGATTCGTAAATGGATGAAGAAAGTTAAGTATGAGTTTACCTTAGTAAGCCAATTGAATCCTTACCTTCTTTTTCTTTAGGCGTTGACCATCCAATTTTTTAATCAGATTCTTACTCTTATGCCTTTTGACAGCCGCATACGCATAAAAGTCCTTGACCTCTATCAAACCCAATTCATTCTTTTCAAGACCGCCTTTCTTACAGAATAATCCCACGATGTCTATCTTATTGATTTTATCTTTCTTTCCACCTCCGATAAAAATCGTAACCCATTTGGGTTTGGATGGCAAATCAGCAGCTTCTTCGAATGGAATGATTTCAGGGTCCTCTTTGAGGTATTCTGGAAAGTAATCCTTTTCAGCCATGATGAAATATACGGTACCCTCTGCATGCATCCTTGCCGTCCTACCATTTCTATGCGTGAATGTCTTTTCATCATAAGGTATCTGATAATGAATCACATGCTTAATTTCCGGAATGTCCAATCCCCTTGCTGCCAAATCCGTAGCAATGAGGATATTGAGACTCCCATTCCGGTATTTAACCAAGGAACGTTCCCGCTGTTGTTGGTCCAGATTACCGTGGAATGTTTCATGTATGATACCACGTCCCCAAAGTCTTTGGGAAATGCGTTCAACGGCTGCCTTGTGATTACAGAATACCAAGGTAGGCTCATTTCCCAATCTACACAGCGTATGGAATAACATATCCAGTTTGTCATCTTCCTCATTATCTGTCTGAACCGCCTTTATCTTTAATTTAGGACGTTCTGTACCATCCAGAAAATTGATGACATGCGGAGCAGGAAAAGGTAAGAATTCGGGTAGGGTATCCGATTCTGTGGCAGATGTGAGATATTGGTATTGGATATTATCCAATTGGGAAGTAATTTCTTCCATTTCCTTTTGGAAACCGAATTCCAAGGATTTATCAAACTCATCAAAGATGATGGTATGAATGGAAGATAAACCCAAATGCTCCTTTCGCATATGGTCTGCCAACCTACCCGGCGTACCAATCAGAACAGAAGGAGGATCAATCAGGTTGCTCTTTTCCACTCTCATGGAGTGTCCACCATAAAACACATTGACCTTGAAACCTGTACCCATTCTCCTGAATACATCCTCAATCTGCAAGGCCAATTCCCTTGATGGAGCCAATACCAAGGCTTGGATTCCGTTCTTTTTCTCATCCAACCTATGAAGCAATGGCAATAGGAATGCCAGGGTCTTACCTGTTCCGGTCGGAGATAATAAGGCAAATGCATTCTGTTCAGAAGATACTTCAAGTGTTTTCAGTTGCATTTCATTCAACTGCTGGATTTCCATCCTAGCCAACATGGCTTTGAGTTGTTCGTCATTCCATTTCATGCAGCGAATGTACGACTGATTGGGTTTAAAACATGAGTATGACTCCAATTAATACTCAAGTGATGGTTTATTGAACGGAAAGGATACTCTAACACATCCATGCCTGAATCTGAATATTCAGTTCAATTACTACACCATCCAATCAGAAATTTCATTATCAAAAAACCAATTTTAAAACATGCATAGACTTATCTTTTCTTTATTCCTTGTATTATGCCTAGGTAGTAATAGTATGGCTCAGGTGCAGAATGATTCATTGGTTGCATTGAGTCATCAGTTTGATTTTTGGTTGGGAGAATGGGATGTATACAAAACCCAAACCGATACCATTGTGGGTGATAGTTTCATTGAAAGCATCAATGATAGTACGGCTATACAGGAACATTACAAAGCTGTGGGCAGTCCCTACAAAGGGACCAGTTTGAATAAGTATAATTTCCTAAGCGGCCAATGGGAGCAATATTGGATTGATAATGGCGGACTGACCCTCCATTTATCCGGAGGTTTGATTGATGGTAAAATGGTGTTGGAAAACGAGATGGTTTATCCTCAAGGGAAAGTCACCAATAGGATAACCTGGTCTTATGATGACACATCAGATACGGTACGTCAGGTATGGGAACAAGGTCCTGACGGAGAAACACTACAAGTCGTATTCGATGGAACATACAAAAGGAAGAACAACTAAAAAATACAGCCGCTAGAGGATGGCTCTAGCGGCTGTATAAGATTCATTTGGGATTCGTATTATCTCTTACTGATATCACCTGAACCGGTGACTTCTATCTTTTCCTTCGCAGGATTACCAGAATATGCGATATCGCCTGAGCCAGTTACATGAGCACTGATGAATTCGCTGGCATTCACGTCAGCATCACCACTACCGGTCACCATTACGTCAGTCATCCTTGAATCAAGTGTCTCACCATGAAAATCACCTGAACCTGTCACATTTACTCTAAGGTACTGAGTAGACCCAGTCAATTCCATGTCGCCTGAACCCGTTACTGTGGTCAATACCCTGGATGTTTCGATTTTCAATTCCACATCACCAGAGCCGGAAAGATTCACATTTAACTCTTGCTCCTTAATCACATGCTTGGAGTAGATTTCTCCCGAACCGGACAAAGAAACACCATCAATATGCTTAATGGGAACCGTGATGACCAAATCTTTCTTGTAATACAAGCTTGTCTTTTTCTTTGTACCAATCTTAAGTGTTCCATCCACAACCTTTACCGAGATATGAGGAATGATGTTACTTTCTCCCTTAATTTCAATATCTCCTTCCTTTCCCTCAACCAAATGGACCTCGAAAGAACCATTGACATAAACCCTGTCATAATCACCAACACTTCGTGTCTCTGTCTTAATCTTACCATTCCCCTTTACTTTCTGGGCGTTCATGGTTGTGATGGCAAATAGAATAATAATGAATGAAGTGATATATGTTTTCATAGCATTTAATTTAATAATGGAATAAGTCTTCAAGCATGATTCAAATACAATATTATATCCTATTCAATACATTGCCTAAGTTACGAATAATGACATGTCCTTGCACGGAAGGATGCTTGGGTTAAATGAATATTAACTTGTTTTGTCTCCGATTGTTAAGTTACAAGTAGGCCATTCGATGATAAGAAGACTTATTTCCTTTTCTTGGGGATATTCCTATTCCAGGGCTTATTGCCTTTGGATTGGTTTTTCCTCCTGTTCTTCACCCTTTCGAATTTTACCTGTTTTCTTGCATCACTCAGCAATTTTTCGACCAAATCGTCACGTCCCATCTTGTTCAAGGATTGTCTAATCTGTTCTCTGTATTCCTTTTTATGCCAGAAGAAAAACTTGTGCTGGTTCTTCTTTTCCTTGGGAGATTTGGCTGTGAATACAGGTCTGAGTGTATAGGGATGCAAGCCGGTATAATAAATGACTGTGGCCACTGTCATTGGTGTAGGTGTGAAATCCTGAACCTGTTCCAACTTGAAACCCATATCCTTGGTTTCGGCAGCTAGATTGGCCATGTCCTCCTCCTGACTTCCGGGATGGCTTGAAATGAAATAAGGAATCAAAGGCTGATTGAGGCCGAATTTCTTATTAGATTCCTCATATTTTTTCTTGAATTCATGGAAATGCTTAAAAGCGGGTTTCCTCATCAATTTGAGGGTATTCTCGGAGGTATGTTCAGGAGCCACCTTCAAACGGCCACAGACGTGTCTGCTCACCAATTGATCCATATATTCCCCCATGCTTTCATCACCATTCTTATTGTAGGAATCCACCAATAAATCATAGCGGATACCCGACCCTACGAAAGCCTTTTTCACCTTGGGGTGTTCATCCACTTTCTGATATAATTTGGTAAGTGGTTTATGGCTGGTATCCAAATTACTACAGACCACAGGATGAATACAGGATGGCGCTACACATCTGTCACAGATGGATTGCACCTTACCTTTCATTCTATACATATTCGCAGACGGCCCTCCAATATCAGATATATACCCCTTGAATCCCGGCATACTGGTCACTGCATCCACTTCTTTCATGATGGATTCCTGAGAACGAGAAGCAATGAATTTACCCTGGTGGGCCGAAATGGTACAAAAACTACATCCTCCGAAACATCCTCTATGGATATTAATGGAGAACTTAATCATTTCGTAGGCGGGAATTGAGCCTCTTTTCTTGTATTTCGGATGAGGCTCCCTTGTGTAAGGCAAATCGAATGAAGCATCAATCTCATCTTCCAACATTGGTGGATAAGGCGGATTGATAACGACTAATTTTTCCTTGGCTTTCTGAAGAATCCGCCTGGCGTTTACCTTATTGGATTCTTGTTCTATGACCTTGAAATTCGCTGCAAAACTTTTCTTATCCTTGAGGCATCTTTCATGTGAATCTATCAGGACATCCTGCCAGTGCTTGTTCTTGAGCAACTTGTCATCCTGATGTTGCAAATAGGAGGTCTGGGGAATATTCTTCATACTGGAAATAGGTACTCCCTTATCCAATAATCTAAGAATCTCGAATAGGGGCTGCTCCCCCATTCCATATACCAACAAATCCGCTTCGGAATCCACAAGGATACTTGGCATCAATTGGTCTTTCCAGTAATCATAATGGGTAACCCTCCTCAATGATGCTTCGATTCCTCCGATGATTACGGGTACATCAGGATACATCTCCTTGAGAATCCTTGTATACACCGTAGTGGCATAGTCAGGACGAAAACCAGCCTTACCTCCCGGAGAATAAGCATCTGTCGAACGTTTTCTTTTCCCTGCTGTATAATGATTCACCATCGGATCCATACAACCCGAGGTTACTCCAAAGAAAAGACGAGGCTCCCCGAATTTTTTGAAATCCCTGAGGTCATCCCTCCAGTTGGGTTGTGGAATGATTCCCACCTTATATCCCTGACTCTCAATCATCCGGCCGATAACAGCCGAACCGAAAGACGGATGGTCCACATAGGCATCACCTGAAACGATGATGACATCAAGCTGTTCCCAACCTCTCTTTTCCACTTCCCTTTTGGTAATGGGTAACCAATCTGTTATAGGCCTCATTTCTTCCATATCGTAAAGATAATCAATGAAAGAGGTAAATGGTTCATTTTAAAAGCAATGGTATGAAAATATGTTTGACCGGAGGTCAATCCTAAGTCATACTTAGGAATCATTCCTTTTCCTTGGCGAACTTGGCCTCCAGGGCTCGCATTGACTTCGTAGGTCCCTTGGAAATGGTCATGTTGGCCAACCATGCAGGAATACTGCCTCCAGGGTCCATGTAGATGGTATTGATGGTTTCTATTTTTTGCGGCCCTACTTCCTTGATGGTCCAAGTAGCACCATAATCCTTAACCCTGACTACCTTTTTCCTTACGGCTTCATAGGTCTCATTATCATCAGGGACTGTCGATTCGAAAAAATGTGTCTTCTTTTCAGGATAATAGACATATTTGGAATGGGCCACAATATCCCTATCCCAAATGGGGCTCGGAACATTGGCTAAGGTATAATAGATGATTTCCGAATCGGAGGGCCTCTCTATGACCTTGGCCTCCCCACATTTATAAATCCAATCCGTATAACCATCCACGTCATTCAATTCCTGAACCATTCGTTCGGCAGAAACATGGAATACATTGTCAATCCTGACCTCCTTCAGATTGGTTCCCTCTCTGGTTCGTTTGTAAATTTTCAGGTCACCTTTGTCACTAATGAGTTTCCATGGGCCATGACCATCGGTTGCCTTAAGGTATATGGTCGGCTCAGGATTGAATAGTGCCATGAGTGGCAATGCGAATAAGGGCAATAATTTGAAAAGGGATTTCATCTTGGAAGTAAATTCTATTTGGAACAAAAATACAACAGCATTATAACGCAAAATATTATGCATCCGTTAATTTAGCTATCATTAACAGTGAAGTTGATCGACATTTTTTACAATACTCCATCATTATCCTTTTTGAATACAGAGGTTTGGTGACCCACTTCCTGAAATCCTAGTTTTCTGTATATATCCAAGGCGTGATACCCCTTTTCGGCAGCTATGACCAATTGATGAAGCTCCTGGAAAGCCAATTGGCAAATGTGATGCATTAAAGTATTGCAAATGCTCCGATTTCGATATTCCTTTCTGGTTCTGACATTCTGGAATCTCCCTATACCTGATTGATGGTATAAGCCCGCAGATGCAACAAGCTGATTGTCTAGATATGCTCCATAGTTGTTTCCCATATCCTTTTCGTTCAATCCCTTGTAAATCGCAATCCTACCCTTGATGAATTCCCTGTATCCATTTTCTTCGAATGCTTCATCTCGTTCTTCCATTTCCAAATCCATCCATTCCTGCCAATCCTTATCCGACCCGAATGCCCTAATCGTAATTCGTTCATTCAAACAACCCGGCATTTCGTATTGATTTTCCTTGATGGCCAAGACTGTTATTTCTTCCAAAACATACCCATCCTCCAAAAATAGTCCAAGACCTGACGTATCAGGCCCAGTCCAACAGAAAGTGTAATGTTTGATTGAGGGATGATTGAAATGATATCTGAATCTTTCCTCTATGGATGTTTTCTCAAAATGACTTATGGGATGATTCAATAGTAAATAATTCCCATAAAAAAAGTGAGGCTGATTCGGACTCCTCACCAGAGTGTATTCTTTTTGAGGGATAATTTCCTTGTCTTTTTCCAAAAAGAATGAATCTGTAAAATAGCCAAGATGATTCATGGAGGTATAATTGATGAAGTTTGAAGTCTATAAATTCCTATTCCTATTAAGATACAATATTAAATGATATGATGAAATCAATGTATGATCCAAAGCCAAGACAAATATTTTGATAACTTTACCACCATAACCAATGGAACTTATCCATATAAGGATTTTAATTTCATGAAACCCTTTCTCACCATACCATTACTCTTAGCCTATACATTCTTCTCATATTTGATGTTGGATATTACACTACAATATATTCCATATCACACGGACGTTGCGTTCCTTAGAATCAAGCAGGATGAGGTGGCCTTGGGTTATTATAGGCTTTCGTTTTTTGTGCATGTTTATACATCTATGTTTGTCCTAGTAGCGGGTTTCACCCAATTCAGCTCTTACATCCTAAGACAATACCCGAAAGTACATCGCTATGGAGGTTGGGTATATGCCATGACTATAATCCTATTTTCCGGACCATCCGGATTGGTCATGGGCTATCATGCCAATGGTGGCCTACCATCCCAATTGGCCTTTTGTATCCTGGCCATCCTTTGGATATATTTCACCATCATGGCCATCCGAGCCATCAGGAAGAAAGATATTCAATCTCATAAAAGATTCATGATAAGAAGTTTTGCGCTCACACTCTCGGCCATCACCCTACGACTTTGGAAATTCATACTTGTCTACCTTTTCGAACCCAGACCTATGGACGCATATCAAATCGTAGCATGGTTGGGATGGGTTTTGAATCTCATTATAGCAGAATTGATTATTTTTAAATATTATTCAAATCAAAATTCTAATCAAACCAAGACCGAATTGATTTAATCGGTCTTATAAAAAGTTCAAATCCATGAAAAACCTGTTCTCATTCTTATTTATCCTAATTTTTGCATGCTCTTGTAGTACTTCTACGGATGATACTTCCTCATCCACAACGGATAGCTCCAGCGAAACAACTGAACCATCAAATACTAATGGTCAAGAAAAAGATGGTGAAACAACCGATAACTCGGATAACGAGCAATTCAGGGAGTTCAATATGGAATCATTGTATGGTTCTTATGTAGGTATGTTCAATGCAGAGGTCTATGATTCAGGAAAGGAACCATCCTGGGCTAATAAGATTAATATTTCCGTGGATGAAATCAATGGTAGCAATATCAAGGGACATAGTGTGGTTGCAGGGAATGATCGTCCTTTTGAGGGAACCATTACATCCAATGGAATGAACTTCGACGTTAAGGCCAGTGAACCCGGTGATGACAAATATGATGGTGTATTCACATTCACGATTTATCCCAAAACAGGAATAGTGAATGGGCTTTGGGATGCGAATGATAGCAAACTGGCCGTAACCCAGAGAAAATATGAATTGGAAAAAATGGATTTCAAATATGACCCTGAACTGGACCTCCAGGACTGGGCATATACAGATTTGTACGGTACTTATAACGATGCTACCGGTGAATCGGAATACCTTACGGAAGATGTTGCCAATTTCAATCCATCCACTCAGGAATTAACCAAAAAGGATGTGGAGAACATGAAAAAGGGTGACTTGGAAGTCCTAAGGAACTCTATCTACGCCAAACATGGTTATTCATTCAAGAATAGGAAAATGAGATATGTTTTCAATTATGTGGAATGGTATATCCCTACCAGTACGGATATCAGGGACCAACTAACGGAATTGGAAAAGAAGAACATCGACCTAATGAAACGTTATGAGCAGCACGCTGATCGTTATTATGATTCTTTTGGGAGGTAAATCCCAAAGGAATTACCCATAACCCATTATAATCTTAAAAATGACATTCCAACTCAAGGAGGGCAGCCATTTCAGGGATATTCAAGGTAGGGCCAAGGCCATAACGATTGCCTTTTATATCCGGATAGGGATGACTGCCCTTTTTCTTTTCTCAAGTATCATACAATTGATATTACTGATTCAAAAATGATTCATCAGACAAAGGAATTCGGAAATATTTATTTCCGAACATTTATTGGATGACAACCAAATCGGATAAAATGGAAAATAGTAAAACCTTGGCTTCAAGATTCAGAGAAGTTTTACTTGATGGTAAATGGATAGCCAATACCAATGTAAAACAACAAATCATGGATGTTTCATTCGAGGAAGCCAATCAAAGGATTGGTTCTTTGAATACCATCGCTCTTTTGACTTTCCATTTGGATTATTATATCGGAGGGGTTCTGAATGTACTTGAGGGTGGACCTTTGGAAATAAGGGATCGGTTCAGTTTTGATATGCCCGAACTCAAATCAGCATCTGACTGGGGACGTCTAAGGGGGCAAATCATCGAGCATTCGGAATTGTTTGCCCAACATATTGAGAAAATGTCGGATGAACAATTAGAACAATATTTCGTAAAAAAGGATTACGGGAATTACCGTAGGAATATTGAGGGAATTATAGAGCATAGTTATTATCATTTAGGGCAAATATCCTTAATTAAAAAATTAATTAGGACTGTAAAAACATCATAAATCGTATCGTAATTGGAATACATAACCATTCATCAAAAAAAAGTTAGGATTACTGCTTGGATTTTATTTTCAATTACTGCATATGAAAGTATCAATCAATTCATTGACACTTTCATCCCAGATATTTCTGGAATGCCTGGCATACCAAGTTTTATTAATACGATACTGACTATAGCTCTTGTTGTGAGTTTTCTGCAATGGAGCAATACATTATTTAAGGATTATATTACGAAAAAAGAGTACAACTCACTTTTCAATGTTGTCTTGTGGTTAATTCCATTCATCCAAATATATCATGGTTTTGATACTTTCAGGAGAAAAATTAATTTCTTTTTCCACGAGGATAATAGGGCTGAAATGATGCTTTATCTAAAAATTTGGCTTTTTTCATTCATAGCATATTATCTGGTCACCATCATTGGGTTCTTCATTCTTCCAGGTCTGTTGTATAATAATACTGATTTTGCGTTAGCAAATGAATACTCCTTATTATTCAAATTTATTTTCATCAATAACTTATTTTATTTGATTGGTCTATACATCATGATACAAATGACTCAGAAAATCACTTCCCAAGCGCTTGTTTTCAATAAGGAACTCGACACCATAGACCATTTGATTGATGACGATTCATTGAGTATCTAAATTTTTCCTGATGAAATCCAACAATCATTTAGCTTCCATAGCTCAACTTGCCATTAAGGAATACCCCTTAAGAGTCAAGGACATATCCTTTTTCACAAAGGCAACTTCTATCATATACAAGGTGCTTGATGATGACGGTAAGGAATGGGCCATGAAAATATATCATGATAGCAGTAATTTTGATGACAATATCATTGAATTACTCATGGTCGAACAACTTTGTAAAGAAAAAAACGTAATTACCCCAAATATTCTTAAAAATAAAAAAGAAGAAAATGTAACAATAATTCCATCCACAGATAAGGATTCAATCTATAGAATCGTACTTTCCGAATGGCTCGATGGGATAGATTTCAAGGACAATGAAAGTGAGCAATATTTTATCCGATTAGGGGAATTAATTGCACATATCCATAATGCAACCCAACACATTACAATCCCTAAGGATATCCAAGCAAAAAAATGGGATAGGGTATTTTATTTCAGAAATGAAGTGACCGTTTATCATCAGGACCAATACAAGGGTGTAGTAAGTCCTCATTTTATTTCGATTATGGATAAGGCCATTCCCATATTCGATCAAAAACTCAAAAAACTATATGATACGCATTCCAAGCAATTACTTCATGGTGACCTGAACCCCTGGAATATTAAGATATCAAATGGAACTTTAATTTTCATGGATTTTGAAGATGCAGTATTAGGGCATCCAATGCATGAAATTGCTATTCTCCTATATTATTACAGGGAACATGACCAATGGGATTGGAAATGGATAAAAGATAAAATTATTTCCGGATATCAAAAGGTATCGGATATAGGTCATATCGAAAATAAGGATTATGAATTTCTCATGATGGCCCGACTTCTCAATCTTTTGAACTTTGTCCTTACACTTGATAATGATTATGCTGATTTCATTGAAAAAGGTCTTGTACAATTAGAGGAATACCTCATTAGAATCGAATCGAATTCCAAATTATAATTATGAAAAAGATTCTCAGGGCTATCATCACTACTTTTTTGGTCATTCCCCTACTCTATTTATTTTTTATAAATATCAAGATGTATCATTCGCCTACAATCGGTAGGGATTATCCTTTGGAATGGGATAATGACCAACTCTTGCACCTAAGGCACCTCAAAGCTGAAATAAACCAAGGAGCAGCTGAGGAAATGCAGGATATGTATCCAGAGGGATATTTGTTCATGACGGCACTTTATGGATTGGCTTGGGCAGAATTTGCAGAGAACATCCCTAATCATCATCATGAATTGTTCCTAGAAGCTTACAAGGAAGTGGAATGGGCCACCAAGGCCACCCGATCCAGAATGGCCCAAGGTTTCTTCCCAAGGGATCAGCGGATTGAATATGGAGCTTACTATTCCGGTTGGTCGAATTATATGCTAGGTAAAAAAATCAATCTGAATCCCAATAGCTTGGAAAATGATATACAGGCATTCCAGAATAAGTGCAATGAAATCGCCAGCGTTATTACCTCAGGCGATTCTCCCTATGTAGAATCGTACTACAATCAGGTTTGGCCTGCTGACATTACGGTAGCTGTGGCATGCCTCGCATTACATGACCGTATTTTTCCTGATCGATATCAGGATGATATTCAAATATGGTTGGATAGAGTGAGAGAAAATCTGGATGAACAAGGAATGATTCCTCATGTAAGCTACGAACATGGCCATGCTCGTTCCAGAGGTTCCTCCATGAGTCTGATGTTGTGTTTTCTTCCAGAAATCGACGCTAATTTTTCCAAGGAATTATTCAGCAAATACAAGGAGTATTTCCTTACCTATCGTTTTGGATTACCGGGCATCAGGGAGTATCAAAAAGGAATCAATGAGGGTTCGGATGTAGATTCGGGTCCTGTAATTCTTTCTGTGGGCGGTTCGGCCTCCATTGTTGGTCAGAGGGCATTCACATTACATCAGGAAAAGGATATTGCATTAGGTATAAAGAATAGCATCGAGGGCTTCGGAATCGGATGGAGCAATGGTAAGAAGAAACAGTACCTCTTTGGACAACTACCGATAGCTGACGCTTTTATTGCTTGGGTAAACGGACAAAATCCTGAATTCATTCCTAAGAAAGAAAAACAATGGAGATGGAAATTCCATTTGTTATCATTACTCATAAATTCGATATTGGTGGGAAGTATTTATTGGATATGGAAACCCAAACGGAATTAAAACATAAAATCCTCGATGTCCGAATGGATACCGAGGATTCTTATATTTCCAATATGGATAGGAACGTTTTGGCTAAACGCAATATGTGTGCATGGCTCCTATTACCGTTTTAGCCATTGTTCGTTGTCCGCATTATTTCACCTTTACCTTTCCATTCGTTCTTATATATAAAATAATTTCTTCTTCAGATTCATTAGTAATTGTATGGATTGCTTTATCAGTTGCACCAAAATAACTTCCAATATCTAATGTCTTGGATTCTTTATTCTTGGGCATGAGGTATTTCAGTTCTCCCTTAATCACAACAGAATGCAAAGTGCTTCCCTCCGTTTCTATTTTTCCTTTATAGCCTTTTGGCAATTTGATAAAAAGACTTTTTAGTTCTTTATTATCCAAAAGGAAACTTATTTCACCCTTGCTACCTGAATCAACCCATGTTGTCTTTTCATGATTCAACCAAATTATATTCGAAGCCTCAATATTTATTGGTCTTTCTCCGCTATCAAATGCTTCATCTGTCGGCTTTACAAGATAAGGTCCATTGTCTATTTCTACTAAAGCAATATTTTCTTCTCCTTTTGCAGAAGTGATATGCGATTCTCCAACAGGTTGTGTCCAAAATGAGCCAGGTTTCATCCACATATTTTCGGCATTTGGATCATCGTTATGTACCA
>JAHDHL010000093.1 GCA_020631355.1 Saprospiraceae bacterium | reverse complement strand
GGTCGACTGACTCATTGACACAAACGACGGAATCCAGAAAGTAGGATACAGATGGAACTCCTGTCTCAGGATGATATACATCAATCTTATCCTTGAAACTGGTGATGTAGCCCATCGTACCAGAATTATTATTAATCCCTACCAGTAAGGCCGCGTGAAAATTCTCATTCGCCGTAAGGATATTATTATCCATCAAATCAGCATGATCAAACCAAACGGTCGAGTAACCTGGAATACCTGGGACGGGTGATGCTGTGGCATAAGTAGAATAGGCATTTCCGTTCAATTCCAAAGAAGATAGGGCAGAATTGGGAATAACTACGTAAGTCGCATGTTGTCCACCTGCATCAAACTTAGGGAATTCTGTGTATTGATCACCTGAACAATTCCCTATTGGGCCAGCAATGGCCATACCCAGCTCACCATTCGTTTGTGAAATACCTGAAAAATGATAAACATACACTGGTTTGTTAGCAGTAATACTAGTGGGATCACCCACATTACCCAATATATTCACATTCACATAATCACCAGCATTAGCAAGGGTGGTTACATAACTACCATTCTTGAATACTTGAGTATTATTATCTATCGCAACAACAGCGGCATAATTCTGATATGAGGGACCAACAGATTTTGTAACAACATAATCTGTTGACATCAAACATGTTGGAACAATTTGATCTATACCTCCATCACGACCATAAGTATCACATATTTTAGTATGTTGCGAACCACTTATAACAGCAATTGGCTTATCAGACGTGACCAATGAACCTGTAATGGTTTGATTTTGATTATTATCCTTAACCAGATATGTTTCACCTGCATTCAATGTTACGGAATGTGTGGAACCACCAATTCCCCACATCGCAGTATTGAATTCATAATCAATGGTTGTATTATCCTCAATTGCCATAACGGAGATAAAGTGATTCTCCCCTACCCAAGCAGGTGTTCCGCATACCTTAGTCTGGGAACCCGTACGGAATGCCTGTCCCAAGGCATTTTCACCCTTAATGGTTACAAGTACCTTATTATAATAACCGTCAATCCTATAGTACACCTGGATTAATTTATCGGAATCAATTATGAATCCTCTATTCGATTCAGCTACGTTTGCATTGGGTGTCTGTAATTGGTTAAGATTTAATGGAATAACCGTTGGTGTACCATTATTA
The DNA here is from genome assembly GCA_020631355.1 of Saprospiraceae bacterium. Classification (GTDB taxonomy): domain Bacteria; phylum Bacteroidota; class Bacteroidia; order Chitinophagales; family Saprospiraceae; genus JAHDCE01. Next base: position 2,338 of record JAHDHL010000093.1, on the reverse strand, counting down.
ATCGTATAAGACTGTACGAATGAATTATCACCATTTCTAATTGTAATATTTGCAACCGGCTGGGATGTGGAAATAATCAGAGATGATGGTTGATTGGTAGAACTCTGGGTCATTTGCCAAACCGGTGGAATATAATAAGTCGTCAATGTATCACACGTCTCATCTATTACCGTATTGGAACAAGGACATTCAGGATCGCGACCATCAACCAATCCGTCATTATCATCATCAATACCATTACCACAACATTCACAACGCATGGAAATTATCTGCTCGGCAATCGTAATATTACCACAAGCATCAGTAGCTGTCCATGTTCTAATGATGTCGTAGTTGATGTCCGTACAAGAACCAACAAAAGTTTGATTATTCGTTTCAGTATAAGTAATCAATACGTTCGGGTCGCAATTATCCGAACCACAAATACCCTTATTTCCGGTACATGTAATATCCGGAGGAGCTGGGATATTTGCTTCACAATACAATATGGTATCATTCGGAACCCCTAAAATAGTCGGAGCCATCGTATCTTGAACCGTAATCACTTGTGAAGCGGATGAAGAATTACCTGCATCATCAGTTGCAATCCAAGTTCGTGTTACCTCATAACAAAAATCCGTGGATGAACCGTTATTCGTTTGGGTTGAGGAAACATTGAGAACTATGTCCGGATCATTGTCACAATTATCCGATACACAAACATCATCAACATTACATGGTCCTGATGTATTTGGTTCAGCAGGAACGCCATCTTCACAATTCACCGTCACATCGGTTGGAACCTGATCAAATACAGGAGCATCCGCATCTTCGACAACTATATTCACTGAAGCAGAGACACCAAAGGCCTGATTTCCCTGACAGTCTGTGTAATTGGCAGCCACCTGATAAAAGGTATTAGCAGAAGGACAAACATTATTCAGTGTCGGGCCTGTACCTATTACAGAACCATTACTATCATACCAAGTCAAGGAAACGGTATTTGTGCCATCAGGAGAAATTCTGACAGCATCTGATGTTACATTCCATGTTGAAGGATAATTCCGACCCGGAACAGCCAAAGCCTGACTACCCGTAGCATTCTGGATACCCTGAATTGTTGCACCAGAGTTGGTAGCAGCACAATTTGGTTTAGAATCTGTGTAGATTTCAATCACATTGGTATTCTCAAACAATACGATTTGGAAAGTTGAGGTTACCCCTGTACAACCTACCATAGGAATATTATTGAAAGAAACAACAACTGCTCTACAAGGAGCAATCCCATAGGTATCATAGTAAATCTCACCGCCTGAGGAAGGATCCAAATCGCTGTATGCCCCTAGAATAGAGTTGAGTACACTATTATCCCCAGGTATTCCTGAATTGATAACAGGGTCACAGGTATTGCCAGCATATGTAGCATCGAATGATATCAAACCATTCGAACCAATAACAAATTGGTTGTAAGTTGCACCATAATAACAAAAGTTGAATGGAATTGACATGGCAGATGACCACTCGTTATCACCTGCTCCTGAAAATACTTGAGTACTTCCTATATAAGGAAAAGGATCATAAGTTATAGTGGAAGATGCGTAACTTGTAGTTTCTAAAATAGCAGTTGCATTGGCAGTAAGGTCAATACATTCTCCAGGACAAATATTAGTATTTGTAGCACTGGCGGTTACGGATGGACATTCGATTGTTCCTGTAATTCCATTAGGATCCAGAATAGAAGAATCGCTCAAATCCTCTCCAAAGGATAGGAATGACATACTCCAAAAAGCCGTTAGCAAAATCAGAGATTTCACCAAATAAGATTGTGTGTGTAAAATAGATTTCATCGTTACTTGTTCTCATAAAAACCCAGACAATCCAATAGGCTTGGTGCAAAAGCAAATTCATTAGTGTCAGTTCATAGCCTAGTATTGGACTTTCCTTAAAAAACGGGGACTCAACAGTCAATTACCAGTCACAAGACTACAATCATTGTGCCTATTGTCCTAAGGAAACATCGAATCACATCAAATTCTTAAAAAATGTTAAAACAAGTAATCAGAAAGGGAAAAAACAAGGCTCATTTTAAATAAAACAATATCTATACAAAACTGCTTTACAATACTATATATTAAATATATATCAATAATCTGTTATCAATGCATCATTAATTCACACATAAAACAAGCCCAATTCTTACAGTGGAATACGATAATATAAATCACTAAAAAATTGGGCTTGGAGACATATATCAAAGTCACAAAAGAATAGGTATCGATACAATAATCGTATACATTATTCCAACAAGGTTACGTTCCCCGTACGGATAAATTCCTCTCCGTCCAGACAATATCCGTGC
>JAHDHL010000060.1 GCA_020631355.1 Saprospiraceae bacterium | reverse complement strand
ACTCGACACTAATGTAAATGCACCATAAAACCCTTAATTCTTATTGTGTTTATCTTGGAATAGCATATAAATACATGCTAGATTGATCGTGGAAATTTTCATCAATTCTCTTCTTGGAAGCTCTTTTAAGTTGAGCCAAACCTCTAAGACTGAACTTCCAGTCGTTGGAATCAGAAGCCTTACCATTGGATGGTCTTGGTTTTCTTTTATCGTCAGATTTGGAGGAGATGATGTAAGGATTGAAACTGTAGTCAGGTAAAAGCGTTTCTCCTGATGTGTGTATGCCTGCTGGGATGTTTTGTGTGCCTACTGTGTCTTTCCTTAGTGTCTGTGTATTCACGATGCAAAAATTTTAAAAGTGTTTGTGTTTTAATTACGATACAAATATACCATCACATCGAGCTTGGTTTTTTCTTTATAAGATGAGTAAAAGGGAAGTGGAGTCGAATGGCTATTTTCTTCCTGTAAAAGGAAATATGTTAGGATGAATGACATTTGATGTAAACGAATTTGAATGTCATTTATGTATAATGTGTAAAATGCTGATAAATATTAATTTATGAATTTAATGGTGTTTTGATGATATGGATTGAGGACAAGGTGTAATGCCGATAACTACCGATGAAATACATGATTAGACCTGTGAATCATGAACTACTGACGGTGAAATGCACTTACCTGTAGACGAAATGTCAGATAGGCCGATAAGATGGAATATTATGTATGTGAGGTACTTTGGCCTAGTCCAAATGATGTTTTATTCCTCCTTTTTCCTAGATAGTACCATAAAAAAATAGGGAGATAGCCATGTGCTACCTCCCTATTTTGATGTAATCAGATGAATGCTATCTGAATTAGTTGATAAGATTCAACTTGCTTAATAAGTCTTCCCTATATGTTTTACTAATGGGAACAACCTCGCCATTAATAAGGATACTTGAATCCTCGATATCTACTATCTTCTTGATATTAACGACATTGGAACGATGGACCCTAACGAATGTATCACTGGGTAGTTTATCCATCATACTCTTTAGCGTGGTGTGTACCACAAGGTTCTTACCCTCTATTAACTTGATGAGTACATAATCGCCCTTGGCTTCTATCAGGTAAATATTATTGAGTTCAATCTTAACGAGACGTTTGTTAACGTTCACGAAGATTTCCTTTGGAGCTTGATTGGATTCTGCGGGAGCAGGACTACTTTTTGTTGAGGATGTATTGGACTGACCACTAACCCTTTCCTTTGCTCTGTTGACAGCCCTGATGAACCTATCAAGGGTAACTGGCTTAAGGAGATAGTCCACGACATTATAATCAAATGCCTCTATCGCTTTGGAACCATCCATAGTGGATATGATGACATTCAGTTTCGGATTGCTCTTTAGGATATCGAATCCTGTTATTTCCGGCATGTGTATATCTAGGAATACGACATCTATATCCTTGTTGTCAGCGAGCACAGCCAACGCCTCTACGGGGTCGGAATAAGAACCGATTAGATTGAGGTTGAGTCTTTCGCAAAAGGCGGAAAGAGTCTTACAATAAAAAACGTCGTCGTCAACTATTATGCAATTCATTAAGATCAATATACTGATTGATAAAATCTATTCCCTTGTTCAAATCCTTAAGGAGACGCTGGTAAGCATACGTTTCCAATTTGAGTCCATCCCTCAAGTATTTTTCAACCAGATTGAAAAAAGCAAAGGAGTCTTTCATAGATATTACGGAAAACTTTGAGATAAGTTTGTGTATTACCTGGATAAGTTCCTCGGTTTCGCCATTTTCGTATAGATGCGGAAGCCGTTGGACAGCATCCACAAATTGATCTTTCAAAATTAGTACCATTTCTCTGAGCATTTCAGGAGCCCCGGCAGTTATGTTTTCTGCATAGGCCATGTTGGGTTCCTGTTCCAGTTTGGTAATGGCTGACAACATATCTTCCAGGTGCTCTGCCCGGATGGGTTTCTGATATGCGGCAATAGGTGCCTGTACCAAATCGAAAAGGGATTCATCGGGTTGGTTACTGACAATGAAGAAAGGCATACCGAAAAAATGGGTCCAATTTTCGGTGAAATTATCGAAACCTAATCTTCTGTCAGAAATGACAAAGTCGATATCCTCATTTAATACAATAGAAATGGCTGTATCAAAATCTTTGGCGATTTTGACTGTGTGATGGGTATGGCGGCTCATTAGTAATTGACAATTCTTTATGTCAATTATATCGTCTTCTATATATAGGATTGTCATTTTCGACCCGAAAATTACGAAATTATAGTATAATAAGCCAATTGGATAGTGATTAAATCACTAGGAATGGGGAGGAAGTATCAGATGTGTCCTATGGCGCTCAGGTCCCAGTATTGTTTGATTATGGAAATGATATTCTTATAGTCACCATGTTCGAACGGCTTGACCATGTATCCAGCCACTTGGTATTCGAATGAATGATTAATGTCCACCTTATTACTTGAGGTAGTGAATACGACGATGGGTATCTTTTTGAAATCATTGTCCTCCTTGATGGCTTCTAGGAATTCATGACCATTCATTAGGGGCATATTCAAATCCAATACGATAATTTTAGGTAGTAGCTGCCTGTTGGCGGATAGCCAGTTCAAACCCTCCTCTCCATTTTGCTGAACAATAATCTGTTCTTGGAAACCGAGGTTCTTCATGGTGGAAGTGAACTTGATAGCATCTATCTCGTCATCTTCCAAATACAGGATATAATCCTTTTTATTCATGTGCTACCTTTACCGTGTCTTTATCCAGAGTGAATGTGAATTTTGTTCCTTGTCCAAGGGTGGAGTCAACAGTTATCCGTCCTTTGTAGTGCTCTACAATTTTCCTGACCAAAGCCAATCCGATACCTGTATGTTTGCCGCTGGTGTCGAGGGTATTGAAGATTTTGAAGATTTTGTTGATGTGTTTGTCCTCTATACCGACACCATTATCCCTTACGTCAAATATCCAAAAATGTTCGTTTTCACGTGCATTTATTTCGATGAAACCCTCTTTCTTGTCGTTGTGTCGCGAAGCGTTGTCGACCAAATTCAGGAAAACTTGCTTCAATTTGAGTTTGTTGACGCTGATTGTAGGGAACTGGCCACTGAAAATGATACTGATATGGTTAGGAATCGAAATCAACTGGACCGTTTCTTCAGCCAATTGCCTTACATCCACCCATTCCCTCTTTTCATTTCCTTGGCTCACCTTGGAATATTCCATCACACCATCAATGAGTTTGTACATTTTCCTAACCCTATCCTCAATCAGGGTGAAGTATTGGTTCAATTCACTATCCTCTATGGATAGGTTCTTGACGTGGTCCCGTGTCCAACTCATCACGGTATTGATTCCGTTCAGCGGAGCCTTGAGGTCATGTGATACTACATGTGCAAAGCTCTCCAATTGGTTGTTGATTTCCTTTAGTTGTGCAATGAGGGTTTCCTGTTTGGCCTCAATGGCTTTCTTCTCTTGGATATCCTCAAGGATATGGATGGTGTACTTGACAACTCCGTCATCTGTTTTCACAGAACTGGAATATAGATTGCACCAAAGTAGGGCTTTGTTGTGTTTCTGTAATCTGAGATTGATATTGAACTGGGCAATCTCTTTCTGATGTAACTGAATCAGTAAACTCTCATAATTGAATACATCATCATCATATACCAAGTCCAGAACACTTTTTCCTATGATGTCCCTTTCATGTTTTCCCGTCATTTCCACAATCTTGTGGTTGGTCCGGATGACCTTGCCTTGGAGAGTGAAAATGACTCCTACTGCTGCATTCTCAAATAATGCGAATTTTTCTATCTCCGATTCTTGGAGTGCATTGATGTTGAGGGATAGTGACTCATTGAGCTCGTCATTGAGTTTTTTTAGTTTTTCATTGGCATAGAAAAGTTCAAGGGACTTTTCCTCCATGATCCGTTCGGCTTCCTTACGGGCACGGATTTCCCGGTCGATTCGTTTTTTACTGTAGTTCTTAGATTCCATGAGAATGGTAAAAGGTGTTCAGAAACTAAAGGACTTTTATGGTGAACTCTACAGCGCTACCGTCTTCGGTAATGTTTTTCCTGTCAATGGTATATTGGTGCCCAAAGGCTTCCATAGTACCTTCTATCAAACCCTCTGCCAAATCTCCCATTTTCCTAGGAGAGGAGTATTTATATATCAAAGTATGTTCGTCTATTCGCTCATGGTTGAACTTTGGTAGGAATGCTTCCGGATATAATTTCTTCACTTCAATATGGATATAATTATCCACTTTCATCAGTAAGTCGAACCCATGTCCGCAATCGGAAATCCAATGGCTATATTTCTTAGCGAAACTCCTAAGCATCGCATGTCCGAACTTGTTCAACAAGACACTGGTGGATACACCCGATTTTTCAGATAATTGCGTTAATAGTTGAATCATCTCACTATCGGGATATGTGCCCACGGATGTGTATGCACCCCCTGATTCGAGTTCGGATGAATCAATGATATCTTCCATCATGTCTGGTCCGAAATCGGCTTCTACCATTTCGAGGAACTCTGTAAATACTATACCTTTCATATACTATTTTATGCAGTTTCTGTGAATATGTTTCAAAAGGTTTGAAAGAATAAATATATGAGTAAAATTCCAATGTTACTCGAAGTATGAAAAGATAAATGCCGGTCAGGATGTAAAATAATACTATCTTTCAGCGAAAATTCACTCTGGACTCCCCGGAATCATGTTGTAATCTAAGTATGAATAAGCAATATCAACGCATCGTTTTTGGATTAAAAGTTAAGGAGTTGAGGCAGGATAAAAGCCTGTCTTTCTCTGATTTATCTAAGAAATCAGGTATGTCGATATCCTATCTTAATGAAATAGAGAAAGGTAAGAAATACCCTAAGCCTGATAAGATAGAAATACTGGCGAAAGCACTGGATGTAAGTACGGAAGATTTGACCTCTTTCGAAATGAGTCCGGCGATGTTGCATGTGGGTGAATTACTTCGTTCTAATTTTCTCAGCGAGCTGCCTTTGGATTTATTCGGTATAGAAATGCAAAAGGTAGTGGAAATCATTTCCAAGGCTCCGGCAAGGGTAGGGGCATTCATTTCCACATTGGTGGAATTGTCGAGGAATTATGCATTACAGGAGGATAATTTCTATTTCGGAGCCATGCGGGCCTATCAGGAACTCCATTATAATTATTTCGAGGAAATAGAAGAACAACTCATTGCATTCAAGAAAAAATATGGATTGAAAACGGATGCTGTTAGTTCATCTGATTTGGAATCCATCCTACTGAATGAATATGGATGTAAGGTGGTCAGGGATGGCATGTCCTCCTATGATGGCTTGTCGAAGATTCATTCGATATATATAGTGAAGAAGAATGAATTATTGGTACATAATGATGTCAACGAAGCCCAGCTTAGTATGCTGTTGGGTAGGGAATTGGGATATCGTTGGCTGAATCTCAAGGAGAGACCTTATTTCGCTCCGTTGAGATCGCCACAATCATTCGAACCGGTATTGAGTAATTTCAAGGCGACTTATTTCGCCACAGCAATGATGACGAATAAGGATGCAATCGCCAAGGCTGTGGAGGATTTCTGTGGAAAGGAGAAATGGGATGGTGATGGATTAGTGGAAACGATACAGAGCCATAATGTTACACCAGAGATGTTCGTTCACCGCCTGACGAATATCATGCCCAAGTACTTTCAACTCCGACAACTATTCTTCATCAGGGTCAGGACGAGTCCCGGCTCTGAGAAATATACGATAGATAAGGTGTTGCACCTGAATCAGAGGCATCATCCACATAGCAATAAGATTTATGAACACTATTGCAGAAGATGGGTTTCCGTGGATGCTTTGAAAGAACTGCATGAACTGAGACAGATGGGTGAGGAAAAGGTTATTGCACGGGTGCAGCGTTCCAAGTACTATGGTACCGAGGATGAATACCTGACGACAACTATAGCCATTCCTGCCGGACCATTACAGGAAAAGGACATCAGTGTGACCTTTGGCATATTGATGGATGATTGGTTGAAAAAAGTGGTTCGGTATGCCTCCGACCCTAATATCCCATTCAGAATTGTGAATAAGACCTGTGAGAGATGCCCGATAATGGATTGCCAGGATAGGGCAGCAAAACCCTATGTCCACAAACAAAAAGCAGAATGGAAAGCAACGCAGGATATATTGGATAAGGTAATTCAGGGATAAAAAAAGAGCCGCAATATTGCGGCTCCTTGAAATTGTTATCTTATTGTGCTTCGCTATCGGCTGCGGCAGCTTCCTTTGCTAATGCTGCTGCTAGGAATTTTTTCATCTCCTTGTCAATGTAATAAAGACTTTGTCCTCCCTCTCCGATGAGTTTGATTTTATCCAGTATCGAACGTGCCTGATTCTCCTCCTCTCTCTGCTCCTCTACATACCATTGTAGAAAGTTCAGGGTATTATAATCATTCTCGCTATAACAGGTAGCGACCAAGTCATTAATGGATTGGGTCACTTTCTTTTCATGTTCATACACAAGACTGAATACTTCCTGTACGGATTCGAATTCAATGGGTGGTTGCTCTATTGCAGGCGTAATGGCAAATCCATCCACTTCACTCAGGTAATGAAAAAGTTTCAACATGTGCTCCCTTTCTTCCAAGGATTGGAAATGTAGGAACTCTGCTGCTCCTTCCATACCCTCCTTATCACACCAGGAAGCCATGGCCAAGTAGTATTGGGAGGCATATCCCTCTAATGCAATCTGATGGTTCAGTGCAGCCTCCATATTCTTTGATATCATTGTGATTTGAATTTTTTAAATTGACTAATACAAATAAACCTTCCAGAAGTGATGTTTGTTCGTACAAATTTCAGAATAATATCATTGAGAATCATTCTGAATAAGAACTGCTCCTGACACGTACGGGCTTAAGTCTGGCTTAGGAAAGGGTAGCGGATGTCTTTCAGATAAAGTCCATCAGCCGGAGCCGACCAACTCTTGTCCAATTGTACCTGTTCGTCCAATGCCTTTCTGACTGTTTCCAGTTGGATTTTCTTTCTACCCACATTCAGACACATTCCCACGATTAGCCGAATCATACCCCTTAGAAACCGATTGGAGGTCACATGATAAATCCATTGGTATTCACCCACTTTGACCCATTCTGATCGGGATAACTCACAAATCATGGTTTTGGCATCGTGGTTGGTCTTACAGAACGTGGCAAATTCACGATATTCCAATAACAGTCTGGCTGCTTCCTGCATCAAATCGAAATCAGGGAGATCAGGATAAGGATAATGGTAACTGGTATGGGGGCTGAATGGATTCTTTCTCAGGTCAATGACATACTCGTAACTCCGACTGTAAGCATTGAATCTGGCGTGGGCCTCGGTTTCCACCTCGATGATATCATAGAATACGATGTCCTTGGGCAAGAACTTATTCAACCGATTGATGAATGCCTTTGGAAATGTTCCATCAAAATCGAAATGAAAGAAATATTGTGATGCATGTACACCCGTATCCGTCCTGCCACAACCCGTAACGGCTATTTCTGTATTGAGAATGGTAGACATGGATTCCTCAATCATTTGTTGTACGGTCATATTGTGCGGCTGGCGCTGCCAACCGGAATAATTCCTACCATTATATGCCAATTCTACAAAGTATCTCATCAGAGTCCAAAAGTAAGTCAATTGCAACTTATATTTGCCAATATCACTACAATATCAAATATGATACAACTGACATTCAGCCACAAGACACAGGAACTCGTCGATTTGTATGTATTCAACACATGGAAAGCTCCTTGGAAGAAAAGGTCCCGCCAAAGAATAGGATTCATGATTCCCCTTGCATTCATATTGTTCGCCATCGCCACGATGGTCAATGGTAATTCCATGGTACCGGGAATCGTTATGCTGGTATTGTCAGGTGTATGGTTGTTGGTGTTCAATCAGGTCTACGAAAAAAGACTGGCGACTTTCGCCAAGGGGTATTATAACCATGAGATCAACGAAAGATTCTGGGCCGAACATACCTACCGATTCACTTCACAGAATATCCGGATGAAGAATGAATATGTGGATGCCACGCTACAATGGAAAGCCATCATCAATTATATGGAACAGGATGATGTATTCTGGTTGTTCGAAACCCTGTCCTCAGCTCATATTATTCCGAAGCGTTCCATGTCGGATGAACAGGTAGAAGCATTCAGAAATATGTTGGCGAGTAGGTTGGTCCAGTAATATCTACGGACATTGGACAGGAATAAAGCATGGACACTGAAGCGAATCATCGTTAAAGGTATTCTATACACGATTTGCTTTTTATTGATGGTGTTCGGAGGTTCGTTCATGTATTTCATGATTCATTCAGAACCCAATGTTGATAACTTGGTCAATACCATTCTCATTGGCTTATTCTTTATTCTGATGCCTGTTTTATATTTGTATGGTGAATATCATTCCTTTTGGAAAAAAACCGATTCCTTTGGAAAGCATGAACAACTACTGGATGATTTCCATGATTGAACTTTATCGGATAATCCAACATTCATAAAATACATTGACACTTCTCAAGACGAAAATAGAATTCCTGAAAGGGGTAGGACCCCAAAAGGCCGAATTACTCAAGACAGAATTGGGGATTTATACTTTTGCTGATTTACTCATGCATTTTCCATTTAGGTATGTGGATAAGACCAAATTTCACCTTATCAAGGATATCGGCCCCCATAGTGATGGTGAGACGGTACAGTTGAAAGGGATATTGCGACGAATGGAAACCATCACATCGGGTAGAACAAAAAGATTGGTGGCCAGATTCAGGGATGACACGGGAATGATGGAGTTGGTGTGGTTCAAGGGAGCCAACTGGCTACAAAAGAGCCTTAAGGTAGGAATGGAATACATCGTTTTTGGTAGGGTCAATAATTTCAAGGGGAAAATCAGCATCCCACATCCCGAAATAGAATTGGTTGCGAATAGCAATGTGAAGAATGCATTGACACTTGCTCCTGTTTATCCCAGTACGGATAAATTGACCAACAAAGGCTTGGATGCCAAAGGGCAAAGGAAACTGATGGCCGTTCTGATGAATAAGATTGAGGCAACGGATATTCCTGAAATCCTACCTGATTATATACTGGAGAAACTCAAATTACCTGCCAGGTATAAGGCACTCAAGGATATACACTTTCCTAAGAATCAGTTGGACCTGAAACAAGCCACTAACCGATTGAAATTCGAAGAACTCTTTTTCCTACAATTGCGACTACTGCAAATAAGGCAAAATCGAAAATCAGACTTGCGTGGTTATGCCTTTACCAAGATTGCGGATAAGTTTTTGGGATTCTATAATGAAAAAATACCTTTCGAACTTACTGGCGCGCAAAAACGAGTCATCAAGGAAATCCGTAAGGATTTGGGTTCTGGTAGGCAGATGAATAGATTGTTGCAGGGAGATGTAGGAAGTGGTAAGACAATGGTAGGATTAATGGCCATGCTTATGGCACTTGATAATGGCCACCAGGCGGCAATGATGGCCCCTACTGAAATCCTAGCCCAGCAACATTATGCTTCCATTCAGGAATATGTGGATGGACTGGGCATCAAGGTCGGTTTTCTTTCGGGAAGTGTAAAAGGGAAAAAAAGAAGATTATTATTGGAATCCCTCAAGGAGGGAGAGATTGATATTGTGATTGGTACACATGCCTTATTGGAAGACCCCGTGGAGTTCAAGAATCTGGGCTTGGCGATAACGGATGAGCAACACCGATTTGGTGTGAAGCAACGCTCTAAACTCTGGAAAAAGAGTCGTCCTTATCCTCCTCATATCCTAGTGATGACGGCTACACCTATTCCCAGAACTTTGGCCATGACCCTGTATGGCGATTTGGATGTATCCACGATTGATGAATTACCACCCGGTCGTAAGGAAGTCAAGACCATTCATAAATATGAAAGTGGTCGAATGCGGGTTTTTGGTTTCATGAGACAAGAAATCGAAAAAGGAAGACAGGTATATGTCGTCTATCCTTTGATTGAGGAATCCGCTACACTTGACCTGAAGAACCTTGAGGAAGGATTCGAATCCATCAGTAGGGATTTTCCTAGACCTGATTACCAAATCAGTATCGTGCATGGTCGGATGAAACCTGCTGATAAGGATTTTGAAATGCAACGGTTTGTCAAGGGAGAAACCCAAATCATGGTAGCTACCACGGTAATCGAGGTAGGGGTGAATGTCCCGAATGCTTCCGTTATGGTCATAGAGAATACAGAGCGATTCGGATTATCTCAGTTGCATCAGCTTAGGGGTAGGGTAGGACGAGGTGCAGAACAATCCTATTGTATACTGATGACAGGGGATAAGTTATCCAAGGAGGGAAAGCATAGGGTACAGACGATGTGTGCCACCAACAATGGATTTGAAATTGCCGATGCTGACTTGAGATTAAGAGGCCCCGGAAATATAGAGGGAACACAACAGAGCGGTACATTGAATTTCAGGATTGCTGATTTGGCACAGGACGGAAAAATTCTCCAAACCGCAAGAGAATTGGCCAAGCGTGTCATAGAGGATGATCCTAAATTCGAAAAACCCATCCATGAGCGGGTCAGGCATTATATGGAACACTATTCCAAGAGAGTCAAGGGATGGAGTAGGATAAGCTAGTCCCAATTAAAAAAGGGATAATGATTGTCATTATCCCTTTTTTAATTAATAAGGTAAGGTTTGGTTATTATTTATTGTCAGTATTCTTTCTTCTTGACACTATCGGAAATGCGGCACTTCCGTAGTTGGAGAATTTCTCTTTGGCTTCAAGCGGAAATTGATATTGGTTCATGAAACTGGAGAAGAAAGCACTTAGGCGATCAACATTGACATTCCTTGAATTGGGTTTCAAATAATAAGCAATGTGGTCGATGGTGCCATCCTTGTCCCAGAATACCTTAATCCACATTTTCACACCCTTGATTTCAAAATCCAAGCCATCTGCGTAATCCTCCATTTCCTGGAGCATACTCAGCCATTTGAAATACGCCTTGTTCATGTCCTGCTCGCAGGCATCCATGAGTTGGAGACTGTATTCTGCCGATGCAATCTCAAACTCATCAGCATATTCACCAATGAGGAATACCTTGGGTAATTCCAAATCTTGGTAATCACAGTTTTCTGTGTTTTCTTCGACACAATCATCTCCTCCACCATTGTTCGCCAATGCGAATGTGGGGGTACCCAATAAGAGGGTATAGAAAGTGAATAATATGATTGCCCTTTTCATTCTCGTCTCAATTAGAATTCAAATATAAGGATTTTGACCATGTAAGAAAATGATATTGGTCATCATTAACGTAACAATAATCCATCCAAAATTTTTTTTGATAGGGGATTCGGCCTTTTTTTCTTTTGTTTAAAGGGGTATTTAACTAATTCGATTTTCCCATGATAAGTTGTGTGTATATGTCCATTTTTGATTTTTTTAATGATAAAAAGGCTCCAAACCAACAGTTTGAAGCCTTTTGTTAACATTTTTTGTCACATAGGATTAGTTAGCAACCAATCGTATCTTCAGACCAATTTCATCATTAATGGCCTTTTCCTTAACAGCTCCTGCCAAGGTAGAACCATACATGATACCCCATTCGGTTCTGTTGATTTTGAAGTTGTTGGACTCGGCAGTTACGCCATTTTCACTGATGCCCACATTAGCATTGAATGTTACACTCAATGTCTTATCCTTCATCGTAAGATTTCCTGTGATGGAATGAGTCATACCCTCAACACCCTCGATAGCCTTGACTTCTGCAATCTCGAATTTCGCTTCAGGATATTTTTCAACCTCAAAGAAATCACCTGTCGTCAAGTGTCCGATTAGGCTGGCTTTGGTTTCTTCGTCGGCATCCTTGTCCGTACATTTCATGGAATTCATGTCAATGACAAAATTCCCCGCTTCGATATTACCATCCTTTACAGAAACAGAACCGGAAGCAAGAGCCAAGGTTCCGACGTGACTACCACCAAGCTTGGTTCCCTCCCAGTTGATGAGACTGGATGAAACATCAGCGTTAAACGTCTTAGCTTCTGACGTTGCAGTAGCAGTATTCGTAGCTTCTCCTGTTGCTGCAGCTTCTCCTGAAGGAGAGGATGAACAACTAAACATGACCATGGCCACAAAAGGAACCATAAGTAGTTTTACCAATTTCATGATTGATATTTTGAATTTGAATGATTAAATATATGTTGATAACAAATGTTCAACCCACAACTTATGAAAAAGTTGAATGGGGGCTGTTTCTTAATGAAAAATATTAAGTATGAATATCAGTAATGAATTTTATACTTAAAGAAAAGTATAGAGATACAACAGACTGAAACTGGTCAGGAAAATGAGTCCCGTAATACTCAGTATCCTCATTCCTATTCCAGGTCGGGCAAATTCCGGAGTATGATGACTCGTAATGAGCAAGTAATTCAATACGGCATAGAATGGTGTCGTAAGGAATGAAAGGATAGTGGCAACTTTCAATAGGGTTCCCATTTCTGTTGTAAAGAATAATAGGATAATCATACTACCCAGGACTAGGATGGCCATCCAAATCCAATAAGCTTTCCTATCTCTCCTTTCAAAATCCTTTTCGTCAAAATCCGCACTCTTAATATCATCTAATACGGTTCTGGTACCCATATGGTTGATGTCAGGTGGTCGGGTATTGATCAGTACCGAGGCCCTGCCCATGACCCTGGGCAATGCATCAAGACACGTCAGTGTCGTACTGAACATCGTAGTGAGTGCAGCAATACCAACCAGCCAGAAGGCCCAGCTGCTTTCTCCTCCGAATGCTTCGCTGTATAGATTGAAAAGTTGCTTCGAGAAACCAAGTCCTGAATTCTCGAATTGGGTTCCCGAGCCATACATAACCAACGCACCCAAGGAAAGAAAAAACAAAGCAAGTATCAGGGTAGCCCAGTATCCAACATTAAAGTCAACCAAGGAGGTCTTGTAATCAAAATCCTCACTCGTTGATTTTTGCTTGGATTCCGCCCATATGGAGTTCCAGACGGACATATCCACAGGAGCTGGCATCCATCCCATTAATGAAATCACAAACCCTAAGGTGACCGCATCCCCCAAGGGGAATATTGGTGTCCAGTTGAGGTCATGGTCCACCTTTCCAATTGCCAGCACTACTGCCACGAATGTGGATAGGGTCAGAATGATAATGATGTATTTAATGATATTGTCCAGAATGGAGAACCTACCGATATAAAGTATCACTAGGCAAAGGGATAATAATATACCCGAAATCAATGCCGCATTGGCAGATATGCCGAATAAGTACATAATGAGACTCGAGGTCAGGGCTGTCACTGCAGCCTGTATGGTGAACATGGTAATAGGGGTCATGATAATATATGCCCAGAGTACCCACTTTCCCATTCTTTGGTAACCTGAAAGGAGTGTCTCTCCCTTGGCTGCGGTATATCGGGTGCCGAATTCAAAGAATGGATATTTGAAAAGGAGAATGAGTAGGATGGCCCACAGAAAGGCAAATCCGTATTCGGCCCCTGATTTGGTAGACCAGTAAAGATGTGATGTGCCTACAGCAGCTCCCGCAAACAATAATCCGGGACCGAGCATCTTCAGGTAGTGGTTAATTCGACTCATCTTTAAGTTGGTTCTGTCGGTTTATGTGAAAAAACATTCTAATTTAGCAAATAATGATTGTGATTTACAATCAGGAATAACTACTCAAAGGTTTTGACTTATGGATATGACATTGAAAGGTAAGAATGCCTTAGTGGGAGGAGGAAGTAGGGGGATTGGAAAGGGAGTGGCTATGCAGTTGGCCAGGATGGGTGCTAATATCACCTTGTTGGCAAGGGATGCTGCTAAGTTGAGTGAGGTTTGTCATCAGTTGGATGATTCCCAAGGACAACACCATGATTTCATGTCTGTAGACTTTGGTAATGTCAAAGACCTAAGGAAAAAGGTCCATACCCTGGTTCTTACCAAGCGGATAGATATTCTGGTGAATAATACCGGAGGCCCTGCAGGTGGAACTTTGGACGATGCTTCACCTGTTGAGTTTTTAGAAGCATTCAATAACCATTTGGTATGCAATCAGGTATTATCCCAATTGGTCATGAAAGGAATGAAATCCAATGGTTATGGTAGGATCATCAATATCATATCCACATCGGTCAAGCAACCAATAGATGGCTTGGGTGTTTCTAATACCATCCGTGGTGCCGTAGCCAGTTGGGCCAAGACCCTTTCGAATGAGGTGGCCCGGTTTGGAATTACTGTAAACAATGTATTGCCAGGATATACTTCCACCGAACGATTGGACGAGTTGATGGGATACCGTGCCACAAAGTGGAATATGACAAAGGAGGAAGTAAAGGCGAAGATGGAAGAAGAAGTACCCATCAAGCGTTTCGCTACTCCTGAGGAAGTAGGAGGTGTGGTGGCATTCCTCGCATCTCCTGCAGCAAGTTATGTGAATGGAATAAATATGCCCGTGGACGGTGGAAAAACTAAGAGCCTTTAATCGCTTGCCCTATGTTGGCAATTGCGAGATTGGAATGAATGTTAAAGTGAATCATGATTTCTCAAATGCTTAACTTTACCCTATGGCCATTTTAGGAAAGACAATTAAGAGAGGGATGGAATTCCGCAATAAATTCAGGCGGGAAAAACTATCCTTTTATGATTATCAAGAGAAAACATTAAGACGCCTACTCAAAAAGTCGGGTCAGACCGATTTTGGGAAGTATTATGGTTTCAAGGAAATCCTGAAATCAGGCGATATCGTTAGGCTATTTCAGGATAGGGTAGCATTCCACGATTACGATAGTATGCACGACCAATGGTGGCATCGGGCCTTGGATAATGAGGAGAATGTCGCATGGAAAGGGAAAGTGAGGTACTTCGCCCTGAGTTCCGGAACATCTGGTACACCGAGTAAGCACATACCCATTACCGAGGATATGCTGCGTTCTAATAAGAAAGCAGGAGTAAAGATGTTTTTCGGCTTGACGCAATATGATGTGAATCCCTCACTTTATGCCAAGGGCATGATGATGTTGGGCGGAAGTACGGATCTTGAGAATAAGGGTGGATATTTTGTTGGGGATTTGAGTGGTATCAATGCCCGGAACAACCCGTTCTGGCTTCGGGGTATGTATAAACCCGGAGTTAAGATTGCTTCCATTAATAATTGGAATGATAGGATCGTAGAAATCGTGAAGAAAGCCCCATCGTGGGATATCGGTTTCATCATGGGAATCCCTGCTTGGAACCAGCTCATGATAGAACGGATTATCGAGCATTATAAGGTAGATTCCATACACGATATCTGGCCCAATCTAAGTGTCTATGTACATGGAGGTGTTTCTTTTGAACCTTATAAGAAAGGTTTTGAAAAACTCATGGGTAAGAAAATGCTGTATATGGATACCTATCTGGCATCGGAGGGATTCTTGGCTTTCCAATCCAGACCTGACACCAAAGCCATGGCACTCATTCCCAATAATGGCATATTCTTCGAATTCATCCCATTCAATGATGAACACTTTGACGAGGATGGCCAAATAATTGGTAAACCCAAAGCAATGACCATACATGAGGTACAGCCTCATCAGGATTATGCCATAGTCATCAGTACCAATGCAGGAGCTTGGCGATACTTGATTGGTGATACGGTTAGGTTTACCGATGTTGAAAGGGCCGAAGTCGTAATCACAGGCCGGACAAAGCACTTCCTGAGTATATGTGGGGAACACTTGTCGGTAGAGAATATGCAAACAGCCATATTGGAACTGGAAAGAAAATTCAATGTCTCCATTCCTGAGTTTACCGTTTCCGGTGTGAAATCGGGAAAGTTCTTCGCACACAAATGGTATTTGGGATGCGATGACCCATCCTTGGATAAGGCCGCAGTTATCCGTGAATTGGACCATCAACTCAAACTGACCAATGATGATTATAAGACAGAAAGGGACGGGTCTGTACTCAAGGACATACAAATGGAAATTCTTCCGACTTATACATTCTATAAGTGGTTCGAACAAAGAGGGAAATTAGGGGGGCAAAGTAAGTTTCCCCGTGTAATGAAAAAAGATAGATTCTCAGAATGGGAATCCTTTGTCAATGCATTATAATCACCCTACATTACCTCTTGGGCTTATATCTTGCTCCCTTTAGGATTTTTTGTGCATCCTTTTCATTTATCAAATCCTGGATACGCTTGTCCGGATTGAATCTCATGTATTGCTTAACAATCTGCCATCCGGTCCAATTGGCTGTTCTACCCGGGGATTCCGTAGGCATACCTGGTGATGTAGGTGCAGGATTGGTATATTTCATATACTTTCTCTTATCCGTGGAATAGATAAGGTCTTGTGTAACAAAGAATTTCCAAATCTCATGCTCATTTTCATTACACCATTCTGTTTGTGCACTCGTGAATTTGAGCTTGATGGAATCTTCCTCATAAGGGAGCAGATGGTCGAGGATGTATAGTTTCTTTCCTTCCCTTATCATGGCATCCAGCATATTATTTTCAGGATGGTCTGTAATCTGTTCTCCTACCATTAGTTCCATGGAGGCACTTACCAGATGGTCTGGTGTGAAGAACTGGGACTGATATCTGGGGAAAATTGCTTCATAGGCAGGGAAATCCTTTCCCATATAATGTTCTGTACCAATAACGAGGACTTCAGGCCCATAGGTGAACCCTTGGTAGACGAACTCGGTAATACAAGTATAGACCTTGGGTAATGGGGCATCAGGAAAATAGTATTGATAGAATTGGAATGCTTGTTCCAATTCCTTTTCGTAGGAACTGAAGTCATCAAAAATTACCATACAGGTATCATACAGCATTTGCATGGGTCGGCCTTTCATCAGGTGTTCAAGAACTGCTACATCTGTACTGTCTGTCCATCCCTTTTCCCTCATGACCCTAGGACTGGTATAGATTTCAACGAATTCGGGGTGTTGGCTGGCGAGTTCGTTGGCCTTGTATGTGATGTTACTGGAATCAATCCCGTACATTTCCTTTTCGAAACGAATGATTTCCAAGTTCGCTTCAATATGCGATACATCAGGAATCTTTTTACCTTTGTTACAACTGCCCAATGTGAACGTCAAAGTAATCGAGGCAGCTATAAGAATAAACAGACGTTTGTTTATCGTGTGCGAAAATTGGATTGTCTTGCTTTTCTTGATGTCCATTTTATGAATAAGAATTTGATCATCTGATGTATGGAAAGCAACCAGCGTGTTACTTTCTGATACAAACCTAATAAGTAAAAATTAAACTGACGAGTTATGAAGAAAATTGCTCTATTCGTAGTGTTTTCAATCTTTGCTATTTCATCTTACGGTCAGGATGAAGGCTTTCAGTTCGGATTCCACGTTAGTCCGACATTCACATGGTTGGGTAATAATGCCGATAATAATGCCATAGAAGCCAATGGTTCCAACTTCGCTTTTAAGATTGGTGCTGATGGAGAATATTATTTCAGGGAGAATTATGCCATGAAATTCGGTGTGGCTATGTCATTCAACCAAGGAGGAAATCTTATGTTCAATACCATTGATGCCAATGGTTTGGCTTTGTTTACGGATTCACAACCCGGAGAGATTGCCCCGATGGGTGCTAATGTGAATTTCAATTACCAATACCTGGAATTTCCATTTGGATTGAAGATGAGAACCAATGAATATGATTTCGGTGCTCGTTTCTTTGCGGATATTCCGGTGGTTACCCTAGGATTTAATGTCGCTTCCAGATCTTCCACCAATGAAGAAGATGATTTCCGTATCGGAAAGGATACCGGATTGATGCAAATCTCTTGGGGATTGGGTCTGGGTGCCGAGTATGGTGTCAGCGAATCCACAGCTGTTACTTTGGGTGTTTACTACCAATCTGGTTTTGTAAATACTTACTATGGTAAGACAGGCCAGACAGAGATTGATGATACCAAGACCACTGTAAGTGGTGTTGAGATTCGATTGGGTGTCTTATTCTAGACCTTGACCAATCAACTGTTCCTTAGAATCCCATTCCAATTTGTTGGAATGGGATTTTTTTATATCCAGCTTTAACATATCTTAGTTTGACTTTTAAACTAAGTGTGTGCATATTTGTATTGAACCAAAGCATACGACATATGATTCAGCAACAAATCGAACAGATTCTTTCGCAGTGTGCATTCCGCTTATTCGATATTCCTTTCCAATTCTCCGTTATGCCCAAGGGAGATGGTTTCCTGATACAACTCAAGGGATTCATCAAGGATAATGAAACAGGATTGATGTCTTGGCAAAAAGGCGGAAAACATTACCTCAGTTCGCATGCCGTAAGGGATGAGATTGTGAATAAGGCTTGGAAAGCCTGCTTTGATTTCGTAATCCACGAAGCTAGGGAAGCATTTTATTACAAGGAACAAACTATTTACCATCCCCACTTTTTAGTGGATGAATTAGCTACCTTTGTACAGCATTCCGAACATGCAAGGAGGTTGGAAAACGAAACGGTTTTACCAACAACATAATCAGTTCAATCAATATCCTACCATACAAAACATTCTAAATGAAGATAGCAGTAGCACAATTGAATTACCACATCGGAAATTTTGAGGGTAATGTGGATAAGATGCTCAAAGCCACAGCTGATGCCAAGGCCCAAGGAGCGGATATTATCGTATTCGGTGAATTATCCACATGTGGATATCCACCAAGGGATTTCTTGGAATTTGATGATTTCATCAAGGAGAGTGAGGCATCCGTTCAGCGTTTGGCAGCTGCTTCCAAGGATATTGCCATTGTGGTAGGTTCGCCCACCGTAAATCCCGTAATAGAGGGTAAGGATTTGTACAATAGTGCCATTTTCCTTTATGATGGTAAGGTGCAGTATACCCAACATAAGGCATTATTGCCAACCTATGATATCTTTGATGAGTACAGGTACTTCGAGCCTGCTACGGAATTTGGTGTGGTGGAATTCAAGGGAAAGAAAATCGCCCTGTCAGTATGTGAGGACATTTGGAATGTAGGGAATGAGAATCCTTTGTATGTGATTTGTCCATTGGATGAAATGATGAAATACGAACCTGATTTTATCATTAACCTTTCTGCATCCCCATTCAATTTCAATCATGCGAATACAAGGATTTCAGTCCTGAAAGCTAATGTGGACCGTTATGGATTACCAATGTTTTATGTCAATCACTCCGGAGCACAGACAGAAGTGATTTTCGATGGTGGTTCCTTGGTCATGAGCCCTGATGGAAATGTCTTTGACGAATTACCATATTTCCAGGAAGAACTAAGGGTATACGAATTGGAGGAGGTCGTTAATGGAGGTGTGAATAAGGTGCAGGAAAAAGAAAAGATTGCCTTGATACATGATGCATTGGTAACAGGAATCAGGGATTATTTTGGTAAACTGGGATTCAAGAAATGCATCCTTGGTTTGTCAGGAGGAATCGACTCTGCGGTTACTTCAGCCCTAGCTGCAAGAGCTTTGGGAGCAGAGAACGTTTTGAATGTATTGATGCCCTCCAAATTTTCCTCCGACCATTCTGTTTCGGATGCGGAACAATTGGCAATCAACTTCGGTAGCCCTTACAAGATCATTCCCATCAAGGATACCTTTGATGCGTTCATGGATACATTATCCCCACATTTCGAGGGATTACCATTCAATATTACAGAAGAAAATCTTCAGGCAAGGAGCAGGGGAGTGATACTGATGGCATTGTCCAATAAGTTTGGCCATATTTTGTTGAATACGTCCAATAAGAGTGAGATGGCAGTAGGTTACGGTACATTGTATGGGGATATGTGTGGAGGATTATCAGTGATTGGTGATGTGTATAAGATGGATGTCTATGCCTTGGCGAGATATATCAATAAGGACAAGGAACTCATACCTGAGAATACCATAGTGAAGCCTCCATCCGCTGAGTTGCGACCCGACCAAAAAGATTCGGACAGCTTACCGGATTATGCTATTCTTGACGAGATACTTTATGAATACATTGAAAACCGACAAGGTCCCAAGGAATTGATAGAGAAAGGATTTGATGAGAAATTAGTAAGAAGGGTATTGAGAATGGTGAATATCAACGAATTCAAAAGATACCAAACTGCTCCGGTATTAAGGGTTTCATCCAAGGCATTCGGTATGGGGCGTAGAATGCCGATTGTAGGAAAATATCTGAGTTAGGATTTAAGTCACGGACAGTTGGATATGAAGATAGTACAAGGGGATATCATTCAATTGGCACTCAATGGTGATTTTGATGTCATCATACATGGATGCAATTGTTTTTGTACCATGGGAGCAGGTATAGCCAAGACCATTAAGCAATTATTTCCAGCTGCCTATGAAGCCGATTTGAAAACGACCAAGGGGGATAAGGACAAGTTAGGATATTATACCTTTTGTAGGGTGACTACCGAAAATGCGGATTTCATTATCACCAACGCATACACCCAATACCAATGGAGAGGCAGGAATAATGCGGATTATGATGCTATTCGTAATATTTTTAGGAGAGTTGCTACTGATTTTTCAGGGAAAAGGATAGGATATCCTGCTATCGGAGCCGGATTGGCCGGAGGTGATTGGGATATCATTTCCCAAATCATCAACGAAGAACTCAAAGGAGAGGAACATACCTTTGTTCAGTATGTTCCTCCCACATAGGAATTCGATTCCCAGTGATATTGTAATGGAATATAGTATTATTCTACTTCAAAACCCTCTGCTTGGAGTGCAGTGGCATCGTTGACATTGGCCTCAATTCGGATTATTCTTCCTGATAAACAAACACAAGCCAAGCATGCTTCTCCTTGGCCATCACTATTCATATTGATATCGAATACCTCAATATCCAAGTTTTCCAAATAATCCTCCACTGCGGTCATTACAGTTGCCTCATCAGTTCCGATACCTGTCTGCCAAGCATCTGCACATTGTGTTTCCTGATACTGATACCATTGCTTTGCTGTTTCCGTTTCCTCATCATTACAGTTAAAGAACAAGGATGTCAGAGCAACGAAAGGGATAATCCATTTTTTCATAATATAATTGATTTATTGAGCGATGAAATTCTCATTTTCAATGATGGCCGCATCATTGGCATCGGCCTTGATTCTGATACCTCTACCCGAAAGACAGAAACAAGCATCGCATGCTTCTCCCTCGTTGAGACTATCCAATTGTACTTCAAGGATGCTTACATTCAAATCGTTGAAATATTGAATGACAGCATTGGATACCTCGGATTCATTGCTGCCCAATCCCGTATTCCAAGGATCGGCACATTGTGTTTCCTCATACAGGAACCATTGGAGGTTTTCTCCCGTTTCACAACCCAATATGAGTAGGGTAAGAACTACAGGAATCCACAGCAATTTTTTCATCATGTTGATTTTATATTAAGGACGGGAGATAGATGAGGAAAGGTTGGGTCTAAACTGGAAATTCATCGTGAATTATCTCAAATCCCGATTGATTTTTTCACAATATGGCCCAAAGATATCATTCTTGCTTTCAGGATATCTGATTTCATGTGATATGAGGATACGGGTGTTCTCTTTCCCGAAATAGTTGATTTGTTTTTCAATCATCTTCTTGTAATATATCCTCTTGTTAATTATCCCGGATACAATAAAATAGTTGTCACCTCTTTTTTGGTAAGTGTTACTTTTATTTGATTGGTAATATTCATAATTGATATC